>JAMPFQ010000039.1 GCA_023664345.1 Lachnospiraceae bacterium | reverse complement strand
CCGCTCGCAGCAAGGGCTGCTTCGCGGAGAAACTCTAAATCTCACACTGAAGAATCGCAAGAGCAGCGATTCTTCCCGGAGTCGCAGAACCCGTGGGATTGGTTTGTGCCGCCGCAGGGGCATGATCGGAAGTGTGAGAAGAACGCCAGGCGAACAAGTTCGCTTTGGGCAGGCGTTCTTCCCTGGAAATCAAAAAGGAGGGGACAGGCAGCATGAAAGACGCGGTATTGATCAAAAGTTTTCCTAAGGGGATCTCCCTTCATCTGAGCGAGGAAGCTGCCTTTGAGGACATCCTGGAGGAACTTGCCGGCAAGTTCTCGGGGGCAAAGGGTTTCTTTGGCACGGCCTGTATGGCTCTTTCCATCGATGGGAGAGAGGTCAGCAGCGCGGAAGAGATCGCCATCCTGGACACCATCCACCAGAACAGCAACTTAAGCATTGCCTGCATTGTAGGCAGGGATGAGGCCGCCAACAAGAATTTCATCAAGGCGCTGGCCCATATGGAGAAGAAGCTCAGCGGCGGGGAGGACGGACAGTTTTTTAAGGGTACCCTGAAGAACAATGAAGTGATAGAGACAGAGAACAGCATCATCATCCTGGGGGATGTTTACCCCGGGAGCGCTATCATCAGCGCAAGGAACATCATCATCCTGGGCGGACTCTACGGCGAGGCCTATGCAGGCGGGAACGGCATGGAGGGAGCCTTTGTTGCAGCGCTTGAAATGGAGCCGGAAAGAATCAAGATCGGCGATTTCAAATATAAAACAGGTACAAAACAGTCAAAATGGAGCATACGCCCAAAGGTACAGCCGAAGATCGCATATGTAAAGAACGACAAGATCATATTTGAACCCTTTACCAAAGATTTGCTGAGTTCTTTTTAGGAACTGTCTGACAGTTCCTTGGGATTCGGAGGACGACAAAATGAAAATGGAGGATTTGAAACATGGAAAGTCAGGTCATTGTCGTCACTTCAGGAAAAGGCGGTGTGGGAAAGACCACCACATCAGCAAATGTGGGAACAGGTCTCGCGAAGCTTGGGAAGAAAGTTTGTCTGATCGACACGGACATCGGTCTGCGTAATCTGGATGTGGTGATGGGGCTGGAAAACCGCATCGTCTACAATCTGGTGGACGTGGTGGAGGGAAACTGCCGCGTGAAGCAGGCCCTGATCCGGGACAAGCGGCATCCCGGGCTGTATCTTATGCCCTCGGCACAGACAAGGGATAAAACAGCCGTGTCGCCGGGGCAGATGATCAAGGTCATCGAGCACTTAAAGGAGCAGTTTGATTACATCATCCTGGACTGCCCGGCGGGGATCGAGCAAGGGTTCCAGAACGCCATTGCCGGCGCGGACAGGGCCCTGGTGGTCACTACGCCGGAAGTTTCGGCGATCCGTGACGCGGACCGCATCATCGGACTGTTGGAGGCGAACGGGTTCAAGCAGATGGATCTGGTCCTCAACCGTCTCCGGATGGATATGGTGCGGAAAGGGGATATGATGTCGGCCCAGGATGTGGTGGATATCCTTGCCATCCCGCTGATCGGCATCGTGCCCGACGATGAGAACGTAGTCATTTCCACCAATCAGGGAGAACCTCTGGTGGGCAGCGACTGCCCTGCGGGACAGGCATATGCCAATGTGGTGCTGCGGGTGGAGGGAAAAGAAGTGCCTTTCCTGAATTTCGAGAAAGGAATTTCATTCTGGACAAGGGTAACGGGGATTTTCCATAAAGCATAAGGAGGAGCAGTGGAATGAGACATTTCTTTCGCAGAAAAAGCTCCTGCCAGATTGCTAAGGACAGGCTGAAGATCCTGCTGATCTCCGACAGGGTCAACTGTTCGCCGGAAATGATGGAGCTTATCAAGACCGATATCGCCAAGGTGATATCAAAATATATGAAGATAGACGCGGAAAACATAGAAATCCAGATCAGTACAGTGGGAAACAGGACAGGTAAAGGGGCAGGCAAACATCCCATGCTGTATGCGAATATTCCCATCCTGGATACGACGGCGCAGGAACACGCGCTGAACGTAAAGTGATTTCGTGTACAGTTTGTGGAAAGACATGGTATCAGTATGTTCAAAAGCTACAGGATAAGAGACTATGATTTTAAATTAGTGTTTATGATACTGGCTCTGGCGATCATCGGCATCATGGCCATCGGCAGCGCCGAGGAGTCGCTCCAGAAGAGACAGCTGGCGGGAGTGGCGGCGGGGGCCGCCGCCATGATCATCATATCGCTTTTTAATTACTCTGCAGTATTGAAATTGTATTGGCTGATGTATGCCGCAAATATAGGACTGCTGGCGCTGGTGCTGTTCTCCGGCGCCGGGGATAAGGCCAAGGGAGCGCAGAGATGGCTGGAGATCGGCAGTTTGAGATTCCAACCTTCAGAAACTGCTAAAATTTTGTTGATTTTATTCTTTGCACAGTTTATTATGAAATATAGGAAGAAGATCAATACCGTGGGATTTATAGCAATCGCTGTAATATTGACTGCAATTCCCTGGGTGATGATCTACAAGCAGCCGGATCTGTCCACCAGTATTGTAGTTATCGTTGTATTCTGTTTTGTATTGTTCGCGGGCGGAATCAGCTGGAAGCTTGTGGTCGGCGCTTTTGCAGTCGCCATTCCTGCGGTGGCGATCGTCATATCCATGGCGTTGCAGCCGGACAATGAGATCCTGACGGACTATCAGCGGGGGAGGATTCTGGCTTTCGTGGATCCCCAGGAGTATTCCACCACATTGGCATACCAGCAGTTGAATTCTGTCACGGCCATCGCCTCGGGGCAGCTGGAGGGCAAGGGCTACAAGAACAACGAGATCACCTCTGTGAAGAACGGAAATTTCATCTCGGAGGCGCAGACGGATTTTATTTTTGCGGTGATCGGCGAAGAATTTGGTTTTAAGGGAAGCATTGTCGTTATCATCCTCCTCATGGGGATTTCGCTGGAATGCATATCCATTGCCAGGAAAGCAAAGGATACAGCCGGGGCGGTCATTGCAACGGGAATGGGAGGAATGGTGGCATTCCAGAGTTTTGTCAATATCGGTGTGGCAACCTTTATCCTGCCCAATACGGGTCTGCCGCTGCCCTTTGTAAGTTACGGGCTGACTTCACTGATGAGTCTTTTTATGGGCATGGGGTTTGTCCTGAACGTAAGGCTTCAGGCCAGGAGAGCAAAATAGAAGTAAGTGGGGTGAGATATGATGAATATCGCTTTGATCGCACATGATGCCAAGAAGAAACTGATGCAGAACTTCTGCATTGCCTACAGAGGGATCCTCAGCAAGAACGATCTCTACGCCACCGGCACCACAGGGCGTCTGATTGAGGAGGTCACAAATCTGAACATCCACAAATACCTTGCGGGACATCTGGGGGGCGAACAGCAGATCGGCGCACAGATCGAACACAATCAGATCGACCTGGTAATCTTCCTGAGAGATCCGCTGACGCCCAAGCCACACGAACCGGATGTGAACAATGTTGTGAGGCTCTGCGATATGTACAATATACCGCTGGCGACCAATCTGGCCAGTGCGGAACTGTTGATCAAGTCCCTTGACAGAGGAGATTTAGAGTGGCGTGAAATGTACAGATAGAAAAAATATCAGAACCATCTTTTGCCTGTTATGTGCCTGCGGGCTTTTGCTCACAGGATGCGGCAGCCTGCCTTATGACCTGGCTTACGCGGAGGGTTCCCGGATCAGCAGCTTCAATGCGGTATCCGGCCAGGACAGGAACGTGGCAGAACCTTTCGCCTCCGATCTGTGCGTGGTGACGGAGGATGTGACGGATGATGAGAACGTGGATCTGTCCCAGGTGAGGGCGGCGATCCTGTTTGGCCTCAATGACCAGAAGATCCTGTATTCCCAAAATGCCCATGAGATCCTGCCCCCCGCCAGCCTGACCAAGGTGATGACAGCCCTTGTGGCGCTGCAGCACGGCAGCCTTGACCAGAGGCTGACCGCCACCAATGCGGTCAATATCACGGAAGCCGGGGCACAGCTGTGCGGGCTGAAAAGCGGGGATTCCATGACCTTAGACCAGGCGCTGCGGATCCTGCTGGTGTATTCGGCAAACGATGTGGCCATGCTGATTGCGGAAAATATCGGCGGCACGGTGGATGATTTCGTGGAGATGATGAACCAGGAGGCCAGGCGGCTGGGAGCCACCAACACCCATTTTTCCAATCCCAACGGCCTGACGGATCCGGAGCATTACACCACGGCTTATGACCTGTACCTGATCTTCAATGAAGCGGTCAGATACGATACGTTCAATGAGATCATACAGATGGCTTCCTACCAGACCACATATCTGGATAAGAACGGCAGGGAGAAGACTTTTGACAAGACCACCACAAACCTGTATATACGGGGAGATTACCAGTCTCCGTCAAATGTGAACGTGGTCGGCGGCAAGACGGGCACCACTCAGGCGGCGGGACACTGCCTCATGCTCCTGGCAAGGGATTCCGGCGGCGCACCGTATATTTCCATCATACTGGGATCGGCCGGGACGGATACGCTGTACCGGGAAATGACAGACCTGTTGGACGAGATCAATAAATAGTAGTTGTTTTTTGCTTCAGGATAAACTATAATGGAAATACGAGCAGTCATACTAAAATTACTATAGGAGGGTATTCCAATGGTTCAGCTGATTGTAGGTAAAAAAGGTAAGGGTAAGACAAAGCAGTTATTGGATAAGGTAAACAGCGAGATCAGGGAGATTTCCGGTAATATCGTATATCTGGATAAGAGCACCAAGCATATGTATGAGCTGAACAATAAGGTGCGCCTTATCGATGTGTCTCAGTGCGCTATTGAAAACAGCAGTGAATTTACAGGCTTTGTATGCGGCATCCTTTCTCAGGATCATGATCTGCAGCAGATGTATTTTGACAGTTTCCTGAAGATCTCCCATCTGGAGGGTCAGGATATCACTCCCACGGTGGAGAAGCTGGAGAAGATCAGCAGGATATTTGACGTCAATTTCATCCTGAGCATTTCAAAGGATGAGGAAGAACTTCCCGCAGCGCTGAAAGAAAAGATCATCATTTCTCTTTAAACAGTTTTCAGATTTATGAATGCAAGCGTTATAAAGCCTCGGATGACAGCCGGGGCTTTGTTTTGGAGGCGGTTTTTGTGGCAAAGAAACCAGCAAAGATCAAAAAATACCGCAGACCATTGAACCTGAACATCGGCATGGTCATTTTTGCCGTGATCTTCGTTTATGTGGTGGTCTGTGTCGTCATGTATTTTCAGACAAGTTATATCGTGCGCTATGAAGTCCAGGAGGGCTCCCTGGCCACCGACAATATCTATCACGGTGTCGTGATCCGGGAGGAAAGCGTTGTCTATACCACCGCTGCGGGATATGTCAATTATTACGCCCGGGAGGGCGAGCGTGTGGCAAAGAACGATCTGGTCTATGTGGTGGACGAGACGGGACGGCTGAACGAAGAACTGGAAAACATGAATATGGGCGAAAATTCCCTGGACGAGAGGGAACTCGCCGAATTTCGGAACGAGCTTGTGAATTTTGCCCATGGCTTTGACAGCAACGATTTTGATAAGACATATGATTTTAAATATTCGTTGAAAAATACGGTGCTGAAACTGGCTAATGTGAACATGCTGCAGAGCGTCAGCGACCTGAACGGAACCACGGGCACGAATGTGATCAATTATGCCAATTCCCCTTATTCCGGGATCGTGGCTTACTGGATCGACGGCCTGGAAGACCTGACGCCCCAGGATGTGACGGCGGATCTGCTGGAGGAAAAAGGTTATAACAAGACACAGTTTGTAGGTAATTCCCTGATGGCGGTGGGGGATCCGGCATATAAGCTCTCCACCAGCGAGAACTGGTCCCTGGTGATCCCTGTTGAGCCACAGCGGGGTGCGCAGCTTCTGGAGGAAGACTACATCAAAGTGCGTTTCCTGAAAAATCAGTACGAGTCATGGGGAAAAGTGAGCCTTCTCACCAATGCTGACGGAAACACTTATCTGCAGTTGGCATTCAACAATTCCATGGTAAGCTTTATCTCAGACCGGTTCCTGGATGTGGAACTGATCGTGGAAGATGAGACGGGCCTGAAGATACCGGTATCTTCCATTGTGCAGAAAGAATTTTTCCTGATCCCGGAAGAATATGTGATACCCGGCGGCAATAACGGCGGCGAGAGCATTATGCGCCAGTGCTTCCTGGAGGACGGTACCATTTCCAGCGAAGTCCTGGAGATAGATGTGTACAATTTTGACGAAGAAAGCAAGGAATACTATGTGGACAGTTCGATCCTGGATGTGGGGGATACGCTGTATAAGCTGGACAGCCAGGAGACCTTTACCGTCAGCAAGCGCGCCACGCTGATCGGTGTCTACAATATGAACAAGGGCTATGCCGATTTCAAGCAGATCCGTATCCTGTATGAAAACGACGAATACGCCATTGTGCAGCCAAACACGAAATATGGCCTGAGTGTGTACGATTATATCGTGCTGGATGCTGAGGCCGTCAGCGACGATCAGTTTATCAACCAGTAGACCGTCTTGAAAAGACGCAAACTGGGATCAGGGAGGCATCATTTGGATGATCCAACAGAATTTGGAACAGGTACGGCAAACCATACAGGACGCCTGCAAACGGGCAGGGCGGGATGATAAAGAGGTAACGCTCATCTCTGTCAGCAAGACCAAGCCCCTGTCCATGCTGAGAGAAGCATATGAAGCAGGCGCCAGGGATTTCGGCGAAAATAAGGTGCAGGAACTGATGGAGAAGATCCCGGAGATGCCGGGGGATGTCCGCTGGCATATGATCGGGCATCTGCAGCGTAATAAGGTGAAATATATCGTGGGAAAAGTGTTCCTGATCCACAGTGTGGATTCCCTGCGCCTTGCGGAGGAGATCAGCAGGGAGGCCGTGAAGCAGAAAACCGAGGTGGATATCCTGCTGGAAGTCAATGTGGCCGGGGAAGAGAGCAAATTCGGGGCCGCACTGGAGGAGGCTGCGGAACTTGCGGTCAATGTCGCAAAACTGCCCGGAATCCATATACACGGACTGATGACCATTGCACCCTTTGTTGAAAATGCAGAAGACAATCGTCAATATTTTAGGAAACTGAAACAATTGTCTGTTGACATAGCACAAAAAAACATTGATAATGTTAATATGGATGTGCTGTCGATGGGTATGACGGATGACTATCCTACAGCCGTGGAGGAAGGCGCCACTTATGTACGGGTGGGCACCGGCATCTTTGGCGAGCGGGATTACAGGAAAGGCATGGTAACGGAATAATGAGCGTAATGGACAAGTTCTTGAATTATATGAAGCTGAACGGCGAAGAGGATGACGAGTACTATGACGATGAATATCTGGATGATGATGAGGAGCTGGAGCCCGCACCGAAAAAGTCCGGTTCCTCCAAGGCCAGGGATATGGATGCTTATGAGGACTCCGGTACTGCGAAAAAGCCCTCGGCGGGAAACAAGATCACTCCCATCAGCAAGCCCTCTTCCCGGCGCATGAACAACGGCGCAGGCATGGAGGTATGCGTGATCAAGCCCACTTCCGTGGAGGATGCCAGGGAGATCACGGAGACGCTGCTGGCCAACCGCACCGTGGTTCTGAACCTGGAGGGCCTGGATGTGGATATCGCCCAGAGGATCATTGATTTTACCAGCGGTTCCTGCTTCGCGATCGGAGGCAATCTGCAGAAGATCTCCCACTATATCTTCATCATCACCCCTGCAAGCGTGGATATTTCCGGTGATTTTCAGGATATCTTCGGCGGTTCCTTTGAGATGCCGCTGAACAATCAATGAAAGAGGTTGCTATGTCAGAGAGATTACCCATACTATATAATAAAAAGCCCTGCTATGATATCGTGTTCGCTCAGTCCTTTGACGGGCTTTGGGAAGAACTTCAGGTGTTGGAATGCGGGAACAAAAGGCTTTGCGTTGTGACCGACTCCAGAGTAAATGAACTATATGGCGCCGCTGTCCTGGAACTGCTGGAGGGCAGGTGCAGAAAAGCGGTCAGATATGTATTCCCCAACGGGGAGGAGAATAAGACGCTGGATACGGTGAGAGAGGTCTACAAGTTCCTGATCCGGGAAGGCTTTGACCGCAAAGACATGCTGATCGCGCTGGGCGGCGGCGTAGTGGGCGACCTCACGGGATACGCGGCGGCCACCTATCTGCGCGGCATCGATTTCGTACAGGTGCCCACGACCCTGCTCTCACAGGCGGACAGCAGCATCGGCGGCAAGACGGGCGTTGATCTGGACGGCTACAAGAATATGGTGGGAGCGTTCAAGATGCCCCGTCTGGTATATATGAACCTGGCGGTCCTGTCCACACTGGAGGACAGGCAGTTCTTTTCCGGCTTTGCGGAAGTGATGAAGAGCGCATTGCTGAAAGACAGCATGTTTTACGAGTGGCTGATCGAGAATATGTATGAGATCTGTGACCGTGACCTGAACGTGCTCCAGGAAATGTTGAAGCGCAGCTGCGGCATCAAGAAGCTTGTGGTGGAAAAGGATCCCACGGAACAGGGCGACAGGGCGCTGCTGAACCTGGGCCATACCATCGGCCATGCCATAGAGAAATATAAGGATTTTGAACTGTATCACGGGGAGTGTGTTGCCCTGGGGTGCGTGGCAGCTGCCTATATCTCATGGAAAAAGGACATGCTGTCCATGGATGAATATTATGAGATCAGGGATATGTTCGTGCCCTTTAACCTGCCGATCTCCATAGACGATATCGACCCTCAGGAGATTCTGCGGCTTACGAAGTCTGACAAAAAGATGGATGCCGGAACGATCAGGTTCATCCTTCTCAAAAAGATCGGCAAGGCGGTGATAGACAGGACTGTCACGGATGACGAGATCCTGGCGGCTGTCAACGAAATATACTTCAGCGAAGAGGATGCCCATGAATAAAAGAGTGAAGATGCTGTTGATCGATGCGGTGATCGCAGCGGCATTGCTGGCTTTCGACCAATATACGAAAATGCTGGCGGTCCTGCATTTGAAGAACAATCCGGCCATAGTGCTGATAGACGGGGTACTGGAACTGCAGTACCTGGAAAACAGGGGATCCGCTTTTGGCATGCTGCAGAACCAGAAGTTCTTTATCCTGTTCGTAGGGATCGTGTTTCTTATGGTGATCCTGTTCTTCCTGTTCAAGCTGCCCACCCAGAAGAAATATACCATCGTCCATATTCTGCTTTCCGTGGTGATAGCGGGCGGGGTCGGCAATATGGTGGACAGGTTCCGGTTCGATCATGTGGTTGATTTCATTTCGTTTGTCCTGATCAATTATCCGATCTTTAACGTGGCGGATTGTTATATTGTAGTGGCGATGATCTGTCTGTTCATCCTGTTCGCCTTTGTGTTCAAGGAAAAGGATCTGGAGTTTTTGAACTTTAAGCAGAACCGTTATCGCGAGATGAAATAATACAGCAGGAGCAGGCCGGATGGAACGGTTTCGATTTGAGATTACAGAAGAACTGGAAGATGAGCGGATCGATAAGTGTTTGTCAATGCTTATCGATTCTTTGTCGCGCTCTTTCATCCAGAAACTGATCAAAGAACAGGCTGTCACCGTAAACGGCATCCCTGTAAAAGGAAGCTACAGGGTCAAAACGGACGATACCGTTGCATTTGATCTCCCGGAGGCCGTGGAGCCGGATATCGAGCCGGAAGACATCCCTTTGGATATCCTTTACGAGGATAAAGACGTGATCGTGGTCAATAAGCCCAAGGGCATGGTGGTCCATCCCGCGGCGGGACATTACAGCGGCACTTTGGTGAACGCTCTGATGTATCATTGCGGCAGTGAACTCTCCGGCATCAACGGATATATGCGGCCGGGCATTGTCCATCGGATCGACAGGGACACTACCGGCTCCGTCATCGCCTGTAAAAATAACACCGCGCACCTGTGCCTGGCGGAACAGTTAAAAGAGCATTCTGTTACCAGGCGTTATGTAGCGATCTGCTACGGCAACCTGAAAGAGGAGGAGGGCGTTATTGACAGACCCATCGGACGCCATCCCACGGAGCGGAAGAAGATGGCGGTCAATGAGCGGGGCGGCAGGCGGGCCGTGACCCACTACCGCGTACTGCGGCGTTTTGAGAAATATACTTACATAGAATGCCGGCTGGAGACCGGCAGGACCCACCAGATCAGGGTCCATATGGCAAGCATCGGGCATCCCATCCTGGGGGACGAGGTCTATTCCAACCGGAAATGCCCTTTCCACCTACAGGGCCAAGTTCTCCACGCGCAGACGCTGGGATTCCTCCACCCCTCCACGGGAGAGTACATGGAAGTGGAGGCGCCGTTGCCGGAATACTTTGAGCATCTGCTGGATATACTGCAGAAAAAGGCATAGTACTAAAGTACCATAGAAATATATGCTGAATATGATAGTATGTTTATAGAAATTTAATAATTTAACATTTTAAAGTGCGGAAGTACATACGTTTTGGAGTCAGGATGGACAGTCGGAGAGAAGAGGCAGTAGAAAAGCTGTTGCGGAGTTATGCCACATATTTTAATATCACACGGTTCGATGATGAACGGCTTCCCCTCACAGCCCGCTGTGATTTTTTTGAGCATTCGCAAAAGTATGTCTTATCAAAGAAAGCGGAATTATGGGCAGCGGACAGCGAGGAATTCATTTATTTATATAATGTGCCGCACCTGACAAAGGATCTGTTTGAAAGATGCAAGCTGCAGGCCTATGAAGACGGTTCCGGACGGATGCATGTAGGGCCGGGGCATATGTATACTTTCATCACGGCAGTATTTCTGTGCGATACCTGTGATGAAGATGCCATGAAGGCATTACGAAAAAGCCGTATTTATAAAAGTTTTCATTTTTCACTGCACGGATGGCTCGATTACCACAATGCGATCGTCTGTTTTGACGAGGGCAGTCGTATCGAAAGTAATTATGCCGGTCGCAGTACAGCGAAAATTTTGAAAAAAATATTATTTTCAAAAAAGGAGAGATAAAATGAATTCATTAGTACTGTTGCTTCTTTGTCTTGCAGTCCTGATCTGTGGATACATTTTCTATGGCAGATGGCTCTGTAAGCAATGGGGTGTGGGCGAAAAAGATATGCCTACGCCTGCACATGAGCTGGAAGACGGTGTGGACTACGTTCCCGCCAAGGCTCCCGTCCTGATGGGACATCACTTTTCTTCCATTGCCGGCGCCGGTCCCATTACCGGGCCTATCGGCGCGGCGATCTTCGGATGGGTTCCCGTTGTGCTCTGGATCCTGGTGGGCGGCATTTTCTTTGGCGGCGTCCATGATTTCGGCGCACTGTTCGCGTCCATACGCCACAAGGGTCAGTCCATCGGCGAGATCATTTCCGTCAATATGAGCCGCCGCGCAAAGAGGCTGTTTTTGATCTTTGCCTATCTGACCCTGATCCTGGTAGTAGCTGCGTTCGCGTCCATTGTTGCGTCCACTTTCGGCGCGACCTATGTGGAAGGTGTACTGGATAAGGCGGCTTCCGCTTCCAATGCGTCTGTCGCAATGGTTTCTCTGCTGTTTATCGTAATCGCTATCGCTTTTGGATTTCTTGTCTACAGAAGAAACGCTCCCATGCTGATATCCACTGTTTTGGGTGTCGGTGCGATCGTGGTCTGCATGGCGATCGGCATGAACTTCCATCCGATCTACCTGTCGTCCAACACATGGATGATCGTTGTTGGCATCTACATAGCCATCGCTTCCGTTACCCCGGTGTGGATTCTGCTGCAGCCCCGCGACTACTTAAGTTCTTTCCTGCTTTACGCGATGCTGGCGGTAGCGTTGGTGGGCGTTGTGATCGCACATCCCGCCATGGGCGGCGCGGACGGTTTGCAGGCGTTTGCCGGTTTTGCCGTGAATAACGGAAACGGCATGCAGTACATGTTCCCCGTATTGTTTACCACGGTAGCATGCGGTGCGATATCCGGATTCCATTCACTGGTATCTTCCGGCACCACCTCCAAGCAGCTGGATAAGGAAAGGGACGCAAAGCCCATCGCCTATGGCGGAATGCTTTTGGAGTGCGTGCTGGCTGTCCTTACGGTCTGCGCGATCAACTTTGCTTACAAGAGCGGCATCACCTCCGGCGCGACCGCAATCTTCGCAGGGGGTATCTCACAGATGTTCGCAAGCGTGGGACTGCCTGAGGCGGGCGTAAACATTTTGAAAACCCTGCTGATCCTTACCTATTCGGCATTCTGCCTGACATCACTGGATACGGCGACCCGTCTGGCGCGCTTTATGTTCCAGGAGTTCTGGCTGGAGCCCGGACAGACGGCACAGGATGTGAAAGACGGCTGGAAGAAGGTTTTGGTAAATCCCTATGTGGCGACTGCAATCACTGTAGTATTAGGTATTGCGTTGGGTATGACCGGCTATTCCAAAATCTGGGGATTGTTCGGCGCTGCAAATCAGCTGCTGGCTGGCCTTGGTCTGCTGGCTGTGGCTGCATGGCTTGGAAACATCGGCAAAAATAACAAGATGTTCCTGATCCCCATGGCATTCATGATGGTAGTTACCATCAGTTCCCTGTGCGTGACCGTAAAGAACCAGATCGGTCTCATCTCCGCAGGCGGAGCGGACTGGGGTCCTTACGCGCAGACGATACTCGCCATATTGCTGATCGTCCTGGCTGTCATACTTGTTATCGAAGGCATCCAGACCTTGTTTGGAAAGAAGAATAAGAAGAAAGCAGCCGCTTAAGCGGTTCTGCTATGGCGTAAAAGGCGCCGGACGGATATGATTCCTGTCCGGCGCCTTTTTTATGAATGGTTATCGTTCAGTAACTATTCCAGCCCCGATGGTATCTGGTTGTTTGGCGCTAAGGAGACGGCGGAGACGTGCTGCCCTGTTCTGCGCGGACGGAGCAACGCAGTGCTGAACTAACTGCCAACTACGACTACGGAACTGTCGCAAAGACATGCGCCAGTTCCTATGGCGCGAATTGCGTCTTCGCGCCATAGTCTCCGTAGGCAGTGGATTTCATCCCTGCTAAATGCGCTCCCAAAGTCTGCTCAGAACAGGGCAGCACATCTCCGCCTGATCTCCGAAAGCTTTCCAGTAAAAAGATCCTATGTTCAAGCTGTAAATTGGCAGTCTATTTTTTGAAAACTTGCAAATATACAGGAGCCGGGACAGCAGATACCATCGGGGCTGAATAGCTACACTGTTCATCCAATATGAAATTTTTGTAGTTGCCTGAATTCTTCAAATATAGTATAATGTAATCAGAAAAAACACGGGAAAGGGGTGTGCTATATGAATACAGTTATTACGATCGGCAGACAATTTGGCTCCGCAGGGCGTGAGATTGGGGAGATGGTTGCCGATTATTTCGGAATCAAATGCTACGATAAGGAACTGCTTACCAGGGCGGCACAGGAAAGCGGGTTCTGCGAGGAAATGATTCAGAACCACGATGAAAGACCGACCAATTCTTTCCTGTATAATCTGGTCATGGATACCTATTCTTTCGGTTACAATGCGTCCTCCTTTGTAGATATGCCCATCAGCCACAAGGTATTCCTGGCACAGTTTGATACCATAAAGAAGATCGCGGAGGAGGGTCCCTGCGTGATCGTAGGGCGCTGTGCGGACTACGCGCTGGCTGATTACAAAAATGTGATTCATCTGTTTATCTATGGCAATGAGTCCTGCAAGGTGAAGCGTATCATGGAGAAATATGACCTCAGCGAAGCCAAGGCAAAGGACATGATCATCAAGAAAGATAAGCAGCGCCAGAGTTACTACAATTATTATTCCTCCAAAAAGTGGGGACGGGCGGACAGCTATGACCTGTGCATCAACAGCAGCGTCCTTGGCGTGGAGGGCACCGTAAAGCTGATCACACAGTATGTGGAAGATTTTGAAAAGAAAAACAGCTGAAAAATATTGACAAAACAGGGCACCTCATGCTATGATACTACGGTATGCCGCATGGCTCGGTATAAGTGTGTGCGCAGGCAGTTGCGCATGCCACCAAAGCCAGCGAGTAAATGAACGAAAGCTTAGCCGTAGTTCATGAATAGGAGGTGCCTTGATTATGTACGCGATTATTGCAACAGGCGGAAAACAGTACAAAGTTTCTGAGGGCGATGTGATCAGAGTTGAGAAGCTGGACGTGGAAGCTGGAGATACTGTTACTTTTGACCAGGTGATTGCAGTAAGTGACGGAACCCTGAAAGTTGGCGATGACGTAGCGAACGCAAACGTGACCGCAACCGTTATCGAGCAGGGAAAAGGTAAGAAGGTTATTGTATACAAATACAAGAGAAAAACCGGCTACCACAAGAAAAACGGTCACAGACAAGCATATACACGGGTTAAGATCGACAAGATCAACGCATGATATGCCATGATTGTTTTACGGTCACGGTCTCAGTGGCCATTCGGCTGCTGATCGTCTTGAACAGGGACATATTAAGCTATGATAACGGTAGAAATCCACAGAACGAAAAATCACGGATATAAAGGCTTTTGCTGCATAGGACATGCAGAGTACGCAAAGCCCGGCCAACCGGATATCGTGTGCGCGGCGGTTTCAGCGCTCACCATCGGCACCGTAAACGCGCTGGAGGAACTGGCGGGAGAGAAGCTGACCGTCAGCCAGAATGAGGCGTCTGGTTTTTTTAAATGCGATTTTGAGAGTGTTTTACAGGATAGATCAAATTTTCTGATGGATTTCATGGTGTTTTCACTGGAAAACATCCGTAAAGAGTATGGCAAAAAGTATCTGAAAGTAAATATCAAGGAGGTGTAGGCCATGTTGAATATGAACCTTCAATTTTTCGCTCATAAGAAAGGAGTCGGTTCTACCAAGAACGGCAGAGATTCCGAATCCAAGAGGTTGGGTGCGAAGAGAGCTGACGGACAATTCGTAAAAGCGGGAAACATCCTGTACAGGCAGCGTGGGACCAAGATCCATCCCGGTGTTAATGTAGGGCGTGGCGGTGATGATACCCTGTTTGCCTTAGTTGACGGCATTCTCCGTTTTGAGAGAAAGGGCAGGGACAGGAAACAGGCTTCCGTATATCCTGTGGAGAAATGATCACGAATCCAGGCGGGACCTCAAACTGATGATGTTTGAGGTCCTGTTTTTACCTTATTGCATTTGGAATAGGAGGCACAATGTTTGCAGACAGAGCCAAGATTTATGTCAGAAGCGGAAAAGGCGGCGACGGCCATGTTTCTTTCCGTCGGGAAAAATATGTCCCTAACGGCGGGCCAGACGGCGGCGACGGCGGACGGGGCGGCGACGTTATCTTCGTGGTGGACGAGGGGCTGAACACCCTGATCGACTTCAGGAACACCCGCAAATATAAGGCCGGTGACGGCGAACCCGGCAATAAGAAGAACTGCCGCGGCAAGGACGGTCAGGACATTACCTTAAAGGTTCCTCCGGGCACCGTGATCAAAGAAGCGGAAAGTGGAAAAGTCATTGCGGATATGTCAGGAGACAACCGGGAGATCGTGCTGTTAAAGGGCGGGCGCGGCGGCAACGGCAACCAGCATTACGCTACCAGCACCATGCAGGCTCCCAAGTATGCCCAGCCCGGCCAGCCGGCCCGGGAGCTGAATCTTCTGCTGGAACTGAAAGTGATAGCGGACGTAGGACTTGTGGGATTTCCAAATGTTGGAAAATCCACTTTCCTTGCCCGGGTGACCAATGCAAGGCCGAAGATCGCCAATTACCATTTTACCACCTTAAATCCCAATCTGGGAGTAGTTGACCTGGAGGACACAGGCGGTTTTGTGATCGCGGATATCCCCGGGCTCATCGAAGGCGCTTCGGAAGGAGTAGGCCTGGGTCATGAGTTCCTGCGCCACATCGAGCGGACCAAGGTCATTGTCCATATTGTGGACGCGGCATCAACAGAAGGACGTGATCCCGTTGCGGATATCTATGCCATCAATAAGGAACTGGATGCCTACAATCCTGACATCGCGAAGCGTCCTCAGGTGATAGCCGCCAACAAGATCGATGCCATCTATGATCCGGAGGATCGAGCCGTAGATGCCATCCGGGCGGAGTTCGAGCCGAAAGGGATCAAAGTTTATCCCATTTCCGCGGTCAGCGGCCAAGGCGTGAGAGAATTACTGTACCATATACATGATATGCTGCAGGATATCGGCGGGGAACCCACTGTGTTTGAACCGGAGTATTTCCCCGGATCACAGTCCGACATGTCCTCCAACGAACCCTTTACTGTGAAATATGACGGGGAATCGGATGAATATGTGGTAGAGGGCCCCAGGATCGAGAAGATGCTGGGCTACACCAACCTGGACAGCGAAAAGGGCTTTCTCTTCTTCCAGAATTTCATGAAAGACAATGGAATCCTGAAACAGCTGGAGGAACTGGGCATCCAAGAGGGCGACACAGTGCGCATGTATGGGTTATCCTTTGATTATTATAAATAACAGTCTCGAAATGGCAATGCCCGGGAGAATCTTCAGCTGGCTTTTTCAGATGAAGATTTCTCCCAGTACAAGGGGCATTGCTGTGGAGAGACGGTACTGGAATAACAGTCTCGAAACGGCAATGCCCGGGAGAATCTTCAGCTGTTTTTTTCAGATGAAGATTTCTCCCAGTACAAGGGGCATTGCTGTGGAGAGACGGTACTGGAATAGGAGATATATTTTTATGACGAGCAAGCAGAGAGCATATTTAAAAAGCCTTGCCAGTAAGCTGCCCCCCATCTTCCAGGTGGGGAAATCCAGCCTGACGCCGGAGTTCACCGAAGCGGTCAGGGAGGCTTTCAACAACAATGAACTGATCAAGATCGCGGTCCTGAAAAACTGCGCGGACGATCCCGGCGAGATTGGGCAGATCCTCGCGGAAAGGACCCGTTCCCAGCTGGTACAGGTGATCGGCAAGAAGATCGTTCTCTATAAACCTGACAGGGACAAGCCTAAGATCATATTGCCAAAGGCCGAAGGCGCAGGGAAAGTGTGAACGGAATGCGGAGGTTCATCAATTGTTTATGCCGCCGGAGGCGGCATGGCTATATTGAAATCAGTGTCCGCCAAAGGCGGGCATGGGGGTGTAGTTATGGGAAACAGACGTATCGGAATTATGGGCGGCACATTTAACCCCGTCCACATGGGGCATATGCTGCTGGCCGAATGGGCGAAAAGCGAGGCCGGCCTGGATGAGGTATGGCTGATCCCCAATGGGATCTCCCATACGAAAGCGACTCAGGACATTGCTTCTGCGGAGGATCGGCTGCGGATGACGGAACTTGCGGCAACGCGCAACAAATGTTTCAAATGCCTTGATCTGGAGATAAAGAGGAACGGCTGCTCCTACAGCTATGAGACCATGGAGGAACTGACCCGTGCTTATCCCAAATATGAGTTTTATTTTATCATGGGCGCGGATTGTCTCTTTACCCTGGAGACCTGGAAAAATCCCCAGAGGCTCCTTGGATGCTGCAAACTGATCGCGGCTGTGCGGGATGAGGCTTCCATGGAAGAGATGGAGGAGAAGAAAACAGAGTTGGAACAGCGTTTTGGCGGGCAGATTCTGCTGCTCCCTTTTCTCAGGATGTCCATTTCCTCCACAGAGATCAGGGAACGGATCAGACAGGGAAAGAGCGTGCGCTATATGATCCCTGACAGTGTTTTAACTTATATAGAGGGCAAGAGGCTTTACAGATAACATGAAATCTTCACATCAACTGAGAAAACTTCGGAATGAAATGGAAAAGATACAGGACGCAAAACGCTTTGAGCATACCTTAGGGGTGGAGTTCACGTCAGCCGCCCTGGCCATGCGCTATGGCGCCGATGTCCGCAGCGCACAGACGGCGGGGCTTCTGCATGACTGCGCCAAATGTCTCACAGACAAGGAACGGGTGTCCATCTGCAAGAAACATGATATCCCCATGACGGAACTGGAAAAGGCCAATCCTTTCCTGCTGCACGCCAAAGTCGGCGCGTATCTTGCAAGAAAGCGGTATGGGATAAAGGATCAGGATATCCTGAACGCCATCCGCAACCATACCACCGGAAGGCCGGGCATGAGCCTGCTGGAAAAGATCGTTTTCATTGCGGATTATATGGAACCGGGCAGGAACCATGCCCCTGATCTGGATGAGATCCGAAAGATGGCGTTCATGGATCTGGATCGGACTCTGTTAAAGATCCTGAGCGACACGTTGGAATATCTTGGCAACAGAAACGGGGATATGGATCCCATGACAAGAAAGACATGGGAATATTATAAAAAAGCGGGCAGGTCCGCGGAATGAGAGGAACTATGGAACAGAGATCGGTAGAAATGGCAAAGCTTGCCATCGAAGCGCTGGAAGATAAGAAAGCAAATGATATCCGCGTCATCGATATCAGTGAGGTGTCCGTGATCGCGGATTACTTCCTGATCGCGGGAGGAAATAACAGGAACCAGATCCAGACGCTGTGTGACAATGTGGAGGAAAAACTGGGAAGAGCCGGGTATCTTTGCAGGCAAAAAGAAGGATACGATTCCGCCAACTGGATCCTGATGGATTTCGGGGATGTGATCGTCCATATTTTTGACAAAGAAAACAGGTTGCTGTATAATCTGGAGCGTATCTGGCGCGATGGAAAAATGATGGATGCAGAGAGCCTGAAATGAATCATGTAGGAATCAGAAAAAGGAAGCCGCAAAATGACAGCTTCCTTTTTTCTGTTTTCATTTTCCATTTTTACATTTTCTGTCTTACCGTTTGTCTGTCAGGCTTCCGCCCTGTCCGACAGCTTCATGAAAAAACTGATCAGGTAAAGGCCGCAAGTGCCTACAAGGGTGTATACAATCCTGGAAAGCCACGACATATCTCCGAAAATAAAAGCTACCAGGTCAAAACGGAACAGACCGATCAGGCCCCAGTTGATGGCACCGATGATAGCAATGGTAAGCGCAGTAGCATCAACATATTTATTTCCCATACTAGCCCTCATTTCTGCGCGGTTTTGTTGCTCTTATGAAACCGGCAGTATTAATATCTGTAAAAATCGAAAGAATATACATCATTTCTTTCCGTTTTACAAAATAGGGCATCTGACTTGCCACATGAACATGCATCAACCAGTGCAAGCCTGAAATACTCATTCAAACTTTACATTATCAACGATAAAAACGGAACACGCCGAACACCCTCCCCAGGATCTGGCAGTCATCCACGATAATAGGATCCATGGTATCATTCTCCGGCTGCAGGCGGATGTGGCCGTTCTCTTTATAAAAGGTCTTCACGGTTGCGGAATCATCGATCAGGGCGACAACGATATCACCGTTGGACGCCGTTTTGCAGGCGTTCACGAATACACGGTCGCCGTCAAAGATCCCGGCATTGATCATGGATTCCCCGCGGACATTTAAAATAAAGGATTCCCCTGATGGCACCACCTCCGCGGGAACGGGAAAATATTCCTGCACATTTTCTTCCGCCAGGATGGGCTGGCCAGCCGCCACATTGCCGATCACCGGCAGGCTGACCATCTCCGTGCGCACCATCTGGAAACTGTCATCACAGATTTCTATGGCACGGGGCTTGGTAGGGTCACGGCGGATATAGCCATTCTTTTCCAATGTTTCCAGATGAGAGTGAACAGAAGAGGTAGACTTCAGGTTCACGGTCTCACAGATCTCCCGCACGGTGGGAGGATATCCTTTCTTTAAGATCTCATCCTTGATATAATCGAGGATTTCCTGCTGTTTCGCTGAAATTTTCCCATAACCCATAATGGTCACCATGCCTTTCCATAACCTGCGGCTCAGATCCGCAGGCACAAATCTGCGCGTGAAGATCAATCTTCACACTATTTTACCTCATCTTTCCGTTTGCTGACCTCCAGGCTTCAAGGCAGTCAGCCATTTTGTGCCATATCACGGCATCTTAAGAGAATCCAGGCTGCCAATCATTTTCCCTGAATTTTTCCCTGAATCAATGATAACACATCGATTCCCAAAAAGCAAACATATATTCCAAAAATATGTTCGATTTTTCTGTTGACAAACGAATGTTCTTGTGTTATAGTCTGATCATAGGAAATAAGAACAAATGTTCCGAACATACGAATGGAAATGTGTGGGCAGGATTGCAATGCATCAGGAACATGTCGGCGGCATCGGTGACGGGAACATGCACTTGCGGAAAAGACAGGGGAGTAACGATATGAGAAGACAGCTTCAAAAGGCAGATATCACAGGAACGAATCATCTTACATGGGAAATCACCGACAGGGAACGGAAGCGCGACAGAAGAGTACGGCGCCTTAAAAAGGAACGCAGACAAAAATGCCTTACTGCGGGACTGGCGCTGGCCGTTATCGCTTGTATGCTATTGATCTGCGCCGTATCATACAACTCCATCACGGTACAGGCAAATACCGGCTTTAAATATTATGCCGGCATTACCGTGGAAAGCGGCGAGACTCTCTGGAGCATTGCGGACAGATATATCGATTGCGAACATTATGCGGACAAAGATACCTATATCGCAGAAGTGGAGAGCATCAATCACCTGGACGAGGGCGAAACGCTTTTCGCAGGGCAGTTTCTTGTCATACCCTATTATTCCCGCGAGCAATGACGAGCTAGCCCTCTCTCAGGTGTACCATATTGGCAGCTTTCCTGCGGCGTTCGTCCGCCTGTGCCGCATAATGCTTCCGCGTCGTGTTGACGTCCTTATGGCCCAATACATCCGCCACCAGATAGATATCCCCTGATTCCTGATAGAGCGTGGTGCCATAAGTACTTCTCAGCTTATGGGGCGTGATCTTTTTCAGAGTGGTCACTCTGGAGGAATATTTCTTCACCAGATTTTCCACGGAACGCACCGCCATCCGGCGATTCTGCAATGACAGAAACAGCGCGTTCTCATGTCCCTCCGCCGGGATCATGTGATGCCGTTCCTCCAGGTAATCCAGGAGCGCGGTCTCCACCTCACTGCCAAAATAGATGACTGCTTCGTATCCGCCCTTACGCCTGATCTTGATCCCGTTCACATCAAAATTGACATCAGAGATATCCAGGCCCACGCACTCGGAAACACGGATCCCGGTGCCCAAAAGCAGCGTCAGGAGCGCCACATCACGGAGTTTTGTCTTTTTATGGTATTCCAGTTCCTTTTTGGTCAGCTTTGTCCCATCCTCCACCTGATCCAGGAGGATCGCCACTTCATTCGGTTCCAGACGGATGATCTCCTTTTCGTGCTGCTTTGGGAGCGGGACAAGAGCGGCAGGGTTTGTGTTTATCATTTCATTCTGAAAATAATAATTATAAAAACTGCGCAGGGAGGCAAGCTTTCTTGCCTTGCCTCGCTCTTCATTGGAGATATCCTTGCCGTCTTTCTGATAAAGGGACATATACTGTAGGTATTCCTCGATATCACCGCGTTTGATATCATCCAGCACGGAAAGGGGATACTCCGTGATTTCCATCCTTTCACATACCACATTGTTGTCATGCAGATATTCAAAAAACAAACGAAGATCATAGGCATACGCCAGTCTGGTCCGGGAGGAGGTATATTCCTCTATGCCCCGGAAGAATGTTCTGCAGAACGAAGGGAGCGTTTCCAGGACGGCGCGCATTTTTAAGATGTTCTGCTTGTTTTGTTCGTCATGATAATTATCAGGCTTCATTACTGCCAAGATACTCCACCCAGCCTTTCATATTTCCGGTCCTGACAGCGGTAAACATACGCTCTTTCACACCGGGATTTTCCAGATTTAATTGTCGAAGCAGATTTTTTACATATTCCCGCTTTGTATGTCCGTCCGCGGGACAGGGGCTTTTCACTACGGGAACGTCATATTTATTGACAAAACCGATCACATCCGCTTCATTCATGTACATTAGGGGTCTGATGACTGTCAGGTCCATGCGGTCCAGATATGTGACAGGGGCAAAGGTGTGAAAGCGCCCCTCATAGATCAGGGACAGCAGCATGGTCTCCACCACATCATCTTTATGGTGCGCATAGGCGACCTTATTGCAGCCCGCCTGTTTGATAGCCTGGTTCAGGGCACCTTTTCGCATCTTGGCGCAGAGAGAACAGGGATTTTCCTCCCTGCGTTCCTCAAATACGACAGACGCGATATCCGTTTTCACAATGGTATATTTTATCCCCAGATCATGGCACAATTCCCGGATCCCGTCCAGGTTCAGATTGTCAAACCCGAGATCCACCGTCACCGCATGGATCTCAAAATGCCTGGGATAGAAGCGTTTCAGGCCATTCAGGGCATACAGGAGCGTGAGGCTGTCCTTTCCGCCGGATATCCCGACAGCAATCCTGTCCCCGTCCTGGATCATATGATAATCGTCCACTGCTCTGCGGACATGGCTCAACACCTGCTGAAGTTTCATCTGTTTCTCCGTAGGAAGCGTTTCGTACATCTGACATTTATATTATAAACGATTCTTTATGGAAGTCAAAGGGTTCCCTGATTATATTTTATTTTTATGGATATACTTATGATATAGAGATTACATGTCGGTGCACCAGTCACCATAGAGCAAAAGGAGAGTAGATTATGGCAGTGGATTTTTCCAAAAGCATCACAAAAGACAATCTCATGAGGGCATTCGCCGGAGAAAGCCAGGCAAGGAACCGGTACACATTCGCAGCCTCTCAGGCAGAAAAAGACGGACTGCACGTGATCAGCGCCGTATTTGCCTTTACAGCGTCTCAGGAGAAAGAGCATGCGGAGATCTTCTATCAGCATTTGAAGGAGATGGCAGGAGAGACGATCTTTATTGACGGCGGATATCCCGTGGATATTTCCGATAATATGGCGGACCTGCTCTCCATGGCGCAGCACAACGAGTATGAGGAGCATGATGATGTGTACAAGGCGTTCGGCGCAAAGGCAAGGGAGGAGGGCTTTGACAGGATCGCAGCTTCTTTCCTGCAGATCGCGGAGATCGAGAAGATCCATGGGGATCGTTTCGGCAGATTCGCACAGCTGCTGAAAGCGGGACAACTCTTCGTATCGAACGTGGAAGAAGAGTGGATGTGCCTGAACTGCGGTTTCGTGTTCAGAGGGACCAATGCCCCGGCCGTCTGTCCGGTCTGCCAGCACGATCAGGGATATTTCATCCGATTTGACCTTGCACCTTTCAGCAGATAAGAGTATTATAGTAATAAATCATACCAAAGAGGGGAAAATCTGTATGAAATTCAAGATAAACAATAAATATTTCAGATGGGGGCTGACAGCATTCATCGTGATCGCTGCCAGTATAGTCTTCTATTATTTTATGTTCCATCATTCCAACATCAAGGCCGGCATCGGCATGCTGACAGATATCGTGATGCCAGTCATACTTGGACTTGTGATGGGATATCTGCTGACACCCATCCTGAACTTTCTGGAGGATAAGATCATGATCCCTCTCTGCAATAAGTGCAGGATCAGAGAATCCTCCAAAAGGAATTCCATCATCAGAGGGATCGGCATACTGATCACAGCATGTTTATTTGTGTCTTTGATCTATATGCTGATCTCCATGCTGTTGTCCCAGATCATACCCAGCATCCAGAATATCGTTGGGAACTTTAACGCCTATACCGACAATTTTACCAAGTGGCTGGATAAACTGCTGGAGGACAATCCCGAAGTGGGAGAGTTTGTGGTCCAGAATGTCAATAAATATATGGATGAACTGGAAAAACTGATGAGGGACTTTACCAGGATCACTCCTCTGATCAGGACCGTATCACTCAGCGTTATCAGTGTATTCGGGACACTGTGGGATGTTATCATCGGCTTTATCATTTCCATATATGTCATGGCCAGCAAGGAAAAATTCGCCGGGCAGGCAAAAAAGATCGTCTATGCGGCATTTGAGCCGGATACCGCCAATACAGTAATCCGAAACTTCCGCTTTACCCACAAGACCTTTATCGGATTCATCAGCGGCAAGATCCTGGATTCTATCATCATCGGAATCCTGTGCTTTATCGGTACATCCATCCTGCGCACGCCCTACGCGGCGCTGGTCAGCGTGATCATCGGCGTCACCAATGTGATCCCGTTCTTCGGGCCTTATCTGGGAGCGATTCCCTGCGGAATCCTGGTCTTCATCGTGGATCCGCTCCATCCTTTGAACTGTGTTTATTTCCTGCTGTTCATCCTGATACTGCAGCAGTTTGACGGCAATATCCTGGGGCCTAAGATCCTGGGAAGTTCCACCGGGCTCACTGGTTTCTGGGTCATTTCATCCATCACTCTGTTCGGCGGACTGTTCGGGGTGCTGGGCATGATCATCGGCGTGCCCATCTTTGCAGTGATCTATGCTGCCATCCGTTCGCTGGTGAACACTTCTCTAAAAAAGAAGGAACTGCCCTGTGAGACAAAGAAATATGAAAATCTGGATTACATAGACGAGGACGGTCTGCATGAAAACATCCCGGAGAAAAGGGATCCAAAACACAGACAGACGGATCCTGAAAAGCCGGATAACCACCAAAACTCCAAAGAAAAATAAGCCGGAATACGTACCAAAAACGGAGGAGAACGGCAATGCGCTTTTTAATACAGAGAGTAGCACAGGCGAGCGTTGAGGCAGAGCACCATACGATCGGCAGGATTGGCAGGGGAATTCTGGTCTTTGTGGGAATCAGCGGCACAGACACGGAAGCGGTGGCTGATAAGATGGTCAAAAAGCTGATCGGACTGAGAATATTTGAAGACGAGAACGGTAAGACCAATCTGGATATCAAGACAGTGGGCGGCGAAATGCTGATCATTTCCCAGTTTACCCTGTACGCAGACTGTAAAAAAGGAAACCGCCCCTCCTTTATAAACGCAGGTGCGCCCGGACCAGCAGAGGAATTGTATCAGTATATCATTAAAAAATGTCGGCAGGAGATAGCAGTAGTGGAAGAGGGCAGCTTCGGGGCGGAAATGAAAGTCTCCCTCCTGAATGACGGCCCATTCACCATATGGCTGGATTCGGAGGAAATCTGCGGCGCATAGTGCGTTATTTCACATGATAAGGAGTTCTATGGTTCTGAGGAATATTTTGAACTGATTGTGAAAGTATGGTACAATGTTGACACAGAAGGGCATTGTGTCAACTTCTGATTCCATGTGCGCTGAAGCGCA
>JAMPFQ010000038.1 GCA_023664345.1 Lachnospiraceae bacterium | reverse complement strand
CGTTGCTCCGTCCGCACAGGACAGGGCAGCACGCCTCCGCCGTCCCTCTGACAGCAGATCACCAAACCACCAGGTACCATCGCGGCTGAACTGTTACTTCTGAGCAACCTTTCGGGTGACAAAGGCTTTACACTTTAGAAATAAATCGTTATAATAAAAATATCAGATACGCATCAACAACGGACTTCGGAAAGCAGGTGATCATATGCCGACAGGGCTTGAAGTGACAAAAGCAGCTATTGATGAATTTAAAAAAATTCAAAAGTATATGTTTTTGGCAAAGAAAGAAAATGCCACGGAAACATATGCGGAACTGAAAGACGAATATCATTCTTTAAAGGCAATTTTGCAGGTTTCAGGCGTAAATCTGACAGATATTGACAAAATCAAAGAGTAATCCCAAATGGTTGAAAACTCCTTTCCGATAACGAGAGGGAGTTTTTTGACAGGGCACTTGCAGTCGCAGGCTGCGTGGAAGGAACTATCGTAGGATGGGCAGAATTATATTTCTTGATATAGACGGAGTGCTCAATTCTAACTTCTGGAATGAGAGCCATCAGAAAGAGATCAGCGACGGGAAACTGATCGATGTGGAGAAAGTCAGGATACTGGCGGCGCTTGTGGAGCGGACGGGGGCAGAGGTCATCCTCCATTCCGGGTGGCGTTTCTGGTTTGACGAGGAGATGGAGCCACTCTGCCCTGAAGCAGCGGCGCTGGCGGATCTGTTTGCCGGGGAGGGGCTGGAGATCGCCGGAGTGACGCCGGATCTGACCACGGAAGAAATCAGGAGGACGAAGAAGTTCAGTTTTGTAAAAGCTGACGAGATCCTATTATGGCTGGAAGGGCATCCTGATGTGACAGGCTGGGTGGTCTTAGACGACCTTGACCTGCATAATGACCGTGTGGAGGCGCATCAGGTAAGGACCGACCAGACAGTGGGGCTGACCTGGGAGGATGCGGCGGAGGCTGAAAGAATCTTGATGGAGTGAAGATATGGGAATGACCCTCGCGGGAATAAATGTGGAGTTTTGGAAAATAGAGATTGAGGAGAAACGATAGATGGGTAATAAAGAGGCTGGTCAATATTATAATTTGATCATGGGAGATAGCCAGGATTCTTTTAAAAATTATTTTGAAAAGGAATGGAATCGATTTATAGATAGTTTTCCCACCAGGCATAAGAAAGCGATTCAGTTGAGGATCGGCAATCGCCTGCGGCCATGTCTGGTGTGTTGGGGATACGCCTTATCAGCGGCAAATATTGAGAAAATAAATTTCAGGGATATCATTGACCTGGCGATCGGAATGGAATTGATCCATAAAGGTTCCCTTATCATAGATGATTATATAGATGACGATGATGCAAGGAGGGGAAAGATAACATTTCACAAGGAATACAGTTCCAATGAAGCTATCATGTTTCTGCTCTATCTGTTGGGAAAGGCAGTCGGGCAATTAGGAAAGTATGAAGATCTGGAATGCATATCCCGCCTGATCTGCTCCATGTCGGAAGGAGCATTGCAGGAACTTTCCCTCACCCATGATGATCTTTTTCAGAGCGTAAAGATCGATGATATCGTGAAAGGTGAAACGGTCACGTTGATCAGGGACAGTCTATTATATGGTTATAAGGTCAACAGGGATGATATATCAGAGATCAGTCAGGTCTTAGAGAGTGTGGCTGGTAAATGTGCGTATAATTTTCAGCTGTTGAATGACCTGGAGCCATTTTCAGGAATGGATCAAAATATCGAATACAAAAAAAATCATAATTTTGACCTTGAGAAAAACAGGAAAAATATGGTGATCGCCCGGCTTTATCAGATCTGTACGGAAGATGAAAAAGATAGGATCATGGCGCGGTCAACAGATGGGAAGTCGTTCAGGACGATATATGACTTGATCGTAAAGTATGAAATAAGGGATGGGGTCATCAGGGATGTTGAAAATGCGAAAGCGGAAATCGATGAGGAATTGCTTTCTTTATCACCTTTGATAAATAATGTGGAATGTCTGCATGACTTTCTGTATTTTATCCATGAAACCATTGATCTTTGTTATCTGCGGATATAGGGGAAGAACAAATGAAAAAATCCACGATATGCTATGTCGTATATGTGATCATCGGATTGCTTTTCAGCTTTATCGCAAATTACAGCCTGAAAGAACTGGAGATTTTAGGTCAGTCCTATGATGTTGGGCTTTGGATGTTGGCATCACTTGTGCTGATCGCAACGAGTCTGTCTTTCTGGGCAGTGTCAAGGTTTAGTGAATGCAGGGATATCATACAGGCAGAGGCCAGAAAAGTGGGGATCAATGAGGCATCCAAGAAAAAGATAGATGGGAAATTTAAGATCGTTTCTCTCCATATTATCAAAAAAGGAGTCTTGCTTTTATGTGGGATCTGGTCAGGGTGGGCGGTCATAAATGCTGCGTCATTAGAATGGAAATGCGGGATCAAGCTATACGCGGCGCTTTTGGTTGGGGTGCTGATAGCAGTTACTTTTTATGCATATATCTATTTTATGATAATCGTATTGTGCATTCGCGAAGTATATAACTCTGAGTTTGCGAACTATACATATATCTATCCTATTGCAACCGGAATTTTTGAAAAATATATGCGGATCTGCTCTTTCGGGCTGATACTTTTTTGGATCATAGGCTTTATCCTGATCCTTCTTTCTATGATGGTGTTCGACATGGCAGCTTTTTTTGTGATAGCCGTTATAGGACTCCTGATATGTGGAGGATATGTCTTTTTTACGTTTTATCCGTATTACTTGACCAGGAAAAAGATATACGCCTTGAAGATGCAGACGATCAGAAGAATATGCAAAAATAATGACCTATTGGAAAAGAGCGTATTTGAAAACAACGTGGATATCATTAAGTATATTTCGGAGTCACCGAATGTGATGGCCAGTAACTTTCATCTGATCCTGACATCGACATTGGCAGCAATAGCAAGTTTTGTAACACCATTTTTATCTTTTTTTAAGTGACATGGACAAAACACGGAAAAGGAGAGGATGTGTCGTGCTTGCTTCCCAACCGCAGATTGAGTTCCCCGGCTCAACCTGCGGTTTGTTGCAAAATGCCGTGCGGTCAGCGTAAGATGGTAATGTAGCGTTGGACAGGGCATGGCAGTCAAACGCAAATTTGTGCCGGAGCGTCACAGATTTGGATCGCAGATGAGAGAATCGCGGCGCCTGCGCAAAAGAGTTTTGGCATGGATGGTCAGATTGGCTGGTATGTTCCTCCGGCGCACGGTAAAACGATAGAAAGGACAGGAAGAAAAATGGATCAGAAAGCGATCGGAGAATTCATTGCAAAATGCCGCAGGGAGAAAGAACTGACACAGGCCCAGCTGGCGGAAAGACTGAACATCACGGACAGGGCGGTCTCCAAATGGGAGACGGGAAAATGTATGCCGGATTCAGCGGTCATGCTGGAATTATGCGGCATGTTGGGGATCACGGTCAACGAACTTTTGAGCGGGGAGAAAGTGGATATGGAAAATGTGGAAAATAGGGGAAACTATCAGAAAAAGGCGGACGAAAATCTGATCGCGCTGAAGAAAAGGGACAAGGATAATATCTCCTTAAAGATGCTGGTCACCATCATTTTGTCGGCGGCGTTCCTGACAGGGATCATGGCGTGCGCCATATGTGACATTGCCATATCCGGAACATTTACATGGTCGCCGATTCCCATCAGTTCCATCCTGTTCGCCTGGGTGGTGTCGCTTCCCGTCACCCTTTTGGGAAAAAGAGGGATCGCGGGAGGGTTGGCGGCGCTCAGCGTTTTTGTTTTCCCATACCTGTATGGACTGAGCAGGCTGGTGGGGGTCAGGGCGGTCTTTTCCATCGGCGCGGTCATGTCCGCAGTTTCCCTGGCGTATCTGTGGATCATATTTGCGGTATTCCGGCGGATGCGGGAGAGGAAAGTGACTGCCCTGGGGATTACTTTCCTGGCAGCGATCCCCTTTAATCTGGCGGCGAATATGATCTTGTCCAGAATGATCGGGGGATCTGTGCTGGATGTGTGGGATGTGCTGGCGGCTTTCATCCTGCTGATAATGGCTTTTGCGGCCTTTGTCTGGGAATATGCGAGGAGCAGAGGACTGATCCGTTGTCTCTGATTCACGATAAAGCTTTTTCCCATCATCGGACCGGACATGGAAAGTTATGGTGAAAGCGGCGATGTCAGTCAGCTGTCCCGGCTGCCGGCATAAAAGATTTCTTTCGGAAGATTCCGGTTTTAGATCACAAGTCTCCATTTGGATGTAACAGTTCAGCCATGCAGAAATGATTGTACAAATTGCCCGTGGGATGTAGGACGGATTTTGCGGACATTCAAAATAAAAAAGAATGTGGAGGTAACAGACAATGGCAAAATCATTATTTGAGGAAATGGGCGGCAGATACGAAAAGCAAGGGGATTATCTAATCCCATGCTTAACAGTACCAGCCGAAGAAGAACAGCCAATAGGCATTTGGGGACAGCGGCATTTGGATTATCTGAAGCAATACCGCAAGGTTACATACACCAATCTTCTCATAAGCGGCAAGCTTAACGCTTACCTTGCCGACATCGACAGGCAGGCACAGGAACGCTCCCACAGGCTCATAGAGGGCATGAAACAGGCACAGGGCATAACGGAACAGTTAAAGGCAAAAAACGCCTTAGAATGGACTGGAAAAATGAATAACATAAGTGCTTGTGTGAGGGAGATTGTGGAGAAAGAAATAATTTTTTCATAAAGGAAATGCACTTCTTATCTAACGGTAGGAAGTGCATTTTGACATTATGCACGCATACTTGAAGTAAAATCGTTAATCATTTCTGCAACTTCATCTGTACTCAATCGGCTATCATTGATAAGCCAGTTATAAATAATGCCGAAAGCCCCTGTACTGGCATATATGTACTTATAGTGCAAAATGGTTTCTGCATCGCTTGCAACACGCTTTGATGTTGTATCAAAAAGGCGTTCCCCAAAAAATGATAGTATATCCCTCTGCAAATCATAATTGCTGCCTTTTGTAAGCAAGACTTGAAAGACATGCTTTTTCTTCTCAATATAATCAAGTATCCCTTTCATAAGCCGTTTCTGTTTTTTCGTATTATGCAAGCCTTCTGTCATAATATTGTCCACATAAATTGCCATGTCTACCATGATTTCTGTTTCCAGTTTTTTTAACTGGTCATAGGGGTCTGTAAAATATACATAATAGGTGGAGCGATTTACATCAGCGTCTTTACATAACTCTGTAACGGTAATCCTTGAAATGGGTTTTTCCATAAGAAATTTCAATAAGCTTTCATTCAGAAACATTTTTGTATATTTTACCCTGCGGTTTTCTTTCATAGCGTTGGTCACTCCATTATTTTTTTAAAATCCAACATAATCGCCGATTCTGTTGACTCAAAGACAGATTGAAATGCATTGATGATTGATTTTGGATTTTTACTTTATTATACTTGCATTGTAGCAAAAATTCAACAAGATGTTGGATTAAAAACGATTTATCAGAAAGGAAGGTAATAAAAATGCTTACACTTACATCTATCTTAATGGTTCCAGTTATTATGGTTGTGGCAGGAGGGTCTGTAGTTCTCATATCTAAAATTGGAGGCAAAACAGCTTCTAAAAATATCCGCCGTATGAAGGGATACATGGATTGTGAAACAGATAAGAAAAGTGAATGATAAAAAATCTGAAACTGAAACGGAGGTGTGAATCATGTTGTTTCCGATTATAAATATTGGATTGCTTAAACTGCATACATTTAGTACAGTTGCATGGTTTGGGGCAGCCCGTTGCCGCTTCTGTTATTTATCAAGGCATTGCTACAACTGCACTTCCTGTCAAAGTGGGAAAAGAGCCAATCAGAGAGAAGAAAGCGGCGAATAGAATGAATGTGGAGGAGATAAGAAAACATATCCATGCGGAACTGTTCGAAGAAAATAGGTTTCCTATATCTTCTCAAGATAATTTAAGGAGTATAGAGAAGGTAAAGGAGCGGATTCGAAGGGAAACAGTTGTGCGCTCAGTATGCATTATGAAAAATCATGGACAGTCAGACATGGATATTCAAAGAATGCTTGAACGGAAGTTTTTTCTGGAAGAGCAGGAAATCGAAGAAATTTTTCGTGAAATGAACTATCAGGGAAACAAGACAAAAGGAAAGAGGTGACGTTATGTGTCTTACAGATTTTCAAAGTATGATACGGGAAAAGGCAAAAAATGGGCATTTTTATGAAGCTGAAGAAATCATGTTGCAGTCGGCATTTGTATTAAAAAAACATGGCTGCTCAGATGATGAGGTAAGGTCAATGCTTCAAAAAGATTTCATGCAGAGCAGCGAATGTGCGGCTGATATTATTTCAAAAGCCTGCCAAAAGTAAAGTGAGGAGATACAAAATGAATATTTTAGAAAATGTTGAGAAAATTTCTACGGGAGGAATTTCCGCTGGTTCTGTTATCGGGTTGATTGCAATCGCTTTGGTTGGAACTGTTGTGCTAATTTTGGCATGTAGTGGCTGTTTGCTTGGAGTGAAGAAATTGTTCCAAAAGCTCTTTGATAAAAAAGAGAATGATAAACAATAAAAGATAGCATGCCCATCAAAATAAAAAAACGGTGTTTTGGTGGGCAGTATTGCTATGCCCGAAAGACTTAACAGACTCTCTCCAGACCTGTTTTGAAGTTTGGAGGGATTTTTTATGTCCTTTTTTCGGGTGGTCATCCATCTGCTCACACGAAATAAAATTTTATACATAGCACATCAAAGAAAGGCAGGAAGCCAGTTAAAAAAATCCCTGCCAGTGCAGCGGGACTTCTCACCATGAAGGTAGAAGTAGAATCTCCATACAACAGAATTAGCATTTCCTATAACCGTGAAGGTCACAGAGCCTTTGCGGTTTTTCTTTTGTCGTTTTTTATTGGAACGTGCCGCAAGGCTGTTTCTGGTGTGCGTTGCCGTTCCCCGCCGCTCCATCTGGATTTTTACATTTCAAAAATTCAGATTGGAGGACAATGCGGTGAAATACGCACCAAGAAAAGTATATATCAAGGAAAGCGGCGGCTATGTGGAACTGTCCTACACGGACTTCTGCCGCCGCAGGCAAGCCGACAAGGGATATATGGACAAGCTGTTTATCCCCATCCAAGGCTGTCTGCTTGAAGTCGTAAGGGAGCAATATGCGGACTTCTACCGTGACAGGGAGCGGTGGCGTTATCTGCAAAAGTTAGATGCGAGGAACAGCCTGCTATCTCTGGACGGGTTTACAGACAGCGAGGGGAATCCTCTGGACTTCATCGCTGATGGAGCGGCGGACATTGCGGAAACCGTTGTCAATGCGGTCATGGTGGACAGGCTGAAAGCTGCCCTGCCTTTGCTGTCGGATAGTGAACAGGCATTGATTCATGCCATCTTTTTTGACGGACTTTCCGAGCGTGAAGTCGGGGCAAGATTAGGATTGACACAGAGCATTGTGAACAAACGGAAAGCCAGAATCCTAATGAAATTAAAAGAGATAATAGAAAATTAAAATTTAAGGCGTTCAGCCCCCTTGTTTTTTCCTTTGGGAAAATGAGGGGGCTTTTGCTGCCCTCTCAATCAATTCTGATTGGAGGAACAGGCATGGCATACAACCACGGACGGGAGGAAAGGAAATGGCGTATCTGGAAAGAAGCCGAGGAAAAGCTGCTGCGGGAGTGCGGCGTGGACGAAGCGGTCATTGAGCAGATACGCATAGCGGACAGGGCGGACTTCAATTCCAACAGGCGGTTTTACCGATGGACGAACGACGTTGCGGAATACCTTGAGGGCATGGCGGACAGGGAGCGGCAGACGGAAGTGAACACGGTTGCGGAGTTGCTGGACGAGATTGAAAATGAAAACCTCTACCAAGTGTTAGCCACGGTGGACGGGCGTACCTTGAAAATCATCCTGCTGAAAATGCAGGGGTATTCCACAAAGGAGATTGCCCCGCTTGTGCATTTGACGACTGGTGCTGTCTACGCAAGGTTAGACCATCTTCGGAAGAAGCTGCGGAAAATTTTATAAGCGTCTAATACATCCCATTATCCTGCGGGCTACTGGGTGGGGAGAGGAATCTCCCCGCTTATTTTTGGCAGGAGGAAAATGGGATGGCATATAAGGCTAAGGCGTACACGCTTCGGGAGGAATCCACGGAAAGCGGCACAAGGTATTTTATCAGTTTTAAGGACGGACAGGGGAAACACCACGAACTGGAAGTGTCGGGGCAGTTATTCTTTGAATTTCGGCAGATGGAACGCAGGAACAGGAATCTTCACCAATGGAATCAGCGGCACAGGGAGTTTAACGAGGTATGGGATGAAACCCTTTACAGACGGGCGTTGCGTGTGCCTAAGAGCCTTGATGAACGCATGGTTGAGCAAGAACGGAATGAAACGCTCCATAAGGCAGTTGACAGCCTGCCAGAGATACAAAGGCGGCGTTTCCTGCTCTACTACGAGTATGGATTTAATTTTTACCAAATCGCCGCTATGGAGCATTGCACCGCTTCCGCAGTACAGAAATCCGTTGCCATTGCAAAGGGGAAAGTAAAAGCGGAAATGAGAAAGTATCTCCAATCGTGACCGATACTGCCCGAAAAAGGAATCTGCTTTTTATTTGCGTGGGATTGGCGGCATTACATACTCTCACTTTTTCTTCGTGGGAGTAAATCTATTTTAAGGAGGTCAACGCCTATGTGCAACGAAAACAAAGACACCGCCCGAAAGGAGGAAACCCATGCAGAAGTTACAGACGGTCAACGCCGAAACGCTCCTCTATGAGCCGCTTGAGAAGCCGTCCTTTGTGGTGGACAGCCTTATCCCAACAGGCTTATCGCTGTTCTGCGGCTCACAGAAGATAGGCAAGAGCTGGCTCATGCTGAAGCTATGTTTATGCGTGTCGCAGGGACTTCCCTTGTGGGATATGCCGACAATGGAGGGCGACGTGCTTTACCTCTGCCTTGAGGACACGTTCTGCCGCATACAGGACAGGCTGTTCCGCTTGACGGACGAAGCAAGCGGGCGGCTTCACTTTGCGGTGGCAAGCGATAAGCTGCCAGACGGTCTAATCGTGCAGTTGGAAGATTATCTGAAAGACTACCCAGACAGCAGGCTCATTGTCATTGACACCTTGCAGAAAATCCGCACCGCTTCCAAGGACAACGCCTACGCAAGTGACTACGGGGACATCTCCCTCATCAAAGACTTTGCCGACAGGCACTCCCTTGCGGTGGTGGTCGTACACCACATCCGAAAGCAGAATGACAGCGACGTGTTCAACAAGGTGTCTGGCACGACGGGCTTGACGGGGAGTGCGGACGCTACCTTTGTGTTGGAGAAAGAAAGTAGGGCATCCGACACCGCCAAGCTGTATGTGACGGGCAGGGACACGCCCTATCAGGAATACACGCTCCGCTTCCGTGATTGCAGCTGGGAACTGGTGGAGCGGAAAACGCAGGAGCAGCTTGCAAGGGAGACGATACCAGACGTCCTTTTTCGGTTGGTGGATTTCATGCAGGACAGAAAGGAATGGACTGGAACGGCAACGGAGCTTCTGGCGGCGATGGGGGAAACGGAAACCGCCCCGAACATCATTACCAAATGGCTGAACGAATACCGCAGCGGCTTTCTGGAAGAAAACCATATCCGCTACGGCTACCACAGGAGGAAAGGGAATCGGGAGATTACGCTTGCAAGGCGGGAGGGTGACGGTGATGACGGTTGTGACGGTTAGATTGGGATACCCCCTGTTACTGTCACCGTCATGCGGAAACTGATGTAAAATCGGCGGCTCTGCCCTGCGGGTGACAGTTGGTGACGGTTGTGACGGTTATTTTAGGATACCCCGCAACTGTCACCCTTCGGGAGAACACCCTGCAAACGCAGTATGCAGGCGTGGGATTTACCCGCCCTTCTCGGCGTGTAAAACCACCCCTGCGGTCAGAAAAATCGAAAGATTTTTCCGACCTGCGTTTACAGGGTGTAACACACTACACTTTGCTCCGCAAAGCCGTGTGCCAGACGTTCCCTCTGGACTCCCTTTAGGCAGGACTGTCGCCCTGCTGTCCTATGCCTTGCGGCTTCGGATAAAAGAACGGCGGCATGACGGTGACGGCTCTTGCGAGGGGGGTATCCCAAAATAACCGTCACCACTGTCACCACCGTCACCCAAAGGACAGTCACCCGCCGAAGAAAGGAAGATGATGAACCATGCCTTATGCAATCCTGCGTTTCCAGAAACGCAAAGCGGGCGGCGTTGCGGCTTGCGAACGCCACAACGAGCGGAAGAAAGAAGCCTATAAGAGCAACCCAGACATCGACATGGAACGCTCTAAAAATAACTATCATCTTGTCGAACCGCCACGCTACACCTACAAGAAAGAGATTAACCGAAAGGTAGCCGAAGCGGGGTGCAGGACGAGGAAAGACAGCGTGATGATGGTGGAAACGCTCATCACGGCTTCGCCAGAATTTATGAACCAGTTACCGCCCGAAGAACAGAAAGCGTATTTTACAGAGGCTTTAGACTTCATTTCAGAGCGTGTCGGGGAGAAAAATATCCTCTCCGCAGTCGTCCACATGGACGAGAAAACGCCGCATATGCACTTATGCTTCGTGCCGATTACGCCAGACAACAAGCTGTCTGCCAAAACGATTTTAGGCAACCAGAAATCATTATCCGAGTGGCAGACCGCCTACCATGAGCGGATGTCCTCACGGTGGAATCAGCTTGAACGGGGGCAGTCCTCAATGGAAACGAAGCGGAAACACGTCCCCACATGGCTGTTCAAGGCGGCTACCCGACTGGATAAGCAGTATGGGGAAATCGTGTCTGCCCTCTCCGACATCAACGCCTTTAACGCAGGGAAGAAGCGTGACAAGGCTCTGGAACTGATTGCGGCATGGCTTCCAGACGTGGAGAAATTCTCAAAGGAAATCAGCAAGCAGAGTGCCTATATCGACAGCCTAAAGGAGCAAATCGGGCAGGAATCCGACTATGCGGGGCGTATGCGTGATGAAAAGTACGAGCAGGAATTAAAGGTGCAGAAAGCGAATCAGAAGATATTTGAGTTGCAGAGAACCAATGAGCAGATGGGGCGGCTGCTGTCAAAAATACCGCCCGAAGTGTTGGAAGAATTACAGAGAACAGGCAGAAACAAACCAAGAGAAAGGTAAAAAGTGAATGAAGAAACAGGATTTTAAGGTGTTAAAGACCAAAGATTTATACCCATTCCCCGACAACCCGTTCCATGTGGCGGAGGACGAAATGCTGTCAGAGTTAGCGGAAAGCATAAAAGAGTTTGGCATTGTCACGCCGATAATCACACGCCCGAAAGAGGACGGGGACGGTTACGAAGTGATTGCGGGGCAGCGGCGTGTCCGTGCATCCGAGCTTGCAGGGATAGACACCGTACCCGCTTTTGTCCTGCCCTTAGACCGTGACCGAGCCATCATCACCCTTGTGGACAGTAATTTACAGCGTGAAAATATCCTGCCATCGGAGCGGGCGTTTGCCTACAAGATGAAATCCGAAGCCATGAAGCGGCAGGGATTCCGCACAGATTTAACCTCGTCACAGGTTGGGACGAAGTTGCGGACGGACGACAAGGTGGCACAGGGCTTCGGCGTGGGCAGGATGACCGTGCAGCGTTTCATCCGATTGACGGAACTGATACCGCCGATTTTACAGATGGTGGACGAGGGGAGAATCGCCCTCACGCCTGCGGTGGAGCTGTCCTTTTTGAAGAAAGACGAGCAGGAAAACCTTTTTGCCACGATGGAGAGCGAGGAAGCAACGCCCTCACTCTCACAGGCACAGCGTATGAAAAGCATGAGCCAGAGCGGGCGGCTTGACATGGACGCCATCTTTGCCATCATGACCGAGGAAAAGGGCAACCAGAAAGAAACCGTGAAAATCGGCATGGAGAAGTTAAGGAAATACTTCCCGAAAGGCACAACGCCGAAGCAGATGGCGGACACCATCATCAAACTTTTGGAGCGTGAATTGCAGAGGAAACGGAACAGGGAGAGCCGCTAACCTTCTCTTTTCGGGAAGTAAATATAAAACTCTGGATAGGTAAAAAAGCGGAAAAGCAAGACAGGAAAGGAACAGGAAATGAAAGATATTCAGTATGAAATTGTAAAGGAAATCGCCGTATTGTCTAAGGGCGACAGCGGCTATACAAAGGAAATCAACCTTATCTCATGGAATGGGAAAGAGCCGAAGTACGACATCCGCAGCTTTTCCCCGAACCGTGGAAAGTGCGGCAAGGGAATCACGCTGACCGCTGATGAAGCGGCGGCACTCTTTGAAGCGTTGCAGAACGAGTTAAACAGCGGGGATTGATGGCATTTGACTGGCAGGGGGAGGGCGTTTTTATACGCTCCCCTGCCCTGTCTGGAAAGGAAGATTTAAGTATGGGCGAGGATAAGAAAACAGATAAAAAGAGAAAGCGTATTGTGCCGAAAGCACCAGTGCAGATGATAATCAGCCGTGAATATGTCGGCACACAGACAGTCACAGAAGCGTTTATCCCGATTATCTCCGAGGATATTCGGAAGAAGATTGCCGAGGATGACACCTTCGACAATGAGGGGTTATCCGCTTAGAATGTACGCAATGGAACATGAAAACAGATAGGACAGATACGGAGGTTTTACAGTATGGCAGGAACAAGAACGGAGAATAAGGTTTATGAAGTCGGCATGTACTGCCGCTTATCGAAAGACGATGGCACGGATAATGAGAGTGCGAGCATTGCGACACAGAAATCCATCCTCACGGATTATGTGAAAAAGCAGGGATGGCACTTGGCAAAAACGTATGTGGATGACGGTTATTCTGGAACGAATTTCCAAAGACCAAGCTTCCAGAACATGATTAAGGACATTGAAAACGGTCTGATAAACTGCGTGATTACGAAAGATTTATCACGTCTGGGGAGGAACTATCTTGACTGCGGCTTGTATCTGGAAGTGTTTTTCCCAGAGCATAACGTGAGGTATATAGCGGTCAATGACGGCGTGGACACGCTCAATAAATCGGCGATGGACATCACGCCTTTCCGCAACATCCTAAACGAGATGTATTCCGCCGATGTGTCGGTCAAGATAAAATCGGCGTACCGTGCGAGGTTTCAGCAGGGGAAATTCATGGGGACGACAGCACCATACGGATATGTCAAAGACCCTGCCGACCATAACCATCTGCTGATAGATGACAAGGTTGCCCATGTGGTAAGGGAGATATTCGACCTTGCGTTAGCGGGCAACGGAATCGCCAAAATCCGCAAGCACATCAACAGACAGCATATCCTACGCCCTGCCGCTTATGCGGTGGAGCGTGGGGAAACAGGCTTTGAACGCTACTTTGAGGATAACGAGGAAAACCGTTATATCTGGAGCGAGAACAGCGTGAGGGGCATTTTAAGAAGCCCGATATATGCGGGAAACCTTGCAGGCTACAAGCGGATTGCCGCCAACATGAAAAGCAAGAAAAGACCGTCCAAGCTGCCCGAAGAATGGGAAGTGATACCCGACACCCACGAGGGGATAGTTACGCAGGAGGAATTTGACACCGTACAGCAGCTTATGACGAGCCGCAGGCGGGAGCAGAACGCAGGGGGATTCGAGAATATCTTTTCGGGCGTTATCAAGTGTGCGGACTGCGGCTATGCTCTCCGTGCCATGAGTGCCAACAGGAGGAAACGCCCCGACATCATCGACTGCGTACAGTACACCTGCAATAATTATGGCAGGTACGGAAACGCCATGTGTACCGCACACAGCATTGAAGCGAGGGATTTATTCAACGCCGTCCTTGCCGACATCAACCGTTTTGCGGATATGGCGGTCAATGATGAAAAGGCGGTGAGGGCGATTGAGAGGCGGCTCACGGAAACAGACCAGAGCAGGGCAAAGGCACTGGAAAAGGAGCAGAGGAAGCTGAACAAACGCCTTGCGGAACTGGACAGGCTCTTTTCCTCTCTCTACGAGGATAAGGTGATGGAGCGTATCACGGAGCGGAATTTCGAGATGATGTCGGGGAAATACCAGAAAGAACAGCTTGAAATTGAAGCACGGTTAAAGGAAGTGTCAGAAACACTTGCAGAAAGCTATGGGAAGTCGCAGGGCATCCGTGATTTCCTCTCCCTAATCCGCAACTATCAGGGTATTAAGGAACTGGACGCAGCCATCATAAACGCCCTTATAGACAAGATACTTGTTTCGGAGCGTGAGAAGCTTGCGGACGGAACGGTACGGCAGGAAATCAAGATTTACTATAAATTCATCGGCTTTGTCGGTGAATTACATATCACGCCGACAAAGCGGTGGACAGCGTTAAAGCCTAAGAATTGTACGGTGTGCGGTGTTGAATATGTTCCCCGCTCTGGCATATCGAAGTATTGTCCTGCTTGTGCCAAGAAGATACAGAGGGAGAAATCAAACGAGAGCAAACGCAGGAGCAGGGAGCGAAACAGGCAGGTATGTATTGGACTGTCCGCAAAAAATGACCGACTGAGTTTGCCCACTAAGGACAATTTGCACAATCATTTCTATAGGGTGGACGCCCGACATGAAATAAGTTGCCGATAATAGTGTTTATCTGTTGGTGAAAATGTATATGTCGGCAACTTATGAATGGCATGGCTGAACTGTTACATTTGAATCATAACATGTGGGAATTTCCATATTTGCAAACCGCCTGAGTTATGTTAAAATAAAATGACGTATGCGCAAGGAAAACAGTACCGAATGTTCGCACATAACTAAGGAGGTTACCACATGGCACAGAGAACAGATATCCATAAAGTATTGATCATAGGCTCCGGCCCCATCATCATCGGCCAGGCCTGCGAGTTTGACTATTCCGGCACACAGGCCTGCAAGGCGCTGAAAAAGCTGGGATATGAGATTATTTTGGTCAATTCCAATCCCGCCACCATTATGACGGATCCGGAGATGGCGGATGTCACATACATCGAGCCGCTGAACAAGGAGCGGCTGGAGCAGATCATCGCAAAGGAACGCCCGGACGCGCTGCTGCCCAACCTTGGAGGCCAGTCCGGCCTGAATCTGTGCGCGGAACTGGCCAGTGCGGGCATTCTGGATCAATATAACGTAAAGGTCATCGGCGTTCAGGTGGATGCCATCGAGCGGGGCGAGGACAGGATAGAATTTAAAAACGCCATGAATGAACTGGGCATTGAGATGGCCCGCAGCGAGGTGGCTTATTCCGTGGAGGAAGCGTTAAAGATCGCGGACAGGCTGGGCTATCCCGTGGTACTGCGCCCCGCTTACACCATGGGCGGCGCAGGCGGCGGCCTGGTGTATAATAAGGACGAACTGAGCACCGTCTGCGCAAGGGGCCTGCAGGCGAGCCTTGTAGGGCAGGTTCTGGTGGAGGAGTCCATCCTTGGCTGGGAGGAACTGGAACTGGAGGTCGTGCGGGATGCGGAGGGCAGGATGATCACGGTCTGCTTTATCGAAAATATCGACCCCATGGGCGTGCATACCGGCGATTCTTTCTGCGCGGCGCCCATGCTCACCATTTCCGAAGACCTGCAGAAGCGGCTCCAGGAGCAGGCTTACCGCATTGTGGAGTCGGTGCAGGTGATCGGCGGGACTAATGTGCAGTTTGCCCATGACCCCGTCAGCGACAGGATCATCGTCATTGAGATCAATCCCAGAACCTCCCGTTCTTCCGCTCTGGCTTCCAAGGCCACGGGTTTCCCTATTGCCATGGTCAGTGCCATGCTGGCGGCTGGGCTGACGCTGCATGACATTCCCTGCGGCAAGTATGGTACGCTGGATAAGTATGTGCCGGACGGGGACTATGTGGTGATCAAATTTGCCCGCTGGGCCTTTGAGAAATTCAAGGGCGTGGAGGACAAGCTGGGCACCCAGATGCGCGCCGTGGGCGAGGTCATGAGCATCGGCAAGAATTACAAAGAGGCCTTCCAGAAAGCGATCCGTTCCCTGGAGACGGGGCGTTACGGCCTGGGACAGATCCCGAAGCTGGAGGAGAAGTCAAAGGAGCAGCTGCTGCAGATGCTGATCACCCCTTCCAGCGAGCGTCATTTTGCCATGTATGAGGCTCTGAAAAAAGGTGCCACGGTGGAGGAACTGCATGAGATCACCCATGTGAAAACATGGTTCATCGAACAGATGAAAGAGTTGGTGGAAGAGGAACTGGAGATCCTGGCGTGCAGGCGCGGGGATTCCGGTACAGGCCTTTCCGACGCCCAGCTGATCAAGGCCAAGAAAGACGGTTTTTCTGATAAGTACCTGAGCCTTCTGTTAAATGTGCCCGAGGAGGAGGTCAGGGAGCGCCGCATCAGCCTTGGGGTGGAAGAGGCGTGGGAGGGCGTCCATGTGAGCGGCACTCCTGACAGCGCGTATTATTATTCCACTTATAACGCGGAGGATAAAAATCCTATCCGCACCGACAGGCCCAAGGTGATGATTCTGGGCGGCGGCCCCAACCGGATCGGCCAGGGCATCGAGTTCGACTACTGCTGCGTGCACGCGGCCATGGCTCTGAAAAAGCTGGGATTTGAGACCATTATCGTGAACTGCAACCCTGAGACGGTTTCCACGGATTATGATACCTCCGACAAGCTTTATTTTGAGCCGCTGACCCTGGAGGATGTGCTGAGCATCTACAGGAAAGAGAAACCTGTGGGCGTGATCGCGCAGTTTGGCGGCCAGACGCCCTTGAACCTGGCGGCGGATCTGGAGAAAAACGGCGTGCGCATCCTGGGAACCGCTCCCTCCGTGATCGACCTGGCGGAGGACAGGGATCAGTTCCGCGCCATGATGGACAAGCTGGGCATCCCCATGCCGGAGTCCGGCATGGCTACCACCGTGGAGGAAGCGCTGACGATCGCCAAAGAGATCGGTTATCCCGTGATGGTGCGTCCCTCCTATGTGCTGGGCGGCCGGGGCATGGAGGTTGTATATAACGACGAAAGCCTTACGGATTACATGCAGGCCGCGGTGGGCGTGACCCCTGACAGGCCGATCCTCATAGACCGCTTCTTGAACCATGCCACGGAGTGCGAGGCGGATGCCATCAGTGACGGTACCCACGCTTTCGTGCCTGCGGTGATGGAACATGTGGAACTGGCGGGCGTTCACTCGGGAGATTCCGCCTGCATCATTCCTTCCAGGCATATTTCGGAAGAAAATGTGGCCACCATCAAGGAATATACCAGAAAGATCGCGGAGGAAATGCATGTGCAGGGGCTGATGAACATGCAGTACGCCATCGAGAACGGCAAAGTGTATGTGCTGGAGGCAAATCCCAGGGCGTCCCGTACCGTGCCTCTGGTGTCAAAAGTGTGCAATATCCGCATGGTTCCCCTGGCAACGGAGATCATCACCGCGGACATCACGGGCAGGCCCTCTCCCGTGCCCGGGCTGAAAGAGCAGGATATTCCCTATTACGGCGTGAAAGAAGCGGTATTCCCTTTTAACATGTTCCAGGAGGTAGATCCCGTCCTTGGGCCGGAGATGCGCTCCACCGGTGAGGTGCTGGGACTTTCCGCTTCCGTGGGGGAGGCGTTCTTCAAGGCCCAGGAGGCCACCCAGACAAAGCTTCCCTTAAGCGGCACCGTGTTGATCAGCGTGAACCGGAAGGACAAGGCGGAGGTCGTGGAAGTGGGCAGGGCATTCCAGGAGGCAGGCTTTCAGATCATGGCTACCGGAAATACCTGCAAGCTGCTGAATGAGGCTGGCGTGAAAGCGGAGTTGGTGAAGAAGCTTTACGAGGGCAGGCCCAATGTGCTTGACCTGATCACCAACGGGGATATTGACCTGATCATCAATTCCCCCATCGGCAATGACAGCGTGCATGACGACAGTTACTTAAGAAAAGCCGCCATCAAGGGCAAGATCCCCTACATGACCACCATCGCGGCGGCCCGCGCCACTGCGGAGGGTATCCTTTATGTGCAGAAAGCCGGCAATGGGGAGGTGCATTCCCTGCAGACCCTTCACGGGCAGATCAAAGTGCGCACGGAATGAAGATTTTCTAAGGTCGTAAAGTACACGACCCAAGAAAATCTAAGTCATTCCGGGAAGAATCCGCTCTGCGGATTCTTCCCGTCTTGCGGCGGTTCACCAATTGTTCTTGACAATAGAATCAGCCTTTTGATTCTATTGTATGTGCCGCCGGAGGCGGCATGACGGGAAGATTGAGACCGGGAATGTTGTGGGAGGAGAGGCACATGGGCGTGCGCAGCATTGGATATGATAATGATATCTTAGATGAAGTGTTGTGTTATTTTATGAAGACCATACTGAATCTGCAGGAAACGGGGATCGAAAAGCTCCCGGTGGAAAACAGGCTGCCGGAACCGGTCAGATCCTATATGGATCTGGCCGTCAGGATCCTGATAGGCGGGCAGCCTCCGGAGACTTCACAGCTCATCTTGCAGGCGGAGTATGATGTGTTGTTAAATCGTGAGAAGCCGGATATTGAGATGGTGATCAGCCTGCAGATGGTCAAAGAACTGTCCTGCCATATCCGTTTTGACCAGGACTGTTACGAGTACCTGCTTTCCACTGTGAACCTGTGGGGAAACAGGGTGTTCGAGTACGCATCGTTGACATTTTACCCCAATCTTCCTGCCGAGATCAGGCAGAAGTACGGGATCGATGACCTGATCAGATATATTCCCCGGGAGAGGCTGCGGCTGGAGGATTATTGAAAGGATGACATGTGCAGGTAATATAAAAGTACCATAGGATGAACAGGAGGAGAGTTGAGCAATGGCAAAGGTTTTATCGGCAGAAGTGAAGCAGGCGCTTCAGGACATTTACTACAATGTGCGCACCGGCAGGGGAAAGGCGGCTTTCGTCATGTTGGAGAAAGCCTCCGCGGCGGGGGACGGGGATGCCTCCTGTATCCTGGCAAGATGCTACTGCGGGGAACAGTATGTGTGGATCGGGCATGGCTTCCCGGAGAATGACGACCGGGCGGTCCATCTGATACATAAGTCTGTGGAGCAGGGCAGCGCGTTGGGTGTGATGCTGGCGCTGCGCAGCGGGGAACTGACCCCGGCGGTGCAGAAGACAATGCCTTTCGCCAGCCTGCAGGAGGCTTTTGACGAGGTGCTGGAACTGGCGAAAGGAGGAGATGCTTTCTGTCAGTATACCGTGGCCAATTCCTATTTTTGGTGGGATTTCCTGCGGATCCAGGGCAGGGATATGAATTCTTTTCCCAGCCAGGCGGAGTTGAAAGCGTATTTGAAGGAGAACATCTCCAAGTGCGAGGACTGGTTCTGGAAAGCTTTCCGGGGCGGGATGTACTTTGCCGCCAACAATCTGAACCGTTATTATACCCAGGGCGACGAGGATATCATCGCGCCCCGGCCGGAGATGGCAAGAGATCTCTGGAAGATGGGAGCTGAGTACGGTTATCCCCTCCATCAGGCCATCTATGCCGACAATCTTGTGAAAGCAGGCAGGGACGCCGACGCCCTCCATTGGTACAAACAGGCCGCCGAGGGCGGGCATCCGGGGGCGTGGAGCGATGTGGGCCGCTACTATTATGAGGGGATCGGCGTGGGCAGGGATGAGGCCTATGCGGTCGAGTGCTTTGAGAAAGATATCCCCACCGGTAACGTGGAAGCGCATAATATGCTGGGCAGGGCGTACTTTCAGGGAAGGGGCGTGGCCCAGGACTACGCGAAAGCTTATTCTTACCTGAACTATGGCTATAGTCATGGCAGCAAGTGGGGCGTGTTCTTTCTGGCGCAGTGCTTTTTCTACGGTTATGGAACGAAGCAGGACTATGTGTTGGCACGCAAGCTTCTGGATGAAGTGTACTGGGATAACTGGGAGGCCGATTACCTTAGAGGGATGATCTATGCCAACGGCCTGGGCGTGGCCCAGGATATCCCGAAAGGGGTGATGTACCTGCAGAGGGCGGGCGACCATGAGGAGGCCAAGGCGGAACTGTCCCATTATAAGAAGACTTTGTTTGGAAAGTGGGTTCACAGATAGGGGATAGGGTAGACAGGGTTCAAAAATCATGCGCCGGAAAGAGCATGATGCGATTAGTGTTGACAGCATAAAAAAATAAAGGTATTATGAAAATAATCAGTCAATAGATTTGAATATTATCAATAAAAGCGCTTTGGCGAGAAAGGATGGCGCATGATCAACGAAACTCTGCTTTCCAATATTCGTGAGTTGTGTAAAAAGAATGGGATATCGGTAGCTGACCTGGAAAAAAAATTGGGGATTGGTGCCGGGACGATTTCAAGGTGGAATAAGGCAAATCCGTCTTTTGATAAAATTACAGCAATAGCGCAGTATTTTAATGTGTCAATCGATGAATTGTCCGGATATAGAGCGAGAAGCGAGCCACAAAATCATATCAGTGAGGAAACGGCACAAATTATCGATTATCTGACAAAAAAAACAATGGAAAATGAAGGGAATCAGACATTCTGGCAGGATTATATGAAGCGGTCTGATGATTTTGAACTGATGGTTGACGGACTGCCAAGTATGAACACTGACATAAACCCGGATATAATACCCGAAATGAGCAGATTGTTTTACGCGTATGACGAGGTTGAAAATTATCTTCTGGAAGTGTTTTATTGTATGAATAAGGATCGTGACTGTGAAACGCATATTCACTTATATCTGGTGCCGGATGAATCAGAGAAGCCAGAATTGGAATGCGGCGACAAACAGGCACTGCAGCAATTATATATTACTGTATCTGACAGAATGAAGTTGATAAAAACGCAGATGAATGCTCAAAAAAAGAGAAGCGAACTGTTGAAAATGATCCATGGATCTATGAAATGATATTTTAAGTCGAAAAATGTATTATATGTTGAAAAGCCCCTTTTGAATGCTTTTGCAGAATTTATGTAAAATAATTCATGAGGGGTTTTTGTATGTAAAAAACAACATTTTGTAGCATGATTGAAATAAAAAATGATGAAACCCCATATGTTGTGGTGGAATAATATCGCGAACAATGGTAGAATATGTAATATAATCAAACAACTATGTAGTATAATCAAAATCAACCATACAATCCTACGAAACAAATCTTTTTATGTGAGCATGTGGAATGCTTCACCTGATGGAGGTATCTTGCATTTGACAAGGCTGCTCTATGTGGTATATAAATGAGAGAAATCCATATTCATGATCTTTTAATGGTAGCAAGGCGACAATCAGGATAAGGGCATAACTTAGAGGAATGCGGTATGGGTATTAAAGAGGAAAAGGAGCAAAAACAAAAGAAATGGTCTTTTGATAGAGTGATCGGCGTGATCAATACTGCTGGCATGCTGATTTCTTTACGCTTATCTTTATCAAATAATGACATGCCGCAACGCGGCTTTAATGCGTTTGTATTGATATTGATAACATTTATCATATTTATGATGGGTATTTTGGGTCATTCTTGTTATAAAGCAAGGAAAGAATATAGAAGTAATTTGGACGAACTGGACAAGTATGCTGAATCCCAAAAGAGAGCAATAGATGGGTATGGATATTGGCGTGAACAATTCAGGAAAGAATATATTGAGGGGATGAAGAAAAATTTATTGGGAAAAGTGAAAGCAGTCTCTTTTGCGGTAATAACGGTGGCTGCGATATGTATGATTTTTCCTCAGAACACACAGGCTTTTTGGAATGGCGTATTGGGTGTTGAAGCATCTGAAGAGGTAAATGCTTCTTCTGATGATGCAGCGGATGCAAATGCACGCGAGCCGGAGGCGCCAGCGCGGGAAGAAAGGGACATGCGGTGGCGTTTTGTGCTGGATGATCCGACTTGTAGTTTTGCACAGGAATCTATGCTCGATCAGGTATTTTTTAAGTCAGATAAAGAATTTGCAGAGTGGGTGGATTATGTACAGCAGACTGTGGCATTGTGGAAAGATGAACAAAAAGAAGGTGTTGATCATACAACTGTAAAAGATGATGAGGGAAATACTTTTTTTGATTATACAGCCAGTGAGGATGATTTCAAAGATAGGGTGAACGATGCTTCGCGATATATATATTATGATGAATGGCTGGCATATGCTCCACATTCTTATGATTATGATACATGTATAGCAGGAAGGGAAAAATTAAATAAGGTGGAAGTGGATGGAATGACAGGCTGTCAGGAATTATGGTGGAAACTGGCAAACGATTATCTGTATTATGCGAAGGAATATGAAAGGCAGACGGAAAATGCAGATGCAATATTGTCATATTACACGAACAGCATTTATTGTTGCATGGAAGCCTTAAAGTATTCTATGAGCAAAGAGGAATACAACGAAATATATCATTTTATGTCAATGAGATACCATGATATATGCAGAAATGAATGCATCATCCCACAAGAATATAAAATAATCGCAAGTAATATCTTTTCTATTCTGGTGGAAACAGATGTATTGAGAACTGTGGAATAACTATTCCTGCTCTAAATTTTGTCCTGCAAACTGCCGATATAAAAACTGATGAATTGCATACGGGCTATGGAGGGCGTACAGATCAACGGATGGAACAGATTTGGACGCCCTTTTTGCGTTCATCACAATAAAAATGACCGCTCGGTCCTTTCAGGAGAGCGGTGCGGTTCGGAGCGACGGAAGAATCGCGGAAAGGAGAAATGATGGCATTAGGAGCAGTACAGTCGGGATATGCGGGGGCAGCCTGCGCGTATCGGAAGAGAGACAGCCTGCAGGAGGAATGTTATGGCGATATTTCCTTTGCGGCACAAAGAATGGAGGCAGAGCAGGAAAATGCAGGCAAAGTCATCGGGCTTGCCACGTTTCCTTGCGGGAACGGCAATGTAAGTTACGGAATGACAGCCCAATACGCGGCGGATTCAACCCCGGAGGATCCTGTGATACAGGTGACAGCCGATCGTGGTGGGGAGAGGCTGTCTTACAGGGTCAACATAAACGATGTGAACCCTTGGACCGCTTCCCAGCTGGAGATGTTCGCACTGTTATCTTACACGGACGATCAGGGAATTTCGGACGGGGGCTCTTTCGGCTCTTATCATCGGCTGAAGGTATACGCGGACAATGCGCAGATGAACGGGATCTGGGAGGGCAATGGCAGCTGGGAGGATTTCGTAAATGCAAGGCATGACTGGAGCGCCATGGTGACCCGGATGGCGGACGATTATTTCCAGGCGGGAGTTTACAGCCAGCATTTAAACGCCATGGAACTCAATGACACGCTCAGTTCTTTCTGCATACGCCATGTGGATTTTGACAATCTGGAAATTGTGGATAAATCGGCGGATACGTTCTCACGTTATGAACCGAACATCCCCCTTAACCTGCGGATTGCGTGGGGAGAAGCGCTGAAAGAGATGGGTGGGTACAACGTGGACGAGGATCTGCATTCCGATATGGATTCCGCCATGCTGCGGCGCATCTCCCGGATCCGGAAAGAGAACCCTGCGGTCAGTCCCCTGGAGGCGGCCCTGCAGGCGGCGGAGGAGGCGCTGAAAGACCTGGGCGGTTCGCTGACGTCGGAACTGGAGAACCTTCCCGAGATACAGAGGGAACTGGAGAAACAGAGGGAGGTCTATCAGTCCTTTCTCAGGAAACTGAAAACAATGCGGGAGGAAGAAAAGGGAAGTAATGCCGAAGCGGCGGGCGGATCTGACGGTGCGCCGGAGGACAGCGACCTGATGGGGCAGATCAGGGAGCGGATGGAGGAACTCCTTGCCATGATCAAAAGCGGCGATACAGAGGCAAGCTTCCAGATTGGAAACAGTTCCTTTACCATTAAAGAATGGGAGAGATTCCTGGAAAGGTTCGACGACATTGAGGATGCCATCCGGGAACTGATGCGGGAGAGAATCCAGAAGGAAACGGAAAAAGCGGCGGCTTTGGAGGCGGCGGAAGAGGCCGCCGTAGAAAAAGAGAAAGCTTCGGAAGATGCCGGGGACATCGAGGCCCTGGTGTCAGAGTCTACCATGTGTGTTTATCCCGCTTCCACGCCTGGCCAGGAAGATGTCAGGTATATCACGTGGTATACGGAAGAGGGGATCTTCTGCAGAAAGGCAGGACAGCGCGAAGGGTATGAGTGGTCAGTCTATTTTGAAGGTCAGGAAGAATACGGCAGGGTCATGAGATTCCTGAATGGGCTGGATGGAGGAGATAACCTGAGATTTGCCGCGCAAAAGAGTTTCTGGCAGGATTTTTTGCAGAAAGAGCCTCAGGGGAACAGGGCAAAACCCATATGATGTGATGGTAGTGGCAGGCAGGAAGGAAACGGAATGCCTGCCATAGAAAAAACATATCCTATATTCAAAAACTGTAAAGAATGTCATGTTAAAGCATCTGACGGCGGCATACGGAACGGATGGAGCGGAAGGATTATGGGAAAGAATCCAGGAAACGTATGTGGATTTTCTGAAAGATATGCCGTTCATCGGCGGAAGGAAGAACACACAGGCGAGGGGCGTGTATGACTGCATTGCGCTTTTTGCATATATGAGGCAGTTCCTGTCAAGCCGGATTTTGAGGAAATGAGCATTATGAACAGGGAGACTTTTGTGCCTGCCATGCAGGCGATCGGTTTTCTTGACATGAACAGGCCATGGGTGTTAAGGTTACAGCATTTTGTCTTTCGGTCTATCGCAAAGCGGGCAAAAAAGCATGAACGGGAATGGGCGGGGAATTACTGCATGGAAGTCAGGCCGTATGACAGGGAGAAAGGGCTCTATTATGAGTTTACAAGCTACCCGATTGCGGGATTAAAAGGCATGGGTATGCTGATTTAATGCCTGCATTCTGTAATCCTGAGTATCCCATGCTGGAGGCGATGTACGGAGGGCTTATCAGAAAAAGCGCCTGTGCGCTTGGCAGCGTCTGTGATTACTGGATTGTTGGAGATCAGTGCGGATACTTAGAGAAGCATCCGGCAAAAACAGACAGTAAGGGTTATGTCTATAATGGGTAGATTGTAACTGCGGTTATATCAGAAAATCAGGTGAAAGCAATCAAATGATTGGAGAAACGACATTCAGCTTGTTTAGGGTTTGTGATAGGTTTGAGCATTTTAAATATGTTTCTGCCCTGTATCAGAAAAATAAGAGCAGGAACGAGAAAATATGATATATCAGGTTATTGGCGTGGTCTTAGGGGTATCGGGCTGCATTCCATCGTCCGTCCGAAGAAACCGGATCATGGACACAGGAAGCCGCACAAGATATTTGAAAACAGGATGAACCAGGACTTTAAGGCAGATAAAGTGAATCAAAAATGGTGCACTGACTTTACCTATCTGTTCCTTGCAGATCACGAAGTGAGATATGATTGCACGATCAGCGGTTCTTTTTCACGTTTCAAGATTCAATTCTTTACATCATTTCCACTGTTTTCCATAATGCAATAGTCCTACAAAACACGCGATTAACATAAAACCATATTTTTATAACGCAATACCGACATAAAATCAAGCCGATAAAACTGAAAATGAAGATATTTTACAAGACGCAGGAAAAAATAAGAGGTAAAATGGCTCTTGACAAATTTCAAAAATGAAATCGGAGGTGATCCACATGAAGAAAGAGACAAGGACAGTGGTGTATGATGACGAGTTAAGGCTCGAAGCATACCGCTTTGAGGGGATTGTGCAGCCGTTTCCAAGCCATTTCCATGAGCATTATGTCATAGGGTTTGTGGAGAAAGGGGAGCGGGTGCTTTCCTGCCGGGACAGGGAATATGCCATAGAGGAAGGCAGCATCCTGCTTTTCAATCCGGGGGACAGCCATGCCTGCGTCCAGAGTGACGGAGGGACATTTGATTACCGGGGCTTCAACATCTCAAAGGAGATCATGCTCGATCTGGCGGAGGAAGTCACGGGGAAACGGGAACTGCCGGGGTTTTCAAAGAATGTGATTTACGATGAGGAAATAGCCTGCCACCTGCGCCCGCTCCATGAGATGGTGATGAAAGGGACAGGGGAGTTTAAGAAAGAGGAGACGCTGCTGTTCCTGCTCTCATATCTTATCCAGAATTACGGGCAGCCCTTTGAAAGCTGCATCCCGGAGTGCAGGCAGGAGATTGAAAAAGCCTGTGAATACATGGGGGAGCATTTCACGGAGCGCATCTATTTAGACCAGATCTGCCGATGCGCGGGGCTTAGCAAGTCAACGCTGCTGCGGGCCTTTACAAAAGAAAAGGGTGTCACGCCGTACCGCTACCTTGAGACGATCCGCATCAATGAGGCAAAGAAACTGCTGTCAGAAGGGATCCCGCCCGTGGAGGCGGGGGTAAGGACGGGCTTTTCAGACCAGAGCCATTTTACGAATTATTTCAACTTATTTCTAGGGCTTGCGCCGGGGACTTACCGGGAAATATTCTCGGAAAAAGACGGGGACGGTGGGCAGCATGGGAAGTAGGAGGTCAACCGGGCATCCGGTCATCCTTACCACACGCAGGACATTCTTTTACGGCATCCTTTTCGTGTTTCCGGCATTGTTCCTGTTTGATTTCCGCGGGCAACGAGCCAAGTGGGCGTGCTTGCACGGACATTTGGCGACTGCTGCGAGAACACACAATTTTGCTGCCTGCAGTGAAATTGTGTGTTGCGAGATCGGACTGGAACGGTTTGCGGATATGACGCATCTGCTCAATATATTATACCTGGGACTTGGAGCGTCTGCGCTCTGCTTTGTCACATGGAACCTTGCGGTAAAGGCGCTGGGAGCAGTGAAGACCAGTGTTTATATCTACATGGTTCCCGTCATTACGGTTGCAACGTCCGCTCTGGTGCTGAAGGAACCGGTGACTTGGGTTTCGGCAGTGGGGACGGTTCTGGCGGTCGCGGGGCTTTTCCTTTCTGAATACAGCGGAAAGGGGAGCAGTAAGGATGAATGAACCGGCCATCAGGCTGGAGGAACAGATCATCAGCCTGTTCCCCGGCGTGGATACTTTAATCTGTCATGGATGGATATTGAAAAAGATGGAGAGGCATTTTTGTGTCTATCCGCTGTATTATAAATTTTCTGAGGGGAATATCCCGGACAACATACAAAGATGCGAGGAAATCAGCTGCCAGAGTGGGATGGGATGTGTGTTCCGCATCGTGGAGCATACAAATTACCACTTAAGCGCAATCCTCACGGATACCGGATATGTACTGTGGAAGTGCGGGATAGTGGGAGAACTGTGTCTGCCGGATCCTAAAAGCAGTGTATGTCGGGCGGAAAAAGGGCAGAGTAGGCTGTTCCTGCGAAAAGGGGCGGATAAGGGGAATCTGGAATGTGTCATGGAAGAAGGAGGCATGATCATTGGCATAAAAAGGCGGGAACTTTTATTTTTGCCGGACGGGAACTTGCCGAAGAATGTAGATTTGGAAGATATCCTGCAATTTGCAAGTATAAATGGCGTTAAAAAGATACTGGCAGATATTTCCCCAACGGAGGAACTGCCGGAGCAGTATAAGCAGGCGGGTTTTAACAGGATATACCTTTACCGCTGCTATCAAAAACAGGAGGAGAAATCCGCTCCAAAAGAAGGAGGATTGGAAGATGGATTTACAGAACGAAAAATGCGTCATGGTGATTGATGAGAACCTGCCGCCTGGCATTATAGCAAACACGGCGGCAATCATGGGGATCACGATCGGGAAGCAGAGACATGAGGTTGTGGGTGCAGATGTGTATGATAAGACAGGCAATGGGCATTTAGGGATCATAGAGTTTCCGGTGCCGATCTTAAAAGGGAATGCGGAGGTGATCAAGACCATCCGTGAAAGACTGTATGAGCCGGAGTTTTCGGATCTGACGGTGGTGGACTTCTCTGATCTGGCGCAGGGCTGCAAAACCTATGACGAATTTATAGAAAAGATGAAGGATGTTTCCGAAACGGAACTGAATTATTTTGGAATCGCCATCTGCGGGGCGAAGAAGAAAGTCAACAAATTGACCGGAAGCCTGGCATTGTTGAGGTAGTGAAAAATATAAGGCCGCCGCTATGGGAAATCGCTCCATATGCGGCGGTCTGCCATTTTCCCCCGCACTGGATTATCTGCTTGGCAGTTGGGGAGGTTAGAGGTAATATACGAGAGCGGAGAATGGCAGACTATTTGTATCTCTTTGTATCAAAAAAGAAAGAATCTGCGATTCCCGTCACCAGATTGACCATTCACGAAGCAAGCATTAGAAATTCCCATGATTTTTCCGATAAGTTAGTCGAAGACTGGAGGTGGCAGACACGGTAAAAATTGCGGTGTGTGATGATGAAAAAAACATAAGGGCTTATCTTGTTCCGCTCATTAAGAAACAGGAAACCGAGTGCAGCATCGCGGAATATGCCTCTGCTGG
>JAMPFQ010000037.1 GCA_023664345.1 Lachnospiraceae bacterium | reverse complement strand
TCTTCCGGCTTCCATATCGTCAATACCCCTGTCAAGCATTTTAAGCAATTTTTCACGATTGATTATATCTTCGGTCTTTTCATTCTGTAATGCGTATGCCATGAATCCACCTGCTTTCCTTTTTTAGCTGTTTCACTTGTCATGAATTTAAGATACCATAACCCCGTCTGTGAATCAAGTTTTTTCTCAGAATCTATTCTGCCAAAACCTTTGTCTTTTATTCTGATACAAACATTAAAAAATCCTTTACTTTTCTCGTAAGATTAGCGATAATAGAGTTGTTCAAGAACTAAATAGCGACTCGTCAGACTACTTTCTCCAAATTGGGTAGTTTTACGAGCAGAAACTTAAAAATATCTTGCGCAGGCAAAAAATAAATTCATGATTTACTGGGGTTTTCTGCGGAAGTGTCGGAACTGGCAGACGAGCAAGACTAAGGATCTTGTGGCAGCAATGCCGTGTGGGTTCAAGTCCCATCTTCCGCAGTGAGCTAAATTTTGGGAAGCTTGAAAGATCAGGCTTCCCGTTTTTTCTGCCATGAGTCGGGAAGCGATTGAATGCTGCTGTTCAGGAGCAGAAGCTATAAAAACCCTGTTGCAAAGATCACATCAGAAGAATGAAAAAATATGTCAATAGATAAAAAAGAAAAACCCGCAAACCTAATGATGTCAAAAGGTTTGCGAGCATCCCAAACGTGGAGATAGCGAGACTCGAACTCGTGACCTATACGTTGCGAACGTATCGCTCTCCCAACTGAGCTATATCCCCATATGCCTATTATAGCATACGGGAAAAAGATTGCAAGATTGATTTGAAAATTCAGACAATTCAGACAACTCATTTGCCGTCCCGTTCACTGACGAATCGCTCCACAAGACCCTTGACTTCTTCCAGGCAGGAGCCGCAGACGGTTCCCGCCTGGGTGATGCCCTGCACCTCCTCCAGCGTGTTGGCGCCGGAGTCAACGGCGTCCTTGATCATGCCGACGGTAACGGACATACAATAGCAGACTGTTTGTTCAAGATCCATTGTCACATACCATCCTTTCATGATCAGGATGTGCCAAAAAAGAGAAAATATGTAGAAAAGGAAATAAAAACAACAAAAAAGCTTAATATAAAGTTAACAAAAGTGATACATGTCCGGTGGAAAATAATACTAACAATTTTAGGGAAGGAAACAGACAGGACATGGGAAACAACAGCGTACAATATATGCAGAGAGACCCGGGGCAGCAGGGCAGGCCGCGGCCTGTGCGGGAGGATGGAGCAAGGCGCATTTCAGGCGCACCGGAGCGCAGAACACAGAGCGGCGGGATGCCCCGTCCCCGGAACGGCAGGATGATGAACGAGCGGGAACAGCTTCTGCGCCAGCAGCAACAGCAGCTTCTGCAGCAGCAGAAAATGCTGAAGCGGCGTTTCGGGATGCTTGCCCTTTTTCTGTGTGTCGCGCTGGCATTGAATGCGGCGGCTGTGATGGGCATGTATTTCCGGATGCACCGCATGGAAACGGCATTGGAGGCCATGGAGAGACTGGGGGATGCAGAGTGGCTGGGGGAGATGGACGGGACATCTTCCGGCGCACGGACAGGATCGTCCTCTCAGGCTGCGGAGGGACAGGATGCATCCTATGCGGGAAGTACCGTGACGGGTCAGGATTATATCAACCTGTGCGGGCTGGAATATGTGGACAGGCCCCAGAAGCGCACCATGGAACAGGTGTTTGACTGTTTGAGCCAACTGGCGAAAGAGGATGAGCGGATCGCGGAGATACTGGACGATCATGATAAGTATCCCGATAAGCTGCTGGAAGCGCTGGCAAATAACCCGGAAATGGCGGATTTTGTGATGGGATATGTGGATAATGCAGGAAAGGTGTCCGGCGGCCTGACGGAGGGTGAGATGGAGCAGGAGCATCCCCTCTTTTTACAGTGGGATCCCAGATGGGGCTACGGGGAATACGGCGATGGCAGCTGCATTGCCCTGGCGGGATGCGGCCCCACATGCCTGTCCATGGCGCTGTTCTATCTGACGGGGAATGAGAGCCTGACACCTGACAGGATGGCGGAATACAGCATGAAGAACGGCTACTATATCTCCGGTACGGGCACGGCGTGGGCGCTGTTTCAGGATGTGCCGGAAAAGTACGGCGTATCCGTGTACCAGTGCCAGACGGAGGAGTACCTTATGAAAGAGGCGCTGGACCGGGGCAGCGTGCTCATCTGCTCCATGGGGCCGGGGGAATTTACGGCGGAGGGGCATTTCATCGTGATCTACGGGTATGATAAGACAGGCTTTCTGGTCAACGATCCCAACTGTGTGGCCAGGAGCCGCCGGACCTGGAGTTTTTCGGAACTGGACGGGCAGACCAAGAATGTATGGGTGTTGGGCGGTTCCGCAAATCATGGGGGCGTTACCTATCAAAGCGTCGCGGATGTGACGGATCACGGAGTCAGCGGATTTTAATGCAAAAAAGGACTGTTCAAGCTGCGAAAAATTTGGTATAGTAGAATGCGAGCGGATTTTTGCGCAAGAAAATGATGTAGATCAGTCAAAGGAGGCATTTAAATTGGAAAAGAAACGTAACATAATCGTTGGGCAGTCGGGGGGTCCTACCGCTGTTATCAACTCCAGTCTGGCAGGTGTCTATAAGACTGCCATTGAGAGAGGCTTCCATAAAGTATATGGAATGCTCCATGGGATACAGGGGCTGCTGGACGAGCAGTATGTAGATCTGTCCACCCAGATCCATTCCGATATGGACATCGAACTGTTGAAGAGAACCCCTTCCGCTTTCCTGGGTTCCTGTCGTTATAAGCTGCCTGAGATCCATGAAAATCTGGAGATCTATGAAAGGATATTCGAGATCCTGGATAAGCTGGAGATCGAAGCGTTTATCTATATTGGCGGAAATGATTCCATGGATACCATCAAGAAGCTGTCCGATTACGCGATCATCAAGGGACATCCCCAGAAGTTCCTGGGCGTGCCCAAGACCATCGACAACGACCTGGCGCTGACAGACCATACGCCCGGGTTCGGAAGCGCGGCGAAGTATATCGCGGCATCCACCAAAGAGGTGATCTGTGACGCGCTGGGACTGGCATACCATAAGGAGATGATCACCATCATCGAGGTCATGGGACGTAACGCGGGATGGCTGACAGGAGCCACAGCGCTCGCCAAGACAGAGGAGTGTGACGGCCCCGACCTGATCTATCTGCCCGAGATTCCTTTCGATATCGACAGATTCCTGAAGAAAGTACAGGAACTTCTGAAGAAGAAAGAGTCCGTTGTGATCGCGGTATCCGAGGGTATCAAGCTGGAGGACGGCAGGTATGTCTGCGAACTGTCCGGCAACGCGGATTATGTGGATGCGTTCGGTCATAAGCAGCTTCAGGGGACGGCTTCCTATCTGGCGAACTTCCTGAGCGCGGAGATCGGATGCAAGACCAGGAGCATCGAGTTTTCCACCATGCAGAGAAGCGCATCCCATATGGCGTCCCGCGTGGATATCAATGAAGCGTTCATGGTAGGCGGCGCCGCTGTGAAAGCTGCGGACGAGGGCGACAACGGCAAGATGGTAGTCATCGACAGAGTCGCTGACGATCCTTATATGAGCGCGGCGGGGATCTACGATGTGCACCGCATTGCCAACAATGAGAAGCTGGTTCCCAGGGAGTGGGTCAACAAGGAAGGCAACTATGTGACGGAAGAGTTCATCAATTACATTGAGCCTCTGATCCAGGGAGATTATCAGCCTTTCATGGTAAATGGCCTTCCCCAGCATCTGGTGCTCCGCAGGGATAAGAAATAAAACAGAAGATCCTCCTTCGGGAGGGTCTTTTTCAGATACAAGTGTGAGAAGAATTTCTAACCGCTCGCAGCAAAGGCTGCTTCGCGGAGAAATTCTAAATCTCACACGGAAGAATGCCAAGCGAACAAGTTCGCTTTGGGCAGGCGTTCTTCCCGGAACTGATCAGGTTCCGTGGGACCGATTAGGTTCCGTGGGATTGGTTTGTGCCGCCGCAGGCGGCATGAGGCATGAGGGTGTAAGCATGGATAAAGCAAAGCAGGCATTTTTGCAAAAAAGAACGAAGCAGGCAAAGAGAAATTCCGGCGGAGGGAACAGGACGGGGATTTCTGAAGCCGTGAAAGTTCGGCATGAGGCGGTAAGCGGTCTGCCCTTTGACGATGTGCGGGTTCATTATCATTCGCGCAATCCGGAACCCATGCAGGCGCTGGCAAATACCCGGGGAGATCATGTGTATATCGCCCCGGGACAGGAGAGGCATCTGCGGCATGAATTGGGTCATATGGTCCAGCAGAAGCACGGTCGGGCATCTCTGGAGGAATTCCGTGAGAAAAGGGGGAATGATCTGGATACCGCCAGGATATACTGGGTAGGAGATTTTTTTAAACGGATGAAAGATATCAGGGACGCCAGACTGATCAATGAGGTGAGCCGTGAAATGAATGGCAGGTTGGCCTCCATGCAGGAGAATGAAAGCATAGGTGTCTTACAGGATCTGCATTCTCTGGGAGAGGAAGAAAGGAAAAGAATTGTCAGTGCGCTGAATCCTGAGTGCTGTAACTGGCTGTGGCATGCAGCATGTTGGGTGCAGGAACAGGCAAAACAGGATCCTGCACAGTTTACCGGGAATGATGTATCCTGCGCCAGCGATGTACAGGCACTTGTGGAGTGCAGGTTTGCCGTATCGGAGGCCGACTGGGCGGGAGACCTGAAAAGCGGCTGCCTGGATGACGGAGTGACGGATGCGCAGCGATACGAGGAAGTGGAATGGCAGATCGAGTATCTGAACGCCATGATCGATCAGCTGAAGGCCATGATCAAGCAGGCTGGCGAAAAGGGAGATCTAACGAAAGAAGAGAAGGAAAAGAGAGAACAGCTGAAAGAATTGATCAAATATGGTATTGTGGGCTGCCTGAGATTACAGATGCGGTTCGAAGGGGATTTCAAAATGCGGCAGCTTCCTCTGGAGGCTCTGAAAGAGCATTTCCGGGAGGCTTTTAAGGATAAAGCTTGCTGCTTCGACGAAATGCCAGCTTCCGTGCCGGATCCTGCCATGCGGGACAGACTTCCGGCCATGTACGCCACGGAAAAGAGCAGGCAGGTTCCCCTGCCCACACGGGATAAACTTTCCGGGGCGATTAAGAATGATGAGCCCGTTCTCAGAACAGGCCATGAGAGTCTTGCCGATCTGGCGAAGAATGTGCTGGAGAAAGTGGAACGTATGGGAAAGACGGAGACGGAGCGGCTTGTGATATTCAGGGGAATGAATGGTACAGAAGCGCTTTCGATCCTGAAGTTTTTCAATTCCCCTGATGCGGCCGATGCGGAGAAGGCTTTCAGAGAACATGCCGGAAGCAGAGCATCGGAGGGGTGTCTCAAGAGCAGGATTGCGAGACTGGGAAAACATTACGGAGAGTATGCCCAGGCGGAAAGATACAGTAAAATAGCATCGAACGAATACGCAAATGTGCTTCTTGCATTTATTTTAAAGCCCGGAGCAAAACGACTGCTGTTTTCAAAATCCATGCTTGCGCTGCATGGAACGGATCTGAGATGGGAGCATGCATCTTTTGCGGAAGCCTCGGCAAATGAGGGAACAGCGCCCGGATATATCGGCGTCAAGTCGGAACAGAGGGGAAGTTCGCCTGGAGTTTCGTCTACTTACAGCCTGGGAGTTGCGCAGGGAGAAGGGGATGCAGGAACCAAATCCCAGCTGTTGCTGCAGCTTCTGATCGACAGGGTGGAAGTGAGGAGGATATTGTTTTAAAGCGGAAGACTGCGTTCGTATTCGGAAAAGAAGAAGCGATGCGGGATAAAAAAAGACAGTCTCGGAACGGAAGTCCAATGTGCCAAAGGGTGGCACATGGAAGAAATTTTCAGCTGCGGTTTTGCAGATGGAAATTTCTTCCCCGCCAAGGGGGACTGGAGTGCAGAGATCGGAACAAATTGCCACAAGTGGCAATTAGAATAGGAGGAATGAACGGCATGGCAAAGGTAACATTGGGAAAAACAGGCATCACGGTGGAGAAGAATTCTTTCGGGGCGCTGCCCATCCAGCGCATCTCCCGGGAAGAGGCGGTGAAGCTGCTGCGGAAAGCTTATGACAACGGCGTCACATTTTTTGACACCGCCAGATGGTATACTGACAGCGAGGTGAAATTGGGGGAAGCCTTTGACGGGATGCGGGAGAAAGTCTATATTGCCACCAAGACGGGAGCCACAGCCGCAGAAGGTTTCTGGAAAGATCTGGAGACGTCTCTGCGCAACCTGCGGACAGACTATATCGACATCTATCAGTTCCACAATCCCGCTTTCTGTCCGAAACCGGGAGACGGCACGGGACTGTATGAGGCCATGCTGGAGGCGAAGGCGAAAGGCATGATCCGCCATATCGGCATCACCAACCACCGGCTGAACGTGGCCCACGAGGCGGTGGAGAGCGGGCTGTATGAGACGCTGCAGTTTCCTTTCTGCTATCTTGCCACAAAGAAGGATATCCAGCTGGTGCAGAAGTGTAAGGAGGCGGAGATGGGCTTCATCGCCATGAAAGCGCTGTCCGGCGGCCTGATCACCAATTCCGCGGCGGCCTACGCGTTCCTTGCCCAATACGATAACGTGCTCCCCATCTGGGGTGTGCAGCGGGAGAGCGAACTGGACGAGTTTTTATCCTACATAGATAATCCCCCGGTGATGACGGAGGAACTGGCGGCGGTGATCAAACGTGACAGGGAGGAACTGCTGGGCGATTTCTGCCGGGGATGCGGTTACTGTATGCCCTGCCCCGTGGGAATCGAGATCAATAACTGTGCCCGTATGAGCCTGCTGATCCGCAGGTCGCCCTCCGCCGCGCAGCTGACGCCGGAAGCCCGGGCGAAGATGAAAAAGATCGAGGACTGCCTCCACTGCGGCCAGTGCAAGGCAAAATGCCCTTATGGGCTGGACACGCCCACACTGCTGGAGAAAAATTATAAGGACTACTGCGAGATCCTGGCGGGGAAAGAATACTAAATAAATGCATAGAAACCTCCATGGCGGATATACTTACCAAAAAGTATATCCCCAAGGAGGTTTTTTATGTCTGCTTTGTTGGAAATCACAGCCGTACACGCCAGAGAAATCCTGGATTCCAGGGGAAATCCCACCGTGGAGGCTGAAGTCACGGTGCATGATCATGATAACGGGCAGGAATATAAGGGGCTTGCCGCAGTGCCCTCCGGCGCCAGCACGGGACAGTTCGAGGCGGTGGAACTGCGGGACGGCGAGACGAGGTATTTCGGCCTGGGCGTGCAGCATGCCGTAAAGAATGTAAATGAAAAGATCGCATCGGCGCTCCTGGGCAGGAACGCCCTGGAGCAGATCGCCATAGACAGGACGCTCTTGGAACTGGACGGCACGGACAATAAGGACAATCTGGGAGCCAACGCCATGCTCTCCGTGTCCATGGCCTGCGCCAAAGCCGCCGCCAATGCGTTGAACATGCCTTTATACCGCTATCTGGGCGGCATGGGGCCCAGGCTGCTGCCGGTGCCCATGATGAATATCTTAAACGGCGGGAAACATGCCGCCAATACGGTGGATTTCCAGGAGTTCATGATCATGCCGGTGCAGGCGGAGACCTTTGCCGACGGCCTGCGCATCTGCGCAGAGATCTATCACAATCTGAAAAAACTGTTACAGGAGAAGGGCCTGTCCACGGGAGTGGGGGATGAGGGCGGCTTTGCGCCTGACCTGCCGGACGCGGAGAGCGTGCTGACCTTTCTGGTGGATGCCATCGAAGCCTCCGGCTACACCCCGGGGCAGGATATCAAGATCGCCATGGACGCCGCCAGCAGCGAACTTTATAATGAAAAGACGGGAATGTACCATTTCCCCGGCGAGAGCAGCTTAAAAGGCCAGGAGATCGTCCGCAGCACCAAGGATATGATCGATTATTTTGCGGATCTGGTGGAAAAGTTCCCCATCATTTCCATAGAGGACGGACTGGACGAGGAGGATTGGGACGGCTGGAAGGCGCTGACCGAGCGTCTGGGAGACAGCGTGCAGCTGGTGGGGGACGATCTCTTTGTGACCAACACCAAGCGCCTGGACGCAGGCATCAAGCTGGAGACGGCCAATGCGATCCTGGTAAAAGTGAACCAGATCGGCACGCTGACGGAAGCCTTTGAGGCGGTGGAGATGGCGCACAAGAACGGTTATAAGGCGGTGATGTCCCACCGGTCGGGAGAGACTGAGGATACCACCATCGCCGACCTGGCGGTGGCATGGAACACAGGGCAGATCAAGACCGGAGCGCCCTGCAGGAGCGACAGGGTGGCCAAGTATAACAGGCTGCTTAGGATCGAGGAGGAGCTTGGGAGGGCGGCGCAGTATATGGAGCCGTTTAAGAAGATCTAGGCTTTACACCTTGTCCCCGGATCGTTATAATAAATGCAGACACAGGTCAACCATAGCATCCGGAAAGCAGGTGAGTATATGCCAAATAGTGCAGAAATCGTTGAAAGAACAGTGCATGATTTTCAAAGAGTACAGGCCCATATGAGAAACGCGAAGAAAGAGAATGCGACAGAAACATATGAAGGCTTGAAAAAAGATTACAAGTCAATGAAAGCAGTATTGAATTCGTTAGGAGTAAATCTCACGGACATTGACGAGATCAAAGAGTAGCATTTTTACAATGAAACAGCAGCCAGTAAAACCCGGTGTAAAGTCATAAAGGCTTTGCACCTTTTCTTTGCAGAACTTTCCAAAAAGAAAATTCTTGACATTCCCCGCCGCCTAATTTATACTATAATATGTTAATGCACTGTCTGCATACATGCTTTATTGTATACAAGTATTCTCGAGGGAGCGAATAACGGTATTATTCTATCCCTTTTTGTTGATTTCAACAGTTTACAATGATAAAGCGTCAAAGTGTGCGGAAATCTATAGAGAGGAGAAGAAATTATGAAAAAGTGCAAAGTACAAAAATTGCTGGCATCCATGCTGGCAGCTTCTATGGTGCTTGGCATGACAGCCTGCGGCGGTGATGACAGCAGCAACGCATCATCCAGTGCTCCGGCAAGCACTGACAACAGTGCCGCCGCGTCCACTGCAAGCACTGACAATTCAGGATCTACGGAAGATGCATATGTAGGACCTGACTGGGCGGCGATCGACGCCATGGACTATGACGACAAGTCCGATACCCTTTATGATTTTAATCTGGGTGAATTCAACGAGTACTACCAGACAGCGAAAGAGGAGGTAGTGGATCTCGACATGCGTATGGCCCTGATGGCTATTTCCGAGGCAAAGCTGTTGGAGTCCGGCGTGTTCCAGCCTGTGTACGGCAACGGCGGAAGCTATGCCATGTCCCGTATCGTGCCCCGAAGCGGCTCTACGGTTCTCTGGGGTCTTGACGAGTACAAGTGGTATACCTATCTGGTTACCAATGAACTGATCACCTCCGAGGACAGGGCTGAGCTGATCTCCATTTGGGGGGGGTCTGAAACAGCGGATGAGTGGTTCGCTTCTGCAAAGGCTTTCCTGGAAGAGAAAGGTTATACCCTGAATGATACATATAATTATGAGATCAGCTATGAGCTGGTAACCTGGGACGTGATCGCTACCAGTATGACCAGCGATTCTTACTTCATTTCCAGCACTTATTCAGGACTCCTGGAGTATGACGCATTGAATCAGTTACAGCCCGCTCTGGCTGAAAGCTATGAGGCTTCCGCAGACGGCCTGACCTATACGTTCCATATCCGTCCCGGCGTAAACTGGGTGGATCAGCAGGGTCGTGTGATCGGCGAAGTGACAGCGGACGACTGGGTTGCTTCCATGCAGCACGTGGCTGATAACAATGATGAACTGGGTTATCTGATGAGCAGCACCGATGGCTGCGGCATCAAGAATTATGATGCCTGGGTCAACGGTGAGATCACAGACTTCGCAGAGGTAGGCGTGAAAGCTGTGGACGACCATACCCTGGAATATACCCTGGAGGCTCCTTTCCCTGCATTCCTGACCATGATGGGATACGGCTGCTTTGCTCCCCTGAACCGTTCTTACTATAAGTCACAGGGCGGTACTTTCGGTGCAGACGGCGTGGAATATACCCCCGGCAATTATGGCACCAGCCCCAGCAACATTGCGTACTGCGGCGCTTATCTGGTGACCAATTATACCGAGAAGAACGTGACCAGCTACGCGGCGAACCCCGAGTACTGGAACGCGGAAGCGGTAAATACGCCGAAGATCAATATCTACTTTAATGACGGCTCCGATGCAACCCGTAATTACAACGATGTAAAGGCTAATATCAGCGCTGCATGTTCGTTCAATCCTTCTTCCCTGGTGCTGGCACAGCAGGAGAGCCCTGAGGGAGAGACTGCGACCTACTTTGACCTGTATCATTATACCACTACCAACAATGCCACAACCTACTGCGGCTGGGTAAATCTTGGACGTGAGTCCTGGACCAACTATAATGACACCAGCGTAGGTGTTTCCGCCCAGACGGACGAGGATAAGGCAAGGGCAAGGGAAGCGCTGAACAACCAGAACTTCCGTACTGCCATGGCAATGGCATTTGACCGCGGCGCTTATAATGCGACGATCTCCGGCGAGGATCTGAAGTATGCCAGCCTCAGGAACTCCTATACACCCGGAACATTCCTGAAACTGGAGAATGAGCTGACAGTTGATATCAACGGCACGAGCACTACTTTCCCTGCAGGCACCTACTATGGCGAGATCGAGCAGGCACAGCTGGATGCGGACGGTGTTCCCATCAAGGTATGGGATCCCACGGCGGACGGCGGCGTAGGATCCGGCGACGGCTTTGACGGCTGGTACAACCCGGATCAGGCGGTGGCGTACATGGACGCGGCTGTAGCAGAACTGGCGCAGGTTGGCGTGGAAGTTTCCGCAGAGAACCCTGTCAATATCGATGTGCCTTATGCTACCTACAGCGAGAGTATTACAAACAGGATCAATGTTTACAAGCAGACCATTGAGAAAGTACTGGGCGGAAAGGTGATCGTAAACCTGATTCCCTTTGATGAGTCTACGGCTTACACCAATTGTTATTACCGTATCAATGAGGGAAGAGAGGGTAATTACGACATTACCGTTGGTACTTCCGGCTGGGGTCCCGACTATGGTGACGCACAGTCCTATCTTGATACCATTCAGCCCTACGGCTATATGAACAAGAATATTGGTATACATTAAAGTGTAGCTGGAAATTGAAAGCACTGATGGGGGTGCGGAGGAGTTTCACTTCTCCGCACTTCCTGTATAAAAAAACGGGATACGGGATACTCCCGGGATATTCCCGGAATATTTCATGGAAAGAGGGCATTTCAGGAAGGGTGATAACGTGGCAAAATATATACTGCAACGAATTATAAAGGGTTTACTTTCTGCGGTCTGCGTAGTAATTCTGATCATGCTGCTTGTATACTCGCTGATGAACAGGGAAAATATCTTTGCAGGCGACAGCAATTACACCAAGACCCAGAGCAACGGGCGGGTAACCTATGAACAGAGCCGGTATGAGGCGTTCGGCTATGTGGATTATGTGAATTATTCCGAATATATCATAAGTCTGGTACAGAGCGGGGAACTGGACGAGGAAACGAGGCCTGCAGCGGCGCTCGTAGGGCAGACGCCGGAAAAGGATTCCGAGACCGCAGCGGAATATATCAGGCGGTTTACGGAGGAATATGAGGCCCAGGGCTACACGGTAACGCGTCTGGATGCGGATAAAAAGAGCAACGGACAGGTGAAGGACGGAGGGCAGGCGGCTGTATTCGCGGTCAGGGAAAGATCTTTGCTTGACCGTGTGATCTCATATTTCACAGGGATGTTCTTCATCGACCATATTCATTATGTGCCGGAAAGCACGGATATCGGAGAGCGGGGACTGACATTTACGCTCCATGATCCGCTTTACGGCGGGGATAAATTTTCGCCCGCCATCATCGGGAACGGCACAAAACACAAATATCTTTTGTATTTCGATGATAAATTCCCCTGGTTCCATCAGAATTTCCTGACGCTGAACCTGGGTGAATCTTACACTGTAAATCGTGGCGTGGATGTGTTTGAGACCATGACCACATCCCAGGGCACCTATGTGCTGAGTACCGTCAGCTATCCTACGGGACATACGGAGGAGAGCGCTGATGATCTGCACACGGCGGAATATGCGGAGGGATCCCTTGCCGTGAGCGAGATGTACGCTGCCCGGTTTACGGATGATTATACGAATACGATCACCAGAAAGGGAAACATGTCCAAAATGGGCTTCTCCTTTGTGATCGGCATTATTTCGACTATAATGGCTTATATTCTGGGACTTCCCATCGGTATCGCGATGGCGCGGTTCAAGAATGGCCTTTTGGATAAAATCGGTACTTTATATATCATATTCATCATAGCGGTTCCTTCCCTGGCGTATATTTTCCTGTTTAAGGCCATCGGCGGAAGCGTGTTTAAACTGCCGACCCTGTTTGATATGGATTCTACCAGCAAGCTGATGTTCGTTCTGCCCATTGTGTCGCTGGCGCTGCCCAGCATCGCCAATCTGATGAAGTGGATGCGGCGCTACATGATCGACCAGATGAACAGCGAGTATGTGAAGTTTGCCAGGTCAGGCGGCTTGAGTGAGACGGAGATCTTCACGAAGCATATCTGGAAGAATGCGGTGATTCCCATTGTCCATGGTGTTCCGGGAAGCATCCTTTCCGCCATGACGGGAGCCATCATCACGGAGCGCGTGTACTCGGTTCCCGGCGCAGGTAATCTGCTGACCCAGGCGATCAATAAATATGATAACGGCGTGATCGTGGGCGTTGCCCTGTTCTACGCGCTGCTGACGGTGACATCCATCATCCTGGGGGATATCCTGATAACCACTGTGGATCCGAGGATCTCATTTACATCGAAAGGCCGCTAACAGGGTGAAGAGATTTTCTAAGGCGTCTGGAGGACGCCGCCTAAGAAAATCTAAAACTTCACCCGGAAGAATGCCAAAGCGAACTTGTTCGCTTTGGGCAGGCATTCTTCTTGGGATTGACGCCCGCTAAAGCGGGCAAAGGGGTGTGATTATGTACGAGGAATTAAAGAGTAAGACCGGGTTAAAGAGTGAGGAGTTGTTCAGCCGGGTGGAGCATAGCGATACGGAGTCGGAGAAGATAGCGGCTCCCCGGTATTCCTACTGGAAGTCGGTGTTCCGTGTGTTCTTCCGGAATAAAGTAAATATTGTGATATTGAGTTTCCTGTTGTTTGTGATCGCCTTTGCGTACATCTATCCTGCGGTGACGAATTATGATCCTTATGCCAACCTGCTGGATTCCAACGCAAAGCATCTGTCCCCTGCGGGCGCCATGGAGCATTTTGGCTTCAGCATCAAGTGGATCCTGGGTTCAGGAGCCTCCGGCGAGCCTACCTTTGACGCGGTATGGAACGGGGCGCAGATCTCTATTTCCCTGGCGTTCATCTGTGCGGCCATCAATATGGTGATCGGCGTACTGCTGGGAGCGGTGTGGGGATTTTCCAAGAAAGTGGATATGGTGATGATGGAGGTTTACAACATCATCGGAAATGTGCCCATGATCCTGATCATTTCGGTGCTTTCCATGCTGTTTTCCCCTACGTTCTGGACCATGGTGTTTGCCCTTACCATTGTGGGGTGGCTGGGGATTGCATATTTTATCCGTAACCAGGTGTTGATCATCCGTGACCGGGAATATAACCTGGCGTCCAGATGTCTCGGCACGCCGACCGTAAAGATTGCATTGAAAAATATCCTGCCCTTTATGACTTCCGTTATCGTGACGCTGCTTGCCACGGAACTGCCCTCCTATATTTCCTACGAGGTGTTCCTGGCTTACATCGGAATGGGTATGAGCGAGATGTCCCTGGGACGTCTGATCTACGCGGCTGAGGCGGCCATGGTGACGCCGGGATGGGAGTTGGAATTCTGGGGCCCCGTAGCCATTGTGTCTATCATCACGATCGTGCTGTATGTGGTGGGACAGAATCTGGGCGATGCATCCGATCCCCGGACACATATGTAAAGTGTGAGAAGAATTTCTAATGCTCATGCCAGAGGGCATTTCGCAAAGAAATTCTAATCTCACACTGAAGAATCGCAAGAGCAGCGATTCTTCCGGTCTTGCGAAGGTTCACTAATTGTTTGTGCCGCCGCTGGCGGCATGACGGGAAGTAGTGTACAACTAAGTGCGCACAGAGATTGAATCCGCTGCAGAGCGGAATCATGGAGGTTAGTATGGATAATAGAAAAGTATTGTTGTCTGTCCGGGACCTGGATGTAAAGTTCCGGGTCCGGGGACGGATCCTGAAAGCGATCCGCGGGATATCCCTTGACATCTATGAGAATGAGTCCATTGCCATCGTGGGCGAATCCGGGTCGGGCAAATCCGTTTTCACCAAGACCTTTGCAGGTATGCTGGATTCCAACGGATTTATCGATAAGGGACATATTATCTTTGGGGACGAGGAACTGTCGGATACGCATGTGGCTTTGAATGACGGGGCGCGCCGCAGTATCGATTCTTTTAAAGATAAACTGAATGAATTCTCGAAGCTGGAGCCGGGGGCTTCTGTATACCGGGAACTGCTTGCCCTCCAGGCGGAGAAGAGGGATCGTTCCATGCTCAGCGAAGAAGAGCAGGCGGCCCAGGAAAAGGAATTGAAGGAACTGCGGTTTGAGAGGACGGAGGTTTATAACCGTAAGACGGCGCTGGATCATGCAAGGGATAAGGCGGAGATCAAGGCGGCGCAGGAGACCCTCTCCAGACTGGACGCCCAGATCAAAGAACTGGAGAACCGCAATAAGGAAGCAATCCGCAAGCGCAAGGAAGCCGCCGAGCATGATACGGCGTATCAGGCGCAGTATGCGAAGCGGGAGGCGGAACTGAAGGAAAAATATGAGAAGCTGACCCATGGGGAACTTTCCAAGAATACGATGGACAGAAACGAGAAGCTGGCAAAGGAGATCTATCTGTCTGTTGCCAGGGGTGATTTCACACGCCGCAGGCGCGTTACGAAGAAACTGCTGGAGGCTTTCAAAGAGGCCATGAGGCTGGGGATCGACTGGAAGGATGAAGCCCAGCATAACAGCATTTACGACGGCATCACGCCCAGGGTAATCTATGTAAGCGAGACGGCCAGCGAACTGGTGGGCAGCTGCATCGTGGATCTGGCTTCCATACAGTTTCCCAAGGACTGGGCGCAGATCCGCGGGCGTAGGATCGCCACCGTATTCCAGGATCCCATGACGTCCTTAAACCCCATCATCACCATTGGAAAGCAGATCTCATCCATTATCTTAAAGCACCAGAATTGCTCGGAGGTACAGGCAAGGACGCAGGCTCTTGACCTGATGCAGAAAGTGGGTATCCCCAATCCGGTTGCCCGCTATGACGACTACCCTTTCCAGTACTCGGGCGGTATGCGCCAGAGGATCGTTATCGCCATCGCCCTTTCCTGCCAGCCTAAGATCCTGATCTGCGACGAGCCTACCACGGCGCTGGATGTGACCATGCAGGCGCAGATCTTACAGCTGATCAAAGATCTGCAGAAAGAGTTTAACTACACCATCGTCTTTATCACCCATGACCTTGGCGTGGTGGCCAATATTGCCGACCGCGTGGCGGTGATGTACGGCGGGCAGATCATCGAGGTGGGCACGGTGGAGGATGTGTTCTACGATCCCCGTCATCCCTATACCTGGGCGCTGCTGTCCTCACTGCCCCAGCTGGCGGAGCGTAACACGGAGCTGTATTCCATCACCGGTACGCCGCCGTCCCTTTACAATGAGATCGTGGGAGACGCTTTTGCGCCCCGGAATCCTTATTGTATGAAAATAGATACTTTGCTGGAACCGCCCATGTTCCAGGTCAGCGATACGCATTTTGCCAAGACATGGCTTTTGGACCCCGACGCGCCGAAGATCGAGAAGCCCGCGGGAATCTGTAATCTCCATGAACGGCTCATGCAGGAATACAATATACAGGGGGTGTGATCGTGTCAAATTCGAATACAAAAACAAAAGAAAATTCCGCCACCGTTTTTCCTGAGCATGGACCGCTGGATGAAAACGGAAAGGAGATCCTGCTGTCGGTTAAGAACGTGGATATCACCTTTGGAAAAAAGGATAACGCGGTCAAAGCCGTGCAGAATGTTTCCTTTGATATTTACAAGGGAGAGACTTTTTCCCTGGTAGGGGAATCGGGATCGGGCAAGACCACTGTGGGACGGGCCGTGATCCGTGTCAATCCCCTGGCGGGCGGCGAGATCCTGTATAAGGGCGTCCGCATCTCAGGCAAGATTCCCCATGCGCTGGACCGCAAAGTGATCCGGAATATCCAGATGGTGTTCCAGGATCCGGCGGCTTCCCTGAACGACAGGGCCACCGTGGATTATATCATTTCCGAGGGATTGTACAATTTCCATCTCTACACCAGCAAGGCGGATCGCCAGCAGAAGGTGGAAAAGATGATAAATGAAGTAGGGCTTCTGCCGGAGCATCTGACCAGATACCCCCACGAGTTTTCCGGCGGGCAGCGTCAGCGTATCGGTATCGCCCGCGCCATGGTCATGGAGCCGGAACTGGTGGTGGCGGATGAGCCGATCTCCGCGCTGGACGTGTCTATCCGCGCCCAGGTGCTGAACCTGATGAAGAAATTCCAGAAGGAAAAGGAGATCACCTATCTCTTTATTGCTCATGACCTCTCTGTGGTGCGGTTCATCTCGGACCGTATCGGCGTTATTTATAAGGGAAAGATCGTGGAGATCGCGGAGTCCGAGGAACTGTTCAACTTCCCGCTGCATCCCTACACCCATTCCCTGATCTCGGCGATCCCGATCCCGGATCCGAAGCTGGAGAAGAACAAGGTGCTCTTTACCTACGATCCCTCCATGCATGATTACAGCGAGGAGCAGCCGGAACTTGTGTGCATCGGCCATGACCATTATGTATACGGGAGCAAAAAAGAGATCGAGGAGTATAAGGCCATCAGGGATAAGGGCGAACCTGTGAAGTCCATCACCATTGATTTCTCCGGCAATGCGGATACGCGCAATGTGCAGGAGACGGCGGCCTCCGAGGAGGAGATCCAGCTTCCGCCCGTGCATGACACGGGATCGTTCCTCTATAAGCTTTTGTCCTTCTTCCTGCCCATACCCGGACTGATCGCTGCGTTCCTTTTCAGGCGCGTCAATTACATCCGCAACTACAAGGCGTGTAAGAAGGGTGCCATTGCCGGTCTGATCACTCTGGGTGTGATTGTTCTGATCTTCCTGCTGCTGATCTTGCTGGCGCTGCGGTAAAAAAGTGTCCTATCGGACACTTCGAAGAATGCTTCGCATTCTTCCCCTGCCAAGGCGAAGTTACCTATAAGGTAAAATGTTGACACAGAAGAGCGTTGTGTCAACTTCTGGTAAAATAAAGATAATATATGGCGCACGGGGGTTTGCGGACTTCCGTGCGTTATGTCTGGAACAGGAGGTTTATTTTGAGGGAAACAAGAACCGGAGGCAGGGGCAGGGGCAGGGATCTTCCTCATCCCAAACCAGTGAATAAAATTGAACTTTCCACGGAGCACAAACGGCTGCGGCTGGTCCTGGCCGCCGTGTTTCTGGTAGTGGGGGCGCTTCTGATCGCTTACAGCGTGGCCAATCTGTCGTCGAAGGATGTCGGATGGAGTGAGATCAAAGCGGATTCTTCTGAATTAAACTGCGGCGGTGATTTTGTGTTCCTGTACTGCCTGGGGGAGGGCGATATTTCCGCCACGGCGGAGTATAAGGCGCTTACCGCGTGTTATTCCGATGCCGCAGAATATGCTTTCAGGATATTCACAAATGATGTGGCATATGAGAATGTCCACAACATGTATGATATCAGCCGCCATCCCAACGAGGAGATGGAGATAGACGAGGTTCTGTACCGGGCGTTTTCCCTGATCCGGGAATCCGGAGACAGAAGCCTTTACCTGGCGCCTGTCTATGAGCAGTATAACGGTCTGTTCCACTGTACGGAGGAGTACCAGGCGGCGGAATATGATCCTTATGAGAATCAGGATGTGGCGGATTATTATGCCGCCGTGGCAGGCTTCGCCAATGACGCGGGGATGATCGACCTGGAGCTGCTGGGGGAGAACCGGATCCGCCTGCGGGTGGCGGAGGAGTATCTGGCCTTTGCGGCGGAAAATGAGATCGAGAGTTTTATTGACTTTTACTGGATGAAAAATGCCTTTATCATAGACTACCTGGCGGAGGAGATGCTTGCGGCGGGCTACTTCAGAGGATGTATCTCCAGTGTGGACGGATTTACCAGGAATCTGGACGGGAGCGGGGAACTCTATGCGTACACCTTTTACGACAGGGTGGATGCCACGGTCTATCCTGCGGCAAATGTGCAGTACAGCGGCCCCTCCGGCATCGTTTACCTCCATGACTATCCCTTGGATGGCGCACAGCAATATTATTACGTCTATTCCAGCGGAGAGATACGCACACCCTATCTGGATGCCAGGGACGGCTTCTGTAAGAGCGCCTGCAGCGGCCTGGCATGCTATGGCAGGGAGGCGGGCTGCAGCGCGATCCTGCTGCGGATAATCCCCGTCTATATCGCGGATACATTTGAGAAAGAGACGCTGGAGAAAATGGCGGGAGAGGGGATTTTTTCTATCTACAGTGAGAACGGCAGGGTCTGTTATAATGATGCAGGACTGACGGTGACGGAACTGTGAGCTGATTCCCGCTTGAAAGACTGGGGAATTTATGCTACCATGGAGATAAGAAACGAAAGAGAAAGCGGGCTGAGAATTTGACGGTGACAGAACAGCAGCATCAGGAAGATTTACAGCGTCTGCGTGACTTGAGGCCAATTGATGATGATTTTATGCGCTGCCTCTTTAAGGACAATATTCCATTGGCTGAATTTGTATTGCGCATTATTACAGGTAAACCGGATCTGATAATCACCGGATGCGAAACACAGAAAGATATGAAACGGCTGGCCGGGGCACGCTCGGTCTGCCTGGATGCATATGGAACAGATTCAACAGGGAAAAGATATGATCTGGAAGTCCAAAGACAGGATAAGGGAGCGGATCCGTACAGGGCAAGATATCATTCCAGCGTGATGGACATTGAGAATCTTCATTCGGGACAGGAATTCAGAAAGTTGCCGGAAACCTATACGATCTTTATCATCGAAAAAGATTTTTATGGTGAGGGAGAGCCGGTATATCCGATTGAAAGAATCAATCTTGTTACGGGTAAATCTTTTGAAGATGGGGAACATATCCTTTATGTAAATGGGGAATATCGTGGAGAATCTGAATTGGGAAAACTCATGCACGATTTTAACTGTACCCTGGCGGATGATATGAATTTTGAACTGATGGCGGACCGGACAAGGTATCTAAAGGAGAATCCGAAAGGAGTGAGCGAGATGTGCCGTATCATGGAAGAGATGAGAAATGAGTCTTTAAAGGAGGGTATCAAGGAGGGTATCAAAGAGGGCATGAAAGAAGCGGCGCTTCGTATGCTGACAGCCGGGAAATATGCACTGGAGGAGATCGCCAATATTTCCGGGCTCTCTCTTGACGAGGTGAAAAAACTGAAAGCGGAAAGTACGGTATAGGTACAGCGGCAGACGATCGGATAATCATTTCCATAAATGCAGGAGGCGGGCACATGACGGAAAAAGAAATGATCCAGAAAAATATCGAAGAGTTTTCCAGGCTGCAGACATATATGCTGGCGACGGATAAAGATTCAGCCGGTTATAGATTGATGAAAGACCGCTATACGGAATTGAAGGTTATTTTAAACTCTTTCGGCATCGATCTTACAGAGATTGATAAGATTAAAGAGTAGAACGAAACAGGAAACAGAACAGGGCGCAAGTCTGTGACACATGGCTTACGCCTTTTCCTATGAAGGAGTATTTTATGGCAGACTGGCGGACAATCAGAAAAGTCGATTCCCATGTGCATATTCTTCCGGCAGAGGTTTTGGAAGCGAATCCGGATAGTGACGATGAGTTTTCCCGCGCGAGGGAGAATGACCTGCTTCGGATCATGGATCGTTATGGCATCGAAAGATCTGTTATCATGACGTTCAATGACCCGTTCCTGTTGTCCATGGATTTCTCTGTGGAGGCGGTGCACCGCAACCTGGAAAGGATCTGTGCGGCACATCCGGGGCGTTACGCCGCGTTTGCCGATATTGATACAAGGAACACGCCTGCAGCTTCCGCAGCCGCCTGTGAAAAAGCGCTGGAACGCCCCTGTTTTAAGGGGATCAAGATCCATGCTGCGAATACGGGAATAGCGATCGACGATTCCTATTATGACGATGTGCTCTCCATGGCGGAACAGGGGAGGATTCCTGTGGCTTTCCACAGCTATCCGAACCGTTTGAGGAAAAATGTATGCGCCCCCAACAGGATCGCCAATGTCCTGGAACGTCACCCCGACCTGATCGCAATCGTGTGTCACCTTGGCGCGTTCCAGTGGAAGGACGCGGTAAGTTTAAACGCCTGGTTTGATATCTCCGCAATCCTTCCGGATTATGTGCTGAAATATGGAGTGGAAAAGACCAACGATATCCTCAGGAGTTTTCCGGTAAACAGGCTTTTATTTGCCACAGACTGGCCCTGCAGCCGCAGCAGCCCGCCAGAGGATATCCATGAGCGGTATTTCGACATCCTGGATCAGATGGATTTTACGGAAACTGAGGCGCAACAGATCGCGTATGGAAATATTACAAAGCTGCTATGGAGCGATCAATATGTGAATAAAGAGAGCAGGAGGGAAAAGAATGCTTGACGATTTTATTTCGGGTAAAAAGCCGCTGTTTACAGACGGCGTGCACACGGAGTTGCGGGCCCAGGAGAACCGTAACAGACGTATCGTATTGGCGCAGGGCAACCTGACGGCCAACAGCCGCTCCGAGATATCGGGGGTTTCCGCAAGGGTGTACCAGAACGGTGTGTACGGATTTTCTTCCATGGCGGAATGCTCTTCCTCCGCAGCGGAAACCGTCCTGAGAGCCGCGGCGGAAAACGCCATGTTCATGGACAGGCATGTGCAGAAGGATAAAGGAGCCTTTCCGGCCATTTCCGCAGGCCGGATACCGCTTGATAAAGCGGTCACGGACACAGAGCAGAAGCGATATCTTGCGTTTTGCCAGGAACTGGATGCCTATATTGCGAAAACCTATCCGAAGCTGTCCAGCCGCACTGTTATGATGCGCGTGGACTCCATGGAAAAAGTAATCTGCACATCCGACGGCTATGACGGGCATACCGCATCCCCTCGGGCGCACATCTATATTAGCCTGAATGCGGAGTCGGTTTCGGGCGTGCCTGTGGAATTAGAGATCCCGGCAGGCGGTTTCGGCAACTTTGAGGACAACTTTTCCGATCCGGCGCTTCTTTATCCGGAAATCGATAAATTATATGAGGAACTGATGCACAAACGGGAGGGCGTTCATGCCGATGCCGGTTATAAGACGGTGGTCCTGGGCGGTTTTCTGTCCGGGATGCTGGCCCATGAGGCGGTGGGACATACGGTGGAGGCGGACCTGGTGCTGAGTGGCTCCGTGGCGGGGCCGAACCTGGGGAAACGTGTGGGCTCCGAGCTGGTGAACCTGGTGGACTTTGCCCATACCGCTTTCGGGAAACCCGCGCCCCTGCCCGTTTTCCTGGACGATGAGGGGACGCCTGCGGAGGATGCAGTCCTGATCAGGGACGGGATCCTGACAGGATACCTGAACAGCCGCGAGAGCGCACAGCATTTCGGCATGAAGCCCCAGGGCTGCGCCCGGGCCTGGGATTTTTCGGACGAACCCCTGATCCGCATGAGAAATACCACCGTGCTGCCTGGCAAGGATAAGCTGGAAGATATCATCGCGTCGGTGGAAGACGGTTACTATCTGACCAACACAAACAACGGCCAGGCAGATCTTACGGGTGAGTTCATGTTCGGCGTCACCATGGGATATGAGATCAAAAAGGGCAGGCTTGCCCGTCCCATCCTTGACACCACGATCTCCGGCGTTGCCTTTGATATGTTAAAAACGGTGGATATGATCTCGGATGAGGTGATCTGGGCCGGCAACGGCACCTGCGGCAAAAAGCAGCCCATGTCCGTGGGCATGGGCGGCCCGGCGCTTCGCTGCAAGGTTATGATAGGAGGTCGTTAAGATGGAAGATATCAAGATCACAGGCGACAGGGTAAATGGCGCCTTAAAAAGACATGGCGTGGACAAGGCGGGATTCCAGGTAACGGAGACGGAGACGCAGGAATTTAACGTGGACAGCGGGGAATTTTCCCTGTACCGCACCCTGTTTGACCAGGAACTGACTCTCACGGTATATCATCAGGACAGGAAAGGCTCCGTCGCCACAAATAAGCTGGACGACGCTTCCATTGAGGGGGCGGTTGCGGACGCTCTTGCTGCCGCAGGATCGGGGGTTGCGGATGCGGTTTATGACATTGCCCCCGACCAGGGAGAACATTGTTTTCATGACAGAGGCTACGAGCCGGATATGGAGCGGCTCTTTGAGCGTACCAGGGAACTGATGGCGAATATTGAGAAAAACCATCCTAAAATCCTCATAAACCAGCTGGTGGTTTCCCATAAGAAGATCCATACCCTTTACCGGAACACCAACGGTACGGAATGCGAAGTGTTCAAGGGAAATTATATGGTTTCCATGGCTTTTGCGGGGCATGAGGGGGATGTGACCACGTCGCTCTTTGGAACGGGTGTCATGACGGATAACCTGGATACTCCTTTTATGGAACTGGGAACCGTTGAGGCTCAGATGAGAGAAGCGGAGGCTCAGCTTGTGACGATCCCCCTGGAGGGCAAATTCGAGGGCGCTGTCATACTGACGCCCGACAGCCTGGGTTCGTTCCTCTACAGTATCCTGAGCAATTTTGCGGGAGATGCCGCGATCCTGGAAAAGACCAGCCTGTGGCTGGACAAACTGGGCAAAAAGGTGGCGGATGAACGGCTGACCATCGCCCTGAAGCCTTCCGATCCCCGCGTGGTGGACAGGGATCACGTTACGGCGGACGGTTTCCTGGAGGAAGACTATGACATGATCAGGGACGGTGTGCTGAGATCTTTTATGCTCTCTCTGTATGTGGCGAACAAGTCCGGTTTTGACCGTGCGAAAAATTCCTCTCTTTCCGTCGTGATCGAGGGCGGCGAAACTCCTTATGAGGAACTGTTGAAGGGAATCAGAAAAGGACTGATTGTGGGACGCTTCTCAGGAGGACGTCCGGGCAGCAATGGGGAATTTTCCGGCGTGGCGAAGAACAGTTTCCTGATCGAGGACGGGAAGATTGTCGGCGCGGTGAGCGAGACTATGATCAGCGGGAATCTGGCGGAGATGCTGATGAACGTGATCGATATCTCCAGGGAGACCGTTGCGGACGGCACAGGCGTACTGCCTTATATTGCTTTTGACAAGATTGTGATCTCGGGCAAAGTGTGAGAAGAATTTCTAAGGCGTCTGCCGAATTACATTCGGCATGGGACGCCGCCTAAGAAATTCTACGGCTCGCAAAGCGAGCCTTTCTCACACAGAAGAATCGCAAGAGCAGCGATTCTTCCGGTCTTGCGGCGGTTCATGGATTGTTCTTGACAATAGAATCAGCTTTTTGGTTCTATTGTATCTTCCGCCGCAGGCGGCACGACTGAAAGTGTGAGAAATGCAATGCGGGTAAATCCGCATGGGGGTTAGTATGAAGAAATCGACTGCAGTTTCCATGGCGTTTGCATTGTCATTTGGTATCCTGGCCGGATGCAGCGGGGACGATCGCACAGACGCCCCGTCCGGTTCGGAGGTTCAGGATTCCGATTCGCAGGCATCCGATGAACAGGTGTTTGATGGGCAGATTTCCGGCACGGATTATGCGGAGGTATTTACGGTGGATCCTCAGGAATGGGAATCCTATGACCATTTGATCGATGAGATCAGGACGACAACCAATCTGACCCGCCGTGAGGCGCTGATGCATCAGGCGGAAGATATGCTCATGAACACAGGGGCGGTTCTTCCCATTTATTATTATAATGATGTTTACATGCAGAAAGGTCATGTTTCCAACATCTATTCCAATCTGTCCGGCTGCAAGTACTTGATGTTTGCCGAAACCTACGGCGATACCCTGCGGCTGAACCTGGGCGGCGAACCTGACGGACTGGATCCCGCGCTGACTGGTTCCGTGGATGGCATGAGCCTTGCGGTGAACAGTTTTGCAGGTTTATACACTTACGACAGCAGCGGGAATGTGGCCCCTGACCTGGCGGCCGATGAGCAGGTCAGTGTGGACGGACTGACTTATACGATCGCCCTGCGTCCTGATCTGAAATGGTCCGACGGCTCCGCACTGAGGGCGGAAGACTTCATTTACGCATGGAACCGGGTGATCGATCCGGCCACAGATTCCGATCAGGGGTATCTGTTTGATATCGTGGCGAGGAATGACGATGGCTCCTTGAAGGCGGAAGCCGGTGTGGAGGGAGATGTCCAGACCCTGACCATCGAATTGGCGGCTCCTTGCGCGTATTTTAACGAACTGCTGGCGTTTCCTGCCTTTTTTCCTATAAAGCAGTCCGAGGTGGAGAATGCGTCTGACTGGCAGACCAACCCCGGCGCCTGGGCGCAGGAGGCGGGCTTTGTCACAAACGGCGCCTATACTTTGGCCGCATGGGTTCATGACGAGAGCCTGACCTATGTGAAGAATCCGAACTATCACAGGGCGGACGAGGTGGAGGTCGAGACGCTGCAGTTTATGCTCAGTGACGATGAGACCGCTGTTTATGCTGCATATAAGGCGGGCAGCCTTGACTTTATCGACGAGATTCCCGCGGACGAGATCCGGGATCTGCTGGAGGATGAGGAATGCAGGATCGTGGATCAGCAGGGAACCTATTATGCCGTCTTTAATGTAGACAGCCCACTGTTTGAGGGAAAGACTGCGGCACAGGCCGACGCCATGAGAAGGGCTTTGGCGCTGCTGGTGGATCGGGGTTATATCTGCGAGTATATCGGGCAGACCGGGCAGAAGCCCGCCAATACCCTGATCCCAGCGGGGATGGCGGACGGACACGGAGGTGTGTTCAGGGCCAATGATGCCGGTTATACTTTTCCTGACGAGGCCGCAGAGGGTTACTTCGATCCCGTGTGGTCCCGGGACACGGTGGAGGAGGCTATCGTGCTGTTGGAGTATGCCGGTTACAGGTTTGAGAACGGAAAGCTTTCCCCGGAGACGCCCATCTCTTTCGAGTATCTGACCAACAATGCTTCCGGACATATCGCGGTGGCGGAAGCGCTTCAGCAGGACTTTGCGGAGATCGGCATTGAAATGACCATCAACAGCATGGAACAGAAAGCGTTCCTGAACGCGAGAAAGGCGGGGAGTTACGATCTGGCCCGGGGCTGCAGGTTTGCGGACATTAACGATCCCGTGAACATGCTGGAGGCATGGGCTGAACTGTTACGATCTGACAGATAAGTGCATGAAAAGTACTTGCCTTTTTGTACCATTTATGGTAACATAATATCTGCTTGGCATTAGGAGGTGTGAAATGGGAGCATTGAGAATCGTCATCACAGTATTTTTCATATTGATATGTGTGGCACTCACGGTGTTGGTATTGATGCAGGAAGGCAAGTCCGCGGGCTTAGGTTCCATCGGCGGCGCGGCAGAAACCTACTGGGGCAAGAATAAGGGACGCTCCATGGAAGGGCTTCTGGTAAAGCTGACCAAGGTTCTGGCTGTATTGTTCATGGTCGTCGCGGCAATACTGAATCTGAATGTATTTTAAGATAAGATACGGAAAACACTCTTGTGAATGTCACGAGAGTGTTTTTTGTCATAGTCCAGAGCCGCGGGCAATGGGCCGAACACGTAGTGTTTTCAAGGTGTGCCCTGAACTATGACCGGAGATCGCATGACAGAAAGGCATGGTTTTAAATTTGGATAAAAAAGATAAGAGAAAAAAAGTGATCTGTGACCTGGTAAACGATCCCCTCTACGTCCCCATGAAGGAGAAGGAACTGGCTTCATTCCTGCAGGTCGCAAGGGAAGACAGGGAGGAACTGAAAGCGGTGCTGGGCGAACTGCTGGCCGAGGGGAAGCTGACGCTGACCGCAAAGGGAAAATACATGAGATCCGACGACAGTGTGCTGACGGGAACCTTTATCAGCAATGCCAAAGGTTTCGGCTTTGTGGAGATCGAGGGGCGGGAAGAAGATCTGTTCATCCCGGAGGACAGGACAGGCGGAGCGTTCCATAAGGATACGGTCCAGGTGACTCTGCTTCCCGGCCATTCCGGAAAGCGTCAGGAGGCACAGGTCGTCAAGGTCATTGCCAGGGGCATGAGCCAGGTGGTGGGCACTTACGATAAGACCCGGGAAAACTACGGCTTTGTCATACCCGATAACGGCAAGCTGGCACAGGATATCTTTATCCCGAAAGAGCGTTCCAAAGGAGCGGTGAGCGGGCATAAGGTGGTGGCAGAGATCACGGACTACGGCACGGACCGGAAAAGCCCGGAGGGAAAAGTGGTGGAGATCCTCGGCCATCTCAACGATCCCGGCGTGGATATCATGTCCATTGTCAGGGGGTATGAACTGCCCGTGGAGTTTTCCGAGAAGATCATGAATCAGGCAGAGCGGGTCGCCAGGGAGGTTTCCGCGGCGGACTGTGAGGGACGGCGTGACCTGAGGGAAATGCAGATGGTCACCATCGACGGGGAGGACGCCAAGGATCTGGACGATGCGGTGAGCCTGTCCTTTGATGGTGAGAAATACCATCTGGGCGTCCATATCGCGGATGTCACCAACTATGTCCAGGAGAATTCCGCGCTGGACAGGGAGGCCCGGAAGCGGGGGACCAGCGTCTATCTGGTGGACCGGGTGATCCCCATGCTGCCCCATGCCCTCTCCAACGGCATCTGTTCCCTGAACGCCGGGGAGGACAGGCTTGCGTTAAGCTGCCTGATGACGGTGGACAGGCAGGGAGAGATCACGGATCATGAGATCTGTGAATCCGTGATCCGGGTGGACAAACGGATGTCCTATACCCAGGTAAAGGCCATGCTGGAGGACGGGACACTGGTGGAGAAAGAGGGGTACAGGCAGTATGCCGGCCTCTATCCCATGTTCCTGCTGATGAAAGAATTGTCCGCACTGCTCAGACAGAAGCGGAGGAAGCGGGGTTCTATCGACTTTGACTTCCCGGAGTGCAAGATCATCCTGGACAAGGCGGGGCATCCTGTTGATATCAGGCCTTATGAGAGGAATGTGGCCACGGATATCATAGAGGATTTCATGCTGGCGGCCAATGAGACCGTGGCGCAGCATTTTTACTGGATGGAACTGCCTTTTGTGTACCGTGTCCATGACGTGCCGGACGAGGATAAGATCTTAAAGCTGTCCACTTTCATCAATAATTTCGGCTACTATATGAAATCCATCGGGAAAGCCAGGGCAAAAGTGAGCAGCGAGGAGATCCATCCCAAGGAGATCCAGAAACTCCTGGCAAAGATAGAGGGAACGCCGGAGGAGCCCATGATCAGCAGGCTGGCGCTGCGCAGCATGAAACAGGCAAAGTACAGCATAGAATGTACGGGGCATTTCGGCCTGGCCTGCAGGTATTACTGTCATTTCACCTCGCCCATCAGGCGGTATCCCGATTTGCAGATCCACCGCATCATCAAGGAGCAGCTGCGGGGGCGGCTGGGAGAAGCGAGAATGCAGCACTACCGGGAGATCCTGCCGGAGGTGGCGAAGCATTCCTCCGAGACGGAGCGGCGCGCCGACGAGGCGGAGCGGGAGACGGATAAGCTGAAAAAGGTGGAATACATGGAGGATCATATGGATGAGTGCTTTGATGGCGTGATATCCGGTGTCACCAGCTGGGGCATCTATGTGGAACTGCCCAATACAGTGGAGGGTCTGGTGCATGTATCCAAGCTTCCCGGGGATTACTATTCTTATGACGAGGGCAGGTGCGAGATGGTTGGGGAAGCCACCGGGCGCACCTTTAAGCTGGGGATGCCGGTGAGAGTGCGTGTGGACGGCTGTGACAGGTTCAACCGTACCATTGACTTTGAGATTGAATAGAGCCGCGCCGCAGACGGGGCATGATCATAGGAGGGTAAGAGCATGGCGTCGAAAAAGGAATCGCAGAAGCTGATCGCCAATAATAAAAAGGCGTACCACGACTACTTCATTGACGAGACATATGAGGCGGGCGTGGCGCTGCACGGCACGGAAGTAAAATCCATGCGCATGGGAAAATGCAGCATCAAGGAATCTTTCATCCGCATTGAGAACGGCGAAGTGTTTGTCTATGGGATGCATGTCAGCCCCTATGAGAAAGGCAATATCTTCAACAAGGATCCTCTGCGCGTGAAAAAGCTGCTGATGCATAGATACGAGATCAACAAGCTGGCGGGAAAGGTCGCGGAAAAAGGCTGCACCCTTGTGCCCCTGCAGGTATATTTCAGCGACGGAAAGGTAAAAGTAGAGGTAGGGCTGGCGCGGGGCAAGAAGCTGTACGACAAACGCCGGGATATCGCGAGGAAAGACCAGCGCAGGGAGGCGGAAAGGGAGTTCAGGCAGAAAATCTAGAGTCCGGCGGCAGTTCACAAAAAATTCAATAAAATACACGTTCGGCGCTGTTGACAGCGTCTGGTTAATCCGATATACTTAACAGGTAAAGACTTGAACCTTTCGGGGTAGTAAAGGTTTCGACAGGGGTCTTGCAGCTGGAGAAGCTATCCGTTG
>JAMPFQ010000036.1 GCA_023664345.1 Lachnospiraceae bacterium | reverse complement strand
TTATCATGATACCATGGGCTGGCCGCTGTGTCAACTGTTTTTTTCTGATCTTTTCACCATTTTTTTCTATTTCAAACGGTAGGCTTTTATATTAGCATACTTTCGCGCATTTTGTCAACTGTATTCCACAAAAAATCAGAAGTACTTTCACAGCACTTCTGACTTTCTCATCTGGCAGTCTAAGCGGAGAAAGAGGGATTTGAACCCTCGCGCCGGTTGCCCGACCTACACCCTTAGCAGGGGCGCCTCTTCGGCCTCTTGAGTATTTCTCCATATCCGAATCACGTCACTGCCAATATTCTGTTACACATCGTAATCTTCAACGCAAAAGTTATTATACATAAGGATGGGGGCTTTGTCAATTGGTTTTTTCATAATTTAAGGTCTTTCAAACCCATGATCTCAATATTCAGATATCCGCACATCTCCGCTGGTGGTCTGGATCTCGATCCGATTGCCCTGCTCATTGGCGCCATATGTCCCCTGCGCATGATTCCTCCGGGAGGAAAATATAAGATTCTTGTCAAAAAATGTCACGATATCTCCGCTGCTGGTGCTGGCCGTAAATTCAAATTCATTTTCGTCGGCAAGCCTTATATCTACGTAACCGCTGCTGCAATCCACATTCAGCATTCCGGTAAGTTCCGTCAGATTCAGCTGCACATCTCCGCTGCTGGTCTCTATACGGCCTTCCCCTTTCTCCAGTCCGATCCGCACATAGCCGCTCTGCGTACTGATCTGGAAACTGCCCTCCGTGCCTTCTGCCATAATATCGCCCGAACTGGTAGATATGGCCCTGTCGCCGCTTCCCTCCGGTATCTGCACATTGCCGCTGGCAGTCATCGCCTGGACATCTCCGTCAAGATGCCGCACCTCTATGTCTCCACTGGTGGTCTTAAACTGCGCGTTCCCCGTCAGTGTTCCGATCGACAGGTATCCGCTGCTGCTTTCTGTCTTCATCTCGCCTGTGAGCGACTTTATATCCACATTCCCGCTGCTGGTTCTGACCTGTGCATCTCCCATTATGGTCTCGACAGTCACGTTTCCACTGCTGCACTCTATGTCTGTGCTGCCTGTCAGTTCCTCCAGCTTCACATCCCCGCTGCTGGTTCTGACGCTGATTTCTCCTGCAGAAGATCCCTCATTTGTATTGATATTTTCCATTTTAACGTAACCGCTGGCAGTATCCACCGACACATTGTCCGCTGTTATAGAAGAAAAGCTGATATCCCCGCTGCTGCTGGAGACAGAACAGTCTTTTCCCAACACAATATCCATTTCGGAAGCGATCTCCCCGCTGGAGGTCTCCAGCAGAAGTTCCCCCTGATAAGACCTTGGCAGATAGACTTCCGCATAATGCCTGTTATAAAACCCGCCGGAATAAAACAGATGAAAACCGGAACTGCTATCACTTCTTCTCGCGCCTCTTACCTCAAGTCTGTTTCCATTCACTTTTATCGTGGAAAGTTCCTTTTCACTCATCTCCAAACTGCCGTATTCCCTGACAATAATGGTGTCCTTTTCACTTTCGTAGAGATAAATGTCGTTATCGTTCATACCGTACAATATGGAAATACTGTCGATGCCGCCAGCAGGAATCTCCTCTTCCAATACAAGCTGTGCATTTCTGTAACTTTGCCGCATGTCATTTCCGAACGCATCTCCGCCTGCCACGCCATACGCCAGTATCCCGCAAAGACCGATGATCACAACAGACAGCGCCGCGATCAGACTGATCTTTAATCTTTTCATAATAGTTTCCATCCTTTCCTATATATGATTTTCCTCTTCCCTGAGACTGAAGATCAGCCTTACGATAGATTGGGCACACAACGCCATGGGGAAGATCACCCATGTGACCTCCCAGGCATAGGTAACAAAACTGATGATAAAGTAAAGCACCAGCGCCAGCGTCCAGATAATGGAATTAACGGACTTTCTCACCGCCTTTTCCTTATTGCTGCCATATCTGATCTCTTTATACCTCTTGTGAGTTTTCGTATAAACTAAGAAAATGCCAACCTTTGAACCCTTAGAAACCCTTAAGATCCCTTACACGGCGAGAAATCCCATGAAATGGGGCTTTTTCAGGCTTACAACTTCGTAAATACCCTTAGAAAAATTAATGTGAACTAAATACCAACCTGAAAAACGAAATGGCAGTTTTGAGGGACAAAATGACGAGAAAAGTGAGCCCGAAAAAATAAGTTTTAAAAATGTTCAAAAAATTTGAAAGGAAAAAGAAAAAGTGCTTTTAAGTGTTGATTTTATGCGATTTTCACCTTTTAAAAAGTTTTAGAAAGACCGTTTAAAAACTGATTAGAAAAGCCTTTTTGAAAGAATGTCTAATGCCAACCGTTAATACCAACCTCAAAAAGAACCGTTTCAGAGGATATAATTGCCCTTTCTGAAACGGTTCTTTCCTTATATTTAAAAGGTAGTCAGATAAGGATCATGCGTCAGATCAGAAGGTTGATATGTTAAAGGAATCACTCTAACAATGATCGTTGAAACTCGGACAATGCTTTATCAAAATCTTCAGAACAGGACAACTTAAAACTTTCAAGCCGCTTGATTTCTATATCGGATGATGTGGGCAGCTGCTTACAAAAATCAATAAAGCGTGTTGTATGGACGAAATTCTCCTGCATCAGTTGAAAGGCAGCAGCCCGGAAGGCCGGATCATCTTTTTGTATGCCAGAGATGTGGCATAGTTCCACCAGTATATCAAAAAGCATCTTTTGCTCTACGCTGGATCCATGTTTGAAAGAATTCAATAGCTTCTGGATCAGGGAGGGAAAAGTTTCCTTGACTGAATCCATTATTTCTGTATCTTCCCATATATATGTAGGCTCAATAGTATTAGTTTCACCACGGAGATATTCACCTGTTACATGAAAATATCGTTCCAGTGCCGCCATTGCCTTTGAGTTGGGTTCCCGCCTCCCATTTTCATATCCAACAATAGCACTATAGCTGACATTAATAGCAGTAGCTAGTTGTTTTTGAGTAAGACCTTTTGATTTACGGAGTTCTTTTATTCTTATTGAAAGAGTATTTGTTTCTTTATTCATAAAACTATCTCCTTGTCTTGCAAATTATATCATCAGATTTGTGCAAATGCAAAAGGAATATGTAAAAATCTATTGACTTGTGCGAATGTAAAAGTTATAATACAAATAACTTGTGCGACTGCACAATAAAAGGAGGTGTTGGGATGATCATACCCAAAAGAGAAGAAATCAAACGGCGCAGGGAAGAAATGGGATTGACTAAATGCGGGTTATCCAGAAAGGCGGGATTATCTACAAATGCCCTTTTCAGGATTGAAAGTGGCCAATCAAGTTATGTGCATCCTATCAGGGCATATGCGATCGCGGTAGCCTTGGGATGCCAGCTGGAGGATGTATTCACTCTCAAATAGTCGAAACGGAGCGTCCGCTCCGTCACACAGGGATGGTCGCCTGTGTCTGAAGATGACAGACCGGAAAGGATAAATGTATGAATGAATTAAGGGTATTTGAAAATCAGGAGTTTGGACGGATCCGGTCAGTTACTGTTAATGACGAGCCGTGGTTTGTCGGAAAAGATGTGGCTATGGCGTTAGGGTATAGGGATACCAAGAATGCTCTGAAATCTCATGTGGATAGCGAGGATAAAAAAGGGGGGTGGCGAATCACCACCCCCTCAGGAGATCAGAACATGACCATCATCAACGAATCCGGAGTATACGCCCTTATTTTTGGCAGCAGACTCCCTTCCGCAAAGAAGTTCAAGCACTGGGTTACCAGCGAGGTACTCCCGTCAATCCGCAAAACAGGGAGCTACGGACAGTTTGATGTGGCCACGCTGATCACGCAGACTGCCGTAGCGGTCTGCACGGAGCTTGTCAGGCAGCTGACCCCTGTCTTACAGGGCATGGTGGCCGCACGTCCCGCTCCTGTGGTCATGGCCGGGTCCGCTGAGCTGGAAACGGAAAATTATAAAACAGGATGCAAGCTCGAAACATTCCCTGAGGACATCCGGCTGCAGGTGGATCAGATGTTTGACCAGATGCTGGAACAACAGGCATTAAATTTCAGCATGATAGCGAGATACTGCACCATGAACGGCTTTCCGATCAGCCAGCCGTCAGTGAAAGTATATTATCAGAGGCATTTTGTGAGGGCGTAAATCCCAGATGAAGGAGGAAGACAGATGAATGGACTGACAACAAAGGAGCAGCTGGTGCAGAAGCTGTTCGAAACGGTAAAGATGACCAGGGCGGGGATCGGCATTACCGGGATGGAGCTGGACGGGGAGTATGTGCTCATCCACTATGAGGGTGGGGTCAGGAAGGCGCCTGTAGGCGGGGACAGCGGGATTGCCCTGATGCGGGATGTCCTGAAGTACATACATTAAAGCGCATACAGTCGAAACGGGGCTCCGGCCCTGTCATGCAGGGATGGCCTCCTGCATCTGAAGATGACAGGCTGAAAGGAGAAGATATGGGAAGGGAAGAACGGTTATTAGGATATTTCCGCAGGCTGACACAGCTGGGACAGGCGCAAACAGGACGGGGAACAGGAAAAAAAAACCGCCCCGGGGACATACAGGGGGCTATACAAAAGTATGGAATTCCGGGTCATGCTCATGCCGGTAGGGGGCCTGCCGGACGGGCATGTCCGCAGAAAGTGACCCGTAAGGGGATCATGGTCAATGGTAGGGAATACTGGGACGAGGAACTTGAATTAAGATACCTTGGATGTAAGGTAAATGTGGTGGTCACCCCTGACGGGATCAGGGTTGAAGATATGGATAATGGCAGCGTGATCGCCACATTTACCTGTGGCTGCCCCTAAAGGGTTACTTTGGCAGCCTCCTCATTCCCAAGGACTTCTTCAATGATGTTTTTGGCATCACGGGCAACGATCTGGTCAAAATGATCCAGTATTATGTGATGGGCATCTGGATCCTTTTTATTCAGATAGTGAAGGATCGCCTGGGAAAGCGGCTCTTTTAAATAAAGTTTTTCTGATATGCCTTCGATCAGGGCTTCGAGATCGGTCATGGTCACACCTCCTTTCCATAAGGATCATATCAGAAAAAGACCATAATGTACAGTCGAAACGGGGCTCCGGCTCCGTCATGTAGGGATGGCCTCCTGCATCTGAAGATGACAGGCCGTAAGGTGGTGATGGGATGGGACAGATGCTTACCGCAAAACAGGTGGCGGAAGTCAAAGGATGTAGTTTTAAATATGTCCAACGCATTATTAAGGAAAAGAAAATCCCGGCGCAGGAAGTCCTGAACGGGAAGAACCGGAAGACTTACATGGTCCCGCTGGAGGCTCTGGATGAGGAACTGCAGGAGAAATGGTACCGGATGAACCTGGAGAACCCTCCGGAGGGCGTGGGGGAGCCGGATCCGGGAACAGGGAAGAAGGGCCTGGACCATTTCTCGGAAAGTGAACGCCGGGAGATCGACTTCTGGACCGGGCTGGTGGAGCAGTGGCAGCAGTACCGGATGAAGCCGGGGGCAGGCAGCAAGGCGGAGGTGGACAGGAAGTTCGTCGCCCTGTGCGGGCTGGAGTACCCGGACAGGGCCGTCTCCCTGGACATCCTGTACCGGAAATGGAGGGCGGTCAGGGAGGATGACCTGGAGGGCCTGCTGGACAGGCGGGGGAAGTGGAGGAAAGGGACCAGCGCGATAGACGACACCATCTGGCAGGCGTTCCTCTATTATTACCTTGACCAGAGCCAGTACCCGATCATGAAGTGCCTGGAATACACGAAGCTCTGGGCGCAGGAGATGCGGCCTGACCTCTACCCGAGGATCCCGAGCTACTCCGCCTTTTACCGGAGGCTGGGCAGCGAGGTCCCTGAAGGCGTCAAGGTGCTGGGGCGTGAGGGCCAGAAGGCGTATGATGACAGGTGCGCGCCATATATCCGCCGTATTTATGAGGATATCGAGAGTAATGAATGGTGGATTGCTGACAACCATACCTTCGACGTGATGGTCCGGGGCAAGGACGGGAAACTCCACAGGCCGCACCTGACGGCGTTCCTGGACGCGCGGAGCGGCATCTTCACCGGGTTTCACATCACCGACAGCCCGAGCTCGGAGGCCACGCTGACGGCCCTGAGGAAAGGGATCATAGAGTATGGGATCCCGGACAACATCTACGTGGATAACGGCCGCGAGTTCCTGACGCTTGACATCGGTGGCCTGGGGCACCGTAAAAAGAAGCCAAAGGATGGCGTGGAGCCGTTCGAGCCGCCGGGGGTGTTCAAGCGGCTCGGCATCAGCATGACGAACGCCATCGTCCGGAATGCCAAGGCGAAGATCATCGAAAGACGTTTCCTTGATGTCAAGAACGATTTTTCAAGGCTCTTCCAGACCTACACAGGGGGGAATGTCACGGAGAAGCCGGAGCGGCTGAAGTATGTCCTTAAGAAAGGGCAGGTATACACGGATGAAGAGTTCCAGGCATACGTGGAGGCCATGCTGAAATGGTATTTCAACATGGAGCCCTATAACGGGGCTGTAAAGGCCGACCGGGGGAAGTGCAAGATGGATGTGTATAAAGAGTATATGAGCGTAAAGCGGACGGCAAAGCTGGAAGACCTCCGCCTGATGATGATGCGGAGCAGCAGGCCGCAGAAGGTCACAAGAAGGGGCGTGCATCTGGATATCAACGGGGAACGCTTTGATTACTGGAATGATGAGTTCGTGCTGCTCATGCTGGGGAAGGAGGTCTATTACCGGTATGACCCGGAAGACCTGAGCGAGGTCAGGATCTACGACCTGGAAGACCGCTACATCATGACAGTGCCGACGGACAATGAGGCAGTCCTCTCCTACAACGCCAGCAAGGAAGATGTCAGTAACGCAGTGGCCGTTACAAAGCGTGCGAAACGCATCGCAAAGGAATACAGGGAGAACGCCATCCTTGCCGAAGCGGACAGGATCACCGCCATGGAGCTCATGCTCCGGAAGGCGGAACGCAACAAGGCCAGCTACCAGGGAAAGCCGGATCCTGCGGTCATCGAGGTGCGGAGGGCGGACGAGGAGCCGCTATATAAAAAAGTGGTCGGCGGGGCTGACCTTGACACGATGAACAAAAATGCAGCCAAAGGGCGGGGAGGAAAATGATGGGAAAACAGTATGACAGGGAATTACAGGAAAGGCTGGAGCAGTACCTGAAGGAGGAGAGTTTAAGCCAGGCCAAGGCAGCGCCGATCCTTGGGATCAGCCAGGCGACACTGAGCCAGTACCGCCGCAGCCTGTACGACAAGGGCGACATCGCGGCGGTGGAGAACAAGCTCCGGGAATTCTTCCAGATCCAGAAGGAAAGGTCGGAGAACGCGCAGAGAGCGGAGCCTTTCAGGGCAAGGGCAGCAGCCGGGTACATACCGACGGCCATCTCCGAGGAGGCGTACAAGCTGATCAGGTACTGCCAGCTGGAGAAGGGGATCGTGGTCATCGACGGGGACGCCGGGATCGGCAAGACCAGGGCGGCGGCAAAGTTCCTGCAGGATAACCCCTCCACGACGGTCTATGTGAAGGCGACGCCCAGCACCGGGTCCACCAGGAGCCTGCTGAAGATGGTCGCAAAGGTCCTGAAGCTGCCGGAGAACCAGCGGACGGAGGACCTGTCGGTGTCCATCCAGGAGAAGCTGAAGGAGACGGACAAGGTGATCATCATCGACGAGGCGCAGAACCTGAAGTTCCTCACGCTGGAGGAGATCAGGGGCTGGGTGGACGAGGACATCCTTACCGGGAAGCCCGGCATCGGCATCGTCCTGATCGGGAACGTGGAGGTCTACAACAAGATGCTGGGAAAGCAGGAGGCGATCTTCGCCCAGCAGTTCAACCGGACCAGGCTCCACGGGCGGTTCCGCACGTCGGACATCCGGAGGGAGGATGTGGAGGCGTTCTTCCCGGTGCTGCGGGAAAAGGGGATGCAGAAGGAGATCGATTACCTCTTAAGCGTCAGCCACAGCAAATGGGGCATCCGGGGCATGGTCAGCGTGTTCAACAACGCGGTCAACAATGAGGACATCTCCTTCGACGGGCTGGAGAAGATGGCGAACACGATGGGAATAAGGTTCATATAGGAGGGAAGCTGGGATATGAAGGGATACGGGAACAAGGGAAACAGCATCGCCCTGGTATCAGGTGCAGCAGTGGGGGCCGTCCTGACGGCCCTGTCAGCCACGGTGGTGTTCGGCCTGGGGACAGGGATGGCAGGCGCGGCGCTCGTGGTGCTGATCATCATCGTGGCAGCGCTTTCAGGATGGTATGCCGGGATGCAGCAGCAGGCCGCTGAAAACAACAATGCGGCATACATGAAGGGATACCATGAGGGCCTGAAAAAGAAAACGCTGGTCATGCGCCAGCCGGGATGCAGCATATCGGTCAGGATGCCCGACACGGGGGCACCGGATGAGCCTGATGCATGAGGGGCGCCCTGCCCCTCCTAATGCAGCCGCCCGCCAGGGTGATGGTCACAAGCCCATGCGAATGCAGAGTGGGAGAGGAGGAACAAGATGCAGACGAGCAAAAAGATAACGAAAGGCGGCGGGCTCACGATCCCGAGGCGGATGCGCCAGGAAACGGGCATCCTGCCCGGGGTGCCCGTGGATGTGTCCGTGGAGGGATCAGGACTCCACATAGTGAAGCATGTCCCTGCATGCCATTTCTGTGGATCCGTGGAGGATGTGGCGGAGGCCTGCGGCATGGAGATCTGCAGGGACTGTGCCGGGAAGATCAGGGAGGTGTTCGGATGACGGTGGAAAGGACGGAGATAAAATCCAGGGCGGACCGGCTGGTGGAGCTCACGGCGGAAAAGGAACGCATCCAGGCTGAGATGGACGCCATCAAGGCATGGTTCGAGAACCTTGCCACGGATGACCTGAGGGACACCAAGAAAAAGACCGTGGAGTACTGGGGCAGCAGCAACAGCAGGGTCGTGGTCAGCAACAGTGAGACGGTAAAACCTGTTTCCATGGAGATGGTGCGGAAGCTGCTGAACACTGTCTACAGGGATTTTGTCACGGAGAAGACGGGCTATTCCCTGCTGGCCCCGGCAAAGCGCCTCTTTTCCATCGCCTATCTCGGCAAGTATACGGAAGGCACCCTGGAAGAGACCATCCGGGCCATCACGGGGGACGAGAAGCTCCGTGCCACGCTCCGGAAAAAACTGAAGGGCAGGTACGAAAAGGATACGGAAAGCCTGATGAGGCTGGCCGGGCTCCCGGAGCAGGAAGCCAGCGACTGGGCCTACCTTGTGTCGGAGGTGGTCAACTGGGAATGGATGCTCCAGGTACTGAAGTCGGCGGGATGGGGCGGGACGCCGCAGGAGGCCATCGACATCATCAATGCCGCCGTGGTCGTGGACGAGGGCATCAAGGTCACGGTAGAGGCAGAAGAAAAGGAATGAGGGGGGAGGGGCGCATGGGGACCATACAGCAGTTCCAGATCAGGAAGATCTATGCCATGGGCCACGCGCTCGGCATCGTGGATCCCGGATCCGGGGAGGACGGACTCCATGTGCTGGTCGGCGGCGTGGCGGGAAAGGATTCCGTAAAAAACCTGACATATGCGGAGGCGGCTGCGGTGATAGCACGGCTGGAGGGGCTGCAGGGAAAAGCCGCCCCTCCGGCTCCCTCCCGCAGGAAGCCGGGGGAACATCCCGGGAGGTCGGGCGGCGTGACCAGCGGGCAGCAGAAAAAGATATGGGCGCTGATGTACGAACTGAAAAAATATGATGCAGAACCAAACAGCGCTGCCCTGGGTGACAGGCTCTGCGGGATCATCAGGAAGGAGACCGGGATGGATGCCGTGGCGAGGGATCCTTTTGCCTGGATGTCCTCCACACAGGGGAACAGGCTTATTGAGATCCTGAAGAATTATGTTGCCAGTGCGGGGAAGAAAGGTAAAGGTGTACGGGATGACATTGGGACTGGATGACCTGAGGGAAGAACAGAAGCAGATCGCTGAAGCCATCGGGGCAGATAATTACCTGAAACTCACAAGGAAGTTCGGAGGGACAAGCATCTATATCGCCAAGGCGGAGGAGATCGTCAGGCGCATTGAGCGGGATGAGAATATCAAGCAGGAGTTTGACGGCAGCAATTACGCACAGCTGGCAGTCAAATATGGATTGACAGAGGTCTGGATCAGAAATATAGTGAGTGAGAAGGCGGCGGAGATCAGGCGGAAACCGATAGACGGACAGATGAACCTGGAGGATTTTTTATAACAAAAATAATAAAGTACTTTATGTGTACGAGTTTAGAAAAAAAAGATACACTTGTGCTAAACACACGGGTGTATCTTTTTTTATTATTTCAGGAGGCGGCAGAATGAGCGAATGGATCATCACAACAGCGATCACGCTGGGTATCGGAGTTATCACATATTTCCTGAAGCGGACCATGAACCATGTGGACAGACTGGCAGGCAGCATCCAGCAGCTGGAGAGTACGGCAGTTACCAGGGCGGACCTGGAAAAGAACGTGGACAGGCTGGAGAAAGATATCCGGCAGATCCGGGATGATTACACGCCGAAAGAAATGCACCGGAAAGATTTTGACGAGTGCCGTGTCGATATCAAGCAGATCCGGGCGGATTTCCTGACCAAGGATGATTTTATCCGGGAGATAAACAAGATGGACAGAAAACTGGATCAGATGTTAGATATGATGATAAAAATGGGAGGGATACAGAAATGAGCAGAGAAGCTGAAAAAAGAAAACTTCGTGCAGGAGATTTCATGATGAACAATGGCAGAGTACTTTCTACTATCAATCTGCTCCGGGAGAAATATAATCCCTTGCGCAGCGTTGAAAAAGCAGTCAGCTACGAAGCTATTGAGAGGCAGGAATTCATTGACAGTGTTAATTTTCTCCATGAGGAAGGATATATCCATCTGCGGGATATCAAGACCCATGCAGATGCGGGTCTTGCAGATTTTGATTACCAGACTTTAGAGGCCAGAGTGACAGGCAAGGGAATCCGGCTCCTTGGCGGAGGGCTGGAAGACAATATGGTCGATCTTGGTGATTGAACATGACACAAAAAGAGAGAAGACGCAGCACCGGCAAGGTGGACAGGCTGCCCCCGGGATTGAAGGACACCGTGGAGCAGATGCTCCTGACAGGGTGCACTTACAGGGAGATCGTCGCGTTCCTTAAGGAAAACGGGGAAGAGATGTCACAGATGGCGGTCTGCACCTATGCAAGGAAATACCTTGCCACGGTGGAGATGATCAACGTGGCACAGAGCAATTTCTCCATGCTGATGGATGAGATGAACCGGTATCCGGACCTGGACACCTCGGAGGCATTGATCCGGCTGGCGAGCCACCATGTGCTGAACGCGCTGACGAACCTGGACGGGGAGCAGCTGAGAGAGATCCCCGTGGACAGACTGATCAGGCAGACCAACGCGCTGATCCGTGCCGGTGCATACAAGAAACGGATAGACCTGCAGAACCGTGGCGATTATGAGACCGGGCTGGAGGCAGTGAGGAGCCTGGTGTTCGAGGCCATGGCGAAAGAAAACCCGGAACTGTACAGGCAGGTGAGCGCATTCCTCACAAAAAAGAAGGAAGAGGGACTGGAGGGTGACGGGCATGTGGTATGTGGTCCAGGTCATGGCGGGCAGGGAAGATGAGACTGCTGCGGCATTGAACAGGCAGGGGGTCAGGGCCCTGGTCCCGAAAGAGGACAGGCTGATCCGGAGCGGGGGCACATGGACCAGGAAAGGATACATCCTTTTTGGCGGTTATGTGTTCCTGGAGATGGATTACAATGCGGATAATTATTATAAGGTAAGGAACCTTCCGGGAGTGGTCCGGTTCCTGGGGGACGGCAGCGGCCCGTCAACGCTTTCCTGGCTGGAGGCTGAATGGATCCGGCTCCTGACCGGAAAGGACAATGCGCCGATCCGGCCCACCGTGGTCAGGATCGGCGGGGATGGCAGCCTGGAAGTGGTGGACGGCGTCCTCTCAAATTTTGAGAACAGGATCACCAGGGTGGACAGGCGGAACCGGAAGGCAGCTTTCGAGATCACCATCTGCGGGGAAAAGAAAGAAGTCCGGCTGAGCATCGAACTGGAAAGCGATCCCGCCGGATCCATGGATATGGCCAGCGGTGCTGCCCCGGGGGAAACCCAGGGGCAGGCGCCAGGCATAAAAGAAACTGTATGACGGCACACGGTCGATCCGTCCCGGTGCAGGAGGACAGTGGACACAGGAAAAGGAAACTGGGCAGGGAATGGTCCTGGCCGGGTGGCAAAGCCCGGCCATACGGACCGTTCCCGCCGGTTTCCTTTTCCTCATGCCCGCTGTACCCCTTTCAAAACAGCGCAGAACCCTTTCAAAAACGTCCGAATGGCCAGCGGAGGCATAAATCACCACGGAGGGGTGCAAATGCGGGATCCGGGGCTCATGTGGGCATGACATTTCGGGGACAGGAAGGTGGAGAGAGTGAGGAAAGGAAAAAACGGCAGCATCAGGGAACTGCTGGGGGCCATGACGGAGGCGGAGAGCAGGATCTTCTACGATGGAAAGGATGACGCCCTGAACGATCTGGAGAGCCTTTTAAAAACCTTTTTATATAAAGATGATCTCCCGGAAAGGGTGCGCATCCGGAAAGATCATGAGGCAGGGTTCCCTGCCACCGGGAAAGGTGGGATCCGGCAGCGGCTCGGGGCGCTGGACCTGGAGTTTTTCGGGCGGGCATATTTCCCGCATTACTTTTCCAGGCCGTCACCGGAGTTCCACCGGGAACTGGACGATATCTGGCAGAAAGGGGTCCTGAAAGGTGAGATCCCGGACACCCAGGCACAGGCCGGGAAGATCAGCCGCATGCCCGGCGTGAAGCGGGTGGTGGCTGCCCCCCGCGGCCATGCAAAGTCCACCAGCCTGACCTTCAAGGGCACGATCCACTCCATGGTATATGGATACAAGCATTACCCGGTCATCATTTCCGACAGCTCGGACCAGGCGGAGGGCTTCCTGGAGAACATCCGGGTGGAACTCGAGGAAAATGAGGCGCTCCGGGAGGACTTCGGGAACCTTGTGGGAAAGGTCTGGCGCAGCAACGTGCTGGTCACCAGCACGAACATCAAGGTGGAGGCGATCGGTTCCGGGAAGAAGATCAGGGGCAGGAAGCACAGGAACTGGAGGCCGGACCTGCTGGTCCTGGATGACATCGAGAATGATGAGAACGTGCGGACGCCGGAACAGCGCGCGAAGCTGGAAAGCTGGTTTTTGAAAGCCGTTTCAAAAGCCGGTGACGATTATACCGACATCATCTATATCGGGACGCTGCTGCATTATGACAGCCTGCTGGCAAAGACGCTGAAGAATCCGGGATACCGCGCCATCAAGTACCGTGCGGTCATTTCCTTCTCCAAGGAGGACGGCCTCTGGAAAGCCTGGGAGGATATCTTCACGGACCTTTCAAATGATGCCCATGAGCAGGATGCAAGGGCTTTCTTTGAAAAAAACAAGGCAAGGATGCTGGAGGGGACGGAGGTCCTCTGGGAAGAGAAGCTCTCCTATTATGACCTGATGGTCATGAGGGTGACTGACGGGGAGGCCTCGTTCAACTCCGAGGAACAGAATGAGCCGATCAACCCGGATGACTGCATGTTCAACCCGGAATGGTTCGAGTATTACAATGAGGCGGAGGTGGATCTCAGGAGCAGGGACTACCTTTTCTTCGGCTTCGTGGATCCGTCCCTGGGAAAGACGAAGCACAGTGATTTTTCCGCGATCATCACCATGGCAAGGCACAAGGTGACAGGATACATGTATGTCATGGACGCGGATATCGAGAGGCGGCACCCGGATAAGATCATCGAGGATGTGCTGGAAAAGGAGAGATGGCTGCGCAGGGACTTTGGGCGCGGATATAAGAAGTTCGGCGCGGAGACGGTGCAGTTCCAGTGGTTTTTGAAAGAGGAGCTGGCCAAGGCGTCGGCCAGGGCAGGATTATACCTGCCCATCGAGGAGGTCCCCCAGACCAGCGACAAGGCCATGCGGATCCAGACGATGCAGCCGGACATAAAGAACCATTACATCAAGTTCAGCAGGCGGCATAAGCGCCTGATGGAGCAGCTGGAGCATTTCCCCATGGGAGCCCATGACGACGGCCCGGATGCCCTGGAAGGCTGCCGGACGCTCGCGAAGAAGACCAGGAAGTTCCGGATACTGGACAAAAAATCGATCGGATTATAGGAGGTGGCGGGGATGCCAGTGATCTACATGGACAGGGGATCCATTGAGAGCCTGACGGAACAGGACATCAGGGACATCATCGATGAGAACACCACGGACATGAAATACGGAAAGCTCCATGATTATTATGTGGGAAAGCACCAGATCCTGTATGAAAGGAAAAGGAGCGGCGCGGACCCGAACAACCGGCTGGTCAATAACATGGCGCGATACATCACCGACACGGCCACAGGTTATTTCCTTGGCCAGCCGGTGATCTATGGCTCGAGGGATGAAGGGTTCCTGGAGGCCATCCAGGATATCTTTGACTACAATGATGAGCAGGACCACAACATGGAGCTGGCAAAGAACTGCAGCATCAGCGGCAGCTGCTTCGAGATGCTCTATCTGGATGAGGACGCGCGGATCAGGCTCGCACGGATCCCCCCAGGACAGGGCATCATGATCTATGAAACGGACAGCGGTTTTTCAGAGCCGATGGCCTTTATCAGGAGGATCATCTCCAGGGACAAAAACAGGAATGAAATCCAGAAAGTGGAATTCTGGAACGCTCACATGGTGATGCGGTTCCGCTCCGTGGGCGGCGGCGTCCTGAACCTGGAGGCGGTGCAGGAGCATTACTGGCAGGATGTCCCGTTCGTGGAATATATCAACAATGAGGAGCGCATCGGCGACTATGAGGGCGTCATCACCATGATCGACGCATACAACAGGGTGCAGAGCAATACCGCCAATTATTTCCAGTACAACGATGACGCGATCCTGAAAGTGCTCCGGCTGGGGGACGTGAGCGAGGATGACGTGAAGAGGATGAAGGAACAAGGGGCCATCGTCCTGGAGGACGGCGGCGATGTGGACTGGCTGCTGAAAAAGGTCGATGATACCGCGCTGGAAAACTACAAGAACCGGCTCCGGGAAGATATCCATACCATGGCGAACGTGCCCCACCTCTGTGACGAAGCCTTTGGCGGGAACCTCTCCGGGGTGGCCATATCCTATAAGCTGTGGAGCCTGGAGCAGCTGTGCGCCATCAAGGAGCGCAAGTTCAAGAGGGGGCTGCAGCGCCGGATCGAGTTGATCACAAACATCCTTTCCATCATGGGGGACAGCTTTGATTACAGGGACATGGATATAAAGTTTAGGAGGAACAAGCCCCAGAACGATAAGGAGATCGCGGAGATCGTCACCATGCTGTCCGATGACCTGTCAAGGGAGACAAGGCTGCAGATGATCCCCTCGGTGGAGAATGTCCAGGACGAGCTGGAGCGGCTGGAGGAAGAAAAGAATAAGGATAAGGAAGAGTTCGGGGTGTATGAGAATCTTGCCAAGGCGTTCCGGGCCGCAGGAGCGGAGGAGGTGACAGGTGGGCCAGAGGGAGAGGAATGAGTGGATCGAGAGGGCAAAGCAGCGTGTCCTGGATAACGCGCGGCTGGAGGATGGTTATGCGCGGGACATCATGGAGCTGTATGATGAGACTGCCAACCAGCTGGAACTGGAGATCAATGCCATGTGGCAGAAATATGCCGGTGAGAACGGGCTGACGAATGCGGAGGCCTCCAGGCTGCTGACCGGGAACGAATACAGCCGGTGGCGGAAGGGCATAGAGGCATATGTCCAGGAGGCACAGGGAGATTCCCGGACGCTCCTGGAGCTGAACACCCTGGCCGCCAAGGCGCAGATTAGCCGGAAGGAGCAGCTGCTCTCCAACATTTACAGGGCGATGATCACGCTCTCCGGGGAAACGGAAAAGACGCTGACGGGCCTGCTGGGGGATATGTTCAAAACGAACTATTACCGCAGCTGCTATGATGTACAGTCCGTGCTGAAGGTCGGGTTCCAGGTGGGAAAGGTCGATGAAAAGCTCCTGCGGCGCATCCTTGAGCATCCCTGGTCCGGGAAAACCTATTCCCAGGCGCTGTGGGAAAATACGGACAGACTGGCGGCCCTTGCCAGAAGGGAGATCACGCTGGGGTTCATGAGCGGGGCCAGTGTCCAGAAGATGGTGAAAGAGATAGATGGCGTGATGGGCAGGGGGCGGTATGCAGCTGAAAGGCTTGTCAGGACGGAGAGCAAGTATTTCGCCAGCCAGGGCGAACTGGCCTCCTACCGGGAGATGGGCATTGAGGAATATACATACCTTGGCGGCGGATGTGACATCTGCGCGGCAGTCAACGGCCATGCCTTCCGTCTGGACGAGGCGGAGGCGGGCGTGAACCTGCCCCCGATGCACCCAAACTGTAAATGCACCATCCTGGCCAAAGTAAAAGAGGACCTGTTCCAGGTCAGGGATGGCGTCAACCCGCTGAAGGACAACCCGAAGTTTGAGGAATGGAAGAAGCGTTATGTAAAGGATGGGGGCATGCGGGCATCTGTCGGGAATCCGGCAGATGGCGTCGCGGACCATGAAGAAAAGAAATTTCTGGAGCGCATTGACGTACACGACACCCATCTGGTACAATCCAGGTTAAGCAGATATACTGAACAGATCGCGGGAGATCATAAAAAGGAGAATGCAGTGTGCATCACCAGGGACGGAAGCATTTTCCACTGTCAGGGGATCCTGGGGGCAGTCTACCCCGATTTTGACCTGCAGGATGAGCTGTCGGGAGCGTATATGACGCATAACCATCCTGCATCAGAAACGCACTATTCCTTCAGCGTCAATGATATCAGCCTGTTCATGGAATACAAGCTCCGTGAACTGGTCGGGGTTGATGACAGGTTTGCCTACCGCATCCGGAGGCTGGCAGATACATCCTATGCGGACTATGCTGCTCTGGAACATGCATATAAGGGTGAGCATTATGCGGCGTTCATGGCAGAAGTCCTGTCCGGGGTGGCGGACGCGGACATGGACGAGTATGATTTTTACGTGAGGAGGTTGGCTGAGAAGTATGGATTTGAGTATGAAAGGCAGGAACGACAGGGCGGCGCGGGAGGCATATGAGAAGGAAGGGCAGGAGCTGATAAAAGAAGCCTGCCGGAAACGGGAGGAGATCTCCCGAAAACATGAAGATGATCCAAGGCCGCGCTATCCCGGGCTGGACGGCAGGGCGGAAGATAAGGAATCAAGGGAGGTTACCCTGTGGTTTGACAGGGAATTAAAAAAGTTAAAAAAGAAACACGGTATAAAATAGGCACCCAGGGGTGCTTATTTCATTGCACAAATATGGATATGGACACCTTTTAAACAGCGTTTGGAGGGTGTTCTTGTCATACAAAGATTTATGCAGGAGGTAGGAAATGGAAGAAATGACCACCACGCTGGGCACTGGACAGGACGTGCAGGCAGCCGCAGCAGAAACACAGGCACAGCAGGCAGCCGCGCCCGCGCAGGAGAAAGTGACTGCCCTCCAGAAGTTCATCAATGGGCTTTTTGGCGGGGGATCCGGAACGGAAGGAGCGGCAAAGGAAGACGCCAGGGCGGACGATGCCGCGGATGTCGGCGAAAAGGCATTTACCCAGGCTGATCTGGACGCGGCCATAGAGGCGGCGCGGAAACAGTGGGAAGATGACGCGGCAGAAGCGGAGAGGATGAAGAGGCTCCCCCCCGACCAGAGGGCAGCGGAGGAACAGCGGAAAAAAGATTCTGAGATCGAGGATCTCAAGAGGCAGCTGCTCAGGAAAGAGCTCCGCGAGGATGCAGCCAGGGTACTGGAAAAAGAGGGGATCCCGGCTGGACTGGCTGATGTGCTCGATTATTCCAGCAGGGAGCGCATGGAGGAAACATTGAAGAACACCACAGGGATCTTTAAGGAAAGCCTGGCGGGCGCGGTCCAGACCAGGCTGAAGGGGAAGACCCCGGAAGGGCTGGGAGGCGCAGCGTCTTCCGAGAACCTGTTGAGGGATCAGATCGCACGGAACATCAGAGGATTATAAGGACAGGAGGACAAGGAAATGGCTATGAACACGATCCAGACGGCGGCCATCATCCAGAGCGAACTGGATAAAGCTGCCGTAGAACAGGCTACGAGCGGATGGATGGAGGTAAACAGCAAACTGGTCAGGTACCAGGGCGGGCGTGAAGTGAAGATACCGAGTTTTGCGCTGGATGGGATGGCGGATTATGACAGGAAGAACGGCTTTGTGGAAGGGGGCATTGATTTTAAGTATGAAACAAAGACCATGACACAGGACAGGGGCCGTTCCTTCAGCTTTGATGAAAATGACGTGGATGAAACGAACTACGCACTGACGGCCTCCTCCGTGATGGGAGAGTTCCAGAGGGAAAAGGTGATACCGGAGGTCGATGCGTACCGTTACAGCACGATCGCGGCATCCTGTATCGCAAAGAAAAGGGCGTCCGGCGGCTATACGCCTGAAGAGGCCACGATCCTGCAGAAACTGTATTATGACATAGCAGCTGTCCAGGACATCGTGGGCGAGAACACGCCGTTAGTCATCACCATTGACCGCATGACATCAGCGATCCTCTCCATGAGCGAAAAGACGTCCAAAAAGCTGGATGTCACGGATTTCAAGCAGGGAGATGTGACGCTGAAGATCAGGAGCCTGGATGGGATATACCCGCTCATCCCTGTCGGTTCGGACCGCATGAAGACAGAATACCTCTTCAGGGATGGAAAGACTGCAGGGCAGGAGAGCGGAGGCTTCGTCCCGACTGATGCCAGCAGGAGCATCAACTGGATCATCACGCCCCGGACTGCCCCCGTCGCGGTATCCAAGACGGACAAGATGCGGATCTTTGACCCGGAGACCAACCAGAAAGCGAGGGCGTGGGCGATGGATTACCGCAGGTTCCATGACCTCTGGATCACCGACAATAAGATCAGGCAGTGCTTTGCCAACATAAGGGAAGAACTGGGATAAGGAAGGAGAAGCATATGGGAGAGATCGTACTGAAGCGGGCGAATGTGGTAAAAAAGGTTGACTCTGAGGACAGGGCGGCAGAACTGGAAAGCAAAGGCTTTGTCCGGACGGATGGGAAGGCATCGCGGTCTGTGGATCCTGAAGTGGCACAGCTGAAAGAGGCGCTTGCCAGGGCCGGAAAGGCCATTGATGCCGCGGATGCCAGAAAGGGAGAGCTGGAGATGGAACTGTCCGCTGTCAGAGAGCAGCTGACAGAAGCGGAAGGCCGGATCGGGTACCTTGAAACGGAACTCGCTGGCACAAAAGAACAGCTGGAGGCAGCGGTCAAAAAGAATAAGGATGCTGCCCCCAGCGCCAAAAAAGAAAAATGACCGGGAGGGAGCTGCAGGCGATGACAAAAAAGCAGGAACAATGGATGGTGTCGGAACTGATGGACAACCTGAAGATGCGGGATGACCAGGAAAGGAGCGCCAGGCGGTATGTGGGCCGGGCGGTCGATAAGATCTTGATCTACTGCAACCGCGGGGACCTGCCGGACCAGCTGATGAACACCGCGGTCCAGATCGCGGAGGACATGCTGAGAGCCGACCAGGCGGTGGAAAGCGGGAAAGAGGTGGCCAGTGTCGATCGTGGCGATACGGCCATCTCGTACCGCGATAGCAGCGCGAAAGCGCAGCTCACGGTGGATTTCATGAAAGATCACCAGAAAACCCTGAACCATTTCAAGAAGATGAGCCTGCCGGGAGATAAAAGGAATGACTGAGGCGGATATCCTGGCAGCGACCTATGAGGATACCGTGACCGTTTACAGGGCTTTCAAGGATGTGCTGCCGAATGGGGAGAGCGTCTTCCGCTCCGGGCTGGATGGCAGAAAGGTCTATGAGGACGTGGGATGCGCGTTATCCACCCACACGGGGGGAAAGCTGGAGCAGTCCAAATCCACCGCAAAGGTGGAAACTTCGTTCTGCCTCTTTACCAGGCCGGAGGTCGATATCCGGGCAAATGACTTCCTGGTGGTCACCCGCCTTGGAAAGCGGATGGAGGCGGTCGCGGGCTTTCCGGACCGCCACGCGTCCCATAACAATATCCCCATCCGGCTGGAGAAGGACATTGTCTGACACGGATTATACTTTTGATGGCCTGGACGAATGGGAGAAGAGGCTCACCGAAGCCATAGAGAGCCAGTATCCGGAGGAGTTCCGGCAGATGGTCCTTAATGAGGCGGCGAAACTTCAGAACCGCGTCAAGGAGCTGACCCCGGTCAAAACCTCCCATCTGAGGGACGAGTGGAAGGTGGGCACGGTCCAGAAGCGGGGCTCTGAGTATTACATCGAAGTCTACAACAACGTGGAATACGCGGAGCCGGTCGAATACGGGCACCGGAAAAGGGGCGGGAAAGGGATCGTGCCGGGCAGGCACATGATGGAACTGTCCCTGCAGGAGCTCCAGAAAAAGCTGCCGGGCTATCTCCGGCAGTGGATGGCTGATTTCATCAGCACGCATGAACTATAGAGGAGGAACCGGATGGAAACTGTACTGATACAGATCAAGGATGCCCTGATACAGTTGCTGAAAGGGCTGGATCCGGAGATCGACGTGTTCTGTGAGGAGGTCAAGGCCACGGATGAGGAACATGGGCTGGAAGAGCAGGAAACTTATTATTTCCTGGAGATCGTTCCAAACATCAATGGCACGGTAGATAAATACTTTACGGATATCGGGGTTTTTGTGGATGTTGCCTACCACGACAGAAATGAGAGCAACACCGCGTATCTGATCAAAGCGGCAGAACTGGACGGGATGATCCGCCCTGTTTTTTCTTTTGGGGATCGTCACGTAACGGTCCCGGTGATGAACAACAAGGTGACTGACCATGTGCTGCACTGCAGCTTCACCCTCTCTTTCCGATGGGCCAGGAAGATGCCTGCGGAGTCCCGGGAGATGGGCGAACTGGAAATGGCAGTCCGAAAAGGAGAGTGAAAGATATGGCATTGGGATTACCGAGCTTTTCCATGGTGTTCAGCGGAAAAGCGATGAGCGCCATCGAGCGGAGCGCAAGGGGGATCGTAGCGTGCATCCTCAGGGATGGCACGGAGGGCGGCAGGGAGGTCACAGTCTATAAAAAGGTGGATGAGATCGATTTTGAGCACTGGAGCGAGCAGAATCACAACTACCTGAAGCTGGTCTTTGCCGGGGCGCCTTCCAGCGTCATCGCCGTCCGCCAGGCATCCGGAACGGAGGGGCATGATGCATCCCTGAAAAAGCTGAAAGGCCTGAAGTGGAATTATCTCTGCATCCCCGGGCTGGAGGCATCCGATGTCCCCATGGTCGCAGCATGGATCAAGCAGTACCGGAATGACGAAAAGAAGACCTATAAGGCTGTCCTTCCCCACTGCAGGGGCGACCATGAGGGGATCATCAATTTTACCACGGAAGGCATCACGTCCACGATCACCGGGCGGAAACATTCCGCTGCGGAATACTGTGCAAGGATCGCAGGGATCCTTGCGGGATTGTCCCTGGCGCGGAGCAGTACGTACTTTGTGCTGGACGACATTTCCTCGGCGGCGGTACCGGATGACCCATCAGCCCGGATCGATGAGGGCGAAATGGTCATCATTTTTGATGGAAAGAAGTACAAGATCGCGAGGGGTGTCAACAGCCTGGTCACGTTCACTGCTGAAAAGACGGAGGATGTCCGTTTTGTCAAGATCGTAGAGGGCATGGACCTGTATATGGATGACATCCGGGAGACATACGAGGAAAACTATGTCGGCAGGATCATCAATGACTATGACGGAAAGCAGAGGCTTGTGGCAGCCATCGGCGCATACCATAAGGGGCTCCTGGGGAACGTACTGGACCGATCCTTCGATAATTCCGTGACGGTCGATGTGGAGGCGCAGCGCACTTACCTTGAAAGCAAAGGTATCGACACCAGCGGGATGGATGATATCGCCATCGCGAAAGCCAATACAGGGACTAAAGTTTTTTTAAGGAGCAATGTCAAATTTGTGAACGCCATGGAGGATCTGACCATGGGAGTGAGCATGTAGGAGGTATGTGGAATGGCTGACACGATCAGAGGAAACCGGGTCCTCACCGGCACATGGGGAGAACTGTGGATCAATGGCGAGAGGATCTTTGAGTTCTCAAAGATCGATATGAAAGTAACCGCCAACCGTGACGACGTGCAGATCGGCCTGGATGTGGACAGCAAGGTGACCGGCCTGAAAGGTGAGGGGTCTTACACGGTCAAAAAGGTATACACCAGGGCAAAGGAGATCTTGGAGAACTGGCAGAAAGGCAGGGATGTCCGTGCAGAGGTCATCGCAAAGCTGGAGGATCCGGATGCAGTCGGCGGTCAGGTGGAGCGCTGGTCCTGCGATAATGTATGGCATAATGAGCTGCCCGTGGTCAACTGGGAAAAGGGCGGGATCGTAGAGGAAGAGGTCTCCATCGGGTTTACCCCGTCTGACTTAAGGAACCTGGATGCCATTACTGCATAGGAAGCTGTATGAGACAAATCCTTTTAAATATTGGTTGGAGCCCGCCAGGGCGGGCAGGAGGTATGGACGTGGATAAGGATAAGGAAGCAATATTTCAGGCCTTTACTGCAAAAGCGGTGAAGCGTCTTCAGGAGAAAAGGGCCAGGAAGTACGAAACGCTGCACATCCCCAGCCTGGATGAAGATATCAGGATCCAGAGCCTGTTGTACCCGGAGATCGTGGAGTGTACTGAGATCGAGGATTCCGGGGATCCGAACAGGTCAGATAAATATGCGATATACCTGTCGGTAGTGGAGCCTGACTTAAAAAAACTGGCAGTCGAACTGAAAAACCAGGGCGAGATCAGGGAATATACGGATATCGTTGATATTTTTGACATGCAGGAGGTTGCCCAGATCGCCATGGAGGTCATGAAGCTTTCCGGGGTAACGGGAGATAAGAAAGTGACGGTCGTCAGCGAATTAAAAAACTGATCGCCCGGGACGCTGAAGCTTATTTCTTGCATTATTACATTCAAAAGGGATTTAAACTGGAGCACCTGCTGGACCTGGGCATGGAAGAGAAGTGCTTTTACCTTGCTTCCATGCTGGAGGCCCTGGAGGAACGAAAGAAAGCCCTTGGAGGTTAGGAGGCGGTCTCAGTGGGTGTTGTGGGAAGCATCAGTATCAGGGATAATGTGACTGCGACCCTCAAAGACATCCGGAGTGAGCAGGCCGCTTTCCGCTCCGATGTTGTGAAAACGAGGAAAGAACTGAAAGCGGCCTGGGATAAGACTTATACCGCGAAAGTAGACACGGCGGCATCTGTCCAGAAGGCAAACGGGCTGATCGGAAAGGTAAGGCAGCTGGGCAAGACAGCCATATCCCCTGTCATCCGTGTGAAAGACGAAGCCACGGCAAAGATAACCAAGGTCAGCAATTCGGTCAAATCCATAGGAAAGAAGATCGCGTCCCCGGTCATCAGGGCAAAGGATATGGCCAGTAAGGCACTGGGGACCATAGGCTCAAAGGTGAAGTCTGTCGGAAGCATGGTAGCAAAGCCGGTGATCGCGCTCAAGGACGGGGCCACGGCGGGGTTATCCTCCATCAAGAAAATGCTGGGGACCCTGGCCAAAGGTGTTACTGTTGCGGTGTGCGTGGCTGGTGCCGGACTCAGTGCGGTTGTGGGCGGTGCATTGAGCAGCGGGGCTGACCTTGAGCAGAACATGGGGGGCGTGGAGACCCTTTTCAAGGACAGTTCCGGGATCGTTAAAGCAAATGCGGATAAGGCATTTGCAACAGCTGGGTTATCAGCCAATGACTATATGGCTACCGTGACCGGATTCTCAGCAAGCCTGTTACAGAGCCTTGGTGGCGATACTGCCAGGGCGGCAGGCATGGCGGATATGGCGATCGTTGATATGGCGGACAATGCCAACAAGATGGGGACCAGCATGGAGAGCATCCAGAATGCGTATTCCGGATTTGCTAAGCAGAACTATACCATGCTGGACAACCTGAAACTGGGATATGGCGGTACTAAGGAAGAGATGCAGCGCCTGTTGGCTGACGCGCAGAAGATATCAGGAGTGCAGTACGATATCAGCAGCCTGGCGGATGTGTACAGTGCGATCCATGTGATCCAGGGAAGCCTGGACATCACCGGCACAACGGCAAAGGAAGCAAGCGAGACGTTCAGTGGATCTTTTGCCGCCATGAGATCATCCGTATCCAACCTGCTGGGGAACCTGGCGATCGGCGGGGATGTGGAGACAGCAATGGGGCAGGTGGTCGATTCCGCTGCCACGTTCCTGTTCGGGAATGCCGTGCCAATGATCGGGAATGTGATCAGGGCATTGCCCGGTGCAATCAGTTCCGGGATCAAAAAAGCGGCGCCCAGGATAAAGAAAGAAGCACCGGCCATCATAAAGAGCCTGAAAGACGGGTTGATGGATGCATTTCCCTCATTGGCTCCAGTGATAGGGGGAGGATTTGATGCTGCGGTGGCAGCATTCCCGGGGTTCATATCCGGAGTGCGCAATGTGGTGTCCGTGGTCGGAACGCTTGCCAGCAGTTTTGTCCCCATGATCCCACAGTTGGCTGCATTTGCGGACAGCATGGCATCTACGTTCCAGTCAGTGGCTGCATCCTGCCTGCCGGTGCTGACAGGTGTCATTTCCACGGTGCAGACCATGCTTCCAACGATCCTCCCGGTCATAGGGACAGTGGTCGCTTCCATAGGAAACATCATCGCACAGTCGGCCCCGGTGATAGCCGGTCTGGTCTCCGGCATAGGGACCGTGGTCACGGAACTGGCTCCTGTGTTCAGCACAGTTTTTTCCGGGATAAGTGAAAAGGTCGGCAGCGTGATAGGGTTTGTCAGCGAGAGGATGGGATTCATCCAGGAAGTGATCGGAGCAGTGACCCCCGTGATCGGTGATGTGATCAGTACAGTATGGGGAGTCATTTCCCCTGTGATCGATATCGCGATCAGCGTGTTTGAGATCCTGTTCGGCGTAGTGCAGAAAATTTTCCCTGGGATCCAGTCCGTCATTGAGGGCGTGTGGGGGATCGTGAAGCCGATAGTGGAAGGCATCGGCAGCGCGTTCAGCAAGATCGCAGGATGGTTCGGGACTGTTGCCGATGCCATCAATGGATCAGGCGCAGCGGATGTGGATATCGGCACAAATGCTACAGGCGATAATAACTGGAAAGGCGGCCTGACCTGGGTGGGTGAGAAAGGGCCTGAGTTGGTCGATCTGCCAAGGGGATCCCGTATCCTGCCAGCTAAAGAAAGCCTGTCCGTTTCCAGTGTGGTACCTGGCACGTCGGGGGCAGTGAAGGGAACCACTGCAGCGGTGGTCCAGCAGGCATTCCCTGTTGCGGGGGATGCGGGCAGGGCGGATACGGAACCGTTGCCTGGCATCCTTGACCTGATAAAGGAGATACTGGATATCCTGCGGGACAGGCAGGCTGGCAGGACGGATCCTGTTCAGGGTGAACCGGGCGGGGCTAAAGCAAAAGGAGCCGCCCAGGTGATCATCCAGAAACTGGCGGACCAGATCACTGTCAGGGATGATGAGGATATCGATGACATAACTGACAGGGTCGCAAAGAAAGTGCTGGAAGTAGCTTTGAACATGGGTTAGGAGGCCGCTTATGAAAAATCGGATAATCGAACTGAGTGCAAATAACCGGGAGCAGGTGATCGAACTGCCGGTCAACCCGGCAACGGTCGAGTTTACGGAAAAGCAGTTGAACCAGGCGATCACGCTGTTGAACATCGGGGAAGCAAACCTGAAAGGGGAACGGGGATTGAAATATACCAAGCTTTCCAGCTTTTTTCCATCAGTAAAATCGCCGTTTTACAAATATGCAGGCAAGGAGCCTGTCCAGTACATTTCCATGCTGGAAGAGTGGAAGACATCAAAGGCGGTTGTCCGCCTGATCATCACAGACATGAAGATCAACCTGGCAATGCTGATAGATGAAATGGTCTACTCCATGAAAGAGGGGGATGATGATGTTTATTATACAATATCCCTTTCCGAATATAGGACATTGAATGTACCTGCAGTGCACACGGTGGGAGTCAGGACAAGGCCGGATCCCGTCTCCAGTACCGGAGGCAGGACGCATACGGTAGTCAGCGGGGATACCCTCTGGGGGATCTCAAAACAATATTATGGCGCAGGTGCCCAGTGCACAAAGATCTACGGTGCCAACAGCGGAACCATTGAAGCAAGTGCAAAGAAGCACGGCAGATCCGGTTCGGACAATGGACACTGGATATATCCGGGTGATGTATTCGTCATACCGTGATCGAACAGTGAGGTGATGGTCTATGAAATTGCTCACCAGGGGGAAAGACATCAGCGAACTGATAGAAACTGTTACCTGGTCCGGTGATACCAGACAAGTGGCGAGAACGCTCAGGTTCACCATGGCAAAGAATAAAAAAGACGGGAATTTCCCCACAGTGGTCATCAATGAAGGTGATGAGGTCATCATGCAGGATGATACCGGGAAAGATGTTTTTGGGGGCATCATCTTTGACATTGATAAGTCAGCATCCTCAAAAGTAGAGACCTACCTGGCATATGACCTGATGTTCTACCTCAATAATTCTGATGTGAACCAGCTGTTTGATGGGATGCCGGAGGCCATTGTCCAGGAGATATGCGCAGGCCTTGGCATTGAAACCGGATCAGTGGCGTCCACGGGGATCCACATTTCAATGCCCTGTTTTGGGAAGAAAGCCTATGCCGCGATCATGATGGCATATACGGCAGCGGCCAGGAAGAACGGCAGTAAATATATCCCGCTGATGACAGACATCAACAAGGTCAGCGTGATAGAGAAGGGAAGGCTTTGCGGCGCAGTGCTGACCGGGGACCACAACCTGACAGCCGCTGCTTATAAAAGCACCCTTCAAAGCCTTGTCAACCGGGTTTTGATAACAGATAAGAGCAATAACGTGGTAAATGTGATCGAGGATGCGGATTCCATCAGGAAATATGGGCTGGTCCAGAAAGTCCTGAAACAGAATGATGGGGAGGATACCACAGCTGAAGCCCGGAAGATGCTGGCAACGACAGAGGCGTCCGCAAGCGTATCCGGTGTCCCAAACGATTTCCGGGCGGTATCGGGATATTCCATCATTGTCCAGGAAACGGATACCGGGCTTTGCGGACAGTTTTACATAGAAAGCGATGCGCATACCTTTTCATGCGGAAAAGCGCAGATGGACCTGGTGCTTGCTTTCGAGAACCTGATGGATGAGCAGGAGATAGAAGCTGGAAGCAATGTTTAGGAGGCACTCGGATGAGGACTAACAGTAATATCATAAAAATGGTGGAGGCGATCCGGCGGGGTGCTCCAGCGGAAACTGCCACGGGCGGGGTGGATGGGATCTGCATGGCAGATGTCATGTCCGTGGAACCGCTGGCCATCAGGATGCACGACCGATCCATAAACAATAACATATACATCAATCCGGCTTTGATGGTAGAAGCATCCGACAGCGGGGAAAAGATGGAAAAAGTGTTCCAGGATCCGTTTGAGACACAGGAAGCATATGGATTCCTGAAAGAGTTCCACGAGAAATATGTGCTGAAGAAAGGGGACACTGTGGTGGTATGCATGACAGGCTCTTCTTTTTACATTGTGGGAAAGGCGGTCAGGATATGAGCATATTCCCTTTTATCGATCACACGGATGCCACTGGGAGTGATGCCTCGGATACCCTGCCCGCATTGAAAGAATATGCCTATGATTTTGAAAAGAATGAACTCCTGCTGGATGAGGGAGGGAATACCTATATGGTCACCGGGAACGAGGCGCTCCGTATATGGATCCTGAAAGCCCTGGCCACGGAGCGTTTCCACTATACGGCATATTCCTTTGGCTTCGGGACAGAGTGGCAGGACCAGCTGGTCGGCAGTTCCATGGATATGGATGTCCTGAAGCTGGAACTGGAAAGGTATATCGTGGAGGCGCTGATGGTGAACCCATACATAAAGCGTCTGGATAATTTTTCCTTTGAGGCCACTTCCATGGGAATGACGGTCACGTTTGAATGTACAAGCATTTATGGGACGGATAAGATACCGGTGCCGATCAGGGAGGTGAAGATTTAATGGATTTTAGCGCGGAAGGGATACTGGACAGGATGAAAGGAGCCTTGAAAAACGAGGATACCAGGATAGAGGGCAGTTTTTCCATGGATAACCTGCAGGCTGTAGCTGAAGAACTGGCGCGGTTCAATGCAATGAGGATCATCCCGCTGATGTCTGCCTTGGCAGATAAGGAAGACGATATGGGTACCAGCGGGAATGAGAAACATTATGTGAGATGGGCAAAAGAAGCCACGGACGCGGAAGGAAAGAGGATCGTTGGGAATGCCAGGGTAAACGCCATCCGTGACGGGACCGGGCTCGTTTCCATTGCCATATTGACAACGGAGGCAAAACCGCCGTCAGCGGAGCAGGTAGCGATCGTCCAGGGATACATAGACGGGCAGCGCCCTGTGGGAGCCAGTCCGGTCGTATCCGCAGCAGAAGAGATCGAGGTGACGGTCCTGTGCCGTGTAAGGCTCCTGCCCGGGTACACAACAGAAACGGTGCACGCAAATATCCTCAGGGGACTGCAGTCCCATTTTACAGACATTGCCTTTAAAACAGGAGCAATCTCCCTGAACTACTATACCATAAGCAGCATCATAAGCGAAAGGTCGGAGGGAGTATCCCTCCTGGAGGAACTGACAGTCAATGGCAGGCAGGAATCCATCACGGCTGGGTATGACCGTTATTTTGCGCTGAAGGAGGTACGGGTGGATGTCCCTGAATGATAACCATATGCTCCCGGACCGGATACGCAATATGCGGCAGATGCACGATGTCCTCACTGTGGAGGATATCATCCTAGCGGAAATGGAGGGGATCATTGATGATATGTACCGACGGGCATCCCTGCTGCACGAGGAGCTTGTCAATGAAGCATGGCTGGAAGCCAGGCTGTCAGCCAGGACGGGTGCAGCTGTAAAGGCCACGGGGGATGCGGAAAGGCTGCTGGTCAGCATCGTATTGAGCGGAAATGAAGCGGTTGTCCCTGACCTGCGTGATATAAGGGATTTTTTGAACAAATGGCTGCCAGCACATTTAAGGTATAAACTTAATGACCGGATGATATTGGCCATGGAATGTTCCATATTGAACAGGATAAAGCTGATCAGTGTATCCTTACATTTAAAAATATCATTTTTCCCGTCCAGGTCATATGACGGCTCAAAACGGTATGACGGGGCAACACGGTATGACGCGAAGCGGAGGTATGAAATGGACGCCATGTTCCGCCTCCGCTACAGGATCCGGGAATCGGAAAGTACGATTGGCGGCCTGACAGTGGAGACCCGCAGGAACATGCAGTACTACAATGGGAAGAAGCACCATGACGGGACCACGAAGTATAACGCACTGTTGAGAAAGGAGGTAATCGAATGAGTGACAAGAGCCAGAATGTTGTCATCACAAAAGCCGCCAGGAGGAAGATGGTGCAGGCCAGGGCCGGGGCGATCGTCCTGCCCAGGATTGTCGGTATGGCATTTGGGAATGGGGGTGTGGATGCTGATGGGAATATCCTCTCCCCCAAAGAGGGACAGGATACCCTGGCAGGCGAACTGTACCGGAAGCCGATCGACGGCTACAGCTTTCCGGATGAAACTTCCTGCAGGTATGAATGCACCCTGCTGGAAAAGGAACTTGCAGGGACGGAGATCAGCGAGGTAGGCCTGTATGACGAGGATGGGGACATCCTCTGTATAAAGGCCTTCCGGCGCAAGGGCAAGGATGATGACGTGGAACAGACATATGTGCTGGATGATATTTTTTAACAGAAAGGAACAGGTGAGGGAATGAAAGATTATACAACGGATGCCCCGGTATGGGCGGACGCCATTCCCCTGGTCGAGGAGGATGACCTTGTCAACGCGGAAAATGACAATGCCGCCGCAAAGCAGCTGATCCAGAACGACCTGGTGCTGCAGGCCACAAAAGTGGACAGGGAAGATGGGAAAGGCCTTGTATCGGACACGGAGAGGACTGAGTGGAACGCCATGTACCAGCAGGCCACCGGATACGCTGACCAGAAGATCGCGGACCTGATCAACGGTGCGCCGTCCACGCTGGATACCCTGGGGGAGATAGCCAGCGCCATGGGCGAGAACAAGGATGTGGTCAGGGCGCTGGAAGAGGCCATCGGGACCAAGGCCAGCCAGAAAGAGATGGAGAGCCTGCTGGGGACGAAGCTGGACAAAACAGGTGACAGCAAGGATAGTACGATCACCTTTGGGAGCAGCGATACAACCACCCCGTCGGCATGGACGGATGTAGCATTGTTAAAGAGTGGGGAAAAGCACAGCTCCATCATGAGCAAGATCTCCACGATGTTCAAGAACATCCGATGGCTGTATAAGCGTCTGGGGACTACTGATATATCCAAGATCGGGGACGGCACGGTGACGGGGGCGATCAGCGAGCTAAACACGGGTATGGTCG
>JAMPFQ010000035.1 GCA_023664345.1 Lachnospiraceae bacterium | reverse complement strand
TTCATTGATTGTTCTTGACAATAGAATCAGCCTTTTGATTCTATTGTATGTGCCGCCAGCGGCGGCATGACGGAAAGCGTGAATTACGCGAAGATTGGTTTTGAAAAGAAATATAATGTGCCGGAGGCTGTAAATGATATAGTCCGAGAGCAACTAAGCAGAAAGCAGGAAAGCAGCATGGGTCAGACCGGAAACCGCAGCAGAAGAAGTTCATACGGACAGAGGACGAACGTACCCGCCAGGGGAAACCGCAGCGGATATGTATATGGAAACACAGTGCGAAAGGCGGATATTCAGCGTCAGTTACAGGAGGCGCCGAAGAGGCCGGTGCAGAATGAGGTGCGCAAGAACCGTGACAAAGCGCATCACATGAGCATGGGATATGTGCTTTTCCTGACGGCAGCGCTGGTGGCCGCAGGCCTGATCCTGGTGAATTATGTGCAGCTGCAGGCGGAACTGACCAACCTGACGAAATTGAACGCCACCAGGGTCAGTGAACTGAGCAGCCTGCGCCTTTCCAACGATGAGGCTTACAACCGTATCCTGAGCAGCATCGATCTGGAGGAAGTAAAGCGAATCGCTATCGGAGAACTGGGGATGGTATACGCGGAAGAGGGTCAGATCTACAATTATACCAGCGAAGGCGATGACTATATGCGCAAGGTAATGGAAAGTTCCAATTAGAGGTGCGGAGTGAAAAAAAGGGATAAGACAAAATTTTCAATCAAAATGCAAAAGAAGCTGGTAGTACTGTTTGTTCTCGTACTGCTGGCTTTTGCCTGTTTAAGTGTGAGGCTGGTGCTGATAGCAAAGGAGAACGGAACCCAGTATCAGAAGCAGATCTTGTCCCAGCAGAGATATGACTCCACCACGATCCCTTACAGAAGAGGCGACATTGTGGACTCCAGGGGCACGATCCTTGCCACCAGCGAGAAAGTCTACAACCTGGTCATCGATGCAAAGGTGATGAACACGGAACTGGGAGGCAAGAAGCCTTATCTGGAACCCACGCTGACGGCGCTGGGGCAGTATTTTGACCTGAACATGCAGGAGATCAGAGCCTATGTGACCACAAATACCAGTTCCTCCTGGTATGTGCCCTTGAGAAGGCTGACCTATGATCAGATCAGTGGTTTTATAGAGGCAAGGATCGTAAGGGAGGACGACAGTCCGGAGGTAAAAACGAACAAGGGAAATATCCAGGGCGTCTGGTTCGAGGAAGAGTACAAAAGAGAGTATCCTTATGCTTCCCTGGCGGCGGACATGATCGGGTTTACCACCACTGACGGACAGGGAAAATATGGGCTGGAGGAATTTTATAACGCCACACTGAGCGGTGTGAACGGCAGGGAGTACGGTTATCTTAACGATGATCTGAACCTGGAGCGTACGGTCCAGGCGCCCCTGGACGGAAATACCCTACATGTCACCATAGATGCCAATCTGCAGATGATTGTTGAAAAATATCTGCAGAAATTCAACGACGAGCATAAGGATGAATTTGTACAGGGCGCCAACGGTGCGCAGAATATCGGCTGCATCATGATGCGGGTGAACACGGGGGAGATTCTTGCCATGGCAAGTTATCCTACCTACGACCTGAACGATACCAGGAATCCGTCCAGCCTGATCGGCTCCATGGAGGTGGAGCAGATTACCAATGCCAACGGCTATTTTGAGATTCACAAGACGGGAAATTATATCAGCGAGGCCAGGCTGGCGGAGATGGACGAAGACCAGATCTATCTGAACCTGAACAATCTCTGGAAAAATTTCTGCATCACGGGAACTTACGAGCCCGGTTCCACAGCCAAGCCCTTTACTGTGGCGGCGGCCCTGGAAAGCGGCGTGATCTCCCCTGCCACCACTTTCGAGTGTACCGGCAAGATGGATATAGGAGGTTATGAGATCAGATGCCACAACAAATATGACGGCACACTGACGCTGGAGGAGGCAGTGGCAAAGTCCTGCAACGTATCCATGATGAAGATTGCCCAGGTGCTGGGCAGGGAAGCGTTCACGGAATACCAGCAGATGTTCAATTTTGGATTAAAGACAAATATCGACCTTGCAGGGGAGGCCCGCACCGCCAGCCTGATCTACACGGCGGACCAGATGGGCCCCACGGATCTTGCGACCAACTCTTTCGGACAGAATTTCAACGCTACCATGATTCAGATGATCACCGGATTCTGCGCCCTGATCAACGGCGGGTATTATTATGAGCCTCATGTGGTGGACAAGATCACCAATTCCAGCGGCGCCACAGTGGCCAATATCGAGCCGAGAGTGCTGAAGCAGGTAATCTCCGAATCCACTTCCGAACTGATCAGACAGTACTGTGTGGCAGTGGTGAACTACGGCACGGGCCACACGGCACGGCCTGCGGGATACATGATCGGCGGAAAGACGGGAACCGCGGAGACCATTGATGAGAATACCCATAAGCGCTCCGAAACGGAACATGTGGTGTCTTTTATAGGATTTGCCCCTGCGGATGATCCCCAGGTGGCCATCTATGTGGTGGTGGACAGACCCAATGTGTCTCATCAGGGCGATGCCAAGTATGCCACGGGTATTGTCCGCAATATCCTGATGGAAGCGCTGCCTTATCTGAATATTTTCATGACGGAGGAACTGTCCGAGGCGGAGATCGCGGAACTGAACGCGCTGCACCTGGAGATCACCAACCAGTATACGCAGAGGCCGGAGGATGACGCCCTGGAAGGGGCGGATGCGGGAGAGGGTCAGGGCGGTGATGAGATGCAGTTTCTGAATCCCGATGGGACACGGCCAGCGTGGATGGATTTCCCCATTGATCCCTTAACGGGATACAGGGTCGATCCTGCCACCGGAGATAAGTACGATGCCAGGGCGGGGTTCCTGGTGGAGGGTGGAAGTACACCTGTTATTGATCCAAATATGCCGGTGAACGGCAACCTGATCAATCCTCCCCAGGAATAGATCGGCCTGTCAAAAGTCATAACCTGATAAAAAGCAGAATAGAGTATAGTAATCCTTTTTATGAGGTTTGGCATGTTATCTGATAACAATAAGATATTTCACAGAAAGAAAGTGCTTGTGATCTTTCTGGGATGCGCGGCGCTGCTGCTGCTTTTGTTCGGCAGACTGGTCTATCTGATGATCTGGCAGGCGGATCACTATTCCCGGCTGGCCACGGATCTGCACGAGAGGGAGAGGAGCATCAAGGCCGCCAGAGGGCGGATACTGGACTGCAACGGCACGGTGCTGGCGGACAACAAGACGGTCTGCACCATCTCCGTCATACATAATCAGATTGAAGACCCGGAGGAGATCATCAGGATTCTGTGTCAGGAACTGGATCTGTCCGAGGAATACGTCAGGCAGCGGGTGGAGAAATATTCCTCCATGGAGCGCATCAAGAGCAATGTGGATAAATCCGTCGGCGACCGCATCAGAGAATACGACCTGGCGGGAGTCAAGGTGGATGAGGATTACAAGCGTTATTATCCTTACGACGAACTGGCCAGCAAAGTCCTGGGTTTTACCGGGGGAGATAATCAGGGGATCATCGGCCTGGAAGTGATCTATGAGGATTATCTGCAGGGAGAGCCGGGAACCATCCTCACGGTGACGGACGCCAGGGGCATTGAGGTGGAAGCCGCGGGGGAGAGGCGGATAGAGCCGATAAACGGCAATGACCTGTGCATCAGCATGGATCTGAACATCCAGACCTACGCCACCCAGTTGGCCGCCCAGGCCTGTGCCGCGAAGCAGGCGGACAGCGTGTCCATCATTGTGATGAACCCGCAGAACGGTGAGATCCTGGCTATGGTCAATGTGCCGGAATTTGACCTGAACGACCCTTACGCATTGCCGGAGGGCACGCCGGAGGACATCAGCGGGGAGGAGCAGCAGAACCTGTTGAACGGCATCTGGCGGAACGGCTGTATCAATGACACCTATGAGCCCGGTTCCACTTTTAAGATCATCACCGCGGCGGCAGGACTGGAAGCAGGCGTGGTGACGACAGAGAGCACGTTCAACTGTCCCGGGTTCATCGTGGTGGACGACAGAAAGATCCGCTGCCATAAGGTGGCGGGGCATGGCACCCAGGATTTTACCCATGCCATGATGAATTCCTGCAATCCGGCGCTGATCACCCTTGGGCTGAGGCTGGGGCTGGATTCCTATTATGAATACTTTGAAAACTTCGGCTTAAAGACAAAGACGGGCATCGACCTCCCCGGAGAGGCGGGCACCATAATGCACCAGAAAGAGAATATGGGAAATGTGGAACTGGCCACGGTGGCTTTCGGGCAGTCTTTTCAGATCACCCCCATACAGCTGCTCGCCACGGCATCCTCCATCATAAACGGCGGGAACCGCATCACCCCCCATTTTGGAGTAAAGGCTGTGGACTCCGATGGAAATGTGGTGGAGACCTTTGAATACCCGGTAAAACAGGGCATTGTGTCGGAGCAGACCAGCCAGACCATGAGGGAGATCCTGGAGATGGTGGTGGCGGAGGGCTCCGGCAAGAACGGAAAGGTGGAGGGCTACCGGATCGGCGGAAAGACAGCCACAAGCCAGACGCTCCCCAGGGGGAGCGGGCGCTATATCGCCTCCTTTGTGGCCTTTGCGCCGGCGGATGATCCGCAGGTCATAGCCATAGCCATAGTCAACAACCCCCAGGGAACTTACTACGGGGGACAGGTGGCGGCACCCATCCTGCGTCAGTTATTTGAAAATATTCTTCCTTATATGGGAATCATGGAGTATAATCAATGAGGAATGTAAGCATTTTGGCGACGGTGATATCCTTTGCCCTGAGCGCGGTGCTGGGACCGGTGCTGATTCCTTTCTTAAGGAATCTGAAGTGCGGGCAGACAGTACGGGAGGACGGTCCTGCCACCCATCTGGGGAAAACGGGGACGCCCACCATGGGCGGGATCCTGATCCTGTCCAGCGTGGTGATCACCACCCTGCTGTTCATAAAAGACCATCCCCGCACGGCGCCCATCCTGTTTCTCACGGTGGGCTTCGGACTGATCGGCTTTCTGGATGATTACATAAAAGTAGTTTGTATGCGGTCCCTGGGACTGCGGGCGTGGCAGAAGCTGCTGGGGCAGCTGGCGGTGACGGCGGGTTTCGCCTGGTTCCTGCTGCGTTACACGGATGTGAGCCTTGCCCTGAAGATTCCCTTTCTGCCGGGGCAGTATCTGGACTTCGGGGCGTGGAACCTGCCTGTTCTGTTCTTTATCGTGCTGGGAACGGCAAACGGCACCAACTTTACCGACGGCCTGGACGGCCTGGCAGGAAGCGTGACGGTGATGGTGGCGGTCTTTTTCACCGTGGTGGCGGTGGGGAGCAGGAGCGGCATCGAGCCGGTGACCTGCGCCGTGGCGGGCGCCCTGCTGGGGTTCCTGCTGTTCAACGCGCATCCGGCGGCTGTGTTCATGGGTGACACTGGTTCCCTGGCGCTGGGCGGTTTTGTGGCGGCCAGCGCGTATATGATGCAGATGCCCCTGTATATAGCCATTGTGGGGATCGTCTACCTGGCGGAAGTGGTTTCGGTGATCCTCCAGGTGGGATATTTTAAGATAAGCGGCGGAAAAAGGCTTTTCCGCATGGCGCCCCTGCATCATCATTTTGAACTGGGGGGCTGGCCGGAGACCAGGATCACGGCGCTGTTCACCATCGTCACGGCGGTGATGTGCCTGGTGGGGCTTATGGGGCTGGGAAACTAAAATGATCTCGAAGTGGAGAGACCGGAATAAGTTCCTGCAAGCAGGAACTGGAATCAAAAACAGTCTCGGAACGGAAGCGCCCGGAAGGAATTTTCAGCTGCGGTTTGGGCAGATGAAAATTTCTTCCCCGCCAGGGGCGCTGAAGTGAAGAGACAGAACTGGAATCAAAAACAGTCTCGGAACGGAAGCGCCCGGAAGGAATTTTCAGCTGCGGTTTGGGCAGATGAAAATTTCTTCCCCGCCAGGGGCGCTGAAGTGAAGAGACAGAACTGGAATAGGATACATATTATGTCAGATCAGAAAAAATGTCTTGTGATCGGCTCCGGCATCAGCGGAGTGGGCTCCGTAGAACTTCTGGAGCATATGGGCGCTCAGGTCATCCTTTATGACAGCAGCGCGGAACTGACCGAGGAAGCGTTAAGGGCGAAGCTTCCGGGAGAGAGCAGGGCTTCCTGCATTGCGGGCGAACTGCCGGAAGAAATCATGAAAACTGTGGATACGGTAGTGCTGAGTCCGGGCGTGCCCACGGATATTCCCCTGGTGAACGCGCTGCGGGACAATGGGGCTGCCATCATCGGAGAGATTGAACTGGGTTATCAGGAGGAAAAAGGCAGGGTAGCCGCCATCACCGGCACCAACGGAAAGACTACTACCACCACCCTGGTGGGCCAGATCATGAAAGCCCATGCAGGGGCGGATAAGACCTTTGTGGTGGGAAATATCGGGAATCCCTATACCTCGGAGTGTCGAAAGACCGCGACTGACACGGTGACGGTAGGCGAGATCAGTTCTTTTCAGCTGGAGACGATCCGGAACTTCCATCCGGCAGTATCCGCTATTTTAAATATCACGCCGGATCATCTGAACCGCCATCACACCATGGAGGCCTATGTGGCGGCAAAGGAAAATATCACCCTGAACCAGACGAAAGAGGATGTGTGTGTGCTGAACTATGAAAATGGATACACCAGGGCTTTCGGGGAAAGATGCCCCGCCAGGGTGGTCTGGTTCTCCTCCGTCAGGGAGCTGGAGGAGGGCTATTACCTGAAAGGGGATAAGATCCTAAAGAGCGCCGCAGGCAGGACGGAAGAACTGCTGGATATCCACAGTGATATGAACCTGGTGGGAACCTGCAACGTGGAAAACGTGATGGCGGCCATCGCCATCGGGGAGGGCATGGGCGTCCCCATGGAGACGATCCTTTCGGTGATCAGGGGATTCCATGCGGTGGAGCATAGGATCGAGTTCGTGGCCACAAAGGGCGGCGTAGACTATTACAATGATTCCAAGGGCACCAATCCCGACGCGGCCATCCAGGGCATCCGCGCCATGTGGAAGCCTACCGTGCTGATCGGCGGCGGCTATGACAAGCAGAGCGAGTATGATGAGTGGATCGAAAGCTTTGAGGGCAAGGTGAAATGGCTGGTGCTGATCGGCCAGACCAGGGAAAAGATCGCGCAGTGCGCCAGAGAGCACGGCTTTGACAGGATCCGTTTCGCGGATACCTTTGAGGAGTGCCTGAAACTCTGCACGGAACTGGCGGAGAGTGGGGACGCGGTGCTGCTTTCCCCGGCCTGCGCAAGCTGGGGGATGTTCCCCAACTATGAGGTGAGGGGACAGTTGTTCAAGGAGTATGTAAGGGGACTTCCATAAGAAATGACAGGCGTTATATAACAGGACTGGCACAGGTGTACCTCAGGGAGAGGAACTGAGAGCGTAAGGAGTGACTATGGCTGCAGAGAAAGCCGTAAGGCGTAAAAGAAAGGAACAAACTGAATATTTTTTTGATTACAGCCTGCTGTTTATCGTGCTTTTCCTGCTGGGATTCGGGCTTGTCATGATCTACTCGGCAAGTTCCTATGAAGCGTTCCAGGATTTTCAGGATGCGGCCTATTATCTGAAGAAGCAGCTGGTGGCGATCATCATCGGACTGATATTGATGATCGTAGTGGCCAATATTCCCTATCATTTCTGGGAACGGTTTGCCATGCTGGGGTATGTGGTCTCCATGGCGCTGGTTCCCCTGGTGCTGACTCCTCTGGGTGTGGAGTCCAGAGGCGCCAGGCGCTGGATCAGGGTTCCCGGGATTGGCCTGAACCTGCAGCCCGCGGAGGTGGCGAAGCTTTGTATGGTGCTGTTTTTGGCGGTCATGGTCTGCAAGATGGGCAAGAGCGTCCGCACCATGAAAGGATTTCTGATCATGCTGGCGATGCCGCTTCCCGTTGTGGCTGAGATCTATCTCATCACCAACAACCTGAGTTCCGCCATTATCATCATGGGAATCTCCGTACTGATGGTGTTCGTGGCAAGCCCGGATTATAAGAAGTTTGTGATCATGGGATTGTCCGCCGTGGCAGCCGTGGCGATATTGGTCTTTGCCATCGTTTCCACCTCGGCGGAGGGCGGAGGCTTTCGAAGTGAACGTATCCTGGCATGGCTGGATCCGGAGGGGCACTCTCAGGGAAAAGGCTTCCAGACACTGCAGGCGCTGTACGCTATCGGAAGCGGCGGTATCTGGGGAAAGGGACTGGGGCAGAGCATGCAGAAGCTGAGTTTCGTGCCCGAGGCCCAGAACGATATGATCTTTTCCATCATCTGTGAAGAACTTGGGCTGTTCGGGGCGATCGCCGTTATCTTGATGTTCACCATGCTGCTCTGGAGGATGATGGTCATTGCCAATAATGCGTCGGATCTGTTCGGGGCCATGCTGGTGGTAGGCGTTATGGGCCATATCGCCATCCAGGCGGTGCTGAATATCGCGGTAGTGACGAACACCATCCCCAACACGGGAATTTCGCTTCCCTTTATCAGCTACGGAGGTTCTTCCGTTATGTTCCTGCTGATAGAGATCGGACTGGTCTTGAGTGTGGCGAAGCGGATACAGCTGAAAGAACTGTAAGCCGGATCTTGGGGATGGAAACTGATTCTGACGCCCTGTGGGATATCCGGGCGGAATGCCGCGCTTTTTTAGGGACAAGGTACAGAAGCATCGGATCTACATAGGATAGAATAGGTCTTTAATCTGAAACCGGATGGTGTTGTATGGACTCTATTCATATTCAAGGTGGGATTGCGCTTCAGGGACAGGTGCACATTCAGGGTTCGAAAAATGCGGCGCTGCCCGTTCTGGCGGCAACGCTGCTTACGGGGCAGCGATCGTATATCAGGAATTGTCCAAGGATCGCCGATGTACATGCGATGGTCAGCCTGCTGAGAAAGTTGGGCTGTCTGGTAACGTGGCGGGAGGATGGCCTGCAGGTGGACAGTTCGCGGGCAGGCCGGGGAGACATGCGGGGAGAAGCGGTGAAGGGCATGAGATCTTCGCTTTGCCTGTTAGGGGCGCTGTTGGGCAGATGCGGGGAGGCCACGCTGGAACATCCCGGCGGCTGTGTCATCGGAGAACGTCCCATTGACCTGCATCTTCGGGCATTGGAACAGATGGGGGCCGCTTTTTCGGAGGAAAAGGACATGATCTATGCTGTGGCGGAAAGGCTTCATGGCGCCCAGATCGCACTGTCCATGCCCAGTGTGGGCGCCACCGAGAATATCATCCTGGCAGGCGTCACGGCGGAGGGAGACACCCGGATCACGGGAGCCGCAAGGGAACCGGAGATCACGGCGCTCTGTCGATATCTGCAAAGCTGTGGGGCAAAGATAGAGGGCATTGGCACGGACTGTCTGCTGATCCATGGAGGGAACAGGCTTCATGGCGCGGAATATACGGTGCCATCGGATCGTATTGTGGCAGGCACCTATCTCATGGCCTGCATCGGCGCGGGCGGCTGTGTCCTGCTGGAGGGCGCTCCCGGAGAGGAGATGGAGGCCGTCCTGAAAGCCGCGTCACAGATGGGAGCCTCTTTCTGGGTTACGGAAGAGGGGATATATGTCCAGGCCTCCGGGCATCCGGAAGCAGTGGAGCGGCTTGTCACGCTGCCGTATCCGGGATTCCCCACGGATCTGCAGTCGGCGGCGCTGGCCGTGCTGACGGCGGCGGAGGGACAGAGTGTTGTGGAAGAAAGGATCTTTGAGAACCGTTTCCGGGTAGCGGAGGAATTGAACCGGATGGGCGCCCATATCGAACTGTTGGATGCCCACATGGCAGTGGTCCACGGCACAGGAAAGCTGCAGGGCGCGGAAGTAGAGGCCAGGGAACTTCGCGGCGGCGCCGCGTTAGTGATAGCGGGGCTGATGGCACAGGGAGAGACACGGGTCACCGGATGCCCGTATATATACCGCGGGTACGAAAATATCTGCAGGGATTTCAGAGAGTTAGGAGCACGGATCGTAAGTGTATAGGAGTAGGAAGAAAGTCATTATCATCATAGTGGCGGTCGTGTTTCTGGCCGCATTGGCGGGCGCGGCATATTATATCAGGGAGAATTATACCATCCATACAGTCTATGTGGAAGGCAATGTCCATTATACGGAGGATGAGATAAAAGCGATCGTCATGGATGGGCCTTTGGGAGACAATTCCCTCTATCTGGCCATGAAATATGAGAACCGTGCCATTGAGGGCATTCCCTTTGTGGATGTGATGGATGTGTCCATCCTGTCTCCCGATACCGTTAAGATCACGGTCTATGAAAAAGCGATCATCGGATATATCCAGTATCTGGATGCCTGTATGTATTTTGACAAGGACGGATATGTGGTGGAAAGTTCCAGCGTCAGGACGGCAGGCATCCCCCAGATCACAGGTCTTGTATTTGACTATCTGGTGGTGGGGGAGGCGCTGCCTGTGGAAGATCCCGCGGTGTTCGGAAGCATTCTGAACGTGACAAAGCTTCTGAATAAATATGAACTGGATTCGGATAAGATCTATTTTCATGCTTCCGGGGAGATCACACTGTATTTTGACGACGTAAAGGTGGCGCTTGGTAATGAACCGACGTATCTGGAGGACAAGCTGATGCTGCTCCCGGAATTTCTTCCTAATCTGGCAGGGAAGAACGGTACGCTTCAGATGGAAAAGTATGATGAGGATACGGGAAAATATACTTTTAAGCCCGAATAGCGTGAGAAGAACTTCTAGCGCTCATGCCAGAGGGCATTTCGCGAAGAAGTTCTAAGTCTCACGCGGAAGAATGCCCAAAATGCGGTCATTCTTCCAGACTTGCACCAATTGTTTGTTTTAGAGGAATAACATTTGTATAAAAAACAGTTGCTAAATTTCAAAAATAATTATATGATAGTCTATATGGAGTGAAAAAGGAGGGTATACCTTTGCTTGAGATCAAGACAAACGATGCTGAATCTGCAGCCAAGATCATTGTGGTAGGTGTGGGCGGCGCAGGTAATAATGCTGTAAATAGAATGATCGATGAACAGATCAGTGGTGTGGATTTTATTGGTGTAAATACGGACAAGCAGGCACTGCAGCTCTGCAAGGCCCCTAAGCTTTTGCAGATCGGCGAGAAGCTGACCAAGGGCCTTGGTGCGGGCGCCAAGCCGGAGGTTGGCGAGAAAGCGGCGGAGGAGAGCCTGGAAGAAATCAGCAATGCGCTGGAGGGCGCGGATATGGTGTTCGTTACCTGCGGCATGGGCGGCGGCACCGGTACAGGCGCGGCTCCCGTGGTTGCAAGGGTGGCAAAGCAGCAGGGGATCCTCACTGTCGGCGTTGTGACCAAGCCTTTCCGTTTTGAGGCAAAGGCGAGGATGGTGAACGCCCTGAGCGGCATCGAGCGGATCAAGGAGAATGTGGATACCCTGATCGTGATTCCCAATGACAAGCTTCTGGAGATCGTGGACAGGCGTACTACCATGCCCGAAGCCCTTAAGAAAGCAGATGAAGTGCTGCAGCAGTCGGTTCAGGGGATCACTGACCTGATCAATGTGCCTGCGGTCATCAATCTGGACTTTGCGGATGTACAGACGGTGATGAGGGATAAAGGAATCGCTCATATCGGCATCGGCGAGGGGAAAGGTGACGAGAAAGCGCTGGACGCCGTGAAGATGGCGGTGGAGTCTCCGCTGCTTGAGACTACGATCACGGGGGCATCCCATGTGATCATCAATGTGTCCGGCGACATCACTCTGGCGGATGCCAGCGATGCGGCCAGCTATGTGCAGAATATGGCCGGTGACGAGGTCAATATCATTTTTGGCGCTATGTATGACGCCTCCAAGTCTGACAGCTGTACGATCACCGTGATCGCCACAGGGCTGGAGGATGTGTCGGGAAGTGCACCGGTGCAGTCCAGGATGGGTGCGGGACAGGCTTACAGACAGCCCGGGACACATATGCCTCCTAATAATTTCAGAGGCAGTGTGGTACAGCCCGGCGTTCCCCAGGGGAATCCCACACAGCCTGACCCCAGGACCATACAGGGGATCCAGAAGCCTGTGGATATCAGGAGCAATGTGGTGGAGAAGAGTCTGAAGATCCCGGATTTCCTGCAGCGCAAGTAGGACGCTGCAAGAGCAGCTTACCATAATAGAGAGCCGTACGCTCAGTTGAAAGGAAGCTTCCTTTTGACTGGGCTTTTTCTTTTCTCTTTGTCGAAAAAAAACGTGCATTCCGGTATCGTTTTTGACAAATTCCATGAGTTATTCCCTTTATAATCATTATGAAAAGGATGATGCCAATGCGTTATGAACTGTATGCAGACAGTTTGCTGCTGCTCAATTTTGTCATGGATCTGTATCTGCTGATCCTGGTGGACAGGAGTACTTTCCGCACCGCTACGGGGAGGAGGATCCTGTCAGGAGCGGCATTCGGGGCTGTCTGCTATTTCCTGCCTTTTGTGTGGAACAGTCCGCCGATCCTGAAACTGTCCGTCGGTTTCCTTATGGGGACTGCGGGAATGCTGCTTCTGGCGTTTCCGGTGAAAGGGTTCAGAATGTTTCTGAAGCTGTTAAAATATCTTGCCCTGTATTCTGTGGGCATGGGTGGAGGCATGATACTCCTGCTCAGAGCGCTGGGGCGGGCGGGGATTTGCGCTGACGGGCTCCTTGCGCTGATGGGAACCGGCGGTATCTTATTCCTGTTTCTGAGGCACTTTGCCCTGAGGCGCAGCCGGGAGAGCGATATTTGCCGTGCTACCCTCATCTGTGGCGGCAACAGGCTGACCGTGAATGCGCTGATCGATTCCGGAAACAGTCTTATCGAGCCTGTCAGCGGGAAACCGGTCTCCGTGGTGGATGAAAAGATATTTTCGGGATTGTGGCAGGAGCAGCCACCCGGATTCCGTGCCATACCATATCACAGCATCGGAAAGGAGCATGGAATCTTGCAGGGATATCTGCTGCCCGGACTAAGGTTGGAGATTGACGGCGTGACCAGGGAATTTCATGAGATATACGTGGCAGTGGGCGGAGAACAAATATCAGACAGCGCAGGGACGGATTCCATAAAAATGATAATAAATCCCCTCCTTCTTGAAGCAAAGGGGAAGAGGAGGCCGAAAAAACGGCAGAATGAGAGGAAATATGATACTGAAGGTGGCAATATCGGGAAAGATGCAGTTTAAAATGATCCACAGAGAGAACCTGTTGCTGGGCAGAACGGGGGAGATACACTATATAGGCGGAGCGGAGGTGCTGCCGCCGCCCCTGGAACTGGAGAGGGAAAATCAGGTCATCTCGGATCTTGGAACGGAATATGAGGACGAGGCAAAAGCCATCCTGATCGAGCATAATCTGCGGCTGGTGGTGTACATAGCAAAGAAATTTGACAATACCGGCGTGGGTGTGGAAGACCTGATATCCATTGGCACCATAGGGCTGATAAAGTCCATCAACACCTTCAAGCCGGATAAGAACATCAAGCTGGCGACCTATGCCTCCCGGTGCATTGAGAATGAGATCCTGATGTATCTGCGCAGGAATAACAAGACCAGGCTGGAGGTGTCCATAGACGAGCCGCTGAACGTGGACTGGGACGGAAACGAACTGCTCCTGTCGGATATCCTGGGCACGGACGAGGATGTGATCTACCGCGATCTGGAGAGCGAGGTGGAGCGCAAGCTTCTGATGCACGCCATCAATAAGCTGTCGGAGCGGGAAAAGACGATCATAAAGCTGCGTTTCGGTCTGGGCGCCCGGGACGGACAGGAGATGACCCAGAAAGAAGTGGCCTCCCTGCTGGGTATATCACAGTCCTATATTTCCAGGCTGGAGAAAAAGATCATGCGCCAGCTGAAAAAAGAGATCAGCAATGAGATTTAGGGCGGGCTGAGCATAGATTTTACTTTCCAAAGCTTTGGTTATAGTATATACTGTTTTATGGAAATACTATTATTGTGATCTTTATAGCGTGGAGTTTGCAAAAATGATTCAACGTGATGATATACTGTCCATGGAATACTTAAAGAAGACGGAATTTACCGGATGCCATAAGGGGATGCGGTACCGTCTGGAGAAAGCGGCGGGCGAAGACGGCGTGAAGAAACTGAAATGCACCGTCTGGCCGGAGCCCTTTAACTTTTTTAAGACGCCTGAGGACAGGAAAGAGAGTGAGCTCTTTTTCTTCGGTGAGGATGGTATCGTGGATGCCATAGCATGGATGAATGACAGGCTGTTTCAGGAGAAAGACAAGTGGGAGAACGCTTCCGGTAACTGGGACAGCTATGAATGACGGAAGTTTCGGCCGGAGCCGTCTCGTGAAAGGCTCTGGCGGTCTGATGTACAGATGTGCCGCTTTGTCGGTTTTGGAGGAATGACAGATATGTTTCATTATATATGCAGGGATCTGCTGGATGCTCTGAAGTACCTGCCTTTTGCCACAGGCGCCGGAGCCCTTTGTTTTTGTGCGCTCACAGTCTGGGATGTCCGGCGCAAAAAGGAACGGAAAGAAAGTGTTCCGGTAGTGCCGGTGACGCTGTTCGTCACTTATCTGGCGGTGATCATGGCCATAACTCTTTTTTCCAGGGAGCATGGAAGCCGCCGGGGAATGGATCTGGAACTTTTCGCCACATGGGGGATCAACGACAGGAACAATGCTTTTGTGATAGAGAACATCCTGTTATTTGTACCTTATGGGATAGTCTGCCCGTTGGCGTTTTGGCATATCAGGTCGTTTCCGAGTTGTCTGGCCATGGGGGCGCTGACCAGCTTCCTGGTGGAACTGATCCAGTTGTGCACCGGCAGGGGTTATTTCCAGATCGACGATATCCTGACAAATATCCTGGGGACGGTGGCGGGATATCTGCTGTATTTCCTGTTCTGGGGCATACGCCGCAGGAGAGCGGAGAAAGAAAAAAAGAAAGGGAGACGGTGATGCCGCCTCCCTGTTTTATCCTGTATGGCTTTATTCCAACATTTTCTTTAATTCGTCCATAAAAGTGTTCACGTCCTTGAATTCCCTATACACAGAGGCAAAGCGCACATATGCCACGGGGTCTAAAGCCATCAGCTTGTTCATCAGCATCTCCCCGATGACCTGGCTGGAGATTTCCTTTTCCTCCCGGTTGGTGATATCGTTTTCCACCTCATCCACAAGGCTTGTGATCTGCTGTGCGCTGACAGGGCGCTTGTGGCAAGCGCGGAGCACTCCCGCCTCTATCTTGGACCGATCGTAGGTTTCCCTGTTATTGTCTTTCTTGATGATGATCAGAGGGATCGTCTCGATCTTCTCATATGTGGTGAACCGTTTGCCGCAGTCGTCACACACGCGGCGGCGGCGGATGGAACTGTTATCGTCTGCCGGTCTGGAGTCTATGACTCTGGTATTATCGTGACTGCAAAAAGGACATTTCATGTACTTTTCCTCCATCGGATCTCTTTTTATCAATGTACCATTTTTAACATTTTATGTCAACCAAAATGATATCAGGGCCGATCTGGCAGATGTCCTTAAATGGGATCACGATATCCGGTTCGCAGTTCAAGAATCCCAGGATTTTGTTGCTGCCGGGCACGATGATCTTCTTGATGCAGCCCGTGCACTGGTCGAACTCCAGGTCGGAAACTTTCCCCAGTTTCTTACAGTCCTTTGTGTTGATGACATCCTTGCATTTTAACTCTGAAAACAGCATGATCTTCCTCTTTTTTGCCGTTGTTCCCAATATATGCCGGATCGGTTCCGGATAGTACTGATCTGCCTGTCCGGCGGTTGACCCTTCTTTTTATTTATGCTATACTTGGTCAGAGATTTATCATACTAAGAGTCCGGAGATCATCATGAAACGATTTCAAAGTAACTGTAAGCGATCATTGATAGTCCTGTCCTGCTTTCTGGCGGCGGTCGTTCCACTTATGATATGCAGTAAATCCTCACCTCTGTATCCTTTTAATGACTGGCCTGATGTGAACATGTTCTTCACAATGGGCAAGGGAATGCTGAAAGGCAGCGTGCCCTTTGTGGATCTGCTGGAGCAGAAAGGGCCTTACGCGTACCTGGTGGGAGGCATCGCTTACCTGATCTCCCACAGGGGCTTTCAGGGCTATTTCCTGTTTGAACTTGTCAGTGTTTTCTTCTTTCTCTTTTATGCATATAAGACCATCAGGCTGTATACGGACAGGCCGGCGCTCTGGGTGCTGCCCCTGTTGTGCGGGGGGATCGTGTCCGCTAAAAGTTTTGTGCACGGAGGCAGCCTGGAGGAACTCAGTCTGGGTATTTTTGCTTATGCGGTCTATTCGCTGCTGCGTTTCCTGAAAGAGGAGGACTGCGGCCCCATGCCGGTAAAAACGCTTGTCCTGAACGGTATGTGGGCGGGGATCATATTCTGGTCCAAATTTACCCTTTCAGGCCTGTACATCGTATGGCTGGCGGCGGTGGCGCTGCGGTCCGCAGGCAGGAGAAAATGGAAAGAAATGCTGCAAAGCGTGGGGATCTTCCTGGGCGTCATGCTGGCGACAACGGTTCCCTGGCTGATCTATTTTGGGGTGAACGGCGCCATAAGGGACTGGCTTGGGGCATATCTGTGGGATAATATCTTCGGTTACGCTGAGTGGGGGGGAGAGGGTTCTCCCCTGCACAGGATTGGTGCGGCTGTGGGCAATATCATATCTTCCTTAAAGGACAGGGAGAACCGGACTTATTCCTTTTTTGTGGCGTTGGGAGCGCTGACCTGCGTCTGCTGCCCGGCCAGGATCCTTTCCTGGAAAGAAAAGGCCGCACTGGCGTTTATGGGACTGGCCATGGGAATCGGCATTTTTATCGGGGAGACAAAGCATGATTACTATGGGCTGCCCCTGTCGGTATTTTCCATGTTTGGCGGGATGGGGCTTGTCATGCTCTCAGGCGTCCTGTGCGGCCCCTTGCGCAGATGGCTGAATGCGGCGGCGGGGCCGTTGTACGCGGCGTTTTGCGTGATGATGCTGGCAGGATGCGCCTGGGTGAGTTTTCGGATAAGTCCTAACACATACCTGCTTTCCGTGGACAGGGAGCAGATGCCGCAGTTTTGTTTTGCCAAGATCATCCGGGAGCATCCGGATCAGTCGGTGCTGAACTATGGTTTTCTGGACGGCGGTTTCTATACGGTCCTGGATCAGGTGCCGGAAGAAAGGGCATTCTGTATCTTGAACAGGAATCCCGACCAGATGCTGGCGGAACAGAACACATATGTGAGAGAGGGACGGACACATTTCCTTGTGACCTGGAAAGCGTATGCAGCGTCGGAAGAGGAACTCCGGGAACTGCCGGTGGTATCGGAGCGGTATGAACTGGTGGATCATCTGTATTTTGAATTTGAGGGTGATATACGGACATACGCACTGTATGAGAGGCGGGACTGAGAGCCGTGCCGCCTACGGAGCCGGACTGTCCACGGTGCGATATATGACCAGAAAATCGTTTTCCGAGATCGGTTCGGGCACACAGTTTTTTCTGAGAAAGCCGGGCAGGAAACCGTCCCCGTCGAGGCTTGCAAGTTCCGCGTCGCAGATGATATATTCCGGATACTTTTCGGGATGCAGGGCAAAATAGGCTTCCGTCTTTTCATCAAAAGTAGGGGAACTGATGGTGGAGGGAGTGCAGAATTCCATATCGCCCATCAGATAGATTCCGTTGGCTGTGCCAATGTAGAACACTTTGGAGTGTCCGGGAAGCGTTTCCCGCAGCAGATCTAAGGAGTCCCTGTACCGACGCACGGTTTCGGTGTCGGCCATGATACATGCCGCAGGCCCCTCCCGCATGAGGCTGACCGGGTGGAACAGGGTATAATGGGTGCCGCCGGTAGTGCGGATCATATAACATTTGCCAAAAAGCAATGTCACCGCCCATAATAGTAAGACCGTGCGCAGCAGAGGGCAGGTCTTTTTTATGTGCAGGAAAAGGCAGAGGAGTGCGCCCATGGCGCAGATGCCCAGAAAAGGAGCGGATACCAGCAGGGGGTGGTTCGTCAGCAGCAGGATCCCCGCAAAGGCGGTCAGGGGCAGGACGACGAACAGGAACGAGAGCATCTTCTCCGGCCCTGACCGATGTGATATCAGCGCGGATGCCAGTATCGGAACGAAAAAGTATTCCACGGAGGGATAGTTCGGGTAGCGGTCTCCCAGGATCCAGATCAGGATCTGTCCCAGCAGTGTCACCGACAGCAGGATCATGCTCCACAGAGCAGGGAAAGATGCATTCTGTCCTGCGGAAAGCGATCTATGGGGATCACGGGAGAGATATCTTTTCCGCAGCGGGAGGGATATCACGAGGGAGATCAGCCCATAAACGACAAAAAAGCACAGGATCTCCAAAAGGGAGCGGCCGTTGAGGAGCAGTTTATCCGCAAGAGAAAAAGCGTGGGAGCCGTCGCTGGCGGCAAGGGGCAGCAAGGCGGTCAACTCCCCCCAGGTCATGCGGGTGAGCAGGCCGCCGACAAAAAGCAGAGCGGCCACAATGCAGGGGAAGCAGAACGCGGACAGTTCCCGGATGACGGAGCGCCGCACACCGGAGGCTGGCGCCTGTCCCGCGGAAAGCTTCCGGCATCGGAAAAGGAAATAAACGCAGGCGGGGAACAAAAGCAGAGAGGACGGATAGGACAGCGCTTCCAGGGAAAGGCACAGTCCTGCCCCGGCCAGCCAGCAAGAAAACACTTTTCTTCCGGAGAGAATTTGTGTATAATAGTGTGATATACATAAGACCATCAACAACAGGAACCATAGCTGCATATTGGAAAACTCAGGAAAGAACATAAGCTTGGGCAGGGAGAAGAAATAGACACAGGTCAGCAGGAGGCTGACGTCCCTGCGGAATCCGGGCTCCATGGCGGTATATTTTTCAAAGAGGGAGCAGGTCTGCCTGTAGAGGAGAAAGGCTGTGAGGCTGTGGACGGCAAGGCCCAAGGCCCTCAGATACAGGACGATCCCCGCAGTGCTCCCGGTAAGGGCGATATAGGGGAGCATCAGGAAAGAAGCCAGGAAAGCGGAAGTCTGATGGGGCTCCCACATATCCCGGATGGGGCAGTCGCCTTTTAACAGTCTGTAAGACATGGACAGGGCATACTGTTCATCAAGGTCATAGCCCACGAACAAGATTTTCAGCGCGGCCAAAGCGGCGAGAACAATGAGCAGTATTTTGATGATGCGGGAACAGGCCGGATGTCTCATAGTCGCTTCCTTTACAGTGGTTTTGGGATAATCTTGCGAGTCACAGGGCAGAGACCCTGAAAACCAAAGGTTTTCCAAGAATGCGACGCATTCTTTGTCGCTCTCGCTCGTCAAATCCCCAAAAAAGCATCTGCTCGTGCAAGCACGGCATCTGCTTTTTCGGGCACTTGACTCTGCCCTTTGCGGACATTATACCATGATTCCGTGCGCTTCAGCGCACGCTCAATTCAGAAGTTGACACAATGTCCTTTTGTGTCAACATTATAGCATAAGGAGGCAGGTAATGCAATGAAGCGGAACAGGGGTATCATCTTTTTAGCAGGTGTTCTTTTGGCAGGGCTGCTCACGCTGTTCCCTTACGGTTCGTATCTGGATCAGGCCAGCCATCAGAGGATACTGTATTCCAATATCAAGGAATACTTGCTCCATCTGCCGGGAGATCCTCCCGGTCTGGTACAGGAATTTACGGATCATGGGGTCATTGAGATCTCTGTCGATGAGGACAGGGATCATGGGATGGCAGTCTATTATCCGGCCTTTGCTGTATGGTATATCGACAAGACGTCTCCCTGGGCGGGCAGCCATTTCTGGCACGCATATACATTCCTTCTGGTGTTCTGGGGTATGTGTTCCCTGTTCCTGCTGGGCAGGGAATTATTTCAGGACGAGGGGCTTTCCGCCTTTATTGTCCTGCTGTTTTTCCTGACACCCCGCATGTTCGCGGAGAGCCATTACAATAATAAGGATGTGATCCTCCTGTCCCTGACTTTTACTTTGTTTTACTGGGGAAAGAGGATGATGAAAGATGTCTCTTTCAAGAATATATGCATGTTCGCTTTTACGGGGGCGCTGGCGTCCAACCTGAAGATAGTGGGGATATGGATATTTGGGGCGCTGGGATTGTATATCCTGTATTACTATATCGCTGCAAAGAGATTTAACGGGCAGATCCTGGCAAAGGCCGCAGGCTGCATCCTGTTATGGGCGGCGTTGTTCATCCTGCTGACTCCCGCCTGCTGGCCGGATATGGGTTCCTTTTTCGAATATTTCTTTTTCAGTGCGGTGGATTATAACCTGTGGCACGATTATGTGCTTTTTAACGGGAAGATGCTCCACAGGGACTATACGGGAATGCCCAGAAAGTATCTCCTGGTGCTGATGCTCTACACGATCCCCATAGGGATCCTGATCCTGTCCGCATGGGGCTGCGTGGCGGCGGCAGTGGACTTTATCAGGAGAAAGGGCAGATGCCTGGAGGATATCGGTTATGTGCTGTTTATGATCATAGTGGGGGGGGTGCCTCTGTTATTTGCCACCCTGATGGCAACGCCGCTCTACAACGGCTGGCGGCATTTCTATTTTGTGTATGCGTCCGTTATCATGGGGGCGGGCTATGGCGCGTTCCGTCTGTTGAAGACCGCGCAGGCGCATGGGAAAACGGTTCTGCTGAAAACGGGCGGGCTGCTCTATCTGATCCTGCTGGCGGCGGGGATCGCTATGAATTTCCCTCAGGAGCACAGTTTCTATAATCTGCTGGCGGGCCGGAATGTGCAGGAGCGTTTTGAACTGGATTACTGGGATCTGTCCGTAAAGCAGGCCTATGATTCCGTATTGGAACATGCGGAGGGAAGAGCGGTCACGGTGAGCGCACTGAACTGGCCTACCATGTGGGGACTTGATGAAAACCAAAAGGTTCTTCCGAAAAAGGAGCAGGCGCTGATCTCCATCGTGGAAGAGTGGAAAGACGCCGAGTATGTGATCATCAACACCACTTACGCCTATATGTATACCAGGGAGGAATATGAGTGGGTGAGAGAAAACTATGGACTGACGGCATCTTTTACCTCTTATGGAAATACCATTTGCGAAGTGTATCATAAGGAAAGGCATGGTTATCAATGTGAAGAAAAAGATCAGGAATCATATCATATTGCTGGTGGGAGGAGCGCTAGGGGGGCTGCTGCTTCTTTTTCTGGCGTACTGCATACCCGTTGCTCCCATGAAAGAGCATATATACCTGTCACTGCCCATGCTGGAAAAGGAATTTGACTCCCAGGATATGATCGAGGGCTTTCCCGGATCGCTGACCGGCAATTTCACGGACTGTCTGATGCTGGAGAACGCGGTCTATCAGTCCGATGACCATACCATGCTGGAGCAGATCCTTCATATGTACCGTGGGGAGAGCGGCACAGGCGACGGGTGGGCGCCCGGATATTCCCTGATGGATCATCTGTCGGGAGCAGATCAGCCCAGGGAAGTGGAGTATGCCAGATACTGGCACGGTTATCTGGTCCTGCTGAAACCGCTCCTGTTCCTGACCACCTTTAATTCCATCCGTCTGTTTGCCGCTGCCCTGCAGCTGCTTCTGGTCGGTCTGGTGGTCATGGCCTGCGCCAGGCGCGGGGAGGATTTTTTGGGCAAAGCGTTCCTGCTGTCCATGCCTTTTCTCTATTATTTTGGCCTTTACGCGTCCCTCTCCCTGAGCATCTGCTTTTATGTGGCGACGGGGCTGCTGCTGGTGCAGCTGAAATGGGACGGGCAGATCAGGTCGCAGGGCTGGTACGGTGAATTTTTTGTGCTTGCGGGAATGCTGACCTCCTATTTCGATCTTCTGACCTATCCGCTGATCACGCTGGGCTTCCCTCTGTGCGTCTGCCTGTACCTGGATGAGAGCGGGGCGGGGAAAGGGCTGCGGCGCCTTGTGGCATATAGTGTGGAATGGGGCGTGGGATATCTGGGGTTGTGGGCGTTCAAATGGATCCTGTCCGATCTGCTGACCGGCGGCAATACTATAAAGGACGGGATAGACACCATCCTGACACGGACGGATGCCGCCGCGGACAGCACCAGGGCGGCGGGATTTTTCGCGGTGGTGAGGCAGAATCTCAGCGTGTATTGTAACTGGGGATTTTTCCTGCTTCTGGCGGGGATAGCTGTCTGGCTCATTTTCCATATCTGCAGAAGACATAAAATGATCGGAAGAAAGTCGGTTCTGGAGGGATCGCTCCTGCTTCTGGTGGCGCTGTTTCCCTTTGTCTGGTTCTTTTTTACCCAGAACCATTCGGAGCAGCACTGGATCTATACGTTTAAGATCTTTTCCGTCAGCGCGTTCGCCGGGATCTGCGGAGTGGGCAGAATCTGCGGGTACGGTTCCTGATGCCATAAAAAGGCTGTTTTCAGATTTTACCAAGAATATTGTAATGCTTCCCTGTGCATACTTGTTAATACCAGATCAGAGTAGAAAACAGCACAGGGAGGAACCGGAAATGGCATTGGGAAAAGTAGAGATATGCGGCGTGAACACCGCCAAGCTTCCTCTGTTAAAAGCGGCGGAGAAAGAAGCCCTGTTCCGCCAGATCGAGGAGGGAGACAGGCAGGCAAGGGAAACCTATATCGAGGGAAACCTTCGGCTGGTGCTCAGTGTGATCAAACGATTTTCCTCCAGCAATGAAAATGTGGACGATCTGTTCCAGATCGGCTGTATCGGCCTGATCAAGGCCATTGATAATTTCGACTCGTCACTCAATGTCAAATTTTCCACCTATGCGGTACCCATGATCATCGGGGAGATCAGGCGCTTTCTCAGGGATAACAGCAGCAGTATCCGGGTGTCCCGTTCCCTGAAAGACACGGCATATAAGGCGATCTACACGAAAGAGGCCCTGACCCGTAAGAACCTGAAAGAGCCCTCCATAGAGGAGATCGCTTCCGAGGTGGGAATCTCCAAGGAAGATATCGTCTATGCCCTGGACGCGATCCAGAATCCCATGAGCCTGTATGAGCCTGTTTTCACGGACGGCGGTGACACGCTGTACGTCATGGATCAGATCAGTGACAAGAAGAACAAGGAGGAGACCTGGATCGAGAATCTCTCTCTCAGCGAAGCCATGAAGAGGCTGAACCCCAGGGAGCATGAGATCATCTCACTGCGTTTTTTTGAGGGAAAGACACAGATGGAGGTGGCGGAGACGATCGGCATCTCCCAGGCCCAAGTGTCCCGTCTGGAGAAAAACGCCCTGCGCACCATGCGCACTTATCTCACGGCGTAGCGCTCAATATTTTGCTTTTTGCAGGAAACGGCGCAGGCACAGCAGGTACAGCACGGTCTGCGCCAGCTGGCTTATAAGGATCCCCCAGAGGTAGCCTGTGATGCCGCAGGCGGGGACGGCCAGGAACACGAATCCCAGGCGGATCAGCAGGCTGAACACGTTCATCACAAAGATATGTCCCGCCATGCCCAGTCCCTGGAGGATGCTGGACAGGGTGGTGTCCAGATAGAGGAACGGGCAGATGAAGCCCAGGGTGGCGATAAAGTGTCCTGCCAGGGCGCTGTCGAAGAGAAAGCTGCCCGCCCATTGCCCCAGGAGCACAAAGCCCAGCATACAGGCGATCCCCATCAGTCCGCAGTATCTGACGGTGCGCAGGGTGGCGGAGCGGACTTTTGCGATATCCCCCAGGGCGTAGCTTTCCGAGATGATGGGCAGCAGCATCACCGCCACGGAGTTGGTCAGGGCGTTGGGGAAAAAGATCAGGGGCATGGCCATGCCGGTGAGAACGCCGTAGACACTCAGGGCGGTGGCGTTGTCATAGCCGTACATACGCAGCCTGGCGGGGATGGACACGGATTCCACGCTCTGCAAAAGATTCAGCACGATGCGGTTTGCGGTCAGCGGAAGCGCCATCTGCATCAGGGGACCATAGACGGCGCTGTGGCGCAGGGTATGTATGCGGGGGACGGCATTGTCCCGGCACAGGGCGATGGAGGCCAGGGACACCAGCATGGAGAAAAATTCGCCCACGGTCAGGCCCAGCACGGCGACGCCGATGGCGGGTTCCCTGCCGATGGCAAAACAGTAACCGGCTGTCAGATAGACGCTGGCCACGCGGACAACCTGTTCCACCAGCTGGGCAACGGCGGGAAGCCCCGCTTTTTTAATGCCGTAAAAGTAGCCGTTGATGCAGGAATGGACGGCGCTCAAAGGGATGGAAAAGGCCAGGATCCGCAGCATCATGGCAGTCCGGGGCTCCCCCAGGAGCCTGTCGGCGATGGGGTCGGCGAAAGCGTAGACAATGCCGTTGCACAGCAGGGACAGAGGCAGGGAGATGCTCAGTCCTGCAAGAAGCGGCTGGAACGAATGGGAACGATCGGTGGCCGCACGTTCCGCCACCAGCTTGGAGATGGCGGTCTGGTAGCCTGCGGCGGTGAGGGAAAAGGACAGGGAAAGGACCGGGTTCAGCAGCTGGTAGATGCCCATTCCCTCCTCCCCGAAAAGGCGGGATAAGTAGATCCGGTAAAAGAATCCGATGATCCGGCTTAAGAATCCGGTGGCTGTCAGGATCAGGGTTCCTGTGATCAGTGGATGGTGGTTGCTTTTTTTCATATCAGATAAGATGCCTGAGAATACTTTTCCACTATTATATTCCTTTTTGGGAGTTGACAGAACAAGTAGGCGGTGGTAATATAAGTATGCTTAATTCCTAGTAAATAAGTATGAAATCAAATGCCAGGAAGCGGTATGACAACAAGTATGAAACAGAAAGGACGGGGTACGGATATGATCTATATGGATAACGCGGCAACCACCAGGACGGCGCCGGAGGCAGTGCAGGCGATGCTTCCCTTTTTTTCGGAAGATTATGGGAATCCCAGCGCCATCTATTCCCTGGGTTCCGCAGCGAAAAAAGCGGTCAATGAAGCCCGCCGGAGCATTGCGGCGGTCCTGGGAGCCAGACAGGAGGAAATCTATTTTACCGCGGGAGGCTCGGAAGCGGACAACTGGGCGCTTACCGCCGCGGCGGAAGCCTGCGGCGGTAAGGGAAAGCACATCATCACTACGAAGATCGAGCATCACGCTGTCTTACATACCTGTGAGTATCTGGAGAAGCAGGGATTTGAGGTGACATATCTGGATGTGGACGGGGACGGGCTGATAAATCCCGGAGAACTGGAGGCAGCCATCAGGCCGGACACGATCCTGATCAGCATTATGTTTGCCAATAACGAGATCGGCACGATCGAGCCTGTGGGGGAGATCGGCGCCATTGCCAGGAAGCATGGGATTCTGTTCCACACGGACGCGGTACAGGCTTTTGGGCACCTGCCCATCAGTGTGGAGGAACTCTGCATCGATATGCTCAGCGCCAGCGGCCACAAATTTAACGGGCCCAAGGGAGTCGGATTCCTGTATATCCGCACCGGGGTGAAACTGGGCTCTTTCATCCATGGAGGCGCCCAGGAGAGGAACCGCAGGGCCGGAACGGAAAATGTGCCGGGCATTGTGGGAATGGGCACGGCGGCTGCGAGAGCGGCGGCTTCCATGGAGGAAAGGGCGGCAAAAGAGGCGGCGATCAGGGATCACCTCATTGGGCGGATCGAGGCGGAGATCCCATATTGCCGCTTAAACGGCCACAGGACGAAGCGGCTGCCCGGCAATGTGAATTTCTCTTTCCGATTCGTGGAGGGGGAATCGGTGCTGATCATGCTGGATATGAAAGGCATCTGCGGCTCCAGCGGCTCCGCCTGCACCTCCGGCTCCCTGGATCCCTCCCATGTGCTGCTGGCCATCGGGCTGAAACATGAGGAGGCGCACGGTTCCCTGCGGCTGTCGCTGTCGGAGGAAAATACCATGGAGGAAGCGGATATCGTGGTGGAGGAATTAAAGGGAATCGTGGCGAAGCTGCGGAATATGTCCCCCTTGTATGAAGACTTTATGAAAAGCGGAAAGTGAGGATGCGTATGTACAGTGAAAAAGTGATGGATCATTTTCAGAATCCCAGAAATGTGGGAGAGATAGAGGATCCCAGCGGCGTAGGAACCGTGGGGAACGCCAAATGCGGTGATATCATGCGGATATTCCTGGACATCGATGAAAACGGCGTCATCCGGGAGGCGAAGTTTAAGACCTTTGGCTGCGGCGCCGCGGTCGCCACCAGTTCCATGGCGACGGAACTGGTGAAAGGGAAGACCGTCCAGGAGGCGCTGCAGGTGACGAATAAGGCGGTGATGGAAGCCCTGGACGGGCTGCCTCCCGTGAAAGTGCACTGTTCCCTGCTGGCGGAGGAGGCGATCCACGCCGCCCTCTGGGACTATGCGGAGAAAAACGGGATCGTCATTGAGGGGCTGGAGAAGCCGAAAGAGGATATTCAGTCTTGAAAATGTAGTAGAATTTGGTATAATGTAAATATCGACAAGAAAGTTGGTATAAAATGATAACAATAGAACAATTAAAGTCGCTGAACAGACCCGAAAAAATAGCGCTATCAGAACATGCGCGGATTCGGTTGTATGAGCGGCATATCGGCATTGATGATATTGTGAATGGTATAGAAACAGGGGAAATCATAAAGCAGTATGAAGACGATAAGCCTTTGGCGAGTTGCCCGGTTTTGGGTTTTTCGGGTAAATCGGAGCATATCCACATAGTCGTAAGCTGTGACGCGGACTTTATATATTTGATAACAGCATACTTTCCTGATCCTGAGATATGGGAAGCTGGTTTTAAGACGAGAAAGGAGCATTAGATATGGTATGTATAGAATGTGGAGCTAATGCTGAAAAAGGATATACCACAAGCGTAACTGATCTGGGGAATTGTCTTTTGATCGTACGAAATGTTCCCTGTTTTAAATGTACAGAATGTAACGAGATTATTTATACAGGCGATGTTATTAAGCGGTTAGAGCAGATCACGGAACAGGCGCGTCAGTTTACTCAGGAAATATCCATTGTAAATTATAATAGTGCCGCTTAATGAATTTTTTACAAATAATGACTTGGGATTAATGGTGGACAAAAGTGGTTAAACGAAGATACACGAGCACAAGATTATTAGACGAGGGCATGATGATCGATCAGGCCATCATAGACCGGACCGGTCGTATTTTGATCGCGAGAAAGACGGTTTTGGACCGCTTCCTCATCGAGTCCCTGCGCAAGATGGGCGTGCCCGGTGTGTATATCAGGGAAGGGGAAGAAGACCCCGACGAGGACATCGAGGTTGCCCCTGAGACACTGGAGACTATCGCGAAGCTGAAAGTTGCGGATCGCGCAAAGGTCACCCTTTCAGACAGCGTGAAGCAGCGGGTGTCCCAGGGAATCCAGTTCCTTTACAGCGACACGACGTCTTCCAGCTTTGCCACCGCCGCCAATAACATCACCCACAGCCTGATGCAGGCCATCACGGAAAACGACGCGGTGGCCATGAACATCGACGCGCTGAAGATCAGTGACGAATACACCTTTAAGCACAGTGTGGATGTGGCCACCATGGCCATGATCATAGCCAGGAAGAGCGGCCTGCCCGATAAGGATGTGTACCAGATCGGTGTGTCGGGCCTGCTGCACGACGTGGGGAAGTCCCAGATTCCCAATGAGATACTGAACAAGGCGGGTAAGCTCACGGAGGAAGAGTTTGCCGTCATGAAAAACCACACGCTGTTCGGCTATAATATCTTAAAAGAAAAGTCCGAGATCCCCGATGCGATCATAGCGGGTGTACTGCAGCACCATGAGAAGATCAACGGGAAAGGATACCCCTTAAAGCTGTCGGGGAAACAGATCACCCCCTATGCCAGGGTGCTGTCCGTGGCGGATATCTATGACGCCCTGGTGACGGAGCGGCCCTATAAAAAGGGATTTTCCCCGCATGACGCGCTGGAGATGATCATGGCCATGACGGATGAACTGGACGTGGAGTTCATGCGCAGTTTTATTGATACGGTGATTCTGTATCCGGTAGATTCCACGGTGACGCTGAGCAACGGGGAGCGGGCAAGGGTGGTCATGAACACGCCTCATTACCCCATGCGCCCCAAGGTGGTAGGGCTTAAGAGCGGAAAGGTTTACGATCTTGCCAATGACCTTGGCTGCGCCAGTATCATTATTGAGTAAGTATGTTGAAAAGGTTTTAAGACCCCTGTGGAGTTATGGCTGCATGAGGGTCTTGTTTGCTGTAAGGAGTTACCGGAATGAAGAAAAAGGTTGTGGTCGGCATGTCCGGCGGGGTGGATTCCTCGGTGGCGGCGTATCTGCTAAAGGAACAGGGGTATGACGTGATCGGCGTCACCATGCAGATCTGGCAGGAGGAAACAAAACAGGAAAAAACGGAGCAGGCAGGCTGCTGCGGCCTCTCGGCGGTGGAGGATGCCAGGCGGGTGGCGGAACAGCTGGGGATACCCTATTATGTAATGAACTTTAAAGAGGAATTCAAAAGCCGTGTCATGGATTATTTTGTGGAGGAATATCTGCGGGGGCGCACCCCCAATCCCTGTATCGCCTGCAACCGTTATGTGAAGTGGGAGGCGCTCTTGCAGCGAAGCCTTGCCATCGGGGCGGACTATATCGCCACCGGGCATTATGCCAGGATCGACAGGCTGTCCGGGGGCCGCTATGCCATTCGTGATTCCGTGACGGCGGCAAAAGACCAGACCTATGCCCTGTATAACCTGACGCAGGATCAGCTGGCCCATACCCTGATGCCCGTGGGCAGCTACACGAAAGAGGAGATACGAAGCATGGCGGAGAGCGCGGGCCTGCCTGTGGCCCATAAGCCGGACAGCCAGGAGATCTGCTTTGTGCCCGACGACGATCACGCGGGATTTATCGACAGGGCGGCGGGAGAGCGTGTGCCAGGGCCGGGCAATTTCGTGGACAGTGATGGCAATGTGCTGGGCCGCCACAAGGGCATCACCCATTACACCATCGGCCAGCGGCGGGGGCTGGGGCTTCCCATGGGGGAGCGGGTGTTCGTGACCCGGATCCGTCCTGAGACCAATGAGGTGGTGATCGGCAGCAACGAGGATGTTTTTACCCGGAAAGTGGTCTGTGACAGAGTGAACTTCATGGCAGTGGAGGATCTGGAGTCTCCGGTCAGGGCGCTTGTCAAGATACGCTATAATCACAGGGGTGAGTATGGCCGGATCGAGAAGCTTCCCGACGGAAAGGTACGGTGTACCTTTGAAAAGCCGGTGCGGGCTGCCACCGCGGGGCAGGCCATGGTGTTCTACGACGGCGGATATGTGCTGGGGGGAGGAACCATTTCGGGCACGGAAGCATAATGTAGTGAGAGAGCGGCCTGCATACAGGCATTTATGGGAGAAGATACATGGATCTTAATTTTGGAAGACCTGATTTCAGGAGAAACCGTTTCCTGTCCGTGACGGGAACCATTGTGGATATGGTGCCCACCAGGATCGGGAACCGCCGCGCCAATGGGTGCATGCTCTTTGTCACGCTGGAGGATATGGATGGGAACACGGTAAACTTTGTGATGACGCCGACCACATTCGTGGTGGGATTTGAGACTTTGTCCGTGGGGATGAACTGCACGTTCTGGTATGCCGCGGATGCCCCTGCGCCTCTGATCTACCCGCCCCAATACAACGCGGTGGCGGCTGCGCAGACGAAGAACGGGCGGTTCGTGGATGTGGGATTCTACAATATGTCGATGGTGAACGACAGCCAGACGCTGCAGCTGAACATGGACGGCTCCGTGAACGTCAGGACCACCAACAACCAGTATTTCCAGGGCAGTCCTGCAAATCACAATCTGGTGGTGGTGTACGGTTCCTCCACCAGGAGCATTCCCGCACAGACCACGCCCAGGGAGGTTTATGTGCTGTGTGACTAGGGCATGTTGATCCATCACAAAAAGAGCGATAGCAAGACCGCTCTTTTTGTGATGTGCGCCTTACGGCGCAGATTTTTTAATCTTCCAGGTATTGCTGGATGTGTTCCAGCACTCTGTCAATTTTGCTATTCTTTTTTTCTATGTCTTCGCTGTCTCTTGCTTCTTTCAGATCGTCCTTTACAAAGTTCATGAGCAGCTTCATTTCTTTTTCACTGATCGCCATTTCGTCTGTTAGTTCCATCGTGTTGGAACCTCCTTCCTGCTAAACAGATTTACTTGCCTCATCTGAATATTTCCGACTGATCATTTGATTATAGCAACATGTACTTCGCCCAACCATCCATTTTCGGATAGCATGCATATTATAAACCATATACATTATAAAATCAAGAGCAAATTTAAACGAAAAACAATCCGTAATAACAGTTCTACCGGAATTTTTCCCAGAAGGATGTCTTCAATTCAATGGGAATCTCATACAGCACATCATAGCTGTCGTCCGTGATCGCTCCATAGCTGTCGGAGGCCAGGTTGCTGCGGATGATCTTCAGGGTCAGCCTGGAACCTACAGTCTCCGGCTTAGTGAACCAATAGCCCTCTGTACCTTCCGCTTCATAGGGAAAGACCGTGTAATCATTGCCCAGTTCGTCGGACAGGATAAACTGGTACTCATCCTCGGCATGGCCTATGTCCTCACAGTCAATGAAAAGCGTGATATAGAGGGCGGATTCCCGCAGGCGCTCCAGGGTGATCTGATGCTCCTCGAACTTATAGGTCTTGTAGATCCGCCATTCCCTGTCCGTGAAGCAGGTTTCGGGTGTGAAAGTATAGGTAAATCCGTCCCCGTCCTCCGCATAGAGAAGCTGTACAGTCAACTCCTCACCGACCAGGCTCTGACCCTCTGTATCGTTCAGGTCGATGCAGTACAGAAAGGTCTCGGAAAACTCGTCCTCCGGATCGCCAGGGTAGGTCTGCGTGTGCAGATCCATGGTGTATTCCGACTGGCAGATCACCGTATCCCCTGACTTGATATAGAAAAACCAGGGCAGGAACCAGGTGTGGAAAGAGCCGTTCTGTGCCTCCTCCAGGCCGCTCCAGTCAAAGGTGTAGCTGAACACCAGATGATGATCCTCCACAAGGACGCTGTTCAGCGTGCCTTTCACCCCGTCGCACTCCTGGAGGCCGCCTACGGGAAAGGCATATGTGGCCGCAATGCTGTCAAAATTTTTCAGGAGGACTTCCTGCTCGCGAAGATCGTTTGCATGGAAATGCCCCATTTCAAAAACGGTGGCAATGCTGACCGTGCCAAGCAGCATGATCATAAGAGCCGCCAGCAGGATGGTAAGCCGCAGCTTTCCGGGACGCCCCGCTCTTTCCGATATTGTAGAACCCTGTGCTTTGTGCTGCGCTTCCATATATTCCCGGATGTACTGTTCCTCCACGCTGCCGATCGCATCCATCAATTGTTCGTTTGCTTTTCTGTTCATATGAAAATGCTCCTTTCTTCCAGCTGGTTTTTCAACTTTTTCCGCATTCTGGAGAGACGGATGTTGACGGTATTTTTAGTGATCTTGTTCCGGGCTGCCAGCGTCTGGGTGGACTCCATGGCGAAATAGCGTCCCATAAAGAGCAGCCTGTCCTCTTTTGTCAGGGAGGCCAGAAAATCGTTTATGGCATCCCTGATCGCTTCCGTGTCTTCGGCGGGCGCACTGTCTGCGGGGATACAGTCCTCCAGTTCGTCCAGGGCCACAAGATAGACCCCGCCGCCCCGCTTTTTGGCGGTCATGCGGCGCAGTCTGTCCACAGCCCGCCGCCTGGTCAGCATGGCGGCATAGGAGGCCACGGATTCCGGGCGCTGAGGCGGGATAGTGTTCCAGATATCCAAAAGGGTGTCGTTGATGCATTCCTCGGCATCCTGCGCCGTGGGGAGGATGCGCCCCGCGAAATATTTCAGCATCCTGCCATAACGGCACATGATCTCGTCCAGTGCGGATTCCCTGCGCTGTTCGAGGAGTGTGATGATCTCAGTGTCTTCCATAAGATTTCTCCTGTTCCAGTTCCCGTTTATGGGAACTTTTCCCGCAAGTGGAGTTTGTTTTAGTGTATCATTTTCTTCCCGGTTTCGTCCAGATGGGCTGCGCCCGGCTCTGAACGGTCGATGAAGCTGTTTTACAGCCGATATTGCCGCCGTCTCCGGTATCGTTCCCGCAGGTGGTCCATGTGCATAAATACTTCTCCACAGTCGTATCCTCCTTTCGATGATGTTCTTGTACTTCCGGCGATCCCCTGGATCGATCCGGTGTCCTTTGACTGTTAAATCGCAAAAAGAACGGGAAACTTTCAGCGGCCAAATGCTTTTTCTGAGCGTAACAGTTCAGCCGCGATGGTACCTGGTGGTTTGCAGATAAAGGGACGGAGCCGGGACAGCAGGGGCATCTTTCCGTGACGGCTCG
>JAMPFQ010000034.1 GCA_023664345.1 Lachnospiraceae bacterium | reverse complement strand
CATTGTAAAATTTGAACATGATGAATATTAAACATTCTGCAAGATAGAAAATTGAAGGAGACACAGAACTAAAAAATTTTCCATTATACTGCCATAAATGTAAGCATGAAACACTAATTATCGCAAAAAGATTACAAGTAGCAGTTATTAGAGAGTCAGACGCACAGACGCAGAGCCGATGAACTTGTGAGCGGTCACAGTTTGTCGGCTCTGCTTTTTATATCGCCATAGGCGCAGGGCAAGCCCACCGAATCAAAGACCACGCAGCAAGCTGACGGGGTATCAATCTTGCAACGCAGCATGCTGCGGGGCATTTGACCCTCGCGGCATTCGCCAAGGTCCAAGGGAATCATGATTCCCTGGACTTGTGGCTCATTGCCCGCGGGAATAAAAACGATGTTTCGGCGGACTGATTTGCTATGCTCTGAACACTCTCCGACTTCGCTTTTTGAAGTTTGGAGGAATTTTTGCTGCCTGCCATGTTCACCCGCCGCCCCTGACAGCATACTCCATGAGTGTCCGCAGTCCCGCGTTCATGGCCTCCGCCTGTTCCGGGGCCAGGGTATAGTGCCCCGCCAGCAGCGCCTGGCCGTAAATGACCCTGATGATGGCTTGGGCAAGCTGCTCCTCTCCCACCTGCCCAAGGCTCTTTACCAGACTGTTGCCGCTGTTCAGGTACAGCTGGTCCGTCGCTCCCCGGACCTCCTCCCCGAAATCAAAATTCTCGAAAAAGCCCGAAAAGCTGCCCTCGTCCATGGACTCCGCAAAGGGCATGTCCCCTCCCGGCACATACAGCGCCTGCAGCCCCGCCGGGGAAAAATGCTTCAGGGAAACGCTGCAGCCCAAGGGAGCCAGCGCCTCCCCGGCTTTCCCCAGAAAGGCGGCAAGGCTCGCCGCCAGTTCCCCAGGCGGATCCGCCAGCAGCGTGTCATAGGAATTTTCATCAAAAGCAGCTATCCTGACATTTTTATAATATTTCTGCAGCCTCTGCAGAATACGGGCGTCATAAATGTACCCGCCGTTCACCAGGATGCTGTCCGTTCCTGCCAAAAGGGGGCATATCCGCCTGAAATCATCCACATCCGCGCAGTAGTGCACCGGCATTTTCTTAGAGGCCTCCACCAGCTGGAAGCCCGTGAGCACGCCGCTGTTGGTAGGGAAAGTAAGGAACGGGAAAAACAGCTTGAAAATCTGCTCGTTTTCCACCACCAGCGATTTGATAGCCACATTATGTACCCGCAGCAGCGTCTTCAGCATCCTCACATTATATTGGGAAAGGGACACGAAGTAATCGAAGATACATTTCTCGATCCGGTTCTTCACTTTCATCAGCTTACCGTCCCTGGTAAAGCCCTCCCGGGAAGCATTGGGCGTCAGGTCCTCCGCATCGATGATGCATCTGGTAAAAAACGCCCATCTGGGGATGATATCCCTGCCGTCCTCGGTCACGAACATATTTTTCAGATAGATCTTGTGGCGGATCGCAACGCTGGCGCTGGACTGTCTGGTGGAAAGGAAAGCATACCCTTTAATCCCCTCTCCGGTCAGCGGGATCACGTCAAAAAAATCCTCCTCAAAAACCTGCTCGCCAAAGGACATCATATCCTCCGCCATGCAGAGAGGCTGCCGCCAGGGGATGAAATTGTCGTTGACCGTCCGCTGCTCCTCCTCCCCGTCAAAAACGATAGGTATGGTCAGCAGGAACCCGTACTCAGACAATGCCCTGACGATCTCCTGCTCCGTAAAGGTCTCGTATCTGCTTCCCGTCAGGCCGATCTGTACCTGTGTTCCAACCTCCGTTTCTTTCCGCAGGGTGGTCACAGCATAGGAGCCATCGCTTTTTCCCACCCACTGATGACCCTTTTCCTCTTTCGCGGAACGGGTGATGACTTTGATCTCGTTTGTCACCAGGAAACAGGACAGCAGGCCGATGCCAAACTGCCCGATATAACTGCTGCGCACCGTCTCCGCCCGCTTGGAGGACTGCCCGATCACCGACAAAAAGGAATGGATCTCTTCCTCGTCCAGGCCGATGCCATTATCGGTAAAGGTAAGCCGGGCGCCCTCCAGGTCTTTCCGGTAGGTGACTGTGATCCTGCCCTGGGTAAAGTCCCCCTCCGCCCTTTTCCTGGCAGTGACGGCATCCGCCGCGTTCTGTAACAGTTCCCGCAAAAAAACCTGATCGCTGGAATACAGATTATCGCTCAAAAGACGGATGATCCCCTTTAGATCTACCTTAAACTGATATTTCCCCATTTCCGTATTTCTCCTTTTGTCCGCTTTCTTTCATTCTAACCGTTTCCTCCAAAAAAGACAATATAAAAACCGGATGACACTCTGCCCATCCGGTTTTATACTGCTGTTCACTCCGTTCACACATATTGCCCTTATGACGCTGCCGCCGTGCGGCTCTCCATGTACTGTTTCAGCGCTTCCGCCACCTCGTCGGGCTCCAGTCCCGCGTCAGAAATCAGGTCTCCCACCGCCTCCAGTTCTTTCTGTCTCTTCGCCTGGTACAGTTCCTCCAGTTCACGCTTCTCGGATTCCACCCGGGTCATCAGGGCTTCTATCAGTTCCTGCTTCGCCTGGATCTTCTCTTCTATCGTCTTACGCTGCCCTCTTGCCATAGACTGCCTCCTTCATCAGACCGGCGACATGCCAGTCGTTTTTAACAGTATATGGACAAGACTGGAAAATTATGCATAATATTTCAACGCATCCGCAAACTGCCGCAGCGCCCTTTCCAGCGTCGCCCTGGGGCAGGCCATGTTGACGCGCTGGTATCCCGACCCGCAGGGGCCGAACATCCTGCCCCCGTCCAGCCACAGCTTCGCTTTCTCGATCACAAGCTGGTCCAGTTCGTCGTCGCTGATCTGTAAACCGCGACAGTCCAGCCACAACAGGAATGTTCCCTCCGGCTCCACCAGCTTCACGCCGGGCATCTCTCTGTCAATAAAATCCCGGGCAAAATCCAGGTTGCCTTTCAGATACACGAGCAACTGATCCAGCCAGTCCCTGCCATACCTGTAGGCGGCCTCACATGCCACAAGCCCCATCTGGTTCAGCTGGCTGTAGCCCGTCCTGCCGATCTCTTTTACAAAGGCTTCCCGCAGTTCCCCATCAGGGATAAAGATATTGGAGACCTGCAGCCCCGCGATATTGAAAGTCTTGCTGGGCGCCGTGCAGGTTATGGTGATCTCCCGGAATCTCTCGTCCAGGCCTGCCAGCACATGATGGCGATATCCGGGGAACACAAAATCATGATGGATCTCATCACTGACGATAAGCACCCTATACTTTAAGCAGATCTCACCCAGCCTGCGCAGTTCCTCCTCCGTCCAGACCCTCCCCACCGGATTGTGGGGACTGCAGAGAAGAAACAGCTTTACATGGGAACTTTCCATCTGCCGCTCCATATCCTCAAAGTCCATGGTATAGCGGCCGTTTTCCTCGCGCAGGGTATTATCCGCCAGCACCCTGCCATTGTCCCGCACCACCTGGCCAAAAGGATAATAGCCGGGATTCTGTATCATCACCCCGTCGCCCTCTTTTGTGAACGCCCTGACCGCAGCTGCAATGGCATAAACGATTCCCGGCGTCTTCACCATCCAGTCCCGTTCCACTCCCCAACCATGATAACGCAGCATCCAGTCATGGACAGCCTGAAAATAGGGCTCTTTCACTTCACTGTAACCGTAGATCCCATGCTCTGCCGCCTGGTGGAGCGCCTGTTTGATCTCTTCCGCCGCAGGCAGGTCCATATCCGCCACCCACATGGGCAGCAAACCCTCAGGCTTTCCCCTCTCCGCCGCAAAATCATATTTCAGGCAATTTTTACCTCTTCTGTCGATCTCCTGGTCAAAATCATATTTCATGGCCATACCCCCCTTGTGTGCTCCGGCACACATTCATACATCGGAAAATATCTTCAGCAGGTCACCCTGAGCAGCTGCGCCCTGCCATGTATCCTGACCTGCACGGAATCCGCCGGGAAAAAGATGCAGTCCCCTTTAAAAAAAGGAATGTCCTCTTCCCCCGACAATAGCACACCGCACCCGCTCACACAGAGCAGCACCTGAAAGGAAGTGCTGTCTGTCTTTACCCTCACCAGGCCGCGGCACCGCTCCGTATTGATCAGGATCCTCTCCACCTGAAAATATCTGCACCTGCACAGGAACTCGGAAGCATATCCGGGCTGATAGCGCAGGACCCTCATGGGCTGCTTCGGTTCCTTTGCTGCTTTCAGGTTCACCACATCCAGCGCCTTTCCCGGATGCAGCGGGCGCTTTTTCCCATCCTTTCCCACACGGTCATAGTCATACATCCGGTAGGTAAGGTTGGAATTCTCCTGTATTTCCGCGATCAACGCTCCCGCTCCGATGGCATGCACCGTACCAGCCTCGATGTAAAAGACATCGTCCGCATGCACGTTCACTTTCTGCAGATATTTTTCCAGCGTTCTGTTTTTCAGGCTTTCCTCCAGCAGCTTCCTGGTCATATCATGCCGAAAGCCGTAGACGATCTTGGTATCCTCCCTGGCGTCCAGCACATACCACATTTCCGTTTTTCCCAGGGAACCGTCCTCGTGTTCCCTGGCGTAAGCATCGTCGGGATGCACCTGCACCGACAGATCCTCTTTCGCGTCTATGAACTTGATCAGGATGGGCAGTTCCCCCGGCTCTAAGTCAGAATGCCCCAGCGGATGGGTTCCCAGATACTCGGGATGCTCTTTCAACAATTCCGTCAGTGCCCTTCCTTCATGCTCCCCACAAGCCACAGTGCTGGAGCCGTCCGCATGGGTGGAGCACTCCCAGGTCTCTGCAAGGGGCTGCAGGGGAATCCCTTTGGAAAAATCATCATTTAACCGGGTGCCGCCCCAGAGGTAATCCTTGCCCGCAGGGGACAGGAGGAACGGTTTCCTTTCTCCCATGTTACCCCTCCAGTTCAAATTTCTGTTTATCCTGCACGCTGATCTCTTTTCCCAGCTGGACTTCTATGATCTGCAATTCCGTATCGGCAAATATGGTATGCCTGCATCCGGCGGCCATGGTGATCACATCGCCTGCCTGCACTTTCTGCTCCATACCGTCCACAATGGTACGTCCCTGGCCGGAGATGATATTCCAGACTTCATCCCGATATTCGTGGCTGTGATAATTCATGCCGTGGCCCGGATTCAGTACCACCTTGATGGTCATGCTCTCCGGTGTGATGTCCAGTACTCTGAAACTGCCCCAGGACTTCTCCGCATACATGATCTGCTGGTCGATCTCGTCCACAAAAGGCTTGATATAGCTGGACTGCTTCTTGTCCGACACCAGGATGCCGTCAGGACTGGCGGACACGATCACGTCCTTAAGCCCCATACAGAGGATGGGCAGGTTCAGTTCATTGATCACATGGACATTCCGGCACTCCTCATTGAAGATCGCCTGTCCCACCGCATTGTCCTGCATGGCTTCCGTCAGCGTATTCCATGTGCCGATATCTTTCCATGATCCGTGAAAGCGCATGACCCGGATATTTTCCTCATGCTCCACCACCGCATAATCAAAACTGATCTTCTCCAGCGTCTCATACTTCGCGTAGAGATCCGCGTAATCCGTAAAATCAATCAGTTCATGGGCGCGTCTCAGCACATGCCCCAGCCTGAACGCAAAAACACCGCCGTTCCAGAGCGCTCCCCGGGCGATGTATTCCTCTGCTTTCTTTTCCGTAGGCTTTTCCCTGAACATGGAGACATTGCTGACCTCTCCTTTATCTTCGGGAATGATATAACCGTATTTTTCACTGGGGTAGGTGGGCTCTATGCCCATCAGCACCAGATTGGCATCCTCTGTCCCGGCCAGCTTTCCCAGTCTGCTGACAGCCTCGAAATAGGCATTCTCCACATAGGGATCCACCGGGCAGACCACCACTGCTTCCTCTTCGCCGATCCCTCTGACATCATGCAGATAAGACACCGCAAGCGCAATAGCAGGAAAGGTATCACGGCGGCAGGGCTCCACGCTGATGCCAACCTCATCCCCCAGCTGATTATGTATCATGGATACCTGGGATCTGGGGGTGGCTATGGTGACGTTGGCATCCTTGTCCACAGTCCTGATCTGGCGGTACACCCGCTGGACCATAGACTCGTAACGGTCGCCGTCTTTGAATATTTTCATAAACTGCTTGGAACGGATATCATTGGAAAGCGGCCAGAGGCGCTTTCCCGATCCTCCCGACAATAGAATCAGGTTCATAGGGTTCCTCCTGTTCAGTATATGGTTTGCTGTAAGTCGTAAGGCGTCACCTGGTACACGTAGTAGTTCAGCCAGTTACTGTAAAGATTATTGCTATGGCCCCGCCACTGCAGCAGAGGGCGCTGCTTTGGGTCATCGCCTGGATAGTAATTATATGGGATCTGTATGGGCAGCCCTTTATCCAGATCCCGATGGTATTCATTATTTAACGTATAACGGTCGTATTCCGGATGCCCGGTCACAAATATCTTCTTGCCGCCCTCGGCAATCGCCAGGAATACTCCCGCCACTGGCGATTCCGCCAGGACAGTCAGATCCCCACACCTGTGGATGGCCTCCGCAGGCGTCTCCGTGTGGCGGCTGTGGGGCGCCAGGAAGATATCGTCAAACCCACGCACCAGCGGGATCTTGCGGTTGGATACCTTATGCTCATAGACGCCGAAGAGCTTCTCGGGCAGCAGCCTCTTATTGATGCCGTAATAGTGATAAAAGCCCGCCTGGGCCGCCCAGCAGATATGCAGGGTGGAGGTCACATGGGTCTCCGCCCAGTCCAGGATCTCACAGGTCTCCTGCCAGTAATCCACTTCCTCGAAAGAGATATCCTCCACCGGCGCACCCGTGACGATCATCCCGTCAAATTTCCTGTCCCTGACCTCGTCCAGCGTAGTATAAAATTTATTTAAATGATTGGCGGACGTGTTCAGGGACACGTGTGTCTTCGTATTCATGAAAGTCACATCCACCTGCAGGGGCGTATTGGACAGCGCCCTCAGAAGCTGCAGTTCGGTATCCTGTTTCACAGGCATATTGTTCAGGATCAGCACCTGCAGGGGACGGATGTCCTGATGCATGGCGCGGAATTCGTCCATCACAAATATATTTTCATTTTCCAGGATCTCCTTTGCGGGCAGATCGCTCTGTGTCTTGATCGGCATAACTATTTCTCCATTCTGTTCCTATCTCATTCACACAACTTTCCAGAACCAGCCTTTCAATCTGCCTGGTTCCGAGGAATCTCATATTTTTCCAGGAAATCTTCTTCTGACAGGATCGGGACTCCCAGTTCTTTCGCTTTCTTATTCTTGGAGGACGAGGATGTGATATCATTGTTGATCAGACAGGTGGTCTTTCCGGTGACGCTGCCTGTCACTTTTCCGCCTTTCCGTTCAATGATTTCTTTCAGGTCATTCCTGCCGGCAAAATGCTCCAGGCTTCCGGTAATGACAAAATTCAGCCCTGCCAGCGTCTGGCTGCCCTCTTCCACTTGAGGAACCTCCACCTTAAGTTCCGCCATCAGGCGGTCCATCCGCGCACGGTTCTCCTCATCCTGCATATATTCCACAAAGGCCGATGCGATGACCCCACCCACACCGTCAATGGCGCTCAGGGTCTCCACGTCAGCGTTCCGCATCTGTTCCAGGTCATGGTCAAAATAACGGCACAGCATCTTGGCGTTTGCCACGCCGATATTGGCGATTCCCAGCCCGTACACCACACGGGGCAGGGTGGTATTTCTCGCTTTCTCTATGCTGTCCAGGAGATTTTGGCAGGATCGTTCCCCGAAGCCCTCCATATCAGCGATCTCTTCCCGATACTGTTCCAGGTGGAACAGGTCGGCAAATTCTTTCACGAATCCTCTGTCGATCAGCTTTTCCAGGGTCGCCTCGGAAAGGCCGTCCATGTTCATGGCATCCCTGCTGACAAACAGGGTAAAGGACTTGATCCGCTTCGCGGCGCAGTCTTCATTGGTACAATACAGGGACTGTACCTCGTTCACCGCCCGAATCTCCGTCTTTCCGCCGCATACGGGACAGGTGTCGGGAATCTCCAGCGTGTCGCTCTGGGTCAGGTTCTCCGCGATCTGCGGGATGATCATATTGGCCTTATATACGGTGATCCTGTCACCGATCCCAAGCCGCAGGCCTTTGACAATACTGATATTGTGCACGGAAGCCCGGCTGACGGTAGTCCCCTCCAGTTCCACCGGCTCAAAAATGGCCACCGGATTGATGAGCCCGGTCCTGCTGGCGCTCCACTCGATCTCTTTTAACGTAGTCTCCTGCAGTTCGTCCGCCCACTTAAAGGCGATGGAATGTCTGGGGAATTTCGCCGTTCTGCCCAGGGATCGTCCATACGCGGTATCATTATACGAGAGCACCAGCCCGTCTGAGGGCACATCATAGTTTTCGATCTTTCCCTCAAACAGAGCCACTTTATCCAGGATATCCTCCTCCGTCACCAGATAATGCTCCACCACCTCAAATCCCTGTTCCTGTAAAAACGCAAACTGCTTCTCCTGGGTATCCTGGGGCGCCCCATCTCCGGCGCTGATCAGGGAATACACATAATAACGCACGTTACGTTTTGCAGTGATCTCATTGTTCAGTTGGCGGACAGAGCCGCTGCAAAGATTACGGGGGTTTTTGTATCTCGCCTCCGCGTCCTCGATCTCCTCATTCATTTTTCGGAAATCAGAATAAGTGATGACCGCCTCCCCCCTCACTACCAGTTCGCCTGTATAGGGGATGGTCAAGGGAATGTTTTTGAACGTCCTTGCATTATTGGTGACCACCTCTCCGATCTCACCGTTTCCGCGAGTGACCGCTTTTGCAAGTTTTCCTGCATTATATGTGAGAACGACCGTAAGTCCATCCAGCTTCCAGCTTAAAATTGCAGGATTCCCCTGCAGCCAGTCACGCAGATCCTCCCTGCTCTTTGTCTTATCCAGGGACAGCATAGGGGTTTCATGCCGATCCTTTGGCAATTCGTCAACCGATTCATATCCCACCGAAACAGTGGGGCTGTTGGCCAGCACGATGCCCGTCTCCTGCTCCAGCGCCGTCAGTTCATCATAGAGCGCGTCATACTCCCGGTTGCTCATGATCTCCCTGTCCTCCGCGTAATAAGCCCTGGAGGCCTGATCCAGGATATCCACCAGATATTTCATACGTTCCGCTTTACTGCTCTCCATTCTGTTCTCCATACCTTTCCTTACCACAATTTCCTGCCTCGTTCCGCGCTTCCGCCAGGCTTCTGCGCTAAACCAAATCCTGTTATTTCGCGCCAGTCCCAAGGCCCGAATCCCGGTAGAGGCGTTCCACATCTTCATCGGAAAGTTCCACGTACTCTCCTGTTTTCAGGCTGCCCAGTTCGATATGCATGACCCTGATCCGCCTCAGATTTCGCACCCGGTAACCGCAGGCTTCGCACATCCTCCTGACCTGACGGTTCAGTCCCTGGGTCAGCACTATTTTAAAAGTATATTTTCCCGTCTGCTCTATTTTGCAGGGTCTAGTGGTGACATCCAGGTCCTCCAGATAAATCCCACATGTCATTTTATTCAGGAATCCCTTTGATATCGCCCGATCCACCCTCACCTCATACTCTTTTTCCTGATGGTTCGATCCCCGCGTCATGGCCTGAATCAGGTCGCCGTCATTGGAGAGCAAAAGCAGCCCCTCCGAATCTTTATCCAGTCTGCCCGCGTAGGTGACCCTCACCGGATACCTGATCATGTCCGTTACCTTTTTATCCGCATGAGGATCTTTCTCCGTGCAGGTTACTCCCAAAGGTTTATTATATGCAAGAACAACTGTTTTTTTATTATTCCGCACTATTTTCCCCGACACGGTGACTTCATCCGTTTCGTCCACCGACTGTCCCGCCAAGGCAGGCTGTCCGTTGACCAGCACCCTGCCCTGTCCGATCAGGAGGTCGGCCTCTCTTCTGGAACAGACGCCGCTGTGGGCCAGATATTTATTCAGTCTCATTCGCTCCGCCATATTCTTCCATATCCTCTAATCTGCGTACCTTCGGCACGCCGTTTCCCGATGTCAGTCCCTTTTTTGCCATTTTGTCCGCAAGTTCATTATACCTTACATTCGTATGGGCGGCAACCTTTGTAAAGCGTATGGAAATACTTTTTCCCCATTCCCGCATGGATACCGCGTATTTTCTGGTCAGTTCCGTTTTGGAGCGCCACTCTCCCGTGACCCATTTCTCTATCCCCTGATAATCGTACCGGATCTCCACGCTCTGAAATCCATTCAGCATGGCAGTCTTTACCGCATACATCGCGCCTAACATTTCGCCCGTTACGTTACGATGCTGCAAAGACTGTTCATTATCCCCATTGCCGTATTCCGTGTAGATCCTGCCGTCCGGCAAAAGGAACACGCATCCGAACGCGTACTTTTTGATACTGTCGTCATAGCTGCCGTCCACATAGGCAAGAAGCCCTCCCTCCACGGGCATCTCTCCCGCCCTCTCCTCACGGGGCAAGATCCGACCCTGTCGGGTCTTTGGAGGAAGCTGTCCGACGGATGTCCCTTTCACTCCCAGATACTCTTCCGCCTCCTCCAGGGTGGAAAATCCCTTATACTGTGCTCCCGGATACCCTTCCACAGCGTTCCTGCACTCGTCCCATGTTTTAAATACACCTGTTGTTTTTCCTGTCCTCACCGCATAATATTTCTTCGCCGCCATGATAACCTCTCTATTTTCTATGAATGAGAGATGAAGACCCGCAAGAAAAAGGAGGCCTGTTACTGCCGACCTCCTCACGCATCCGCATCATTCGTTGTCTGCTTTTTTCTTATAGAACGCGAAATCATTCTTGCCGCTCTTCTTTACCTGATACATGGCATCATCCGCACAGACGATCAGCTGCTCCATGTCCTCCGTGTCCTTCGGATAGGAAGCGATACCGATACTGCCGCATATCTTTGATTTCTCTCCACACAGGACAAAAGGTTTGGAAAAGATCTGGCGCATCTGATATGCCGCTTTCTCCACAATCTTGCCCTGGTTACTCTGCAATATGACTATGAATTCATCCCCGGCAAAACGGTAGGGCGTCAGGATCTGAGAACCCATTTCCTTCAGCCTGCCCGCCACCTGCTGCAGCGCCTCGTCCCCTGCCGTATGACCCTTTGTATCGTTGATCTTCTTAAAGTCGTCGATATCCATCATCATGACGGTACAGGGACGTTTCGCCTGGATCGTGTCGCTCAAGTCGTTCATGAACTTGTTCCTGTTGGGAAGTCCTGTCAGGAAATCATGCTGGGATGCGGATTCCATGATCCTGCGGGCTTCCTCCAGTTCTTTCATCAGCTTACGGCGCCTCTGGTTATCAAAGACAAACCATAATATGACCAGGATCATAACCCCGATCAGGATCAGACCGGGGATCAGGGCCTCCCTGTTTCTCTCTATAAATGTAGTAGGCGCGTTCAAGATCTCCGTCTCCGGCGGGAGCACGTCCAGATCAATATCGTATTTTTCCATCACATCCGCATCGATATTGTATATATTAGGACTCTCCATCATCGGGATCTCGCTGACACTCTTCCCGCCGATGATCTCCATGGCAGTCTGCGCGGCGATCTCGCCCGATCTGTACATGGAGACGATATTGCCGCCCAACAGCCCTTCGCCGATACCGCCTTCCACCATCCGCAGAACCGGAGTCCTGGCCACGCTGGAAAGCAGTTCTATCGCTTCCTTATTTGAATACTGCTTCCCGCTCAGGTCCTCCACCATGGAAATATAGATCAGGATACTGTCCGTAGAAACGGCATAGATAGCCTGACGTAACTGCGTCGTCGTAAGGATGGAGGCGTTGATCTCCGTAAATTCGAGGTTCGGGTACATATCTTCATAACTGTAAAATCTTTTCCGCTCTGCCTCCCCGGTTATACTGTTGTCCAGAACAGCCACCACTTTCCTGGCATCCGGGATCAACATCAGACCCAGGTCTATGTTTTTCTCCAGCGACTGCTTTTCTATAACTCCCGTTATAAGAGGGTCTTCCATGGCCCTTAATGCCAGTTCCTCATCATTGACGCCCTCGAACACCAGAGGGATATCCTTAAACAGCGTATCACGGTTCTCCAGCGCAAACTGCAATGCCGCGTCATCCCCCAGGATGATCACGTCATAAGGCTCCAGCATGGAGAACATATACTCCAGCCTGTCATACAGAAGCTGTCTGGATTCCTCCGTATCCAGCCGTTTCGTGTTCATGAACTCAAAGTCAAGAACCGTATTGGCTCCCAGTCCGTCCATGATCCCATCGATCTGAATCTGTACAGTGTTCCAGGCATAGGAATAAGAACTGATGAAAAGCACACGTCCCCCGTCATTTGCGATCTGCGATGCGTTCGCAGAAGTACCGAAGCAGAAAAAAATACATAAAAATTGTAATAACCCTATTACCAATTTATCCTTTATTCTTGCTGTCATACTCTTTTCTCCATCGTCAGATTGTACTGCTAGTACCATTTTACCACTTTTCATCAGTAATTCAAGATTTTTTTGTCGATCATGACTAAAAATACATCCGAAATGCATGATCGCCATACATTTCGGATGCCGCCCGTTTTTTCACTATACCATCTCCGCGGTGGTCATCTGTCACATTCCACGAACGCGTATGCGAGACAGTTTTATTTCTTTGGATTCCACTTTCTTCCCTCCATTTCCATACATTATTTATTGTTTCGTTCCAGCGCCTTCACTTTACATAGGTTAGAGAAAATATTTCCGGAAAAGGTTACAATAAAAATCTGTTTTCATACAATATACTGAGAAAGATCTGCTCCATGGAAATCATGATATGGAAATATGCGCTGCCAGGCGCAATCGAAAAGACCCGGCTGCACCAGCCGGGTCTTTCAGACCTGCTCAGACAGATATTTATATGGAGGCGTCTATGGCTCCTCCCTCCACCAGCGCCGCCGCGTCCACCGGCGCCATCTGCACCGGTATGTCCGCACCACCGATCTCCAGGGCCACACTGTCGCTCCTATACGCATCAAAACTGCCATCCATGCTTCCGATACCGCCGGAAGCATTTTCCTGCTTTTCTTTCTCCAACTTGTCAAACATGGCTTTCAGATACTTCATATCGGCTTCCATGATCTCCCGCATCTCTTTGGCCCTGTGTTTCTTTTTCATCAGTTCCAGGTCCGCGGGATCCATATCATCCGCCGCTGCAAGGGAGATTTCCTCGGAAAGTTCCTCCAATCCGCCGGATTCCTGCACGGACTCCTCCAGCATCTCCTGCGCCTGGCGCATCAGCTGCTGATATTCCCTTTTCAGCTTCTGCAGTTCTCTCTCCATATCCTCGCTGGTGTCTTCCGAATCTTCATCGGCAGTCAGCAGGTCTGTTTCTTCGTTGTCCTGCTTTTCTTCCAATTCCGCCTCGCAGGGACCACCCTGCTTTTTGAGGCTTTCCTCTTCACGAAGATGCTTCATCCTCTTCTTTGCCACCCTGGCTATGGCCTCCGCGTGCATGATCGCACTTCGCAGTTCCTGATCGTCGTATTCGCCGCTCTGCTGCTTCCTCTTCAGCATCGCCACCTTGGATTGGGCGCTGGTGAGCACACGGCTGGCGCTGCCGGAGGTCTTGGCCTGCATGATCCGCGTGGAGATCTCCTTAAAATTATACTGCAGCTTCTTTGTTTTCTTCTTGGCTGTTTTCGTGATACTGATGGATCCGGCCGAAGTGCCGTCCGCATGCCGCATCTCGATCCGCGTCCGTATCTTGTTTCCCCGTCTCTCTACCGTCCTTGTACATGTGATCTTGGGGTAACTGTCCGTACCTGCCTTTATTTTCATGTCATCATCCTCCTTGATTCAGACAAATATCCGTTTATGATATTATCGGCGATCTTAGGCGGTTATTTATAGTCTATGACGGAGATTTCGTTACATCAGGAAGCTGATCCGTGCCCATCCGGCTCCATCCGAACAAACAACCCTCGCAGCATTCGCCAAGATCCCAGGGAATCATGATTCCCTGGACTTGTGGCTCATTGCCCGCGAAAAGAACACTAAAAATGCCGGACCAAACGGTTCCCGTTCGATCCGGCACTTCCTTTTCCCATAAGATTCGGAAAATATGATTTCCTCTTACACAATACCCTGTGCGGTCATGGCCTCTGCCACTTTCAAAAAGCCCGCGATGTTCGCGCCTGCCACATAATTGCCTTCCATGCCATACTTCTTAGCGGCATCGTCCAGGTTGTGGAAGATATTCACCATGATCTGCTGCAGCTTGGAGTCAACCTCCTCGAAAGTCCAGGAAAGCCTCTCGCTATTCTGGCTCATCTCCAGAGCGGAAGTAGCCACGCCGCCCGCATTGGAGGCCTTGCCGGGGCAGAACAGAACGCCGTTCTTCTGGAAATACTCGGTAGCATCCATGGTGGTAGGCATGTTAGCGCCCTCTGCCACCGCAAAGCAGCCGTTGGCAACCAGCATCTTCGCGTCCTCGATATCCAGTTCATTCTGAGTAGCGCAGGGAAGAGCGATATCACACTTTACGCTCCATACGCCGTGCTCGCCGTTCTTCTTCTCATGATACTCCGCACTGGACCTTGCAGCCGCATACTCGGTCAATCTTGCCCTCTTTACTTCCTTTACCTCTTTCAGCAGAGCCACATCGATCCCCTCAGGATCATAGATCCAGCCCGTGGAATCGGAACAGGTCACAGGCTTAGCGCCCAGCTGCTGCGCTTTCTGGATCGCGTAAATCGCCACGTTGCCCGCGCCGGATACCGCCACGGTCTTGCCCGCGATATCCTTGCCGTTGCACTTTAACATCTCCTCGGTGAGATAAAGCAGGCCATAGCCGGTAGCCTCGGTCCTGGCAAGGGAGCCGCCGTAAGAAAGACCCTTTCCGGTGAGAACGCCCTCATATAAACCGGTCAGCCTCTTATACTGGCCGTACATATAACCGATCTCTCTTGCGCCGGTCCCGATGTCGCCCGCAGGCACATCAGTATCCGCGCCGATATATTTATGTAATTCCGTGATAAAACTCTGGCAGAATGCCATGACTTCCCTGTCGGATTTCCCCTTGGGGTCGAAATCGGAGCCGCCCTTACCGCCGCCGATAGGAAGTCCCGTCAGGGAATTCTTGAAGATCTGCTCGAAGCCCAGGAACTTGATGATGCCCAGGTTTACGCTGGGATGAAGCCTCAAGCCTCCCTTGTAAGGCCCGATCGCGGAATTGAACTGTACACGGAAACCGTTATTTACCTGCACCTGACCCTTGTCGTCCACCCAGGGCACACGAAACAGAAGCTGTCTCTCGGGTGTGACCAGCCTCTCAAGGAGCGCATCCTTGCGATACTTCTCCTCATTCGCCTCGATCACCACGCGAAGAGACTCCAACACTTCCTTGACTGCCTGATGGAACTCAGGCTGTGCCGGGTTCTTTGCGACTACCAGGTCAAATACCTCATCAACATATGACATTGCGATGTCCTCCTTAAATATGGTTTATGCGGATACTTGTATACAACATAGTCCAAATATCATTATAACCCTTTCATTCCCAATCCACAACTCACTTTATTTCATTAAATTATAAAAGTTTCCTGATATTTTTTATACAAATTGCACAAGTATCCTCTCAAAACCTACAGATATTCTTTCAGGCTCCGCACGCTTTTTTCCTCAGACTCGATCAGCTGCCTTGCCAGCGCGGTCGATTTCTCCCCGGCTCTCCCGTTTGCTTTCAATACTTTCTCCATCTCCAGGATCCCATTATTGTTCTCCCGGATCAGCAATTCAGCCAGATGGCTTGTGCTGGTGTTGAGCATGGTATTATAACGAAGCCCTGTCTTTAACATGGCATCTGACAGATGGCTGCTCTGAAAGGGCCGTGTCTTCGCTTCTATCAGCTGTTTTACAGCTTCATTGTGGAGCTCCGAATATTCCAGCGACTGCCTGGATATCTGCAGGGACAATCCCTCATCCTCCACCTTATCCGCAATGGTATCGATGGCTTTCATCGCCATATCCGCGTTTCTCTGTATCTCCCGATATATTTTGATCTCCTGTGGCGTCATTTTCTCTCCCATCTGAAACACTGCCATGCAGGCAGTCTGATATGAACGTGCGCCGCAGGCGCACGATAAAAGGACAGCCTATACTTTCCTCCTGTATAGGCTGTCCCAAAAATGCTGTTTTATTCCTGCGGGCAATGAGCCACAAGTCCAGGGAATCATGATTCCCTTGGACCTTGGCGAATGCCGTGAGGGTCAAAGCCCCCGTCAGCTTGCTGCGGGGTCTTTGATTCTGCGGTCACTGCTGCACATACTCCGCTTTCACATATCCGACCTGATCATTATACCTGATCTTGCACCATCCGTCCAGATTCTCCAGCAGATCAACCGTCTCGCCGCCTGCCAGCACGCCCAGTCTGTCCGCCGTCTCGCTGGCTGACGCCCGCACATTGAGATTGGTGGATGCGGTGACTGTTCCGATAACTTCCGCGCCTGCAGCGCTCTCCTGCATCTGCAGGTATTCCGACTTGATATAGCCGTCTTTGCCTTCATATACGATCTTTGTCCAGCCGTTGACGCCGACCTCCTGAACCTGCACGGTCTCCCCTCCAGTCACCTTGCCCAGCTTGTCAGCCTGCTCGCTGTCCGAACTTCTGACATTCACCGTAGTCGTCGCCGTTGCATACTGAGGTCCTGCCGGTTCCGGCGCAGACGCTGGCTGCTGTTCCTGACCCCCGTCACTGTCGGGTGCCGGTTCCTGGCCCTCCGGGGCCTGGGCGGCGCTGGCTGCTGCCTCCAGTTCTGCCACACGCTCCCCTACCGCCACATTGATATGCCTGTTCAGCTCATCCAGATACTGGAGCAGTTCCGGATGTTCCCTGAGCAAATCGTTATATTCCAGGTTCACACGGTTGTTGAACTCTATCACATCATCCTGCTGCGCGACGGTCTGTATATATTCGCTCTCCTCCGCTGTAAAATTGATCTCATTCTTGATATACAGCCCGCCCTGCTCATCCCTGCAGACATACAGGGTCTCATAACCGGGAAACTCTTCCTCATGGTTCACAAAGAGAAGCCTGTAAAATACGCAGACAATAAAAGAATCCTCCTCCAGCCCGCTCTTGGTATAGATCTCGAGCGTGGAATAATAGTCTATATACTGTGCCGTCTCCTCGATCTTCAGCACATTGTTTTCCGGAAGTTCATCATAAAGTTCCCGCAGAGTCTCTATATCTCCCAGCGCAGTCGCATTATAATAAGTCGCTACCAGCGTGGACAGTTCTCCGTCCTCATTGGGCTGCAGAGGCGAATCATCCACCACAACGAGCGGCTGGCCCCCTTCCGTATCCGGCTGTGATATGGGAACCCCTGAAAGATCCTGCGGCTCCTCACCCGCCCTGCTCCTGATCCCCAGCGCAAACACCACCGTGACCGCGACTACGGCGATCAGCGCGATGGGAAAGATGATCTTACAGTGATCCAGGATATACTCAAGTATTGCTGCCTTTTTATCTTTCATGCCAATAACCTTTCATCAGATGCAAAAAGCCGCAAGCGGCTCTTCATGATCATTACCATTAGACAGATCAGGGTGATGTAAATGCACCCGACAGGAATCGAACCTGCATTAAAGGCGTCGGAGGCCTTCGTTCTATCCGTTAGACTACGAGTGCAAATATTACAAAATTGTTACATCACCCTGATTATCATATCATAAAAAATACGATATGTCTACCTCGAATTTCGGAAATATTTGAAAAAGTGACCGTTTATCCCCAAAATCTGTCAAAAACATCGTTTAAGAGACTCATTTTAAAAAACAATCCTGACATTTTCATTCTGGAGATCATAATAATAAAGACTGTCTGACAGCACCTCCTCCGGCGCTACCTGTGTTCTGTTGACTTCAGCGATCATCTCTTTTAACTGTCCGGGTGTTTCCATCCCTCTGTCTGTCAGGAGGATCACCTCATGGATCGAACTGGGCAGAATATAGAAGCTTTTCTTTTCCTTTTCCGCCAGCTGCTTCAGCAGCCCGGGATATAACATGCAGGACGCGCCCTGCGCCCTCTGTTCATTGCTCAGGACCCACAGCGGGATCCCCTCGAAGAATCCTCCGCTCTCCCCCTCATCCGGCGCCTCTGCCAGATAGGTTCCCTCTTTCATCATCTCCCGCAGCACTTTCTCCATGGAGCTGCATTTCCAGGGGAATAATAACGGCGTGTTTTTCTGAGCCAGTGCCAGCAGTTCCTTTACCGAGGCATGCCAGAGCTCCATATGGGAATTGCGAATCAGGATGGCTCCCTCGCCCAGCGCCTCACCTCTGTAGGCATAAAAGAAACAGACAGCCAGATCCAGGAACGGGATATGGGGAATATCCTGCAGCAGTTCCTCATTCCCCGCCTGCCGGACCAGGCGGTAGCATATCCGCTCCGAGACTTTCTCAAAATACCGGAAGAAATCCATATCCACGTTCACCGCTGGCAGATCCTCGCGGTATATCCTGATGAGCCGCCTCACGATCTCCGCAAGAGTGGCCCCCGACTCATACGCCGCCCAGAAAGGCTCCAGGTAGAGCGTCGGGACCACATTCCGGCCATCCGCCAGTATCAGCAGGCCATGAAGTATGACACCGTTGTTTTTCTGCACCTCCTTAATCTCTACCTTATAAGTTCCTCCCAACTTTTTCTCTACCGCGTCACGCACTTTTCCCGCAAATGTGTTTATCTCCATATTTACACCTCCCTGCGTGCTTTAGCACGCATACCAATCAATATTTGAAAATTAATTTTCAAAATTACACCTCATGCCGCCCGCAGCGGCACAAACAATCTATGAATCGGTGCAAGTCCGGAAGAATCGCTGCTCTTGCGATTCTTCTGTGTGAGATTTAGAGTTTCTCCGCGAAGCAGCCCTTGCTGCGAGCGGCTAGAAACTCTTCTCACACTTACACCTCATTCCGCCGCACAAGCGGCATTTTATTTTTTTGCATAAAGAAAGGCAAGGATGCTTCATCGAAGTATCTTTGCCTTACAAGTCTTGATAAATATGAAAATATGCAGCCGCTTTATACTCTGGACAGATATTCGCCTGTTCTGGTATCGATCTTGATCTTGTCACCCTGCTCTACGAACAGAGGAACTGCGACCTGTGCGCCTGTCTCCACGATGGCGGGCTTGTTCGCACCGGTTGCGGTATCTCCCTTGAAACCGGGCTCCGTCTCGGTGATCTCCAGTTCCACAAAGAGAGGAGGCTCCACAGAGAACACATTGCCGTTATGGGAACAAACCTTGCACATCTCGTTCTCTTTCACAAACTTCAGCGCATCTCCCACCGTTTCACTGTTCAGCGCCATCTGCTCATAGTTCTCATTATCCATGAAGTAGAACAGATCTCCATCGGCATACAGATACTGCATATCTTTTCTATCAATACGCGCCTGGGGGCATTTCTCAGTGGGGCGGAACGTCTTCTCGACCACACCGCCGTTCTTGATGTTCTTCAGCTTCGTCCTGACGAACGCCGCACCCTTTCCAGGCTTAACGTGCTGGAATTCAATGATCTGGTATACATTGTTGTCATACTCAATAGTAATACCATTTCTGAAATCACCTGCAGAAATCATATTTATAATCCTCCTATATCATTCACAATATAATTCCATTGTAGTTTAATATAAAATGACACTTATTTCAACTATTTTCGAAAAAAAGTTGAAAAAACTGTAATAAAAACCTATTTTCTGTTCAGGATAAAGTCGATCGCCCGCAGATATCCGTCCAGCCCCTGGCCGTAGATCTGCTTGTCACAGGCCGGTGCCGTAACAGAGGTCTTACGGAATTCCTCCCGCTTCGTGATGTCGGAGATATGGATCTCCACCTTGGGGATCGTGATGCTGGCAAGGGCATCCCTGATGGCATAGCTGTAATGAGTGTATGCGCCGGGATTGATCACGATCCCCTCCGTACCGTCAAAATAGGCCTCCTGGATTCTGTCGATGATCGCGCCCTCATGGTTGCTCTGAAATACCGTGATATCACAGCCCGCGCTCTCCGCTTTTTTCCGGATCAGTTCCAGCAGATACTGATAATCCTGCGTCCCGTACACACTCTTCTCCCTGATCCCCAGAAAATTCAGATTAGGGCCGTTGATCACCAAAAGCTTCATTTTTTCTCTCTCCTCCACTATCTTATCCAAGATATCTTCCATTTCCATATCGTCCGCATCTATGATCACATCCGCACAGGACTCATATGCTTCCCTGCGGCTCTCCATCAGTTCCCTGATCCTCTCCAGAGGGTCTTCACACTGCAGGAGCGGCCTGGTGGTATCCCCTTTCAGCCGGTCATATACCGTTTCCGGCCTGACGCGCAGATAGATCACTTTCCCCAGCTTCTTTAACAGTTCCCTGTTCTCCTCCCGGACCGGGGTACCGCCGCCCACGGAATAGATCCGTGCGAACTTCTGCTCCGCCAACTCCGCCAGCAGCGCAGTCTCCAGCTGCCTGAAACGCTCCTCGCCCTGTTGGGCAAATATCTCACTGATGCTCCTGCCCTCCCGGCGCTCGATCAGCTTGTCCGTATCCTCCACTGTCATGCGCAGCCGATAGGAAAGCTTCAGTCCCACGGACGTCTTGCCGCTGCCCATAAACCCTGTCAATATCAGACTTTTATCCTGTCTCATCCCTTATCCCCTTTCCGGTTCACAGAGACGATGCTCCTGCGCACCAGTCCTCATTCCCGCGAGCAATGACTTTTCATGGTCTCCGTCAGCCTGCCATAGATCTCCGCCGCCAGTTCCTGCTCCACCTGTGCGCCCGTCCACAGTTCGTAGGCGATGATGCCCTGATACAGCAACATCTTCATACCGCCGAACGCCCTGCCGCCGCTGTTTCTGACTTTCTGCATGAACCGTGTCTCGGACGGGTTGAAGATCAGGTCATAACCGGTATGGACTTTCTGATAAAATGCCTCATCCTCAATGACCACATCCTCCACATGGGGAAACATTCCCACATTGGTCGCCTGGATCGCAAGATACTTTTCTTCCCCCGCCAGCCTGGGATGATCCGCAAGCGGCATGGCTTTCACCAAATCCCTTCCCGCGATGCCGTTCACTTCCTCCGCCACCGCCACGGCCCTGTCCACACTGCGGTTCAGAAGCCAGATCTTTGCCGCGCTTTTCCTGGCCAGCAGCATCGCAACCGCTCTTGCCACGCCGCCAGCGCCCAGGATCAGTACCTTTTCTCCCGCTATCTCCACGCCGTCCTCGCACATGGCCCGGTACAGTCCGGGCATATCCGTGTTATAGCCCTTGTAACCATCCTCCATGCGAACCAGCGTGTTCACCGCCCCAATCTGTTCCGCCAGGGGATCGATCTCTTTTAAAAAAGGGATGACCTGGCTCTTATAGGGCACCGTCACATTCATCCCCAGCAGGTTCAGCGCGAACGCGCCCTCCACCGCTTCCCTCACATGCCCCGGGGGCACGTGGAAAGGGACATACGCCAGGTTTTTCCCCAGCCGCTCCGATAAAGTGTTATGTATCACCGGGGACATCGTATGCTCCACCGGATCTCCCATCAGCCCGCAAACGCGGGTATAACCGTTGATCTCCATTTTGATGCCTGTCCTTTCCGTGATCTGCAGATCCGCGCATAAACTGTCCGACCGCAATAGTCATCCATGATCACTTCTTATCTTCCGATGATAAAAATACAGGACTATTTTTTCCAGATAACGCTTCAGCACGATCTGGATCTCCTCCCTGGGATGGATGGGCTTTACCAGATAAGTGACAATGCCAGTTCTCTTTGCCCCCCACACATCCGTAAACAGCTGATCCCCCACAAACAACGTGGTTCCCGGCGTCGTCCCCATCCGCTCCATGGCGGTCTCATATCCCCTCCTGCCGGGCTTGCCCGCCTTGAAGATATAGGGGGAACCCACGCCGTCATGGAACATTTTCACACGGGGCTCCTTGTTGTTGGACAGGAGCATGGTACCATAACCGATCCTCCGGAGCCGTTCAAACAGAGCCGTCGCTCTGTCGTCCGCCGGGGCGCCGTGGGGCACCAGGGTGTTGTCGATATCGAAGATCACGCCGCGATAGCCTTTTTGATATAAGGCCTCATAATCGATCTCGTATGCGCTGTCCGTCTCATAATCGGGATAAAAACGCTGCAACATAATAAATCCTCTATTCCAGTTCCTGCTTGCAGGAACTTGTTCCGGTCTCTGCACTGCGATGCCCCTGCACTTCCCGTCTCTGCACTGCAGTGACCTGTCTCTGTCTCTACACTGTCAGGTTCGCGTGTTCCCTGATCTGGAAATGCTGAAAATACCGTTCCTCCATGGGAATCCAGCTGTCTCGGAACCTTTCCAGCATCTGTGCGCCGTTGCGCCGCCTGATGCGCCGCAGCTGCTCCCGGGGCTCCACATCGCAGAACACCTTAAGCCCCATATGATCCCCGAAAAGGGGATGGCAGCTGTAGGCGCCCTCCACGATCCGCAGGTTTCCCTCCGGTATCTCCCTGACTTCGCCAAACTCCATCCGGCTGCAGTCAAAACAGCGGTAACGAAAAGCCTGCGGACTTTTCAGGAATGGCAGCACCTCTTCCAGGAACCGCTCATAATGCACATTGCCACCCGGTTCCGCCAGCCGTTCCTCCGTGCGCAGTCCGGGTGGCAGGAAGAAGTCGTCCATATGCGCCACACCGGCTCCCGTCACCCTTGCCAGCTGATCCGCCAGCGTCGTTTTCCCGGAAGCGGCCCTGCCGTCCAGGGCAATGATCTTCGGTTTTTGAGCCATGCCCGCGATCGCCCGGAGAATCGGGAAGATACGGATAAAACGGCTGCATACCAGGCGGTACGCGGGATGTTCCCTGTTCCGATAGCTTTCGCTGTGATGCAGCGCCTGGGGCTGATGAACCGGATAGTTTGAAAGGAATCCGTCCCACTGCTCTGCAGTGATGCCTATGATCCGTTCTCTGATCAATCCCCCCACCGTATCCAGGCAGTCCCGAAACACCTGCTCCCCATTTTCCGGCGGGTTGGCGGCGGTCTCCGCAAACATTCGGAAAAGCCATTCCAGGGGCAGCCCCTCCCGCTTCCATGCGGCCAGATTCACGCGACACACAGTCTCGTGGATCTGCTCATACAAAGGGCCGGAATCCGCCTCCACAGACTCATATTCCCGTTCCAGATACCGGTATGCGGCATCTTTGTCCCGCAACAAATGCTCCGCGCCAAAAGCCGCCTGATAACACAGCTTTACCGCGTCCTGCGCCTCCATGGCCGGATGCTTTTCTGCCTGTTCCAAAAAAGATTCCCTAAATCCCAACTTTTTCCACTGCTTCCTTTACATAATCCGAGAGTTTCCTGCCCTCCACCCCCATCACCGTAGCGTTGCACCGGCTCATGGGCAGCAGCAGGATCCTGGCTTCGCTGGACGCTACCGCCTCCGCCATCTTTGGGGTAATCTCCCCCAGCATGGCGTTCGCCATGACAATGCCGATGGGGCCCACGATCACATCCGCCCGGCTGCTGTTATAGACCACCGCGTTTTCGCCCGTGGCTCCCAGCGCCGTGCCACCCTTCATCATATTCGCCGTAGCCGCGGCATTTGTGCCCACCGCGATCAGTTCCGCTTCCGGGTAAGCGCCCCGCAGCGCCTCCACAAGGCTTTTCCCCACACCGCCGCCCTGGCCGTCCATGATCATTATCTTCAAGTCGATACCTCCTGTCCCTGAATGTTTATCATAGCATGACCAGCGGCCATAATTCAACCGCTTTTACAAAATCTCTTGACTTTTCCGTGATTTTCCGTATCATTATAAATAGAAATGTTTCAGGAAGAAACGGCGCATTTAGAAAAATGCATCAAAATATCAGCAGCGCACTTTCCACACAAACAAATACAGCCCTTATTTTGCCACGAAGGCTCCCGCTCTCTGGAGAGAGTTGTTTTCGCGGCTTATTTTTTGTAATAGTTCTGCCATGCAGAAATGATTGTACAAATTGCCCGTGAGAGCTTGCTCACTAAGGGCAAAAGTTCTCAAGAGAACTGCACAATCATTTCTATAGGGCGAACGCCCGACATGAAATAAGTTGCCGACATTAGTGTTCATCTATTGGTGAAAATATAAATTGGGGCAACTTATGAATGGCATGGCTGAACTGTTACTGCTATTTGTCTGGAAGCGCAATGCGGAAAGAAGGAACATATGAACAACAAAATGACACCTATCGTAAAATGCGCCGTGACCGCTGTCTGCATGGCGCTCTGTGTAGTGCTCCCCATGGCGCTCCACGCAATCCCCAACGCGGGCACCCTGCTCTCCCCCATGCATCTGCCCGTCCTGCTCTGCGGCATGGTCTGCGGCTGGCAGTACGGCCTGCTGTGCGGCCTGGCTGGACCCATGCTCTCCTGCTTCATCACAGGGATGCCGGGCATCGGCTATCTGCCCACCATGATGGTGGAACTGGCGATCTACGGCCTGGTGACGGGACTGATGATGCGGTTCATCCATACCGGAAAACAGATCGCCGATATCTACATCAGCCTGCTCACCGCCATGCTGGCGGGGCGCATCATCACCGGCGTTGTCAGAGCGCTGATCTTTTCCGCCGGAAACTACTCCTGGAAAGCATGGGCAACGGGATATTTCGTATCCAGCTTCCCGGGCATTATCCTGCAGCTGATCCTGGTTCCCGCGCTGTATCTTGCCCTGCAGAAAGCGCACCTGGTTCCCGTGCGCAGCCGGTCCAAAAGGTTTGCGTAGCACAAAGTTTCATGGATCTTGCAATGAACGGCGGCTGACGCCCAAAAACAGCTGACAGCATAATAATGTAAACGACAAGCCAACATACAGCCGCATGAAGAAGACCAATGCTTTTGCACTACGCTCTTCTTCATGCGGCTTACAATCTTCTTGTAAAATACCGTCTATTCTCCGTGATCGATCCGATCCCTCAGTTCCTGCATCTGGTAATCCAGCGCCTCGATGGAGTCCGCGCAGACTCTCAACTGCCGCTCGATTTCATCCGTATCGTGAATCGTCTTTTTATATTTCAGCTTGTGCTCCAGACTTGCCCAGAAATCCATGGCAATAGTGCGGAACTGAACTTCCACTTTCATAAACTTTTTCTCGTCCGCCAGGAAAATGGGCACACTCAGGATCAGGTGGAGGCTCCGGTAACCGTTGGGCTTCGGCGACTCGATATAATCCTTTTTCTTCAGCAGGATGATATCATCCTGCCTGGTCAAAAGTTCCGCCAGCCGATAGATATCGTCGGGAAAGGAACAGATCACCCGCAGTCCCGCCACATCCGCCACATAGTTCCTGATATTCTCTATGGTAAGAGCATATCCCTTTTTCTCCAGCTTTTTGTAGATGCTCTCCGGCGTCTTTAATCTGCTCTTGATGGCCTCGAAAGGATTCCTCTTGTATTCCTCGGAAAACATATCGTTCAGGACCTTAAGCTTGGTCTCCACCTCCATGATCACGGCGCGGTATTCCATCATCAGTGTGTTAAAGGGCTTTGCCTTGCTCAGCTGCTCCGCCTGCATCTGGATGATCTGGGACTGCTTCTTCAATGTTTCCGCCTGCTCCTCCACTTTCTGTTCCAGCTGCCTCTTATAATTGAACAGTTCTATGGCGTTTTTTACCCTGTTTTTGACAATGGACGCCTCGAAAGGCTTATGGATAAAATCAGAGACGCCCTGCTCCAGGCACCTGTTCTCGGTCTCCACCGCATGTTCGCTGCTGATGATCAGAACGGGAACCCTGTTGATCCAGCCCCGCTCCTTCATCCCCGCAATGACCGCAAATCCGTCCGCTTTGGGCATGTGCAGATCCAAAAGAAGCGCCGCCATCCCGCTGTGCTCCTCCTGCAGCTTATCCAGCGCCTGCTCCCCATCCTCAGCCGTCTCCACCATGTATTCATCCATCAGTATATCACGCAGCAGGTCACGATTGACCTCCGCGTCGTCCACTACCAGTATCTTCTGCATCTTAAGCATCCCCTCAATCTTAAGTATCCCCTACGATCCGTTTCGGATAACACTATTATAACACAGGTTCACGGGAATGTCTCTTAATTTTATCTGCCGTTCCCCTGGCATGATACTGCGAAGAAAACAACGCTTTTCATGGTTTGCGCTGATTATCCCGATGTGGTATACTGTCAAAGTAACCTGCAATGCCTTAGATCACCCCCAGGAGGACAAAACATGCCCCGGACAGTAGGAATCGGAAGACAGGATTTTGAAAAGATAGTCACGAGAAACCTTTTTTATGTGGATAAGACCCTGTTCATCAAAGAATGGTGGGAAAATGAAGATGATGTCACATTGATCACCCGGCCAAGGCGGTTTGGAAAGACGCTGAACATGAGCATGGTGGAACAGTTTTTTTCGGTTTTTCCTTTGCCAATGTAAAAGAGACGGACTATCCCTCGACGATGCTCCGCATCGGCCAGCTGCTGACGGATTTATACCGCAGGAACTCCTTTTTACTGCAGGGAGACACACTGTCGGAGGAAGAAAAGGCAGAATTTCGCAGCATGTCCATGAATATGCCGGAAACGGTTGCCACCATGGCCATCCATAAGATGGCGGAATACCTCTTCCGCTACTACGGCAAAAAGGTGATCATTCTCCTGGATGAATATGACACACCCCTGCAGAAGGCCTATGTGAACGGTTTCTGGGAAAAGATGGTCGTATTTATCAGAAACATGTTCCATGCCACGTTTAAGACGAATCCTTACCTTGAGCGGGCGATCCTGACAGGGATCACCAGAGTCAGCAAGGAATCCATCTTTTCGGATTTAAATCATCTGACAATCGTAAGTACTACTTCAAATCTGTACAGGGATAGCTTTGGCTTTACAGAGCAAGCGGTATGCCGTGCATTGGAAGAGTATGGCATGACGGATAGGTTTCAGGAAGTAAAGGAATGGTACGACGGATTTATTTTCGGTGACTGCAAGGACATTTATAATCCATGGTCTATCCTTAAACACAGTTGACGCCGCCCTGGCACAGATCGAGCGGAAAAATTACGCCGCTTCTCTGGAGGCAAAGGGTTTCCCCCCGGAAAGAATCCGAAAGTATGGCTTTGCATTTGAGGGGAAACAGGTTCTGATCGGCGGGGTATCAGGGAAAGGAGACATAAAAGAAAATGCATAACCCATTCCATGACGCACAGCCAAAATTGAAATTGGTGACGTTCCAGTCCCTGGAAGCAGTAAGGGATCTGGTCAACAAAGGATATCTGGAATGCGCCGAAGACCATATCGACCTGAAAAAATACGGTTACGCCTACTCCTGGATCTCGGAAAAAATGAAAGAAAGGATAAAAAATGACTCCTCTGTCTGTTACCCCTTATGGTGCTGGGTGAAGTGCCATGACCATATCTGTCCCCCGAAGCATAAGGGAGAACCAGTGAAAGGCTTTGATGTAAAGGTCACCTTTGCCAAAGCAGCAGACGAGGTCTTTATCACCGATTTCATCCGGTACTCCTTTTTGCTGAACCACACCTATATCCCTGACTCGCTGGCGGATAAAGAACGCTTTGACAAAAAGCTGGCCGGGCAGACGCAGGCGGTTTCAGAGATCCGCCGGGAAATAGAGAAAAGTTTCGACAGATGCATCACCACGGACAGCGATATCCTGCAGGGCTGCGTATGGAGGATCAGCCTGGAGGAGATCGAAAAGATCGAATTCCTGAACGACAAAAGCTACAGATATGGCTCCCTGAACCATAAGCGCAGCGACGGGAAAAGGGTCAACTGGATAGAAGCTTTTTACAGAACCTTGCGATAACGCAGCCCATGTACCCTGCAATGACACCAACCGCCATGCCGCCCAGGATATCCGTGGGATAATGCACATACAGGTACAGCCTGGAAAAGGCGATCAGCGCCGCAAGAATCAGCGCCGGTTTCCACAGCTTCTTCTCTCCCGCGAAAAACAGCGCGGCCACTGCGGTGAAAGAGGCCGCCGTATGTCCGGAAGGGAAAGAAAAGCCACCCGGCCCTGGGATCAGAAGCTTGACAGTGGTATTTACGTCAAAGGGACGCGTCCGGGCGATCATGGGCTTTAGTATGACATTGCACAAAAGCAATTCCACACACAGCGCCACTGCCAGAACCGCGCCGCTTTTCCTTGTTTTGGGGATGACCAGCAGCGTCACCGCCAGCAGGATCCATACGTGTCCCCCGTTTCCCAGCCTTGTGACCATGGGCCAGAATACATCCCCTGCCGGGTCGCGAAGACCCTGTATCTGATCCAAAATCTGTATTTCCATCCCCATGCCGATCAACCTGCCTTTCCTGTTCTATCCTATTCGCGGATTCCGTTTATATGCCCGCAACCCTCTTTTTCAGGTCGGCCATAAACTGCTCCTGCTGCTTTTTCAGGAAAGTTTTCACAAAAGGCTTCATAAAAAACTTTTTCGCTGTCACATCTTCCGTAAACTCTATTTCCGTTTCCTTTCCCCTCCGCGTGAAAACACCGATCCAGTGGCCTTTCATATTCCCGTTGTCCATATCGAACTCCCAACGCTTACAGGGTTCCGCTGCAGTGATCGTAAAAGTGGTGGCATAACCATCTTTTGTATATTCCACAAACTGCCTGTCATTCAGGATCTCCGTCCTGCCCAGGTCGCTGCGCCATGTGTAGTTTTCCACGTCTGTGACCACTTCCCAGACTTTACGGATATCACATGAAAAAACCGCTTTGATACTTGAAACCGCCATGATATGTGCTCTCCTTTCGCTTTCTGTCCCCCACAAAGATCCAGACCAGCCGTGACAATGCATATATCCACAAACTGGTCTGGTTCTGCCTGAATGATATTATTCTATCTGCTTCTCCCTAAATACTGATATCAAATCTCCTGCCTGTTCCCGGCTCATTTCCTGTCTTAACGGTATTCCAGTCAACTCTACGGATCTTCTCCAGGAGCTCCTCCATGCTGTCCGCCTGGACGGTGGTGCGCTTCGTGTTATGATCCGCCTTTTTCGCATCTTCCTTTTTCTGAGCGCGTTTTTCTTCCTGCGCTTTCTCGATATGCTCTCTCTGGCTGGCGCTGGACTTTTCCAATTCCGCAAAGAATGACGTCGTACCGTCTGAGTTAAATGAAATGCCCATCCTGGTCACCTCGCCGCCATCCGTTCCAAATGCGGATCCAAAACCAAACTGCTTGTTGATCTCACCCGACATCCGCACGGCTCCCTCTATGCGATCCATGTATTCTTTCTCGCATTGCTCGCTAGAGGCCATTTTCTCAAGTTCCTCGCTGGAAAACAGCACGGAAAATTCCTTTGTCCCACGGGAAAGAACGGTTTTCGCCTCGTCCGCGTTCTGAAAATCCGCCACCATGAAGTCCATATTGCCGTATGTCTTGCGCAGCTTTTCCAACAGCTTCTGCGCCGCCTGTGAAAGCTGCGGCTGTTTCACTTCGCCGTCCTGCTTCTTTACCTCTTTCGCCTTATCATCCGCCTCTTTCTTTTTCAGGGCCGCATCCGCGTTCTGCGCCACATAATTGTCATACAAGCTGTGGTTTACCGTCATTGACATCTCTTTTTCCTCCTACCTCAAAATCTGAAATCCGTTCCAATCCCATAAAACCATTGCCCGTCATATGTCATAATATGTATCGGCACGGCATCCCCCTGACTTAAGCGCAGATCATGATACATTCCTTTTTGAGAGCAGGCAGATAACCTCACAATTCGCCGTCCAGGGGAACTGGTCCACGGCAACCGCTTTCTCCACTGCGTATCCTCTCTGCAAAAACACTTCCAGATCCCTGACAAGGCTGGTGGGTTTGCAGGATATGTAAACAATCCGTTCCACATCGTAAGAGATGATCTTGGGCAGCGCCTTGGGATGGATGCCATCGCGGGGCGGATCCAGGATGATCAGGTCCGGCTTTTCCTCCAGCCCATCCAGCACTTCCAGTACATCCCCGGCTATGAACTCACAGTTGGAGATCCCGTTCTCCTGCGCGTTCCGTCTGGCGGCCTCCACCGCTTCCTCCACAATCTCCACGCCTACCACTTTTCCCGCCGCGGATGCCATCATCTGGGCAATGGTCCCGGTGCCGCTGTACAGGTCGAACACAGTCTTGCCCGGCTCTCCGTCCCCGCTGACGCTTCCCAGTTCGCCCACATATTCCCTTGCGGTCCTGTAAAGTACCTCCGCGCTGTAGGTATTGGTCTGGAAAAAGGAAAACGTGGATATCTTGAAACGAAGCCCCAGCAGTTCCTCATAAAAGTATCCCTTACCGTAGAGCACATCCGTCCTGTCGCTCTGGACTACATCCGCCTGAGAATCATTGACGATATGCAGGATGCCGGCAAAGCGCCCCTGTAACATGTCCTGTCTCTCAAGGGACAGCAGCATATCCCTGAAACCATCGATCAGCTGTGCATCCTGCTCTGTACGTCGTGGTTGTACAGCCGCTTCCAGTCCGACAGTCCCCGCTCCTTTCCAGGGCGTCTGGGAGGTAGTCACCAGCGCCGCCAGTATCTCCCCTGTGCCGGACGCTTTCCGCACGAGCAGATGGCGCAGATATCCCTGGTGGCGCAGTCTGTGGAAATAGCTTACTTCCCGTTCCGCAAAATATTCCCGAACCGTCTTTAGGATCAGGCGGTAATCGGCATCCACGATAGCGCAGTCCTCCACATTCACCACATCATAAAAACTGCCCCTCCTGTGCATCCCCAGCGCAAGGGGGCCGTCCTTATGCTCATCCCCGAAAGAGAATTCCATCTTATTGCGGTATCCGTACACTTTGGGACTTCCCTTGATCCCCTCCCAGAGCCAGCCCTGTTCCTGCCCTGCCAGGGCGCTGTCCAACAGTTTCTTCACCTGGGCTTCCTTGATCCGCAGCTGTTCCTCATAGGGCAGCGAAAGATACGTGCATCCCCCGCATACGCCAAACCGGGAACACGGAGAGCCCGTTTCCAGAGGTGACTGTTCCATCACCTCCAGCAAGCGGCCTTCCGCCTTCCCTTTTCTTACTTTATTCACGCTAAGCTTGATCTTCTGGCCGGGCAGGCTGTTCTTCACGATAACGATATCCTCCCCTGCCCGGACTACGCCCTTATTAGGGAAATCTACCCTCTCGACAATACCTTCATATACCTGGCCCTTTTTCATATCATATTCCTCTGTTCCAGTGCCGAAATATTCACCACACAGGAAGAACCGCCCCGGCGATTCTCCAAGGTGAAAAAGTCTGCTTTGCAGGCTTAGAAATCCTTTTCGCCTTTTTCTCCCTCATCAACGAAGAAGTCATCCTCATCCTCGTCCTCATCCATCTCTTCATCCTCAAAGTCATCGTCAAACTCATCGTCAAAGTCATCCAGATAATCGGGCGTAAAATAACGGTACACAGCATATGCGATAGCCGCAACTGCCGCGATCACGCCGATCACAGCCAGCACACATACGACCGCATTGCATTTTTTCTCTTCTTCCTCTTTTTTCTTAAGCAGTTCGTTCAGTTTCGCGATATCCATCAAATTCTCAAGCTTATTCATAAGTTCATACCTCCGTTTATCTCTTTGGCAGCCATTCTGCCTTATTTCTTATAATATACCACATTTACTTTAAAATTACTACAATCTTTTCAATTTTGCAAAAGATGCGTACATGATCTTCTGTCCTGCCTTGTCAAAGTTCACCTTTACCTTGTGATCCCTGGGTTCTTTCACAATATCCAGGACGGTGCCCTCGCCGTATTTGACATGATTCACCCTGTCGCCCACGCCATAATCCAGTTCTGCCGCAGGCTGTGAGGGCGCTCCCCTGGAGATCCCGGCAATCTGGTTCAGGCTCCCGATTCCTTTCGCGATAAAGGGCTTGTCCGCTTTCACTACGGGTTTAGGGCGGTTGATCGCTCTGGGGCGGAAATCATACGCCGGAGCCTGTGGCGCTGCGGATCGCTCTCCGGGCAGGCCGAGCAGTTCCGCGACCTTTTCCCTGCTGGCGGATCTGGGCTGGGGCGCGGGATCGTCCATAAGTTCCATGGGAATCTCCCGCACGAAACGGCTGACAGGATTATACTGTGTCTCCCCCCTGGTCATACGCATCCGGGCACAGGTCAGCGTCAGTTCGTCCATGGCTCTGGTGATGCCCACATAGGCCAGGCGCCGCTCCTCCTCCACATCGGAGGGATCGTCCGACATAATGTTCCTGTAGCTTGGAAACAGCCCGTCCTCCATGCCCGCCAGATAAACATGGGGAAATTCCAGCCCCTTTGCGGAATGCAGAGTCATCAGCAGGACCCGGTCGTCACCGGAATCCACATTGTCGATATCCGCCACCAGCGCCACCTCCTCCAGAAATTCCGTCAGCACAGGCTCGTCATGGGTCTCCTGATAATTCACCGCCTTGGTGATCAGTTCGTCCACGTTAGCGATCCGATCCTCCGCGCTCTCATCGTCATTATTCTGCAGATACTGTGCGTAATCAATCTTCTCCACGATCTCTTTGATCAGCTCCGCTATGGTAAACTCCTTTAAATGATCCCTGAAATACCGGATGAGGGATACAAAGGGCCTGATCTTCGCCGCCGCTTTGCCAAGGCTCATGATCTCGTCCGCCCGCTCCATGGCCTCATATAAACCGATATCCCGCATCTCGGCGTAGTCTTCCAGCTTTTCCAGGGTGGCGTTTCCCACGCCCCGTTTGGGCACGTTGATGATGCGGCGCACCGCTACCTCGTCCCTGCCGTTGTCGATGGTCTTCAAATATGCCAGAATGTCCTTGACCTCCGCCCTGGCATAGAAATTCGTGCCGCCCACCACATTGTAGGGCACGCCCTCCATGATCATCCGCTCCTCCAGCAGGCGGGCCTGCGCATTGGTCCGGTAAAGCACCGCGCAGTCCTTATATCCCGCCTCGCCGCGCTTTACCTTATGGGCCACATCGTCCGCGATATATTCCGCCTCCTCATAGGCATTGTCAAACTGCTTGAAATGCACGCGGCTTCCCGCTCCCCTGTCGGTCCAGAGCGCCTTGTCCTTACGGCGTTCATTATTGCTGATGACCGCGTTGGCGGCATCCAGGATGGACTGGGTGGAACGGTAATTCTGCTCCAGCTTGATCACTTTTGCCTCTGGAAAATATTTTTCAAAATCAAGGATATTCCTGATATTGGCGCCCCGGAATTTGTAGATGGACTGATCGTCGTCGCCCACCACGCAGAGATTCCGGTATCTGTCCGCCAGAAGATGCACCAGTTCAAACTGCGCCGTGTTGGTGTCCTGGTATTCGTCCACCATGATATAGCGGAACCTCTCCTGATAGGAGCCCAGCACCTCCGGACAGTTTTGGAACAGTTCCACCGTCTTCACGATGATATCGTCAAAATCCAGGGCGTTGTTCTTTTTCAGCGTTTCCTGATACTCCCGGTAAACTTTGGCGTAAACCGACTTGTTAAAGTCATACGCCGCATCCAGTTCGTACTCCCTGACACCGATCAGTTCATCCTTGGCAGAGGAAATGGCGCCCATGATAGAACGCTCTTTATGCATTTTCGGATCAATGCTGAGTTTCTTGCAGATGGCTTTGATCACCGTCTTCTGGTCGTCCGTGTCATAGATGGTAAAATCATTGCCATAGCCCAGCCTGTCGATATGCCTCCGCAGGATGCGCACGCAGGCGGAGTGGAAAGTCGTCACCCAGATCTGGTCCGCCCCGAAGCCCACCAGGTTGTCCACTCTCTCCCGCATCTCGCCCGCCGCCTTATTGGTGAAAGTGATGGCCAGGATATTCCATGGCTTCACCCCCATCTCTCCGATCAGATAGGCGATCCTGTGGGTGAGCACCCTGGTCTTGCCGCTGCCCGCGCCTGCCAGCAGCAGCAGGGGGCCGTCCGTCTGCAGGACCGCTTCTTTCTGCTCTTTATTTAAAGTATCATAAATGCTCATGCTTCCTCCATTCCAGTGCCGTCTCTCCACTCCAATGCCCTTGGCGGGGAAGAAATTTCCATCTGAAAAAAACGCAGCTGCAAATTTCTTCCGGGCATTTCCGTTCCGAGACTGTTCTTTGGTTCCAGTTCCGTCTCTTTACTTCCGTTCCAAGACTGTCTTCATGCTTCCTCCACGTCACTGAAATGCCATATCTTGATATTGAACTCCTCAATGGGCGTATCGCAGTACAGGCATTTCTTCGCTCCCAGCCTGGGGAGCGGTGCGCCGCAGTTGGGACAGTTCATGGCCAGACCGGAATCCGCCTGGTTTTCCACCAGGTCCCGGTCCTGTATGTAGATCATCTCCACGTTGTATCTGCCCTGCTCCAGACGCTCCTCCGCGCCCGCTGTCACTTCGCCGTCACGTTTTTTAAAATGATTGTACTGCACCGCCGACTGGAAGATGATGCTGCATCTTCCTTTCAGTTTTCGGTAAGTCCTGATCTCCGTCCTATGGATCTTGATGTTTCTGAAATGTTCTTCCGCGTCCTCGTTGTCCAGTGCGCCAATCTTCAGCTGCAGCTTCTCCCGCAGTTCGCTGGTGACGCCCTCGGGCAGCCTGGCCGGATTCTTTTCATCAATGCCCGACAGGAACCCTGTCAGCACATTTTCCGCCCTGTTCTTCATCTCGTCATAATGGAATTCCGGGAAATCCCGCAGGATCTGCGGAAGATAAAGCTTCGTCGCCGCCGACACCGATTTGGGCGTGATCTCCGCCTCACGGTCCATATTTTCAAAGCTTCCCTTTATGGTGTCCGACCCGAACGCCAGGCGGGTGAATGTCCTGATCTTATCCCGGATATTCCTGTAGGCAACATAACCGCCGCCCATCACCGCCAGCGCCAGCGCTAATATAACAATGGTCCCAACCTGACCTGCACCCATCTTTCTCTCCCTGTAAAAAAGCGGACGTTGTCCGCTTAGAAGAATGCTTCGCATTCTTCCCCTACCACGGCAAAGTTTTCTATAGAATAAAATAACATGTCCGCCCGTCAGCCCAGATTCCCATGCCAGCATGGAATCTGGATCTGTCTGGCTGACGGGTGAACTGTTCACCGAACGCCATTCGCGAAATCGCGCTTTCAGCGCTTTCCGCTGCTTCGCAGTTCCTTTCGCTCTTGAAATGGCGTTCCCCTCGTCAGCCCGTCAGTCCAAAATTCCATGCCAGCATGGAATTTTGAACCTGCCTGGCTGACAGGTGAACTGTTCACCGAACGCCATTCGCGAAATCGCGCTTTCAGCGCTTTCTGCTGCTTCGCAGCTCCTTTCGCTCTTGAAATAGCGTTCCCCTCGTCAGCCCGTCAGTCCAAAATTCCATGCCAGCATGGAATTTTGAACCTGCCTGGCTGACGGGTGAACTGTGACACATAAAATCGCAGCAGTCTGTCTCCAGCAAAACTGAACGCCGACTGCCGCGATAAACTTACGGAATGAACCGCTTCAGCAATCTAGATCCGGTCACTCTCGTCAAACACATCCCCGCACTCAGGACAGAATTTAGGAGGATGCGCGGGGTCTTCCGGCTCCCAGCCGCATTTGTCGCACTTATACAGAGGTGCGCCCTCCGGCTTTTTATTCCCGCATTCGGTACAGAATTTCCCCTGGTTCACGGTGCCGCAGCCGCAGGTCCAGCCTGCGTCCGAGGGCTTGGGTTTTCCGCATTCCATACAGAACTTTCCTCTGTTGTCCGCGCGTCCGCACTGGCAGGTCCAGCCAAGCACAGCCGCTCCTGCGCCTGCGCCGGGCGCCTGCATCTGGGGCATACCCTGCTGTGCCGACTGCTGCATGGGAGCCTGCTGACGGTTGCCGCCCATCATATTGCCGAACGCATTACCGCCGCCCATCATATTTCCCATCATGCCCATAGCCATCATGTTCATGGCGCCTTCCATGGGAGAACCGCCGCCGGAACCGTTCCCGCCGGACAGATTAGTGTTCTCGATCATGGTCGCCATCGCCTCGCTCTGTCTCGCCGCCTGCATATCCGCACTGCGCAGCATAGCGGTATCCTGCCACTTCTGGAACCGCTGTCTGTCCTCCGCGGGCATATCCGCGCTGTTGATGGTCATCTTCACCATCACCAGACCCCGGAGCTCCGTCCACTGCTGGGACAGTTCCTCCGCCAGATATTTACAGATATCCGCCGAAAAGCCGGGAATCTCATAGGGGCGCACACCCTGGGCGGAAACTTTCGCCAGCGCGGGCTGCAGTGCCGTCAGCAGTTCGCTCTTTAAGGTGGTCAGCAGATCTGTCTTCTTATAACTGTCCGTCACATTGGCGCAAACATTCGTATAGAAAAGGATGGGATCGGCGATCTTAAAGGAATACTGGCCGTTCACCTTCACCGCCGTATCAAAATCGTATCCCGTGTTTCTGTCCAGCACACGGAACGGGATGGGGCTGGGCGTGCCGAACAGGTTGTTCATGATCTCTTTGGTGTTAAAAAAGTACACTCTCTGGTCTTTCGCCGTATTGCCGCCAAAGGTGAACCTTCTTCCGATATTGGAAAAACTCTGCTTCACGCCCTCGCCCAGGCCGCCGTAAAAGATAGTGGGCTCCGAGGAGTGGTCATAAACAAATTCACCGGCCTCCGCGCACACGTCCACGATCCCGCCCTGATCCACAATAATCATGCACTGCCCCTCATTGACAGCGATGACGGAACCGTTGGTGATAATGTTGTCCACACCCTTGGTGTTGCTGTTGCGCCCTTCCGTGATCCGCTTCTGCCCCTTGACCATCAAGACATCATTGGAAAGAGAATCACAGTAGAAATACTCCCGCCACTGATCCGCCAGCATGGTCGATATCGCATCTTTTGCCGCTTTGATTAATCCCATTCTTTCATCCTCCGGTTATTTGATCTGGAAATCACTTCATCTGTTCTATTCTACCAAATTTTTGTCATTCCCTCAACCTGTTTTTGATTTTTCTGCACGCTGAGAGTAACAGTTCAGCCGCGATGGTACCTGGCGGCTTGCAGTGCAGCTGCCAGAGGGACGGCGGAGGCGTGCTGCCCTGTCCTGTGCGGACGGAGCAACG
>JAMPFQ010000033.1 GCA_023664345.1 Lachnospiraceae bacterium | reverse complement strand
TCGGAAATCAGGCGGAGGCGTGCTGCCCTGTCCTGAGCGGACTTTGGGGAGCGCATTTAGCAGGGATGAAATCCACTGCCTACGGAGACTATGGCGCGAAGACGCAATTCGCGCCATAGGAACTGGCGCATGTCTTTGCGACAGTTCCGTAGTCGTAGTCAGCAGTTAGTTCAGCACTGCGTTGCTCCGTCCGCACAGGACAGGACAGCACGCCTCCGCCGTCCCTCTGGCAGCAGATCACCAAGCCGCCAGGTACCATCGCGGCTGAGCTGTTACGCATGGCCCATCGCCCGCGGAGATCAACAGGTCTTTGCTTTTACTCAGAAATATGGTATACTTATCCCATTATCACAAAATCTCAGGAAAAGGATGTACAATATTATGGACAAGAAAAAAGTCGTTGTCTCTCTGGGACATGAGGCGCTGGGCTATACTACCGAGGCGCAGCGGGATGCTGTCATAAAGACCGCCAGGGCGTTGGCCGATCTGGTGGAGGCGGATCGGCAGCTGACCATCACTCACAGCAACGGGCCCCAGGTCAGCATGATACATAAAGCCATGACGGAGCTGCGCCGTGTCTATATCGATTACACCCCCGCTCCCATGTGTGTCTGCTCCGCCATGAGCCAGGGTTATGTGGGCTACGATATCCAGAATTCCCTCCGCGCGGAACTGCTCAGCCGGGGTATCTCCAAAACAGTCAGCACCATCCTGACCCAGGTGACGGTAGACCCTTATGACGAAGCTTTCTATGAGCCCACCAAAGTGATCGGGCGCTATATGTCCAGGGAAGACGCGGAGACAGAGATCAAAAAGGGCAACTATGTAAAGGAAGATCCCGGTCAGGGCTTCCGCCGTGTGGTTGCCGCGCCGAAACCCATTGATATCGTTGAGATTGAGGCAATCCGCGCTTTGGTAAATGCCGGTCAGGTGGTCATCGCCTGCGGCGGCGGCGGGATCCCCGTGATCGAACAGCATCACGCCTTAAAAGGCGCTTCCGCCGTGATAGAAAAGGACGCCATTGCAGGCAAGCTGGCCTCGAACCTGGCCTGTGACGAACTGATCATCCTTACCGGAGTGGATCATGTATACAGGGACTTCGGCAAAGAGAACCAATCCCCCATCGGCCATCTGACCGTAGCGGAAGCCAGGGAACTGATCGACGCGAAAGAATTTGGCGAAGGAACCATGCTGCCCAAGATCGAGGCCGCTATCACATATCTGGAAAAGGTTCCCAGCGGGAAAGTGATCATCACCTCCATAGACCGGGTAAAGGAAGCCGTCAGGGGCAAGGTCGGAACCATTATCACCGCATAAAAAAGCGTCCTGCCGGACGCTTCGAAGAATGCTTCGCATTCTTCCCCAACCAGAGCAAAATTTCCTATAAGGTAAAAAAGCGCCGCACAGCGGCGCTTTTTTATCTTGCCAGTGCAAGCGCCGTCAGGAGTGCGCCTGTCATGATGCAAAAGTCGGAAAGATTAAATACAATGTTCCGAAACCATTTCCACTTCACATTAAAACTCAGGTAATCCACCACATATTTTCGTTTCAAGCGATCGTAAGTATTGCTGAAAGAACCGCCCAGCAGAAGCGTCAGCCCGGCCCGCAGCGTATGGTTCCCGCGCTGCCCCAGACTGAGCACAAAAGCAATGCCGACCAGGATCGTAAGGAGGGCCGATATCGCCGCCACCACCGCTCTTTTGGATGATCCCATATCCAGCATGGCGCCGGTATTATGATATTTTTTCAGAATCAGTTTCTTCCCGGCGAAGCAGGCGGGAAAGTTTTCCCCACCTGTCTTTTCGATCCTGCCCTTGATCCACAGATCGCCGAAAAAAATTCCCAGCGCTGAAATAACGCAAATACTGACAGCCATATGATCCCTCCCGATCCATGTCCACAGCCGCCGGACGGAGCATCAATCCGTCCCGTTACCGTTCTTCATGATAATGCTTTTTAAGACAATCCTGGCAGCGGCATAGAACAGCCCCGCCACACCCCAGATCATCCCGAACACAAGATTCATAGGTATATCCTTGTCAAAAAGATAATCCTGATTGCATTTGCAGACCACATACACCACCAGGAAAAACGCCGTCACCACGCACCAGTACGCCCCGGAAAAGGCGCCAAGCTTCTTTGACGCGGTTTTCTGCTCCGGGGCAAATTCCTCGGACTGCAGCAGCTTAAGGAAACTGTTCTGGATGGAACCCGCCCAGACAAACAGGAATGTAGCCGCGGCGACCAGCACGAGCAGCAGGACCACGCCGCAGATCATTACAAAGTCCCCCGTATCCGTTATCGAAAAAAACACTAACGGCACCACACCCAGGATGCAGAACGCCACGCCCACCGCCACCATGATATGAAAGCGGCCGGCAAACGACTCCTTATTTTTCCTCGTGATCCCCTCCACGCCATATTGCAGCGTAAAGATTTCCCTGTCAAGGAAAGCATAGGATCCCATGTATCTTCCGCATAAAATAAGCGTCGTGACGCCAACCGCCACCAGAACCAGCAGGACCACGAGGCCTGCGCCCATCGCCATTTCCTCCGTGATCTGAAACCGACCATCCTCCGCCATGCCGGCCAGCAGGATCAGAGGCGTAGGGCAGAGCACGAACAACGCCACCGCCAGCGCCCTGGGAATCGCGTACTTCCGCGTCAGCGCCATGAAAGTATTTGCCTCCTCCAGGGACACGCTCCGTCTCACCGGCTCCTCCGACGCATCCGCTTCCTGCGCCGCGCTCTCGGATTCTTCCATTTCATCCTTTAACAGATAATCCGTGCTGACCTGAAAAAGTTCACTCAGCATGATGATCTTGTCAATGTCCGGTATGGACGCGCCTGACTCCCACTTGGAGACCGACTGCCTGGATATCCCCAGTTTATCCGCCAGTTCCTCTTGGGACCAGCCTTTTTTCTTTCTCAATGATGCAACCTTTTCCGCTAAGATCATGTTATCCTCCTTCCAATTGCCGTTTACGGCAATCTGTTCCGTCTCTGCGCCACTGCTTCCTTGTCCCGGAAAGGATCTCAGCCGTTTACAGGTCTGAAATTTTTCCGGGTTTCCGTTCCGAGACTCTGTTTATTGTTACATGGAAATCCTAGCAAAAATGCCGGTTGACAACTACCAAGTGCGCTTGGAAATCTGTCAACCGGCGGTTGCAGGACGTCTTTTATCTGCTTGAAAGAACTTTTATCATTTATCCCTCATGTTTCCCACATTGAAGTCATAGTCATCCGATTCCCTGGGATTTTTGAAACCATCAAACGCTTCCGTTTCTGTCAGGGAAAAGTAAAATCCGCAGTTCGGCTCGGGAGCCTCCACTTTCTCCTTTCGGATGTAGCCTTTGATGGACAGATGATATTTCCCGGCGGGCACATCATACTTTATGTCCGTATAATCCCTCCAGCCATTCAGGACCGTGTACCATCTTTCTTGGGGAGAGTGGTAAAACTCCTGACCAAGAGGCGACACTTTATAAACCTCTCCCGTCTCAATATGGTACTCGTCCGGCTCAAAAGGTTCCAGCTTGCTGATCCCGGAAACCCAGAGCCCGTCCCTGATCTCCAGATTGAATCCGCCATAGTCTATCTTCTGCTCCCACTGACTGTCAAAGGGCTGATCCTGCCCCTCCAGCCTGATGGCATACGCATAGTAGTCGATCTGCGCCAGTGGAACCCATATCCCCTCTTTGATGCTGGTCAGATAGAGTTCCTTATCTTTCTGCAATAGGCTCAGCAGCTTCCGTTTCCGTATCCTGTTCTTCTTCAAAAAGTCCTGTAACATATCCGCGGAAAACAGGCAAAGACCGTATCCGCTCGCGCTGACTCTTTTTTCCATATCCACTCCTCCATTCGTCAATAATCCACGCTCATCAGGCACAGCCCCTGGGCCGGAGCGGTGGGGCCGGCTTTCTGCCTGTCTTTCGCTTCCAGCACATCCCTGATCTGCTCACAGGTCAGCCTGTCGCAGCCTGCCTCCAGCAGGACGCCCACCATGATACGCACCATATTCTGCAGGAAGCCGTTCCCATGAAAGGTAAAGATGATATGATCGCCCTTGCGGACGATATCGATCCGATCCACATAACGCACCGTGGACTTTTTCATTCTGGGGTTGACGCAGAAATTCCGAAAATCATGCGTTCCCTTTAAAAGTTCCGCCGCCAGCCGCATCTTCGCAATGTCCGGCTTTTCCTCCAGATGGGCAACGTATTTCCTGTCAAATACAGATTTCACACTGCCGTCATAACAGGTATACCGGTAAGTCTTTCCCAACGCATTATAACGGGCATGGAACCTGGGGGAAGCTTCCCTGACCTCTTTCACCGCAATATCACCGGGCAGATATCGGTTCAGATACGCGCGGATCTCCTCTTCGGAAAATCCCGTATCCATATGGGCATTGGCCACCATCCCTCTGGCATGGACCCCGGCGTCGGTCCGCCCGGCGCCGATGACCTCTACCTCCGTCTGGCACATCAGGGACAATACTTTCTCCAGCTTTCCCTGGATCGTCTCATGATCCGGCTGTCTCTGCCAGCCATAATAGCGGCTGCCGTCATATTCGATCAACATTTTATAATTTTTCATAAGCCACCTGCTATATCTGACTCAAAAAACGACAAAAATTCAGTGAGAAGAAAGGACGGTAACAGATAGTCACCCCGTCTAACTTTTTATGGTCACGCAGCGGATTCTCAAGGACGCAGATGTTCTCCCTGCGCCTCACCAGTTCCATCATTTCCTGTTCCGATTCGTAATAAACACCGTGATCCGTGAAAATATAGTCTGCCATCATTCCCACATCCTGCAGAATGTCATAAGGAATGAAAGAGATCTTGTACATGTTGAGCAGGGACATCAGCGCCGCTTCCCGATATTGGTTGCTGAATTTCGCGCTGACTTTCGGGACTCTGCCGTTCTCAGACCTCTTTATGTACGCCGCCGGGGAGGGATCCACGATCTTCTGCTGGATGGAGAACCAAAATTCACTGCCCCTGCCTTCCTCACTCTTCACATGGATCTCACCGCCCATGCTCCCGATCAGACGCTGGCAGACGAACAGTTCATTGCTCACACCGTCTCCTTTCGAGCGCCCACGGGGAATACGGAAAGAAAAAAGACGCCCCATCTTCTCGGAATCGATCCCTTTCCCGGTATCTTTGACAGAGATATGCAGCTCTATCATTTCGTTCTCCGGCACAGGATATACCTTGATCAGCAATCTGACATAGCCCTTTTCCGCAAACCCGATAGAATTCTCCAAAAGGCACATAAGGACCTGGCGGAGCCGATTCGCGTCACCGCGCAGCTTTGCAGGCAGATTCTTATCGATGTCAAAAATCAGTTCTACCGGCTTATCTCCTATTCTGTCAAGGCATCCCTGCCCCATCTCCTCCAGCATCAGCAGCGGCTCATAGTTCTTTTCCGTAAGTTTCGGCTTCATGAAAAAGAACTTTACAGCCTCCGGCAGTCCAAACCACAGATTTCCCATTCGTGTTCTCCCAATTTTCTATCTTCAATCTCTCTCTAGTTTACCCCAGGTCATTTCTAAAAGTCAATAGTAGCGATATATGGCAAATGATCATGTGCAACCGTCTCCGCAGTCTCCAGATATTCCGCCATCTTCTTGCGAATGAGGATAAAATCCCTTACCGTATCAGGATTTTCAGATCTAAAGTCCATTAATCGGTTCAGATATCCCTGTTCTGCCACCATATGCAGGCTGACAGGAAACATCAGTTCAAACACTAGGGAGATATGACCTACCACATTGTCCACAGCTGTCCGTTTTAATGCCCTCAAAACCGTATGCCCCTCCTGAAACGCCTGTAAAACCTGGGGTGTGACCGGTTCGCTGCGCAGCACTTCCGTTGACACATTATAGATCTCCTCCAGCGGCGTCTCCACGTTCACGCGCAGGATATCCACCTTGTCAGCATCACGCAGGATATTGGCAAACAACGTGGTCCTTTCATCATAGTCCTCCGGGATCCGGTACGCGCTGTGGCAGGAGATCACTTTCCGCAGGAAACCATCCTCACTGCCATCCTCCACATAGTCCCGGATCTTTCCCTGATCGAACAGGATCTCCGCGCCATACATGGCATGGTCGATAGATCGTGCGTCAATAAAAGTCCCATAATTGCGCAGCTGCTCGAACCGCCCCACATCATGGAGCAGCCCGCTAAGCCACGCCAGGTCGATATCTGCCCGGGACAGTTCCAGCGACTCGGCTATCCTCTGGCAAAATCCCGCCACGCGATAGGTGTGGTCTATCTTTAACCTTACCTTAGGGTCCTCCGCATCATAATCTTTCACATAATCAGCAAACGCTTGCAAGGCTTTCTGTCTGTGGATCTGCATAATGTCCTCCGTTCCAAAACATCCTGTCTCCATTATATGCTCAAACCCTGCCACATGTAAAGAGGCTGCCATCGGACAGCCTCTGAATTTTACAGATAATTTTACAGATAGTTACCGCTCAAATCCTCATGCCAGCATGGAATTTAAGTCTGTCAGGCCGACGTGTGAACGGTAACTACAGGTACTCTCTTAAATCCTTGACAAGGGTCTCTTCCGCATGAGCCACATCCTTTGCCAGCTTTTTGATCTTCTCTTCCGCCGCGGGATATTGGTTCAAGTATTTATAGAGGCTCTTCACCCCCATATTACAGCCGTCCGTGACAAGGTCAGCCGCCTTATGATCCGCGTTTTCCTCGTTGATCGTCATATTGGACTTGAACTTGGACATTACTTTCGCCATCATGGCCGGCTCTTTTCCGTCGTCATGGTATTGTGTCAGGTACTCGTGAGTCGTATTGCCCAGCCTGGTATGGGTCTCCTTGCTCCTCGCAAGCAGATCGCGCAGGCTTCCGCTCTGCACATGCTCCATCACATCGTCCAGGGTGGATACTCCCATCTTGATGCCTGCATTGCATTCTCTCAACAGCTTGATCGTATCGTCTTCCATATGCTACCTCCTTTTTTGAAGGTAGTCTGTCCCATAGGGAGCGATTTTATGCTCAGCATCTCTTTTCCCGGTCTGTCAATGACCTGACCGGGCTCGCCCGCCACCACCGCATTGAAATATCCCGCCTAAAGAAAATAGTCTGCCGCTCATTCTTCCCTTTCGATGATCTGCGCCAATTGGGGCTCCATCTGACCTATCAGATCGACCACAAGAGCATTTCCCATCATGAACCGCCTTTTCTGCACAGGCATTTCAACGACTTTTCCATCCACAAGGCATTCCTTTGTCCAGTCGGACGGAAAGCCCTGGATGCGCTCTACCTCTATGGGGGTAAGGAGCCTGATCCTGCCGGTTTCTTTATCCCTCACGATATGAGTCGTTCTGTTAAAAGAGCCCTCGCTGGTGAGCATCGTCCTGGCCGGTCTGTCATATTCATCAACCATTGGCACAGGCCCCTCGGAAAAAATATATTCATGTCCGCTCTGCGATTTTCTCGGAAGCTTTTTGGCTCCTTTGATATACTGCCAGGTCTTATGGGCCGCATCGGGCAGGCGCTCTTTCGTTTCATCGCTGTGATCCACGTCCGGGGAAGTATAATAAAGCCTCTCCTCCGGGATGAAAAAGCTCTCATCGATATGCCCGTCCTCCATGATATCGCCAAGCGTGCGAAAACCTCCGGCATATAACGGAACGGTCTTTAACGAATACACGACTCCGTCCTTCATGACACCGGAATTATCAAACAGGAAAGAAAAGGAGTCTGATAATCCTCCGATCCCTGCGGGCAGGCTTACCCTGCGGACCTTTTCCACATCACAGACAGCGACCGGGAAACTCTTTGCGAAAAAGCCCTCTGCCTGCAGCAGCTTTCCCATGCTCCCGGCATCGGGCCCTTCCGCATATCCTACAGCTTTGGCGATCCGCTTCGCATATAACGTATTATTGCGGTATGCGAACAGGAACGTGCGCCTGCGCCGCTGCTGGTATCCATACTCCGCCGCATTGATCACACGCCATTCGACCGTATATCCCAGATCTCGAAAGCATGCCAGTATGATCGCGAAATCCCGCCCCCTTTGGCTTGCGGGGCTCTTGATAAGCCTGTCCACATTTTCCAGAAGGGCAAAGGGCGCTTCTTTCGCTTCCAGCATATCCCGGATGTCCCACCAGAGAACCCCTTTCCTGCCCTCCAGCCCTTTTGACGTGGCAAGCGAGGAAGCAACGGAATAATCCTGACAGGGAAAGCCTCCCACGAGCAGGCTGTGATCGGGGACCGTTTTCTTATCCACCGAATGGATATCCACGTTTGTCGTATCCCTCCCGCCAAGGTCCATACAAGTTCCGAATCTGTTCACATAGCAGTCATGCGCCCACTGGATCTTCTTATCCGCCGGTTCCCACTGATTGAACCATACAGTTTCCCACTTTTCGGGCCTGGCGGCATCCTCTATGGAACTGATCGAATTCAGCCCGCACCGGAAACCTCCCACACCCGCAAACAATTCACAAACCGTCTTTTTCATCTGATCCTCTCCTCACATGATGATATTGCATCATGATCCCCAGACTGTGCCTGTCATACCCGGTCAAACATCCCATCATCACCTGCCATCTTCTGATCAAAGATGCACTCTTCTATGATCCGAACACACTCGTCCGTTTTCTTTAAGATATCCTTGCCCCAAAAACGTATCACCGTCCAGTCGGCGAAGAAAAGCTCCTGCTCCTTCTCCCTGTCCCTCTCGATGTTCCTCTCGATCTTCGGGATCCAATAGTCCGGATTTTTCCCCGCCGCCAGTCTTGGCTTTAAGATCTCCCAATCCTTTCCGTGAAAGAACTCGCCGTCACAGAAAATGGCGATCCTGTATTTGGGCAGCACGATATCCGGTCGTCCGGGAAGATCCCTGCAGTTTTTCCTGTAGCGGTATCCCTTTGCCCATAAAGCTTTCCGCAAGGCCACCTCGATCCCGGTATCCTTGCCTTTGATGCGGCTCATATTCTTATGGCTTTTTTCCGTCACCTCGCCGTCAAAGCGCGGTTCTTTCGTTTTGAAATCATTCATACATCGATTCCCGATCTGATCGCCGAGTCCCATTTACCGCCCGATCGTTCCATCTTCTTCCGCTATCTCTTCTAACAAGCTGCGCCTTACTACAAGATTGACGGGCTTTTCCTGCTTGTGCAGCGTATAATACAGATAGCATTGATCATCAAAGCCGTCTTCCTGATATCGATAGCCCACACATGCACCAGAGTTTCCAGACACCGCTTCCCCCATCCTGTCCCTCACCATGCGCTTCGCGCATTCTAACAGCTGCTCTGCGTTTCTTCCGCATCTCGCTTCTACCGTGTCCCGCAATTTTTTCTTGCTTATCAGCGCATAATGCACATACTCGATATTCTCCACGCTTAAGGGACGCTGTTCCGCATGGGGCCATATGCACATATAATATTCCGTTTTCAACGTGTCATTGATGAACCAGCCTGTTGCGCCGCTGGAACCGTTCAACAGTTCCAGAGCGAATGTGGGCAATGGCGCTGCATTGTAAATATAATCCATCTGCGCCTTTTCATCGACCAGATACCGTCGGCCGTTACGAGTATATGTAACATCCACGCCCTGTCTCTGCTCTTCTATATCCTCTATCCTCCGATAGTCCGACACCGGCGACCCGTCGCTGTTCCTTAAGCCTGCATAATAATGCTTCCACATATATTCGGCCATGATGCTGCCTTCTTTTTCCAGATCCAGCGCGAACGTGGATCCCTGCCCCAGGTCACGATAGACCGGCCTGGGATCATATTGATCCTTTGCAAAATCAGGGTAAAATCCAAAGTATATCTTACCCTGAAATTTATAATATTGCAAGTGCCCCTTTGTATCCTTTCCCTCACGTTGAAAAGTGATTTCCCGCCCTGACAGCAGGATTCGCTGTTCCTCTTCGGTAAATTCATGTCCGCCCCATATTTTCTTAAAACGCATGCGATGCACGCTGCCGTTGCTGTCTGTCCAGTCTCCCTGAACGTAATCTTCATAACCCATCCTTAATAACCTGACCTTTCCGTAACCTGCTTTTTTTACATCTTCTTCCCGCTTAAATCGCTTTTTTCTTCAATATGACGCCATCTGACCACCTCGCGATCGACAATATCCCCACTCCCTGTTTTAAGATAACTCCAATAGATTCGCTTTGTCAATATTGTCTGACGATGTTTCTAAAATATTGTCGTTTTTTATTTTGTCTCATCTTCATTTATCATCCCTCTTGCGTCCCACCCCAAAATCCCCTATAATCAAGATTACCAAAACTGACCAACCAAAAAGGAAGAACACACATGATCATCGAAGAAGTCCGTACCATAGATGAACTGCTCCAGTTCGTGAACGGCCTGTACCAGAAGCACGGCCTGCGGATGTGGTATCGCGGGGTGGAGGACGCCGGGCTGGCGCTGATCCCCTCGATCCAGCGCAGCCAGAAGCGGCTGGACACGGAGCGGTACATCACCAATGATTTCTATATCCGCGCGAAGCAGATCCTGACGAACCCGCCGGAAAAGCATAATTACGCGGCCTGGGTGTCCCTGATGCAGCACTACGGCCTGCCCACCAGGATGCTGGACTGGAGCCAGTCGCCCCTGATCGCCTCTTTCTTTGCCACGGAGACATACAGGAACACCTCCGACAAGGATGCGGGCATCTGGGTGCTGGCGCCGGATCTGTTCAACGAGCAGGAGGGCTTTGGCCGCTGTATCTACCCCATCGACGCGGATACCAGCCAGGAAATGTTGCTGCCCGCCTTTAAACATTCCCACCACAACCCGGCGCTGCGGGACAAGATCCTGGCCTGTCATTCCACGGAGAACAACCTGCGCATGTACTATCAGCAGGCAAGTTTTACCATCCATAACTCCCTGCGGCGTTTAGAGGACATCTGTGATGAGAATACTCTGTACAAGATCCTGATTCCTCGCGACCGGAAAAAATATTTTATCGACAGCCTGCGGGTATTCGGCATTACGGAGAGTTTCATCTACCCCGACCTGGATCACATTTCCAGCGACTTGAAGCGCTGGTATGATATATAAAACGGTACTGAAATGGAGGGCCTATGAAAATAGTATTACAACACCTGACCAAGAAATTTCCCAGCCGCAGCAAAAAAAGCCGCGGTGAGGTAATCGCCGTGAACAATCTCGATCTTGAGATCCAGGACGGCATGTTAGTGGGGCTGCTGGGGCCTTCCGGCTGCGGGAAGAGCACCACCCTGAACCTGATCTGCGGCCTGCAGAAGCCCACTGGCGGCAGGATCCTGTTCGGCGAAGATGATGTCACCGATCTGCCTCCCGAGCACAGGGGCGTGGGGCTTGTGTTCCAGAATTATGCCCTCTATCCCCACCTGACGGTGAAAAAGAACATTACTTTTCCCCTGGAAAACCTGCGGGGAGCGGACAAGCTGACCAAGGCCCAGATGGAGGAACGCGCCCTGGAAGCGGCCAGGCTGGTGCAGATCGAAGAACTCATGGACCGCAAGCCCGGCGAACTGTCCGGCGGCCAGCAGCAGCGTGTGGCGATCGCCCGGGCGCTGGTGAAGATGCCCCGGGTCCTTTTACTGGACGAACCCCTTTCCAATCTGGACGCCCGCCTGCGGCTGCAGACCCGCGAGGAGATCCGCAGGATCCAGAAAAAGACCAAGATCACTACGATCTTCGTCACCCACGATCAGGACGAGGCCATGAGCATCTCCGACATGATCGTGGTCATGAAAGAAGGGGTAGTCCAGCAGACCGGCAGGCCCCAGGAGGTCTACGATGATCCCTTGAACCTCTTTGTGGCAAGATTTTTGGGCACTCCCCCCATTAATGTGTTTCAGGGCACTGTGAAAAGCGAAACGCTGTACATTGGCAAAGACGCCGTTCTGACCGTAAAGGGCGTCGCCGATCAGGAAGTCTCCGTGGGCATCCGGCCCGAGGGCTTTCTGCTGCGGGAAGACGGCCCCCTGTGCTGCAGTTTGAGCCGCATCGAAATCATGGGCAGGGATATCAGCGTAGTCTCCACCCATGAATGCTGCGAGGCTCCCGCCATCCGCTCCATCATCAACGCGGAGAATATCGTGGACACCTCCTCCGAGACCGTCCGCTTTGCCATAAGACCCCATAAACTCTTCCTCTTCCATAAGGAAACCGGGGCACGGATCTATTTTCCCACGCAATAGGGACACAATTTTGGACAGAACCTTTTCAGAAAGGCATGGTAACTATGGAAAAACAAAACTTAAAGGGATGGCTGTACCTGCTGCCCGCGTTCTTATTCCTGGGCGTCTTCATGATCTATCCCCTGATCGATGTGATCGTATATTCTTTTGAGGAGGGATACAATTCCGCCTCCCAGACCTTTTACGATATAGGCGTGTATAATTATTCCTACGTCCTGCACGATCCCTATTTTCTGCAGGCGGTGAAAAACACGTTCATCCTGGTGATCATCACGGTTCCCCTGTCCACGGGGCTGGCGCTGCTGATCTCCCTGGCGCTGAACTCCATCAGACCCCTGCGGGAACTGTTCCAGACCATTTACTTCCTGCCCTATGTGACCAACACTCTGGCTGTGGGTCTGGTCTTCATGATCCTGTTCAAAAAGACGGCCTACTCCGACGGCCTGGTGAACCTGCTGATCAACTGGTTCGGCGGCAGATCTGTGGACTTCATCGACGGCCCCTACTGGGCGAAAATGTTCGTCCTGTGCTTTTACACGATCTGGGTGGTGATGCCTTTTAAAATCCTGATCCTGACCAGCGCCCTGGCTTCCGTAAACCAGGTGTACTATAACGCGGCCAGAGTGGACGGCACTTCGCAGTTTGGCATTTTCCGGAAGATCACCCTCCCCATGATCTCCCCCACGGTGTTCTACCTGATCATCACGGGGTTCATCGGGGCGTTCAAGGCTTACAGCGACGCAGTGGCGCTGTTCGGCACCAATCTGAACGCGGCGGAGATGAACACCATCGTGGGATATGTCTACGACATGCTCTACGGCGACAGCGGCGGCTATCCCTCCTACGCGTCGGCGGCGGCTATCCTGCTCTTTGCCATCGTCCTGACCATCACCTGCATCAATCTGCTGGTCAGCCGGAAACATGTGCATTACACTTAAGGAGGACTCAGTATGGAAAAGAAAACCGATCATGATCAGATCCAGCGGTCTGCCCGGGCCCGTAAAACAGCAGGGAACGCGGCCATTTATGCTCTGCTCGCGCTGTGGGCGCTGGTGGTGCTGTTTCCCTTTTACTGGATGGTGCTGACCTCCGTAAAAAGTTACGGTTCCTACAACGCGGAACATGTGCCCGCTTTCTTTACCCTGTCGCCCACGCTGCAGAATTATGCGGACGCTTTTACCGCCGTGCCGCTTGGACAGTACCTGATCAACACCCTGATCTTCACGGTGGTCACAACCCTGATCATGGTGGCAGTCATCACCCTTGCAGCCTTTGCTTTCGCAAGGCTGGAATTCCGGGGGAAGAACCTTGCCTTTACCCTGTTCCTCTCCCTGATGATGATCCCCAATGAACTGGTGGTCATCACCAATTTTACCACCGTCACCAACCTGGGCTGGCGGAATACCTTTATCGGGCTGATCCTGCCCTCCGTGACTTCCGTCTTTTATATTTATCTCCTGCGGGAAAATTTCGCCCAGGTCCCGGACGAGCTATATTATGCCGCCAAGGTGGACGGAACGCCTGACCTGCGCTATCTTCGGAAAGTGATGATTCCCATCTGCAGGCCCACCCTGATCACCATTGTGATCCTGAAAGTCATCGAATGCTGGAACTCCTATGTATGGCCCCGGCTGATCACCGACGACCCGGACTATTATCTGGTGTCCAACGGAATCCAGGAAATCCGGGAAAACGGTTTCGGACGCGAGAACATCCCGGCAATGATGGCGGCCGTGGTGGTGATCTCCATTCCCCTGATCCTGCTGTTTTTGATCTTCCGCAGAAAAGTGATGGAGGGTGTGGCCAGGGGCGGCACTAAAGGCTGAAACTGACAAGCGCCGCACCCGCGGCGGAAAGGATAGATGAATGATAAGTCAAAGACTGACAAAATATTTACGCTCCGCGGCGGTCTCTTTGAGCGCTTTCCTGCTGGGCGCCCTGACACTGACGGGCTGCCACGGCTCCAAAGGCATGGCGGACTTTGCCGTCCCTGAGGAATTTGACACCTCCCGCAGCTACGAGATCACTTTCTGGGCCAAGAACGATACCAACAAGACCCAGACCGATATCTACCGACAGGCTATCGCTGATTTTCAGGATCTTTACCCCAATATCACGGTAAACCTGCGCCTGTACACGGATTACGGCAAGATCTACAATGATGTGATCACCAATATTGCCACCAACACCACTCCCAACGTCTGCATCACATACCCCGACCACATTGCCACTTATCTGACCGGGAACAATATCGTGGTGCCGCTGGACGGATTGTTTGACAACGAGAAATACGGGCTGGGAGGCAGTGAGGTACGTTTTGACGCGCCCTCCAGGGATCAGATCATCCCGCAGTTTCTGGAGGAGTGCGCTTTCGGCGGCCACTATTACGCCATCCCCTATATGCGATCCACGGAGGCCTGCTATATCAACAAGACCTATGTGGAAGCGTTGGGATATACCCTGCCCAAAACCCTGACCTGGGATTTCGTCTGGGAGGTTGCGGACGCCGCCACGGCGCAGGACAGTGAGGGAAATTATCTGGTCAACGGCCAGAAAGTCATGATCCCTTTCCTCTACAAGTCCACGGACAATATGATGATCCAGATGCTGAAACAGCGGGGCGCCGGTTATTCCACGGCGGACGGAGAGATCCAGATCTTCAACGACACCACGGAGGAACTGCTGTACACCATCGCGGATCATGTGAAAAAAGGCGCTTTTTCCACTTTCAAGATATCCAGCTACCCCGCCAACTTCCTGAATGCGGGACAGTGCATCTTTGCCATTGATTCCACCGCAGGCGCTACCTGGATGGGGACGGACGCGCCCCTCTCCGATATCAGCGAGGATGCTCTGGTGGAGTTTGAGACAGAAGTCATGATGATCCCTCAGTTCAATCCGGACGATCCGCAGATGATCTCCCAGGGGCCCTCCGTCTGCGTCTTTAACAAAGCGGACCCCCAGGAGGTACTGGCTTCCTGGCTCTTTGCCCAGTATCTGCTGACCAATGAGGTGCAGATCGCCTACGCGGAGACGGAAGGATATGTGCCCGTCACTTCCATGGCGCAGGATTCCGCGGAATACCAGGATTACCTGTCCCGCAGCGGGGAGGACGACAATACCTACTATGAAGTGAAGATCAGGGCCTCCCAACTGCTCCTTGACCATGTGGAAGATACCTTTGTCACCCCTGTCTTCAACGGCTCCGCTTCCCTCAGGGATGCCGCCGGACAGATGATCGAGAATGTGACCAAATCCATCCGGCGAAAGGAGACCGTGGATGATGCCTATCTGGAAAAGCTTTTTGCAGACGTTACTTCCCTGTACCGTTTAGGCCAGGCCAGCCGAAGCGCCGCGGGAAAGCAGGAACTTGGCAGGATGCCGCGCACATCCGTGCTCCTGCTGACAGCATTGGGCGTTACGTGGGTACTGATCGTTTTATATGTGGCGCTCGAGGCACGAAAACAGAAAAAGAAGTCCGGCAATTTATAAAAGACTTGATTTCTATCAGATATAAGGTATAATAACATTGTTTCTATCAACCACTCTATCATCATTTTTCAGAAATGAGGAGAAAACAGGAGGACTTATGAAAAAATCTATCGTTTTAGTTCTGGCTCTTGCGCTGGTCTTCGCGTTTACAGGCTGTGGAAGCAGCGCGGACGGCAACAATGCAAATGATGTAAAATCCGAGGGTGTCATGACCTATGCCGAATATGTGGCGGCGCCGCTGGACAGCGAGGTTGTCATTGAGGCTTATGTACAGGCGAAACAGTCCTGGTGGGAGGACAAAGCCACTGTCTACGCACAGGACAGGGACGGCGCTTATTTCCTGTATGACATGGCCTGCTCTCAGGCGGATTATGACAAGCTGATCCCCGGGGCCAAGATCAAAGTAACGGGATTCAAGGGCGAATGGTCCGGTGAAGTAGAGATCATGGATGCGACTTTTGAATTTGCGGACGGCGCTACCTATATCGCAGACCCCACAGACGTCACCTCGCTCCTGGGCACCGACGACCTGATCTCACATCAGAACGAGTATGTTTCTTTCAAGGGCATGACCGTAGAACCTGCAAACGAAAGCGGCGCGGCTTATCTGTATAAGTGGGATGGTTCCGGCGAGGACGGAGACGACCTGTATTTCAATGTTTCCTTAAACGGCAATACATACACTTTCACGGTTGAGTCCTATCTCTGTGACAACACCACCGATGTATACGCGGCAGTGAAGAACCTGAACGTGGGCGATGTGATCGACATGGAAGGCTTCCTGTACTGGTATGAGGGCGTAAATCCCCATATCACTTCCGTGATCGCGGCACAGTAGACCATCACCGTTCCAAAAGAAAAGGCAGGAAATCCTATCTGTACGGATTTCCTGCCTTTATCATATACTACCCGACGATGCCTCTGTCTTCTTTCAGCAGCGCGAAGAAATCTTCCGCCGGCATGGGTTTCGCATAATAATAACCCTGCACCAGATCACAGCCGATCCTGCGCAGCGTATCCACCTGATCCGCCGTCTCCACGCCCTCCGCAAGAAGCCCCAGTTCCAGTTTCTGAGCCATGGTAACAACCTGCTCCAATATCAGCTTCCCCTTATCGGACAGCATCATGTTCTCTATGAACTTCTTATCCAGCTTGATCACATCAAAGGGCGTCTCCAGCAGGATGTTCAGGGAAGAATAGCCGCTCCCGAAGTCATCCATCAGGAGCCGGAAACCGTCTCCCTTTAACTCATAGGCCTTTTGGCTGATCTGCTGGTCATTCATCGTCTCCGTGATCTCCAGTTCCAGGAGTTCTTTTTTGATGCCGCTGTCTGCAATGATATCCCGTAACACTTTCTGACAGACATCATCCTGAAGATGGATCCTGGATACATTGACAGAAACGGGACAGTCAGTGATCCCCACATCACTGCAGCGCCTGATAAAATCCGCCGCCTCCGACCAGATAAAATAATCCACCTGACGGATAAAACCATTCTCCTCCAAGATGGGGATGAACTCATTGGGATAGATCATCCCTCTCTCCGGATGGATCCAGCGCACAAGCGCCTCCGCGCCTACGATACTGCTCTTTGCGATACTGTACTTGGGCTGCAGGTACATCTTGAACTGACGGCCATCGATCGCCGCCTGCATTCCCTCCTCGATAAATTTTCTGGAGTACAGCAGTTCCTTGAACTGCGTCTGATAGAATATGATATTGGACATCACATCTTCCTTGGCGGACTTTCTCGCCATGGCCGCCCTGTCCTCCATCTGGCGCTGCTCCATATCCTTGTCTTCCACGATATAGATACCATAGGAAAGCTGTAACTGCACATTTTTAAAGGTGGAAACGGCATCATCCACCTGATGGACGAATGCCAGCAGTTCCTCCTCCGTGCCAAATTCCGTGACGATCATGAACACGTCGCTGCGCAGGTTCAGGAAATACTGATGCTCACTGCATATCTCTTTCAGCCGGTTCCTGATAAAATACAGGACTTCATCGCCGAACCGCTCGCCGTACAGATCATTGATGATCTTAAACCGACGGATATCAAACTGGATGAACGCGATAGGCTTCCTGGAGGAAAAGAGCAGTTCGTTCACATTCCGATGAAAACGGAGCTTCTTATTGTTCTGCTCCATAAGCGCCCGCATCTCTTCCTCGCCCGTCAGATTCTCAAGGGACCACTTATCATTACCGCCCGATTCTTCTTTCGTGCTCTCCGCCAGCATCTCTTCCAGGATATCAATGCTGTGGTTGATGGGCCGGGGACAGTTTTTCAAGATCAGACCCGCCTGCTTGATGATCTTCATCCCCTCAGGCGTAGCGATGTCATGGGCAAGGATATCCCGGCACATCACATCCCCATTCATGCGCTCTCTGAACCTTTCCATAAATTCCCGCGTTTTCTGGTTCCCAAACATTTCCTGTTCACGGTCCTGGGCATCATAAAAGCCAAACGCCATTCCCAATACCATGAGCGATGCGCTGACGCAGCCGCAGATATCCCCCTGCCGCATACCCGCGCCGAAACAGGTACTGACCTTAAACGCCGTCTGCAGATCAAGCCCGAAATCCTCGGCAAATGCTCCAAACAGAGCCTGCGAACAATGATACTGCTGACGCAGCAGCATGTCCGCCTTTTCCTTATGTGTCATTGCTATGTAACCCTCCTGTTTATTCCCCGATACACTACCCCTATATTACTATTATGGAACCAGATCACGATCTTTGCAACCCATATTTGCTGAAAATGCCGTCCGTGCTATATCCGCGCATTCCGCTCCAGCCATACGGCTACCCCATCCTCTTCGTTGCTCCCTATCACCCCTGTGGCAACGGCTTTTAACTCATCCACCGCATTTCCCACGGCGTAACATTCATCCGATATCTCGAACATGGGAATATCATTGACCGCATCCCCAAAGGACACCACCCTGTCACAGTCCCATATCTTTTTTAATTTCAGGACGGCCTCCGCCTTGGTAGCTCTGGCAGGCATGATCTCGCAGAAATACTCCGGACTGTAAAGTTCCTGCTGCATGATGCAGCGAAATCTCCCGTCCTTCGAAAACACATCGTACACCGGCCGCAGTTCCTCCTGTCCGCCCACACAGGTAAAGTAGAACATATCCCCCTGATATAATTCTTCCCGCGTGGAAACCGGGCGGAGCCGCCTGTCTCCTTTGCGCTGACTTAAATAATGCCTGATGCCGTCATTTTCCCTTTCCACAAGCCAGGATACTTTCTCCACGCCCTCCACATGAGCGTAGACCAACGTGCCGATCCCGAACTTCTCCAATACTTCCACTATCCGATCCGTTTCTTCAGGCGCAAAGCTTTCCTTGGAAAGGACCTCGCCTGTGGAGAGGTTGATGATAAAAGTTCCGTTATGTGTGATGACCGGGATATCCGTGGACAATCCCTGCGTCACCACAGCTGCGGAGACCACCGACCTTGCGGTTGCGTAAGAAAAGAGCATTCCCTGTTTCACCAGTCCATTGATCACTTGAATGCTTTTTGGATCGATCCTGCTCCGCTTATTCAGCAAAGTTCCATCCAGGTCAGTAACGTATAATGTTCTGCTCATGTCCTCTCCTTTGGCTCCATTCCCCTGTTATCATCTTTCATACAGTAACCGATATACGCTGGCGCTGCCGCCATCACAGGCAGATAATACCTGACGCTGGCATTTAATGGCGAGACCGTGCATACCAGCAGCACAATGATCCCCGGCAGGATAACAAACAGATCACACTTTCTTTTCCTTATCATCAAAAACAGCAGACAGCCCAGCATGATCCACGTGTAAACTCCCGTGTGGTACAGCCATCCCGTCAGCGGAAAGCCGTACAGCCAGCGGGATCCGTTCTCCAGCCCCTCCCGCAGCTTCTGCCCGTGGGCGATAAAGCTGACATCCAGATACTCGTCACTGCGGCTCTGCCCGTCCAGGATCGTATACCAGCCAATGATATCCTCATAACACTTCTCAAAGGGATCAAAATACCCGCTGCAATGTTCCCAATATACACGCAGCCCCACAGCCGAATGCTTTTTCAGCTGTGCCAGCCATACTTTCAGATACGCGGCCAGCCGTTCCCTATCCGGATATTCCACAAACACGTCTTTCAATCTGTCCGATATCATACTGTCATATCGATCGGATATCTCACGCAATCCCTCCACCTCAAAGACATCCAGTATCACATTCCTCTCTTCCTCTGTGACCTCATCCGGGTATTCTTTCAGATAACCGGCTGTCTGCATAAGAGGTACGGACAATGCTTCCCTCACTGACCCGGAGGGTATATCGCGCAGCGGCATGTACACGCCCTCCACCAGAAACAGGAACAGGATCACACATCCCGCTCCGGCCAGGCAGGTCTTGAGATATCTGCGCCGAAACAAGGCTATGGCGATCACGGCTGTAGCCGCCACATACCTGCCATCATTCCGAAAGGCGCTGATCCCCACCAGCGCAGCGATCCACAGGATCTGCTTCCACACCGCATCCTGTTCCCTTTCCATGGCAAAAGCGTCCAGCATGGAAAATGTGAGCAGTAGGAAGCATATAGAATACCCCGGATCTTTCGCATAGCTGATCCCCCAGTTCGGTAGCAGCGGGAACACGCCGTAAAAGGCAAGAGACATCCAACAGAACCAGATCGGCAGACGGAACCGCTTAAAGACACAGAACCCATATGACACCACAGCGCACTGCGCAGCAAACTGCAATAAGGTATAGATAAAGATACCCGCGTTATCGGAATGAAACAGAGTCCGCCCCACATCCAGCAGGATCCCCATAAGGAGCGTAACAGGGACCGGATGGTGCCCTGTCATTTTCCCCACGCCAAGATACTGGAGCAGCTGGCCGCAGGCATCATACTGCAGAGTCCCCGGCCAGAACGCGAACCACCATGGCAGCCCCAGGCATGATAATATCAGGAACGGCCCCGCAAAGGGATGCTCATCGAACAGAAACTCAGATATCCTTTTCATGCACTTTTTATTTCCTCGCATATGCCGCATTTGTCCTCCACATTTTCCGGCTTTCGTTTACTCCCATATGCAGACAATCTTGCCAGCGTATACGCGCATAATGGAAGCAGCACAAACATATAAGGATAGGTATACTGACTTTTGCCCTCCCAGAACATGTAAAAAAGGAATCCGCCAATGTGATACAGAAGCAATAATGCCGCACCCCTGTTTTCTTTCCAGCCTTTGAAAAGGAACAGGAAACTCATGACCAATACCGTCAGCACATACCCTTTCATATATCGGTATATCATATGTTCTGCTTTCTCCCCTCGATAGAGGGACTGTAGGAACTTTGTATCCATGTGCTGGCCACATGACTCCAACGGGCCGCTCCACACGGATTGATACATGGGGTCACACCAGACCGAGACATTCTTTCTTATGAAGAAGATCACTGTCTGCAGCGGTTCGTCACGCATCTGCCCCCAATAGATCCGCAGCAGATCCTTTGCTTTCTCTGCTGCCATCTCGCTGTCCTGATCGCATTGTGTAAAATAACTCCAGTTGCTGCCGTCAAACCATCCCGGCCCCAGCATCTCATTATGAGGATTCACCCCCATACCTATATAGAGCAGGGCAGGGACACCTTTTCCCATCTTCATGCCGCTCTCCAGTTCATATGCCCCCTGCACTGCTTTCACAGATACCGTACAACAAGGTAGCAGCAACAGAGCAGCTATCAGCAGCCTGTAACGCCTGCTTCGAATCGATTCCAGGACAAGCCAGATTGCCAGCGCGATCACGCCGATCAGGTAATTTTCTTTGAGGAAAACTGCCAGACTCGAACATACTGTCATGAAAACAAGATATCTCTTCTTCCCCTTATCCACAAAAACCGCTGCGCAGAAAAATGCCGCCATAAGGCAAAAGAGACCGGGCAGAAGGCCGTACGCGAAAAGGATAAAGAAAAACTGCGGCAAAAACGCAAAAGAAAGAATGATCACATTTACATTTACGGCATGGCTGCCCTTCAAAAGGATATCGGTCAACCGCCACAGAAAAAAATTGATCCCCGTCATTTCCAGCAGATTGCAAAAAAATAAAAATTTTGTATCGGAAGAAAAGAGCAGCAATATCCTCTCATATGTTATAAGCCCCAGCTGATGAGGGAAATAAAACAGATAACCGCCTTTCGCCAGGCTGCTGTGATCCCCTCCCCGCAGTGCAGCCGCGGTCTGGTACGCGTACAGCGGGTCGGAGCGCAGCGCATCGTCAGCATTGGCGATAAGACAGATCCCTGCCGTCACAAAAGCCACGGCCAGCACGATAAACAACACTTTCTCGTCCATTTTCTCCGCCATACGTGAAAGGACAAAGAAAACACCCAAAAAGAGCAGCGCGGCGATAAATTCCAAAATACCGTTATTTTCTATGGACACCAGTTCACTCTGATAATCTACATGAGAAGAAAACACCAAGTTTATCATGACCAGAAACAGCAGCACGCATCCTCCGATCAGTCGGATCCACTTTGCACATATCCCATAAATTCTCTTGTCCATCTCCATTTTCCAGCTTCATCTTTCGTGTCATAAAGTATTTATTTCAGTCCCACATATTCCTTATCGTAATACGCGGCACAGGCTTTATTGACCCAATTTTCGCCATATTGCAGATCCGTATAGAAAATCAGTTCCTCATATCCGGGCAATGGGTCAAAGTAAACTTCTTTTATCGAATCGTCTTTTAAAACTTTCAGGCGCTCCTCCCACGCCCGGGCATAGTCTCCCGCATACCCTTTCACCAGCCAGACACAGGCCCTGTACGTGGAAAGCGTCTTTAATTCCATCCCTCCAACAACACCTGCCAGGATGATGCCTGCCACACAGAACCAAAGGAGCAGCCTCCTCCCCAGCCACCTCCTTATCTGTGCCAGGGCAGGATCCTCCGCCGCCCGGCGCCGCCTCTGCAGCCACCCGATCCAATATCCTTCGTTCAACAGCAGCCAGACATGATAGCCATAATACAGGATGTCCGCCATCCGTCTTCCGCCGGTGGAACCGTCCACATACATGGTGGCCACGATCTGGGATGCATAGATCCCAAAAGTAAACAAGGTAAAAAACACAGGATACCGAAACGTATATCTCATTGTCCTGAGCGCTTTCCACAAAAAAGGGGCTATCATGATCATCATGATCAGGATCTTGACCGTAGTCCAGGAATATATGTTCATAAAGGTGCGCCACAATGACATCAGCACGGCATAGACAGGACCCGTGGTAGTTCCGCCAAACTCGTTATCCAGCCGGATCTGGTTCCCTGGCCCTGTCAGGCTGATAGCCAGTCCCAGCACCACTAAAACCGTTATGGGAACGGTCCTGGCGAACGCTCTCCTGTCCCTGACCAAAAGAAAAAGCGACATGGAAACAAAGACACATGCCGATGAAAGGCTTGCGGAATAATTGTTCCCTCCGATCACAAATGCCAGAAAACTTCCGAGTATCATGAAAAGGATCATCTTACCCTTTTTCATAGTACCATCTTTCAGCCGCAAAAACAGATAAAGCAGCACAAGCGACAGGCTGAAAGCAAATGTATAATTTACACCCCCCACATACCAATAGAAACTTTCCACCGGATAAGGGACACACATAATCTGCAGCGCCAAAGAGGGAATCGCCACAGATAAAACCAGCTGACTGCCCCCCCCCATTTACAAAAAAATAGGTGCAGAGCAGAATCTCGGAAAAGAACAAACTTCCTATCATAAGCCATGGCGTTACCCTGTAAAAATGCTCCCCCCATATTCCCGGCTGGAGCGTCCCCAAAAACGCCGCCGAAAAACGCGGTTCTCCTTTCTCCCTCCAAAGGAGCACAGAGTGCAGCGCCTGCTTTAAGACCCCAATGATACCCTCACCGTTTTGGACAGCGCGGAAAGTCAGTTCACCCAGTGACCAATCATCCGCCGAGGGATAATCAAAATGCCCTAATATCAATAAAGGCAGCACAACAAAAACAGCCACAGCGATACATAATATATTGATCTTTTTCATGGCATTTCCCTTTTTATCCATGCCCGATTCTCCCTTATCTTCTCAATCATTCTGATACAGCACAAAACAGGTATCCCTCAACAGCATATCCATTTCTCTTTCCTGACACAGTCGGTCAACCTGCCCGTCCGGAACGGCAATGATATAACGGCTGTTAAGTCCGTCTATATTTTCCGTGATATATTGCGACACGCAGCAGCTTATCCCGGTCCCCTCAGGCAGCGCGAACAATACTTTCCAGGGGATCTCCTTTACTTCCTCGCCAACCACGTCCGATATCACCCAGTCAACCACATTGCCATAGCTTGGAGCATCCGCGTGATCCAAACGGATGCATGACGAGAACGCATCGCTCCAGTGCTCCACTTCCCGAACCACATCTTCATCCGCATAAGGGACGCGATACCCGGAATCATCGTCATATCTGATCACAAAGAGATACAGGAACACTGCCATCGGCACAATACTTTTCTCCAGGGAACGGTTATCCCTCATTGCCCCCACGATGATGAAGCCCAGAAGAAAGACAAGGAGATGCCTGCTGCCCTCAGGGATCTGATACAGTACGATGATAGCAAGCAGCATGATCACAAAAGAAAGCAGCTGATCCGCCTCTAGCATCAGGTTCCGAACGATCTTCCCGTCCGTATCTCCGCTCCGGCGCTTTATCTTGACCAGATCGCCCAACAGCCATATCAATAAAAGCAGCATGGCCACACAACACGCAAAATAGATCTGTCCGTCCGTAAAGCCCTGCCGCACTCCCAGCGACATATCCCATCTGATTATGATCCATTTATCATAAATCTTATGGAGCAGGAACACACATCCCGCAAAAAATCCATCATTCCTGAACGCATCAATGAAATCGGTAGCCATGGAACTGTAGAAATATGGAGCGGCAAAATAATGCGTGATCAGCACATACCCTGCCAGATCAAGGATCACAAACAATGCCGTGACCGCCGCTCCCATTTTAGACCTGCGTACCCACATGATCCCCGGAAGCAGCAGAAAAACCATGAAATAAGGCCGCATCAAAGAAAGGACAGTGACCAGCAAAAAGATCAGGATAAGTTTATATACCCTTTCATTTGCAAAATAATCATACACGATCCCATACATGATCATGACCAGGGAATAACAGATCGCCTCCGGCATTCCTGACAGTTCGTACCGTGCATAAGGGGTAACGATAAAAAACAGCAGGGCAATGGAGACCACCTGTTTCCATGCCGGCTTTGCAAGAGCGGCGAAGACGGCGAAACCAACTGACAATACGCATATATTGCATATAATCGGAGAAGCGTATTCCCATCCGAATATCTTTCCCCATAAATACCAGGGCAATAACAATACCGGGCTCCACGCGCCGAAAGAAGAGACCAGGGCATGGCTCTCGTTAAATCCAAAATATCCCAGCGGAGAGCCAAAATCCACCATCCCTTCCACCATTTTGTAATAATGCATATCATCTGAACATGCCGTATTCGGAAGATAAATACTGTTCAGAGGCTGCCCCACAAATACACAATATAAGACACAGCTTAATACGGGTATGAGGCCGCAGACAACCGCTTTGCACAACGTCTTTATCATATCATTCCTCTTAAACCGCATTTCCATATATCTCCTCGACCCGTTCCGACGGGGGTTTTATGAACACTCTGATATACAAACTATAGCATATCAAAACTATGGTTGCAATCAAATTAGAAATTTTCAGAACGGATCGACCGGATCAGGAATCCAATAAGTTGCAAAAAGCGCACAAAAACAGCGCCCGGAGGCGCTGCTCCTATGGCCGGCCGAAGATTGCGGCTTGATCGCCGGTCACCCTTGACATTTCGTAATAAGGCCGCTATAATCCAAATTATATCCAATTGTATAGCATTATATCATATATGAGTGTCAACGGACGGACATGTCCGCCGCATATCTTTTCGGTCCATATATTCAGGCCGCTGTTCGATATTCTCCCTCATCCAGCAGAATTTTGTGCACTTTCCTGAAGATCTTCTATGATCCGTTTGCATTCTTCCAGTTCCTTTTGTGAAACCTCATAGTTCTCATACAACAAAAAAGCAACCCTTTTTAACTTTTTTTCATCTGACCACATATTGTATTTTTGCTTTTTCTTCGTTCTCATGGTCGTTTCCTCCACACAGTCACAATATGATGCGAGTAATATCCGCTATTTATAGTTAAAATAACACACTTTAATCGCAAATGTAAACCGTGCGCCGTTAATATTTTTCCTCATAATCGCATATACTCTTATTATCCCCCATAAGATCAAAGGAGAATCCACATGACATATTCAGATGTTATTATCAAACGGCTTACAGATCTGTGCGCCGAAAGAAAGATAACCATAAATAAGCTGGCTACCTTATCCGGCATAACACAATCGACTGTTGAAAACCTTATGAAAGGGAAAACGAAGAATCCCAAGCTGAAAACTTTGCACAAGCTTGCCATAGGATTAAATATGACTGTCTCTATGTTGCTGGATTTTCCAGAGATGAATGAGACTGTTTTTGATGATGAATAACGATCTTGATCTGCAGATCCATGTGAAAATATCTCAGTACCAGGAAGTTTCCATTTGATCAAATGATATCATGACAACTCGCCAACCACTTTTCCGATGTCCTGACCGCCCCTTTTAAACAGATCCGATCCGGTGTGATCAACTCTTTCCCTGTACATTTCCAGATGATCCCATGATGGGACAAAGTCAGTACCACCAGTTGCCACGGGCATAAAAAAATCCTCCTTTTTGATAAGAATTGCCATATCTTGATCCTTACCAAAAAAGAGGTACTTCTTTCCAAAGGCATAAACTATGTTACTCTACCCTTTATAGTTCCCACCGCGTTTGTCTCAACTTTATACAATTACGCGTCTGTTCCTATCCTGATCAACAGACACTCCTTATTTGGCAGAATAGAACTCTTCCAAAAATTTTTTGATAAATACGCCGCTTACGAATGCAGCATATTCCCTATATCGGTCATCCTTTAAAGGATTCGCAAAATCCTGTACACCTTTTACAACAAGCCATGGTATTTCCTGTGTCATAGCAGCGCTTGCAACCTCTGCGATCGCATAAGACTCCATATCGATCGCGCCCAAAGTTCTTTGATGTGATCTTAATTCCTCTACGATTTTTTCATCCGTGATCACTGCGGCGCCTGACCCTCCGGGATAAATATGTATCTCCAGTTCTGTATCAGGTTTGCCGGATTGATTTTCCCATGTATCCTTGATCGCTCTCTTTAAATTCATATCACAGCACATTTTCTCTACAATCGGTCTGACAACTCCATTGATCTGGTGCTGCCGATAATCCGGCAAAAAACGACCATCACTGTACTTGCCAGAACCATAATCAAATATAGGTGAAAATACGATGAGATCACCAAGATGAGCTTTATCTTTTACTCCTGCGCATACACCACACATTAACAGCAACTGGGGTTTCAGTTTATTTAAAGCATATGTTGCGGTCATTGACGCCGATACTAATCCCATATTATTTTGCCTGAAAATCGCAATAACAATATTAGTACCCTCGACGATCTCACAATTTACCAAACAATACTTAAAACCGTTCTCAAAATTTTCAGCATAAATATTTTTAAAAATCTTACGGACTGCTCTGTACTCATCTTCTACTGCCGTCATCAAGACAACGTCCACTGCTAATTCCATTTCACTTTTCAATGCAATGTCATCATCTTTTGTATCTTTCTGTTTATAGTCACTTTCCCTGACCACACTGTTATCAACAGTACTTACCTTATTACCTCGTGTTTCCGCTTTTCTTTTTCTTACTTCATCTACATCATCCCAATACTTCATATTCTTTACCCGTTTTTCACCTGATCGATAATTTTATCTATTCTGTCCTTGTAATAAGCAATTATTCTTGATAACAAGACAATCTTTTGCTCTTCAGTATCCATTCGGTTTATCAGGTTCAAAAGCAACGATGCTTCTTCCGTCCTCTGGGGAAAATCCAGCGCTATAATAAATCTAAATTCCCTGCTCGCTTCAAAGATTTCATTCTGGATCTTAGAATAATCATCATTGCTCATTCTTAAACCCGCTCCAACATTATAATATGGTGTTCTTGCGTCAATCGCAATATAATATAATGCAAAAGCCTTTTCCTCCATGCTGCTCCACATAATATTCGTTGAAACGAACTCCCATAAATGACTATAGAACTGTTCTCTGTCCCATCCTTCCATCAAGCCCTTACGCGTATACGCTAAAAGAGCAGCATCAACCGCTTCTCCATATAAGGATTTCATTTTTTCATATTTCGCCGTGCTGATCCTTTCAGGAACCTCAAGTTCTTCACTGGATTTTATCGTTGCCCACAATTCGCACACATATTGCATTAACTTACTTTGGATTTCGCTTTTTTGCTCCAATATCAATTCAAGCACCGCCATTGCAAAATTAACATCTAATTGTGAGCACGTAGAAAAACCTCCATATATTTTTGCTTTGATCTCTTCTATCTCAAGCTTGTTTTCTTCCATTTTTATTCTTCTCCTTCCCAGTCCTACTAACATCTTGCCTCATAAATCTGTAAGAGAGAACCCATACCTCCCTCTTACATAATGACTCGTGTCCTTATAAGTATGATCCGAAATGCGGGACATGGAATCTCGGATCATAATCCAGAATCATTCTCATCTTTAATCTTGGCTTTTCATAATTAGCCTTTATTATGAGTATGACATCATAATCCTCAAAAGTCAAGTGATAATTGTTGCTTTTTTTAATTATTTTTTAATATTTTATTCCGTTGCCTGTATGCGCAGTTGAGAGTAAACCACGATATACCCGGCGCGTTCCAGTTCCTTTATGGCTTCGCGGATAGCGCCTATCTTTTCCCGGTTAATCTGTGACAGCCTTTTGCTTTTAAGGTCAGTTCCTTGTTGCGTAGGTGGGGGTTGCTATCAATGCTGTGTGCTGATGTTTAGGCTCGCAGGATTCCGGGCGGCATATCAAGGCTCTTTCCCTCAAAAATAACAAATTGGTAGTAAATTCAGCTTGAAATCCTGCTTGCATGCCCGTAAATCAAGGCTTTTTGAGATAATCAACCATTTTGAAGAAAAACTATTAGTAAATATTTTTCACTTATTTTCTTAGTGAACATATTTTTTAGAACCATATTAGAACCACAGAGCATTTTTGAATTGTTTTACAACGTAAAAAGGCTTTCGGAGAACCCCTCCGAAAGCCTTGATTTTACTGTACAAATCACAATTACTCAATGATAGAAGCCACACGTCCTGAACCTACCGTACGACCACCCTCACGGTTTTATGGGGAAGAAATCGGTGTGTTTTCAAGTGATTTTTAGGGCTTTTTCGGCGATTTTTTCTTTGATATTCGCCTTATATCTGACGTTTTTCAAATTTTTGTTATCATGGTGTTATCACGGAAGTCATTTTAACTATTGACATTATTGCCATTTGTTATTTGATATCTTTTCATCTTAGTTGCGCCTTTCTCCGAAATTTTCCCATCAATAACCAGCATTTTGAGCAATGTTCTTGCTCTTGTTCTACCTACATTCAGCCACCCAGCCGCTTCTTCTACTTTATATTCGACATTCGGTTGCATCTGGCTTAAAATCAGTTCCATTTGTTTCTCTGTTTTTTCTGTCACTTTTTTTCTGTCACTTTTTTCTGTCACTTTTTTTCTGTCACTTTTTTCTGTCGCTTTTTTTGCATCCACATTGACAAACGACAGTTTCAAAATCGTCCTGTCCGGTGCATATTCTTCTATTACCTCCGGCGCAACCCAGCCTTGATTCTCCCAAACAGAATAAATATCCGGCACACCACTGCCTGCGCGTTCTCCGATACCAATCATATTCAGCATCTTCATAAGCGCTTTATTTCTTGGATCAGATATGCCGCCTTTTAACATCTGCATCTTCCCCGTGCGTATGCTTCCGGGATTCTCCATAATAATACTGTCAGCATCCTTCTTAATAACAATACCACGCGGCAGATAGAAATCCGTATTCACAAGGCAATTTGCAAGTGCCTCTCTGATTGCCTTATGCACGGGCGTATCATCAATCCTCACTGCCCCTTCCAGTTTGAAAGGTATTTTAACGTCCTTTACCAGCTTTCCATACACTCTGAAAAAGAAATCAAACAGATTGCCTGTCCAATCTCCGGAACCGGACTGCAGCCGGTCTGTCCATCGGATTGACGGATCCAGCAATTCCCTAAAATCAAGAAAATACTCCGGATATTCATACAAAATTTTATACTCATCTCCAAACATCAAAAGTCCTGCTGATGTTGGATGTAATTTACCATCAGCACTAAGAACTCTTGCTGCCCCGATTCGCTCTAAATAGTCCTCATCTTTCAACTGCTCCCATACATGCTCGCTTCGATACGCCATATGACGATTCCGATATGCATGTACCGTTTCCATATTAAGTACATTAATCTGCATGTTTTCAAGGATTTTCATATCCATGGTGTCTTCTGTCTGATCACGGAGCATGGCTTTCACTTCACCTGGTGTACAATGATAATCTCCTTCCCAGTTTCTTCGAAAGGTTCCTCCGAACAGGTCATTATTGATATATACAGGTTTTTGCTCCCGTTTTGCTGCCGGAACATAGATAACCATTATCGTATCCTGATTCATTTGATATGTCTGTATATCACTATCCGTCAAAAGATTAGCACTCACTTTTTGCCTGTTATTAATCATATTCCAAAAATCTCTGCGCAGTTTATTCTCATCCTGTAAACCCGTTGTATACCAGCTGCCGTCTTCATTTTCTGCAGCACCAAGAATAATCACTCCGCCATAACAATTGGCATATGCAGAATAGGTACTCCACAAAGAATCCGGTAAACCGCCTTTAGCTTTCTTGACTTCCCTTCTATTGTCTTCTTTGTATTTGTTAAATTGAGCCAAATCAAACATCCGCCACCTCCGAAGCTGGATTTATTGTATTACCAATCTCATATACCATATTTCTTCATAAGCTCTTCGTAAATTTCAAAACCGTTTATGCCATGCGTTTATTTAAAATTCGTCCTCTTCCTCATCCCAATCCGGATACTGTTTTACATGCCCTACTGCCTTAATCAGTTTCGGCGATATCTTTTTCGTTTCATCTTCTATCTTCTGCACATGAATCGTAAACATCCAGTCATCACCATAGTCATAATGAAGCGAAAAATTTTGTCCCTTTACAAGACCAATCTCGTCTATCGCTATATCCGTTGAAGGGCCACCATCCTCAGAATCATACTGATAACTGTCTTCGCTGTACATTCTATTATCCATGCAGAATTCATATAGATGCTCATGAATAAAATCAAACGATTCCAGAATAAACTCACACAACCTGTCGAGCGTTTCTTTTCCGGATATTTCCATCGTGCGATATGTAGTTCTGCCCTGACCAGCCGGGTAAACCTTAAAAGTATATTTTGCCATTTCTTCTGTCCTTTCTCTGCATGCTTATTCCATCTAACTTGTGTTATATTCCCGTCTCCCCTTCAAGAAAGCCAGCACTGCATCATCTCAAGTTCTTTGTCCATTAGACCAGCATCCTCCTTGTCTTATGCCTGCTTCCTTCATGCGCGTTAAGCCTTTCACATTTTCAAAAGATGTTGCCAGTCCGCTTCCCATCCTCTTTACCAGCTTTTTCATGCTGAAAGATATCCGGTCCGTTTCCAAGGATAAATTATCAGAGTTCATTTATCTGTAGCTGCTTTACTACAATACTACTTTGTAAACAGCATTATTCGTATTCCCACTTACTTCAACATATCCTGTTCCTACAAGCATAGATAAATACCTATATGTGGTTGATTTTGATTTCTTAAGCACTGTCTCAGCAATCAGTGGTGTTATTTCCCTATTTTTATCCAGATATTCGATAATTGGTAACACTTTTTCATAATTCTTCTTTGTCAAAACTTCGGTCAAACTTCGGTCATTTTTTTGACCGAAGTTTTCTTTTTCAAACTCAAATCCCTCATGAATTTTTATCGTAGTTATCATGTAAGTTCTGTCTGCATCTGTTTCAAATTCCGGTAATGGAGAACCATTCCTTTTTAATTCGCGCAAAATTTTGGATATGCCTGTGGATTTCTTTTCAGACAAGTCAATTTCCTTGAAGAACTCCCCAATCTTAGGGTTACGGTATCTCCTTGCCCTGACTTTCCCTGCCGCAAACTTTTCCATATCAATGTAGTGATCCGGTCCAGGAAAATTGATAATTTGTATTTGATCTAAATATATCCTAATCTCTACCGGAACATCCTCTTTGTAGTTTTTGTGCAAGATTGCGTTTACAACTGCTTCCTCCAACGCATTATATGGATAATTAAAAAAACGGTCTGCTTCTGCCCTTCCATCAACTTTTACAACTTTTTCTTCAATCACGTTTGTTTTAATGTAGTCCAGCGCGTCTTTTACCTGTTTCCATATCGGACCATAAAATGTTTTTTCAGTAAAGTCAGATGCCTCCGCCTCCTTATCATGGAACCTCACTAACTCAATCTTAGTTCCTGCAATCAATTTGTCCGGTCTTTCCCCAAACATAAGCAGTCCAATATTTTTAATTGCAATTCCCTCATCTTTTTCCTCTGCCATTTCCTCAGATATTAATAAATCCTCCAAAGAACGCACATTCAGTTCCTCTATCAATGAACTGTTACTTTTTAGTGTAAAACTAATAAAGTCCGCATGATTATTCCTATCATCTGCCGTTTGAATATATCCTTGATTAAGTCTGTAAATTAGTTCATACAAAGAATAGTCTATATCCAAATAAATCTTTTCTCCATCAGGATCTTCAAATGCTGTGATTATCGTTGAAACAAATCTTTGTAGTTCCTCCGTCTCTTCTGGAGGCGTAATATGTTCAATATTTTCCCTAAACTTTACTTTTTCATACAGTGAAAAATCCGAATATCCATCTTCCAGGCAAAGATTTCCTTCCTCGTCACTTCCACACCATTGAGTAACACCTTTCTCAACCATGTTATAAAGTTGTCCAAGCTTTTTACCTTTTCCTGCATTAAACATATATAAATCCGAAAGATATCTCTTATAAATCTCACTTTCACACTTACCTTCATCAATATGCTGTACTCTCACAATAAGATTAAACAACCCAGGTTTCAATTGCCTATCATCTTTAATTTTCGCAGTCATTTCAGAAGCACATATTATATCTTTGTATGGTAATGACATAAACGCATTATTAATTTCATTCGTAATATCCGAACTTACATAATAAGAAATTGCTTTCGAATCCGCCTTTTCAGATCTTATCAATAACGGATCATACTTTTGAAGCATATTCATTAACACTGTCACATCCGCAGAATCAAAAATTAATGCCGGTGTAATCTGCTTTATAAACTCCTTAAGATATTCAACATCATCAATTAAAAGCTTTTGGAATTTTGTAAAACTAAAATCTTGAGAAACCAAAATATCATATATAAAATTTAATAATTCTCTAGTAGTTAAAATAACCTTATCTTGTATAGTCGCTTTTACCAACAACTCCGCCACAAACTTCTGCCGCTTTTGATCCATCAGATATTCATAATTCTTTTTTACCGGACACTTCTGTGCTAATGGGCAATCAGCGCAATCTTTTTGATAAGATTTATAAAAAACATTCTCATCTTCCTGATCAAAAACCTTCTCAAAAATTTTTTCTATATATCCAGCATGTATTCCTTTCTCAGTAAGACTGTACATATGATAATCAGAAAAACTTACATGTTGAAAATGACTTTCTTCATCAAAATCTTTTATATTAATTTTTGTTGTTAAAATATCACTGTTTTTAACATATTTTTTCAGTATGTTGAATCTGTCGCCATATTCCGATTCAATAAAATTGCTAAGAACACCCAAGTTAATTGCAAGTATTACATTCTGTCCTGGCAAACTCAAATTGTAATCTTTAAAACTATCCAAAATATTATTTAGTGTCTGGATAGCAGTCATTGATGGTGCACTGCTTTCGGTCGCATCATTATAAACTACATAATTATCAATTAACCGTTCTTCATCTGAATTTTTCAAATATGACAAAAGATGAGACTTGCCATCTCCAGCGCTTCCACATAAAAGAACTAATGTCTTTTCCCTGATGCATTAACTCTTCGAAGAATATCTTTCAAATCTTCTTCGGCAGTTCTAGTAACATGCATATATTTTTTAAATCTGTCAAACTTTTCAACATAATCTATAGAATCACTTGAGGACTTACGCAATCTATTTAACTCATTTGTAAACTTACAACTTCCCATATTGTACCTCACGAACTCTTCTTATTATGTAAAACCACATCTTTAATTGTACAATCCAATGTTTTAAACAACTGGAAGAGACACTATTTCATTTCTGCTCATCCTGTACAAGATACTGACGATTACTGTTTTTAGCATAACTTATCTTTATAACTCCTTTATCAATAAGAGTCTTCCATAGATTGTTATAGTTTATAAATATTCCATGCCTCAATCAGCTTCAACCAAGTATACTCCCTAAATTTTATTATAGAGACATAATTATTACTATACAACTATTTTTTTTATTTCTTGCAAATTTTTCCAATTAGTAAGATGCAACTTCAATTCGAAAAAAATACTGATAGTGCACATATTGAAAAAACACAGCGTTAACAGTACAGTAATTATTTCCACAAAATAAATAAGGCAGAATAACCAATGTCATAAATTTTGCAAACAATTTAGACAACTTAGCGCATGAAAATACCCCCAACTATCCCCCGAAATAGTGAGGAGTTTAATTTTTTTCTTGGTCAATTATCTGCTATAAATATAAATACCATGCTATGATTCTCCAATCAATTATGTATTTTAAAATTCTTATCACTTCTAAGGGAGATGTATATGTCTGTTTTGGGGGAAATTCAAAAAAATAATCGAAACATAAAAAATTCAAAGCTTATCACATATCAAGGTATCGTCAGGGTAAAATTGGCGAAATATCAAACTATCAGCAGATTCTCTTTGCGTTTTGCAAAAAAGGAACGCAAATTAAAAAACATCACTAATCATGGGAACGCTTGCTTTTTTTGTCCATAAATCCGTACAATGGCAAAAGGTGCGGTAAATTACCACGCCTTGATTCGATACTGCCATACCTTGATGCTATTGGCTTGTTTACATTTTATTCAAGTGTGCCAAAATGTCCATTGGCTTCCGCACCTGTGCCTATTGCGGTACCTATTGTAGAATCATTTCTACTGTCATGGAACCCCTCGAAGTACCTGAGTTTTCGGACAGGGAGTTGTTTGATTTTTATACGGACCAGCACTCTGACCACGGTTCCTTTGAGGAGACAAAAAAATTCCTCCAGGATGCACAGACCTTTCTGGGCTGCGAAATCCTCACCCTTATAGATTTCCTAAAGGAGAGAGCCCTGCTGTATGCGTATCTGCGATATAAATATCCTGAAACCCCTGACAGAAGGAGAGGAACTTCCTTTCTGACCTTGATAGTCAGATTTTTACTACTTCTTTCAATTTCTCCGCAACTGGAAGTGCTTTTTTATCACAATAATTCTTTGTGCTCATCAATTCCCCTGGTTCTGCCTACTGCCATTTCACATCTTCATCATAAGCGTGTATATTGCGCTCCATAACTTCCTTTGACTGCTCCATTTTGTTAATCTCCTGTTGTAACTTTTTCTGCTGTTTTTCCAACTTTTCATTTTCGGATAACAGTTTTTCCTTATCCTCTGTCAGCGTTTTCGTCTGCTCTTTCAGCAATAGATTTGTTGTAGAAAGTTCTGATACTTCCTGCCGGATTGCTTCGCCCTCTTTCCGTATCTGCTCTGTTTCTCCAATGCTTCTCTTTTTGTTTTAAATCCTCTCTTTCTCCGCTTTTTCTTCTCTCCCTTAGCGGTTGTTTCAAACCATTGCGCAGACCACTTTTTTGTGTCTTTCTCTCTGTATGCCATTCTATCACGCTCCCTTTCTAGCTTATTGATAATTCATAACCGTACATTTTCTTTGCCCAAAATGCCCTCGGAATACGTCCTGCCATTGTAATATACCCCTGCCTTGCAAGTTCCTTGTTCAGTTCTTTTACAATCTTGTAGGCATGAGATTTTGAGCAATTTAACTCTTTGGCTATATCTTCTGCACTCATCATATAACGGTAGTTTGCCACACGTTTGTCCTCCTTTCCCCTTTTAGAATTTCGTTACAACAGTTGCATTTATTTGTTGTACGATTTTCGTATATCTATATTAGCACCTTATACAATTTACATCAGCACTTCGCAAAAATGTTTTTACGAATTTCGTATTTACAAGTTTTCTATTTTTCTCTTTTATGTTTTTCGTAATTATTCAATATATGAAAGTAGGAGGTCACTATGGGCGATGGAAAGAAACTGAAAGAAATACTTGATAGTAAAAATACAAATGTTCGTCAAATTGCAAAGGCTACTGGAATTAGTGCTACAACACTATATTCTATTATTCAAAAGGATTCCAATATCCGATTTGACTTTGCCTTGCGGTTGGCAAATGAATTAGAAATTGATGTGAATGAAATATGCGCCGCCAGTCCATTCTCCGGTGCTATTACTGAAGAAGAAATATATCCCACACTCCCCGATGGACTGAATGGCGTTCTTGACGGAAACCGGGTAAAGGCATATCTGAAAAATTCTCTGTACCCATTGATGTATTTATTCGGAAAAAACAGTATGCCTGATGTGGATAACCTGTTGACTTCATTTTATCAGTTAGATGATGAAGCAAGAAAAGAAGTGGTAGAAACGATACAGTTCAAATTACAGTACCACAAAGACAGAGAGCGGGCAGAACAAGTAAAGCAAATAAAAGGATGGTAAAAAGACAAACTCCGATGAAAGCTGTGCCAAATTTCATCGGAGTTCTTTCTTTTGGCACCGTTTTGGCACCGCTTACAACATTTTTACTGTTGTAAAATTTTAAAAAGGGCTTCCCGAAAGTCTCGGAAAGCCCATAAAATCTTGCTTTTTACTGATTACTCAATGATAGTAGCCACACGGCCAGACCCAACAGTCCTGCCACCCTCACGGATAGCAAACGTCAGACCCTGCTCCATAGCGATCGGATGGATCAACTCGATTGTCATCTCTACGTTATCGCCAGGCATGCACATCTCTGTGCCCTCAGGCAATGCGCAAACGCCGGTTACGTCAGTTGTTCTGAAGTAGAACTGAGGACGATAGTTGTTGAAGAAAGGCGTATGACGACCACCCTCATCCTTGGTCAGAACGTAAACCTGCGCGGTAAACTTGGTGTGGCAGGTAACAGTACCGGGCTTTGCGAGAACCTGTCCTCTTTCGATCTCAGTTCTCTGAACACCACGCAGCAGCGCACCAATGTTATCACCAGCCTGTGCCTGATCAAGCATTTTGCGGAACATCTCGATACCGGTCACGACAGTCTTCTTGGTCTCTTCCTTGATACCGATAATCTCTACTTCCTCGTTGAGTTTCAGTGTACCACGCTCCACACGTCCGGTAGCAACAGTACCACGTCCGGTAATGGTGAACACGTCCTCTACAGGCATAAGGAAAGGCTTATCAGTATCACGCTGAGGATCGGGAATGTAGGTATCTACAGTTTCCATCAGTTCCATGATCTTGTCGCCCCACTCGCCGCTGGGATCTTCCAGAGCTTTCAGAGCGGAACCCTTGATGATAGGGCAGTCATTGAAGCCATACTCCTCCAGCTGCTCTACAACTTCCATCTCAACCAACTCAAGGATATCATCATCAACATCAGGGCTGTCGCACTTGTTCAGGAATACAACGATATAAGGAACGCCTACCTGACGAG
>JAMPFQ010000032.1:7398-38343 GCA_023664345.1 Lachnospiraceae bacterium | reverse complement strand
TGGCCATATCCGTGTTTAGTTACAAAAAATCAAAAATGAGCGCATATGAGCACCCGGATGGCCTGATGCTCATATGCGTTTATTTATGCGCAAAATCAAATCAAAAAGGAGGTCATTGCTATGGGCAAAGACAGATTAGTGCTGGCAGACGGCACAGAGATCACACTGGAATCCTCCCAGGGAATGGGGGCGCTGAGCGTCTGGGCGGCGGATAAAGCCGCGGCCTGTGCCCTGTGGGACAGGTTCACAAAAGAAAACCTGGGGAAAGTAGCCATCAAAAATCCCCAGGGGGAGACCACGGGGGATTACACGGGGATGGTACTGGACCATATCACGGGGACGGAGGATACTGATGGAACCGTCCTGGTAACATTCTGCCTGCGCGGTAAGACGACAGAGGAACTGCTGGAGGAAAGGATCGCATCACTGGAAGCAGGGCAGCAGATACAGAATGAGGCTATCGGCGACTTGGGACAGGCAGTGTCCGATATGGCGGAAGGAGGCGTACAGTAATTGGGAACATTCTATGGAAAAAAAATCAGAATCAAAGAAATCAACCCTAAGACAGGGGTGGAGTGGAAACTGGAAGATGTTCCCTCCCTGTGGAGGGAAAAAACAGAAAAATGGCTGAAAACAAACTGATGCTAAAAGCAGGGAGGAAGGGGTTATGGAAATGAAGATCATGGGATTTATCAACGCAGCGGCACACAACAGGATCATCGAGCTGGTAGCACTGGCGATCGTGTTCGACACGATCTTCGGGGTACTGCGGGCCGTGCGGGAAAAGAAGTTCAACAGCTGCGCAGGGATCGATGGCGCGATTAGGAAAGTGGGGATGCTCATCTCCCTGGTGTTCATGCTGGCCGTTGACATGCTGATCAGAGTGGACCTCATCGGGTTCATCCCGGAAGCAGCGCGGGACAGGCTGGGCCTGGAGAGCGTAGGGGTGGCGGAGTTCTTCGCGACCCTCTACATAGCCTATGAGGTCGTGAGCATCTTCAAGAACATGGCGCTGTGCGGGCTGCCCGTAAAGAGGGTGTGGGCAAAGGTGAGGGACCTGCTGGGCAGGTACACGGACGAACTCCCGGATGCCGATGGCCTGGATGGCGACAGCACGGCCAGCGATGTAAGAGGGAACCGGCAGCAGGAATGATTAACAGCCAGTGCACTGATAAGGAGGATGAGCATGGGAAAGAGTTTGAAAGGAGAGGGCCCGGACCTGTCAAAGCATAACGGGACCGTGGACATCAAGCAGGTCAGGGACGCGGGATACAGGAGGATAGGGCTCCGCGCCGGGTATGGCAAGGGCAACGTGGACCAGAAGTACATATCGAATGCGCAGGCTTGCTATAACTTAGGGGTGGGCGTGCTGCTCTATTGGTTCTCATATGCCTATACGCCCGCCATGGCGGCGGCAGAAGCAGGGTATGCCATCGCGCAGGCGGCAAAGTTCTGGAAACGCTGCCCCATCGCGTTTGATTTTGAATACGATTCCGTCAGCTATGCCAGGAAGAACAGCGTGGATGTCACGGAGCGGCTTGCCACGGATATGGCCATAGCATTCCTGAAAGCGGTAAGGGACGCCGGATACATTCCTGTGGTCTACACCAACCGGGATTACATGCGGAACTATCTCGACCTGGACAGGATCGCTGCGGAAGTCGGGGAGGTATATGTCTGGTATGCGAGGTACGCATCATCCCTTCCGTCCAGCGAGGCTGGAGTGGCCGATATCTGGCAGTACACATCCAGCGGCAGGATCCCCGGTGTGTCCGGGAACGTGGATCTGAACCGCTTCTACACCGAGTTCGGCACGGTGGGAGGACAGGACGATAAGGCAGACAGGGAAGAGAAGTGCAACATCAACATCCTGGATTTCCAGAGGGCGGCCAATGCCGATGGCTATCGGGATGCGGATGGAAGCAGGCTCGTGGAGGACGGCATTGACGGCCCCAAGACACAGTACGTCCGCCGCGGGATCGCCCTGAGGGCAAAAAGGTCCCTGGCGGGATGGAGAGTGGGCTCCACTGGCAGCGTGGTTCGGTGGTGGCAGAGGCGCTGCAACGAGATCCTTGGACATGGGCAGGACGAAGATGGAAAGTATGGCCGGAATGCAAGGACGGAGACAATCGCCATGCAGAAACGCCTGAACCTGACGCAGGACGGGATAGCGGGGTACAACAGCATACAGGCGGTGTTTTATAACTAGAGGAGAGAAAGGGCAGGGCATTGGCCCTGCCCTGCCGATATCTTTTGTTTTCCTATCCTGCACCTTGCCGTATGTCAATAGTTTTTTAGAAAATTCCCTTTTTTATATTGAGACCGGAGCGCATTGTGGTGGGCGAGGTCAGGGGCGAGGAGGCTCTTGATATGCTCCAGGCCATGAATACCGGTCATGACGGCTCCATTTCCACAGGCCATGCAAACTCGGCGGAGGATATGATAAGCCGTTTGGAGACCATGGTGCTGAGCGGCGCCGGAGGACTGCCCCTGGAAGCCATCAGACAGCAGATTGCCTCTGCGGTCGATATTATTATCCATCTGTCCAGGATGAGGGACAACACTCGAAAGACAATGTCCATATCAGAGGTGGCAGGACTGGAAGGAGGCAGGGTGGCCCTGAATCCGTTATTTCAGTTCGAAGAGGACGAAAAGACCACTGTGCGCAGGGTATCCGGATCGCTGAATCGAACGGGGAATGAAATGAAGCATCCCGATAAGTTCATAGCAAGCGGAATATATGATTATCTATAGGGAGATACAAATGAATCCTAATATGCCTGTCTACTATAAATGTAACATGAAAACGGGAGAACACGTTCTGGCTTATGTCATATGCAGCCTGATCATCACCGGAATCGCATATCTCTTTTACCATCTTGTCCCGATCGCTGTTGTGATGGGATTCGGGGCGGGGCTTTACCTGGAGAAGATGTACGCGGACTCCACCGTGAAAAAGAGAATGACCGCGCTGCGTTTACAGTTCAGGGATTTCCTGGAATCCATGAGCGTGGCGGCAAGGGCGGGAAATGTGGAAGTCAGGGCATTGGAGTCAGCGCTGAAAGACCTGAAGATTTCCTACAGCGCGAAAGCGGATATTGTGATGGAGGTCGAAAATATCCTCAAACAATACAGGCAGGGTGGGATAGAGCTGAAGCATCTGTTTGAAGGTTTTGCAGACAGGAGCGGTCTGGAGGACATCCGAAGTTTTGCCACGATATATGCCGTTATTGAGGGTAAGAATGACCGCTTCGGGGAGATTGTCACGCAGACATCGGAGATCATCGGAGACAAGATTGAGATTGAGCAGGAGATACACACAGTCGTTGCCGGCGCAAAGTCGGAGACAAGCATGATGCTGGTCATGCCCATTGTCATTGTGGCAGCCATGTCCATGATGGGGACAGGATTTGTGGATGCGCTTTTTACCACCTTTGCGGGGCATGCGGCGGCCACAGTGGCGTTGGTGTTTTTTGGAATTTCATATGTATTGGCCACAAAGGCAAGCGATATCAAGGTATAGGATGCGAAAAATCTCTTGAAAGCATAAGGTACAGTCCCTGAGGATGTGGCAGGGAAAGGACAGGACGATAATGAGAGGTACGGTATCGGAATGATTATTTGTATGGCGTTGGCTACATTCATATTTCTGTTTTTCGTTTTTCTGTTACTGTCTGCGGATGAAAATATCATGGGCGCTATGATCACATGCCGCAAGGAGACAGAACTTGAAAATGTTAAAAAGACTCAGATCGAGTTGGATTTTATTGTGGATTACATGAAGCGCACCGGGAATCTGAAAGATAAGCAGCGTGTAAAACGGGCCAGGGAATTGAAGAAAAATATGGAGCAATACCGGAAAAATCTAGATCGCCTGGACAAAGGTAAGACAGGACTAGCGGAGGTCATTCCCATTGCTGGATACCGCATGATGCAGCTGATGCACTGGGACGCCACAAATGACACGGTGAAAAAGCTTTACAATCAATGTGTTCAGTTTAAGGAAAAGAAAGAGGCGATGAACGATACCTATTATATATTGGGAACCCTGATCGGCTATGCAATAGTGGGAAGCGTCAGCTTTTTCGCGGTGCTGGGTCTGATGCTGGCTCTGGGGCTGGGAATCAAAGCGGTGATCTTCGCTGCAGTTGTAGCGCTCCTTTTTATTTTGGCGGGGTATGTGCCCTATGATAATGTAAACAACACTGTCAGGAACCGGAAAGAGGAGATTGAGAACGAGTTCCCTCAGGTAGTATCCAAGCTGACGCTTCTGACGGTGGCAGGCATGGAGGTTTATCAGGCATGGAAGCTTACAGGCGGCAGCGGATCAGGGGTTCTCTACCAGGAGATGAACCGAGTGCTGCTGGAACTGGATAACAATGTGCCGCCCACGGAGGTTTACAGTAAGTTTATCACCCGCTGCAATAATCCCTACACGACAAAGCTTGCCACGGCAATTATTCAGAATGCCTCCAAGGGAAACTCAGAGATCGTCGATCTGTTCCGGCGGCTGAACAGCGAAAGCTGGCTGGAGCACAAACACAGTGCCAGGAGGCGTGGGGAACAGATTTCCTCTAAGCTGCTTGTGCCGACGCTTCTGATGTTTGTGGGAATCATTATTTTGGTTATTGTTCCGGTGATGACTGGCTTCAATTTTTAGTGTGCCTGCCACACGTACCCGCCGGATTGATAATAGTTTACTGACTTTGAAAAGGGAGGTGAAAATGATGTTAAATAAGTTAGATTGTCTTTATATCGGCGCACAGATCAGGAAGAGGAACTTTCTTGAAAATTTCGAAAAAGATGAAAGCGGTGTATCCACTTTTGTGGCAACCGTGCTGCTGATACTGATGGTAGTGCTGATCGGCGGAGCCGTCTGGGGATTCCTGAGTGGTTATTTTACAGAATTGTTTGAGAAGATCAAGAATGGTTCTGTAACCATGGATAAGGGAGAGATTAAAACAGGATATTAGGAACCATAGTCCTGCGGCTATTTTCAAAGAAATCAACAGAAGGGAGGCGTAGGGATGCAGACATTCAGAAAAAGCGAACAGGGTACGGCAATGGTCGAAGCCACATTGATGCTGCCTTTCTGCACAATCATGATCGTCGGCGTATTCTATGCCGCCCTGTATCTATGCCAGAAAGCGAATATCCAATCTGATCTGGAGATTGCCCTGATCTATTACAAAGCAGCCGAGTCCGACACCTATGTGGAGGCAAAGAGCCAGATGGAATACAGTGGGAGCGGTCTTGAGGCGGTGGGAAGTAATTATGGGACTGTCAGATATCTGAATCCTTACCGCTTTTTTTTCATGAAATTTAAAGAGAATGATTATAAAAGTTTTTTTAAGAGCATATGCGGGCATATGTTCTTTGATACGGGAGAGAATGTGGAGATTACCGCCAGAAAGCATAATTATGTATTTTACAAAACCATAGAGGCCACGGCGACGCAGACGGTCAGGCCGCCGATCAATCTGAGCATGGTAGGAGGGTCGGAGGAAATGACCATAGAGGTCACCGGAGAAATCGTGATCAATGACGGGGATGATTTTATCCGCAATGTGGATTTTGCGATAGATATGCTGGCTGATACGAAGATGGGAAAATTCGTTCAGGGTATCGGACAAAAGGCAAAGGGAATTTACGATAAGTTTAAAGAAGTGCTGCATGTGGGAGATGAGGAATGATGCTTAAGATATTTTTGAAGGGAGGAAAAGGTTCCATATCGGTCTATGTGACAGTGATCATGGTCCCGGTGATTTTTTTCATCGGTTTTCTGGTGGATCTGTCCAGAATCAAATTCTGCGGCAGTCAGGCGGTGATGGCGGCGGATAATTATGGGGAAGCCATACTGACGGATTATGATAATCTGTTGAAAGAACTGTATGGCCTCTTTGCGCTGACTCAGAATAAGGCGGGTACGGAGGCGCTGGATCGCCTGGATGCCTATGTGAAGGAATATTACATGACATCTTTCCAACCCAATGAGAACAGGATCAGTTTCGGCCATCTTAAGGAGTTTACGGCGACAGCCGCATACGAGGGGTGGATGCCTTATCAGAATGCAAGGGTGTCGTTTGAGGCATCTCCTGTGGAGGGAGCCACATTGAGCGATCCGAAGATATTTAACACCCAGGTTGGCGATTTTATGAAATTCCGGATCGTGCAGACGGTGGGGGATGATCTGGATGGCATCGTACAGGCGATTGAGTCCGTTCAGAATATGGACAGTAATATCAAGGCGGTGGAAAAGCGGGATGAGATTACGGAGAAAGTGTCCAAGGCGCTGGAAACAGTTCAGGACTATTATGCGCAGCTGGAAGCGCTGTGGCAGTATCCTGATTATATAAAAGAAATCGACAGGGCATATAGCGAGGGGATGCAGTTGATAGAAACAACGCTACAGGATAAATATTCCTGTTATAAGGCATATATGGACGAAGATTCCCAGGCGATAGAAGCCGCTCTGGAACATCGGGAGGCAATAAGGGAAGCAGGGGAAGACGATTCCCAGTCCGGAGGACAGTCGGGAACGGAGGGAGAATCGGAAAGCGGGAGCCAGACAGACGGGGAGGAACAGACACCTGTAGACGAACTTTCTGAAGAGGAAGAAAGACTATGCAGGATAGATGATGATTATACAGAGCATCTGGGGCACAGTCCGCAGCGGCTTCAGGCTGCCTTTGCCGCGGCAGAAGATGGACTGACAGAGAGGGTCCTGTGGGAGACGGAACTCAGGACAGTCTATGGCGGCGGAGGTTATGTGGTCAGGGATTCGGATGGAAATATAGGAGTAACAGTCAATTTTGATAACTTTGACCATAAGGCTTCCGACCTGCAGAACGCAGCAGGGAAGCTGGCCGATCAGTTAGAGGATCTGGAAAATCTGAGGTCCCAGCTGGGCGATATCCTGCAGGATGAACATATAACGACAGAACTGAAAGAAGGAATAGAACAGGAGATGAAAGAGCTTGACAAGTTCTTTGGAGGAGGAAGCGAATATTATACGGCGGAAAATTACAAAGAACTGGCGATGTATATTGCTTCCTGCAGTGAGCAGAACAGCGCGTACCTGTCGCAGGCGGAGGAAATGCTGAAAAGTATACGGGAGCGGGAGAGGGAATGCATCGATTCCCATCCGGAATTGTTCGCGCTTCCGGAATACGCGGACACATTGGATTATGGACGGCTGGACGCATATTATGGGAGCGGTTATGTGGAGCTGCACGATTCGCTTCAGGAATGTTTCGGTAATGATGCATCGGACAGCATGAAGACAGAGGCGCAGAAAAAGCAGGATGACGCGGATGATCTGCTGGACGACGTAGGCGATGCCCTGGAGAAAGATGCGGAGAACGCAGGGGGCAGGGATATCCCTTCCGGAGGAGATTTCGCCGGGATGGGAGATGCTAAAACCGCCGGAGAATTTGATATTACCAATATGATAGGAAGCGCATCGAAGAATTTTGAGAGCAATACCCTGGCGGATGTGGGGAATCAACTGCTGACGAAGCTGTATCTGGTGCAGTATGATTTCGGGATGTTTACCAGCAGGATGACCAATTTGGAAGAACCCGGCGGGGAAGATTCAGGGGACGGGGAAAGCGACCGGGTTTCGCTCACAGGTTATCCCATGACGCCCAATATCAACTATCTGTATCAGTCGGAGATCGAGTATTTACTGGGTGGTCATAACTCCTCGAAAGAGAATCTGAACGAGGCAAGAAATAAGATACTGGCGTTCCGCGCTGTGATGAATTACGCGTCTACCTACACAGTGGCGCCTGTGAACGCAGCGATTGAGGGCATTTCCAGTGTGTTTGCAGTGATTCCCGCAGTAGGGCCGCTGCTTAAGGTTACCGTGGCGGCGTCGCTGCGTCTGGCCGTGGCAGGAATAGAAACGTATGGGGACTGGGTGCTGCTGGCCAGGGGCGAAGCGGTCTGCGTTTTGAAAACGGAGGCGGGGGACTTGTCTGTGACAGCTTTGCCGGGAAAGTTTGCAGACGGTCTGAGCAGGCTTTTGGGAAATATTGATACCAGCGGGGAGAAGAACGGCAAGTTTGAATTGGATTACGAGCAGTATTGCATGGTCATGATGTTTTTCCTGACGCGCTCGGAGGTGCTGAGCCAGCGGTCGGCGGATCTGATCACACTGAATGTCAATACTGTGAAGAAACCGGTCGGCTCTGATGGTGTGCTGAGTGATCTGGAATTTAAGATGGAAGATACCGTGACCGCAGTGGATGTGACCTGCGCGGTACAGCTGGACCTGGTGGTCATGCCCAGGGGCTTTGCCAGAAGCACGGTGGACGTAGATACCTATGCGGCCATTGAAAAATTTGAGAACAATACCTATAAATTCACAGTTACCAGGGGCTATTAGAAGGAGGGACAGGAGTGCGTGTGGAACAGAAAGAGGGCGGCTCTGAGGGATGGGGTGAAAGCGGGATGATCGTTGTGGAAACAGTACTCTCTTTTACTGTGTTCCTGGTCACCATTTTTTCCATTGCTTATTTCATCAATATCCTGCTCCTGCATAATAAGGTTCAGTTTGCCATCAACTCGGCAGCCCATGAACTGGCAGGTTATACCTATTTATATGCGGCTTTTGGGGGGCGGGATGCATCGCAGGCGCTTGCCGCTGATAACGCGGGGAACACCGCCATGATAGACCATACGGCCAGTTCCGCATACAACAGCTATCAGAAAGTTGTGAGCGCCGCAGGAAGCGTGCAGTCCGCAGCGGGGCAGACGGTTGGTTTCCTGACCCAGCTGCAGGGCTTTGGGGAGACGGAGGATGACAGCGATAACGGCGTGGATCTGGAGCATCTGGCGCAGCAGCTTGAAAGCCTGGGAGACGCAGCTGCCCAGACGGGACAGGCGATACAGGGGGCAGCGGGTGAAATAAAGAATGCGGGAGAACAGGTTCAGGATACCGTGAACCAGGTGAGGGGACTGCTGCAGAACAAGGAGGGCATGATAAGCGGCCTGGCATACATTGCCCTGGAGGGCGCAGAGTATGGTGTGAAAAATCTGATGGGTACGGGCGCCGCATATCTGTTGACAAAGGAATACCTGAAACAGGGCAGCCTTGGCGCGGATGACTTCCTGAAAGCATATGGTGTCAGGGATGGTTACGGGGGACTGGACTTTTCCGGTTCGACCATTTTCTGTGACAGTGACTTTCGTATGATAGATATCGTGGTGGAGTATGATGTGGAGCCGGGATTTGTTCGATTGATCTTGCCCGATGGAAAGTTCCATATGGTAAACAGGGTGACGATTCCGGCATGGCTTGACGGCGATGGCGTCAAGGTGAATCCGGGAAGTTAAATTGGAGGGCATAATGAAGATTGTCAGCGCTGTGCTGGGTGCAGCTGCCATTGCAATGATATATTATGGCGCGGTCTGTTTTTTGAATCAGAAGTTGTCTCTGCAGCTGCCTGAAAACGGTATAACGGACAAATTTGTCCTGTCGGTGGGTATTGTCACTTTTGCCGTATGGTGCTATCTGGGGAGCAGGGAGAGCGCTTACCAATCTGTTTTTGAGACATTGCAGAATATGGTGATTCTTCTGGCGATGAGCGTCTTTTCAGTCACGGACGTCAAGGCGAAGCTGATTCCAAACCGCGTGGTTTTGATTTTTCTGGGCATATGGTCCGTGATTGCCACAGGGGCGGTATTCAGCGATTTTGAGCGGGGACTTGCCCTGATCGGGCAATCGATCATCGGCGGTATGGTGGGAGGACTGATTTTTCTCTTATGCTATCTTGTATCCAGAGGGCAGCTGGGTGCGGGAGACGTGAAACTGGCCTTTGTGATGGGGTTGTACCTCACGGGACAACGGATCGTGGGAGCGATCGCATATGGGGTGCTGGTGTGCTGCGCCTGTTCGCTTGTGCAGATGGCGCGCAAAAGGCTGACAATGAAAGATGGGGTTCCCCTGGCACCTTTTCTGTACCTGGGGACATTGATCACATTTTTGATCATATGAAAAGCATGAGAAAACTGATTTGAACATCTGTGTGATGGATGGAAGGAGGCTGTGGTGAAAGGAAAACGATGGATAATAGTCATTGTCCTTCTGCTGGTGATTGGGCTGGGCTGGTATCTGTCAGTCAGGGCCGCAAGCGGTGTTGACAACAGGAATGCCCAGGAAGAGTTGGTTCAACTGGCCGACCTGTTTGTGGAAAAGGAGTTGTATGTACGGGCTGTTCCGTTATATGTCCAGGCTTTAGGGTATCATACGGAGGCAGTTCCGCAGATCGAGACTAAGCTTCAGCAGGTCTATCTGGCACAGGGCGATACGGATTCCTATGTGGAGCTTGTGGAACAAAGAAGCGCCGCCGGGACTGCGGCGGAGGAAGAATATCTGCAGGCGGCGGAAATATATTTTTCCCGGAATGATTTCGAGGAAGCAATGGCATTGCTGAAAAAGGGAATGGAGGAATATCCCGGCGGAGCCGTCGGCGAATTGTACGAAAACAACCGTTATGGTTATTCCATGCGTGTCACCAATGCCATGGAGATCATTCCTACAGCGGGAAATAGCCTGATGCCTGCCTTTGACGGTCGCAAATGGGGTTACATAAACGCAAATGGAAAGTTTGTACTTCCTGTAGTCTATGACACAGCGGTTCCTTTTAACAGCGCAGGCTATGCGGTGGTCTCCGTGGACGGGGTCTATTATACCATATTGGATACAGGCGAGAAATACGGACTGGATGAGACCCATGTGACGGATGTATACGGTATCGGCAATTCCCACATCATCGCCCGATACAATGGGAAATACAGCTTTTTTAACGAAGATTTTGTCTGTGTCCGCCCGGATCTTCAATTTGACGAGGTAACCATGGAGTCCTGCGGGGTCTTTGCCGCCAGAAATGGTGACAGATGGGCTATTATAAGCGACAGCGGGGAGAACGTCACGGATTATGTTTATGAGGATGTGGCAGTAAATTCCCTGAACCAGACCTTTGTGGGAGATGCGGCAATGGTAAAGACGGGAGGGCTGTGGTATCTCGTCGATGTGGAAGGAAACAGGGTCTGTGAGGCAGGCTATGCGGATGCGAAAGCCCCGGAATCACTCAATTACATTGCGGTGGCGGACGGAAACGGCAAGTGGGGGTTTATTGACAGAAGCGGACAGTTGGTCATCGATTACCAATATAATGACGCATGGTCTTTTTCTGATCATCTGGCGGCAGTCAAGGTGGTGGATACCTGGGGGTATATCAGCGAGCGGAATGAAATGGTGATAGCGGAACCATTAGATAACGCCATGCCTTTTCACAATTATTCCGCCCAGGCGGTATTTTTGGGGGAGGCAGCGTTGATCACTTTGGAATATAAGGAGAATCAGCAATGAACAGCGAAAGGTTTATATTACAAAACTCGTTGGAAGCAAATTATTTAAGTATCCGGCTGGAGCCGGAAGACAAACCGGACGAGATTGCCATGAAAGTGATCCAGAAGGACTGTCCGGATTTCCTGATCCCTTTCAGGATGATATCGATTAATGAGGAGATCAGCCTGAAGTACAAGCTGATCAATACAGTGGCATTGGAGTATGCTGAAATGACGCTGCCCAAAGCTTTGTTTGTGCAATTGTACCTTAATCTGCTGGAGCCCTTTATCAAGGGAAAGGATTGGTTTCTGGATTACCATAATCTCTGTGTGGATGCCAGATATGTGTATGTGGACAAGCATACATATGATGTGTTTTATATCTATGTACCCGTCATGTCCTTTCGCAGCACGGATGAGGAAATCCTTGAATTTTTCAGGAACGTGTTCCTGAATATCATGATCAGCGATGACAAGGATTTTCAGGTACGGCTGTTTCGGTTTTTCGGAGGCGGCCATATCACGCTGACAGGATTATATCAGCTTATGCTGGGAGAAAAGGGCGCTGCGGCGTCTCGCTCCCAGATGCCGCAGCCGCAGAGGAAATCGCCAATGCAGGCAATACCGCAGCCTGTGACGCCACAGCCCATGACGCCTGTGGAAGATTCGCGTAAAGAAGGGGGCGACGGGGACAACGGTGAGGATGAAATAGTGCAGGCCCTGTTCGGCGGTAAAAAGCCCAACAAGGAAAAACCATTGATGGGACATAAAAAAACGGAAAAAGATTCCGCCGGGAAAAAGCAGGATGCAAGGAAGCGAGGGGGATTTGGAGGACTCTTTGGCAGTAAGAAGAAAACCGATGATCCGGTTCCGTCCCGGGACGCCGCATATGTGGCGGAGACAGGGGGACAGGTGGCATTTCCCGGCGACCGGCAGTCTGCAGCTGTCATGAACCCTGCTATGGCATCGGTGGATTACGCAGCCATGTACGGCGGAAACAGTTTCGGAGAGGACGAGACGGAGGAATTGCCTGACGGCGGCGCAGCAGTGGGAGGACCCTGGATGGAACTGATCGAGTTCTCCCAGCCGGGAGCGCTGCAGAGGATTGATCTCAATTTTACAAAACCCCATATCGTTATCGGACGCGCGTCCTCCGATGAAAAATGCCCGGATGTGGCGTTCCCCGGGGAGTTTAAACGGATTGGCAGACAGCATGCTCGTATTGAGCGAAGAGGAAACGATCTGTTTATCATTGACCTGGGATCTGCTAATCACACGATGCTGAACGGACAGGTGCTGGCGCCGAACCAGCCTTATCAGCTTCAGGATGGTATGGAACTTGCTTTTACCGTCAGCAAGCCGGTGCGCTACAGGGTGCATCTCTGATCAGGCGGGTCTGGAGGCTGGAATGAAAATCAGGGAAGGCAGTGCATCGGATGTGGGAAGCGTAAGGCCGGTCAATCAGGATGCGGTATGCTGCAGGCATTTTAAACAGGGAAAAGAAATGATCGCCCTGTGCGCTGTGTGCGACGGGGTGGGCGGATTGGAGCACAGCGAGGTGGCTTCCGCTTTCCTGACGGAGTGCATGGAAGAATGGTTTGACGAATTGGTGTCATGGCTTGTTATTGTGAGGGTGGATCCAGAGGTGCTGTTCTCACACCTGAAAGATGCTGCAGAGAACTGGAATGAGGAACTTTGCCGGTTTTGCCAGAGACAAAATGTAAAAACAGGGTCTACGATGTCGCTGCTGCTTTTGGTCAGGCAGCAATATTATATCATCCATGTGGGTGACAGCAGGGTTTATCGGTATCGCGGGGGTACGCTGGAGCAGCTGACCATGGATGACAGCGTAACGAGGCTCAGGATGGGGCGGATGAAAAGCTATCTGGATAATTATGTGGGGAAGCGGGAACAGTTACGGTTCCAGGCTCTGAAAGGAAGCGTGGAAACGGGGGATGTCTTTGTGGTCTGTTCGGACGGATTTTACCATCATCTGATGGAACTGGATTTGAAAGGTATACATGAGAGGAATTGGAAAAATAATCTGGACGGCTTCTGCGGCAATATGATACGGACCATGATGGAGCGGGGAGAGAGGGACAATATTTCCGTCTGTGTGGCGGTGGTGGAGCATTGACCGTGCCTGTGTGCTTTATGGTACAAGCGTATGGAAGAAAAAGAGAATACCCACCAGCGAGAAATTGACGGCATTTCCAAGAAAGGAGAGCAACAGGCCTTTTGCCAGTTCACGTCCGCGCTTTCCCACCAGGAGGACACAGAATAGCTTGACGGATTCATAAAAGCCAACGCAAAACAGCCAGACGGCGGGACGGAAGCCGGTCATGACTGCGGCCAGGGTAAAAACGCTGGTAAAGAGCGCCTCCAGGATAAAATTTCCCGGGGAGATGGGGTGGCTGCAGTTTCTGCATTTGCCGTGGCTTAGCAGGTAAGAGAAAATGGGTATCTGCTGCCGCAGGGTGAGCTTGCAGCCGCAGGATTCGCAGAAACAGCTGCTGTCCCCTATGGGAACGGGATGTCCCTTTAACAGGCGCAGGATATCTGTGGTCGCGTATGCGCCCACTACATAGAATGCCATGCATATGGTGACACGAATTAATAATTGCAGCATAAATAAATACCTTTCGATGATTGGTTTTATGCCTTGATTATATATAAAGCAAAAAGGAAAGTAAAGGACAACATTTTCAATCTGCGCGGAGGCGGGACGGAATGGAGGTATCAGTGTGAGTTGGTCGGTCAGTGAGAGTTTCTTATATGGAGGAATTGCGGCCATGGCGGCGGCTGCAGTTATTACCATGGCGGGTATTTTGATTTTTACATTCACGGGGCAGAGGCTGAAGAAGAAACTGGAGGAAGAGTACGGTAAGCCCCGGCAGGAGTGAAGAGACGGTACTGGAATGGAGGAATCAAAAGATGTCGCATATTATTGCGGGGATGTACGAGATAGGCGAACAGATTGGAGCCGGGGGCGGCGGTGTGGTATACCGGGGACGCCACCTGAGACTGAATAAGGATGTGGCGCTTAAGGCGGATAAGCGCAGACTGTCAACGGGAGCGGAAGCGCTGCAGCGTGAGGTGAATGTGCTGAAAGGGCTGAGCCATACCTATATTCCGCAGGTATACGATTTTGTCCAGGAGGACGGCATGGTATATACCGTCATGGATTATATCGATGGAGAAAGTCTGAACAAAATGCTGGAGAGGGGACAGCGGCCAACACAGCCGCAGGTCGTAAAGTGGGCCTGCCAGCTGTTGGAAGCGCTCCGCTACCTGCACGGCGTACCTCCCCACGGAATCCTCCACGGGGATATTAAACCGGCAAATATCATGCTCCGTTTCAACGGGGATATCTGCCTCATTGACTATAATATCGCTTTGGTTTTGGGGGAGGACGGGGCGGTAAAGGCGGGGTTCAGCAGAGGCTACGCTTCCCCGGAGCATTATGGTGCGGACTATACAAACACTGACAGATCTGCTGTGACGGGAACAGGCACCGGGAAAGGAAAGGCAGGTCTGTCAAAACGTGAAAGACAGTATGTCCATCCGTCAGCGTCGGATGTAACGGTGACGGACGCAGTCCAGGTAGATTCGGATGTAACGGTGGCGGACACAGCCCGGATAGATTCGGGCGCAGCGCCGCCTGGCACAGATGTGACACAGACGGATGTCAGTCCTGCTCCCCGTATGCAGGAAATGGGAAAAAGTTCTCCATTGGAAAACATTTCCCGAACAGGCAGCGCTACAGGCGGCAAGGGGATTCTCCTGGATGTGCGCTCGGATATCTACTGTCTGGGCGCGACCCTTTACCATATGCTGTCTGGGCGGAAACCAGCGCAGGATGCCCGCGAGGTGATTCCTTTGGGAGCGGATGTGTGCAGCCCTGATGTGGCCAAAATCATTAAGAAAGCCATGGAACCTGATCCGGCAATGCGCTATCAGTCCGCGCAGGAAATGCTGGAAGCCTTTTTGTGGCTGCATAAGAGGGATATACGGGTTCTGCGTCATAAAAGGCGGGAGAGAACCTTTGCGGCGGCTATGGCAGTGATCTTCCTGGCAGGCGGAGCCTCTGCCTTTATCGGGTTAAAGCAGCTGGAGCAGAGACAGGCGGCGCTGGCCGCTGCGGAATATTCCTCCAATGCCCTGGCCGGGGGCAATGTCTCAGAGGCGATCCGGCTGGCGCTGCAGGCGATTCCCGCGGGAAACAGCATATTGGAAGCGCCCGTGACGGCGCAGGCACAGAAAGCGCTGACAGATGCGCTGGGAATCTACGACTTGTCGGAAGGCTTTGAGGCGGTGGATACGGTGGCGCTGCCCGGAGCGCCGTTTCAGGTGGTAATGTCCCCCGAGGGTTCCCGCTTTGCGGTTGTGTACGCCTATGAGACGGCAGTGTACGACGCAGAAACCCTGGAACAGATAGCGGCGTTTCCCATTCGGGAGTCCGCTCTGTCAGATGTGGCGTTTGTCAATGAGGAAAAGATTATTTATGCAGGAGATCAAGGTGTGACGGCATATGACCTGGATGCCGGGCAGCCTCTCTGGACAAGGGAACCGGCCACTTTCCTGACAATTTCCGGGGACGGCGGATATGCAGCCGCCGTGGACAGGGATGAGGACAGGGCGGTGGTCTACCGCGTCCCGGACGGGGAAAAGCTGTATGAGCGTTTCTTTGGGGGAGGGCATTTACGGGTGGCGGAAAATGACATTTTTGCGGATCCGGAAAATAATATCTTTGCCTTAAATGAGGATGGCAGTCTTCTGGCTGTGAGCTTTTCCGATGGCGGGCTGATTGTACATGATCTGGACGCGCCGGAGGAGGATCTGGTTCTATATGACACTTCCCGGTATGTCCATTTTGAGGGCGGTTTCTGTGGGAAATATTTTGTCTATGCCGCCAATGAAAGTTCCGGTTCCGTATTTGGCATTGTGGATACAGAAGAGGGAGCCCTGCTGGGAGAAGTCCGGTCGGGCAGCCCCTATATGCTGAAAACCGACAGGGAAGGAATCTGTCTGGCAAACGGAAATCTGCTGGTCAGGTTGGATCCGGCAACTTTGGACCAGCTGGAGCTGGCATATACGGACAGTGCGAATATTACGGGCTTTGCGGTGAGTGACGGTTATGTCCTCGCAGCCACATCGGATAACGGTTTTTCCTTTTATGACGGCGGCGCACGCCTGATGTCTTCGGAGAACTGTCAGGAAAACTGTGATTTTGTGGCGCTGTCCCATGGCAGGGCGGTTATCGGCAGCCGGAATGAGCCGTCCCTGAGAGTGATGAAGCTGGAGAATCACAGCGAGGCATTGCTTTGTTCCTATGACCCCAGATACGCGCATGATGAGGCACGCGTCAGTTCGGATCAGAAGACGGTCATGCTGTTTGGCTGTGAGGGTTTTGCCGTCTATGATATGACGGGGCAGCTTATAAATGAATGCGGACTGCCCGACGGGGGGCAGATTTATGACCAGCAGTTCCGTAAGGAGAGAGACGGCTCTTTCCTGGAGGTAACATGGTATGACGGGACGGTGCGCAGCTACAGCGCGGCCGACGGTTCCCTGATATCGGAAACGAGAGGGGAGGCCCCGGACAGGGATCTGTATGAGGAATTTTATACGGATCAGTACCGCATTGTTTCCTCCCTGCATGATGCGCCCGTGGTTTACGATCTGGATTCCGGCGCACAGGCGGCGGTGCTGGAGACGGATTCTTACCTGGCTTATGTGACACAGCTGGAAGGGTATCTGCTGACGGAGTATGTCAGCGCGTCAGGGGAACGGTACGGGCTGCTGCTGGATCAGGATTTTGGGACAGTGGCATACCTGCCGGGTCTCTGTGATGTGACGGAGGACGGATTTGTGTTTGACGACAGGGCGGGGAAGCTGAGGAAGTGCCCTGTGTATTCGCTGCAGGAGCTGGTCAGCATGGCGGAGGCGGGATTGTAGGGCGTGTGCCGGAAGCTGTAGGGGATAAGCATTGTTTTTGGTGAAAATAAAGGGATAAAAACAAAGGAGAGACAGGAATGGTAAGAAACTTTTGGAAACGTGGAGTGAGGATGGCAATGGCGGGAGCGCTTGCAATGGCGGTATTCCTGACTGCGCCTGCCCTGCCTGTGGGAGCAACGGAGGCGGGGAGCGGTATTTCGGTTTCGGGCAATGAGGCTGAAATGGCAGAAGTACCAGAAATGAGGTCTGGCGAGGCGGCCTCGTCAGGGACGATTGGGAACCCTGATGAAAATGAGAATGTGTTGGGGTGGAGTTATGATGAGGATACCCAGACTTTGACGATTACCGGGACAGGAAAGCTGGATGGGCTTTATGGGCGTGATTTAAGGTCAGGTCCTTTAGCAAGTATGGAAATCAAAAAGGTGCGGTTTGAGAATTGTAAGGTGATAGGGAGTATGAATGATGTATTTGCTTGCATCAGCAGGGTAGAACAGATTGATTTCTCTGGTTTGGACACTTCAGAGGTGACCAGTATGTCTCACATGTTTGATGGTTGTAGTAACCTGGAAAGTCTGGACGTAAGTAATTTTGACACCAGCAATGTGACAGATATGGATTATATGTTTTATAGATGCAGTAGCCTTGCAAGCCTGGACGTAAGTAATTTTGACACCAGCAATGTGACAGGCATGAGGTATATGTTTGGTGGCTGCAGTAGCCTTGCAAGTCTGGACGTAAGTAATTTTGACACCAGCAATGTGACAGACATGGGGGCTATGTTTCTGGGCTGCGATAGCCTTGCAAGCCTGGACGTAAGTAATTTTAACACCAGCAATGTGACAGACATGGGGTATATGTTTAATGGCTGCGATAGCCTTGCAAGCCTGGATGTAAGTAATTTTGACACCAGCGATGTGACAGACATGGAGGGGATGTTTAGTGCGTGCAGTAGCCTTGCAAGCCTGGATGTAAGTAATTTTGGCACCAGCAATGTGACAGACATGGGGGGGATGTTTGGTGCGTGCAGTAGCCTTGCAAGCCTGGATGTAAGTAATTTTGACACCAGCAACGTGACAGACATGAAAGAGATGTTTATTGGCTGCAGTAGCCTTGCAGGCCTGGACGTAAGTAATTTTGACACCAGCAATGTGACAGACATGAGGGAGATGTTTAGAAACTGCAGAAGCCTTGGAAACCTGGACGTAAGTAATTTTGACACCAGCAATGTGACGAGAATGGATTCTATGTTTAATGGCTGCAGTAGTCTTGTAAGCCTGGACTTAAGTAATTTTGACACCAGCAATGTGACAGAGATGAATGGTATGTTTAATAGCTGCAGCAGTCTTGTAAGCCTGGATTTAAGCAATTTTGACACCAACAATGTGACAAATATGAATAGGATGTTTTCAGACTGCAGAACTTTATCAACACTCCACACCCCATACAACATCAAGTTATCTGTCAGCCTCCCCCGGATATCAAATGCGACCTGGCATCTGCCCGATGGCACGGAGGTTACGGAACTGCCCCAAAACCTGAGCACCAGCGTCCTGATTACCCGTACCCCAATCATCATCACCACTACCGAGGCCATGAACATGCCGGATGTGATCAGGGTCAAATATGTCCCTTATTCTTACACGGTAAAGACGGACAATACGGATCCCGACAATCAGGTTACTTTTTCCGTGGTTGAGGGAAAGCTGGCGGAGGGACTGCAGATGTATCCGGCGACGGGTGAGATATATGGTGTCCCCCTGGAGGCGGGAGAGTTTATCGTGACAGTGCAGGCATCGTACAGTAATCCAAAGTACCCCGCGTCTCGTGCGGAACTGAAACTGATAGTGCTGGATAATACAGACAGCAATGTGGACGCTGCAACGGATTCCGGTTATGAGATCACCCAGCCTGTACCGGATGTCAATGCAAGCGTCCTGTCCGGGGCAGGTACTCAGCTTTTAATCTCGGAAGGGGAATATGCGGAATTCCAGGATGCGGTCTATCTTGACGGGCGGAGGCTGCAGAGCGGAACGGAATACACCTCCGGGGCAGGCAGCACCAGAATCACGATCCGGAACCAGACATTGGTGAACGCAGGAGCAGGAAGCCACACCCTGAGCCTTGAGTTCCGCGCACAGGATGGCAGCTTGAGACGCGCTGCCCAGAACCTTGTGATCTCGGAGGCAGGAGACACAGGCAGCAGCGGGACAACAGAGAATAATGGAAGTGGCAATGACACGGGCAGCAGCGGGACAACAGAGGATAACGGAAGTGGTGACAATGCGGACGATAATGTGGACGACGGACAGAATGAGGCATCCGCTTACAGTACTGTCACAGTGATCGATTACATAGTACAGCCCGGAGACACCCTCTGGCGGATCTCAGGAAAGTTTTTCGGGGACGGCCACTACTGGAGGCAGATTTATGCGGATAATATGGATGTGATCAGGAATCCCGACAGAATCCGTGTGGGCCAGCATCTTAAAATTTACCTGACAGCCGGAAACAACGCAGCGGTAAGGGCAATCACAGTACCTGCCATGGCGGCATCCGGCATCGGGGGCAGTTATGTTGTACAGCCCGGTGACAATCTCTGGTCAATCTCCGGAAAAGTATATGGGAAGAATACGCGATGGAGAGAGATTTATGAGGCAAACAGGAATATTTTATCCAACCCGGAACGTATTTATACGAAACAGGTGCTTTTGATACCATAAACGCCATTATTAAATGTTCATGTATCAAATGCTGCAGAAACGCTTATCTCAGAAAGATATGGTTCAAGCCGGAGGAAATGCTTCGGTATGCGTATGAAATAATTTGATCCAAAAGAGGGTTTAATTCCCCGCAGCTTGCTGCGGGGAGTTTTGTTAATAAAGTTGCAAAATAGCGTAGATTTGGAACAGCAAAATTGCCATGGCCGTTGGCGTCAATAAAATTTTCTATCGGAGGAGGAACGAGTAAAACCAGCCGGAAAGAATAGATTGTGAAATAGCAAAGATTAGGGTATAATCATGGTACAGCCGTCATATCCGAGTATGGGAGGTGCCGTATGGTGAAGAAAGCGCTGCCGATAGGGGTGGAGAACTTTGAGGACATTATCAAAACAGGGTATTATTATGTGGATAAGACGCTGTTTATTAAGGAACTGTTGGATTTAAAGGGAAAAGTGAACCTCTTTACCCGTCCCAGACGTTTCGGGAAGACGCTGAACCTCAGTATGCTTCGGTACTTCTTTGAGGATACGGGGGACAGGGAGCAGAACGTCCGGAACAGGGAGCTTTTTCAGGGGCTTAAGATCATGGATGCCGGGGAAGCATACACGGGACAGATGGGCAGTTACCCTGTGATCAACCTGACACTGAAATCGGCGAAGCAGAGGAACTTTGAGGCGGCCTTCAGCAAGATAAAGTACGCGATTACAGAAGAATATCAGAAACATCAATATGTGCTGGAAAGCGATAATCTGAATGAGCAGAATAAACAGAAATTCCGTGAGATTGCCAATGGAGAGGCGGACTATAACGATTATTCCGGCTCACTGCAGTTTTTGAGTAAATGTCTGCATCAGGCTACGGGGAAAAATACGATCATCCTGCTGGATGAGTACGATGTACCGCTTGAAAACGCCTATTTTCAGGGGTTTTATCGGGAGATGGTGGACTTCATCCGTTCGCTGTTTGAGTCGGCTCTGAAGACCAATGACTGCCTGCAGCTTGCAGTGATAACCGGCTGTCTGCGGATTTCCAGGGAGAGTATTTTTACCGGACTGAACCATCTGAGAATCATTTCCATGCTGGATCAGCAGTACAGTGAACACTTTGGCTTTACGGAGGCGGAAGTGCTGCGGGTGATGGAATATTATGAAGTGGAGAGCCGTTTTCCGACCATGAAGGAATGGTATGACGGATATACCTTTGGAGAGACGGAGGTATATAATCCCTGGAGTGTCATCAATTTTATGTATGACCTGGCGGCCAGTAAGGCGGCATTTCCTCGTCCGTACTGGATCAACACCAGTTCCAACGACATTATCAGGGACATGATCGCCCGGGCGGATCGGGACACCAAGACGCGGATCGAGACATTATTGAGCGGGGGCACTCTGGATATCCAGGTACATGAGGAGGTCACTTATGAGGATATGCACAGCAGGGACGATAACCTCTGGAATTTCTTATATTTTACCGGGTATCTGACGAAAGCAATCGAATATTTTAAAGAAAAATATGTGTTTTTAAAAGTCCGTATTCCCAATACGGAGGTAATGACGATTTATGAAAACACGATTATGAATTGGATGAAAGAGAAAATAGAAAAGCAGGATTTCCGGGATCTGTACAAGGCCATGGAAGAGGGTGACGCGGTCAGGATGGGGGATATCTTGAGCGGTCAGCTTTTTGACACGATCAGCTTCTATGACAGTGCGGAGAGTTTTTACCACGGTTTTCTTGCCGGCATCTTAAGCCAGAGCGAGAATTACGTGGTGAGATCCAACCGGGAGAGCGGAAACGGAAGGTCTGACCTTATGGTAAAAAGCCCGTCCCTGAGAGGGAGGTCTTTTATCCTGGAGGTGAAGGTTTCGGGAAGCATTGACGATCTGGAGGAGGATGCGGAGAAAGCGTTGCAGCAGATATACGACAGGAAGTACGCGGAGGAGCTGCGGGCGGAGGGCTATCGGAAAATCGACTGCTATGGGATAGCCTTTTACCGGAAAGACTGTGAGGTAAGGTTCGGGAAGAGGGAAGGGCAGAATATTTAGAAATGAAGAAGCGGTTGCGCAGATAGATGACAGAGGGTATGGAGAGGAATTTCAGGACGATTATTCCCGCGGGCAATGAGCCAAAGTCCAGGGAATCATGATTCCCTTGGACCTTGGCGAATGCCGCGAGGGTCAAATACCCCGCAGCTTGCTGCGTTGCAAGATTGATACCCCGTCGGCTTGCTGCGGGGTCTTTGATTCAAAAGTAATGTGCTATGGGATGCTTTTTTATAAAAAGCGGTGTCTGGTTCGGTTAAAAGTGCGGGAATGGGCGGCAAATTCAGATAATAAATACAAGAAGTCAGTCAAATAAAGGTTAACTAATAAATTATCAGATTATCTGACAATTTAAGAAAAAGTTTTTATTTACAGATGAAGTAATTTGTTGTATAGTGTTTTCAGTGAAGACGCAATGAGGCGCAGGATAGCCTTATTGCGTCTTTTTTGCGCGAATGAGCAGAGTCAGGCTCGCGTACAGGCAGCTGCCATGCTCGCATGAGCAGATGAATGTACGCGAGCCTGACGAGCAACGCAAACATGCTCAACATGGGTTGAGCAGGGAATGCAAAGCTTTTCGAACCTGCTCATTCAGATGGGCAAAAACCAGAAAGGAGCAAGCAGCCATGTTTGATGTAAAAAAGGAAATCCCTCAGGCTCCTCTTTACCATCAGGAGTTTGAGCATGATAACTGCGGGATCGGGGCCTGTGTGAATATCAATGGACAGAAGACCCGCGCCACCGTGGAGAACGCACTGAAGATCGTTGAGAACCTGGAGCACAGGGCAGGAAAGGACGCAGAGGGAAAGACCGGCGACGGCGTAGGCATCCTGACCCAGATTCCCCACAGATTCTTTGCCAGGGTATGCAAACCCCTCGGCATCGAGATCGGAAAGGAGAGGGAGTACGGCATCGGCATGTTCTTCTTTCCCCAGGAGGAACTGCGCCGCAATCAGGCCAGGAAGATGTTTGAGATCATAGTGGAGAAAGAGGGACTGGAGTTCCTGGGATGGCGAGAAGTTCCCACATTCCCCAATGTGCTGGGGCACAAGGCGGTGGAATGTATGCCCTATATCATGCAGGGCTTTGTGAAGAAGCCCGCCAACGTGGAAAAGGGGCTGGAGTTTGACCGGAAGCTTTACATTGCGAGGCGCCTGTTCGAGCAGTCCAGCGACGATACCTATGTGGTGTCCTTTTCCAGCCGCACCATTGTATACAAGGGCATGTTCCTGGTGGGGCAGCTGCGGACGTTCTTCGCGGATCTGCAGAGCGAGGATTACGAATCCGCCATCGCCATGGTGCATTCCCGCTTTTCCACCAATACCAACCCCAGCTGGGAGCGGGCGCACCCCAACCGCCTGATGGTACATAACGGCGAGATCAACACCATCCGGGGCAATGCGGACAAGATGCTTGCCCGGGAGGAAAATATGGAATCCGAATATTTAAAGGGGCATATGCACAAGGTACTGCCCGCCATCAACAAGACGGGCTCCGACTCCGCCATGCTGGATAACACCCTGGAATTTTTGGTGATGAGCGGTATGGACCTGCCCCTGGCGGTGATGATCGCCATTCCGGAGCCATGGGCGAATAACAAGGCGATGTCCCAGACCAAGCGGGATTTCTACCAATATTATGCCACCATGATGGAGCCCTGGGACGGCCCCGCGTCCATCCTCTTTTCCGACGGGGATATCATGGGCGCCGTGCTGGACAGGAACGGCCTGCGTCCCTCCAGGTATATGATCACCGAGGATGACACCCTGATCCTTTCCTCAGAGGTGGGCGTGCTGGATATCGACCCTGCGAAGATCAAGCTGAAAGAGCGTCTCCGCCCGGGCAAGATGCTGCTGGTGGACACGGTGCAGGGCAAAGTGATCTCCGACGAGGAATTAAAGGAAAAATACGCTTCCAGACAGCCTTACGGGGAATGGCTGGACAATAATCTGGTCTTTTTAAAGGATCTGAACATCCCCAACCTGCGCGTGCCGGAGTATACCTATGAGGAACGCCAGCGGATGCAGAAGGCTTTCGGCTATACTTATGAGGAACTGCAGACCAGCATCCTGCCCATGGCGAAGAACGGCGGCGAGGCCATTGCGGCCATGGGCGTGGACACTCCGATTCCCGTTCTGAGCAAGAGCCATCATCCCCTGTTCCATTATTTTAAACAGCTGTTTGCCCAGGTCACCAATCCGCCCATCGACGCCATCCGGGAGGAGATCGTGACCTCCACCACCGTCTATATCGGTACGGAGAGAAATATTTTAAAAGAATCTCCCAAAAACTGCAATGTGCTGCGGGTCAACAATCCCATTCTGACCAACACGGACCTGCTGAAGATCAAGAATATGAAAGCGGAGGGCTTCAAGGTAGAGGTAGTCCCCATCACTTATTATAAGAACACCAGCCTGGAGCGGGCCATCGACAGGCTTTTCGTGGAGGTGGACAGGGCTTACAGGGACGGCGTGAACATCCTGATCCTCTCCGACCGGGGCGTGGATGAAAATCATGTGCCCATGCCTTCCCTGCTGGCGGTGTCCGCGCTGAACCAATACCTGGTACGCACCAAGAAGCGGACCAGGGTGGCGCTGATCCTGGAGTCCGGCGAGCCCAGGGAAGTGCATCATTTTGCAACCCTGCTGGGCTACGGCGCCTGCGCCATCAACCCTTACCTGGCACAGGAGAGTATTAAGGAACTGATCGAGAACCACATGCTGGATAAGGATTACTATGCGGCGGTGAATGACTACAACAACGCGGTGCTCCATGGCATTGTAAAGATCGCTTCCAAAATGGGCATCAGCACCATCCAGTCTTATCAGGGTTCCCAGATCTTCGAGGCCATCGGCATTGCGCCGGAAGTGATCAACAAATATTTCTGTAATACGGTGAGCCGTGTGGGCGGTATCACTTTAAAGGATATCGAGGCGCAGGTGGACGAACTGCACTCCATGGCGTTCGATCCTTTGGGGCTGGGCAGCGACCTGACCCTGGACAGTCCCGGACACCACAAGGCAAGGAGCGGCGGCGACGAACACCTTTACAATCCCGCCACCATCCATATGCTGCAGGAATCCACCAGGCGGGGCGATTACGCCATGTTCAAGCAGTATACCGCCATGGTAAATGACGAAACTTCCATCAAAAACCTGCGCGGGCTGATGGATTTCAATTATCCGAAAAAAGGGATCGACATCGAACAGGTGGAGCCGGTGGAGTCCATTGTGACCCGGTTTAAGACGGGAGCCATGTCCTACGGTTCCATTTCTAAGGAAGCCCATGAGACCATGGCCATCGCCATGAACAGGCTGCACGGAAAGAGTAATTCCGGCGAGGGCGGCGAGGAACTGGACAGGCTGACGCCAGGCCCCGACGGCCTGGATCGGTGTTCCGCCATCAAACAGGTAGCAAGCGGACGTTTTGGCGTCACCAGCCGCTATCTGGTGAGTGCACAGGAAATCCAGATCAAGATGGCACAGGGGGCGAAGCCCGGTGAGGGCGGACACCTGCCCGGCGGAAAGGTTTATCCCTGGATCGCCAAGACCCGCCACTCTACCCCCGGCGTGTCCCTGATTTCCCCGCCGCCTCATCACGATATCTATTCCATTGAGGATCTGGCGCAGCTGATCTACGACCTGAAAAATGCCAACAAGGACGCCCGCATTTCCGTAAAGCTGGTTTCCGAGGCGGGCGTGGGCACGGTGGCGGCAGGCGTGGCAAAGGCGGGAGCCCAGGTCATTTTGGTGTCCGGCTATGACGGCGGCACCGGGGCGGCGCCCAGAAGTTCCATCCACAACGCGGGACTTCCCTGGGAACTGGGCCTTGCGGAGACCCACCAGACCCTGATCATGAACGGCCTGCGGAATAAAGTGCGCATCGAGACTGACGGAAAGCTGATGAGCGGACGGGACGTGGCCATCGCGGCGATCCTTGGGGCGGAGGAATTCGGCTTTGCCACCGCGCCTCTGGTGACCATGGGCTGCGTCATGATGAGAGTCTGCAACCTGGACACCTGCCCTGTGGGCGTGGCAACCCAGAACCCGGAACTGCGCAAGAATTTCAGGGGCAAGCCGGAATATGTGGAAAATTTTATGAAATTTATCGCTCAGGAACTGCGGGAATACATGGCGGCGCTGGGCGTAAGGACAGTGGACGAACTGGTGGGACGCACCGACCTGCTCCGGGTAAGGGAGAACCTGAACCCGAGACAGCAGGAGGTAGACCTGTCCCGCATCCTGTCCAATCCCTATCGGGAAAGCAGGATGAAGTATACCTTTGACCCGAAACAGGTGTACGATTTTGAACTGGAAAAAACGCTGGATGAAAAGGTACTGCTAAAACAGTTGAAGAAAGCCATGGAATCCGGACAGAAACGAAGTGTTGAAGTGGATGTGTCCAACACAGACCGCACTTTCGGCACGATCCTGGGCAGCGAGATTACCAGAAAGCTGGGAGACAACCTGGAGGAGGACACCTACCATGTGCTGTGCAAGGGAGCAGGAGGACAGTCCTTCGGAGCCTTTATCCCGAAAGGTCTGACCCTGGAATTGGTGGGCGATTCCAACGACTATTTCGGAAAAGGACTTTCCGGCGGCAAACTGATCGTATATCCGCCCAGGGGAAGCAAATTTGATCCCTCTGAAAACATCATCATTGGCAATGTGGCGCTTTACGGCGCTACCAGCGGCAAAGCCTTTATCAACGGTGTGGCGGGAGAGCGTTTCTGCGTTCGTAATTCCGGCGCCATGGCGGTAGTGGAGGGCGTGGGCGACCACGGCTGCGAGTACATGACCGGCGGACGTGTGGTAGTGCTGGGCTCCACCGGCAAGAACTTTGCCGCAGGCATGAGCGGCGGCATCGCCTATGTGCTGGACGAGCGGAACGACCTCTATAAGCGGCTGAACAAGGAGATGGTCTCCTCCAGTGAGATCACTTCCAAATATGACGTGCTGGAACTGAAAGGCATGATCCAGGAACATGTGACGCTGACCAATTCTGAGAAAGGAAAGCGGATCCTGGACAATTTTGAGGAATATCTGCCCAAGTTCAAGAAGATCATTCCTCATGATTACGAACGCGTCCTCAAGACCATCGTGCAGATGGAGGAAAAGGGGCTGAGCGCGGAACAGGCGCAGATCGAGGCGTTTTATGCCAACACAAGGAAAGTGTGAGAAGAATTTCTAGCCGCTCGCAGCAAGGGCTGCTTCGCGGAGAAATTCTAAGTCTCACACGGAAGAATGCCAAGAGAAGGCATTCTTCCTGCTGATGCAAGACGCCTGGCAGGTGCGCCGCATCCCTTTTTTCAACGCGCTTTCGCTCGATTCCGGACGCAGCGGACACATAAGGCGCCAAAGTACGGCGCCAAAGTGCCGGCGTCCTCCAACGGTTTCAAAAAGGGACACGCCACACCTGCCAGGCTGATATGGTCAATATAGTTAAGTTATAAATAATCAGTAGTGTAGTCAATATATAAATCAGAATTGGTGCTATTCAGGCGGCTGGGGGAGGGTCTGCTTTATGCAGGCTTTACTGAGCTATTGAGAGGAGACTCAAGTCAATGCGCCCCCGCTTATGGGCGCATTGACGGCGGTTTGAGGCTCCTCGAAATTCCAGCGAAGCGCCTGCATAAAGCAGACCCTCCCCCGGCCGCCGTGCCAAGAGCAATAACCTATAACTTTCAAGAACCCAATCAAGGAGGCAAAGATAAAGTATGGGAAAACCAACAGGATTTATGGAATATAAACGAGAAGTCAGCAAAGAGGAAGCTCCTCTACAACGCATCAGGCACTTCAACGAATTTCACGAACATCTGCCCAAAGAAGAGCAGCAGCTTCAGGGTGCAAGATGTATGGAGTGCGGGGTTCCTTTCTGCCAGGCGGGAATGATGATTTGCGGGATGGCAAGCGGATGCCCCCTGCATAACCTTGTCCCTGAGTGGAATGACCTGGTGTATCACGGGAACTGGCAGCAGGCCTATAACCGCCTGAAAAAGACCAATAACTTTCCGGAATTTACTTCCAGGGTGTGTCCCGCTCTCTGTGAGGCAGCCTGTACCTGCGGCCTGAACGGGGATCCGGTTTCCACGAAAGAAAACGAATACGCCATTATAGAAAATGCCTATGCAGAAGGCTATGCGGCGGCGGATCCCCCCAAGGTTCGCACCGGGAAAAGAGTGGCAGTCATCGGCAGCGGCCCCTCTGGCCTGGCGGCTGCGGATCAGCTGAACAAGCGGGGACATCTGGTGACGGTGTATGAACGCTCCGACCGTGTGGGGGGACTTCTGATGTACGGTATCCCCAACATGAAGCTTGAAAAGCAGATCGTAGAGCGAAAGCGGAAGATCATGGAGGAGGAAGGAATCACTTTCATCACCGGCACGGATGTGGGAAAGGATATCAAGGCGGATAAACTGCTCCACGACTTTGACCGGGTGATCCTTGCCTGTGGCGCTTCCAACCCCAGGGACATCAAGGCTCCCGGGAGGGACGCGAAAGGAATCTATTTCGCGGTGGACTTCCTGAAAGCAAATACAAAAAGCCTGCTGGATTCCGGCTTTGAAGATAAGCAATATGTGGACACAAAAGGGAAACATGTTATCATCATCGGCGGCGGCGACACAGGCAACGACTGTGTGGGCACTTCCATCCGCCATGGGGCAAAGAGCGTGACCCAGATCGAAATGATGCCCAAGGCGCCGGACAGCCGGGCGGAGAATAACCCCTGGCCCGAATGGCCCAAGGTCTGCAAGACGGATTATGGTCAGCAGGAAGCAATCGCCCTGTATGGCCACGATCCCCGCATCTATGAGTCTACGGTGAAAGAGTTTGTGAAAGACAAGAACGGCAGCCTGAAAGCGGTGAAGATCGTGAAGCTTGTCTGGGAAAAAGATGCGGCCACGGGACGTATGAACATGAAAGAAGTGGCGGGCAGCGAACAGGAGCTTCCTGCGGATATCGTACTCATTGCAGCAGGCTTCCTGGGAACGCAGAGTTATGTGGCGGAAGCGTTCGGCGTGGAACTGAACGAGCGCACCAATGTGAAGACCGAGGCGGGAAAATACCGCACCAGCAAGGAAAATGTCTTTGTCACCGGAGATATGCATAGAGGACAGTCCCTGGTGGTATGGGCCATCCGCGAGGGCAGGGAAGCGGCGCGGGCCGTGGATGAGAGCCTGATGGGATATTCCAATCTGGGGGAAGTGTGAGAAGAGTTTCTAGCCGCTCGCAGCAAGGGCTGCTTCGCGGAGAAACTCTAAATCTCACACTGAAGAACGCAAGGGCAGCGTTCTTCCCGGAACCGATCAGGTTCCGTGGGACCAATCAGGTTTCGTGGGACCAATCAGGTTCTGTGGGACCGAATGGTTCCGTGGGATTGGTTTGTGCCGCCGGAGGCGGCATGATTGGAAGTGTGAAAAAAGTACAGGGGCTGTCATACTGAGAAATCAATACGGCAGCCTCATACGTTCAAAAGAAAACATATAAATTTCCGGCATTTCTGTGAGGGGGATGTTTTGCTGATCTGCCTGATTCTGGCAAATTCGTCAAATTTGGCGTCCCGCTGCCTAGTACATCAAATGATAAGTAACCAGCCATATCGCTTGCCTGATTTTGCATATGCTTCGTTGTCGTCAGTCAACGATGCCACCGCATCGCTTCCTTCCTCCACCTTGCCTATGCAGAAATCATTCTTCGCGATATGGCTGGAAACTTATTTTTCGATGTACTGGATTTCCTGCTTAAAAAACACGGAATCCTCCGGCCGCTCCATAAGACGCAGCCACTGCTTCGGAATGTCGTCCGCGTACAGAGATACCATTCCGCCCACAATGGCGCAGATGGTATCCCTGTCGCCCAAAGCGGAAACCGCTGTCCACAGCGCTTCCTCAAAAGAATGATAAAAATGCGCCGCACACCAGAGGCAGAACGGAACCGTATCCTGTGCCGTCAGCATGATTCCGTTTCCCAGCACGGAGACTGCAAAGTCCATGCTGCTTTCCTTTTTGACGGAAGCCGCAGCTGCTATTTTATATTTGGTATCGCTTTCCGGCAGTTTCTCCGCAACATCACGCAGAAAAGCTTCACCTTCCCCGGAATAAGTTCCAAACTTCTTATTCAAAAGCAACGCCGCGCCCAGGGCGGCTGCCATTGCGCCCACGATTCCCTCCATATGGGCGTGTGTGACTTCCGCGGAGGCTCTGGCGTGGTAGAGAACCTTGTCCAGGTCGTCCGCAAAATAAGCGCCTATGGGAGCCGCACGCATGGCGCCGCCGTTTCCCATGGAACCCATTCCGTCAAAGACGCCTGCGGCGGCTTCCTGCCAAGGCATTCCCTCTCCGATACTGCGCAGGATGGAATGAGCCGTTCCCCCATATCCCCGATGCCAGTCCAGCGCGTAATTTTCTGCGAAAATCTTTGCCAATGCGTTCTGATCAATCTTTCCATACTTTTCCAGGACACGGTAGATTCCTATGGACATCACGGTATCATCCGTAAAACGCCAGGGCTCGTCTACAATCTCCCTGCCCTTTATCCTTTGGAGGGCTGTCTCTTCTGACACGAAAAAAGTCTCCCCAAAACAATCCCCTAACGCAATGCCGTCCAGTGCGCGTTTAGCGTATCGCATTCTTTCTTTCGATTCCAATTGATAACTTCCCTTTCTGCAAAGCTAAACAAGTTGCTTCCCGTATTTTTCCATGCATTCTTTGGCTTCCTCTAAGGACAGTCCGATTTTTTTCTGTATTTTCTGCAAGATCGTCTCATTGTCCAGTCCATCTTCCAGTCCCAGTTCAATGATCATTTTTGCCTGTCCCTGCTGCATTCCCTGCTGCATTCCCTGCTGCATTCCCTGCTGCATTCCCTGCTGCA
>JAMPFQ010000032.1:0-7298 GCA_023664345.1 Lachnospiraceae bacterium | reverse complement strand
TGCTGCATTCCCTGCTGCATTCCCTGCTGCATTCCCTGCTGCATTCCCTGCTGCATTCCCTGCTGCACTCCCTGCTGCATTCCCTGCTGCATTCCCTGCTGCATTCCCTGCTGTATCCCCTGCTGTATCCCCTGCTGTATCCCTTCTTGTATTCCTTTTTGTATTCCCTGACGGATTCCCTGCTGTATGCCTCGATGTAACCATTTTTCAGATTCTGTTTCAATGATAGTTCCGCCCATTACTTTCACCAGCCTTTCTTCGTTTTGGTTTCCGTTTGTGATATGTGTAATGATAGTATTTACAAATCCCATCAGATCCAGCATTTCTGCATCGGATAATTCATCTGTTTCCCTTGATGATAGCAGTTCATCCCTGAAATATATCAGGTCATCAACAACATGGTCTATGTTCTTTCCTGATATAATATCTTTTTCATATCTTGCGATATAAAAAGGGATATACGGAAACAGCCTCTTTTCCACAATGTATTCCCTGGTAAATTGATCCAAGATCACATTGTCCGATGTATAGTCTACAGCCTGCCCGTCCGGAAAAGCAAAAGTGATCGTTGTTTTGGCAGGAGTTTTATCGGTTCTTTTTATGTAAATAATGGAGAACCGTGGCATTCGGATCGTGGCATGGCCGATATCCCAAATGGCAGACTGCCTTGCGGTGATAAAGGCATATTCCGCAATCCTGATCGCCATGGAATCGTCGTTATAACTCTGGCATTCTAAAAGATATGTTTCATTCCCGATCTTTAATAGAAAGTCCGAAATCTGCTCCTCTATTTCCTTGCGGCCATCCCCTGTCTCGTTTTCAGTCAGGTAACCCTCCGAGGGTAACACTGTAACCTCTGTATCCAAAGGGTACTCTTTTCCAAACGTATCGTTGATCATGGGGATGAACAGCCTTTTATGCTTGCTTTTCATGGTCTTGAACACGTTATCGTAATCAGGTGTTTTTTTCTGCATACATTCTTCCTTTGTTCCGTATTCCGGTACAGATAAATATCTCTGACATTATTATATCGCGGCGGGGCTGCTTTTGCAATATTACAAAAGGCAACAGTTTAGCCATGCCATTTATAAGTTGTTGAACTATGCTTTCCCGCCAACGACCAACATGTGATAGAATTATGCGGAAAAATATGCTAATATTAAGAGCAGGGAGTCACAAGGAAGTTTCATTACAAATGGAAAACAGGAGGGATGCATCAATGATGGTAAACGGAGCCATGCTTGGCGGGGACAAAGGGGAGAACCGGAAACTGAAAAAAGCGCTGGATCTGCTGGAACTTGTTCCAGACAATCGGGAACTGGCGGAAAAGTATCTGGACATGGCCGGACAGGAGGAGCCGGATCTGCTGAAGGAAGCGAAGCCGCAGGATTTTTATGATCTGCCGGGGAAATCAAGACAGCCGCTGTATGATCTGCTCAGCGATCTCAAAAGGGAGGATGAGGCGCTGGCGCTGCGTTTTATCCGCTTTGTCGTGGCAGTCGGCGGCGTTACGGCCAGAGTGTTCCTGTCCCGTAACGGTTGGGGCGGCGATTTCAGATATCTGCAGAAATGCCTGTCCGATCTGCAGATCGGGGCTATTTATGCGGACTGGATCGCGTGGTTTACGTCAAACATGAAAGAGAGCGCACTTCGGCCTCTGATTGAATTTGGGAAAAAAGATCCGGAAGTGTTTCCCAGGATGATAGAACTGTGCCCGGAAGAAGGCGCCTGCAATACGGAGATGCTCCTTTTCGCGCTGTACCTGCATTGCGTAAAGCCGCTGGAAGGAGCCGGGAGCAGGCTCCGTATGCCGATGGCGGAAGATACCAGGGCGGAGGGCAGCCCGGAACGCATCGGTGAGATGCGGGACTATCTGGAACGCCGCCTGCTGAGCAATGTTGACGGACTTTTTACGGAGACGGACGAGCCGGGGGAGGAGGATGTGGAAAAGCTGAAAGCTTTTGTGCGGGATTCTGACCCTGGGGAGGGATTTTCCTATGAAATAAGAGCCATCCTGTCGGGGAGACGGCAGAATAAGTTTAAGAAAGTTTTCCTGCCCATGCTGGCGTTCCTGGCAGTGGAGCATTCCGACAGTTTCATATCCCTGATCCGCCTGGCTGCGGCGGTGGAGTCGAATATCGTTCCCAACCTGACGCTGGATGCCTGCCAGGGAACGGGAAAAGAGTGGTTCCATGGGCATATCAGGGGTCTGGAGGAGGTTCTGTGGATCCCTGATGAGGCGTATACCCGCTGGGCTGTCCTGCGAAGGGAAAAAGAAGTGCTGGAGCGGATGGCGGTAAAAGCCCCGGAGGTCATTTCCGAAGTCATAAAAAAGATTCCCACGGAGGATTACGGCTACCTGCTGGCGCAGGTGAAAGCGGCGAATCCCGGACTGTATGAGGAGGAAGGGAAAGATTATGCGGCGGATTACCGCAGAAGCGCCGCAGAGCAGGCTGTGGAAAGGTATCAGCCCGCGAAAGACAGGGCGCTGGCATACCTTTTGGGAGAAGCGGAGATCGGAGATATCCTGCCTTATGTGGAACAATGGCGGGAATTGAGTCTTTATAATTCTAAAAAATATGATGCCATCCACGGTTATCTGGAATGTGGGGAAAAACAGCTGTATCGGCGGGCGCTGGCACTGGAATGCCTGTGCCTGCAGAAAGACTATTTCAGCCGATACTGGGTGGAGGATGGGCCGGAACTGACGGAAACCTGGCGCAACAGGGCGAAACATCTGGAACGACAGCAGATGGAGAGCATTGCGCGGCTGCTGGCGGAAGAAAAGGTTCCGTCCCGGTACCAGATCGATTTCTTCGGCACGGTGTACGATGGCGCCTATGAGTTCCTTGACGGAGGCAGACCCACTGCCAGCTACGCCTGTGTGCAGATGCTGGCGGAGTTTCGAAAGGATTGGCATCAGGAATGGATGGAGGCTTCCAAAAGCAACTATATGCAGGCCCGGATCATGGCCATCCGCGTGATGGGAGAGCATCCGGAGGAATATAAGGACTGGCTGCTTGCCTGTGCCTCCGAGAGCGCAAAGCAGGTGCGGGGATTTCTCTGGGCCGTTTATACAAGGCATCGGGAGTGGGAAGAGGATATCCTGGATATGCTGAGATCTCCTAAGGGCGGCTGCCGCGAGATGGCGGTGAATGTGCTGCGGGGCTGGGGGGCGGAGAAGTACCGCCAGGCGCTGGAACAGGCTCTGGAGACAGAGAAAACGAAAAAGATCAGAACCATGCTGCAAAAAATCCTCCTACCGGAGGGGACTTCGGAAAGTTCGGGCGGGGAAGAAGAATCAAAGGCTACGGAACCCACCCTGGAGGAAACAATCAATGAGATCCTGACAGGAGGCAGAAAACGGAAACTGGCCTGGCTGTCGCCGGAAACACTCTGCAAGGTACATAAGCTGGATGGGGAAGAGGCCTCGGAAGACTACATGGCGGCGCTCCTGGTCAGCTATGCGGATATGGACACGCCCGGAGTAAGCAAAGAAGCCGGGAGGCTGGCAGCAGGACTCCGACCGGATGAACTGGCAGCATACATGGGAGAAGTATACCGACGTTTCATGGAGGACGGCGCACAGGCGAAGAGAAAATGGGTACTCTATGCGTCTGCCATACACGGCGGAGAGGCAGTCGTGCCCGTATTGTATGCCCAGATCCAGGAGTGGGCAGAGAATGTCAGGGGAGCCATGGCGGCGGAGGCGGTGAAAGCGCTGGCCTTGAACGGTACCTCCACGGCGCTTCTGCAGGTGGATCAGATTGCCAGGAAATTCAAGTTCCGCCAGGTGAAATCCGCCGCCGCACAGGCGCTGGATCATGCGGCGGAGCAGCTTGGGATCTCCAGAGAAGATCTGGAGGATCGGATCGTGCCGGACCTGGGATTTGACGACCGGATGGAGAGGGTCTTTGACTATGGGAAACGACAGTTCAAAGTCCTTTTGACCGCGAACCTGTCTCTTGAGGTATATGACGGCAATAGAAAGAGATTAAAGAGCCTGCCCGCGCCCGGCAAGACCGATGACCCGGAGTTGTCCAAAGAGGCGGACAAAGCCTGGAAGCTTTTAAAGAAACAGCTGAAGACCGTGGTGACGAACCAGAAGACACGGCTGGAACAGGCACTTCGCATCAGTAGGCAGTGGGAGCCGGAGAAATGGAGAGAACTGTTCGTGAAAAATCCGGTGATGCACCAGTTTGCCATCGGGCTGATCTGGGGCGTGTACGAAAAAGGGGACTTAAAAGACACTTTCCGTTACATGGAGGACGGCACATTCAACACTGCGGAGGAGGAAGAATATGAACTGCCCGGAGCAGACGGCGAGGGCCTGGTCATAGGCCTTGTGCACCCTATCGAACTATCGGAGGAAGCGTTGGCGGCATGGAAAGAACAGCTGGAGGATTATGAGATTGTCCAGCCCATCGAACAACTGACTCGTCCGGTATACAGGGTGACGGAGGAGGAAAAGGAAGAAACTGACCTGACCCGCTTTGGCGGCGTGGTCTTGAACGGACTGTCCCTGGCCGGAAAACTGCAGGATATGGGCTGGTACAAAGGCGAAGTGGGAGACGGCGGCGGTTATGACACCTTTCACCGCCATGACGGGGATAAGGGCGTGGAACTTGTATTTTCCGGAACGTATATAGGCGGCGAGAACGAAAACGTGGTGATGTACGAGGCATATTTTTACCAGCCGGATGTGACGGAGAAGGTGGGATACCGCTATCTGCCGGTGAGACAGAAGCTGGGGCAGGTGGATCCCCGCTATTTCAGCGAAGCGGTGCTGCAGCTTGTCAGGGCTACTGCATCCTCCCAGGAGCGGCGGCCTTACCCGGATTGCAGGCAGCAGTGAGAAAGTGGTCTGAGGGGTAAGTGTGAAAAGAGTTTCTAGCCGCTCGCAGCAAGGGCTGCTTCGCGGAGAAACTCTAAATCTCGCACAGAAGAATCGCAAGAGCAGCGATTCTTCCGGACTTGCAGCGATTCATAGATTGTTTGTGCCGCTGCGGGCGGCATGAGGGTAAGTATGAAAGTAAACGTCACCGGACGGCACCGCGAGAGATTTTGGCATTTTTTTGTCAAAATCCGAGACAGCAGGCGCCAAAACACCGCCCTTTGGCGTTTTGTGTGCATCGACTTGTTGCCATGCCGTGGATTTCATGGCCATTTGTGCCGCTTGTGAGCGGCATGGTAACAAGTTTGAAAGTAAACTTTCAAATATTGATCGGTATGCGTGCCAAAGTACGCAAGGGGTGTAAATATGAACCAGAAAGAAATCAGAGCAGTTTATACACAGACAACAATCCGCGTCTATCAGGCGTATCCAGCCGACATTGCCGCCGAGGCGGTCAGGCTGGGTACTTTCGGGCCGAAATTCAAGCTGGACAGGATGACCTGGATCAAACCGTCCTTTTTATGGATGATGTATCGCAGCGGCTGGGGGACAAAGGAGAACCAGGAACATACCCTTGCCATAGACATCCCCCGCGCGAAGTTTGACTATCTGGTGAAAAACGCTGTGCTGTCCTCCTATGATGAGGCGGTTTACAGAAGTCCGGAAAAGTGGAAAGAGTTGATACGCAGTTCGGATATACGATGCCAGTGGGATCCGGAGAGGGATATATACGGCAATCCTTTGGAGTATCGTTCCATACAGATCGGTCTCAGGGGAAAAGCCGTAAAAGAATATGTCAGCGGGTGGATCGTGGAACTTAAGGATATTACGGAATATGTTGATTCTTTGCGGGAAAAGAAGAATGCGGGGCAGGATATATCGCAGTTATTGCCGCATGAGGAGGTATATACAGTATGAAACAGCTTGAAAATCTGAGCAAAGAAATATCCTATGCGCTGCGCCACGCGCCATGGGAGTATGAACTGGAAATGGATGAAACAGGCCGGGTTCCGGTGGAACAGCTTCTGGAGGCCCTGCGCAGGGAGGTGAAATGGAAGAATGTGGGTGAAGCGGACTTGAGCGAGATCATAGAAAAGTCCGAGAAGAAGCGTTTTGAGATAAAAGACGGAATGATCAGGGCATTTTACGGACATTCCATTCCCATGAAGATCCTGAAGGAAGAGAAGATGCCGCCGGATATTTTATATCACGGGACGGCAAGGAGATTTGTCCCGTCCATCATGGAAAACGGCCTGCGGCCCCAGAACAGGCAGTATGTCCATTTGTCGGAGGATGTGGAGACCGCCGAGAGCGTGGGAAAACGCCATGATGCCAGACCGTGCATCCTGACCATTGATGCCAGGAGGGCGTGGGAGAAAGGGATTAAGTTTTATGTAGGGAATGAAAAGGTCTGGCTGGCGGATCTGGTGCCTGGGAAATATGTTCAGGAGGCAGAGTAACAGAACGGTTATGAAGCGCGGGACAATCAAAGAGAATGTTGGCATGGCAGTGTTGAGTAGCAGAGGGAGGAAGAAATTTAAGGAAAATGTGATAGAAATATAAGTGTGATTGGGTATTCTGTTAGAGGTATAAATCAAGCTTTAAGGAGATAAGTAAGAATGGATATATACATAGAGCGTGAGAAAGATATAACATTGCAGGAATGGTTAAATTATGTTAAAACGGATAAAGATTTAGTTTTAGAAGAATCTGGGGAAGGCATCAACCCTATTACAAAACAGAAATTAAAGATAAAAATCGCGGGAAGAGTCCTTTTTGATGATTGTGAAATCATATACCAAAAAGGACATATCGGTTGTGATAATTACTCAGAAAGAGTATTGGCTAAATTAAAAGAAATTGCGACGTCTTTAGGTGCAGAAGTTTTTGAATAGTGATATCTTAAAATTTGAGTTTGTCTAACCAACCATTACCATAGTCATAACAGAATAGTAACATAGGGCAGAGAACCCACCGACAGCCGACACCCACGAAAATTATTGTGAAAAGGCATTGCACAGGCACAGAAAAAATGGAAACGATATTCAAGCGGATAGCCGAGGAACAGATAACAAAAAAGGTCAGGGAAATTCTTGAATAATGGAAATTTTCTAAGTCACCTATTCCAACTATCCAATAGAGGTTGGAAGAGAGGGGATTGTTGGTTATCGCGGATTCAGGCGTGTTAAGCGGCTTTTGGAATATGTTGAAAGGTATTGTATATTGAACGGAGAAGAGTGCCTAATGGGATTATGGGCTAACAAAATAAAACGCTGTAAAGATAAACAATTATGTTGTATTTTTAAAATACTTCCGATATAATAAGGAAGTAGAGATAGATAATTCAAGATTATCAAATATAGATTTAGGGAACTTCAATGATGGATAATTCGGGATTATCAAG
>JAMPFQ010000031.1 GCA_023664345.1 Lachnospiraceae bacterium | reverse complement strand
GTGCCCGAAGGGATTCGAACCCCCGACCCACGGCTTAGAAGGCCGTTGCTCTATCCAGCTGAGCTACGGACACACACCATCTGATTCGGAAACAAACCGAACATATGGTATTTTAACTTATTATTCTATACTTGTCAACATGTTTATGGAAAAAACTTCGGCTACTTGTTACAGTTCAGCCATGCAGAAATGATTGTGCAGATTGCCCGTGTGAGCTTGCTCACTAAGGGCGAGCTGCACGATCATTTCTATAGGGCGTCCGCCCGACATGAAATAAGTTGCCGACAATAGTGTTGGTTTATCGGTGAAAATGTATATTTCGGCAACTTATGAATAGCATGGCTGAACTGTTACAGCTACTTTAGAGTTCTCGCTATATCCAACAGGTAGAACTGTTCATCCTCGGACAGTTCTTTGGTGACCTGATAAAGTTCCGCCAGTATCTTCGTGCTCTGCATCACCTCACTGTTATCTTCCATCTTCCCCGTGCCCCGCATGAGCCAGTCCTTATTTATCCTCAAAGTCTGGCATAGGGCATTGACTACGATCGCCTGGGGAATCGTCTTATTCTTTTCAATATTAAATATGACGCCCCGGGATACACCTATCGCTTCCGCAAGAGAACTTTGCGTATAACCGTTCTTTTTGCGGACATAGGTCAACCGCTCTCCTAAAGTATGCATGACTTTCTCCCTCGCTTCCCTGTCCTGGTACAGACATCATAGCATATTCTAACAGGGAAAAAGAGCGTTTTTCACGAACGGTATGCCACACGCACGAAATGCATCTCGGAAAAATATTCGATCCGGTTTTATCTCAATTTCGATTCAATCTGCGCTTCAGCGCCCTGGCCGTATCCAGCAGATAAAGCTGCTCGTCCTCGGACAGTTCGCTGACAAACTCATACAGTTCCCTGAGCACCCTGTCACTCCGCGCGGGATCCTCTTTCTTCTCCATCTCACCCACACCGTTCAGGAGCCAGTCGCTGTTGATCTTCAAGGTCTGGCATATAGCGTTTATCACGATCGTCTGGGGAACCGTCTTGTCTTTCTCCAGATTAAAGATCACGCCCCGGGATACGCCGATGGATTCGGCAAGCGAATTCTGTGTATAACCGCTGTGTCTGCGGGCGTAGTTCAGCCGTTCACCTAAAGTCTCCATACTCTGTGATCCGCCTCCTTACGGACAGTATATAAAAATATTTTTGCATTGTCAATGCATTGATTCATTTTCAATGCTATTTTGCATTTTCAATGCATAAATAATATTTTATTTGCATTGACGATGAATATTTTGCATGTTATAATTCACTAATAAAGCATTACGGAAGGAGATGAATGCTTTGTCAATTCATTTTGATTCCGGACAACAGGCAGGGAACGCAGAGGAGATCATTGATAACGCGATCGATCTTCCGCTGGAAAATCAGGAACTCCTTTTAATGATGGCAAAGGCAATGCAGTATACGCGGACCTGCGTATCACGCCAGAAGACAGCCCGTTCCCCTGCATCGGCTCCGGAAACGGTTTCCCCTGGCAATGGTGGCCGTTTTTAATCACGCGGCCTATCCGGGACTGCGGATGGTATTTATGGATTACAACCCCGTGAAAGGCTATTCCGGCAGCCAGTGGGTAGGAATGGGAACTTTCCAGAAGATCTTTCAGGATGCGGACTTTATCCGCGCCCTGAAAAGTTCCATCGCTTTCAATCTGCTGGGTCTGCTGCTGGGTTTTCCCATGCTGTGGGGCATGGAGGACAAAAACTTCGAGTATGGCGAAGACGGCAATCCTGTATCCCTTGCGGAAGCCGATCCTGAATATACCCAGGGTTGCAACAACAGCAAAAGAAAGGCTGTCTCACGAAAATCAAAGACCCCGCAGCAAGCTGACGGGGTATCCATCTTGCAACGCAGCAAGCTGCGGGGTATTTGACCCTCGCGGCATTCGCCAAGGTCCAAGGGAATCATGATTCCCTGGACTTGTGGCTCATTGCCCGCGGGAATAAATCCACGGACTTCAGAAAGGCATGGTCAACCATATGTATCATCGTAATTATCATTTCCGGCAATTCCATAACGATTGCTATTCATCAAAGGAAGCGCTTACAGTTGACGTTCCGCATCCTGGAAAATATCAGGTCACTTTCACCTTCAAAACAGAAATTCCTCTGAAAAGAGTATCCGTCCACACAGGCACAGGAAATCCTGTTTTCACAGGAAATATTCCCGCAGGTGTCTCCAAACAGAACATTGCCGTGAATGTGGGGAACAATGTTTCTGATGGCGAGCGCCGCATATGCCAGGACAGAACCATTACCGTAACTGTAACAGCGGATGCAGACTGTCTCAGCGGATTATCCGTCCGTGAGACCTCCTGCCCTGTCATCTACATAGCGGGTTCCGCGGATACCGTGCCCTCCTTTCATTTGCCGGAAGACTGCTCTGACACATGGAAACAGATGCTGACGACATACATCGGTCATAAAGCTGCCATATCCGATTATTCCCGTCCGGGACTTACCACCGAGTCCTTTCGGAAAGAGGGACGGTACGCCGCAATTTATGAATACGGCAGACCGGGAGATTTCTGCCTCTTCCAGTTTGACCCCTCAGGTCAACCCGTGGAAGACTGGGTATCCGGCGGAATCTGCAGATGCCAGCTTGCCCGCTACATCATTGAGTGCAGGGAGCGGTTTATGTACCCTGTTCTGCTCACCCCTGTGTACTGCCATCAAAGTAAAAATATGGATGACTTTACTGGTCAATTATGGAAGCAGTGTCTGGAGGCTTATCGGGAAGTAGGAAAACTGACAGCGACGCCAGTGATAGAACTGAATAAATTGTGTGTCACCACGCATGACGAGTATGTCACCGCCGAATCAGTGGCAAAAAAAATCGCCCTGACATGCAGCGCATATCCTGGGCGTGGATATCGGTTTCTGGCGAAATGTATGGGTTAGGATGGCTTACGCTAACTTCTGGAAGTTGAACCATAAAAATAAAATGGGGAGACATAACTCGCCTCCCATAAATTTTTGTAATTATAAAATTTAATTTACTAACTTTTTGCATTAACGACTATAATCACTAACTTACTAATCTTTTGTATTTGTAATCCTTTGCTTCTTAAATTTGCTAACTATATAATATCGCGTCTATTTCACCTTGTCAATAACATTTTCAATCGTACTACTCTCACTGTAACAGTTCAGTCCTGACGGTATTTGACGGCTTGGTGATTTACAGATCGAGGGACGGCGGAGACGTGCTGCCCTGTTCTGTGCGGACGGAGCAACGCAGTGCTGAACTAACTGCCAACTACGACTACGGAACTGTCGCAAAGATATGCGCCAGTTCCTATGGCGCGAATTGCGTCTTCGCGCCATAGTCTGCGTAGGCAGTGGATTTCATCTCTGCTAAAGACGCTCCCCAAAGTCCGCTCAGAACAGGGCAGCACGTCTCCGCCTGATTCCTGAAAGTTTTCAAGCAAAGAATTTCATTCTTAAGCTGTAAATCAGTGGTATGTCTTCTGATAACTTGCATTATACAGGCAATACGGTTATTTCTATCATATTTCAGAATGTTTTTCTTCAAATTGCCTTATCATTTGATGTAACTCTTTTATTTCCTCATTAGTACATTCTGTTCCCCGTTCATTGTCCCAAAAACCAAAATAATAATGTATACCTATTCTTTTGTCTATTTTACAACATTTTACCCAATATACAAATCGAGTAACATCGCCTGTTATTAAAAATGCACAAGATAGCACGATAAAAATACTCACCAGCCCTTCAAACAAATTTTTCAACATACAGAATGTTCTCCTTTCTACACTTATCAGATAATTTTATTATGGTATAAATCAATTATACTCAATATATTAAGTATAGTCAAGGAATTAAGTATGATACTCTTTCTATAATAATTGACTGGAGGGATGTACTTGATTTCCTATAAACCTTTTTTTGATACTTTGTTGCGGAAAAACATCACAGAATATGAATTGATTTTTAAACATGGCATTTCTGCTAATACTATCCACCGTATGAAAAAGGGGGAAGCAATTACAACGAAAACAATAGATACTTTTTGCTTTATTCTTGATTGTCCTGTATCTGATATCATCGAGCATGATAACACAAAATAGCTTCCATTCTTATATACCCGCCACAGACCCTCTCCATGGCTTCATCCTCCCTGTCGTTTCCCACTGCCAGGGTATCTTCCGGGGAAATGCCAAGCCAGCTGCAGATTTCCTCAATGCCGGTTCCTTTGTCACAATCTTTTCTTACAATTTCCAGACAATGGTCTTCCGTAAAGAAACGGCAGTCAAATCCTGTCAGGAGTTCCGCCATCCTGTAACATTCCTCGTCTGTCCAGTGTCCATGATGACTTTTTATGAGGGTAACCTTGTATACGGTTCCGTTCTTTTCAGAGACCATGCAGCGGGCTTTTACGCTTTTTTCAGGTCCCATTGCTTCTTCTATTACCTCGGACAAACAGTCGATATTGATCGGATAAATCTTCTCCCGATCGCCGTTTTGGTCTTTCAGATGCAAATATCCTCCGGAAGCATATATACCCCCTTGGAATAATTCCATATCCCCTTTCAGCCGCCTCTTCACATCCGTCTCCGGCATGGACGTGGCAAGGAAAATCGGGCATATCTCTCCTAATGCGATCAACCTCCTGCGAACCAGCTCTGAAAGTCCTCCTCTTATATCGCCTGTCTCTCTTTTTACAGAGATCAATGTCCCATCCAGATCAAAAAAGACCGCCTTGAATTTCCTGGGAATCCTGAAAACAGAATGATCGCCGAAAATATTCTTCCATGCGAAGTCACTCCGCCCGCCATAGGAAAGATAACAGGTGCATCTTTTCCCGCTGCATACAGGTGCAAATATCTCTTCCTCGCCGCTTTCATACCAGTCAACTCCCTTGGTCTTACTGATATTACAGCTGCGCACCTTTCCGTCGGCCTCGACAAAGCATCTGTCCGCGCACATTGACGGATCTGCTTCCGGATAATCCAACTCACATGCAAAAAAGGGATCGATCTCCGTAAAAGCGCTGATCTCATCCGGCCTGTAGTTCCTTTTCAGGCCGTCCATCCTGTTGACCCACAAATAGACCGCCGGGGAAAGCTTTTCCCGCAGTTCTCTTATCAACTGTATATTCTCCGGAACGCCCACCGCTCCCGCACAGACCTGAACATGGTTTTGAGCCAATCTATGACACTTGGCAGCAAACGCGTCCACCGTTGTCATCTCAGGATGAAAGGTTGCCCAGAGGCAGAGTTTCGCCGGTTGGCTGAATCCCTTCATGCACTCCGCAACAGAAAAACTGAGATTGGTCTGCATCCCCACCCTGTCGATCCCGGGAAGTCCTGCCAGGCGTGAAAGCCCCTCCCAATACCAGCGATGTATGGATGCCTCCCCATAGGGCGTGACAAGGACCGCCCCAATAGAAAAGTCCTGGACTCTCTTTTCCACACTATCGCAAAACCGCTCGAAATTCCGGCGGTCTTTCTCCAGTTCAGCCGTCAAAGCCCTGTGCTTCGCAAAAGGGCAATAAGAACAGGTGTAATTGCAGCTTTTCAGGTTTCCCCTGTAAATAACGGTTCTTTTACGCATTTTCCCGCTCCCATTCCAGCATTTTCGCTCTGATCTCCTCCGAGATCAGCTGTGGGCCGATGTAATCGGAAAGCCCCAGACCCTCCTGTGTCAAAGCAATATGATCATAAGCATCGGCATGTTTCTCTTCCAGCCATCCGCATTCCATCCAATCCCGGAGAACCGAAAAATCTTTCAACACATCAGTCTGAAAAGTCCTTCGATACGCCTGCCTTGAAAGACCGGGCAGGATCAGCAGATGTTTGATCACGTACCTCCGCCTGATCTCATCATCTGAAAGCAGTATCCCATTGGTCACAGCAGAGAAATCTTCCGTCCGCTGAAAACGCTGGATTTCCTCCAGCGCTGCAGCCCGCGTTGTCCTGTATGGCGTACAGGCATGGAGCCGCCCCAGATAACTTCTCCCGCCGCATCCCAGGGACAGGGCGCTCTTTAACCCACACTCGCTGAATTTCGGCGACACACTCTCAGACTTCTTCCTCACAAAGCGCCTCATGGACACCTGCGCATACCCGTTCTCCCGCAGATATCCCGATCCACACTGATACAGCGCATACGAATGATCGGAATCCAGCTGCTCCTTTCCGCCCCGCCGCTCCAGCCAGACGCCATGCTTGATATAAAGCGGATAAAGGAAGATCTCATCCGGTGAGAAGGAAAGCGCCGTCCGCAGGGAACAGGTCAGGCTGTCCGCAGTCTGGCCCGGAAGCCCGTAGATAAGATCAAAATTCACACATTCAAATCCCATGCCCGCCAAAAGACCCGCCGCCTCCCTGGCGCGCTCACTGTCATGATCTCTCCCAAGCCACTTTAGTTCCCCATTGTCAAAACTCTGGATCCCCATGCTGACCCGGGTGACGCCAAGTTCTTTCAGCAATGCCGCTTTCTGTTTATCTGTCTGATTCGGCGCCGTCTCTATGACGATCTTATGCCCGGCGCTCATGGGCATCCCCGATGCCACCGCGTCAAAGACACGTGTTATTTGTTCTGTTTCCAACAATAAAGGCGTTCCGCCCCCAATGGTGAAGTCCCCGAAAGACGCACTCTGTGGCAGCATTTCCCCATACTGCTTTATCTGCCGCAATACCGCGTCAATATATTCATCCATCTGAACCTGATCACATCCTGTGATTGAAAACAGATTGCAATAACCGCATTTACTTTCACAAAAGGGAAGGTGAAGGTATAAACTGTGCCCTTCACCTTCAAGGTTGAAAAAATAATCCCTCAAATTCACGTTTTCCAGAGGCCTGTACGCCGTCTTATGGGGATAACTGTACATATACTGAATATATCTGTTCATTTTCACTCCCGCCTTCAAAGGAAAAAATGCTTATACGGCACCGTATTCACCATTGGATGGTTCACGCCGTGGAACACATAACCGTCCTCGCCGTAGCAGGTTCCGTGATCCGAGAAACACACCACAAAGGTTTCGCCCCTTTTGCTCTTCCAACCGTCAAAAAGCCTGCCCAACTCGCCGTCCACACAGCGCAATGCCGCCTTGTGTGTCTGAATGCTGTCACTTTTTTCCTTCTCCACATAAAAATAATTGGGATAGTGGATCGCACAGACATTCAGATACAGAAATATCTTCCTGTCATCCCGATACTGATTCAGCCTTCCCAGGATAAAGTCCACCTGGTTTTTCGTGCTGTCCTTTACCGGACACGCAAAAGAGGGATTCCAATAGCTTTTTTCAAAAAAGGAGGGGAACACTTTTCCCATATCCGAACGCTTATCAAAGAAAGCCACTCCGCCCACGCACCAGGTATCATATCCGTCCTTATGGAGCCCCTGCACCAGATTGCCGGTATCGAAAGCATACGCGCCTTTGGGAATCTTGTTGCCCATCCCCATACCCTTGGGAAAGAAAAGCTTCTCCTGTTCCGCAATGCTCCTGGCTTCTTCCTTTGCCGGAAGAAAGCCTGCAAAAATAGCGTGATGGGAGGGATATGTAAAGTTTCCGGGAGCCTGGCGCTTCTCCCAGGAGCCGTATCTGTTCAGCACGGGCGTGCCGCCGCTCTCCTCTTCCTCCACGGCGGCATCATAGCGCAGGGTATCAAGACACACAAACAAAATATCGCAATTTCCCACAACACGTGTCATGTCAACTGAACATACATTTTCATCCATGCTGGACCGAAAAGCCGCAAAAGGCACTTCACCTGTCATTTCGTATCATTCCTTTCCATTCCCGTTCTGCAGCAGCCTTTCCATCATTCCGCTCATGATCTCGATCTGCCGCCTATAGATCCTGTTTTCGCCGTAAACATCCCTGTGGAGCAGATCCCCCTGGGCATTCATTTCAATAACATACGGTTTCAGGCTCTCTTTCTCCAGAAGCACATCCATCCCAACACTCTTCAGCCTGGGATAACACCCGGCTGCCATGACGCAGGTTTCTTCAATACCTCTGACCACTGCCTGATCCAGATTCAATGCCTTAAATTCCATGGAATGATTGTTCAGATGCAGATTGGTGATCGGCCCCTTTGATAACCGGGGCAGAATATAATCGATGCGGCCATCCTGCACCACCACCCGCAAATCATAGCTATACTCCCGGAAAGTGGCTTTCCTGTGCCATTTTTCCACCACGCAGTCCAATTCCAGCAGCCGCTCCAAAAAACGCCCTGCATCCTCTCCCTCAAGCCTGTACAGTTTTTTCGTATTGACAAGTTCGCCCCGGTCAAGAGCCGCGCAGGTGTACAGCGCCATGCGCCCCCTTACCGGAGAAAACCTGAACGCCGTCACACCTGCCGCCCCCGACCCTCTCGTAGGCTTTAAAAATACCTGATGCATCCTGTTCTCCCGCATAAAATCAAGCAGGTCATCCTTTCGGGAAAAGGTTCCGTCACACATCTCCGTCACCGGAACCCCATTCTCCTTAAGCCTTTTCTTGCATTTCCGCTTGTCAAGCGCCTCCGCGATATCGAGGGGATGGTTCAGGAAAGCGCCAAAAGGCATCCGGGAAAGCCCAAGCAGCTGCTCCCCGTACCTGCCTGTGAGTGCATCCAGTTCTTTCAGATGACAGCTGTCCCACTCCGGCGCATCTATCTTCACAACGCTGTTTTCTATTTCCGCAATCTTTCCCGTAAACGGAAAGTCTTTCCAGTCATAAAAGGAAACGCGGACTCCGGCTGCGGCGGCTGCCTGTTCGAAATAGGCTTTCCTTTTGCTTCCCTCCGAATTTTTCCCGCCCTCCAGGTTTCCGCTGCCCGCCGAACCGATCAGGATGATCCCGGCTATTCCGTCAGCATCGCGCTGTACCATATCTTCCCGTTCCATTTCTCCGCTTCTTCCTGTTCGGACACATCAACTTCCATGGACAATTTCTCCAGCTTTCCCATCACTTCATCGGATAGATAGTGGTGGTGCACATCCAGCTTCTTAATGTTGGGAAACGCCGGAAGCTTCTCCAGAAGCAGATTTCCACCCTTGTCCGTCAATGTGCCGCAGGACAGATCCAGGGTTTCTATCTGATGGATATACTTGCTCTCCAGCACCACCTCCGTCAACTCATCCTGGATCTCACTGTCCACAATGCCGAGATAGGACAGCTTCGGGAAATCCGATCCTGCAAGCAGTTCCTTTATGGTATCCGCATTTCCGTCAAAGCCGTAGTCCTCAACGCCCACATAGAGCAGAAGCTTTTTCAGATTGGGCAGCTTCGCGTTCCGGATCTCTTCCATCACATCCTGTCCCAGGCCGCCGCAGATGATGGTCAGCGATTCCAGATTGTCATGGGCGATCTCTCCCAACGCCAGGTCCATGCTGCCCTTTATGGTCAATTCTTTCAGCTGGGGCATGGCTTTCCAAATGCGGCTGTAATCTCCCTGCATAATCCAGGAAACCTCGCACACCTCATAATCCATATCCCCCACGAACAGTTTCGTGATATGGCTGAACTTATCGGGATCATCTGCGATAGCGTTCAGGATCGGCTGGCAGTCCGCCTCATATTCGCCGCCCCATCCGCCGATGATCAGTTCCTCCAGTTCCGGAAATTCCGGATCCGCCAGGATATCCTTAACCATGGTCTCCGCGTTTTTCCCGTTCTCATAATCATCGTACTCGTAAGAATATGTCTTGCTCTTGCCCATTTTGCTGCTCCTCCTTTTGTTTGATTGCCGTTTGGGGCAAATTTTTAATTTCCATTCGGTTAATATCAAATGATAATTTCATTATACAGAGCAATGTTGCAGTTTTCAATAAGATTTGCTATATATGCGCTACCTTGGGATAGGTTTTGTCAATCATCCCTCTTTCTATATTTTTTCCCCTTTGTAGCCCCATCTTCTTCCAGACGTTGAGCCGCCACTAACTCTCTAAGTAATGTTTTTAGTCGATTTCCCTTCACATCAAGGACTCCTGACAAATCCTTTGCCTGATACCATATGCCTTGAGCCATTGCAGATAATATTGCGTCATATTGCATCAATGTTTTTTTTGTTACTTTTTTCCCAATATTTTTTTCGGCACTTTTCTGACACTTTTCTGACACTTTTCTGACACTTTTTTCTTTAAAAGGCAATATTACCGTTGTCCTTTCAACATCATCCAGTCTTTGCGACAGTTCCGTAGTCGTAGTTGGCAGTTAGTTCAGCACTGCCCTGCTCCGTCCGCACAGGACAGGGCAGCATGTCTCCGCCGTCTTCTTAGCACCAAACCACCAGATACCACCGGAACTGAACTGTTATTATCAATGGTTTCCCCTCATTGCCCTTTTAAAAAAACCAAGCCGGAAACCTTATCTTCAGATTCCCGGCTCATACTGCCAATCATATCTTTTACACTATTTCCCTACACAAATAACCTGGCGCACGTCGTCTTACCCGATCCCCTGCACCCCGCCCAAAAGGATCGTAATGACCGCCTCGCAAAGGTTCCTTGCCCCTTTTTCCGTATATATGCCCTCCTGGTAATCGAACTGCAGATCCAGCCCGCCTTTCTCATTGCGGAGCAGACTGAACGTCAAATGGTTCGGCATATTCCCCGCCACGCCAAACCGCGCTTTGTACCGAAGGTCGGTCTGAAAGGAAAACTGATAGAAATAGAACATGTATTCGGAAATGGATTCCCCTATCATATTTTCCTCACGCAAGACCGTGAGAATATAATGGAATCCGCATGTACTGTGGGCGGACGCTTCCCCAGCCGCCGTCTTCACTTTCCGGCACAGTTCCGCAAAGGTATCTTCCGCATCCACCCGCACCCTAACCGGAACGAACAGCGTATAACATCCCAACGTATCCATCTGCTCCAGGGTCCGGTTCAGGCAGGGCATCAGAAACACCGCGTCTTTTTTGTCCGTGGCCTGGGCAAGGTAAAACGCATATGCCGCCGCGAACAGACAGGGGATCGAAATGTTTTCTTTCTCCCCGTAACTTTCAACCGCCTGCATGATCGTGTCCGGCACACTGTCCCTGTAACTGCTGAACTTCGTCCCGTCTGTTTTCCGGGAAAAAACAGCCGCTTCAAAATCCGCGTCCAGAAAATAGGACTTCCAGAACTCCTTTTCATCAACATCATTCGGGCTGTCTTCCAGATCTGCCACCTCTCCCACATTAAATACGGATGGCTCGATCTCCTTCCCTGCCAGCACATCCAGCACCCTCTGCACAAACAGACTCATACCATGACCATCCATGATAATATGGTGAAACCGCACATATAAAAGGACTCCGCCGCCAGTCAGCGGAAACACATTCGCCCGGTACAGGCGGCGTTCCGCGTCCATACGAAGTCTGTCTGAAATATCCATGTATCCTTCCACCCAGTCAGCCGAGCGCTCTTTCTCAATATCACATTCGGAAATCTTTCCCTCGCCATAAGAAAGCATCCAGCCGTTTTCTCCCTGATATAAGGAAGCGGCAAACACATCCGCATTATCCAGGACTTTATCCACGGCCTCTTTCACCGCTTCCGGCGTATGATCCGGCAGATAAAGTTTTAAGGAGATCGTATTGCCCGTACTGTTTGAGCATGTCTGATCTGTCATCGCGATTTCGTTCTGGGCCAAATTCAGTCTGCGCATTTGCCTTTCTGCTTCCATGTTGAGTTCCCTCCGCTATCTTCCCGTCCCGCTCCCTGAACTCTTCCGCCTGCCTTCGCTGTTATATGATATAGCTGCCCAGAACCGGACATTTTTCGGGGTAAATTTATCAGGAGAGTTCAAAGAGAAACAACACTACGCCAAAACGCGGTGTTTTCAATGCCTGTCCTGAGCAGCTATCTTTTTTATACTACATAATTCCGCATATTTCTACCCATATGGAACCGTTTGCACTTTTTAAGGTATCTTTTGCATTTCATAAATTTTCAACAAAGAGAGGACTTTTTATATAATATGGAAAATACCGCCCCAAATACGACGATGTTCATAAGGATGACCGCCGCGCTCCGGACGGGGTTCCCGCCTCCCAGATCCCCCGTCAGAACGCGGATCTGCTCGGTATAGGTAAATCTGGCAATCTTTTCAATCCTGTCATTGAACATGGACAGCATGGGCAGAAAGGAAAATACCATCATCACCGGCACTGAGACCGATGTAGCCGCCATCTGGCTCCTGCTGCCCACGCCAATGGACGCCCCCATCACGATGGACACGATGATTCCTGCTGCCATGACCAGCAGAAACAGGGCTCTCTGTCCCACCGTGACATTTTCCAGCAGGCCGCAGAAGACCGCCCCTCCCAGCATGCACGCCAGGAACACATAGCCGCCTATCCCCAAAAGATACTGCCACGGCGTGACATCCGCCATCATCAGGACGCGCAGGGTATTTTTTTCCTTTTCCTCGGAGATGATGGCGGAGACGCAGGTCAGGGGCGCCATCCCTACATACATGGATGCGAACAGCGTCACGAAAAAGTTCTCCGGCATGCCTTCCAGCCTTATCATGTTCACCATGATAAGGCCCAGTGCCGGAAACATCGCAAATTGTATCAGCACCGTTTTGTTTTTCAGAGTATCCTTTAACTGTTTTTGCATGATCGTTATGATATGTCTCATGATCCATTTAACTTCCTTCCTGTAAGATGCAGAAATACCTGTTCCAGATCCGGCTCCGACGAATGGATGCTCCGTATTTTCCCCTCATGCATCATCCGGGCAAGTGTATCCGCATTTTCCCCGGAATTGGCAAGCACGCGTCTTTCGCCGTTTTCCAGTGTCACTTCTATAGTGTTTTCCAGATTATATTTCATACATATTTCCTCAGGAACGCCCTGCTCGACGATCTTCCCCTCGTTCAGCAGGAAAATGCTGTCGCACAGCTGCTCCGCCTCGTGCATATTGTGGGTGGTCAGGAAAATGGTGGTTCCCGAAGCCTTTTCCGCCCGGATCAGTTCATGGATCTTTTCCGTGGTGGCGGGATCCAGGCCGGAGGTGGGTTCATCCAGGTACAGGATATCCATCTCTTTCAAAAGCGCTCTGCAGAAGTTCACCCGGTTCCGCATCCCTTTGGAAAGCTTTCCCACCGCCGTCTTCCTGGCGTCCGCCAGTTCCGTCCTTTCCAGAAGTTCCTCGATCTTCTGATCCGGCACCTGATAAATGGCGGCGAATATCTTCAGGTTATCCCAGACCGTCAGCCTTTCATACAGGCCGAAACTGTCCATCATGATCCCTGCGGCCAGATGCTCTTTCCGCGTCCTGATCTCTCCCGCCGCAGGGGCGATCTGCCCCGTCAGGATGTTCACCAGCGTGGTCTTGCCCGCGCCGGAGGGCCCCAGCAGGCCTATCACTCCGCCTTCTTCTATCTGCAGCGAAATATTGTCCAGCACACATTTTTTCCCAAAAGAATGGGAAAGATGATCGGCCTCCATCAAGATTGCCATATATGCCTCCATTCTATTCCAGTTCCGTCTCTACACTTCAATGCCCTTGCTCTGTTCCTTGCTGTTCTTTCAGGTGCCGCAATCCCTCTTCCAGCTGCCTGTTGTCCAGGGATTCCTTCCATGCGGAGACCGCCCAGGCAATGACAAAGCAAATGCCGAAAGAGACCAGGAAGCAGGCCCAGCACTTGGGATCGTCCACCGGGAACCAGCCGAAGCAATACGCAAACACCCCTATCAGCGCAATGACCGAAGCCAGCATTCCTATGGTCCTCCCGGCAATGGACATTTTCCTGAACACCCTGTCCGAGAAAAACAGGAATCTGATCACCATGATACAGACAGAATTCAATAAAAACTGCAGAATCGTATTTGACGGTATCCCCTCCTTTCCCAGTGCAAACATGGTGGAAAATCCCCTGGCCTCCTCCCCCACCAACTCACAGAAAAGGGTGAGCGCCAGCATGGACGCCCCAAACGCGATCATTGTCTGTGCCATATAGTCCAATATATTTTTCCGCTCTCTCATGATATTTCCCCACCTTTACCAGTTCAGGATCCTTTCCTCAATAATCCCTTGATATTCTCCGCATACTGCCGCGACACCACCAGCTGTTCGCCGTTCATCAGCGTCATCAGCAGCCGCCTGTCCAGATATGTTTTGATAGATTCCACATTTTTCAGGTTCACGATGCACGATCTATTGATACGGACAAACAGGTACTGTCCCAGCTGCTGCTCCAGTTCATAGAGCCTGCTGTCGGATCCATACAGTTTATCCGCCGTATAGAGGAAACACTTGCCATCCACCGACTCTATATACATGATCTTCTCCAGATCTAATACCGTTATCTTTCCCTCGTAGTAAACCGTGATCTGCCTGTCAATGATCCGGAGCGCCGCCACCAGCCTGTCAACCAGGGCGTTATGCTCCCTGCACTTTATGGTGACCACCGTGTCCTCCGTATCTTCCCGGATTTCTATATCGATCTTCAAGTCTTCGCCTCCCCCATCACCTGATGCCTTTTATATCTTATAGGACTGTCCGGCCCTGCGCAAGCCCCCTGGCGGCATGTTGCCGCTTTCAGGACATGAGTTGCCATGGTAAGAATCAGCCTGTAATTTCACTTTTCCATTGACACCGGAAATCCTGTTACATTAAGATAGATTTATCAGGAAATACTGATCATCACATCAAAATCAGAAAAGCGAGGTTTTCCCATGCCGTTATTAAAGACGAATCCTTATACCGCAGAGGACTATTGGAATCTGCCTGACGGACAGCGCGCCGAACTGATCGACGGACAGCTTTATAACATGGCTCCGCCAAACAGGATCCATCAGGAACTTTCCTTTGCCATAGCCAGAAGATTTGCGGACTACATTGACCGCAGGGGCGGTTCCTGTAAAGTATATCCGGCTCCTTTCGCCGTAAATCTGAACGCGGATGACGAAACCTATGTGGAACCTGATATCAGCGTCATCTGTGACAAAAGCAAACTGACGGATCACGGCTGCAGCGGCGCTCCCGACCTCATTGTCGAGATTGTATCTCCCGGCAGCCGCAGGATGGATTATAATATCAAAAATGGAAAATATGCCGAGGCCGGTGTCCGCGAATACTGGATCGTAGATCCCGAAAAACAGCGAACCACCGTCTATCGCTACGAAGAAGATGCCGCTCCCACGATCCTGCCTTTCAGCCAGCCCATTGCTGCAGGTATTTTTGCAGATCTGAGCGTCCATATTGGCGAACTGCTGCAGACTCTTTAGCACAGGATCAAGTCAACTGCGCTGACCTGGCTCACTGCTCGCGGGAGCCAATGCAGGTTGAGAGAGGTAACATTATGCTGTGGAACGCAAAAATGGGTATGTGCCTGTTGGCCAGACTGACCACTGTAAAAAGGAAAGCGCTTCTTTGAAAAGTATACGGTATATATGCTCAGTAGAAAAAATGCCATCACTGACGGATATTCCATAAGGGCTATGGCGGCGAATCAGGCGGCGGCCATGAATGCGCCTGGCATCGAAAAGGCGTGTGCAGTGGGCGTATCGCAGGGAGGAACGATCGCACGCCGCACATGAGGAGGCGGCAGATTTCAACGAACGGGTATTTAATTTCCTAGAGAGAATGTTTACCACAAAAAATTAACACCCCTTTTTATATTAATCTGGTATAAATTCCAAGATATCGTTTGGTGTACAATTTAAAACCACACATAAACGCTCTAAGGTGTAAACAGTAATTCCTCTATTATGCTTTAAATTATTAATTGTTCTGGAAGTCAATAACCCCGCTGCAAGCTGCGGGGTATTTGACCCTCGCGGCGTTCGCCAAGTCAGCTTGCTGCCTTTATGTCCTATGCAAGCATGGCCGTTTGGCTCATTGCCCGCGGGAATAAACCGCCTTTTCTCTGACAGCCAAAATCCCTGCTGCTTTTCATCAAAATGAAAGCGTAATCTGCGAACAATGGATATACTATAAGCAGGAAAGTTAGAAATTCCTACTTTCAAACATAAAGCAAAAGAGATCATCGTATGCTGGCCGAATTACGTCAGAAATCACAGATCACCATACCAAAGGAAATCATCGTCAAGCTGGGCCTTTCCGAAGGCGACAAGCTGGATATTTTTGAACGGGACGAAGCCATCTGTATGCTGTTGGTTGTCGTTTATCCCAAAAAATATCTTGACGAGTTCCGAGACGAACTGGGCGAGGTAAAGGCAAAAATCGCCTCCGGTGAGCAGCCTGTCTTTGACAGCGTAGACGCGTCCAGGGAACCAAAGACCTGTTTGAGTGCAGCATCTGTTGTATAAACAGGCGTCTCCTTTGTCTGTCATTTTCAAGTATCGTTAAAGGTTCCGATATATCAGATCCCAGACAACGGGATTCCCTTTATCTCTGCGTCCAGTCCCGTCAGGAGCATCCCGGACATTTCCTCTATCCGGGATAAAAATGCCAGCCATTCACTCCATTCGATATCAGGGATATACAAGTCGCCATAAGCTTTCACATGGCACACGCAGATCAGCCTTTCCAGATACTGCCTTTTGGCCGGAATGCTGCCGGCCTCATACTGGCACAGGATCTGGTCGATCTCCTTTTCTTCCCTGAAATGCCCGCCTGACCGCAGATACTTTTTTAACTGTAACAACAAATCACGATTTCCCGCATCCAAAGACATCATTCCCTTTCCGGCCCGGTCTTCTCCTTTTTCCCGCTCCGAAGTTCCGCAATCTTTTTCTTTGCTTCATCCAGATCCTTACAACTGTCCACTATCATCTCGATCATTTGCAAGATTCCATCAAACTGTTTGTCTGTCATAACCTCTGCCATATTCCTTGCCTCCGATCTTCGAACCAGATACATGATCAATCTACAACTGTTGATTTCATAATAATCCATCCCACCCCAATAAGCAACTCCCGCTTCAATCATGTTTATGTCAAGTGTGTGTTGGCACTTTTTCTTTGTTTCTCTACACCAATAGCCCGCAGGATACAGGCGGTGGCCCGCCGTCCCTCCTGCGCGTCCCTCTACACCCCCTGATAATACTGCGCCTGGGCATTCCACAACCTTGCGTAAGTCCCGTCCTCCTCCGCCAGCAGTTCCTCATGGCTCCCCAGCTGAACCAGCCGCCCCTTATCAAAGACCGCAATCTTCTTACAGAACCGGCAGGAAGACAGCCGATGGCTGATATAGACCGCCGTTTTCTCCCCCGCGATCTTGTCAAAATTCGCATAGATCTCCGCCTCCGCCAGCGGATCCAGCGCCGCCGTAGGCTCATCCAGCAGCACAAAAGGGGATTCCCTGTAGATTGCCCTGGCAATGGCGATCTTCTGGGCCTCGCCGCCGCTGATCTCCACGCCGGAATCCACATAATCCTGATAGAGATAAGTACGGATCCCCTCATTCTCCTTTTTCAGCTTTGCAAGCCTCTCCCCGAATCCTACATCCTCCAGGCAGCGCTCCACCCTTTTCTCCTCATACTCCGCGGAAGCCGCCACATTCTCCGCCAGCGCCAGAGAAAACAGCTGGAAATCCTGGAACACCACGGAAAATAGTTTGACATATTCCTCCTGACGGAATTTCCTGATGTTCACCCCGTTTACCAAAATCTCCCCCTCGTCCGGGTCATAGAGACGGCACAAAAGCTTGATCATGGTGGTCTTGCCCGAACCGTTCCGCCCCACAATGGCAAGCTTCTCCCCCACGTTCAGCTTCAGGGAAAAATTCCGCAGGGCATAATCCTCACTGCCCGGATACCGGAACGAGACATTACGAAACTCAATGGTATACTGCCCGTCGCTCCTTTTCTCCATGGGCAGGGAACCCTTGTACATCTCGTCCGACAGGGACAGCAGTTCCAGGATGGACACCTGCTTCCTGGCCGCCAGGGCAAGTTCCTGGAAACGGACCGCCAGCGCCACCACAGCCTCGAACAGATTGGCAAGGCATCCCGCAAACAGGATCACCGTCCCCACAGGGACTCCGCCCGTCAGCGCCAGCCAGGCGATCAGGAAATAGGCTCCCGCCGTACTTAAGCCCCGCATGGCTCCCCCCGCCGCTCCTGTCCCGGCGGCTCCCACAACAGGCCTATTACAGAAATAATCCTGATACGCCCTGCCCGTCGCCTTGTCATAGGTCCAATGCTTCATGATCCCATAGGCGTCATAGATCCTCACATCTTTCCCGTTTTGATACCGATAGTGCGACAACATACCAAAGCTCCAGGCAAAATCATAAAGTACTTTCTTCTCTTCCAGCGAGGGAATATGGAACATCATATACTGCGTGATCTTCTGGTAACGCCTGTAGACCCTCATGCCCAGAAAGGTCAAAAACGCCATGCCTGTCAGGATGCAGGCCGACGGAAACGCATTCCCGCCTCCCAGATACCGGAATACCGACGCTCCCGCCGCCACCGCGCCCACCAGCCGTAACAGGTAGCCGATCAGACGCTCACCCTGCCAGAAAATGGTATAGATCCCCGCCCCCCAGTTACTGTCCCTTTGGATCTGCTCCTGTATCTCCTTAAGCCTGGGACTGTCCAGCATGGAAAAATCCAGTTCTGTCAGCTTTGCGTCCTGCATGGCATCATAGCGCCTTGCGATCAGGCTCCTCTTCACCGATATGGACGCTTTCAGCGCACTGGACGCCGCCCTCAGGATACCCAGCAGGACGCAGACCCACACCGCCGTCCTCACCAGCTCCCATAGATTCCCTCCCGCCGTCAGGCTGTTCACCACATATCCGGACAGGATCAAGGCCCCGTACTCTATGACAGTCTGGAGCAGGCAGTCCATGACCTGCCAGGGAAGATAGCTTCTGTCCATGCTCTGTATCAGCTTCAGCACTGCATGAATCTTAGTCATATTTTGTCTGAAAGTAAGCTTCTTTAAAAGTTCCGATTCCTGAATCATGAAAACGCCTCCCTCTCTCTGGCCGCTTTCGCGTAATAACTGCTCTGCACCTGGAACATCTCCGCGTATTTCTGTCCCCTGTCCAACAGTTCCTGATGGGTTCCCTCCTCCACGACCCTGCCACCCTCCAGCAGCAGGATCCTGTCCGAAAACCGGGTGCTGGCAAGCCTGTGGGAGATGAAAACCGCCGTCTTGTCTTTGGAAAATTTCAGATAACTGTCGTAAACCTCGCTCTCCGCAATGGGATCCAGCGCCGCCGTAGGCTCGTCCAGGACCAGCACGGGGGCATCCTTATAAAGCGCCCTGGCAAGGAGGAATCTCTGCTCCTGTCCTCCCGACAGTTCCATCCCCTCCTCGTCGATCTCCTTACCGTAATAGGAGTCCGGCGAGTAACCTCTTTCCGTGAAAAAGTCTTTCAGCCCCGCATCCTCCAGCGCTTTCCACACCCTTTCCCTGCTCCAGTCCTTTTGCAGCGAAACAGAATCCCCCACGGTGAAGGGCGGCAGGAATTTCTCCTGAAAGACTGCGGAAAAAAGCTGATACACTTCCGCCCTGGGAAACTCCCTTCTGTCAATGCCGTTTAGCAGGATGCGCCCCTCCTGGGGTTCATAGATACCGCACAGAAGCTTTACAAAAGTGGTCTTTCCCGCGCCGTTTACGCCCACCAGGGCTATCTTTTCTCCCCCGCGTATGGTCAGGTTGAAATGCCGGAACACCTGCCCGGAGGGATCCGCCTCCCCGTCGGCATAGGAAAAGGACACGTCCTGAAAAGTGATCTCTATAGGCCTTGTCAGTTCCCCGATATGCCTTGCAGCCTTTTGGACACCGCTCCCTGTCTTTTCTCCCAAAAGCATGCCTTCCAGCGTTTCCTCCGCCGCCACGCTCCCCAGAGCATCCTCCGGCAGTTCCAGGTAGGCCCTGTAATAATTCAGGTCATTGCTGCCCATCCGGAGCATTCCCACACTGGCTATAATGCTCTCCACAAACCCGGAAAAGCCTGTAATGGCTCCAAAATACAGCACAAAATCCCCGGCTCCGATGGTGCCCCGGAACACCTGCCAGATCAGGTAAGCGTATGCGCCGGCATCCCTGATCACAGTCAGCGCGCCGTTGACCTGGACATACAGGCTTTCCGACCTGCGCTTGGTCTTCTCCTGTTTTTTGAGTTCCGCAAACACTTTATCCAGCAGCCCGTTCAGCCAGGCTCTCATCCCGAAGATCCTGATCTCCTTGGCCGCTTTCACATCCCCCATGACCCTGCTGCTGAGATAACGCCTGCGCCTTCCCAGATCCGCATCCGAGGCGCGGAACCGCTCCAGACATTTGATCTTGGAAAAATTCAGGGCATACTGCACCAGGGACAGCGCCAGCAATGATACCACCATAAGAGGATTCAGGATCCCCAGCACGGTACTGTAGAGCATAAAGCTGATGATATTCTGGACAATATCCAGCGTTCCATAGGTGATCCTGTACAGGCTGCTATTATCCCCCATGGCCATGCCCTCGATGCCTTTCTGGTACAACTCCCTTACTTCTTTTCTTTCCGTATCCCGATAACGCACCCGCAGGCTTTTCAGGAAAAGACCTGACATCAGATCTCTTCTCCTGATGTTATAGAGATAATATTTGCCCTCGCTCACACCCTCATAAAGCGCCTGCAGGAGCATGAACAGCAGCCCCAGTCCTCCCAGCTTCCAGACAAGCTGCCCTATGTCCGCCCCTCCCGTCACCAGATCCAGGGCGACCTTGGGCAGGTAGATCCTGATATAGGGCATTGCCGCCCCCACCAGGATCTCCGCCAGCGCGAGCCACAGAAAGAAAGGAACCTGCTTTCTGTAAAACCGGAAACACCAGACGATATTCTTCGGTATGGAATAATGTCTTTCATAAGGTGAAGATGCCGTTTTTGTTGTTTTTGCCTCTTTCATATCGTTCCATCTCCCTTGGTCATGTTTGATACAGCATACCACATTTTCATTTTTTCCATAAAAAAATGCACGAACGGTCTCATTCGTGCACAAGCGGCAGCATAACCTCCGTCACAAAGACGTTTTCCTCGTCCTGCCTGTCAATATAGCCCTGATAGCGTTCCACCACCCTGTCCACGCGCATCAGGCCGAAGCCGTGGGAACGGCTGTCCTTGCCGGACAGGTAGCGGATCTTCTTCCCCGCCAGGGCAACCTTGCCTTTCACCCTGCCCTCCGTGGAATTGATGATATAAATATAAAGCTGCCCCTTTAAGATATCGATATATACCCTGATAAACCGCTTTGTCTCATCCCCGATCTTCATACAGGCTTCCATGGCATTGTCCATCAGGTTGCCTATGATCAGGGAGAAATCCACCTCCGGCACAGGCAGCGCTCTCGGCACGATGGCCTTGGCATCCACCGTGATATTCCTGGCCCTCGCCAGAGAGATCTTGCTGTTCAGCGCCGCGTCGATCATCACGTTTCCGGTCTTGATCACCGTGTCCACCGTGGTCAGGTCGGCATCCAGTTCCCCCAGATAATCTCCCAGTTTATCCAGTTCCCCCATGGAAAGGTACGCTTTCATGGTCTGGATATGGTTATGATAATCATGCCGCCAGCCCCTGGTCTGACGGTACATATTTTCCACTTCCTCGCAATGCTTCTCCAACAGGTCGTTCTGATACCGCGAGATACGCCTGTCCACCAGACGTATCATATAATACCTGCCTCCTGTCACTGCCACGGCAAGCAGAACAATTCCCCCAAGTATATACCAAATCATCTTTTTACCTGTCTTTCCTGCTGAATCTATCTATAAACGCCCTGTTCACTGTCCGGTAAAGCCTTCTGCTTACAGGGATCTCGGTCCCGTCATCAAAGACCAGGGCTTCCGCCGTGATCCTGTTCAGATTGGAGATATTGCACAGATAAGATCTGTGGCATTTCACAAAGCCTTTTTCCCCCAGTTCTTTTTCCAGCTTTGACAGGCTGCTTGAGCAGAACAGCTTCTCCCCGCCTATAAGGCCAAGTTCTGTGTTATGCCCCGCGGCCTCGCAGTAATTGATTGCCTCCAGGGGCAGCTTCCGCACGCCGTCCAGTGCCTCCGCCAACAGAAATTCCGCCGCCTCATGCCGCCTGAACGCTTTGTCCAGACAGGCGGAGACTTTCTCCTCGGAAAGAGGTTTCAGAAGATAATTCAGCGCTTCCACCTCATATCCCTCCTGCATGTAGTCGGCAACCCCCGTGGTGAAGATTACCGGCACTCTGGCGTCCTTTTCCCGCAGTCTCCTGATCATCTCCATGCCGTCCATGCCCGGCATCTGGATGTCCGCAAACACGGCGTCGGCGGGCCCATCCTCCCACTGGAAGAGAAAACTCTCCGCGCTGGCATAGGTCTTTACGCTGACCGGGATACCGTTTTTGTTTCCCCAGCTTTCGATATATTGTTCCAACAGTCTGCCCTGGGCGGCTTCATCCTCCACGATCGCCAGCTTCATTGTGTCTGTGTCCCCTTTCTTACTCAGCAAATCTCCCAGTACAACAACTTCCAGCCCTCATCCCAGACAAGTTCCAGTTCCTGCCGGTCCATCTCTTCGCCGTCCTCCATGCGCCAGACATTTGCCAGAATCGTCTCCATGTAGAAAAGCTTTCTGATATCCGCCGCAGGATACCCTGACTGCTCCCCGATCAGCCGGATCACTTCCTCGATATGCCGCCTGTCCGGGCATCCGTGATCCGTATTCAGTTCATTCAAAATGAATCTGGGCAGATCCATGATGGCAGGCCCCACAACGCCTTTGGGATCGATCATGGCATAGCTTCCGTCCGCTCTCAGCAGCAGATTATCATGATGCAGGTCTCCGTGCAGGAGCGCCCTGTCAGGATATTTTTCAAACATTTCCGCACAGAACGAGCAGGCCCGGGAGGCCATATCCTCCGCCACGCCATGGCAGGCACAATATCCACAGATCCGCTCCAGCCAGTCCAGATAGGTTTCACCAAAATCCGCAGGCATGTGTATCTCCCGGAATACCTGCAGGAAGCATTGTATCCTCTTTTCCAGGGACGCTTCCCTGCGAAGCGTCCTCCCCGGCATAATACGCTCCTCCAGAAGCAGCCCGGCGCTCTCGTCATATGCGTACACCCGACAGCTATGCTGCCCGGACAGCCGCGCCAGCATCCGGTACTCGAATCCCAGCTGCTCCCTGTTCTGATCGATCTTCAGGATGACTGGACCGAAAATCCCTGACTCCGCGCGGAAAACCGCCTTTTCCGCATGTTCATAGACCGCTTCCGGACAATCCAGATTCCATTTTTCTACCGCCAGATCCATCTTATCCCGCATGTCAGATCCCATCATGCTGCCCCTGTCGTCCATAGACCGCCCATCAGATCAAACGCTCCCTGCAATACCGCCGCACATACTCATAGATGTCCCCGCCCTTCACGCTCGCGAACCCGCCGCTGTGCTTATGGGAAAGTTCTTCCTCCGTCCTGGCAAGGGCGCTCTCAAGGTCTCCTGAGACGATATCACAGAGGATGATGTTCAGATGGTTGACAGGTTCATGGCTTTGCACCAATGCCTTAAAATCCCCAATCGTCTTTAACTGTCCGCAATAACCCTCTATCTTCTCGTTTGCGTCCGCAAAGGCCTGCTCCAACGCGGATCCCGCCTCCTCCACCGCAGCAATCGGTATCTTCCACTCTTCCAGCCGAAAGGCATACGGCACAAAAGCCGCGTTCACATGGAAACTGAACGGCTTTTTGTGCGCCTCCTCTTTCATCTCAAAAACTTCCCAGAACGCTTCATCCAGGGCAACGGGTTTTACATTGATCTTCATCCAGATATGATCGTGCGTATTGGATACAAAGAGCGTATACAGCCAGCCCTCATGGACACGATAGGGCATTCCCCCGATCATCTGATATCCGTACTTTTTGCTGACCGGCTTTAAGAAGTCTTTTTCTATCGCTTTTTTCAACTCACGTCTGATCTTCATTTCTTCCCGCGTCATATCGCTCTCTCCTGTAACTTCTGATCGGCTTTTATCTGCCATCTTGACAAGGGTGGCCCATGCGGATCACATACACGTCGGTAAATGACCGTAAAGAGCAACAACCGTCACTGGGCAAAGTGAACGGTTGTTTCAATAAGTAATTATTTAACTTCTTGTACAAAGCCAACCGCTTGTCGCAGTGCTTCCTTCTGTTTATATTATAGGCAAAGGCTTTATAAATGTCAACCAGACAATTACTCAGAATTTTCATTGAATTATAATCTAAAATGTCCAGCTACCGCAATCAGAAAAATAAAACAAAAACTATTCTGAATCAGGACTTCCCAATAATTCATTATAGCTGGTATCGAGAACCCGCACAAGTATTTTCAGTTCAATATCCGTCACAAAACGCTGACCGGATTCTATTCTCTGAACGGCATTTTTATCTACATCCAATCCTTGAAGTACCAGCATATCCGCCAGTTTTCGCTGGGATGTTTTTTCAGGAAGCTGCAAACGAAGCTGCTTTACTTTTTTGCCGCATATATTATTCAGGTTATCCTGCGATTTATTCTTGTACATTCTATTGGTTCCTTTTGACATTTAGTAATTGCCGTTTTCAGAATTGTATGATAAAATCATTGTTAATATGACATTTACTAGATGTCATATATAAATTTTTATATAAATAAAAGGAGGCTCTTCCATATGCTAAAAAACTTTTTTGATGGACTGCTGAGCATTTTGGTTATTCTATCTTTTACATTTCTAGTGGCAGGCAAGCTCGTGCGATTTGTGAATTGTTTAAAATGCCACAAACTGAACAAGGGAACCATACATTATTATTTGGATTTTGGGGAAAATGAATGGGGAACTAAATGTACTAACGAAGAAGTAGAAAATTTGAAGAAAAGCACAATGAAACCAATAATGAATATTTTGAAAACTAATTTTTGTATATTCAATTTTTCTTTTTATATACTCCACTTGTCGCCGCAAAGATGTACTTTCCTGCACCAATCTTGTATGTATTCGACAAAAAGCCTGAGCCATAATATACAGATTCCACAAAAATGAGCCTGAAAAACAGGCTCATAAATCGTCGGGGTGACAGGATTCGAACCTGCGGCCTCCTGGTCCCAAACCAGGCGCTCTAGCCAAGCTGAGCCACACCCCGAAAGATATCCTAAGTATATCGGATCGCCAAAAGTATGTCAAGTTACAGATAGTAAATTTTGTACCTGGCTTCTCTCCCCTGCTCCAGTTCCATGATTATGTAAGATGGCCTCTTGCCCTCCTGCCTGGGATAGGAAAGGCTTCCGGGATTCAGCGCCGTCACCATGCCGGACACATCCACCACCGGACGGTGGGTATGCCCAAAGCACACGATATCCATGCCTCTGGCGACCGCCTCCCGCATGATGGTCTCCCTGCCCATGGACACATAATAATTGTGCCCGTGAGTGACCCAGATCTTATATCCCTCGATCTCCAGCACCCGCTCCCTGGGCAGATCCGAAAAGAAATCATTGTTGCCCAGCACGATCTCCACCGGACAGTCTGCCGCCTCTGTAAGCGCGTACTCACAGCCCTCGCCGTCCCCGCAGTGGATGACCAGATCCGGCTTTACCTGCTTCACTACAATAAAATAATTTTCATTCTTTTTATGAGTGTCACTGACAAGTAATATTTTCATAGCGCTTCAATTCCTCTTTCATAAGCCTGAGGGCTTTTCCCCTGTGACTGACCTCATTCTTTTCCGCCTCTGTCAGTTCCGCCGTCGTCTTTTGGAATTCCGGAACATAGAAGATAGGATCGTATCCGAAACCGTTTTCTCCCTTTTCCTCATGACCGATCCGCCCCTCTATGGCCGCCCTCACCGTCAGTTCCCTGCCATCCGGCAGCACCGCGGCAATGGCACATACAAAACGGGCCGTCCGCTGTTCGTCGGGAACGCCCTCCAGACGCCGGATCAGGTCGGCGTTCTTGATACGGTAGGATGTATCTTCCCCCAGATATCTTGCGGAATAAATGCCCGGCTCCCTGCCCAGATAGTCGATCTCCAGGCCGGAATCATCCGCCATGACGATATCTCCGTCCTCCGCCAGGGAAGCCACTGCCCTTGCCTTGATCAGCGCGTTTTCCTCATAAGTGCTTCCGTTCTCTTCAATATCCGTCCGGATCCCGGCATCCTTCATGGAGACAACCTCCATTCCTATGTCCGCCATGATCGCACGGATCTCCCGTATCTTACCTGCGTTTCCCGTTGCAAAAACCATCCGTCCCATATTATGTCTCATCCTCCAGTCTCTGACAGCTTTCCTCGATGGCGTTTATGATACCCTCCGACACCTTTTCCAGATAAGCCTCCTGTTGTAATAGATTGCGCTCTTTATCATTGGACAGATATCCCACGGACAATCGCACCGCCGGGACACCTATCTCTTTCAGGATACTGTCTTCCTCCGCCGGCATCAATCCCCGGGCGCGGTTGCTGGAAGCGATCGTTACGTTTCGTGCCACGATATCCGCCAGATCCACATTTCCGAAACCGGGAATGAAGTACTCTTCATTATACCAGCACTGGATGCCGTATATGCTCTCATCCGTCGGATCTTCCGCGGCGCCGATTCTGATATAGAGATCCGCGTCCAGAGCCCTCACCAGCGCCGTCCTCTCCTCCGCGGACACTTCCACATCCTCAGTTCTGGTAAAATATAATTTTACATCTGACAGCGCACAGTCCGCCTGGATCATTTTCGCGATCTGCAGAGCCAACTCCTTCTCTCTGTATACATAGCTGCACAGACCGATCTCTCTGCCGCCGCCCACAGGATCTATGACCACGATAAAGGGATACATGTCCCCCGGCTTACAGCCTGCTACTTCCAGGGCATGATCGTTCATGGTGCTGTGATATTCCTGCAGGCTGCTCATAGCAAACTTTAACAGCATCCCATCCGGCTGTATCTCATACCGTGCCTCTAAAATGGCCGAAGTATCCCCACTGACAGCATTTTCCCCATAAAACTGCGCGTCCTCGCTCCGGATATGGACCCACAGTTCCCTCTCCATGTAGCGGTTCTCCATGATCACGTCTTCCGCCCTCACGTTTTCCGGCAATGGGATCACAAAACTACCATCGTTTTCTGTGGAACGCAGTTCTAACGCGTGATCCGTCTGCGCGATGCCGGCGGTCAATCCCGCCTGATCCTGAGGCATATCAGCGATCACAATGGTCTTATGGGCGGACAGATGCAGCATGACTGCCATGGACACAACGAAAAACACGATCCACAGCGCCAGTGTGATCATCATATTCAATTTTCCCGGATCGATACGCTTTGTCTCCATCTTTTCCCTCATTCACATGCCGACTCTCATGTTATCCCTGCGGACTCTGATCCGGCCTGGGAACACCTCTCTTCGGCGGCTTGGGCCCCAGGAACTGATAATAATACGCTTTCATCATTCCGTTGTATACTTTGCGGTTCTTATCCGCTTTCCGCCCGATATCCTCTTCCGCGTGTTCATAGGCGCTGATCAGGTACATGCTCCAGGAGTCCAGTTCCCGGAAACGCTGTCCTATGGTGCGGTACAGCGCAGGCATCTCGCTCTTCTCCTGCATTCTCTCGCCATAAGGCGGATTCGTGATAAGGAAGCCGTACTTCTTCGGATGGCTCAGCTGTTCCACACCCCGTCTCTGGAAGTGGATCAGTCCGTCCACTCCCGCAAGCTTTGCGTTCTGCCTTGCTATGGACACCATTTCGTCATCTATATCGTACCCCTGGATATCGGGATCAATATGCAAGTCCACCATTTCCCGGGCTTCCTCCAGCGTATCGGCCCAATTTTGCTTTTCTATGATATGGGGCCAGTCCTGTGCTGTAAAGTTCCTGTTCATGCCCGGGGCTATCCCCGCTGCCATCATAGCCGCCTCAATGGGAAAAGTGCCGCTTCCGCAAAAGGGATCCACCAGGATCCTATCCTTATTCCAGGGTGTCAGCATGATCAGCGCCGCCGCCAGATTTTCCGCAATGGGGGCTTTTATAGTCAGTTTTCTGTAGCCCCGCTTATGTAAGGAGTCCCCCGTACTGTCCAGTCCCACGGTAACTTCATCTTTCATCAGGAAAACCCGCAGCGGAAAACTTTCTCCGCTTTCCTCGAACCAGTCCTTTCGATAGACACCTTTCAGCCGCTCTACCATTGCTTTCTTCATGACGGACTGGATATCGGAAGGACTGAAAAGTTTTGATTTCACACTGGCGGCTTTTGCCACCCAGAACTTTCCGTCCCTGGGAATATAGTCCTCCCAGGGAAGTTCCATGGTCCCCTGAAACAATTCCTCAAAAGTTTCCGCATGAAAACTTCCGATCTTGATCAGCACACGCTCCGCCGTGCGCAGGAAAATATTGGCGCGGCAGACCGCTTCCTCATCGCCCCAGAACGCGACCCTGCCATCGGTCACCTCCGTAATATCATATCCCAGTTCCAAGATCTCTTTTTTCAAAACGGATTCCACGCCAAAATGACATGGAACAATCAATTCAAATTTACGCATAACATCCCTCACTCAACTTCTTTCGATCAGACAAACACAGCAATAGTATACAATTTTTTCGGAAATATGTAAATAGGGACACCGAAGTGTCCCTATCGCCAGGAATGCCTTAGTAGTTGCTGTTCTGGCTGTTCTGGTTCTTATTCTGGTTGTTGTTCTGATTCTTGTTGTTCTGATTGTTCTGGTTCTGGTTGTTCTGATTCTGATTGTTGTTCTGGTTGCTGTTCTTACAATTATCCATTTTCTTCCTCACATCCCGCCGCTATGCGGCTCTCATACAGGAGCGGATATCTTTGCTCACGCCCCTTAAAGTTTTTGGTTACAGGAAGTAGTATGGCAAAACGCACAAAAAATTATACATTTTTTCTTGGTACTTTGGTACTATTTCCATATTGCATTTTTGTGACTAAAGTACTACAATAAACTTGTAAGAGATGAACCCCTATCATCATCTTACTACCCCTTATATATTAATATTTATACTCCCCTCATTTTGGGCCGTCGGTTTTCCGGCGGCTCAAAATCTTTTTATACCCAAGCTGCATGACACCCTGAACCAACCTCTCTAATTCACCCAATCCCTGAAAAATTTCACCACGCCCATCACCGCCATGATGATGATCATAGGTACCAGTATGGGCCAGAGCAAAGACAGCAGCGACATGACCGCGCTGAAGATCAGTACGATGATAAGGATCCCGAACACAAGCCACATCCACATCGGCATACGCTTCCGCTGGCGTCCCTGAGGCTCCGCCGCCCTGCCGTATTCCCGGTATTCTTCTGTTCCGACAGTTTCCGCCTGGGCGCTGGCAGTGATAATGGTACGGGCGATCAGTCTGGGATCTCCCAGCGCCGCCAGCACCTCTTCCTCACTTTTGCCCTTGCGGACTTCCGTATTGATATAATCCTCATAGTACCGGATATTTTCCATGATAACATTTGCGGGCACCTTTCCGTTCAGGGCAAGGCGCAGCTTCTCTATAAATTCCTGTTTTGTCATCCGAATCTCCACTCCTCTGATCGTTGCTGTATCAGATGCATTCATTGTCAACTTTCCATTTTCCCCAGGGGCAGACATTTCTTGCCACCGCAGCCCTCAGTTCCACATAGCATCCGCATTTCCTGCACATGCCCTGCAGCAGCATCTCACATGCCCTGCAAACGGCAAGCCGCTCCTCATATAACTGCTCTGCCGCCCTGATATCCGGATCCATGTTATCGATATAATCTTTCAGGGAACGAAAATATTCTTCCTGGTCCGCCATCTCCCTGAGCAGACACCGTCTGCAGAGCCTGCGATTCCCTGTCTCTTTCTCCATTGTATGCTCCACCATCCACAGCAAATGCACAGCAGTTGGACCGCTCCTGATAAAAAAGAAGCAGGAATCCTCCTTTTAAGGTTTTCCCGCTCCTCAAAACGACATGCATGACCGCACATAGAAACGTGCGTTAGAGGATTCGAACCCCCGACCTTTTGGTCCGTAGCCAAACGCTCTATCCAGCTGAGCTAAACGCACATTGTTGCTACGACATATTATCTGCAACATAAAAGATTATAAACGCCCCACGTCAAAAAGTCAAGTGTTTTTTTCATGAAGAACGGGTACTCTTATAACAACCTTTGTAACAATTCAGCCCGCGCCATTCGTAAAGCCACGCCCGTGGCGCTTTCCACTGCCTGGCAGCTTTCTTTACATATTCTGCTGGATCTTCTGTGCGCTCTCGTTCAGTTCTTCCACGATCCTGCTGACAGAGTCCACCATCTGGGAATTCTCGTCACAGACATGGTATGTCTCATTGGCATGGGCGGATATTTCCTCGGTGATGGCTGAGATCGTCTGGATATTTTCCACGATATCTCCATTGGCACGCGCCAGTTCCTCGATGACGGCCAGCAGTTCTTTCGTGCGCCTGCTGATATCTTCCGTTCCTCTGGAAATTCCCATAAAGTTGTTCTTTACCACATCCGTACTCTCAACATTCGCGACATTGCTCCGGGTAACTACATCCACCGCCTCGGATACATGCTCCAGTTCCTGATTGATGTTTCCGATCAGGCCCGTGATATTGGTGGTGGCCGTCTGCGTCTGGTTCGCCAGCTCCGCGATCTGGCTTGCCACTACGGCAAATCCCTTGCCCGCAGCGCCCGCCCGGGCCGCCTCAATGGAAGCGTTCAATGCCAGCAGGCTGGTATTGTCCGCAATACTGCTGATCGCTTCAATGATGGTGTTCATCTGACTGGTGTAAGTGCCCAGTTCCTCCATTTTAGCCAGTACCTGCGCATTGGCCGTCTTGGATTCTTCCACATGGCCTGCGAGAGCATCCATCTGCTCCCGGCCTGTAGTCACTTTCTGCGCCGTATCGCTTATATTCATTTCAATCTGCGCCGCCGTATCTCTTACCTTGCCGATATGTGCCTGTATCTGCTCGGTACGCTGCATCTGCACCTGCACAGATTCCGCCGTCTCCACACTGCCCGTAGTCACTTCTCCCATGGCGTCATGCACTTTCGACACAGAACCGCCCAGGTCGGACATCTGCCGGGCGACTTCAGAAATATTGGCGATCATTTCCTGAGAAACCGCCAGCACATTCTGCACCAGCCTTTCCGTTTCTTCCGTCTGAGCCTTGATCTGATCCAATTTATGCCTGTTGACCCTGGTCACTGCCACGGTCGTCATGACCATGAACACTACAGTAAGGAACGTCGCTGCCACCCTGATCTCCACATCAGGAATCTCAGCCGCCGTATATCCCACCGTCATTGCGTGGTAGACCACAAAAGCCACATTTCCGAAAAAAGCAAACAATCCTATCAGGACATTAAATCTTACATCCATATACAGGATGATAACAAAAAACATGGGAAACGCGTATGTGAAAGGCGTCGTGCTGGTGGTAGTGAAAACAACGAACAGATATAAAATGCCATAAGTGATTCCAATGATGTGCTTGATAGCGCCGCTTTCCGGTTTTTTCACAAAAATAACCCACTCAACCGCCACGGGAGCAACTGTCAGCACAGCAAAGATTGCAAAATATCCGATCGTCCTGGATCCTTTGAACACCTCCAGCAGATACGCAAGAAACAGTACTGTGTCAATGATAGTGTGTCCTAAGAGCGCTGTCCTGTTCACATACTTTTTCTCTGAAAATTTCATGTTTTTTTCCTCCTGGTATAAATGATATCAAGATCTCTCACTGCTCAAAAAAGTACAGGTAAAAAGGATATACTGCAATCTGGTTCTCCCCATAGACCGTCACGGACACGCCGCTTTTCTTCAGTTCATCCAGCACACCCCGATCCAGTTCGTGGGGACTGAAATACCAGAAGCGGTCTGCTCCCGCCATGGTATAATCGTCATTCACGATCTCATGATCGCGATAGTAATGGGAAAGCACCGTCCATCCCAGGTGTTTGACCCCATTCGTCACCATTTTCACATCCGAATCCGGAGTGCCTATGATATCCAGGGTCTTCTGCGTTTTCTCGTCCTGCTCTTTCACCTGGGCGCTGTACCTCTGGTAATTTCCCATTCCCATCACCAGCAATATACAGAGCAGGAATGCCAGCATCGCTTTGCCGAAGCCCTCCAGATGCAAAAGCCCCATCCTTTTCCCCAGATCTTTCAGCAGTGCCAGTGCGCGGCTGCTACATAGGATGAGCAGGCAGAGTGTGACTGCGCTCAATGGATACATATAACGGGCTACCAGCACGGGTGTCATGACCAGGCACAGGAAATAGCCGAAAGCAATCGTTCCTGCTATGGTAAGCAGGCCCACCGCTATGGAAAAGGTTTCGTCCTTCCACTGTTTCATATTTGGCGTATGGACTTCCAGCAAAACCTCTTCCGGTCGTCTTTCCATGCGCAGGACCCCTGAATCCGCAAGCAGTATGAAAACGGATGTGACTGCCAGCAGCGGAGCAACGACCTTTACCATTGCGCCGCTTCCCAGTACCATATCCAGGACACTGTCCATCCCCAGGATATCCGATACCCACCAGTTATGGCTCACATTCCTGATCGCTGTGGCCAGAAAGAACAGCCAGGGACTGTATCCCAGGATAAAGGCGAGAATGGCTCCCGCGCCTTTCAGCCAGGTTTTTCCCCGTTTCCTTACCCACACCGCCGCCCCGGTAAAGAACAGGATCAGCCCCGCAGTCACCAGGGCATAATAATGGGAGTAGGCACCAGCCAGCCCCCAGAGGACCATGCCGACCCACGCGGATTTCTTCCCGCTGCCGATCACACGGGCAGAACAGTAAAAACAGGCTGCCACACAGAAGAACGCCAGCGCGTACATACGGATCTCCTGATTGTACTCCAGACAGGAAACACCAAGGCCGGAGATCACGATGAAAAATGCCGCCGGAAGATTGCCGTACCTTTTGCGGAACCAGAACAGCGCCAGCAGGATTCCTGCCGCAAAAGGCACAATGGATGCCAGATGGCATACGGGAACCGTAAAACCGAACAGTTCGCAGAACAGTTTCAGCCAATAATAGTAGAGGGGCGGGTGGTTGTCCCAAAAATACATGATCTGCAGGATGCCGTACAGATTCGCCCTTGCCGTACCTGTGGAGAACGCTTCGTCCCCCCACACCACGTTATCGAACATCAGGCTCACGTTCAGGCCGACTATCAGAAGAGCCAGCGCATATGGCAGAACGGGACAGATATATTTCCGGGAAAACACCACCGGCTTCCATCGCCCGAACTGCTCCCATTCCACCCGGATCACAAACTTCTTTCTCAGATAACTCCATTCAGCGAATGCCACCAGCAGCGCACTCCCTGTCAGCAGGAAAACATACTTCAGCGCAAACCCGGCGGATCTGTCCATCTTCTCCCAAAAGGATGTGTCTTCGTCACTGAACAGCGCAAGCAGGATTGCGGACAGAAAGGCAACGATCATCAGATAGATAAGATATCGGAATACAGCCGCTCCTTTTCCCTCTTTCTTCCCTTTGTTATAACATTTCCACAGTACATAGGGCAAAAGCGGGATCAGTAATGTTAACAAGACCGCCTGTATCTGCATTTCCATTCTCCTTACAAACATTTCAGCAGCACTCTGCTGGGATTTACCACAAAATTTTAACACAAATTCCATCCTGTTGCAAGATAAGACACGGCGGAAAACCACATTTTGCACTTTTCAGGGTATCTTTTGCAGTCACAAAAAAAAAGTATAGTTTTTATTCCATATGTGATATACTTTAAGAGCCACTTAACAGGCAGAATTCAGGAGGTATCCATTATGTTGGAATTACAGAATCTCTCTTTCCAGGTATCTGGCGACGCGGATTCCCAAAAAGAGATCATCAAAAACATAGACCTGACTTTCGAGGATCATGCCTTTATCGCCATCACCGGGCCTAACGGCGGCGGGAAATCCACCCTCGCCAAGCTGATCATGGGGATCGAAAAGCCCACTTCCGGTAAAATTTTATTCAATGGCACGGACATCACAGAACTGTCCATCACAGAACGGGCCAATCTGGGCATCAGTTTTGCTTTCCAGCAGCCCGTGCGGTTCAAGGGCATCAAGGTCAGGGATCTGATCACGCTGGCTGCGGGCAATAACATCAACTTCTCCGCCGCCTGCGATCATCTCTCCAGAGTGGGGCTCTGCGCCAGGGATTACATCAACCGGGATGTGGACGCCAGCCTGTCCGGCGGGGAGTTAAAACGTATCGAGATTGCCACCGTCATCGCCAGAAATACGCCCCTGACGGTGTTTGACGAACCGGAAGCGGGCATCGACCTGTGGAGCTTCAATAACCTGATCGATGTATTCGAGGAGCTGCACAGCGCCACCGACAACTCCCTCATCATCATCTCCCATCAGGAGCGCATTTTAAACATTGCGGATGAGATCGTGGTCCTGGCAGGCGGTTCCATACAGGCGAGAGGCCACAGGGAGGACATACTCCCCGAACTTTTGAACGGTACGGGCGGGTGCAGATTCTATAAGTAGGAAAGGGGAAACCATGGACGAAATACAGAAAAATCTACTGGAACAGGTGGCCGGGCTTCATGAGATGCCCGCCGGGGCATACAATATCCGCGCTAACGGGAAGAGTGTTGACCGCTCCACCACCGCTCATATCGATATCGTCACCAAGGAAGATAAGCAGGGCATCGATATCATCATCAAGCCCGGTACCAAAAAGGAAAGCGTTCACATTCCCGTTCTGCTCAGCCAGAGCGGCCTCACCGAGATGGTCTACAACGACTTCTATGTGGGCGACGACTGCGATGTCACCATCGTAGCGGGCTGCGGCATCCACAACAGCGGCGACAGCGACAGCCGCCACGACGGCGTACATTCTTTCTTTATCGGGAAGAACTCCCATGTAAAATATGTGGAAAAACACTATGGCAGCGGCGACGGCAAAGGGGAGCGCATCATGAACCCTGAGACCGTGGTGGAACTGGGAGAGAACAGTTTCATGGAAATGGAGACCGTACAGATCAGAGGAGTGGACTCCACCAAACGCTCCACCACTGCCACCCTCTCGGACGGCGCGAAGCTGATCGTCACCGAGAAGCTGATGACCCATGGCAGCCAGACCGCAGAGACCGCTTTCCAGGTGGACTTGAACGGCGTGGGCTCCAGCGCCAACATCATCTCCCGCTCCGTGGCCAGGGATGATTCCAGGCAGCTGTTCCTCTCCAAGATCAACGGCAACAACCGCTGTGCCGGACATTCCGAGTGCGACGGCATCATCATGGACCGGGCCAGGATCAGTGCCATACCGGAGATCACCGCCAACGACCTGGACGCGGAACTGATCCACGAAGCGGCCATCGGGAAGATCGCCGGCGAACAGATCGTCAAACTGATGACCCTGGGACTTACCGAGGAGCAGGCGGAAGCCCAGATCGTGAACGGATTTTTAAAATAACAACATAAATATCAGGCCTTCGGGACAAAATAGTAGCCAATACTTTTTTAACCGGAGGTCTTTTTATGTCCAACCATCTCAATCAAGATCGATCAAATGATCCGCGTGCCCTGCGTACCATAGACGGCAATCATGCCGCCGCCCATGTGGCCTATGCTTACAGCGAAGTGGCCGCCATCTATCCCATCACGCCCTCCTCCCCCATGGCGGAACTCTGCGACCAATGGGCAGGAGCAGGACAGGCGAACATCTGGGGGCAGCCCATGACCATAGCCCAGATGCAGTCGGAGGCGGGAGCCGCCAGCGCCGTCCACGGCGCCCTCTTAAGCGGCGCCCTCGCCACTACCTTTACTTCCTCCCAGGGCCTGCTCCTGATGCTGCCTGCTCTGTACCGCATGGCAGGGGAACTGCTCCCGGGCGTGATCCATGTGGCCGCCAGATCCATCGCCACCCACGCCCTCTCCATCTTCGGAGACCATTCCGATATTTTCGCATGCCGCCAGACCGGCTGCGCTATCTTTGCCTGCGGCAGCGTCCAGGAGACCATGGATCTGTCCCCCGTATCCCATCTTGCCGCCATAGAGGGGCGCGTCCCCTTCCTGAACTTCTTTGACGGTTTCCGCACCTCCCATGAGCTGCACAAAGTGAGAGTCTGGGATTACGGGACACTGAAATCCATGCTTTCCATGGAGTCCGTGGCACGCTTCCGGGAAAACTGCCTTCATCCTCATCACGGAAAGGTCTACGGCTCCGCCCAGAATCCCGATATCTTCTTCCAGGCCAGGGAGGCCTCCAATCCTGTCTATCTTGCGCTTCCCGGCATTGTGGAAAAACAGCTTGCCAAGATCAACCGGGCCATCGGAACGGATTATGGCCTGTTCAACTATTATGGCAATCCTTGTGCAACACATGTTATTATTGCTATGGGAAGCGTCTGCGAGACTATCCGGGAATATCTGGAAACCGTTCCGGATCAGCCCTATGGCCTGATCGCCGTCCATCTGTACCGTCCTTTCAGCGCAAAACACCTGAAAGCGGCGCTGCCTGCGTCCGTGGAACTGATCACTGTCTTAAGCCGCACCAAGGAACCCGGCGCTCCCGGCGAGCCGCTGTTCCTGGACGTGGCTGCGGCTCTGCAGGGAATGCCTTACCGCATCCTGTCGGGCAGATACGGCCTAAGTTCCAAGGATACCACTCCGGCGCAGATTGCCGCCGTGTATCTCAATACTATCCATTCAGATTTCACAGTGGGGATCGAGGACGACGTTACCCATCTGTCGCTTTCCGTACCGCCCATCGCCAATACCGCGCCCCCTGACCTGACGGCCTGCAAATTCTGGGGCCTGGGCGGGGATGGCACGGTCAGCGCCACCAAAAATATCATCAAGATCATCGGGGACAATACGGAACTGTCGGCACAGGGCTATTTTGAATATGACTCTAAAAAATCCCGGGGGCTCACCATCTCCCACTTGCGCTTCGGCAAAAGTCCCATACACAGCGCATACCTGGTGCAGCACGCGGATCTCGTGGCATGTCACAACCCCGTCTATCTGCATAAATACGATATGGTGCAGGATCTGAAAGAGGGCGGCGCTTTCCTGCTGAACTGCCATTTTCGGGAGGAAGAACTGGAAGAATACCTGCCTGATCCGGTAAAGGCTTATCTGGCAAAGCATCACATCCGTTTTTATATCATTGACGCCATCCGCATCGGCAAGGAAATCGGCCTGAACAACAAGATCAGCACCATCCTGCAGGCCGCTTTCTTCGCCGTTTCCGGTCTGCTTCCCCCTGAAGATGCGAAGCAGCTGATGAAAGAGGCCGCCGCAAAAAGTTATGGGAAAGCGGGCGGCGACATCCAGCGGATGAATGAAGAAGCCATTGACAGAGGATTTCAGGAAGTATATGAGGCGGCGCTGCCGGAGGAATGGGGACGGCTGGCGGAGGAGGATGTTTCGCCCCGGGAAAATGGTTCTTCCATCGATTCCCTGCGAAAAAATCCCCTGGATAACCCTCCCCTGCCCGACCGCCCGGAAACGCTTTCCTATGTGGAAAACATCCAGCAGCCCGTCACCGACCAGCGGGGGAACGAGCTTCCCGTGTCCGCTTTCCTGCCCTACGCGGACGGCTTTACCCCGCCCGGAACCACAGCCCACGAGCGGCGCAACGTGGCCACAGAGATCCCGGTGTGGAAACCGGAGAACTGCATCCAGTGCAACCGCTGTTCTTTCGTGTGCCCCCATGCGGTGATCCGTCCCGCCGTGCTGAAAAAGGGCGGTTCACAGCCGATTCCCGAAGGGATGCAGACTCTGCCCATGGCAGGCATGGAGGACCATATCTTTTCCGTGGTGATCTCTGACACGGACTGTACCGGCTGCGGGACCTGCGCCGCCATCTGTCCCGGAAAACAGGGGAACAAGGCGCTGGAAATAGTTCCCATCGCGGAACACGAGGAGAGACAGCAGTACTTCGATTTCGGAAAGCCCCTTCTGCCCTGCAGGGAGGCAGCGGAAAGATTCAGGCCCGATACGGTCAAAGGCAGCCAGTTCCTGCGCCCCTATCTGGAATTTTCCGGCGCCTGCGCGGGCTGCGGTGAAACGCCCTATGTGAAGCTACTGACCCAGCTGTTCGGAGACCGCATGTTCATAGCCAACGCCACCGGCTGCAGTTCCATCTGGGCCAATTCCGCTCCCTCCTGCGCCTATACCGTGGATGATGAGGAAAAAGGGCCTGCCTGGTCCAACTCCCTCTTTGAGGACGCCGCCGAGTTCGGCTACGGTATGCTGCTGGCCCAGGAAGCCGCCGCAAAGCGGGGAGATGACAGGAACACCATACAATGGGTCATTGGCGGCGACGGCTGGGCATACGACATCGGTTTCAGCGGCCTGGATCACGTTCTGGCCAGCGGACGGAACATCAACCTTTTGGTGCTGGACACGGAGGTCTACTCTAACACCGGCGGCCAGGCGTCCAAGGCCACACCCCTCGGTTCCACCGCCAAATTCGCCTCCGGCGGCAAGACCACCCGGAAAAAGGATCTGGCTTCCATGGCCATGACCTACGGCAACGTCTATGTGGCGCAGATCGCCATGGGAGCAGACTTTAACCAGACGTTGAAAGCATTTACGGAAGCTGCCGCCTATCCCGGCCCTTCCCTTGTCATTGCCTACGCCACCTGTATCGCCCACGGCATACGCAGCGGCCTGGGCTCCACCCCCCATGAGGCGAAAAAAGCGGTGGACAGCGGCTATTTCCACCTGTTCCGCTTTAATCCCCTGTTAAAAGAGGAGGGGAAAAATCCATTCACCCTGGACAGCGGAGAACCAAAACTGGACTATGAGGAATTTCTGGACGGAGAGATCCGCTATGATGTGCTGAAACGACAGAAACCGGAACAGGCAGAGCGCCTGTTCGCGCAGGCCGAAAAGCAGGCGAAAGAACGCTATGAGTATTTCAAAAGGCTTACGGCGCTTTACGCGCCATAAGCCTCCACACTCTTTTTTAACCGGTTCAGCCCGTCCCTGAGACGTTCCCTGGGACAGGCAGGGTTCATTCGGATAAACTGCCTGCCGCAGCTTCCGTACTCCTCCCCTTCCGTCAGGTACAGCCCGCTGTCCTGGCGGATGAACCTACATAACTTCCCCGCGTCCTCCGTGACCGCACTGCAGTCCAGCCACAGCAGATATGTGGCATCAGAGGGTGTCACCTTGATCATGGGCAGATTCTCTTTTATAAATTCCCGCACCAGCTGCTTGTTCTCATAGAGATACTGCCGAAGTTCCTCCAGCCAGTTCTCCCCTTTTTCAAAAGCCGCCACGGCGGCTCCTATGGCAAAGGCGTTCGGCTCTGCCACCTCGTCCGTATTTAAGCCGCGGTCTAACTTATGGCGGAGCACCGGATCAGGAACCATCACCGCCGCCGTCTGCAGCCCCGCCAGGTTAAAGGTCTTGGTGGGCGCCATACAGGTGACGCTGTTATCCCGGCACGCCTCCGACACGGACGCAAAAGGCACATACTCACATCCGGGATCTGTCAGGTCACAGTGGATCTCATCGGAGAGCACCAGCACATGATGTCTGACACATAACTCGCCGATCCGGGCGAGGGTTTCCCTGTCCCATATTTTCCCCACGGGATTATGGGGATTGCACAACAGCATCAGCGTAGTCTGGGGATCCGCAAGCTTCTCCTCCAGATCCGCGAAATCTACGGAATACTGCCCGCCATCATAAACCAGAGGGCTTTCCAATATATTACGTCCGTTATTCCTGATGGAATTGAAAAAAATATTGTATACCGGCGTCTGCACCAGCACGTTTTCGCCCACGGTGGTCAGCTTTCTCACCGCGCTGGAGATGGCGGGCACCACGCCGGTACAGAAGATCAGCCAGTCCTTTTCCATGACAAGCCCATGGCGGCGCTTCCACCAACGGATGTACGCCTCGTACCAGTCCTCTGTCACCACATGGTAGCCGAAAATACCGTGCTCTGCCCGCGCCCTGATGGCCTCCAGCACCTCGGGAGCCGTCTCCAGATCCATATCCGCCACCCACATGGGCAGTTCCCCCTCCGGCACGTCCCATTTCAAAGAACCCACACCCCGCCGGTCGGTCATTTTATCAAAATCATACATACGGTGCTCAATCCTTTCCCCATCCCGGAAGAATCGCCTTTTCCCACGGTGCATGGTCGGAAGTCTTTCCGATCCCTCCTGCCTCGATCTTCGTCTGGTCGATCCTTACTTTCCTGCCGTCCATGATCAGTTCCCCAATCCTGTCCGCGCGGATGATGCCGCCCTTGGGATTGAACACGCTGTCCACGTTTCCCACGATCTCCACATCAGCCTGGGAATACTCAAAGGCAAGGGTGGTATTGATCAGACGACAGTTCTTCATCACCAGATTGTCAATATAGCACATTCCCTGCAGGCTTTCTATGATACAGTTCACAAGCGTGATATTCCTGGAATTCCACCCCAGATATTCCCCGGAGATAAAGGAATCATAGACCGTGATGTTGTCCGCGTTCCAGAAAGAATCTTTGGAAAGCATCCTGGAATCACGGATCTCAATATCGGAAGCGCCGTCAAAGGAATAGTTTCCCACCAGAGAAAAGTTCGCCGCCTTTACATTCCTGCAGTTCATGGCAAAATAATCCCCCTTGGCGGTCACATGATCCATCTGAATGTCCTCGCAGTTCCACAGGGTCTCCGCCGCGTTGGGAAACGATACATTCTTCAGCACGATATTCTTAGACCGCCTGAAATTCTTCGGGGCCTCGATAATGGTATCCGCCACAGAAATATTTTCCGTATACCAGATACCCGCTCTTGCCATGTCAAACAGCGTACAGTCCCTCATGACTACATTTTTGCTGTACCATAAAGGATACTTCCAGCGGAACAAAGTGTTGTCGATCTCCAGATCGGAACTCTCTTTCAGAGGTGATTCTCCATCCGCGAACGTACAATAGCTGATATGACTGTCCTTTTCCTGAAAAAGGGCTCTCTCTCCTGTGAAAAATTGTTGATTGATCTCTTTCATATCGTCCTCCTATTCCCGGTCCGAGACTGTTTTATTCCGAAACTGCAAAAAAAGCAATCCCTATGGCTCCCGGCCCTATGTGTGTGCCGATTGCACCGCCTACGCTGGCAGGTATCGGGCGATCCACGATCCCTTTCCAAAGGTTCTCATGGTCATCAATATACTTCTGTATGACCACATCAGTCAATCCCGTATATGCCAGGATAAAAGGCATATCATAATCCACTCCGTTGGCCCGGGCGATCTCTTCCGCCAGCAGGTTATTTCCCTGTTTGGAACCTCTTGCCTTGCCAAGGACAACCACCTCGCCGCCCTGTATAGCGATAACAGGCTTGATAGACAGCAGGCTTCCGGCTGCCGCCGCCGCTTTTGAGATTCGTCCGCCCTTTTTCAGATATTCCAGAGTATCCAACAGTGCGATCAGACGAATATTCTTTTTCTCTTTCTCCAGGTTTTTCACGATTTCTTTCGCGGAAAGCCCCTGATCTTTCAATCGGAGCGCGTATTCTACCAGGATACGTTCCCCAAGGCTGGCATTCTCACTGTCTACGATGTATACGCTCTCCCGATGATTCTCCGCTCCGATATTCGCGCTCTGATAGGTGCCGGAAAGCTTGGACGAGATCGTTATGACGATCACTTCATCGCCCTGTTCCAGCGCAGCCTTATATGCCTCCTCAAAAACAGAGGGCGGAATCTGACTGGTCGCAGGAAGCTCATCACTCTCGATCAGTTTCTCATAAAACTCCCTGTGGGACAGATCGATACCATCCTGATATTCCTTTGAATCAAAAGTGATCGTAATAGGAAGTATGAGCAGGTCCTCCCTCTTATTATCTACAATGTCCGAACATGAATCCGTAATGATCTTGACCATACTGCCTCCTTATTCTTTTTATATATTTTACCGAATCTGTAATCCAACAAAAAAGCTTAGATTCCTCTAAGCCCGCCTAAAACTGATATTCAATATACAAAAGTGGGGCCTATAGGGCTCGAACCTATGACCCTCTGCTTGTAAGGCAGATGCTCTCC
>JAMPFQ010000030.1 GCA_023664345.1 Lachnospiraceae bacterium | reverse complement strand
ATGGGGTCTTAGCTCAGCTGGGAGAGCATCTGCCTTACAAGCAGAGGGTCATAGGTTCGAGCCCTATAGGCCCCACTTTTGTATATTGAATATCAGTTTTAGGCGGGCTTAGAGGAATCTAAGCTTTTTTGTTGGATTACAGATTCGGTAAAATATATAAAAAGAATAAGGAGGCAGTATGGTCAAGATCATTACGGATTCATGTTCGGACATTGTAGATAATAAGAGGGAGGACCTGCTCATACTTCCTATTACGATCACTTTTGATTCAAAGGAATATCAGGATGGTATCGATCTGTCCCACAGGGAGTTTTATGAGAAACTGATCGAGAGTGATGAGCTTCCTGCGACCAGTCAGATTCCGCCCTCTGTTTTTGAGGAGGCATATAAGGCTGCGCTGGAACAGGGCGATGAAGTGATCGTCATAACGATCTCGTCCAAGCTTTCCGGCACCTATCAGAGCGCGAATATCGGAGCGGAGAATCATCGGGAGAGCGTATACATCGTAGACAGTGAGAATGCCAGCCTTGGGGAACGTATCCTGGTAGAATACGCGCTCCGATTGAAAGATCAGGGGCTTTCCGCGAAAGAAATCGTGAAAAACCTGGAGAAAGAGAAAAAGAATATTCGTCTGATCGCACTGTTGGATACTCTGGAATATCTGAAAAAGGGCGGACGAATCTCAAAAGCGGCGGCGGCAGCCGGAAGCCTGCTGTCTATCAAGCCTGTTATCGCTATACAGGGCGGCGAGGTGGTTGTCCTTGGCAAGGCAAGAGGTTCCAAACAGGGAAATAACCTGCTGGCGGAAGAGATCGCCCGGGCCAACGGAGTGGATTATGATATGCCTTTTATCCTGGCATATACGGGATTGACTGATGTGGTCATACAGAAGTATATTGATGACCATGAGAACCTTTGGAAAGGGATCGTGGATCGCCCGATACCTGCCAGCGTAGGCGGTGCAATCGGCACACACATAGGGCCGGGAGCCATAGGGATTGCTTTTTTTGCAGTTTCGGAATAAAACAGTCTCGGACCGGGAATAGGAGGACGATATGAAAGAGATCAATCAACAATTTTTCACAGGAGAGAGAGCCCTTTTTCAGGAAAAGGACAGTCATATCAGCTATTGTACGTTCGCGGATGGAGAATCACCTCTGAAAGAGAGTTCCGATCTGGAGATCGACAACACTTTGTTCCGCTGGAAGTATCCTTTATGGTACAGCAAAAATGTAGTCATGAGGGACTGTACGCTGTTTGACATGGCAAGAGCGGGTATCTGGTATACGGAAAATATTTCTGTGGCGGATACCATTATCGAGGCCCCGAAGAATTTCAGGCGGTCTAAGAATATCGTGCTGAAGAATGTATCGTTTCCCAACGCGGCGGAGACCCTGTGGAACTGCGAGGACATTCAGATGGATCATGTGACCGCCAAGGGGGATTATTTTGCCATGAACTGCAGGAATGTAAAGGCGGCGAACTTTTCTCTGGTGGGAAACTATTCCTTTGACGGCGCTTCCGATATTGAGATCCGTGATTCCAGGATGCTTTCCAAAGATTCTTTCTGGAACGCGGACAACATCACGGTCTATGATTCCTTTATCTCCGGGGAATATCTGGGGTGGAATTCCAGGAATATCACGCTTGTGAACTGTATCATAGAAAGCCTGCAGGGAATGTGCTATATTGACAATCTGGTGATGAAGAACTGTCGTCTGATCAATACCACCCTTGCCTTTGAGTATTCCCAGGCTGATGTGGAGATCGTGGGAAACGTGGACAGCGTGTTCAATCCCAAGGGCGGCATCATCCGCGCGGACAGGATTGGGGAACTGATCATGGACGGCAGGAAAGTAAGGATCGACCAGACGAAGATCGAGGCAGGAGGGATCGGAAAGACTTCCGACCATGCACCGTGGGAAAAGGCGATTCTTCCGGGATGGGGAAAGGATTGAGCACCGTATGTATGATTTTGATAAAATGACCGACCGGCGGGGTGTGGGTTCTTTGAAATGGGACGTGCCGGAGGGGGAACTGCCCATGTGGGTGGCGGATATGGATCTGGAGACGGCTCCCGAGGTGCTGGAGGCCATCAGGGCGCGGGCAGAGCACGGTATTTTCGGCTACCATGTGGTGACAGAGGACTGGTACGAGGCGTACATCCGTTGGTGGAAGCGCCGCCATGGGCTTGTCATGGAAAAGGACTGGCTGATCTTCTGTACCGGCGTGGTGCCCGCCATCTCCAGCGCGGTGAGAAAGCTGACCACCGTGGGCGAAAACGTGCTGGTGCAGACGCCGGTATACAATATTTTTTTCAATTCCATCAGGAATAACGGACGTAATATATTGGAAAGCCCTCTGGTTTATGATGGCGGGCAGTATTCCGTAGATTTCGCGGATCTGGAGGAGAAGCTTGCGGATCCCCAGACTACGCTGATGCTGTTGTGCAATCCCCATAATCCCGTGGGGAAAATATGGGACAGGGAAACCCTCGCCCGGATCGGCGAGTTATGTGTCAGACATCATGTGCTGGTGCTCTCCGATGAGATCCACTGTGACCTGACAGATCCCGGATGTGAGTATGTGCCTTTTGCGTCCGTGTCGGAGGCGTGCCGGGATAACAGCGTCACCTGTATGGCGCCCACCAAGACCTTTAACCTGGCGGGGCTGCAGACGGCGGCGGTGATGGTTCCTGATCCGGTGCTCCGCCATAAGTTAGACCGCGGCTTAAATACGGACGAGGTGGCAGAGCCGAACGCCTTTGCCATAGGAGCCGCCGTGGCGGCTTTTGAAAAAGGGGAGAACTGGCTGGAGGAACTTCGGCAGTATCTCTATGAGAACAAGCAGCTGGTGCGGGAATTTATAAAAGAGAATCTGCCCATGATCAAGGTGACACCCTCTGATGCCACATATCTGCTGTGGCTGGACTGCAGTGCGGTCACGGAGGACGCGGGGAAGTTATGTAGGTTCATCCGCCAGGACAGCGGGCTGTACCTGACGGAAGGGGAGGAGTACGGAAGCTGCGGCAGGCAGTTTATCCGAATGAACCCTGCCTGTCCCAGGGAACGTCTCAGGGACGGGCTGAACCGGTTAAAAAAGAGTGTGGAGGCTTATGGCGCGTAAAGCGCCGTAAGCCTTTTGAAATACTCATAGCGTTCTTTCGCCTGCTTTTCGGCCTGCGCGAACAGGCGCTCTGCCTGTTCCGGTTTCTGTCGTTTCAGCACATCATAGCGGATCTCTCCGTCCAGAAATTCCTCATAGTCCAGTTTTGGTTCTCCGCTGTCCAGGGTGAATGGATTTTTCCCCTCCTCTTTTAACAGGGGATTAAAGCGGAACAGGTGGAAATAGCCGCTGTCCACCGCTTTTTTCGCCTCATGGGGGGTGGAGCCCAGGCCGCTGCGTATGCCGTGGGCGATACAGGTGGCGTAGGCAATGACAAGGGAAGGGCCGGGATAGGCGGCAGCTTCCGTAAATGCTTTCAACGTCTGGTTAAAGTCTGCTCCCATGGCGATCTGCGCCACATAGACGTTGCCGTAGGTCATGGCCATGGAAGCCAGATCCTTTTTCCGGGTGGTCTTGCCGCCGGAGGCGAATTTGGCGGTGGAACCGAGGGGTGTGGCCTTGGACGCCTGGCCGCCGGTGTTAGAGTAGACCTCCGTGTCCAGCACCAAAAGGTTGATGTTCCGTCCGCTGGCCAGAACGTGATCCAGGCCGCTGAAACCGATGTCGTATGCCCAGCCGTCGCCGCCAATGACCCATTGTATGGTGTTCCTGTCATCTCCCCGCTTTGCGGCGGCTTCCTGGGCCAGCAGCATACCGTAGCCGAACTCGGCGGCGTCCTCAAAGAGGGAGTTGGACCAGGCAGGCCCTTTTTCCTCATCATCCACGGTATAGGCGCAGGAGGGAGCGGAATTGGCCCAGATGGAACTGCAGCCGGTGGCGTTGGCTATGAACATGCGGTCTCCGAACAGCTGGGTCAGTAGCTTCACATAGGGCGTTTCACCGCAGCCCGCGCAGGCGCCGGAAAATTCCAGATAGGGGCGCAGGAACTGGCTGCCTTTGACCGTATCGGGCCTGAATCTTTCCGCTGCCTCCCTGCAGGGCAGAAGGGGCTTTCCGAAATCGAAGTACTGCTGTCTCTCCTCGTGTTCCGCGATGGGAACTATTTCCAGCGCCTTGTTCCCCTGTTTTCCGGGACAGATGGCGGCGCAGGTCCCGCAGCCGGTACAGTCCGTGTCAGAGATCACCACGGAAAAGATATGGTCCTCCATGCCTGCCATGGGCAGAGTCTGCATCCCTTCGGGAATCGGCTGTGAACCGCCCTTTTTCAGCACGGCGGGACGGATCACCGCATGGGGGCACACGAAAGAACAGCGGTTGCACTGGATGCAGTTCTCCGGTTTCCACACCGGGATCTCTGTGGCCACGTTGCGCCGCTCGTGGGCTGTGGTTCCGGGCGGGGTAAAGCCGTCCGCGTAGGGCAGGAAAGCGGACACGGGAAGCTCGTTCCCCCGCTGGTCGGTGACGGGCTGCTGGATGTTTTCCACATAGGAAAGCGTTTCCGGGCGGTCGGGCAGGGGAGGGTTATCCAGGGGATTTTTTCGCAGGGAATCGATGGAAGAACCATTTTCCCGGGGCGAAACATCCTCCTCCGCCAGCCGTCCCCATTCCTCCGGCAGCGCCGCCTCATATACTTCCTGAAATCCTCTGTCAATGGCTTCTTCATTCATCCGCTGGATGTCGCCGCCCGCTTTCCCATAACTTTTTGCGGCGGCCTCTTTCATCAGCTGCTTCGCATCTTCAGGGGGAAGCAGACCGGAAACGGCGAAGAAAGCGGCCTGCAGGATGGTGCTGATCTTGTTGTTCAGGCCGATTTCCTTGCCGATGCGGATGGCGTCAATGATATAAAAACGGATGTGATGCTTTGCCAGATAAGCCTTTACCGGATCAGGCAGGTATTCTTCCAGTTCTTCCTCCCGAAAATGGCAGTTCAGCAGGAAAGCGCCGCCCTCTTTCAGATCCTGCACCATATCGTATTTATGCAGATAGACGGGGTTGTGACATGCCACGAGATCCGCGTGCTGCACCAGGTATGCGCTGTGTATGGGACTTTTGCCGAAGCGCAAGTGGGAGATGGTGAGCCCCCGGGATTTTTTAGAGTCATATTCAAAATAGCCCTGTGCCGACAGTTCCGTATTGTCCCCGATGATCTTGATGATATTTTTGGTGGCGCTGACCGTGCCATCCCCGCCCAGGCCCCAGAATTTGCAGGCCGTCAGGTCAGGGGGCGCGGTATTGGCGATGGGCGGTACGGAAAGCGACAGATGGGTAACGTCGTCCTCGATCCCCACTGTGAAATCTGAATGGATAGTATTGAGATACACGGCGGCAATCTGCGCCGGAGTGGTATCCTTGGAACTTAGGCCGTATCTGCCCGACAGGATGCGGTAAGGCATTCCCTGCAGAGCCGCAGCCACGTCCAGGAACAGCGGCTCGCCGGGAGCGCCGGGTTCCTTGGTGCGGCTTAAGACAGTGATCAGTTCCACGGACGCAGGCAGCGCCGCTTTCAGGTGTTTTGCGCTGAAAGGACGGTACAGATGGACGGCGATCAGGCCATAGGGCTGATCCGGAACGGTTTCCAGATATTCCCGGATAGTCTCGCAGACGCTTCCCATAGCAATAATAACATGTGTTGCACAAGGATTGCCATAATAGTTGAACAGGCCATAATCCGTTCCGATGGCCCGGTTGATCTTGGCAAGCTGTTTTTCCACAATGCCGGGAAGCGCAAGATAGACAGGATTGGAGGCCTCCCTGGCCTGGAAGAAGATATCGGGATTCTGGGCGGAGCCGTAGACCTTTCCGTGATGAGGATGAAGGCAGTTTTCCCGGAAGCGTGCCACGGACTCCATGGAAAGCATGGATTTCAGTGTCCCGTAATCCCAGACTCTCACTTTGTGCAGCTCATGGGAGGTGCGGAAACCGTCAAAGAAGTTCAGGAAGGGGACGCGCCCCTCTATGGCGGCAAGATGGGATACGGGGGACAGATCCATGGTCTCCTGGACGCTGCCGCAGGCAAAGATAGCGCAGCCGGTCTGGCGGCATGCGAAAATATCGGAATGGTCTCCGAAGATGGAGAGGGCGTGGGTGGCGATGGATCTGGCGGCCACATGGATCACGCCCGGGAGCAGTTCCCCTGCCATGCGGTACAGAGCAGGCAGCATCAGGAGCAGGCCCTGGGAGGAAGTAAAGGTAGTGGCGAGGGCGCCGCTTAAGAGGGCGCCGTGGACGGCGCTGGCGGCTCCCGCCTCCGACTGCATCTGGGCTATGGTCATGGGCTGCCCCCAGATGTTCGCCTGTCCTGCTCCTGCCCATTGGTCGCAGAGTTCCGCCATGGGGGAGGAGGGCGTGATGGGATAGATGGCGGCCACTTCGCTGTAAGCATAGGCCACATGGGCGGCGGCATGATTGCCGTCTATGGTACGCAGGGCACGCGGATCATTTGATCGATCTTGATTGAGATGGTTGGACATAAAAAGACCTCCGGTTAAAAAAGTATTGGCTACTATTTTGTCCCGAAGGCCTGATATTTATGTTGTTATTTTAAAAATCCGTTCACGATCTGGGCTTCCGCCTGCTCCTCGGTAAGTCCCAGGGTCATCAGTTTGACGATCTGTTCGCCGGCGATCTTCCCGATGGCCGCTTCGTGGATCAGTTCCGCGTCCAGGTCGTTGGCGGTGATCTCCGGTATGGCACTGATCCTGGCCCGGTCCATGATGATGCCGTCGCACTCGGAATGTCCGGCACAGCGGTTGTTGCCGTTGATCTTGGAGAGGAACAGCTGCCTGGAATCATCCCTGGCCACGGAGCGGGAGATGATGTTGGCGCTGGAGCCCACGCCGTTCAAGTCCACCTGGAAAGCGGTCTCTGCGGTCTGGCTGCCATGGGTCATCAGCTTCTCGGTGACGATCAGCTTCGCGCCGTCCGAGAGGGTGGCAGTGGTGGAGCGTTTGGTGGAGTCCACTCCTCTGATCTGTACGGTCTCCATTTCCATGAAACTGTTCTCTCCCAGTTCCACCACGGTCTCAGGGTTCATGATGCGCTCCCCTTTGCCGTCGCCGCTGCCATAGTGTTTTTCCACATATTTTACATGGGAGTTCTTCCCGATAAAGAAAGAATGTACGCCGTCGTGGCGGCTGTCGCTGTCGCCGCTGTTGTGGATGCCGCAGCCCGCTACGATGGTGACATCGCAGTCGTCGCCCACATAGAAGTCGTTGTAGACCATCTCGGTGAGGCCGCTCTGGCTGAGCAGAACGGGAATGTGAACGCTTTCCTTTTTGGTACCGGGCTTGATGATGATATCGATGCCCTGCTTATCTTCCTTGGTGACGATATCGATATGAGCGGTGGTGGAGCGGTCAACACTCTTCCCGTTAGCGCGGATATTGTATGCCCCGGCGGGCATCTCATGAAGCCCGGCCACCTGTTCCAGTAGATTTTTCTGTATTTCGTCCATGGTTTCCCCTTTCCTACTTATAGAATCTGCACCCGCCCGTACCGTTCAAAAGTTCGGGGAGTATGTCCTCCCTGTGGCCTCTCGCCTGTATGGAACCGCCTGCCAGGACCACGATCTCATCCGCAATGTTTAAAATGCGCTCCTGATGGGAGATGATGATGAGGGAGTTGTCGGTGGCGCTGTGCAGCTCCTCGAATACATCGATCAGGTTATTGAAGCTCCACAGGTCGATGCCCGCTTCCGGTTCGTCAAACACCGTCAGGGGCGTATTTCTGGCGATGACGGTGGCAATCTCGATACGTTTTAACTCCCCGCCGGACAGGCTGGCGTCCACATCCCGGTTGATGTAATCCCTGGCGCAGAGCCCCACTCTGGAGAGATGATCGCAGGCGGCGGAGAAGTTGATGTTATTGCCCGCAGCCAGCGTGATCAGATCCCTGACCTTGATGCCCTTGAACCGCACGGGCTGCTGGAAAGCAAAACTGATGCCCAGATTGGCCCGTTCTGTGATGGACAGTTCTGTGATGTCCGTGCCATTGAATAAAATTTTACCGGAAGTGGGCTTTTCGATCCCCATGATCAGCTTGGCGAGGGTGGATTTCCCGCCGCCGTTAGGCCCGGTGATGGCGATAAAGGCATGATCCTCGAAAGTCAGGTCTATGTTTTTGATGATCTCTTTTTGGGAATCCGCGTCGCCAGATACCTGGAAAGAGAGATTCTGTAATTCCAACATAATGGATACCTCCTGAATTCTGCCTGTTAAGTGGCTCTTAAAGTATATCACATATGGAATAAAAACTATACTTTTTTTTTGTGACTGCAAAAGATACCCTGAAAAGTGCAAAATGTGGTTTTCCGCCGTGTCTTATCTTGCAACAGGATGGAATTTGTGTTAAAATTTTGTGGTAAATCCCAGCAGAGTGCTGCTGAAATGTTTGTAAGGAGAATGGAAATGCAGATACAGGCGGTCTTGTTAACATTACTGATCCCGCTTTTGCCCTATGTACTGTGGAAATGTTATAACAAAGGGAAGAAAGAGGGAAAAGGAGCGGCTGTATTCCGATATCTTATCTATCTGATGATCGTTGCCTTTCTGTCCGCAATCCTGCTTGCGCTGTTCAGTGACGAAGACACATCCTTTTGGGAGAAGATGGACAGATCCGCCGGGTTTGCGCTGAAGTATGTTTTCCTGCTGACAGGGAGTGCGCTGCTGGTGGCATTCGCTGAATGGAGTTATCTGAGAAAGAAGTTTGTGATCCGGGTGGAATGGGAGCAGTTCGGGCGATGGAAGCCGGTGGTGTTTTCCCGGAAATATATCTGTCCCGTTCTGCCATATGCGCTGGCTCTTCTGATAGTCGGCCTGAACGTGAGCCTGATGTTCGATAACGTGGTGTGGGGGGACGAAGCGTTCTCCACAGGTACGGCAAGGGCGAATCTGTACGGCATCCTGCAGATCATGTATTTTTGGGACAACCACCCGCCCCTCTACTATTATTGGCTGAAACTGTTCTGCGAACTGTTCGGTTTTACGGTTCCCGTATGCCATCTGGCATCCATTGTGCCTTTTGCGGCAGGAATCCTGCTGGCGCTGTTCTGGTTCCGCAAAAGGTACGGCAATCTTCCGGCGGCATTTTTCATCGTGATCTCCGGCCTTGGTGTTTCCTGTCTGGAGTACAATCAGGAGATCCGTATGTACGCGCTGGCGTTCTTCTGTGTGGCAGCCTGTTTTTACTGTTCTGCCCGTGTGATCGGCAGCGGGAAGAAATCCGCGTGGGTCGGCATGGTCCTCTGGGGGCTGGCTGGTGCCTACTCCCATTATTATGCCCTGGTGACTGCGGGGCTGATCCTGTTCTTTACCGGGGCGGCGGTGTGGGTAAGGAAACGGGGAAAAACCTGGCTGAAAGGCGCGGGAGCCATTCTCGCCTTTATCCTGGGATACAGTCCCTGGCTGTTCTTTCTGGCCACAGCGATCAGGAATGTGAGCCATAACTGGTGGGTATCGGATATCCTGGGGATGGACAGTGTCCTGGATATGGTACTGGGAAGCGGCGCAATGGTAAAGGTCGTTGCTCCGCTGCTGGCAGTCACATCCGTTTTCATACTGCTTGCGGATTCAGGGGTCCTGCGCATGGAAAGACGACCGGAAGAGGTTTTGCTGGAAGTCCATACGCCAAATATGAAACAGTGGAAGGACGAAACCTTTTCCATAGCGGTGGGCCTGCTTACCATAGCAGGAACGATTGCTTTCGGCTATTTCCTGTGCCTGGTCATGACACCCGTGCTGGTAGCCCGTTATATGTATCCATTGAGCGCAGTCACACTCTGCCTGCTCATCCTATGTAGCAGCCGCGCACTGGCACTGCTGAAAGATCTGGGGAAAAGGATGGGGCTTTTGCATCTGGAGGGCTTCGGCAAAGCGATGCTGGCATTCCTGCTCTGTATATTGCTGGTGATGGGAATGGGAAATTACCAGAGGTACAGCGCCCAGGTGAAAGAGCAGGACGAGAAAACGCAGAAGACCCTGGATATCATAGGCACTCCGGATTCGGATGTGAAAATGGTGACGAATGGGGTCAAACACCTGGGATGGACGGTGCTTTCCCATTACTATCGCGATCATGAGATCGTGAATGACGATTATACCATGGCGGGAGCAGACCGCTTCTGGTATTTCAGTCCCCACGAACTGGATCGGGGTGTGCTGGATGAACTGAAGAAAAGCGGCGTGTCCGTGACGGTCTATGGGGAGAACCAGATTGCAGTATATCCTTTTTACCTGTACTTTTTTGAGCAGTGAGAGATCTTGATATCATTTATACCAGGAGGAAAAAAACATGAAATTTTCAGAGAAAAAGTATGTGAACAGGACAGCGCTCTTAGGACACACTATCATTGACACAGTACTGTTTCTTGCGTATCTGCTGGAGGTGTTCAAAGGATCCAGGACGATCGGATATTTTGCAATCTTTGCTGTGCTGACAGTTGCTCCCGTGGCGGTTGAGTGGGTTATTTTTGTGAAAAAACCGGAAAGCGGCGCTATCAAGCACATCATTGGAATCACTTATGGCATTTTATATCTGTTCGTTGTTTTCACTACCACCAGCACGACGCCTTTCACATACGCGTTTCCCATGTTTTTTGTTATCATCCTGTATATGGATGTAAGATTTAATGTCCTGATAGGATTGTTTGCTTTTTTCGGAAATGTGGCTTTTGTGGTCTACCACGCAATGACGGTGGGATATACGGCGGCTGAGATTCCTGATGTGGAGATCAGGGTGGCAGCGACGTTCCTTACTGTAGTGTTCATGGTCATGACGACCGTGGCAGTGACCAGGGTCAACAGGCATAAATTGGATCAGATCAAGGCTCAGACGGAAGAAACGGAAAGGCTGGTGCAGAATGTGCTGGCGGTTTCTCAGGAAATGATCGCCAATATTTCTGAAGTCGCCCGGCAGATGTCCGACCTGGGCGGTTCTGTGTCGAAAGTGCATGACGCCATGGGAGAAGTGACTACGGGCAGTGTGGAGACGGCGGAATCTGTGCAGGTGCAGATGCAGCGTACCGAGCAGATACAGGCACATATCGGCAAGGTAAGAGATACGGCGGCGCAGATTGAAATGAATATAAGCGATACGGCGCAGAAAGTGACTACAGGCCGGGAGCAGATGGATGCTCTCGCAGGCCATGTGGAAGAATCCAAGACGGCCAATGCGCAGGTACTGGCTAAAATGGAGGAACTGGGCACTTACACCAGTCAGATGAACACCATCATTGAAGCGATCAGCAGTATTGCGGACAATACCAGCCTGCTGGCATTGAACGCTTCCATTGAGGCGGCCCGGGCGGGCGCTGCGGGCAAGGGATTTGCCGTAGTGGCAAGCCAGATCGCGGAGCTGGCGAACCAGACGCAGACGGCCACCACCAATATCACGGGCCTGATCGGAAACATCAATCAGGAACTGGAGCATGTATCCGAGGCGGTGGATGTAGTTACCCGGAGCAATGTCGCGAATGTTGAGAGTACGGATGTGGTAAAGAACAACTTTATGGGAATTTCCAGAGGAACGGAAGATATCAGCAGGCGCACGAAAGAACTGCTGGCCGTCATCGAGGAACTGGCGCGTGCCAATGGAGATATCGTGGAAAATATCCAGACGATCTCAGCCATCACCGAGGAAATATCCGCCCATGCCAATGAGACATACCATGTCTGTGACGAGAATTCCCAGATGGTGGACTCTGTCAGCAGGATCGTGGAAGAACTGAACGAGAGCGCACAGAAGATCCAGCAGAATATGTAAAGAAAGCTGCCAGGCAGTGGAAAGCGCCACGGGCGTGGCTTTACGAATGGCGCGGGCTGAATTGTTACAAAGGTTGTTATAAGAGTACCCGTTCTTCATGAAAAAAACACTTGACTTTTTGACGTGGGGCGTTTATAATCTTTTATGTTGCAGATAATATGTCGTAGCAACAATGTGCGTTTAGCTCAGCTGGATAGAGCGTTTGGCTACGGACCAAAAGGTCGGGGGTTCGAATCCTCTAACGCACGTTTCTATGTGCGGTCATGCATGTCGTTTTGAGGAGCGGGAAAACCTTAAAAGGAGGATTCCTGCTTCTTTTTTATCAGGAGCGGTCCAACTGCTGTGCATTTGCTGTGGATGGTGGAGCATACAATGGAGAAAGAGACAGGGAATCGCAGGCTCTGCAGACGGTGTCTGCTCAGGGAGATGGCGGACCAGGAAGAATATTTTCGTTCCCTGAAAGATTATATCGATAACATGGATCCGGATATCAGGGCGGCAGAGCAGTTATATGAGGAGCGGCTTGCCGTTTGCAGGGCATGTGAGATGCTGCTGCAGGGCATGTGCAGGAAATGCGGATGCTATGTGGAACTGAGGGCTGCGGTGGCAAGAAATGTCTGCCCCTGGGGAAAATGGAAAGTTGACAATGAATGCATCTGATACAGCAACGATCAGAGGAGTGGAGATTCGGATGACAAAACAGGAATTTATAGAGAAGCTGCGCCTTGCCCTGAACGGAAAGGTGCCCGCAAATGTTATCATGGAAAATATCCGGTACTATGAGGATTATATCAATACGGAAGTCCGCAAGGGCAAAAGTGAGGAAGAGGTGCTGGCGGCGCTGGGAGATCCCAGACTGATCGCCCGTACCATTATCACTGCCAGCGCCCAGGCGGAAACTGTCGGAACAGAAGAATACCGGGAATACGGCAGGGCGGCGGAGCCTCAGGGACGCCAGCGGAAGCGTATGCCGATGTGGATGTGGCTTGTGTTCGGGATCCTTATCATCGTACTGATCTTCAGCGCGGTCATGTCGCTGCTGTCTTTGCTCTGGCCCATACTGGTACCTATGATCATCATCATGGCGGTGATGGGCGTGGTGAAATTTTTCAGGGATTGGGTGAATTAGAGAGGTTGGTTCAGGGTGTCATGCAGCTTGGGTATAAAAAGATTTTGAGCCGCCGGAAAACCGACGGCCCAAAATGAGGGGAGTATAAATATTAATATATAAGGGGTAGTAAGATGATGATAGGGGTTCATCTCTTACAAGTTTATTGTAGTACTTTAGTCACAAAAATGCAATATGGAAATAGTACCAAAGTACCAAGAAAAAATGTATAATTTTTTGTGCGTTTTGCCATACTACTTCCTGTAACCAAAAACTTTAAGGGGCGTGAGCAAAGATATCCGCTCCTGTATGAGAGCCGCATAGCGGCGGGATGTGAGGAAGAAAATGGATAATTGTAAGAACAGCAACCAGAACAACAATCAGAATCAGAACAACCAGAACCAGAACAATCAGAACAACAAGAATCAGAACAACAACCAGAATAAGAACCAGAACAGCCAGAACAGCAACTACTAAGGCATTCCTGGCGATAGGGACACTTCGGTGTCCCTATTTACATATTTCCGAAAAAATTGTATACTATTGCTGTGTTTGTCTGATCGAAAGAAGTTGAGTGAGGGATGTTATGCGTAAATTTGAATTGATTGTTCCATGTCATTTTGGCGTGGAATCCGTTTTGAAAAAAGAGATCTTGGAACTGGGATATGATATTACGGAGGTGACCGATGGCAGGGTCGCGTTCTGGGGCGATGAGGAAGCGGTCTGCCGCGCCAATATTTTCCTGCGCACGGCGGAGCGTGTGCTGATCAAGATCGGAAGTTTTCATGCGGAAACTTTTGAGGAATTGTTTCAGGGGACCATGGAACTTCCCTGGGAGGACTATATTCCCAGGGACGGAAAGTTCTGGGTGGCAAAAGCCGCCAGTGTGAAATCAAAACTTTTCAGTCCTTCCGATATCCAGTCCGTCATGAAGAAAGCAATGGTAGAGCGGCTGAAAGGTGTCTATCGAAAGGACTGGTTCGAGGAAAGCGGAGAAAGTTTTCCGCTGCGGGTTTTCCTGATGAAAGATGAAGTTACCGTGGGACTGGACAGTACGGGGGACTCCTTACATAAGCGGGGCTACAGAAAACTGACTATAAAAGCCCCCATTGCGGAAAATCTGGCGGCGGCGCTGATCATGCTGACACCCTGGAATAAGGATAGGATCCTGGTGGATCCCTTTTGCGGAAGCGGCACTTTTCCCATTGAGGCGGCTATGATGGCAGCGGGGATAGCCCCGGGCATGAACAGGAACTTTACAGCACAGGACTGGCCCCATATCATAGAAAAGCAAAATTGGGCCGATACGCTGGAGGAAGCCCGGGAAATGGTGGACTTGCATATTGATCCCGATATCCAGGGGTACGATATAGATGACGAAATGGTGTCCATAGCAAGGCAGAACGCAAAGCTTGCGGGAGTGGACGGACTGATCCACTTCCAGAGACGGGGTGTGGAACAGCTGAGCCATCCGAAGAAGTACGGCTTCCTTATCACGAATCCGCCTTATGGCGAGAGAATGCAGGAGAAGAGCGAGATGCCTGCGCTGTACCGCACCATAGGACAGCGTTTCCGGGAACTGGACTCCTGGAGCATGTACCTGATCAGCGCCTATGAACACGCGGAAGAGGATATCGGGCGGAAAGCGGATAAGAACCGCAAAGTATACAACGGAATGATGAAAGCGTATTATTATCAGTTCCTGGGGCCCAAGCCGCCGAAGAGAGGTGTTCCCAGGCCGGATCAGAGTCCGCAGGGATAACATGAGAGTCGGCATGTGAATGAGGGAAAAGATGGAGACAAAGCGTATCGATCCGGGAAAATTGAATATGATGATCACACTGGCGCTGTGGATCGTGTTTTTCGTTGTGTCCATGGCAGTCATGCTGCATCTGTCCGCCCATAAGACCATTGTGATCGCTGATATGCCTCAGGATCAGGCGGGATTGACCGCCGGCATCGCGCAGACGGATCACGCGTTAGAACTGCGTTCCACAGAAAACGATGGTAGTTTTGTGATCCCATTGCCGGAAAACGTGAGGGCGGAAGACGTGATCATGGAGAACCGCTACATGGAGAGGGAACTGTGGGTCCATATCCGGAGCGAGGACGCGCAGTTTTATGGGGAAAATGCTGTCAGTGGGGATACTTCGGCCATTTTAGAGGCACGGTATGAGATACAGCCGGATGGGATGCTGTTAAAGTTTGCTATGAGCAGCCTGCAGGAATATCACAGCACCATGAACGATCATGCCCTGGAAGTAGCAGGCTGTAAGCCGGGGGACATGTATCCCTTTATCGTGGTCATAGATCCTGTGGGCGGCGGCAGAGAGATCGGTCTGTGCAGCTATGTATACAGAGAGAAGGAGTTGGCTCTGCAGATCGCGAAAATGATCCAGGCGGACTGTGCGCTGTCAGATGTAAAATTATATTTTACCAGAACTGAGGATGTGGAAGTGTCCGCGGAGGAGAGGACGGCGCTGGTGAGGGCTCTGGACGCGGATCTCTATATCAGAATCGGCGCCGCGGAAGATCCGACGGATGAGAGCATATACGGCATCCAGTGCTGGTATAATGAAGAGTACTTCATTCCCGGTTTCGGAAATGTGGATCTGGCGGATATCGTGGCACGAAACGTAACGATCGCTTCCAGCAACCGCGCCCGGGGATTGATGCCGGCGGAGGAAGACAGTATCCTGAAAGAGATAGGTGTCCCGGCGGTGCGATTGTCCGTGGGATATCTGTCCAATGATAAAGAGCGCAATCTATTACAACAGGAGGCTTATCTGGAAAAGGTGTCGGAGGGTATCATAAACGCCATCGAGGAAAGCTGTCAGAGACTGGAGGATGAGACATAATATGGGACGGATGGTTTTTGCAACGGGAAACGCAGGTAAGATACGGGAGATCCGTGCGATCATGGCGGACATAGGAATGGAGGTTGTCTCCATGAAGGATGCCGGGATCCGGACGGATATTGAAGAGAACGGAAGCACTTATGAGGAAAACGCGCTGATCAAGGCAAGGGCAGTGGCTTCCCTGGCGGAGGACGGAGATATCGTCATGGCGGATGATTCCGGCCTGGAGATCGACTATCTGGGCAGGGAGCCGGGCATTTATTCCGCAAGATATCTGGGGGAAGATACATCCTACCGTATCAAGAACGCCGACCTGATCCGGCGTCTGGAGGGCGTTCCCGACGAACAGCGGACGGCCCGTTTTGTATGTGCCATTGCCGCGGTGCTGCCGGATGGCAGGGAACTGACGGTGAGGGCGGCCATAGAGGGGCGGATCGGTCATGAGGAAAAGGGAGAAAACGGTTTCGGATACGATCCTATCTTCTATGTTCCGGAATTCCAAAAGACGACGGCGGAACTGACAGAGGCGGAAAAGAATGAGGTCAGTCACAGGGGAAAAGCCCTCAGGCTTATGAAAGAGGAATTGAAGCGCTATGAAAATATTACTTGTCAGTGACACTCATAAAAAGAATGAAAATTATTTTATTGTAGTGAAGCAGGTAAAGCCGGATCTGGTCATCCACTGCGGGGACGGCGAGGGCTGTGAGTACGCGCTTACAGAGGCGGCAGACTGTCCGGTGGAGATCGTGCTGGGCAACAATGATTTCTTTTCGGATCTGCCCAGGGAGCGGGTGCTGGAGATCGAGGGATATAAGATCTGGGTCACTCACGGGCACAATTATTATGTGTCCATGGGCAGGGAGACCATCATGCGGGAGGCGGTCGCCAGAGGCATGGATATCGTGTGCTTTGGGCATACCCACCGTCCGGTGGTGGATGTGTCCGGCATGGTGACGGCGCTGAATCCCGGAAGCCTTTCCTATCCCAGGCAGGAGGGCAAGAGGCCATCTTACATAATCATGGAACTGGAGCAGGGGAGAGAAGCCAGGTACAAAATTTACTATCTGTAACTTGACATACTTTTGGCGATCCGATATACTTAGGATATCTTTCGGGGTGTGGCTCAGCTTGGCTAGAGCGCCTGGTTTGGGACCAGGAGGCCGCAGGTTCGAATCCTGTCACCCCGACGATTTATGAGCCTGTTTTTCAGGCTCATTTTTGTGGAATCTGTATATTATGGCTCAGGCTTTTTGTCGAATACATACAAGATTGGTGCAGGAAAGTACATCTTTGCGGCGACAAGTGGAGTATATAAAAAGAAAAATTGAATATACAAAAATTAGTTTTCAAAATATTCATTATTGGTTTCATTGTGCTTTTCTTCAAATTTTCTACTTCTTCGTTAGTACATTTAGTTCCCCATTCATTTTCCCCAAAATCCAAATAATAATGTATGGTTCCCTTGTTCAGTTTGTGGCATTTTAAACAATTCACAAATCGCACGAGCTTGCCTGCCACTAGAAATGTAAAAGATAGAATAACCAAAATGCTCAGCAGTCCATCAAAAAAGTTTTTTAGCATATGGAAGAGCCTCCTTTTATTTATATAAAAATTTATATATGACATCTAGTAAATGTCATATTAACAATGATTTTATCATACAATTCTGAAAACGGCAATTACTAAATGTCAAAAGGAACCAATAGAATGTACAAGAATAAATCGCAGGATAACCTGAATAATATATGCGGCAAAAAAGTAAAGCAGCTTCGTTTGCAGCTTCCTGAAAAAACATCCCAGCGAAAACTGGCGGATATGCTGGTACTTCAAGGATTGGATGTAGATAAAAATGCCGTTCAGAGAATAGAATCCGGTCAGCGTTTTGTGACGGATATTGAACTGAAAATACTTGTGCGGGTTCTCGATACCAGCTATAATGAATTATTGGGAAGTCCTGATTCAGAATAGTTTTTGTTTTATTTTTCTGATTGCGGTAGCTGGACATTTTAGATTATAATTCAATGAAAATTCTGAGTAATTGTCTGGTTGACATTTATAAAGCCTTTGCCTATAATATAAACAGAAGGAAGCACTGCGACAAGCGGTTGGCTTTGTACAAGAAGTTAAATAATTACTTATTGAAACAACCGTTCACTTTGCCCAGTGACGGTTGTTGCTCTTTACGGTCATTTACCGACGTGTATGTGATCCGCATGGGCCACCCTTGTCAAGATGGCAGATAAAAGCCGATCAGAAGTTACAGGAGAGAGCGATATGACGCGGGAAGAAATGAAGATCAGACGTGAGTTGAAAAAAGCGATAGAAAAAGACTTCTTAAAGCCGGTCAGCAAAAAGTACGGATATCAGATGATCGGGGGAATGCCCTATCGTGTCCATGAGGGCTGGCTGTATACGCTCTTTGTATCCAATACGCACGATCATATCTGGATGAAGATCAATGTAAAACCCGTTGCCCTGGATGAAGCGTTCTGGGAAGTTTTTGAGATGAAAGAGGAGGCGCACAAAAAGCCGTTCAGTTTCCATGTGAACGCGGCTTTTGTGCCGTATGCCTTTCGGCTGGAAGAGTGGAAGATACCGATTGCTGCGGTGGAGGAGGCGGGATCCGCGTTGGAGCAGGCCTTTGCGGACGCAAACGAGAAGATAGAGGGTTATTGCGGACAGTTAAAGACGATTGGGGATTTTAAGGCATTGGTGCAAAGCCATGAACCTGTCAACCATCTGAACATCATCCTCTGTGATATCGTCTCAGGAGACCTTGAGAGCGCCCTTGCCAGGACGGAGGAAGAACTTTCCCATAAGCACAGCGGCGGGTTCGCGAGCGTGAAGGGCGGGGACATCTATGAGTATGTGCGGCGGTATTGCAGGGAGCGTTTGATCTGATGGGCGGTCTATGGACGACAGGGGCAGCATGATGGGATCTGACATGCGGGATAAGATGGATCTGGCGGTAGAAAAATGGAATCTGGATTGTCCGGAAGCGGTCTATGAACATGCGGAAAAGGCGGTTTTCCGCGCGGAGTCAGGGATTTTCGGTCCAGTCATCCTGAAGATCGATCAGAACAGGGAGCAGCTGGGATTCGAGTACCGGATGCTGGCGCGGCTGTCCGGGCAGCATAGCTGTCGGGTGTACGCATATGACGAGAGCGCCGGGCTGCTTCTGGAGGAGCGTATTATGCCGGGGAGGACGCTTCGCAGGGAAGCGTCCCTGGAAAAGAGGATACAATGCTTCCTGCAGGTATTCCGGGAGATACACATGCCTGCGGATTTTGGTGAAACCTATCTGGACTGGCTGGAGCGGATCTGTGGATATTGTGCCTGCCATGGCGTGGCGGAGGATATGGCCTCCCGGGCCTGCTCGTTCTGTGCGGAAATGTTTGAAAAATATCCTGACAGGGCGCTCCTGCACGGAGACCTGCATCATGATAATCTGCTGCTGAGAGCGGACGGAAGCTATGCCATGATCGATCCCAAAGGCGTTGTGGGGCCTGCCATCATGGATCTGCCCAGATTCATTTTGAATGAACTGAATACGGATCACGGATGCCCGGACAGGCGGCATATCGAGGAAGTGATCCGGCTGATCGGGGAGCAGTCAGGGTATCCTGCGGCGGATATCAGAAAGCTTTTCTACATGGAGACGATTCTGGCAAATGTCTGGCGCATGGAGGACGGCGAAGAGATGGACCGGCAGGAACTGGAACTTGTCTGGGATGAGGGCTGGAAGTTGTTGTACTGGGAGATTTGCTGAGTAAGAAAGGGGACACAGACACAATGAAGCTGGCGATCGTGGAGGATGAAGCCGCCCAGGGCAGACTGTTGGAACAATATATCGAAAGCTGGGGAAACAAAAACGGTATCCCGGTCAGCGTAAAGACCTATGCCAGCGCGGAGAGTTTTCTCTTCCAGTGGGAGGATGGGCCCGCCGACGCCGTGTTTGCGGACATCCAGATGCCGGGCATGGACGGCATGGAGATGATCAGGAGACTGCGGGAAAAGGACGCCAGAGTGCCGGTAATCTTCACCACGGGGGTTGCCGACTACATGCAGGAGGGATATGAGGTGGAAGCGCTGAATTATCTTCTGAAACCTCTTTCCGAGGAGAAAGTCTCCGCCTGTCTGGACAAAGCGTTCAGGCGGCATGAGGCGGCGGAATTTCTGTTGGCGGAGGCACTGGACGGCGTGCGGAAGCTGCCCCTGGAGGCAATCAATTACTGCGAGGCCGCGGGGCATAACACAGAACTTGGCCTTATAGGCGGGGAGAAGCTGTTCTGCTCAAGCAGCCTGTCAAAGCTGGAAAAAGAACTGGGGGAAAAAGGCTTTGTGAAATGCCACAGATCTTATCTGTGCAATATCTCCAATCTGAACAGGATCACGGCGGAAGCCCTGGTCTTTGATGACGGGACCGAGATCCCTGTAAGCAGAAGGCTTTACCGGACAGTGAACAGGGCGTTTATAGATAGATTCAGCAGGAAAGACAGGTAAAAAGATGATTTGGTATATACTTGGGGGAATTGTTCTGCTTGCCGTGGCAGTGACAGGAGGCAGGTATTATATGATACGTCTGGTGGACAGGCGTATCTCGCGGTATCAGAACGACCTGTTGGAGAAGCATTGCGAGGAAGTGGAAAATATGTACCGTCAGACCAGGGGCTGGCGGCATGATTATCATAACCATATCCAGACCATGAAAGCGTACCTTTCCATGGGGGAACTGGATAAACTGGGAGATTATCTGGGGGAACTGGATGCCGACCTGACCACGGTGGACACGGTGATCAAGACCGGAAACGTGATGATCGACGCGGCGCTGAACAGCAAGATCTCTCTGGCGAGGGCCAGGAATATCACGGTGGATGCCAAGGCCATCGTGCCGAGAGCGCTGCCTGTGCCGGAGGTGGATTTCTCCCTGATCATAGGCAACCTGATGGACAATGCCATGGAAGCCTGTATGAAGATCGGGGATGAGACAAAGCGGTTTATCAGGGTATATATCGATATCTTAAAGGGGCAGCTTTATATTTATATCATCAATTCCACGGAGGGCAGGGTGAAAGGCAAGGTTGCCCTGGCGGGGAAGAAGATCCGCTACCTGTCCGGCAAGGACAGCCGTTCCCACGGCTTCGGCCTGATGCGCGTGGACAGGGTGGTGGAACGCTATCAGGGCTATATTGACAGGCAGGACGAGGAAAACGTCTTTGTGACGGAGGTTATGCTGCCGCTTGTGCACGAATGAGACCGTTCGTGCATTTTTTTATGGAAAAAATGAAAATGTGGTATGCTGTATCAAACATGACCAAGGGAGATGGAACGATATGAAAGAGGCAAAAACAACAAAAACGGCATCTTCACCTTATGAAAGACATTATTCCATACCGAAGAATATCGTCTGGTGTTTCCGGTTTTACAGAAAGCAGGTTCCTTTCTTTCTGTGGCTCGCGCTGGCGGAGATCCTGGTGGGGGCGGCAATGCCCTATATCAGGATCTACCTGCCCAAGGTCGCCCTGGATCTGGTGACGGGAGGGGCGGACATAGGGCAGCTTGTCTGGAAGCTGGGAGGACTGGGGCTGCTGTTCATGCTCCTGCAGGCGCTTTATGAGGGTGTGAGCGAGGGCAAATATTATCTCTATAACATCAGGAGAAGAGATCTGATGTCAGGTCTTTTCCTGAAAAGCCTGCGGGTGCGTTATCGGGATACGGAAAGAAAAGAAGTAAGGGAGTTGTACCAGAAAGGCATCGAGGGCATGGCCATGGGGGATAATAGCAGCCTGTACAGGATCACCTATGGAACGCTGGATATTGTCCAGAATATCATCAGCTTTATGCTCTACAGTACCGTGCTGGGGATCCTGAATCCTCTTATGGTGGTATCATTGCTGGCGCTGTCCCTGGTGCAGTATGCCCTGAATTTTTCCAAGATCAAATGTCTGGAGCGGTTCCGCGCCTCGGATGCGGATCTGGGAAGGCGCAGGCGTTATCTCAGCAGCAGGGTCATGGGGGATGTGAAAGCGGCCAAGGAGATCAGGATCTTCGGGATGAGAGCCTGGCTGAACGGGCTGCTGGATAAAGTGTTTGCGGAACTCAAAAAACAGGAGAAGACCAAGCGCAGGTCGGAAAGCCTGTATGTCCAGGTCAACGGCGCGCTGACTGTGATCAGGGATGCCGGCGCATACGCTTACCTGATCTGGCAGGTGTTCCGGGGCACCATCGGAGCCGGGGATTTTGTGCTGTATTTTGGAGCCATTACAGGCTTTTCCGGGTTTGTGGAGAGCATTATAGCCAGTGTGGGAATGCTCCGGATGGGCAGCAATGACCTGAATTATTACAGGGCCTACCTGGAACTGCCGGAGGATGCTCTGGGGAGCGTGGCGGCGGAGGAAACGCTGGAAGGCATGCTTTTGGGAGAAAAGACAGGGAGCGGTGTCCAAAAGGCTGCAAGGCATATCGGGGAACTGACAAGGCCTATAGAGATCACTTTTCAGGACGTGTCCTTTTCCTATGCCGACGGGGAGGCGGATCCCTCCGGGCAGGTGTTCCGGCATTTCAACCTGACCATACGCGGGGGAGAAAAGATAGCCCTGGTGGGCGTAAACGGCGCGGGAAAGACCACTTTTGTAAAGCTTCTGTGCGGTATCTATGAACCCCAGGAGGGGCGCATCCTGCTAAACGGCATTGACAGAAGGGAGTTTCCCAGGGCGGAAGTGTATCAGCTTTTTTCCGCAGTCTTTCAGGAGAAATTCCTGCCGCCCTTCACCGTGGGGGATTCTGTTTCGCTGCAAAAGGACTGGAGCAGGGAAAGGGTGTGGAAAGCGCTGGAGGATGCGGGGCTGAAAGACTTTTTCACGGAAAGAGGTTACTCGCCGGACTCCTATTACGGTAAGGAGATCGACGAGGAGGGGATGGAACTGTCGGGAGGACAGGAGCAGAGATTCCTCCTTGCCAGGGCGCTTTATAAGGATGCCCCCGTGCTGGTCCTGGACGAGCCTACGGCGGCGCTGGATCCCATTGCGGAGAGCGAGGTTTACGACAGTTATCTGAAATTTTCCAAAGACAAGACGGCGGTTTTCATCTCCCACAGGCTTGCCAGCACCCGGTTTTCGGACAGGATCCTGCTGCTGGAGGGTGGCAGGGTCGTGGAGGAGGGAACCCATCAGGAACTGTTGGACAGGGGACAGAAATACGCGGAGATGTTCCAGGTGCAGAGCAGTTATTACGCGAAAGCGGCCAGAGAGAGGGAGGCGTTTTCATGATTCAGGAATCGGAACTTTTAAAGAAGCTTACTTTCAGACAAAATATGACTAAGATTCATGCAGTGCTGAAGCTGATACAGAGCATGGACAGAAGCTATCTTCCCTGGCAGGTCATGGACTGCCTGCTCCAGACTGTCATAGAGTACGGGGCCTTGATCCTGTCCGGATATGTGGTGAACAGCCTGACGGCGGGAGGGAATCTATGGGAGCTGGTGAGGACGGCGGTGTGGGTCTGCGTCCTGCTGGGTATCCTGAGGGCGGCGTCCAGTGCGCTGAAAGCGTCCATATCGGTGAAGAGGAGCCTGATCGCAAGGCGCTATGATGCCATGCAGGACGCAAAGCTGACAGAACTGGATTTTTCCATGCTGGACAGTCCCAGGCTTAAGGAGATACAGGAGCAGATCCAAAGGGACAGTAACTGGGGGGCGGGGATCTATACCATTTTCTGGCAGGGTGAGCGTCTGATCGGCTACCTGTTACGGCTGGTGGGCGCGGTGGCGGCGGGAGCGTCGGTATTCCGGTATCTGGGAGGCGGGAATGCGTTTCCGTCGGCCTGCATCCTGACAGGCATGGCGTTTTTGACCTTTCTGGGCATGAGGGTCTACAGGCGTTACCAGAAGATCACGCAGTATATGATGTTCCATATTCCCTCGCTGGAAGAGAAGAAAGTACTTTATGATTTTGCCTGGAGCTTTGGTATGTTGTCGCACTATCGGTATCAAAACGGGAAAGATGTGAGGATCTATGACGCCTATGGGATCATGAAGCATTGGACCTATGACAAGGCGACGGGCAGGGCGTATCAGGATTATTTCTGTAATAGGCCTGTTGTGGGAGCCGCCGGGACAGGAGCGGCGGGGGGAGCCATGCGGGGCTTAAGTACGGCGGGAGCCTATTTCCTGATCGCCTGGCTGGCGCTGACGGGCGGAGTCCCTGTGGGGACGGTGATCCTGTTTGCGGGATGCCTTGCCAATCTGTTCGAGGCTGTGGTGGCGCTGGCGGTCCGTTTCCAGGAACTTGCCCTGGCGGCCAGGAAGCAGGTGTCCATCCTGGAACTGCTGTCCCTGTCGGACGAGATGTACAAGGGTTCCCTGCCCATGGAGAAAAGGAGCGACGGGCAGTATACCATTGAGTTTCGTAATGTCTCGTTCCGGTATCCGGGCAGTGAGGATTATGCCCTGCGGAATTTTTCCCTGAAGCTGAACGTGGGGGAGAAGCTTGCCATTGTGGGGCGGAACGGTTCGGGCAAGACCACCATGATCAAGCTTTTGTGCCGTCTCTATGACCCGGACGAGGGGGAGATTTTGGTAAACGGGGTGAACATCAGGAAATTCCGTCAGGAGGAATATGTCAAACTATTTTCCGTGGTGTTCCAGGATTTCCAGCTGTTTTCTCTGGCGCTGGCGGAGAATGTGGCGGCTTCCGCGGAGTATGAGGAGAAAAGGGTGGAGCGCTGCCTGGAGGATGTAGGATTCGGGGAGAGGCTTGCAAAGCTGAAAAAGGAGAATGAGGGGATCCGTACTTATCTCTATCAGGATTATGTGGATTCCGGCGTGGAGATCAGCGGCGGCGAGGCCCAGAAGATCGCCATTGCCAGGGCAATCTACAGGGAATCCCCTTTTGTGCTGCTGGATGAGCCTACGGCGGCGCTGGATCCGCTGGCGGAGGCGGAGATCTATGCGAATTTTGACAAGATCGCGGGGGAGAAAACGGCGGTCTATATCAGCCATCGGCTGTCTTCCTGCCGGTTCTGTAAGAAGATTGCGGTCTTTGATAAGGGGCGGCTGGTTCAGCTGGGGAGCCATGAGGAACTGCTGGCGGAGGAGGACGGGACTTACGCAAGGTTGTGGAATGCCCAGGCGCAGTATTATCAGGGGGTGTAGAGGGACGCGCAGGAGGGACGGCGGGCCACCGCCTGTATCCTGCGGGCTATTGGTGTAGAGAAACAAAGAAAAAGTGCCAACACACACTTGACATAAACATGATTGAAGCGGGAGTTGCTTATTGGGGTGGGATGGATTATTATGAAATCAACAGTTGTAGATTGATCATGTATCTGGTTCGAAGATCGGAGGCAAGGAATATGGCAGAGGTTATGACAGACAAACAGTTTGATGGAATCTTGCAAATGATCGAGATGATAGTGGACAGTTGTAAGGATCTGGATGAAGCAAAGAAAAAGATTGCGGAACTTCGGAGCGGGAAAAAGGAGAAGACCGGGCCGGAAAGGGAATGATGTCTTTGGATGCGGGAAATCGTGATTTGTTGTTACAGTTAAAAAAGTATCTGCGGTCAGGCGGGCATTTCAGGGAAGAAAAGGAGATCGACCAGATCCTGTGCCAGTATGAGGCCGGCAGCATTCCGGCCAAAAGGCAGTATCTGGAAAGGCTGATCTGCGTGTGCCATGTGAAAGCTTATGGCGACTTGTATATCCCTGATATCGAATGGAGTGAATGGCTGGCATTTTTATCCCGGATAGAGGAAATGTCCGGGATGCTCCTGACGGGACTGGACGCAGAGATAAAGGGAATCCCGTTGTCTGGGATCTGATATATCGGAACCTTTAACGATACTTGAAAATGACAGACAAAGGAGACGCCTGTTTATACAACAGATGCTGCACTCAAACAGGTCTTTGGTTCCCTGGACGCGTCTACGCTGTCAAAGACAGGCTGCTCACCGGAGGCGATTTTTGCCTTTACCTCGCCCAGTTCGTCTCGGAACTCGTCAAGATATTTTTTGGGATAAACGACAACCAACAGCATACAGATGGCTTCGTCCCGTTCAAAAATATCCAGCTTGTCGCCTTCGGAAAGGCCCAGCTTGACGATGATTTCCTTTGGTATGGTGATCTGTGATTTCTGACGTAATTCGGCCAGCATACGATGATCTCTTTTGCTTTATGTTTGAAAGTAGGAATTTCTAACTTTCCTGCTTATAGTATATCCATTGTTCGCAGATTACGCTTTCATTTTGATGAAAAGCAGCAGGGATTTTGGCTGTCAGAGAAAAGGCGGTTTATTCCCGCGGGCAATGAGCCAAACGGCCATGCTTGCATAGGACATAAAGGCAGCAAGCTGACTTGGCGAACGCCGCGAGGGTCAAATACCCCGCAGCTTGCAGCGGGGTTATTGACTTCCAGAACAATTAATAATTTAAAGCATAATAGAGGAATTACTGTTTACACCTTAGAGCGTTTATGTGTGGTTTTAAATTGTACACCAAACGATATCTTGGAATTTATACCAGATTAATATAAAAAGGGGTGTTAATTTTTTGTGGTAAACATTCTCTCTAGGAAATTAAATACCCGTTCGTTGAAATCTGCCGCCTCCTCATGTGCGGCGTGCGATCGTTCCTCCCTGCGATACGCCCACTGCACACGCCTTTTCGATGCCAGGCGCATTCATGGCCGCCGCCTGATTCGCCGCCATAGCCCTTATGGAATATCCGTCAGTGATGGCATTTTTTCTACTGAGCATATATACCGTATACTTTTCAAAGAAGCGCTTTCCTTTTTACAGTGGTCAGTCTGGCCAACAGGCACATACCCATTTTTGCGTTCCACAGCATAATGTTACCTCTCTCAACCTGCATTGGCTCCCGCGAGCAGTGAGCCAGGTCAGCGCAGTTGACTTGATCCTGTGCTAAAGAGTCTGCAGCAGTTCGCCAATATGGACGCTCAGATCTGCAAAAATACCTGCAGCAATGGGCTGGCTGAAAGGCAGGATCGTGGGAGCGGCATCTTCTTCGTAGCGATAGACGGTGGTTCGCTGTTTTTCGGGATCTACGATCCAGTATTCGCGGACACCGGCCTCGGCATATTTTCCATTTTTGATATTATAATCCATCCTGCGGCTGCCGGGAGATACAATCTCGACAATGAGGTCGGGAGCGCCGCTGCAGCCGTGATCCGTCAGTTTGCTTTTGTCACAGATGACGCTGATATCAGGTTCCACATAGGTTTCGTCATCCGCGTTCAGATTTACGGCGAAAGGAGCCGGATATACTTTACAGGAACCGCCCCTGCGGTCAATGTAGTCCGCAAATCTTCTGGCTATGGCAAAGGAAAGTTCCTGATGGATCCTGTTTGGCGGAGCCATGTTATAAAGCTGTCCGTCGATCAGTTCGGCGCGCTGTCCGTCAGGCAGATTCCAATAGTCCTCTGCGGTATAAGGATTCGTCTTTAATAACGGCATGGGAAAACCTCGCTTTTCTGATTTTGATGTGATGATCAGTATTTCCTGATAAATCTATCTTAATGTAACAGGATTTCCGGTGTCAATGGAAAAGTGAAATTACAGGCTGATTCTTACCATGGCAACTCATGTCCTGAAAGCGGCAACATGCCGCCAGGGGGCTTGCGCAGGGCCGGACAGTCCTATAAGATATAAAAGGCATCAGGTGATGGGGGAGGCGAAGACTTGAAGATCGATATAGAAATCCGGGAAGATACGGAGGACACGGTGGTCACCATAAAGTGCAGGGAGCATAACGCCCTGGTTGACAGGCTGGTGGCGGCGCTCCGGATCATTGACAGGCAGATCACGGTTTACTACGAGGGAAAGATAACGGTATTAGATCTGGAGAAGATCATGTATATAGAGTCGGTGGATGGCAAGTGTTTCCTCTATACGGCGGATAAACTGTATGGATCCGACAGCAGGCTCTATGAACTGGAGCAGCAGCTGGGACAGTACCTGTTTGTCCGTATCAATAGATCGTGCATCGTGAACCTGAAAAATGTGGAATCTATCAAAACATATCTGGACAGGCGGCTGCTGATGACGCTGATGAACGGCGAACAGCTGGTGGTGTCGCGGCAGTATGCGGAGAATATCAAGGGATTATTGAGGAAAGGATCCTGAACTGGTAAAGGTGGGGAAATATCATGAGAGAGCGGAAAAATATATTGGACTATATGGCACAGACAATGATCGCGTTTGGGGCGTCCATGCTGGCGCTCACCCTTTTCTGTGAGTTGGTGGGGGAGGAGGCCAGGGGATTTTCCACCATGTTTGCACTGGGAAAGGAGGGGATACCGTCAAATACGATTCTGCAGTTTTTATTGAATTCTGTCTGTATCATGGTGATCAGATTCCTGTTTTTCTCGGACAGGGTGTTCAGGAAAATGTCCATTGCCGGGAGGACCATAGGAATGCTGGCTTCGGTCATTGCGCTGATAGGGGTGTTTGCGTATTGCTTCGGCTGGTTCCCGGTGGACGATCCCAAGTGCTGGGCCTGCTTCCTGGTCTCTTTCGGCATTTGCTTTGTCATTGCCTGGGCGGTCTCCGCATGGAAGGAATCCCTGGACAACAGGCAGCTGGAAGAGGGATTGCGGCACCTGAAAGAACAGCAAGGAACAGAGCAAGGGCATTGAAGTGTAGAGACGGAACTGGAATAGAATGGAGGCATATATGGCAATCTTGATGGAGGCCGATCATCTTTCCCATTCTTTTGGGAAAAAATGTGTGCTGGACAATATTTCGCTGCAGATAGAAGAAGGCGGAGTGATAGGCCTGCTGGGGCCCTCCGGCGCGGGCAAGACCACGCTGGTGAACATCCTGACGGGGCAGATCGCCCCTGCGGCGGGAGAGATCAGGACGCGGAAAGAGCATCTGGCCGCAGGGATCATGATGGACAGTTTCGGCCTGTATGAAAGGCTGACGGTCTGGGATAACCTGAAGATATTCGCCGCCATTTATCAGGTGCCGGATCAGAAGATCGAGGAACTTCTGGAAAGGACGGAACTGGCGGACGCCAGGAAGACGGCGGTGGGAAAGCTTTCCAAAGGGATGCGGAACCGGGTGAACTTCTGCAGAGCGCTTTTGAAAGAGATGGATATCCTGTACCTGGATGAACCCACCTCCGGCCTGGATCCCGCCACCACGGAAAAGATCCATGAACTGATCCGGGCGGAAAAGGCTTCGGGAACCACCATTTTCCTGACCACCCACAATATGCACGAGGCGGAGCAGCTGTGCGACAGCATTTTCCTGCTGAACGAGGGGAAGATCGTCGAGCAGGGCGTTCCTGAGGAAATATGTATGAAATATAATCTGGAAAACACTATAGAAGTGACACTGGAAAACGGCGAAAGACGCGTGCTTGCCAATTCCGGGGAAAATGCGGATACACTTGCCCGGATGATGCATGAGGGGAAAATACGGAGCATCCATTCGTCGGAGCCGGATCTGGAACAGGTATTTCTGCATCTTACAGGAAGGAAGTTAAATGGATCATGAGACATATCATAACGATCATGCAAAAACAGTTAAAGGATACTCTGAAAAACAAAACGGTGCTGATACAATTTGCGATGTTTCCGGCACTGGGCCTTATCATGGTGAACATGATAAGGCTGGAAGGCATGCCGGAGAACTTTTTCGTGACGCTGTTCGCATCCATGTATGTAGGGATGGCGCCCCTGACCTGCGTCTCCGCCATCATCTCCGAGGAAAAGGAAAAAAATACCCTGCGCGTCCTGATGATGGCGGATGTCACGCCGTGGCAGTATCTTTTGGGGATAGGCGGCTATGTGTTCCTGGCGTGCATGCTGGGAGGGGCGGTCTTCTGCGGCCTGCTGGAAAATGTCACGGTGGGACAGAGAGCCCTGTTTCTGCTGGTCATGGCAGCAGGAATCATCGTGTCCATCGTGATGGGGGCGTCCATTGGCGTGGGCAGCAGGAGCCAGATGGCGGCTACATCGGTCTCAGTGCCGGTGATGATGGTATTTTCCTTTCTGCCCATGCTGTCCATGTTCAATGACAGGATTGAAAAGATTGCCAGATTTACCTATACCGAGCAGATCCGCGTTCTGACGGGGGATCTGGGAGGCGGGAACCCCGTCCGGAGCGCGGCGGTCATCCTTATGAACATCGTCGTATTTGGGGCGGTATTTTCCATATTATATAAAAAGTCCTCTCTTTGTTGAAAATTTATGAAATGCAAAAGATACCTTAAAAAGTGCAAACGGTTCCATATGGGTAGAAATATGCGGAATTATGTAGTATAAAAAAGATAGCTGCTCAGGACAGGCATTGAAAACACCGCGTTTTGGCGTAGTGTTGTTTCTCTTTGAACTCTCCTGATAAATTTACCCCGAAAAATGTCCGGTTCTGGGCAGCTATATCATATAACAGCGAAGGCAGGCGGAAGAGTTCAGGGAGCGGGACGGGAAGATAGCGGAGGGAACTCAACATGGAAGCAGAAAGGCAAATGCGCAGACTGAATTTGGCCCAGAACGAAATCGCGATGACAGATCAGACATGCTCAAACAGTACGGGCAATACGATCTCCTTAAAACTTTATCTGCCGGATCATACGCCGGAAGCGGTGAAAGAGGCCGTGGATAAAGTCCTGGATAATGCGGATGTGTTTGCCGCTTCCTTATATCAGGGAGAAAACGGCTGGATGCTTTCTTATGGCGAGGGAAAGATTTCCGAATGTGATATTGAGAAAGAGCGCTCGGCTGACTGGGTGGAAGGATACATGGATATTTCAGACAGACTTCGTATGGACGCGGAACGCCGCCTGTACCGGGCGAATGTGTTTCCGCTGACTGGCGGCGGAGTCCTTTTATATGTGCGGTTTCACCATATTATCATGGATGGTCATGGTATGAGTCTGTTTGTGCAGAGGGTGCTGGATGTGCTGGCAGGGAAGGAGATCGAGCCATCCGTATTTAATGTGGGAGAGGTGGCAGATCTGGAAGACAGCCCGAATGATGTTGATGAAAAGGAGTTCTGGAAGTCCTATTTTCTGGACGCGGATTTTGAAGCGGCTGTTTTTTCCCGGAAAACAGACGGGACGAAGTTCAGCAGTTACAGGGACAGTGTGCCGGACACGATCATGCAGGCGGTTGAAAGTTACGGGGAGAAAGAAAACATTTCGATCCCCTGTCTGTTCGCGGCGGCATATGCGTTTTACCTTGCCCAGGCCACGGACAAAAAAGACGCGGTGTTTCTGATGCCCTGCCTGAACCGGACCCTGGAGCAGATGGATACGTTGGGATGTTATACGCTGTTCGTTCCGGTTAGGGTGCGGGTGGATGCGGAAGATACCTTTGCGGAACTGTGCCGGAAAGTGAAGACGGCGGCTGGGGAAGCGTCCGCCCACAGTACATGCGGATTCCATTATATTCTCACGGTCTTGCGTGAGGAAAATATGATAGGGGAATCCATTTCCGAATACATGTTCTATTTCTATCAGTTTTCCTTTCAGACCGACCTTCGGTACAAAGCGCGGTTTGGCGTGGCGGGGAATATGCCGAACCATTTGACGTTCAGTCTGCTCCGCAATGAGAAAGGCGGGCTGGATCTGCAGTTCGATTACCAGGAGGGCATATATACGGAAAAAGGGGCAAGGAACCTTTGCGAGGCGGTCATTACGATCCTTTTGGGCGGGGTGCAGGGGATCGGGTAAGACGACGTGCGCCAGGTTATTTGTGTAGGGAAATAGTGTAAAAGATATGATTGGCAGTATGAGCCGGGAATCTGAAGATAAGGTTTCCGGCTTGGTTTTTTTAAAAGGGCAATGAGGGGAAACCATTGATAATAACAGTTCAGTTCCGGTGGTATCTGGTGGTTTGGTGCTAAGAAGACGGCGGAGACATGCTGCCCTGTCCTGTGCGGACGGAGCAGGGCAGTGCTGAACTAACTGCCAACTACGACTACGGAACTGTCGCAAAGACTGGATGATGTTGAAAGGACAACGGTAATATTGCCTTTTAAAGAAAAAAGTGTCAGAAAAGTGTCAGAAAAGTGTCAGAAAAGTGCCGAAAAAAATATTGGGAAAAAAGTAACAAAAAAAACATTGATGCAATATGACGCAATATTATCTGCAATGGCTCAAGGCATATGGTATCAGGCAAAGGATTTGTCAGGAGTCCTTGATGTGAAGGGAAATCGACTAAAAACATTACTTAGAGAGTTAGTGGCGGCTCAACGTCTGGAAGAAGATGGGGCTACAAAGGGGAAAAAATATAGAAAGAGGGATGATTGACAAAACCTATCCCAAGGTAGCGCATATATAGCAAATCTTATTGAAAACTGCAACATTGCTCTGTATAATGAAATTATCATTTGATATTAACCGAATGGAAATTAAAAATTTGCCCCAAACGGCAATCAAACAAAAGGAGGAGCAGCAAAATGGGCAAGAGCAAGACATATTCTTACGAGTACGATGATTATGAGAACGGGAAAAACGCGGAGACCATGGTTAAGGATATCCTGGCGGATCCGGAATTTCCGGAACTGGAGGAACTGATCATCGGCGGATGGGGCGGCGAATATGAGGCGGACTGCCAGCCGATCCTGAACGCTATCGCAGATGATCCCGATAAGTTCAGCCATATCACGAAACTGTTCGTGGGGGATATGGATTATGAGGTGTGCGAGGTTTCCTGGATTATGCAGGGAGATTACAGCCGCATTTGGAAAGCCATGCCCCAGCTGAAAGAATTGACCATAAAGGGCAGCATGGACCTGGCGTTGGGAGAGATCGCCCATGACAATCTGGAATCGCTGACCATCATCTGCGGCGGCCTGGGACAGGATGTGATGGAAGAGATCCGGAACGCGAAGCTGCCCAATCTGAAAAAGCTTCTGCTCTATGTGGGCGTTGAGGACTACGGCTTTGACGGAAATGCGGATACCATAAAGGAACTGCTTGCAGGATCGGATTTCCCGAAGCTGTCCTATCTCGGCATTGTGGACAGTGAGATCCAGGATGAGTTGACGGAGGTGGTGCTGGAGAGCAAGTATATCCATCAGATAGAAACCCTGGATCTGTCCTGCGGCACATTGACGGACAAGGGTGGAAATCTGCTTCTGGAGAAGCTTCCGGCGTTTCCCAACATTAAGAAGCTGGATGTGCACCACCACTATCTATCCGATGAAGTGATGGGAAAGCTGGAGAAATTGTCCATGGAAGTTGATGTGTCCGAACAGGAAGAAGCGGAGAAATGGAACGGGAAGATATGGTACAGCGCGATGCTGACGGAATAGCCGGGATCATCCTGATCGGTTCGGCGGGCAGCGGAAACCTGGAGGGCGGGAAAAATTCGGAGGGAAGCAAAAGGAAAGCCTATTTCGAACAGGCAGCCGCCGCAGCCGGAGTCCGCGTTTCCTTTTATGACTGGAAAGACTTTCCGTTTACGGGAAAGATTGCGGAAATAGAAAACAGCGTTGTGAAGATAGATGCGCCGGAGTGGGACAGCTGTCATCTGAAAGAACTGGATGCACTCACAGGCAGGTACGGGGAGCAGCTGCTTGGGCTTTCCCGGATGCCTTTTGGCGCTTTCCTGAACCATCCCCTCGATATCGCGGAGGCGCTTGACAAGCGGAAATGCAAGAAAAGGCTTAAGGAGAATGGGGTTCCGGTGACGGAGATGTGTGACGGAACCTTTTCCCGAAAGGATGACCTGCTTGATTTTATGCGGGAGAACAGGATGCATCAGGTATTTTTAAAGCCTACGAGAGGGTCGGGGGCGGCAGGTGTGACGGCGTTCAGGTTTTCTCCGGTAAGGGGGCGCATGGCGCTGTACACCTGCGCGGCTCTTGACCGGGGCGAACTTGTCAATACGAAAAAACTGTACAGGCTTGAGGGAGAGGATGCAGGGCGTTTTTTGGAGCGGCTGCTGGAATTGGACTGCGTGGTGGAAAAATGGCACAGGAAAGCCACTTTCCGGGAGTATAGCTATGATTTGCGGGTGGTGGTGCAGGATGGCCGCATCGATTATATTCTGCCCCGGTTATCAAAGGGGCCGATCACCAATCTGCATCTGAACAATCATTCCATGGAATTTAAGGCATTGAATCTGGATCAGGCAGTGGTCAGAGGTATTGAAGAAACCTGCGTCATGGCAGCCGGGTGTTATCCCAGGCTGAAGAGTGTTGGGATGGATGTGCTTCTGGAGAAAGAGAGCCTGAAACCGTATGTTATTGAAATGAATGCCCAGGGGGATCTGCTCCACAGGGATGTTTACGGCGAAAACAGGATCTATAGGCGGCAGATCGAGATCATGAGCGGAATGATGGAAAGGCTGCTGCAGAACGGGAATGGAAAGGAATGATACGAAATGACAGGTGAAGTGCCTTTTGCGGCTTTTCGGTCCAGCATGGATGAAAATGTATGTTCAGTTGACATGACACGTGTTGTGGGAAATTGCGATATTTTGTTTGTGTGTCTTGATACCCTGCGCTATGATGCCGCCGTGGAGGAAGAGGAGAGCGGCGGCACGCCCGTGCTGAACAGATACGGCTCCTGGGAGAAGCGCCAGGCTCCCGGAAACTTTACATATCCCTCCCATCACGCTATTTTTGCAGGCTTTCTTCCGGCAAAGGAAGAAGCCAGGAGCATTGCGGAACAGGAGAAGCTTTTCTTTCCCAAGGGTATGGGGATGGGCAACAAGATTCCCAAAGGCGCGTATGCTTTCGATACCGGCAATCTGGTGCAGGGGCTCCATAAGGACGGATATGATACCTGGTGCGTGGGCGGAGTGGCTTTCTTTGATAAGCGTTCGGATATGGGAAAAGTGTTCCCCTCCTTTTTTGAAAAAAGCTATTGGAATCCCTCTTTTGCGTGTCCGGTAAAGGACAGCACGAAAAACCAGGTGGACTTTATCCTGGGAAGGCTGAATCAGTATCGGGATGACAGGAAGATATTTCTGTATCTGAATGTCTGTGCGATCCACTATCCCAATTATTTTTATGTGGAGAAGGAAAAAAGTGACAGCATTCAGACACACAAGGCGGCATTGCGCTGTGTGGACGGCGAGTTGGGCAGGCTTTTTGACGGTTGGAAGAGCAAAAGGGGCGAAACCTTTGTGGTGTGTTTCTCGGATCACGGAACCTGCTACGGCGAGGACGGTTATGTGTTCCACGGCGTGAACCATCCAATGGTGAATACGGTGCCGTATAAGCATTTTTTCCTTTGAAGGCGGGAGTGAAAATGAACAGATATATTCAGTATATGTACAGTTATCCCCATAAGACGGCGTACAGGCCTCTGGAAAACGTGAATTTGAGGGATTATTTTTTCAACCTTGAAGGTGAAGGGCACAGTTTATACCTTCACCTTCCCTTTTGTGAAAGTAAATGCGGTTATTGCAATCTGTTTTCAATCACAGGATGTGATCAGGTTCAGATGGATGAATATATTGACGCGGTATTGCGGCAGATAAAGCAGTATGGGGAAATGCTGCCACAGAGTGCGTCTTTCGGGGACTTCACCATTGGGGGCGGAACGCCTTTATTGTTGGAAACAGAACAAATAACACGTGTCTTTGACGCGGTGGCATCGGGGATGCCCATGAGCGCCGGGCATAAGATCGTCATAGAGACGGCGCCGAATCAGACAGATAAACAGAAAGCGGCATTGCTGAAAGAACTTGGCGTCACCCGGGTCAGCATGGGGATCCAGAGTTTTGACAATGGGGAACTAAAGTGGCTTGGGAGAGATCATGACAGTGAGCGCGCCAGGGAGGCGGCGGGTCTTTTGGCGGGCATGGGATTTGAATGTGTGAATTTTGATCTTATCTACGGGCTTCCGGGCCAGACTGCGGACAGCCTGACCTGTTCCCTGCGGACGGCGCTTTCCTTCTCACCGGATGAGATCTTCCTTTATCCGCTTTATATCAAGCATGGCGTCTGGCTGGAGCGGCGGGGCGGAAAGGAGCAGCTGGATTCCGATCATTCGTATGCGCTGTATCAGTGTGGATCGGGATATCTGCGGGAGAACGGGTATGCGCAGGTGTCCATGAGGCGCTTTGTGAGGAAGAAGTCTGAGAGTGTGTCGCCGAAATTCAGCGAGTGTGGGTTAAAGAGCGCCCTGTCCCTGGGATGCGGCGGGAGAAGTTATCTGGGGCGGCTCCATGCCTGTACGCCATACAGGACAACGCGGGCTGCAGCGCTGGAGGAAATCCAGCGTTTTCAGCGGACGGAAGATTTCTCTGCTGTGACCAATGGGATACTGCTTTCAGATGATGAGATCAGGCGGAGGTACGTGATCAAACATCTGCTGATCCTGCCCGGTCTTTCAAGGCAGGCGTATCGAAGGACTTTTCAGACTGATGTGTTGAAAGATTTTTCGGTTCTCCGGGATTGGATGGAATGCGGATGGCTGGAAGAGAAACATGCCGATGCTTATGATCATATTGCTTTGACACAGGAGGGTCTGGGGCTTTCCGATTACATCGGCCCACAGCTGATCTCGGAGGAGATCAGAGCGAAAATGCTGGAATGGGAGCGGGAAAATGCGTAAAAGAACCGTTATTTACAGGGGAAACCTGAAAAGCTGCAATTACACCTGTTCTTATTGCCCTTTTGCGAAGCACAGGGCTTTGACGGCTGAACTGGAGAAAGACCGCCGGAATTTCGAGCGGTTTTGCGATAGTGTGGAAAAGAGAGTCCAGGACTTTTCTATTGGGGCGGTCCTTGTCACGCCCTATGGGGAGGCATCCATACATCGCTGGTATTGGGAGGGGCTTTCACGCCTGGCAGGACTTCCCGGGATCGACAGGGTGGGGATGCAGACCAATCTCAGTTTTTCTGTTGCGGAGTGCATGAAGGGATTCAGCCAACCGGCGAAACTCTGCCTCTGGGCAACCTTTCATCCTGAGATGACAACGGTGGACGCGTTTGCTGCCAAGTGTCATAGATTGGCTCAAAACCATGTTCAGGTCTGTGCGGGAGCGGTGGGCGTTCCGGAGAATATACAGTTGATAAGAGAACTGCGGGAAAAGCTTTCCCCGGCGGTCTATTTGTGGGTCAACAGGATGGACGGCCTGAAAAGGAACTACAGGCCGGATGAGATCAGCGCTTTTACGGAGATCGATCCCTTTTTTGCATGTGAGTTGGATTATCCGGAAGCAGATCCGTCAATGTGCGCGGACAGATGCTTTGTCGAGGCCGACGGAAAGGTGCGCAGCTGTAATATCAGTAAGACCAAGGGAGTTGACTGGTATGAAAGCGGCGAGGAAGAGATATTTGCACCTGTATGCAGCGGGAAAAGATGCACCTGTTATCTTTCCTATGGCGGGCGGAGTGACTTCGCATGGAAGAATATTTTCGGCGATCATTCTGTTTTCAGGATTCCCAGGAAATTCAAGGCGGTCTTTTTTGATCTGGATGGGACATTGATCTCTGTAAAAAGAGAGACAGGCGATATAAGAGGAGGACTTTCAGAGCTGGTTCGCAGGAGGTTGATCGCATTAGGAGAGATATGCCCGATTTTCCTTGCCACGTCCATGCCGGAGACGGATGTGAAGAGGCGGCTGAAAGGGGATATGGAATTATTCCAAGGGGGTATATATGCTTCCGGAGGATATTTGCATCTGAAAGACCAAAACGGCGATCGGGAGAAGATTTATCCGATCAATATCGACTGTTTGTCCGAGGTAATAGAAGAAGCAATGGGACCTGAAAAAAGCGTAAAAGCCCGCTGCATGGTCTCTGAAAAGAACGGAACCGTATACAAGGTTACCCTCATAAAAAGTCATCATGGACACTGGACAGACGAGGAATGTTACAGGATGGCGGAACTCCTGACAGGATTTGACTGCCGTTTCTTTACGGAAGACCATTGTCTGGAAATTGTAAGAAAAGATTGTGACAAAGGAACCGGCATTGAGGAAATCTGCAGCTGGCTTGGCATTTCCCCGGAAGATACCCTGGCAGTGGGAAACGACAGGGAGGATGAAGCCATGGAGAGGGTCTGTGGCGGGTATATAAGAATGGAAGCTATTTTGTGTTATCATGCTCGATGATATCAGATACAGGACAATCAAGAATAAAGCAAAAAGTATCTATTGTTTTCGTTGTAATTGCTTCCCCCTTTTTCATACGGTGGATAGTATTAGCAGAAATGCCATGTTTAAAAATCAATTCATATTCTGTGATGTTTTTCCGCAACAAAGTATCAAAAAAAGGTTTATAGGAAATCAAGTACATCCCTCCAGTCAATTATTATAGAAAGAGTATCATACTTAATTCCTTGACTATACTTAATATATTGAGTATAATTGATTTATACCATAATAAAATTATCTGATAAGTGTAGAAAGGAGAACATTCTGTATGTTGAAAAATTTGTTTGAAGGGCTGGTGAGTATTTTTATCGTGCTATCTTGTGCATTTTTAATAACAGGCGATGTTACTCGATTTGTATATTGGGTAAAATGTTGTAAAATAGACAAAAGAATAGGTATACATTATTATTTTGGTTTTTGGGACAATGAACGGGGAACAGAATGTACTAATGAGGAAATAAAAGAGTTACATCAAATGATAAGGCAATTTGAAGAAAAACATTCTGAAATATGATAGAAATAACCGTATTGCCTGTATAATGCAAGTTATCAGAAGACATACCACTGATTTACAGCTTAAGAATGAAATTCTTTGCTTGAAAACTTTCAGGAATCAGGCGGAGACGTGCTGCCCTGTTCTGAGCGGACTTTGGGGAGCGTCTTTAGCAGAGATGAAATCCACTGCCTACGCAGACTATGGCGCGAAGACGCAATTCGCGCCATAGGAACTGGCGCATATCTTTGCGACAGTTCCGTAGTCGTAGTTGGCAGTTAGTTCAGCACTGCGTTGCTCCGTCCGCACAGAACAGGGCAGCACGTCTCCGCCGTCCCTCGATCTGTAAATCACCAAGCCGTCAAATACCGTCAGGACTGAACTGTTACAGTGAGAGTAGTACGATTGAAAATGTTATTGACAAGGTGAAATAGACGCGATATTATATAGTTAGCAAATTTAAGAAGCAAAGGATTACAAATACAAAAGATTAGTAAGTTAGTGATTATAGTCGTTAATGCAAAAAGTTAGTAAATTAAATTTTATAATTACAAAAATTTATGGGAGGCGAGTTATGTCTCCCCATTTTATTTTTATGGTTCAACTTCCAGAAGTTAGCGTAAGCCATCCTAACCCATACATTTCGCCAGAAACCGATATCCACGCCCAGGATATGCGCTGCATGTCAGGGCGATTTTTTTTGCCACTGATTCGGCGGTGACATACTCGTCATGCGTGGTGACACACAATTTATTCAGTTCTATCACTGGCGTCGCTGTCAGTTTTCCTACTTCCCGATAAGCCTCCAGACACTGCTTCCATAATTGACCAGTAAAGTCATCCATATTTTTACTTTGATGGCAGTACACAGGGGTGAGCAGAACAGGGTACATAAACCGCTCCCTGCACTCAATGATGTAGCGGGCAAGCTGGCATCTGCAGATTCCGCCGGATACCCAGTCTTCCACGGGTTGACCTGAGGGGTCAAACTGGAAGAGGCAGAAATCTCCCGGTCTGCCGTATTCATAAATTGCGGCGTACCGTCCCTCTTTCCGAAAGGACTCGGTGGTAAGTCCCGGACGGGAATAATCGGATATGGCAGCTTTATGACCGATGTATGTCGTCAGCATCTGTTTCCATGTGTCAGAGCAGTCTTCCGGCAAATGAAAGGAGGGCACGGTATCCGCGGAACCCGCTATGTAGATGACAGGGCAGGAGGTCTCACGGACGGATAATCCGCTGAGACAGTCTGCATCCGCTGTTACAGTTACGGTAATGGTTCTGTCCTGGCATATGCGGCGCTCGCCATCAGAAACATTGTTCCCCACATTCACGGCAATGTTCTGTTTGGAGACACCTGCGGGAATATTTCCTGTGAAAACAGGATTTCCTGTGCCTGTGTGGACGGATACTCTTTTCAGAGGAATTTCTGTTTTGAAGGTGAAAGTGACCTGATATTTTCCAGGATGCGGAACGTCAACTGTAAGCGCTTCCTTTGATGAATAGCAATCGTTATGGAATTGCCGGAAATGATAATTACGATGATACATATGGTTGACCATGCCTTTCTGAAGTCCGTGGATTTATTCCCGCGGGCAATGAGCCACAAGTCCAGGGAATCATGATTCCCTTGGACCTTGGCGAATGCCGCGAGGGTCAAATACCCCGCAGCTTGCTGCGTTGCAAGATGGATACCCCGTCAGCTTGCTGCGGGGTCTTTGATTTTCGTGAGACAGCCTTTCTTTTGCTGTTGTTGCAACCCTGGGTATATTCAGGATCGGCTTCCGCAAGGGATACAGGATTGCCGTCTTCGCCATACTCGAAGTTTTTGTCCTCCATGCCCCACAGCATGGGAAAACCCAGCAGCAGACCCAGCAGATTGAAAGCGATGGAACTTTTCAGGGCGCGGATAAAGTCCGCATCCTGAAAGATCTTCTGGAAAGTTCCCATTCCTACCCACTGGCTGCCGGAATAGCCTTTCACGGGGTTGTAATCCATAAATACCATCCGCAGTCCCGGATAGGCCGCGTGATTAAAAACGGCCACCATTGCCAGGGGAAACCGTTTCCGGAGCCGATGCAGGGGAACGGGCTGTCTTCTGGCGTGATACGCAGGTCCGCGTATACTGCATTGCCTTTGCCATCATTAAAAGGAGTTCCTGATTTTCCAGCGGAAGATCGATCGCGTTATCAATGATCTCCTCTGCGTTCCCTGCCTGTTGTCCGGAATCAAAATGAATTGACAAAGCATTCATCTCCTTCCGTAATGCTTTATTAGTGAATTATAACATGCAAAATATTCATCGTCAATGCAAATAAAATATTATTTATGCATTGAAAATGCAAAATAGCATTGAAAATGAATCAATGCATTGACAATGCAAAAATATTTTTATATACTGTCCGTAAGGAGGCGGATCACAGAGTATGGAGACTTTAGGTGAACGGCTGAACTACGCCCGCAGACACAGCGGTTATACACAGAATTCGCTTGCCGAATCCATCGGCGTATCCCGGGGCGTGATCTTTAATCTGGAGAAAGACAAGACGGTTCCCCAGACGATCGTGATAAACGCTATATGCCAGACCTTGAAGATCAACAGCGACTGGCTCCTGAACGGTGTGGGTGAGATGGAGAAGAAAGAGGATCCCGCGCGGAGTGACAGGGTGCTCAGGGAACTGTATGAGTTTGTCAGCGAACTGTCCGAGGACGAGCAGCTTTATCTGCTGGATACGGCCAGGGCGCTGAAGCGCAGATTGAATCGAAATTGAGATAAAACCGGATCGAATATTTTTCCGAGATGCATTTCGTGCGTGTGGCATACCGTTCGTGAAAAACGCTCTTTTTCCCTGTTAGAATATGCTATGATGTCTGTACCAGGACAGGGAAGCGAGGGAGAAAGTCATGCATACTTTAGGAGAGCGGTTGACCTATGTCCGCAAAAAGAACGGTTATACGCAAAGTTCTCTTGCGGAAGCGATAGGTGTATCCCGGGGCGTCATATTTAATATTGAAAAGAATAAGACGATTCCCCAGGCGATCGTAGTCAATGCCCTATGCCAGACTTTGAGGATAAATAAGGACTGGCTCATGCGGGGCACGGGGAAGATGGAAGATAACAGTGAGGTGATGCAGAGCACGAAGATACTGGCGGAACTTTATCAGGTCACCAAAGAACTGTCCGAGGATGAACAGTTCTACCTGTTGGATATAGCGAGAACTCTAAAGTAGCTGTAACAGTTCAGCCATGCTATTCATAAGTTGCCGAAATATACATTTTCACCGATAAACCAACACTATTGTCGGCAACTTATTTCATGTCGGGCGGACGCCCTATAGAAATGATCGTGCAGCTCGCCCTTAGTGAGCAAGCTCACACGGGCAATCTGCACAATCATTTCTGCATGGCTGAACTGTAACAAGTAGCCGAAGTTTTTTCCATAAACATGTTGACAAGTATAGAATAATAAGTTAAAATACCATATGTTCGGTTTGTTTCCGAATCAGATGGTGTGTGTCCGTAGCTCAGCTGGATAGAGCAACGGCCTTCTAAGCCGTGGGTCGGGGG
>JAMPFQ010000002.1:259161-260975 GCA_023664345.1 Lachnospiraceae bacterium | reverse complement strand
TGGGTTCAACCTGCGTAAAACGAATGCTGCGAATGAGGGCCGGCTGGCTGACTTGATTACGGACGTTAAGTCCAAGAAAGGGGCGGCCAGACCTATTGCCTCACTCATTCTAACAGCTTAAGCAACAAGATGGGTAATTCCTTACTGGCTGTAAGGGGTATTAACCATAAATATATTGTAGTAGGAGGTTACAAATGCTGTACATAGGAATCGATCTGGGGACTTCGGCGGTAAAACTGCTGCTGATGGACAGTGAAGGGAAGATCGTCAATGTGGTGTCCAGGGAATACCCGTTGTATTTCCCTCATCCGGGCTGGTCGGAGCAGAAGCCGGAGGATTGGTATGAGCAGACCATGGAGGGCATCCGCGAACTGCTCCGGGATGTGGATAAGAGCCAGGTGGCGGGCATCAGCTTCGGCGGACAGATGCACGGCCTTGTGATCCTGGACGCGGAGGACAATGTGATCCGCCCCGCGATCCTGTGGAATGACGGACGCACTACGGAGGAGACAGATTACCTGAATCATGTGATCGGCAAGGAAAAGCTGTCGCAGTATACGGCAAATATCGCCTTTGCGGGATTCACCGCACCGAAGATCCTTTGGGTGAAGAAGAAAGAGCCGGAGAACTTTGCGAAGATCGCGAAGATTATGCTGCCCAAGGATTATATCGCATACAAACTGACAGGGGTGCACTGCACCGATGTGTCTGACGCTTCCGGTATGCTGCTGTTCGACGTGAAGAACCGCAGATGGTCACAGGAGATGTGCGATATCTGCGGCATCAGTACCTCCCAGCTGGCGACCTGTTATGAGAGTTATGAGAAAGTGGGAACCGTGCTCCCCGAGATCGCGGAAGAACTGGGAATCTCCGAGAAGACCGTGGTGGCGGCGGGCGCGGGAGATAACGCGGCTGCTGCGGTGGGAACCGGCACGGTGGGCGATAACAGGTGCAATATTTCTTTGGGAACCAGCGGTACGATCTTTATTTCTTCCAGGAAGTTCGGCGTGGATCAGTTTAACGCGCTCCACTCCTTTGCCCATGCGGACGGAAGCTATCACCTGATGGGCTGTATGCTCAGCGCCGCAAGCTGTAATAAGTGGTGGATGGATGAGATCGTGGGCACCAGGGATTACGCGGGGGAGCAGGCATCCATTGAGAAGCTGGGCGAGAACCATGTGTATTTTCTGCCTTACCTGATGGGAGAGCGTTCCCCTCACAATGATCCCAACGCCAGGGCCACATTTATCGGCATGACCATGGATACCACAAGGGCGGACATGACCCAGGCGGTACTGGAGGGTGTTGCCTTTGCGCTGCGGGATTCCCTGGAGGTGGCGAAGTCCCTGGGGATCGACTTAGAGCGCACTAAGATCTGCGGCGGCGGCGCAAAGAGTCCTCTCTGGAAGAAGATCATCGCCAATGTGCTGAACCTGAAAGTGGATGTGATCGAAAGTGAGGAGGGACCCGCCATGGGCGGCGCCATGCTGGCGGCTGTGGCATGCGGCGAGTACGGAAGCGTGGAGGAGATCGCGGACAAGGTGGTGAAGATTATCGACACCGTGGAGCCCGAACCTGAACTTGTGGCAAAATATGAGGAACGCTACGCCCGGTTCAAGGAGATATATCCTGCCTGCAAGCCGCTGTTTGAAGTGATCGCCTGAAAAACAGTTTCGGGCGCAGGAGAGCAGAAGCGGAACTGGAATAAAAAACAGCTTCGGAACGGATGCGCCCGAAAGGAATTTCAGACGCCTCGGCGGCTGAACATTCCTTTCAGAGCAGGGGCGCAGGAGAGCAGAAGCGGAACTGGAATA
>JAMPFQ010000002.1:0-259061 GCA_023664345.1 Lachnospiraceae bacterium | reverse complement strand
GCTGAACATTCCTTTCAGAGCAGGGGCGCAGGAGAGCAGAAGCGGAACTGGAATAAAAAACAGCTTCGGAACGGATGCGCCCGAAAGGAATTTCAGACGCCTCGGCGGCTGAACATTCCTTTCAGAGCAGGGGCGCAGGAGAGCAGAAGCGGAACTGGAATAGGAGGACAACAACCATGAAAATTTTATCGGTCAATGACGCTGCCTTTCAGAAATACGGCAGGGTAGTAACCAATGTGGAGCTCACGGAATTAGTGCGGAAGATGGCAGAGACGCCCGTCCCCGAAGATGTGGTCTATGAGCCCAGCGTGGAGGCGCTGGAGGCACTGTCGGTGATGCAGGAACTGTCTGACACGGTATACGGAGAGATGCCTGTTCAGATCGGCTACTGTAACGGTCATAACACAAAACTCAACGCTCTGGAATACCACAGGGATTCCGAGATCAATGTGGCTGCCACCGATGCGGTCCTGATGCTGGGACTGCTCCAGGATGTGGAAGAAGATCACACCTATGACACCTCCAAAGTAGAAGCGTTCCTGGTACCTGCGGGAACCGCCGTTGAGGTCTACGCCACCACGCTCCACTATGCCCCCTGCGGCGTGGACGGCAAGGGCTTCCAGGTAGCTGTCGTGCTGCCCAGAGGAACCAATTATCCTTTGAAAAAGGAACACGCGAAAGCATCCGGCACTGCCACGGATAACGAGGACTGCCTGATCACCGCTGTAAATAAGTGGCTGATCGGTCACGCGGAGGGCGGCCTGGACGAGGGAAGCTTCCTTGGACTGAAAGGCAAAAACCTGGATATCAACGAGTAACGGAAATATTTCAGTAGTAATATGGACGGAAACCAGTTATAATGGAATCAGTGAATGAGTTATCAAAAATACATAACAATTTAGGAGGTTCTGCTATGAACAATTTACCACAGGTAAAAATCGGTATCGTGGCCGTAAGCCGTGACTGCTTCCCTGAAAGCCTGTCCGTGAACAGGAGAAAGGCCCTGATCAAGGCTTACACGGACAAGTATGATGCGGCGGACATCTACGAATGCCCCATCTGCATCGTGGAGAGCGAGATCCACATGGTTCAGGCTCTGGAGGATATCAAAAAAGAGGGGTGCAATGCGCTCTGTGTCTATCTTGGGAACTTTGGCCCTGAGATTTCCGAGACGCTTCTGGCAAAGCATTTTGATGGCCCTGCCATTTTCGTGGCAGCTGCGGAGGAGAGCCAGAACGATCTTTCCGACGGTCGCGGTGACGCTTACTGCGGTATGCTGAACGCAAGCTATAACCTGAAACTCCGCAATATCAGGGCTTATATCCCTGAATATCCCGTGGGAACCGCCGAGGAATGCGCGGATATGATCAACGAGTTTGTTCCTATTGCAAGAGCCATTATCGGTCTCAGCAGCCTGAAGATCATTTCCTTTGGCCCCAGACCGCTGAATTTCCTCGCCTGCAACGCTCCCATCAAGCAGCTTTATAATCTGGGCGTTGAGATCGAAGAGAACTCTGAACTGGATCTTTTCGAGGCATTTAACAAGCACGCCGGGGACGAGAGGATCCCTGCCAAGGTGCAGGAGATGGCGGCGGAACTGGGCGCGGGAAACAAGAAGCCCGAGGTGCTTGAGAAGCTGGCTCAGTATGAACTGACCCTGTTAGACTGGATAGAGGAGCATAAGGGATACCGCAAGTATGTGGCCATCGCCGGAAAGTGCTGGCCTGCATTCCAGACACAGTTCGGCTTTGTTCCCTGCTATGTGAACAGCCGTCTCACCGGAATGGGCATCCCCGTATCCTGCGAGGTGGATATTTACGGCTGTCTCAGCGAGTTTATCGGCGCCTGCGTCAGCGCGGACGCAGTGACTCTGCTGGATATCAATAACTCCGTGCCTGCGGATATGTATAAAGAAGCCATCGAGGGCAAGTTCCCTTACACCCACAAGGATACGTTCATGGGATTCCATTGCGGGAATACCTGCTCCAGCAAGCTGTCATCCTGTGAGATGAAGTATCAGAAGATCATGGCCAGAAACCTGCCCATCGAAGTGACCAACGGCACGCTGGAGGGCGATATCATGCCCGGCGACATCACGTTCTACCGTCTCCAGTCCACCGCGGACAACAAGCTGCGCGCTTACATCGCACAGGGCGAGGTTCTGCCCGTGGCGCCCAGGTCTTTCGGCGGCATCGGTGTGTTCGCCATCCCTGAGATGGGACGCTTCTATCGCCACGTGCTGATCGAGAAGAATTATCCTCATCATGGCGCGGTGGCTTTCGGACATTTCGGAAGGGCTTTGTTCGAGGTGTTCAAATACATCGGCGTGCCTGTGGAGGATCTGGACTACAACCAGCCGAAGTCGCTTCCTTACCCTACGGAGAATCCTTTCGCGTAAGGGGTATACGGATAAGGGAGCCAAAGGAACTGTGAAATAAGTCCCTTAACAAAAAAGAACACTTTCAGGAATAGAACCTGGACGTGTTCTTTTTTTGCGCGAATGAGCAGAGGCTGCTGATTCATCCTGCTCCGTCTATTGCGCCAGCACCCATTCCAGGGCGCTGTTCTTTCCCTGACGGATATCTTCAATGTCCTGATGGATATACACGTCCGGCAGGATGGTATTTTCCCACTCGTAGAGCCTGCCTTCCTCATCGTATACGGCTCCCGCAAAATTATCCCCCTCATACCAGCCGGTGGAGACGGAAACGGATAGCTGCGACTGCGGCAGGACAATATTCAGGGGAGTGGAGTGGGTGAAATGGGATGTGAACTGCCCGGCAGGCTCGCCTACCGTGACCGCGTTCAGTTCTTCCTTGAACAGGCTGATGCAGCCAATGGCGGCGGACATGGTATAGCCTCCGATGAGGACATATGTCTGATCGATGGGAAGCGTTTTGATGAGTTGGACATCCTCACGCAGATAGTCAACGACTTTCAGATATCCCCCCGGGTTGCTCCGAAGGTCTATGACCAGCTTTCCGCATTCCGGATGCGCCTCCAGAAGTCCGGCGGCTTTTTCAAAAAGTTCCCGATAAGGGGCCTCAAGCAGATTATCTATCCGTTCCAGAGCCATGTAGACATATCCCCCGTTGTCCCCCTGGCGGTATTCTGCACGGTTTCCTGCCTCCGCATCGGCAAGATAGGCCCAGCTTTCCGGTAAGACTATGGAAGCCGCATCATATTTCGCATAGGGCACAAGGGACGCCTCTACGGATTGAACCTGCTGGTTCTCGTCCAGGATTTGGAAAGTATAGCCATCCTGATAGCCGCAGCCCGCCCATTCAAAAAAAGCCGGGATAAAATAATATGTGCGAAAGATTTCCCTGCTGCACCATGTATTGTCAGGATGGGTAATACACTCAAATTTCTGTTCCAGATAGCCTATATCCACCCCATTGACAGCCACGATCTCACGCAGTAGGTATGGCTCAAACTGCTCATATCCTTCCAGGTAGGAGGTCAGGTACAGTCTGCCGTCAAAATAGGAGACGCTGATGGGGAAAAGATACTCATAGAAAGAATCCGGGGGTAAAAGATTTGTATGGATATCGCCCATTCCGGCAATGATGGCGGCCAGTTCAAAAAAGATGTCATTGTCGGACAGGCTGTCCACATGTTGGCACAGCCAGTCGATCCTCTGGTCGAATTCTTCCTCCGAACACAGGTAGAAAGGATCCGGATGATATTTCTTGTAATGATTCTGTAGATAGTGAATGTCGTTGATCCAATTCCGGTCCCGCTCTGACAGTTCCGGCGCGGGGATATCCTCTGATGTGGAAGGAACCTCCATATCGGGTTCCACAGGCTGCCCGCCCGATGCGTCCGGCATCGGAACAGGAGCTGCGCCTGCCTGATCCGCAGAGGCACAGGCGGGCAGCAAAAGGCAAAAGACCAGCAAAAACAGAAAAACTCTCTTTCTCATAAGATACTCCTCTATATTCTGATTTTATGTAACGAAAATGCAGCGGGTATAAAACAGACCCGGCGGGATGAGTTTATTATACATGGGATTTGACAAAAAATCCACAGCGTTCCGGGGAACCCTTTCCTTTTTTGCCGGACGGCAAATCGCGGAGCCGCGAAAGGGTCTGATGGCTGCCCTGCGGATGCAGGCTTTTGATCTTATGACTGGTGTGCAAGAAAACACAAAAAACAGACACACTTTTGGCAAAAAAGTACATTGCGTTTTTAACGGGATGCGAATATACTCTCTACAGAATTGCGCGTGAATAATGTATTTCCATGTAAAAAGGTAATGGAGAGGCGGTTTGCCACCTCAATATAAAATAAAAGGAGAATCATTATGGCAAAACTCTATGTAAACCCCAAAGTGAAAAAGGGGCACATCAACCCGGAACTGCAGGGTCATTTTTCCGAGCATCTGGGCAGATGCATCTATGAAGGGATCTATGTGGGGGAGGATTCCGATATCCCTAATGTGAACGGTATGCGCACGGATGTGGTGGAGGCCTTAAAGGAGATCCGGGTGCCCGTGCTGCGCTGGCCCGGCGGCTGCTTTGCGGACGAGTACCACTGGAAGGACGGCATCGGCCCCAAAGAGGGACGCAAGAAGATGATCAACACCCACTGGGGCGGCGTTGTGGAGGACAACAGTTTCGGAACCCATGAATTCATGGAACTGTGCAGACAGCTGGGCTGCAAGACCTACATCAACGGCAATCTGGGCAGCGGCACTGTCCAGGAGATGAGCGAGTGGGTGGAATACATGACCTTTGACGGCGTATCCCCCATGGCGAATCTGAGGAAAGAGAACGGCCATGAGGAGCCATGGACGGTGGATTATTTCGGCGTGGGCAATGAAAGCTGGGGCTGCGGCGGCAATATGAGGCCGGAATATTACGGGGATCTGTACCGCAGATACCAGACCTATGTCCGCAACTATGATGCTAAGAGACCTATTTATAAGATTGCCTGCGGAGCCAACGTGGACGATTACCACTGGACGGACAAGGTGCTGGAGACCACCTTTGATTATGGGACTGGCTTCATGAATGGCATGTCCCTGCATTATTACACGCTGCCCACGGGAGAATGGGACAAGAAAGGTTCTGCCCTTGAATTTGATGAAAAGGGCTGGTACCGCACGCTGAAGGCCGCTTTGAAGATGGAGGAACTGATCCGGAGGCATGGCGCGGTCATGGATCAGTATGACCCGGAGAAGAAGATCGGCATGATCATCGACGAGTGGGGCACATGGTACGACGTGGAACCCGGCACCAATCCCGGTTTCCTCTATCAGCAGAACACCATGCGGGACGCCCTGGTGGCGGGATTGAACCTGAACCTGTTCAACAAAAACTGTGACCGTGTGAAGATGGCGAATATCGCCCAGATGGTAAATGTGCTGCAGGCAGTGATCCTGACGGAGGGCGAAAAGATGGCAAAGACGCCCACATGGCATGTCTTTGACCTGTACAAATATCATCAGGACGGCGAGTTGGTGGAATCCTCCATTGAGACCAGGGAAGTGGGTCTGGAGGAAGGATACATGATCCCCGACCTGTCCGAGTCCGTTTCCCTGGGGAAAGACGGCAGGCTGCATGTGACGGTGACGAACGCTTCCCTGACGGATCGGGCGGAGATCGAGGGCTGCTTTGCGGAAACCACGATCAAGGCGGTAAAAGGCAGGATCCTCACAGGCGAGATGCATGCCCACAATACCTTTGAAGAGCCTGACGCGGTACATGCCGTGGCATTCGCGGATCTCAAAGTGGACGGAAACAAGGTATGTTTCACGCTTCCGGCCTGCAGCGTGCTGCATCTGGAAGTGGAGATCTGATATTTTGAGAGGTATGTGGCCTTATGTATGATTATAAAGAAACCATGGACAGGCTGATCGGGAAAGAAGTAGCCGAAAGCAGGGTAAAGGGAGCCAGCGCCCTGGTCATTCACAGGGACAAAGAGATATATTACAATGCTTTCGGCTATGCGGACGCGGAGAGAGGGATCCTCATGGAGCGTGATACCATCATCCGCCTCTTTTCCATGACAAAGCCTATCACTGCGGCTGCGGCAATGATCCTTATGGAGCGGGGAGACCTGGATCTGTGGGATCCGGTGTCCGACTATCTGCCCGCTTTCAAAAAGCCGAAGGTGTGGAGTGAGGAAAAACAGTGTGAGATTCCCGCCGAACGGGAACTGACCGTGTGGGATCTGCTGAACATGACATCCGGCATCACTTACCCTGACCCGGCCCACGAACCCGGCAGGCGCATGGAAAAAGTATTGCGCGGCCTGCTTGACCGCAGGGAGCGGGGCGAGACGGCGGACACGCAGGAATACGCAAGGCAGATCGCTACGGTCCCCCTTTGTTTCCAGCCGGGGGAGCAGTGGATGTACGGCTATTCCGCGGATATCCTGGGGGCTGTCATCGAGGCGGCGTCGGGAAAGCGTTTCGGACAGTTTTTACAAGAAGAACTGTTCGACCCTCTGGGCATGACAGACACGGGCTTTTTCGTCCCGGAGGAGAAACGGGGCCGTTTTGCGCAGTATTATGACCAGACAGACGAGGGCGGGCTGGCCGTACATCAAGGCAGTCATCTGGGCGAATATTATGCGGAGGATGTGGCCTTTGAATCCGGCGGCGCAGGGCTTGTGTCCACGCTGGACGACTATCGCCGGTTCGCCTCCATGCTGGTGCATAAGGGAGTATATGAGGGCAGGCACATTCTTGGCCGTAAGACCGTGGAATTCATGGCCCAGAATCATTTGAATCCCAGACAGCGGGAATCGCTGGTGTGGGACAGTGTGAAAGGTTACGGTTACGGCTGTCTGATGCGTGTCCTGATGGACAGGGACACGGCGGCGTATAACGGTTCTCTGGGAGAATTCGGCTGGGACGGCTGGACGGGGAACTATGTGGCAATGGATTTCACCGAGGAAATGGTGTTCCTGTACTTTATCCAGCGCTGCGGCGCAGGCGCAACCCCTGTGGTGAGGAAGCTGAAGACCGCTACTTATGGGGCGCTGGAATTGTGATCTGCAGAGGGATCTATGAACATTTTAACGGTAGACAATATCACAAAAGCATATGGAGAGCGTCAATTATTCCGCAATGCCAGCTTCTTTCTGGAGGCGGGGGAGAAAGCTGGTGTGATCGGCATCAACGGGACTGGTAAATCCACGCTGCTGAAGATTATGGCAGGATTGGAGGAACCCGACGAGGGACGGGTCATCACGGCAAATCACTGTATGGTGCGTTTTCTGCCGCAGGATCCCCATTTTGAGGAAAGTGAGACTGTGCTGGAGGCAGTGCTTCGGGACAACCGAACGGAGATGAACGAAAGTTATATCGTTTCTGATGCCAAAGCCATGCTGAACCGACTGGGCGTGACGGATCTCGAGAAGCCCTGCGGACAGCTTTCAGGGGGACAGAGGAAGCGTTTGGCCCTTGTTTCTGTGCTGCTTTCTCCGGCGGAGATCCTGGTGCTGGACGAGCCTACCAACCATCTGGACAACGAGATGAGCGACTGGCTGGAGGATACGCTGAAAAAGAGAAAGGGCGCGGTGGTCATGGTGACTCACGACCGATATTTTCTGGACAGTGTGACGCAGAGGATCATAGAGATCGACAAGGGGAATGTTTATTCTTACAGCGCCAATTATGCGGGGTATTTGGAACTTAAGATGCAGCGTGAGGAGATGGAACAGGCAAGTCAGAGAAAGCGGGAGAGCATCCTGCGGAATGAACTGGCATGGGTCATGCGCGGCGCCAGGGCAAGATCCACCAAACAGAAAGCGCGTCTGGAACGGTATGAGGAACTGAGGGATATGGCAGGCTTTGAGAGGGACGGACAGGTGGAGATGTCTTCCGTTGGCACGCGTCTGGGGCGTACCACGGTGGAACTTCACCACATCTGCAAGAGTTACGCGGACAAGAGCCTGATCGAGGACTTTACATATCTTTTCCTGAAAAATGACAGGGTGGGATTCATTGGGCCCAACGGAAGCGGAAAAACCACGCTGATGAAGATCATCCTGGGAGAAGTGCAGCCGGACAGCGGCCATGTGGAATTGGGCCAGACGGTAAAGATCGGATATTATGCCCAGGAAATCGGCGTGGACGAGATGAAGCCGTCCCAGCGCGTGATCGACTATATCCGTGATGTGACGGAGTTCGTGGATACGGATGAGGGCAAGATCAGCGCAGCCAGGATGCTGGAGCGTTTTCTTTTCATGGGGGAGGATCAGTACGGGCTTCTGGGAAAGCTTTCCGGCGGAGAGCGCCGCAGGCTGTATCTGCTGAAGATACTGATGGGAGCCCCAAACGTACTGATACTGGATGAGCCAACAAATGACCTGGACATCGCCACTCTGCGGATCCTGGAGGATTATCTGGATTGCTTTCAGGGGATCGTGATCGTGGTCTCCCATGACCGATATTTCCTGGACAGAACGGTACGCCGCATCTTTGCCATGGAAGAGGGCAGGTTTGTGCAGTATGAGGGCGGCTATACCGATCATGTCAACAGGAAGAAAGAGATCATGGAAAGCGCTGCCGGGCAGAGACTGACAGGCGTGGATCCACAGGCAGGGAATAAAGGCAAAGGAGCAAAGGGCGGTATCGAAACGCCAATAGGCACTGCAGCGGAGGCAAAAGATAATACCGGAAACAAAGACTGGAAGAGCGGGCGGAAGCGAAAACTGAAATTCACATATCAGGAGCAGAAAGAGCATGAGACGATCGAGGGAGACATAGCGGCTTTGGAGGAAGAGGTCGGGCAGCTGGATTGGGACATGCTGCGGTATGCCAGCGATTTCGTGAGATTAAATGAACTGACAGAACGAAAGGAAGCAGCGGAGCGGGCGCTGGAGGAAAAGATGGATCGATGGATGTATCTGGAAGACCTGGCGGCAAGGATAGAAAACGGCGAAACGGTTGATGAGTAATTGACCGTCCCGCCGTTTTATATTGTGCATTGTTTTATCCCGGGCAGTTCTGTGAGGCCTGTTTACTCGTCCAAGGAGGAGTTCTCCGCCGCAACAGCCGAAACGACGGAAGCAACCACAGAAATCACAACAGCAATGATGATGATCAAAAGCCCGCCTGCCAATAAGAAAAACATTCCGCTCATATTCACAAAACCCCTTTCTATTCTTTGTCCCTGTCTGTAAGTATATCATTTTTTTTGGAAGACCACAATGGGCAACTTGAAGAAAGTTGCCGGAGCATAGAAGTAACTTTCTCAAATTGGGTATTGACATTTTATTCCGATCGGTGTAAATTACAACTACTTAGTACGAAAGCCAACGACTGAGTATCTGTTTTATCCGGCTGGTTCAGCCATGATTTCCATTTGTTTCACTGATAATGCGGTTCCCGGGATGCAAGTGCACTGTATTTTGGACGCAGATTCGGTAGAGAGGAGGAGTGAAGAGACGGAAAAGGAAAAATTGAAAACAGAGGATCTGCTCCAGCAGCTGGTGGATGATTATACCACGCAGAAACAGCATTCGCTGATGCAGATGAAGAAAGGACAGCTGACGAAGGAACATTTCCTGTCGGAGGCATCCGCCCACATCCAGACCTATTACAGGATTGGGGAGGAGGAGCGGAACCGGCTCCTGGAGGAATTCGAGCAGTATATCTTCGGGTATTCCAGGCTGTCTTCCCTGATCGATGACAGGACGGTGTCGGACATCAGGGTGGTGGGCTACGATAATATCCGCGTGAAGCGAAAGGGCAGGAGAATGACGTCCGGCATACGTTTTTCATCCCCCAGGGAATATCGTCAGTTCATAGACTATATCGCTACCAGAAACCAGGTAAACATTTCAAATCTGAATGCTATTCAACGATTTACGGACAATGAAAGCCACCCGGATTTTATCCTCAGGTTCACGCTTTCCATGCCCCTCGTCAACACCTACAATGAGCCTTACCTCTGTATCCGTAAGGTTCCCAGGATATTTCCCCAGATGAAAGAACTGATCGAACAGAATATGATGGATCGGACTACCGCGGAATTGCTGGTGGACAGGTTCCGGCGGGGTTCCACGCTGATCTGCGGAGGAAATTCTTCCGGCAAGACCACGCTGCTGAACGCGCTGAAAGAGACCCTTCCCGACGATATGGCGGTGCTGGTGACGCAGCAGGCCGACGAACTGACCACCATGTTCCACCCGGATATGATGTTTCTGCATTCCCTGCCGGGGACAGGGGAGCAGCAGGTCAATTATGATCTGGAGAACATCAGCATTGCCGGACTGACCATGGATGTGGACTTCTTCATCATTGGGGAGGTGAAAGGCGCGGAGGCGCTTTATCTGCTCAATGCCGCATACACGGGTCAGCTGTGTGCGGCAACCATCCATGCGCCGTCGGCGGATCGGGCGCCGGACAAGCTGGTGGACTACGCCATGTATGAGAGCCGCTATTCCCGGGATGAACTGATGCGGATGATGGACTGTTTCCAGACACTGATCTTCATGGAGCATTACAGGGTAAAGGAGATCTACGCTTGCGGAGGATGGAGCGAGAAGCATCGGAATCTGATGTTTGAACGGATCTTTTGATTATGGAGGTATAAGAATGTTAAAAGTTGTGATTTTTGGGTGCCTGTTTGGAGGATTCTACCTGTTGTTCTATCAGGGCCGGATATTGGCGTGGGTCAGCAGTATCTTGAAAAAGACACAAAAAGATATGGATCTGGCGGCAAGGCAGAGGGGTCTGGAAAACAGGAAACAGCTTATGGAACTTCAGGAGGATCATTCCCTGTGGTTCTGGCTGGAGCGGATGCTGTATTACTGCGGAATCAGGCAGCGTTTTCCGGCCCTGTCCGTGGAGATATGGGTGGCGGGGGAACTGACAGTAGCAGGTGTGCTGTTTCTGGTCATAACGGTCTTTGCCGGGATCAGGGCAGCATTGCTGGCAATCATGGCGGTAATGGCGGCGGAGGCTGTCCTGCTGCGGTATCTGAGGTCAAGGAATCTTCGCAGAGTGAATGATGACCTGATGAAGCTGCTTGACTTTCTGGGAAATTACAGTATCACGGCATCGGAGATCACCGGTACTCTGGATCAGGTCAGCAGATATATGGAAGAGCCCCTTAAAACAGCGCTGGAGCAATGTTACCTGGAGGCGCAGGTTACCGGGGATGCGGGCCTGGCGCTCCTGTCCATGGCGGACAAGGTGGAGCATCCGAAGTTTCAGGAACTGGCCAGGAACATGGAGATCAGTCTCCGGTATTGCGCGAATCTTACCGCGCTGGTAAACAGCAGCCGGAGAAGCCTGAGGGAACATTTGCGAATCTCGCTGGAGAGAAAGGCCATGCTGCGGGAAGCGGTGGTGAATATGGTGTTGTTGCTGGCAATGTCCCTGGCTGTGCTGCTGACGGTGGGGCATCTGATCAACCTGTCCCTCCGGGATCTGGTCTGGGGAACAGTTCCCGGTAGGATCGGACTGGCGGCGCTGGGGGTGATATTCCTGCTGTTCTGGATGCAGCTGCAGAGAGTGCACAGATAAGGAGGGGCAGATGGAGGAAAAGCAGATTTTATGGATGCTAAAGCTTTTGCCGGTGGTCAGCGCCCTGCTCACAGTGCTGCTGTTTTATGTGCTGCGGACGGCTTATCATCCGGAAAGGCTGGCGCTGAAAGCTTACAGGGAATTATCGGGGCTTTTGAGGGAGCGGGGGAAAAGGAGTGTCTGGTATCTGAGGATGGAAAAGTGGCTGCGGAAGAATGGAGCTGCATTTCACTATGGGAAGAAGATCGATCCCGAACGCTTCCTGGCAGTAAGGATCTTTCTGGCAATGTGTGGTTTTCTGGCACTGGGTAGGATAAACGTCTGGGCCGGCGTGGGAGGACTGGCGGCGCTGTTCTTTTTACCGGCGCTGTTTCTGGAATATCTTAACCGGAGGGACAATGAGAGGATGCTCCCTGAACTGAAGCTGGTCTATCATGCCCTTAAGATACAGATTCAGGCGGGAGTGTACGTGACGGACGCGCTCTCGGAATGCTATGGCAGCGTGCAGGAGCGAAGGCTTCGCAGAGCGCTTTTGGATCTGGCAGGCGATATCGTGATGAAAGCGGATATCTATGAGGCTCTGGATCGTTTCCAGACCTGTTTTGACAATAGGTACATAGATGCCCTGTGCATCACCATCCTGCAGGCTCTGGAATCGGGGCAGGCGCTGGCGCTGTTGGGGGATATCAGCGAACAGATAAAGGATATGGAGGAAACGGTCCTGGAGCGGAAAAAAGGGGCTTTGGACAGAAGCATCACGTTTTATCAGCTGGGCGTGCTGACGGTGATCCTGGGAATGGCGCTGTATGCCTGCGTGACATACCTGTTCGGGGCGGCGTCGAATTTCTGACTTGCGTCCATTTGAAAATCGGAAGCATATCATTTGAAAAACGGATTCCCATCAAGCGGGACAGGATCAGGGTATCAGACAGGAATAGGATATGGAACTGGAAATATGAAACAGATCATAATATAAAACACAGCTTCGGAACAGATGCGCCTGAAAGGAAATTCAGACGCAGAAGAGCAGGAGCGGAACTGGAATAGGAGGAACTGCATAATGGACAATAATATACGGAAAATAAGAAACAGATTCAAAAAGATCATACAACTGGGATGCAGGCAGGAGCCGGGCATTGACGGGATCCTGGTAACAGTGGGACTGTGTGTCATTGCGCTGCTGCTCTGTGTGGTCATGAAAGACAGCCTGAAAGTATTCATAGAGACCATAGTGGGAGCGATGACCACCGAGGCGAAGAACATCCTGTCAGGGGTCACACCGTGAGGCAGGAGAAAGGAAGCATAGGGGACATGGTGTCGGCAGGAATCTGTATGCTCGCCATGACGGTACTCATGCTTTCCTATATGGATAATGTCTGGCTCATCCATCAGAAAACGGCGGTGAGCCAGATCGCCAGACAATATATCCTGCGGATGGAGACGGTGGGATATCTGACGGAGGAAGACCGCATCCGCCTGGGACGGGAACTGGCGGGCGCGGGAGTGACGGAACTGGAACTGGAGGGCACCACTCTTTCTCCCGTTACTTATGGGGACATCATCACTCTGGAGATCAGAGGCAAGCTGGAAGGAGAATATGACTTTGAGGAAAAGCGGATTTCCACGGCAAAGCATTGAGCAAACGGAACCGGGACAGCTGGAGTGGGTAACTGGATCTTTTTTTATCCTCTTTCTGGGAATCTTGCTGTGTGGGATTCTGCAGCTTGATGTGTTCAGGGCATCCGCAGCTTATCTGGAGGATGCCCTGGCAGCCTCCAATCTGGCTTCCGCAGTCATTGATGTGGAAGAATACGGGATATCCCATTCCATTCTGATCAGGGATCCGGAGGAGGCCTATGGAATCTATCAGTCCGCGCTGCGGGGCAACCTGAACCTGAACGGGGAGTGGGAATGCCCTGCGGGAGGCCTGATCGGCGGCAAAGTCCGCATACTGGATTACACAATCTATAATGTGAACGAGGGTAGGGTGGAAATTTATCATTATGATGGGAATGGGCAGATGTTCCACTCTGATGGAAATGTGGGAAGTGTGTATGCGCCAAACGGAAAGATGATCGAGAGTACCAGCGTGTACAGCGAAGTGGCCTATCCCGTCAAAGGGATCATGGGAGTGGAAGCCCAGGCCCATAAAAGCAATCTGGCAGATATCGTGGCAAACGAGTGAGTGGGGCTCAGCAAGTGTACAATGTGCCTTTTGGGCACATGACGGAACTGGAATCAGGAATAGAAAGGATGAGAAGCGATGGTGAAGAAAAGTGTAAGGAAGAAATTCAAGACAGAAAAGCAGCATGCGGGCTCGCGGCTGAAAACAGGAGGGATTATTGCGGCGCTTTTGTCGGCGGTCATTGTATTTGCCGTTATGCTTCAGATGGAGAAGAATCTGCTGACGCAGTATGAAAAGGGAACGATCTATGTGGCAGTGGCGGGAATCCCCAAAGGAGAAGTCGTGACGGAGGAGGATCATGCACGTTTTTTTGTCAGACAGCAGCTTGACAGCAGCTGCATTCCGCCTACCGCTATCAGTTCCCCTGACCAGATCAATGGGCTGGTGGCGAAAACAGATATTGAGCAGGGAGTTCTGCTGACCACGGGAATGTTCGAACCTGTGAACGAGATATTGGACACGATGGAGAGGCCTGTGATCGCCGGTTTTAAGGCGGAAGATCTGTATCAGGTAGTCGGCGGCGTCCTGCGGAGCGGCGACAGGGTCAATATTTATTCCGTCAAGGAGGATACGGTGACGCTTGTATGGCAGGATGTATTTGTCCAACAGGTGTTTGATGCTTCCGGTACGGCGATAGCAGGCGGCGACAGAAATACGGCGGCCCAGAGGATCAATGTCTATCTGGATCAGGGGGACGTGGAGCAGTTTTATGGAGAACTGGCAGCAGGCTCCCTGAGGGTGGTGAAAAATTGCGAAAAGTAATCAGAATGCTCTTTGCAGGCTGCGCGGCCATATTTGCCCTGTTTTGCCCCATGTCTGCCGCAGCGGCGGAAAAAACAATATATACCAGTCCTTACGTATCGATCACAGAGGATCAAATGGCGTGGACTACCAACCTGGGAGACAGGGATATCTGTTGGTATCCACGGGGTGAGACCGTTGACACGGGGCAGCGTTCTTCCCTGAGGGAACCGGGGAGAGGGGAACATTACTATATGGAATCCCGTCAGGGAATGATTCCTGTGGGATCTTGGAAAGTACAATGGGAGCAGGGGCAGTGCATCCATAATGCGTATCCTGCGGAAGGGAATACCTATCACGGCGTCCCTTTTGGCAGGCAGGTATGCCAGAAACCACATTATTCCGGGTGGGTGCCCTATTGCGCGGATTGCGGCGGGACCATAGGGGAAATGTACTTCTATATGAGCCGTGAGGCCGCGTCTACCATCGGATATCTCTGTCTGGGAGATCAGATGGAATATTATTATCTGTGCCCGTATTGCAGTAATCTGGAACAGGGAAGCGGGCTGGGAGTACATTTGTGCAAGGCGATTTCCTATAATCAGTACAAAGTGCGGTATGATGCCAACTGCACGGGCTATGGGGGTTATATGGCAGACAGCATCCATATGTATCAGAATGCGGGGATCTATGAGGGCAGGACGGTGACGCCAGTCACGCATCTGTCGCCAAACCGCTATGTTCGGGAGGGCTATGTGTTTGAGGGGTGGAACACGGAACCGGACGGTACAGGCGCAGGATACATGGATGGGGAAGAGATATGGAATCTGACGGAGCAGGATCATCATATCGACGCGGAGAAGGGCACGGTGGTGCTCTATGCCCAGTGGAAAGCAATCGACAGTACGCTTTTTATCGATCCCAATGGCGGAAGCTACAACGGGTGCGCGGAAGTTACAACTGTTACGCAGGGATATGGTACGGTTTACAGGATAGCGGAGGAAGCGGTGGAACCTCCCGCAGGGTGCAGGATCTCCTTTGAATGCAACGGAGGAAAGGAAGTGCCTGATATAACAGGGACCATGCACTTTGCGGAGTGGAACAGAGATCTGCCGTTTCGCGGGAGTTTCAGGAATGGCGTCTATACTTATGGATCCGTGGACGGCGGGAGTGACAGACTGACTGCCTGTTATGGATATGACAGCGTGATCCTGCCCGCCACGGAAAAACCGGGAAAGTCTTTCGGGGGCTGGTATTTGGATGCGGACTTTGAGCATCCGGCGGGAGCCCCGGGAGACCGGATCACTCCCACGGCGGATATGACATTATACGCCCAATGGGTAGAATTGTTGCTCCATGGGGAGGACAATTACCGGGCAAACGACGGAAAAGGCGCTGTGGATCTCTCATGGAGCCAGCCGGACGGTCATAAAAAGTGGTATCTGCTCTATCAGAGCGCTGACGGGAAAAACTGGAACAGGATCTTTGACGCGGCGGATATCTGCAGGGAGAAAGCGGTGCATGAGACGGCTCCGTACGAGGGGTGTTCCCGAACTTTCACCGTGGAGGACACAGGACTGTATACCTTGACGGCGTCCGGAGCCCAGGGCGGTAGCTATGAGGACTGTATCGGCGGAAAGGGGGGAAGTGTCACGGCTTCTTTTTGGCTGGAGCGGGGAGAGATATTGACCTGTCATGTGGGCGGAGCCAACGGATACAACGGAGGCGGAAAGGGAGATATGTACGCGGACGGAGGAGGCTGTACCGTCATATCCTCGGATCAAAAAGGCGTCCTGTTAGTGGCCGGAGGCGGCGGAGGAGCCACCAGCGCGGGGGACGGAGGTTCCGGGGGGCTTCGGGAGGGCCTGCTTGGAACAGGATATGACGGCGGAACAGGAGGAGCCGGCGGGGGAGGCGGATTCAGGGGAGGCGCCGCAGGCGAACGGATCGTACATCATCACACGGATGCCTGTTATCAGGATTCTTCCTATAATGGACTGAAAGGAGCAGTGATGTATCAGGATTACGGCTCGCATGTGTGCCTGGAACAGGACGAGGATGGGGACTGCGGCCGCTGTTATCAGTATGACCTGAGGAGAGCAGGAAACAGGAACGCGCCTATCCGGGTGAGAGGCAATACTTCCGTAAATGTACAGGCAGTGCTCTGGAAGCAGATTTGCCGCAACGGCGAACTGTGGCCGGATTCGTATCTGCGCGTGTATGATCAGAATGGGAAGTGCTTTTTCAACCAGAATCTGGGCAATATTCTGCATGACAGTTTTACCCTGGAGACACAGATCATCCGACGCCAGGAAAACGCCTGGATAAATCACAGGACAAATGTGCTGTTCCCGCGCTTCAATACCGAATTTATCTGGCAGATGTCAAGAAAGGAGGACGGTCGTGAAAACGGCGGATATGACAAATACTGGTCAGTCAGGAATCCGGACGGGACATCGGAGGTCATGGGGGAGATCAAAAGCGGGGAAGGCGCTCCGGTAGTGAAACTTTGGGGCAAGGATAACAGAGGGGGCAGCGTATATCCTGTTTATCCTGACCGCAATTTCCATGCCACAGGGGATACGGGATATCATATGGAAAATACGCCGCTGTTTTTCGTCAGGAGCGGCGGATGCGATGAATCAGGCGTGCTGCTGAACTATACCGTAGATATCCCCGCGGGCACTACGGGAATCTATGTGGAGACGATGGCCAGAGGCGGGTGGGCGCTTTCTCATGATCTGGTGTCCGCCCTGATCACGGAGATCAGCTTAAAGGGAGGAAAAGAGACAATATGCGGTATGACGGAGGGTCAGGTCATTGCCTCAGAGCCGTCCTATGGCGGCAGCAGTTATGTCAGTGAGGAATATGCGTATTCTTTCACAAATGAGCCGGGTGTACAGGAGGGTGACGGCAGCTTCGAGATAAAGTCAGAACTTATCGGTTTTACAGAAAAGTATCTGCTTGAAGGAGTATCGGCGCCGGATCTGGCAGCGCCCGATCCCGTGGATGCGGGACGGGTCGTGAAGGAAGGGCTGGCAGCCGGTAAAGTGCTCGTGTCATGGGAGAAGCCGGAAGATCACGGCACAGCATATCATCATGTGGCTGAATCCTATTTTGCGGGGAGCGTGGAGGCCCTGTGCCGTTCCAACGAGACGGTGAACACTCTGGTTTCCGGGGTGAAAGGGTATTACTATTGCGTGGATGAGAGACCGGACACAGAGGTCACATCGGAGGCAGGCTATACGGAGGATACCCAGATGACAGTCAGGGTGGGGACAGAGACTTGTTATCTGCATCTTGCCGCTGTGGATGTGGCGGGCAATAGGAGCGGCGTCATACATATTCCTCTTGACGCTGACGCGGCGGCAAGGCCGCTGCATACGGAGCAGCTTTCCATTGACGCGGAGGCGGACAACATCTATCCGGCGGGAGATCATCGTTGGTATGTCCGCAGTGACGGAACCACTCCTTTCACACTGCAGTTTGGAGGATATATCGACGGCCTGGCAACGGACCGCTATCAGGTCGATCATGCCGTATTTGTATCGGAAGACAGGGAGGGATCCGCTTCGGGCTATAGCTGTGTATCCGCGCACAACCAGGCGATATCGCCCGGAAGTATCAGGATTCCGGACAGTCTGTTGGACTTTTCCGCGGAGAAAGAGATGTTCCTGACGTATTATCCCTATACCCTGGCTTATCGCGAGGATGGAAACCGCAGACTTTCCGTGGCCCAGAAATATACGCTGGCAGCAGGCGCGTCGGGAAAAGTGATAGACATCTATCCCAGAGCGGGGGCGGACTGGCAGGGAGAGATCTTTTATTCCGCGCAGGAAGAGGATCGGAGGCATGGCCTGACGCTGATCGGCGACGGAGAGCCGCCTGTGATCCGCGGGATGGAACTGCTGGAGGATCTGTCACTGATCGACCGCAGGGTCAGCGCTCCGATTCTGAACCTGACTGCGGAAGATGAACTGAGCGGCGTCAGGGACTTTTATCTGACAATCTATAACATGGATAATAATTGCAGCCGGAAGTTCGTGCCTGACGAGGCAGGGCTGATACAGGTGGAACTGGCAGCGGATGATCCTCTTTTTTCGGGAGACTTTACAGCAGTCGCTTATGCAGCAGATCATGTGGGGAATGAGACGGCTGTTTCCGGGAATACGACGGAATTCGGGCTGACGGCCCGGATAGAGAGGATTCTTTCACCCCACAATCCTGTCTTCCAGAGCGGAGAGAGCGGGATTTTAAGCATTGCGGTCTGGGGTTATCCCGATCGTGTGGAAATAGAGTTTCCTGAGGCGATGACAGCCCGGGATCCCGGACTGGACAGACGGATCGAATATACCGGCAGTCCCCGCTACTCCCAGGAGGAAGAGATCCAGTTCATGATCCCATTATACACACCTGCCAATGCAGACTATACCATTACAGTGCGGGCTTATAAAGGAGACAGACAGCTGGAACAGTACCCGGAACTGAGTGTGGTGGAGGTAAGCGGAACGGTTCTGGATGATTTCCGCACCAGGCTCCGATGACGGCCAGCTTATGGGGAATCCTGTGGTGCAGTCTGCTGTATGGCTGCATCACAGATCTGAAGAGCCAGAAAGTATATAATTTTACATGGTGGGTCGGAGGTCTGGCGGCAGGAGGGCTGCTGTGGAGAGGCCTTTGCGGAGGGCTGACCATAACAGCGCTGTGGCATCTGACGGCCTTTATGGCTCTGCAGCTTGGGCTGTTCGCCCGCATGTATGGGAAAGCGGATTGTTATGCTTTCTGTGTCTGTGCCATAGCGGAAGCTTCCCTGGGAATGGATTTTTCAGACTATCTGGTACTGATGTTCCTGGCGCTGTGCCTGCTCTTCCCGGTACAGCTCCTGCGGTGCAACATTGCCAAAAACGGCAATCTGAAGCAGCCGGTGGCGTTTGTGCCGTATATAGCAGCCGCTTTCATGCTGCATATTTATGCAGGTTAGTGTTGCTTTTTGGCCCAAAAGATGCTATATTGATTCAAGCGTGCGGCGAGTATGCCGGTATATGGAGGTATCTTGGAAAGCCGCTGCAGAATGGAGGAGATCATTATGAAGAAGTTATTGGCAATGTTGACGGCAGCAGTTTTATGCGTGGCGACGCTGGCGGCCTGCGGTTCTGACGAGGCTTCCGCAAGTGCAGGCTCACAGGCGGCAGGTGACAGGCCTGTGCTGGTGGTGGGCACCAACGCGGAATTCCCTCCCTTTGAGTATGTGGGGGATAACGGGGAGCCTGACGGTTTTGACGTGGCGCTGATCGGGGCCATCGCCGACAAGATGGGCATGGATGTGCAGATGGAGAATATAGAGTTCGATTCTCTGGTGGCGTCCATCGGCACCAAGCTTGACGCGGCGATTGCGGGCATGAGCATCACGGAGGAGCGTCTGGCGGAAGTGGATTTCTCTGACGAATATTACGAGGCGGTCCAGTATGTTGTGGTTCCTGCGGGTTCCGATATCGCTGCACCTGAGGATCTGGAGGGGAAGACTATCGGCGTACAGCTGGGTACTACCGGAAACTTCATTGCGGATGAGATCAAAGACGCCAATGTGCAGACCTACAATAAGGCGGTGGACGCTGTGACCGACCTGACAAACGGCAGGGTTGACGTGGTTATCATTGACAAGAATCCTGCGGAGGTATTTGCGGAGCAGTTCTCCGGCAAGGTGGAGATCATTGACGGCGCACAGTTTGAGTTTGAGCCGGAGTATTATGCGATCGCGCTTCCCAAGGGCAGCGACATGGTGGAAAAGGTAAATGCCGCCCTGGCGGAACTGAAAGCGGACGGTACATTCGACGCGCTGGTGGAGCAGTATATCCAGTAAGATCCGAAAGGCATACATAATAATTTTCAGGAAAAAAGGTGGCTCCGGCCTGTTCCGTGGAATACTTATGTTCCAGGGAAAGCCGGAGCCGTTTTAGATGATGCGCCGGATAGTCACTTTCTGCGGACAATGAACCAAGTGCCTGCCAGCAGCTGGATTCTGGCTCCTGAATGTGCGTCTGATAAGTTTGAAAGTAAACTTTCAAATATTGATTGGTATGCGTGCCGGAGCACGCAAGGGGTGTAAAGATGAAGAAAGAGACGACGGATATGGGCAAAGGAAAGAAGCCCGGGAAGCAGAAGACCAGGGGCATGTTTCTTACATATATCATCCTGGCGCTGTTCCTGATCGTGATGCAGGCGCTTGTCTTTATCTGCGGCAGAACCCTGTTTATGCTGATCTTTCATGGCGGCGACGTATCGGTTCCTTTTTTTACAAAGGTGCGCGCCGCCATGATCAGCGTTGTCGTGCTGGCCATTGTTTTCAGGTTCGGCATCCGGGTCATTCCGGTTCGGCATCCGGGTCATTCCGGCACTTCCTGATATCATCCGCCGGATGAAATATGACGACCAACAGAAGCAGGCACATTATAACGCTTTGCTGGATCCGTATTTTTCTGAGGATAAAAAGGTTCGTGACCAGATGATGTATGTTCTGGGGAGCATAGACCATAAACGCTATCTTGAGGCGGATGAGATCTGCGTTAAACTGCTGGAGAAATGTCCTGTTCCGGAAGAACGGGCGGTGATCCTTTTCTGTAGGATGATATGCCAGGGTGAGATGGGCAGCGCAAGGGAAGCCGTCAGGCTGGGCGAAAGGGCGCTGTCCCTGAGAGGGGATTTTATGCCCGCCATGCTGGAGACCGCCGGATATTGCATCAAATGCAATAAACTGACGGATGCAGAGAACTATCTCCTGAAAATACAGGAGACCGAGTGGATGAGATCGCGGGTCTATCGGATGCTTTATGAGGTATACGCGGCGGGACACCGCTATGATGAGGCGCTCATGGCGGCGCTACGCTGGGAACGGCTGGAGCCCGACTCCCTGGAAGCCGCCGCCTGCGTCTGCCGGGCCGCCCACAGATGCGGGGAGAGAGACCTTGTAACCTCCCGTCTGCAGAGATGCCGCGATGAGCAATACGAAGGATATGCGGTTCTCAAAATGGAAGTAAGAGGGTATTCGGTGGACTGAAAATTTTTTATCCGGCTTTTTTGAGGATAATGGTTGTGCCATTATCCTCTTTTTGGTATTATTATACTTGTTGGCTTGAAAACTGTAGTGCAGGGACGGTACAGATTGCCACAGGCGGCGGTCAGAAGCAAGAACAGTCCCGGAACTGAAATAGGAGAAATGGGATGGAAAGATCTGAACTCATCAGGAAGATCACGGCGGCGTTTATCACCGGCGACCGATGGAAACTATATCTGAAAGGATTGGGAGTCACCCTCCAGGTGGCGGCCATGGCGGCTGTGCTGGGAGTGATCATCGGCACCGTTGCGGCATTCATGAAGATATCTGTGAGAAAGAACGGCAAAAAGACCATATTGGCGCATATTGCCAATGTGTATATCGATATCATCAGGGGAACACCCTCCGTGCTCCAGGTGATGATCATGTATTTTGCGATTCTGGCCAGCAGCAAGAACGCTGTCATGATCGCGGGACTGTCCTTTGGCATCAATTCCGGCGCTTATGTGGCGGAGATCATCCGTGCCGGGATCCTGGCGGTGGACAAGGGACAGACGGAGGCGGGGCGGTCCCTGGGACTCTCCAATTTTCAGACCATGTGCAATATCGTGATCCCGCAGGCTTTCAAGAATGTCCTGCCGCCCCTGGTGAATGAATTTATCGTGCTGCTGAAAGAGACCGCGATCGTGGGTTACGTGGGGTTAAGCGACCTGACCCGTGTGGCGAACCAGATCGCGTCCAAGACGTTCGATTCCTTTACGCCCCTGATCGGCGCGGCGGTGATCTATTTTGTGATCATTAAGATCCTGACCAAACTATTGGAGAAACTGGAAAGGAGGATGCGCAGGAGTGATAATCGTTAAAGAACTTTACAAACAATTTGAGGATAACCAGGTATTAAAAGGCATCAACTACCATATTCATCAGGGGGAGAAGATCGTGGTCATCGGTCCCTCCGGTTCCGGTAAGAGCACGTTCCTGCGCTGCCTGAACCTGCTGGAGACGCCCACCAGCGGCGAGGTCTGGTTTGACGGACAGAAGATCAATGACCCGAAAGTAGATATTGATGAGGTGCGCCGTCATATGGGCATGGTGTTCCAGCATTTTAACCTGTTCAATAACCTGACCATTATGAACAACATTACCCTTGCTCCTGTGAAACTGAAGCTGATGAGTCCGGAGGAGGCCGGGGAAAATGCCCTGAAGCTGCTGCAGCGTGTGGGACTGGCGGAGAAAGCGGACGCGTATCCCAGTTCTCTGAGCGGCGGACAGAAGCAGCGGATCGCCATCGTGCGTTCCCTGGCCATGAATCCCAAGGTGATGCTTTTTGACGAACCCACATCCGCCCTGGATCCGGAGATGGTGGGTGAGGTGCTGGAGGTTATGAGAGAACTGGCGGACAGCGGCATGACCATGGTGGTGGTGACTCATGAGATGGGATTTGCCAGAGAGGTGGGGACCAAAGTATTGTTCATGGACGGAGGGAATATCGTGGAGGAAAATACGCCCGCGGAATTTTTCAATAACCCTCAAAGCCCCAGATTACAGGAATTTTTGTCGAAGGTGTTATGATGATTACGATTTCCCTTTGTATGATCGTGAAAAATGAAGAAAAGATCCTGGAAAGATGTTTGGACAGTGTGGCGGATCTCTGTGACGAAGTTATTATCGTGGATACGGGTTCCACGGACAGGACAAAAGAGATCGCACGGAAGTATACGGATCTGATCTATGACTTTGAATGGATAGATGATTTCAGCGCCGCGAGAAATTACGCATTTTCCAAGGCGACTCAGGAATATATTTATTCTGCGGATGCGGACGAGGTGCTGGATGAGGAGAACAGGCAGCGGTTCCGCATATTGAAAGAAGCGATGCTGCCGGAGATCGAGATCGTCCAGATGAAATACGGCAATCAGATGCGGTTTGGAACGGTGTACAATTTTGACGAGGAATACCGGCCCAAGCTGTTCAGGCGGTTGAGGCAGTTTGTATGGACGGAGCCGATCCACGAGACGGTGCGGCTGGATCCCGTGGTGTACGACAGTGATGTGGTCATCACCCATCTGCCGGAGAGCAGCCATGCAAAGCGCGACCTTGCCAATTTCCATAAGCATGTATCGGAGGGCTACCGGCTGCCCCGGCGGCTTCACAATATGTATGCCAGGGAACTGCTGATGGCGGGAGACCGGGAGGATCTCGTCCGGGCAGCGGCGTTCTTTCAGCGATCGGCGGCGGATGGGGGCAGGAGCGCGGATGAGATCATGGAAGCCTGCTGCGTGGCAGCCCGGGCAGCCCGGCTGGAGCAGGATGCGGCGGTGTTTTTGAAATATACTTCCAGGGCGCTGGCCATGGGAGCCTGCTCAGAGATCTGCTGTGAATTGGGAAATTTTTATGAGGAGGCGGGGGACTTCGAGGAGGCGGTGCTCTGGTATGACAACGCGGTGCATGAAACACAGCCGATCCTGCAGCTTGCCTGCGGCGGGGAGATCGGCCTGGAGGGAATGATCCGCTGCTGTCAGGCGCTGGGATGCCGTGAACAGGCGGAGGATTACCGTCAGGAACTGAAATGCTGGCAGGCGGAAAACAGCTGTCAGGGATCACAAGGTTGAAAACGGTTCCGCCAAGGTCTCTGGGAAAGGAGAACGGATATGAAATGGGAAGACAATGTACGGAAAGTAGTGCCCTATGTGGCCGGGGAACAGCCCGATAAGCCGGGCATGATCAAATTAAATACAAACGAGTGTCCCTACCCGCCCGCGCCCGGGGTGCAGAAGCTGGCGGAACAGATGGACTGCGGCGTCCTGAGGCTCTACCCGGATCCGGGCACAACGCCGCTGGTGAACGCTCTGGCGGCGTATTACGGGGTAAAGCCGGAGCAGGTCTTTGTGGGAGTGGGCTCCGATGATGTGCTTGCCCTGGCGTTCATGACTTTTTTCAACAGTGACCGTCCGATTCTGTTCCCGGATGTGACGTATTCCTTTTATGATGTGTGGGCGGAACTGTACCGGATCCCTTACCGGATCTGTGCGCTGGATGAGGACTGGCATATCAGGCCGGAGGATTACAGGCAGCCCAACGGCGGCGTGATCTTTCCCAATCCCAATGCGCCCACGGGACTGTTGGAGAGCCTGGAGACGGTGGAGGAGATCGTTCAGGCAAACCGGGATGTGGTCGTCATTGTGGATGAGGCCTATGTGGATTTTGGCGGCGTCAGTGCGCTGCCCCTGCTGGAGAGATATGAGAACCTGCTGGTGGTGCAGACTTTTTCCAAGTCCCGCGCCATGGCAGGCCTGCGGATCGGTTTCTGCATCGGTAACGAGAAACTGATTCGGTATTTAAATGACGTGAAGTTTTCTTTTAATTCATACACCATGAATTATCCCGCCCAGCTGATGGGAGCCGAGGCTGTCCGGGACGATGCGTACTTCAAAGCCACCACGGCGAAGATCACGGCCACCAGGGAGAGGGTGAAAAAGGAACTGGCACAGCTGGGCTTTACCTTTCCTGACTCCAGGGCAAATTTTATCTTTGCGTCCCATCAGACGGTGTCCGCGGAGGAAATCTTCAGGGCCCTCAGGGAGGCGGATATCTATGTGCGCTACTGGAATAAGCCCAGGATATCCGATTTCATGCGCATCACCATAGGCACGGATGAGCAGATGGAGCGCCTGATCGCGTTTTTAAAAGAGTTTCTTGCAAAAAAATGTTAAAAAAGAAAAGAATGGAGAAATTTTATGATCAAAAGTATTTTAAAAGGTATGTTGATCGGTATCGCGAATATCATCCCCGGCGTCAGCGGCGGGACCATGATGGTATCCATGGGCATCTACGACAAGCTGATCCATTGCATTACCCATCTGTTCAGTGAGTTTAAGCAGAGCGTGAGATTCCTGTTCCCCATAGCGGTGGGGATGGGGATCGCTATCATCGCCAGCGCTTTCGGGCTGGAGTGGCTGTTCGAGAGTTTTCCCATCCAGGCGAACCTCCTGTTCATCGGCCTGATCCTGGGCAGCCTGCCCATCCTGTGGAAGAATGTAAAAGGCAGTAAGATCAAGATCGGCCATCTGATCGCAGGGATCGCCTTTTTTGCTCTGGTAGTGGGGCTGGCGGCTCTTGGCGGCACGGAGGGCGCGGCGGCTGACCTGTCCTTTAACCTTGTGAACGTGCTGAAGCTTTTTGTGGTTGGCATCATTGCTTCCGCCACCATGGTGATCCCCGGCGTCAGCGGCTCCATGGTACTGATGCTGCTGGGATTTTATCAGCCTGTGCTGAGCGCTATCACGGATTTTATCCAGGCGCTGACTAGTTTTGATATGGATGGCATTCTGGCGGGCATCGGCATTCTGGCGCCCTTTGGCATCGGTGTGGTAGCGGGGATCTTCGCGGTTGCCAAGGTGGTGGAAGTCATTTTTGAGAAGTTTCCCCTGTACGCTTATTGGGCGATCATCGGCCTGGTGGTGGCGTCTCCCGTTGCCATCGCGCTGATGGGCGGATTCGCGGCCTTGAGCGGCATGGGCGCCATGATGACCCTGCACCTTTTGGCGGGCGCCGTTGCGTTCGTGGCAGGCTTCGTGGTGGCGATGAAGTTAGGTGAATAGGGTGACGTGCCGTCACATGGCATTTCTCATAAGCCAACTTGTTGGCTTTGGGAATTTGTTCGCTTTCATGCGGGCGTTCTTCTGTGTGGGTTGGTTGAAGCCGGAAGGGAGATGGGGATGGATGCGTATCAGGACTTTGCCGCAGTATATGACGAACTTATGGATAATGTGCCTTATGGGCAGTGGTGCGACAGGCTGCAGGGGTTGATAGAAAAGTACGGGGTATCGAAGCCGGAGCGGGGCGCGAAAGATGTGCTGGCATCGGAGCGAAACCTGGTGCTGGATCTGGGCTGCGGCACGGGAACGCTGACGGAGATGATGTACCGCAGGGGGTATGATATGATCGGGGTGGATGTGTCCTGGGAGATGCTGAGCGCCGCCCTGGAAAAAAGGGAGAAGAGCGGTGACGCCATCCTTTATCTGAACCAGGATATGCGGGAACTGGAACTGTACAGTACCGTGGGAACGGTGTACAGCGTCTGCGATTCCATGAACTACATCCTGGACGAGGAGGAACTGTTTGCCGTCTTTTCGCTGGTGAACAATTATCTTTATCCCGGAGGGATCTTTATCTTTGATTTTAATACCGTATACAAGTATGAAGAGATCATCGGGGATACTACCATAGCGGAGAACCGGGAGGAGTGCAGTTTCATCTGGGAAAATTTCTATGACCCGGAAAAGGAGATCAACGAATATGACCTGACTGTTTTCACGGAGCAGGAGAACGGGCTGTTCCGACGTTTTGAGGAGACCCATTTCCAGAGAGGATACCGGGCGGAGCAGATGCGGTCGCTTGTGGAGCGAGCGGGGATGAGGGTATTGGAGATGGCGGATGCCGACACAGGGGAAGCAGTGACTGCCAAAAGCCAGAGGATCTATATCGTGGCGCGGGAGCAGGGGAAACCGGAACAGGAGCGGATATGACAGATTATATTGTAAGAGCCACAGCGGCGGATACACAGATCAGGGCCTTTGCCTGTACCACCAGAGAGACGGTGGAGGCAGCCAGGGCTGCCCACAATACCAGTCCCGTGGTAACGGCTGCGCTGGGCAGGCTGTTGAGCGCAGGAGCCATGATGGGCAGTATGCTGAAAGGAGAGAAAGATATCCTGACCCTGCAGATCAGGGGCGACGGCCCCATACAGGGGCTGACCGTGACGGCGGGTTCCCAGGGGAAAGTCAAGGGTTACGCCAATGTGCCCGATGTGATCCTGCCTGCCAATGCCGCCGGGAAACTGGATGTGGGCGGGGCGGTAGGAAGCGGGATCCTGAGTGTGATCAAAGATATGGGATTAAAAGAGCCTTATGCAGGGCAGACTTTATTACAGACAGGTGAGATTGCGGAAGATCTGACCTATTATTTTGCCACCTCCGAGCAGGTGCCCTCTTCCGTGGGACTGGGCGTGCTCATGAACCGTGACAATACGGTGCGGCAGGCAGGAGGCTTTATCATCCAGCTGATGCCTTTCGTGGAGGATCGGGTGATCGAACGGCTGGAGGAGAATCTGAAGAAGATCCGTTCCGTGACCACCATGCTGGATGAGGGAAATACACCCGAACAGATGCTGGAAATGGTCCTGGAGGGCCTGGATGTGGAGAAGAACGACACCTTGCCCGCCGCGTTTGTCTGCGACTGCAGCAGACAGCGGGTGGAAAAGGCGCTGGTCAGCCTTGGCAGAAAGGAATTGCAGGACATGATAGACGAGGGAGAGGGGATCACGGTCAACTGTCATTTCTGCAATAAGGATTACAGGTTCTATATGGATGACCTGCGGGATCTGTATCATAGGAGCAGGCAGCTTTAACAGAGTGTGCGATATCGGAATGGAGATTGATATGAAAGATGGCTTTATCAAAGTGGCGGCGGTCACACCTAAGATCAAAGTGGCGGATCCGGCTTACAACGCGGAGGTGATCTGTGAAAGGCTGAACGAAGCCTATGAGGCAGGGGCAAAGGTCATTGTGTTCCCGGAACTCTGTCTTACCGGATATACCTGCGGCGATCTGTTCCTGCAGTCCGCGCTGCTGGAAGAGGCTTCTCTGCAGCTTCTTGCGGTGGCGAAAGCCACGGAGGATAAGGACGCGCTGGTCATGGTGGGGCTTCCCGTAGAACGGGAGGGGAGACTTTATAATGTGGCGGCGGCGCTCCAGAAAGGCAGGGTGCTGGGCATGGTGCCCAAGGCCAATATCCCATGTTACGCGGAATTTTACGAGGGTCGGCATTTTGCTGCGGGAAACAGGGAACCGGTGGGATTTCCTTTCCAGGGACGAATCATCCCTTTTGGGACCAACATCCTGTTCGCCTGCGAAAATATGCCGGGCCTGAAAGTAGGGTGTGAGATCTGCGAGGATCTGTGGGTGGCGGATCCGCCGGGAACGGATCACGCGCTGAAAGGAGCCACCCTGATCGTCAACCTCTCTGCCTCCAACGAAACCATCGGAAAAGACGAGTACCGGGAACTGCTGGTAAGATCAGGAAGCGCCAGGCTGATCTGCGGCTATGTCTACACTTCTGCAGGCGAGGGAGAGTCCACCCAGGATCTGGTCTTCGGCGGGCATGACCTGATCGCGGAAAACGGCACGATTCTGACCCAGAAGAAAACCTTTCGGTGCGAGACAGTTTATGGAGACATTGACATACAGAGGATTCTTTCGGAGCGGCGGCGCATGGGAACATTCGGCAAGGAACCTCAGGCAGCCTATGCGGTGATCCCTTTTTCGTTAAAGTCAGAGGAGACCAGGCTGGAGCGCACTTTTAACGCCATGCCTTTCGTGCCCTCCGACCCGGCACAGCGCAGCAGGCGGTGCGAGGAGATCCTGTCCATCCAGTCCTACGGATTGAAAAAGCGATATGAGCATACAGGACTGCGGAAAGCGGTAGTGGGACTTTCCGGCGGACTGGATTCCACGCTGGCGCTGCTTGTCACCGTGAGGACTTTTGATATGCTGCATCTGGACAGGAAGGGCATCTTCGCGGTGACAATGCCCTGCTTCGGCACCACGGACAGGACGTATTGCAATGCCTGCGAATTGGCGCGGACCCTGGGAGCCACCCTGGAGGAAGTGGATATCAAAGAGGCAGTGACCGTTCATTTCAGGGATATCGGTCAGGATCCGGATGACCATGATGTGACTTACGAGAACGGACAGGCCAGGGAACGCACCCAGGTGCTGATGGACATTGCCAACAGAGAGAACGGGCTTGTGATCGGCACGGGTGATATGTCGGAACTGGCCCTGGGATGGGCCACCTACAACGGAGACCATATGTCCATGTATGGAGTCAATGCCGGGGTGCCCAAGACATTGGTGCGCCATCTGGTGAAATATCACGCTGACACCTGCGGCGACCGGGAGCTTGCCCGGGTGCTGGAAGACGTGCTGGATACTCCCGTCAGCCCGGAACTCCTGCCTCCGGTGGACGGCCAGATATCCCAGAGGACCGAGGATCTGGTAGGGCCGTATGAACTTCACGACTTCTTTTTATATTACATGCTCCGGGGAGGATTTCCCCCTGCCAAAATATATCGCGTGGCGCAGCTTGCTTTCGCCGGACAGTATGAGAAGGCAGCCATCTTAAAATGGCTGAAAGATTTCTACCGCAGGTTTTTTGCCCAGCAGTTCAAGCGATCCTGCCTGCCCGACGGCCCCAAGGTGGGAAGCGTGGCGGTATCTCCCCGGGGAGACCTGCGCATGCCCTCCGATGCCAGCGCGGCGCTGTGGCTGGCGGAAGTGGAGAGACTATAAGATCTGCCGCAAAAACCGCGGCGCCGTTTTACGGCGTCGCGGTAGGTTCAGGCGTTTCTTTCACCGCCGCTTTGTTCAGAGAATTCTGGATCGTCTCCAACAGCACCAGAGAAGTATATTTGCTCTCGGAGGTATATGTAACCTGATCCAGGGCCTGGTGTTCATACACCTGCTTGCAGATGGTATCAAAGGTGGGTTCCAGCAGCGGGTACATGGTGGTCACGGCATCATTTAAGTTTACCATGCGGATGGAAGTGATGGTGTTTTTATCTACGATGACTTCCACATCAATGGTCTGGGCGCCCAAGATCAGTTCGGTAGTATAAATACCGGGTATGTACATGGAACTTACGTCAGCAGTGACCTCTTCGGCAGGTACATCTGTCTCTTCCTTTTTTCCGGGCAGGAACATCATCACCAGCAGGATGATGAACAGGATTCCCAGAAGGGCGAAGATGCCTGTATAGATCAATTCTTTCATGTGAAGTACAACGATTTTTGTTTTAGCGCTCATCTTGATTCCCCTTAAATCCGTATCCGTATTTTTCTCTTTATAGTATATATGTGAGGATTTCCCAAAATATACATGATTAGTGATTGACAAGATGCGGTAACGATTGATATGATGGCTATGGGACAAGGGCGTTCTGCTTAGGGGAGAACTGCCCTTATTATCGTGAAAGTAAAGGCAGGAGGTAAGATCGGATTCATGGGTAAGTATACAAAAAGGGATATTATGAGGATCGTGGAGGAGGAAGACGTCGAGTTCATCCGCCTGCAGTTTACGGATATGTTCGGCAATCTGAAAAATATCGCCGTGACGGCGAACCAGCTGGGGAGGGCGCTGGACAATAAGTGTATGTTCGACGGCTCCGCCATCGACGGTTTTGTGGGCATCGAAGTGTCCGATATGTTTCTCTGTCCGGATCTTTCCACGCTGGCGATCTTCCCCTGGAGGCCCCAGCAGGGCAAAGTGGCCAGGCTGCTGTGCGATGTCTACCGGGCGGACGGGACTCCTTTTGAGGGGGATCCCCGGCTGGTGCTGAAGCGCGCCATCAGGGACGCGGCGGAAATGGGTTATACGTTCGAGGTGGGGCCGGAATGTGAGTTTTTCCTTTTTAACACCGATGAGAACGCCATGCCTACCACCGAGACCAGGGAACAGGCGAGTTATTTTGACATCGGGCCGCTGGACGGAGGAGAGAACGCCAGAAGGGATATCGTCATGACCCTGGAGGATATGGGGCTGGTCATCGAGGCTTCCCACCACGAGATCGCGCCGGCGCAGCATGAGGTCGATTTCCGCTATGACGAGGCGCTGGCCACAGCGGATAATATCATGACGTTCAAGCTGGCGGTGCGGACGATCGCGAAACGTCACGGATTGCATGCCACCTTTATGCCGAAGCCGAAATACGGCGTCAACGGATCCGGTATGCATATCAATATGTCCATGAAAAAGGATGGAAAAAATGTCTTTGAGGATAAAAGCGATCCTAACGGACTCAGCAGGGAGGCATATTGGTTTATCGGCGGCATCATGAAACATATCAGAGGAATGGCGGCGATCACCAATCCGCTGGTAAATTCCTATAAAAGGCTGGTGCCCGGCTTCGCCGCTCCGGTCTATATCGCATGGAGCGCCGCCAACAGAAGTTCCCTGATCCGGATCCCCGCGGCGGGAGGAGGCGGAACAAGGATCGAACTGAGAAGCCCGGATTCCGCGGCGAATCCGTATCTGACGCTGGCAGTCTGCCTGAAAGCGGGTCTGGACGGCATCCTCAATGAGATCGATCCGCCGGAAAGCGTTGACGGCAATATCTATACCATGACTGACGCGGAGAGGGAGGCGTTTGGTATCCTGAATCTTCCGGGCACTCTTTCTGAAGCCCTGGAAGAAATGAAAAAGGATGGACTGGTGCTCGATGTGCTGGGCAGGCATCTGGCCGGAAAATACATCGCGGCGAAAGAAGCGGAATGGCAGAAATACCGCGCCAGTGTGTCAGAGTGGGAGATACAGGAGTATTTGTACAGGTACTAGCGTGAGAAGAACTTCTAACTGCCTTTGGCAGTTTTCACTCGCAGCAAGGGCTGCTTCGTGAAGAAGTTCTAAGTCTTACGCCGAAGAATGCCCAAGCGAACTTGTTCGCTTTAGTACGGGCATTCTTCTCATGAAAGATTTGTGCCGCCAGAGGCGGCATGGGAGTTAGTGTGAGATGCCGCAGGGGGAGATCATGTGACGAACATTATTGTGGCTCTGCCGAAGCTGGAAGACGCCAGAGGGATAAAAAATATACTGGTCCGAAACGGTTTTCAGGTGACAGGCGTCTGTACAACGGGCGCACAGGCCATCAGCCAGGCTGACGGCCTGAACGACGGCATTATTATATGTAGCTTTAAACTGGCGGATATGGTATATTCAGAATTACAGGAGTGTATGCCCTGTGGGTTTGAGATGCTCTTGATGGCATCCGGACATCTGCTCAGCGAACGCATGAGGAATGGGATCGTATGCCTTTCCATGCCTTTGAAGGTGAATGACCTGATCAGCACTGTGGGCATGATGTGTGAGGGGATCCTGCGCAAGCGGCGGAAATCGCGGTCGGCGCCCAGGGTGCGAAGCGCAGAGGAAGAGGCGGACATAAGGGCGGCCAAGGAACTTCTGATGGCACGGAATCATATGACGGAGGAGGAAGCCCACAGATACCTGCAGAAATGCAGCATGGACAGTGGGACGAATATCGTGGAGACAGCCCGGATGGCGTTGTCCATGATGGGAGAATAGAAATAAGCGGAGAAAATGGCAGGAGGCATCATATCATGAGATTTACGAAAATGCAGGGCTGCGGAAATGACTATATCTATATCAACGGATCCCGGGAGAAGATACCCCCGGAGGAAAAGCCGGAACTGGCGAGGAGGCTCAGTGACCGCCATTTCGGCATCGGCGGCGACGGTGTGATATTTATCAACCCGGCGGAGGAAGCGGATTTTGAGATGGAGATGTATAATGCGGACGGCACCCGGTCGGAGATGTGCGGAAACGGTATCCGTTGCGTGGCAAAGTTTGTCTACGACAAGGGATTGACTGATTCCGAGCATATCACGGTAGTCAGCGCGGGGCAGATCAGATATCTCAGCATGATGATAGAGAGACAGCATCCCTGGGACAGAGGAACGGTGAAAAAGGTGCGGGTAAATATGGGAAGCCCTGTCCTGGAGCCGGAGGGGATCCCGGTGATGCTGCCGAAAGGGACGGACATCTCCGGTAAAAAAGACATGGTAGTAAATGAGCCCATTTCGATAAATGGCACACAATATCATATGACCTGTGTTTCCATGGGCAATCCCCATGCGGTTATTTTTATGGATGATGTGCGCAACCTGGATCTGGAGCAGATTGGCCCCGATTTTGAAAATCACACATGTTTTCCTAAAAGAGTGAACACGGAGTTTGTGGAAGTACTCGACAGAAAGCATGTATTTATGAGAGTCTGGGAACGGGGCACAGGAGAGACCCTGGCCTGCGGCACGGGCTGCTGCGCTGCGGCGGTGGCGTGTGTGCTGAACGGCCTGACGGATGCGGATATCACCGTCAAGCTGCCGGGGGGAGAATTACAGATTGAGTGGGACAGGGATCAGAACCTGGTATACATGACAGGTCCCGCCGAAACGGTGTTTGAGGGAGAAATTCAGGAAAGTTATATCTAGATTTAATACATACATATAATACGAGGTGAAAAACTATGTTTAAGGTAAATGAAAATTATTTGAAGCTGCCGGGAAGCTATCTCTTTTCTACGATCGGAAAAAAGGTAAGCGCTTACAGCGCGGCGAACCCGGATAAGAAGATCATACGGCTGGGCATCGGCGATGTGACGCAGCCCTTGGCGCCCGCTATCATCGAGGCGCTCCATGGCGCGGTGGATGAGATGGGCAGAGCGGAGAGTTTTCACGGATATGCGCCGGATCTGGGCTACGAGTTCCTGCGGAATGCCATTGCGGAGAATGACTATAAGGCCCGGGGCTGTGAGATTGCGGCGGATGAGATATTTGTGTCTGACGGCGCGAAATGTGACTGCAGCAATATCCAGGAGATATTCAGCCTGGAGAACAGGATCGCCGTCTGCGATCCCGTATACCCTGTCTATGTGGATTCCAATGTGATGGCGGGCAGGACGGGGTCCTATGACGTTGCGACAGAGACCTGGAGTGACGTGATCTACATGCCATGTACGGCAGAGAACGGGTTTGCCCCGGAACTGCCTGAAAAGACACCGGACCTGATCTATCTCTGCTTTCCCAACAATCCCACCGGCGCCACTGTGACGAAAGCACAGCTGCAGGAATGGGTTGACTATGCAAATAAAAATGGCGCTGTGATCCTGTATGATGCGGCCTATGAAGCGTATATTTCCGAGGAGGATGTTCCCCACAGCATCTATGAATGTGAAGGCGCAAAGACCTGTGCCATTGAAATGCGTTCTTTCTCCAAAAACGCGGGATTCACCGGCGTGCGACTGGGATTTACCGTGATCCCGAAAGAAATAAAGCGCGGTGAGGTAACACTCCATTCCCTCTGGGCCAGGAGGCACGGAACAAAATATAACGGCGCTCCCTACATTGTCCAGAAAGCGGGAGAAGCCGTTTACTCCGAGGCAGGCAGGGCGCAGCTGAAAGAGCAGGTCGCCTATTATATGAATAACGCACGTTACATATATAATGGCCTGAAAGAAGCAGGATTTACCGTATCCGGCGGTGTCAATGCCCCCTATATCTGGCTGAAGACTCCCGGCAAGATGACCAGCTGGGAATTTTTTGATCATCTGCTGGAAGAGGTGAATGTGGTGGGGACTCCCGGTTCGGGCTTCGGCCCCAGCGGCGAGGGCTATTTCCGGCTGACGGCGTTTGGAAGCTATGAGAATACAGTGGAAGCCGTGGACAGGATCAAAAGGATACAGCTGTGATTCAATGGAGATAAGGGTAAAATGCAATAAGTTAAATCGGCATTTGATAAATTTTCGGAAAGAGGGGTGATGTGACAGTGAAAGAGAAATCACGGAGGGCCATGCGAACCATAACGGGTATTCTTGTTTTCGCGTCCATACTCGTGATGTACCTGACTCATCGGGCGGTTCCTTTTATGATGGACGATCTATGGTATTCCACCATGCTGTCCGATGCGACCCCCATTGCTTCTTTTTCCGATATTGTAAAAAGCCAGATATGGCATTACAACAATTGGGGAGGCAGGAGCATGACTCATGGCATCCTGCAGATCACGCTGCTGATGGGCGAGCGTGCGGCGGATATCCTGAATGTGGTGATGATGATGCTGTTGTCAGTCATGGCCTGCATGATGGCGCGATATAAAAATCTGCCCGCGTTCTGGGCGGCCATGGCAATGCTCCTGGGATTGAACGCCAACTGGAAGATGAGCATGTTCTGGCAGGCGGGAGCCGCCAATTATCTGTATATTACGGTTTTCATCCTGCTTTTCATGTGGTGTTATCTGCGGGAACTGCCGGAGGACGGGGAAGCGCCAAAGCGCTTGTGGGGCATCAGCCTGTGGATCGTTCCTCTGGGCATCCTGGCGGGCTGGAGCAATGAGAATATGGGGCCTGTGGCATGGCTGCTTAGCCTTGCGGTGATGGCGCTTGCCGTCAGGGAGAAACGGAAGCTGTCTGCCTGGATGATCCTGGGAAGCCTCGGCTGCCTGGCGGGGAGCGTTATGGTCATCGCGGCGCCCGGCAATTTTGTCCGCAGCGCCCAGGCGCCGGATAGAGAATATGGCTTCCTGTGGAGATGCTTCCTGAGAGGATACGCGGAGAGTACCGCGGCTGTGGAGTATCTTTTCCCGGCCTTGCTGGTAACGGGTGTTATGTTCATATTGTGCAAAGGCGTGCTGAAGCAGTCGCTGGGGCAGAGAAATGTCCTGCTCCTTTTGGGTGCGCTGCTTTCCTGGGGCGCCATGATTCTTTCGCCCCATTATCCGGACCGGGCCACGTTCGGGACCATGGTACTGCTGATCTGTGTGATCCTGTCCCTGGCAGGGAAAGTGCTGGCTGTGCGAAAGGATCTGGCGTGGATGCTGTGGGGACTGACCGCGCTGATCTGGCTGCGGGGAATGTATCACTGCGGAGAATTCCTGGCGATCACCTGGGGGTGGATCAGATAGGCGGCATGGCGGGAAATATGAAAAAAGAAGTTGACAGGCGCCCGAACTTATCATATAATGTAAAAATGTATGACGGTGTTTCTGAACGCTGAACCAAAGCCCCGGTGAAGCGTTTGAAATGATAGAAAACAAGTCCTGCGGAACACCCTGTAACGCAGCCGGACATCTGTGGAGCGGGAATGAAGCCGGACAGCATGGATCTGCTGAAACTGATCCGACGAAAACAGTAATACGGAGGAAATATCATGAAAACTTTTATGGCAAGCCCTGCTACGATCGATAGAAAATGGTATGTAGTGGATGCTACAGATAAGACCCTTGGGCGCCTTGCATCCGAGGTGGCCAAGGTTTTGAGAGGGAAGAACAAGCCTATCTTCACTCCTCACATGGACTGCGGTGATTTTGTGATCGTTATCAATGCGGAGAAGATCAAAGTTACCGGCAAGAAGTTGGATCAGAAGATTTATTATCATCATTCCGACTATGTAGGCGGCATGAAAAAAGTTACCCTGCGCGAGAAGTTGGCCAAGAAACCTGAGCAGGTGATCGAACTGGCTGTCAAGGGCATGCTTCCCAAGGGACCTTTAGGAAGACAGATGTACACCAAGCTTCATGTATATGCAGGAGCTGAGCATCCTCATGCGGCTCAGAAGCCTGAAACGCTGACATTCTAAGGGATAGGAGGAGAATAGATCATGGCTAAGACGGAAAGGTACTACGGTACAGGTAGAAGAAAGAAATCCATCGCAAGAGTATATTTGGTACCCGGTAAGGGCGATGTTACCATCAATAAGAGGACTATGGACGACTATTTCGGACTGGAGACCCTGAAAGTTATCGTGCGCCAGCCGCTGGCTGCTACCGACAACACAGAGAAGTTCGATGTGATCGTCAATGTGCATGGCGGCGGATATACCGGCCAGGCAGGCGCTATCAGGCACGGTATCGCAAGAGCACTGCTCCAGGTAGACGCTGACTACAGGCCTGTTCTGAAGAAAGCGGGCTTCCTTACCAGGGATCCTCGTATGAAAGAAAGAAAGAAGTACGGCCTGAAAGCGGCACGCCGTGCGCCTCAGTTCTCGAAGAGATAAGAATGTGCTATTCGTGTAAAACAGACAAGCGTGGATCATAAAAGTATAGGGACATTTTTCAATAAGCATATTATTGAAAAATGTCCTTTTTCAATCAATAAACATATTAACGAACTTGTGAAGTGATCTGTGGTCAACAGGAAGAATCCGAAAGATTTGTAGTAGAAAAATCACCCGAAATATGATAAAATTTTAATAAATGTTTTATCGTTAAGGTGTTACGGTTGGATAAAGTCGGCCTGGGATATGAAATGGAGGAGTTGAGATGGCGAGAAATGACATTACAAAGTCAAAAGTGGATTATTTGATCAGAGAGCATAATTTTACTAATAGATGGAGTGAAAAACCAATTACAACAGAGTTATTAACAGTACTAAAAAAAGCCTCAAAAGGGCATAACAGGAGGTTTGGAAATGAAGGGATTCCAGATGGCTGTTATGAAAATGCGCACGAGAAATTACTTATTTTGATGGAAGTAAAAACTTCTGTCAACGAACATACGAGTGGATATTTTGATGAAGAAGAAATAGAAAAAAAGATTGAAAAAATTGTTGTGACCACTAAGGATGATAAGGATGACTTGGATGGCATATTGGATGATATGGATTTCAGCCCGTCTAAATATTCAGTGGATGGCATTAAGTGGTATATGAGTTTTTTTAAACCTGCGGCTTTAAACAGCTTGGGAAATAATTATAAAAATTTTATGAGGGATTGGTCGGTCATAGGAATTGCAGTATCTGGTGATCCGGACAAACCGATTGAATTTTGCGTTGATACATATATGATCAGGGATGGAAAAATTAAAGATTTAGAGATACACGACATTCTTAATGAAGAAGATTATATATCAATTGCAAATGATGTTGATACGAAAGCGATTATTGAAACAGTAACGGATTCTTCTGAGAAGATTAACAATTTGCTTGTGGCAGTTGATTCGCAGCGAAGACCTATCATTTTATCTGCATTGCTTATTTGTTTGTTTAAACCGGAGCGATTAGAGGATAACAGCTTTGTTAATGACTATAATGGATGGACACCAAAACATTTGGCAGAAAATATACGTTATAGAGTGGACGATGTGTTAAGAGCAGAAAACGTACCGCAGGAAAAATTGGATGTCATTGATGCAGAAATAGGATTTATTTCTGTAGATCCTGATATAACATCTAAACCATACTTGAAAGCAATATTAAACGAGTTAAATAACAATATTATACCATTGTTTAAGCGCAAGAGTAATTATGATGTTATTGGTAAGTTTTATGAAAGTTTTCTAAAATGGGCTGGAGTGACTAATGTGAAAAAAGGAATTGTTTTGACTCCTGCGCATATCACTTCATTGTTTACAAAATTGATAGACATCAGGGAAGATGATGTTGTTATGGATCCCTGCTGTGGAACCGGTTCTTTTTTGATCAGTGCAATGAACTGCATGATCAGACTTAAGACACAAAGGGAATCAGAGGTAACAGCCAGAATTATTGATGGATTTGGGCTGGAAGATTTTGACTATATGAAAGGTATTGAGAATTTATTAAAACTTGTGGAAGAAGGTGCAATTTTAAGAGAAAATGCGGAGGAAATATGCAATAAGATTTCTGTGGTCAACCAAAAAGATTTAGATGGAATTATGCCGATCATTACTTCTGTAAGGCAAGAACAATTAGAAGATATGATCTATACCATAAAGAAAAGGCAATTAATAGGATTTGAAAAAAATACATCAATGTATATTTTGGCAATGTCCAATATGCTTTTCCGGGGAGATGGAAAATCTAATATATATCATGTAGATTATTTCAGTGATGAGGTTTTCCATGTTATTTCAAAGGAAGAGGAGCAAATACTTAAAGGTACAGATGTAGGTAAAAAGAGAAAGATACAGAATGCGATCGAAAGCACTATTTTGGGCGGATTGTCTAAAAATGAGGGAATAAAACCTACGATAGGGTTTATAAATCCACCTTATTCTGGAGGGTATGATGATTATGAAAAGCTTCAGTCAGACATAGCGAAAGCTGCTTCCGGTACCCAAAAACAGGGTGGAAAGAAAAAGCCATGGATGAAAGAAATAAGTTTTTTAGAGCGGTTATTGTCTCAATGCAGCAGATATTGCATTATGATTGCTCCATTATCAGCTTATTATAAGGATCAGAAAATACGAAACAGAATATTGATTAACCACACGCTTAAATATGTTATTTCGATGCCGGATGATTTGTTTCAGCCCAATGCAAGTACGCATACTGCGATCGTGGTTTTTGAATGCAACAAGCCGCAGAAAGACACGGAAACAGTATTTTATGATTTAAGAGATGATGGATTTGTTTTGCATAAAACACATGGGAGGGTGGATTCAGGAAAATGGTCAGCATTAGAATATGATATGATAAATGCAATAACGAATGATCCTAAAAAGAATGCGAATGACTATACATTGATCGTACATAAGCCGGGAAAAGAAGATGAATGGACGATAAATCAGTATTCTAAGACAGATTATAGTCAGTTGACAGAGAAAGATTTTGAAAACCAGTTAAAGAAATATGCATTATTTAGATATATGGAAGATAATGCGAATATAGAGGAAGCTGAGGTGTTTGATTGAAAAAGCTGGAAGAAATTTTGTGAAAAAAGATGGTGTATTTATAAAAGACACCTCGATCATAAGAAAAGAAAAGGAATTTGAAGACGATGTACCTTTTTTGAGACCATCAAAGTCGATGAATAATCTGTTAGTAGGTTATGTTAGAAAAAAAGATATGCCAGAAGAATGGTTAAAAAAAATAGCGCCAGCGTATTCGATAATTATTGGTAAAGATGGAGAAGGCAGCCATTCTTACTCATATGTTTATCCGCATGAATTTTTAGGTAATAGCAATACAATGTTTTTGATCCCCCATGGTGAATATGCAGATATGTCTTTAAACCAGAAATTATGGTATGCGCAGGCGATTAGTTTTAACCGCTATAGATTTTCATATGGTAATAAACCTAAAAAAGACAGGATGATGAAAATAGAGTTTCCAGAACCAACAGAATTACCTGAATATGTATCTGAAAAAGAAGTCCCGGATGTATCAACGATACCAGAATGTTTTATGGAGGATGGATATGATAAGGCCTGCTGGTATTTGGATAATGTGGATATGGCTGTTTTTGAGAGTGATTATAAAGGGCAGGAGGATAAAGAGAACAGGAAAAGATTAGAATTTGAGAGTTGGAAAGAATATACGATAGGTGAGTTGTTTATTTTGCATCAAGGTAATGGATATGAATTGATGAGAATGGAAGAAGATAGGAAAAGCAATATTAATTTTATATCCCGTACTTCAAAAAATAACGGTGTTGTTGCAAAAGTGAAAAAAACAGGTGAACAACCATTTCCAAAGGGGCTTATTTCGGTTGCACTTGGAGGAAGTGTGTTATCGTCATTTGTACAGGATGAGCCATTTTATACGGCGTATCATGTAATGGTGCTTGAACCAAAAGAAGAATATAAAATGAGCAGTTTAACAAAAATGTTTATATGTACACAGCTTGAGGCGAATAAATATAAATATAGTTATGGCAGGCAAGCCAACAGAACGCTGAAAGACATAATTGTAAGGTTGCCGATGACAAAAGACAAGCAGCCTGATTTTGAGTGGATCGATGTGTTTATGAGGTCGCTTAATTATAGCAAAGCAATAGACTCTGTTGATTAAGTTTCTTTGCTCATAATATAATAAAGAAGAACGCCAGAAAAACGGATGGCCGCAGACGAGGTGCTTTGGGATGTTGAAAGATAAAACATTGACATATATCAGTTTGTTCAGTAGTGCCGGGGTAGGCTGCTTTGGATTTAAAGAGGCGGGTTTTGAGTGTATTGCGACAAATGAATCGATCGAAAGAAGACTTAACGTACAGAAGTTTAACAATAAGTGCAGATATGATTCCGGATATATCTGCGCTGACATCACGGTCAATGAAACAAAAGACAGGATTTTTGCCGAGATCGGCAGATGGAAGGAACTTGGAAACGACAGGGTGGATGTCCTGATAGCCACGCCGCCCTGCCAGGGGATGTCGGTGGCAAATCATAAAAAGACAGAGCATGAGATCGTAAGAAACAGTCTGGTGGTGGAATCCATCCGCCTGGTCCAGGGGATAGCCCCTCGTTTTTTTATCTTTGAAAATGTACCGGCTTTTATGAAGACCGGCTGCACCGCGCCGGACGGAACGGTCAAAGCTATCGGCGACGTGATATATGAAGAATTGGGTGAAAAGTATATCATTACGGACAGGATGCTCAATTTTAAAGATTATGGTTCTGCTTCCTCCAGAACGCGTACAGTGGTGATCGGCATCAGCAGTGAGATGGCTGAGTATGTTGCGCCTGTAGAACTGTATCCGGCCTATGCGGAAGAGGTAACACTGCGCCGGGTGATAGGCGATATGCCCAAACTGGATTGGGGAGAGATCTGCGCCCGGGATTTTTACCATGCGTTCAGGACATATCCGGAGGAAATGCGCTGTTGGATCCATGGTCTGCGTGAGGGCCAGAGCGCTTTTGACAATGAGGATGCATCAAGGCGTCCGCACAGGTTCGTGGAGGGCAGGATGGTGCCCAACATCCAAAAGAACGGGGATAAGTACACCCGCCAGTATTGGGATAAGGCAGCGCCGTGCATACATACGAGGAACGATCAGCTTGCCAGCCAGAATACGATCCACCCCGCAGAGGACAGGGTTTTTTCCATCAGGGAACTTATGAAGATGATGACGATCCCGGATGATTTCAGGTGGGTTGACATGTCTCTGGAGGAACTGAACGCGCTGTCGGAAGAGAGCAAAGCTGAACTGCTCAAAAAAGAGGAGATCAAGATCCGGCAGAGTATCGGCGAGGCTGTTCCTACGAAGATATTTTATCAGATCGCGTGCCGCATCAAAGATTTTATGGAACAGGAGCATTTCACAAACGCGGCGATCAATAAGGCAATAGAGGAATATCAGCTGTTAAAGGCGGAAAGGTTCAAGCGGTTCCTGTCGGACAATCCCCTGAACCTGGGAGGGGCTTCCCTGGCGAGGATAGCGGAACTGACCAATTCCAAACGGGAAAACAACGCGGCATACTACACCAATAAATTTATCATCAATGAGATATATAAGCAGCTTCCGGACTTTGACAAAGATGAGATCAGCATATTGGAGCCATCCGTCGGGGTGGGCAATTTCCTGCCCTTTCTCTTTAAGAAATACGAGGATAAAAAGCGGGTGGACATCGATGTAGTGGACATTGACGGGAAAAATCTGCGGATCCTGGAACTGCTGCTGCAAAAGCAGCGGATACCGGACAATGTCAGGCTGAACTATATCCACGGGGACACTTTGTTGTATGATTTTAAGAAAAGGTACGACCTGGTGACGGGCAATCCGCCGTTCACGAAGCTGAACGCGAAAAAAGCCGCAAAGTATCTGGAAAATAATGTGAACAAGGAAACCACGAACACGTTTGAATTTTTCCTGGAAAAGGCCCTGGCGATCGGGGATCATGTAGTCATGATCATGCCCAAGGCGGTGCTGAACACGCCGGAGTTTCGTGCCACAAGAAAGCTGCTGTCCACAAGGAAGATCGACTGTATCCAGGATTATGGCGAGAGCGGTTTCCGGGGAGTCCTGGTGGAAACGGTCTGCCTGTTCATCGACACCACCGGTCGGCCCGGGAATACGAAAGTACAATCTCTGACCCTGAAAAAGACGGTCACGCAGAAACAGAAGTATATAACGGATAAAGCATATCCGTACTGGATCATTTACAGGGATGATTTCTTTGACCGGGTTGCCGCAAAGCTGGATCTTGACAGTTTCACTGTCTTCAGGGACAGGCAGATCACCAATTCCAACACGTCCCACGAAGCCGGAGCAGACTGCGTGCGCGTGCTCAAGTCAAGGAACATCAGCGACGACGGAAGAGAGATCATCGATATACCGGGATATGACTCCTATATCAGCAGGACTGTGGCGGAGGGGTTGAGCGCATATGAGTATGTGGGTGATGAGAATGTATATCTGACACCCAATATGACATATAAGCCGAGGGTCATGCGGAATACCGTTAATGCGGTGGTGAACGGTTCCGTGGCGGTACTGATACCCAAAGGAGATGCGCGGCTGACGGAAAGGCAGCTGGCGTACTTTTCGTCCGATGAATACAGGCGTTTTTATCGGATCGCGAGAAATTATCAGACCCGTTCCCTGAACGTGGACGCCACAAGCGTGTTTTTTTACGGGGTGTTGAAGGAGCCCGGAGGCGCGTGTGATGGAAATGGGATCAATCAGGAGGGATGCGTATGGCACAGTTAGACTGGGGTAAAGGTATCGGATTACATTTCCGGGATGAGGCTGAGTATTATGAGGCGTTGGGATATCTGGCAAAAAACCCGATGCAGGTGAAAGTATATACTCATAAAAATGATCGGAGCGGGGCATGGGCCGGCCAGGGGAAGCTGCATACGCGGGTTGCGAAGGACATACTGCCCGACGGACTGCGCAGGTCATTTGAGGAATCGGGAGACGATCGGCTGAGCGTGACGGATTATGTCAGAAATTTAGTGGACAATCACGCATTTGACCGGTTCAGGGATCCCACAGACAGGTTATATACCTTTTACAGATTTCCGGATTCCGTCGATGATGTCAGGGCCACAGTGCCCAAAAAGCATCTGAAAGATTTCGACCGGGGCTATAACAGGTAGTGTGTTTCTTACAGGACTGCGCCGTTACGGAGCGGAAATAGGAGGTATTACATGATCAGACTATTTGAACAGCATCAGATCAGGAAAGTAAAGGAACTGGACGGCATGTGGGATTTCGTCATGGAGGGCGCGAATAAGCGCTATCGGATGCCTGTGCCGGGCTGCTGGGAGCAGCATCCGGACTTTTTGGCCCACAGGGGAAAGGGCTGCTACAGCAGGGAAGTGTATGTGGAAAAGGATGGCAACCTGCGGCTGGAGTTCAAGGGCGTCAGCCACACCGCGGACGTCTTCTGGGACGGAGAGAAAGTGGCGCACCACTATAACGCGTTCACTTGCTTTTCCACAGTGATCAGGCAGGTGAAAGCGGGTCGCCACCGGATCGATGTCCGTGTGGATAATACCTTTGGAGAGCATTCCGCGCTGCATGTCCCCAACGATTATTATACCTACGGCGGCATTACGAGACCGGTGGCCGTGGAGAGCCTGCCGGATGTATATATTAAGGAAGTGCATTTTACGTCGGCCTGCACGGACGGTGCCTGGAGCGCGAAAGTGGAAGTGACGCTCTGCAATCTTTCGGAAAAAGACGTTACAGTGACCCTGGACAGCAGCCTGGAGCCCTGGCACGGCTGCGTGGAAGGGCAAGAGCAGGAGAAGCCGATGAAGGCGGGCGTGTATCCGGAGACGGTCATTCCCGCCAGGGGTGAGGTGACCATGTTGTCGGAAAGTTCTTTCCCCGGTGTGCGGCCCTGGTCCCATCAGGCTCCCTGCCTGTATCTGCTGAGAACCACGCTTTCCCTTGACGACAACCCGGTGGACGATCTGATCGACCGGGTGGGCTTCCGCACGGTGGAGGTGAAAGGGACAAGGCTCCTGCTGAACGGGCAGCCTGTGTATCTCAAGGGCTTCAACCGTCATGAGGACTATGCCGTGGAGGGCTGCGCCATCTCCCTGCAGCATATGGTCCAGGATATGGATCTGATGCAGGATATGAACGTGAACGCTCTGCGCACCTGCCATTATCCCAACGACGAGCGGTTTCTGGATCTCTGCGACGAGAGGGGCATCATGGTGTGGGAGGAGAACCATGCCAGGGGCTTTGACCTGCAAAAGATGCAGAACCCCAATTTTGAGAAACAGTGCGAGGACTGTATCAGGGAGATGATCCGGAGCCATTATAACCATCCCGCCATTGTGATCTGGGGCATTCTGAACGAGTGCGCCTCCGAGGAGCCGGAAGCCAGGGAGATGTACAGGAAGCAGTATGAGCAGATCAGGAGCCTGGACGCCACCAGGCCCACCACCTCCGCCACCTGCAGGCATTTTAAGGATATCTGTCTGGATCTGCCCGATGTGGTCTCCTTTAATATGTATTCCGGCTGGTATCAGGACTGTGATATTGCGGAGAGGAATGACCGGGAGATCGAGTGGATACGCAGCGCCGGCGGCCAGGACAAGCCGATCATCGTCAGCGAGCTGGGAGCCGCGTCCATCTACGGCTATCGGGATCGCTCCCGCTGCAAGTGGAGCGAGGAGCGCCAGGCGGATCTGATCAGGGACAGTCTGGAGATTTATATGAATGATGAGAACATAACAGGTGTTTTTATCTGGCAGTTCGCGGACTGCCGCGTGACGGAGGAGGACGGATGGTTCAGTTCCCGTGCCCGCTGCCATAATAACAAGGGCGTGGTGGATGAATACCGCAGGCCCAAGGAGGCTTATGACGTGGTGAAAGAAATGTTCGCAAAGTATGGTACACCCACAGTTCCAAATGTAACGAAAAACTAAATTTTATGCAAAGATTGTACAGTAATCTCGTTGACAAATATTTACACTTGAGTGTATAGTAAGATTGCTATGGTAATATGTAGTGGGCAACGAGGTGAACGGTATGGATATGAAAGAAAAGGGAATGCATAAAAAGGGATTTATCGTGGCAGCGGCAGTGGCTGTTGTTGCGGTAGTGGCTCTGGCGCTGATATCAGCGCTGGGTAAAAAGGAAGATACTTATCGCTCTATCAAGATCATAGAGTTGGATGGCAGTGTTACCATTGAGAGAGAGGGTGTCGGGACTCTGGAGGCTTCCTCCAATATGAACCTGATCTCGGGGGATGCCGTGAAGACAGAGCAGGACGCCTATGCGGTGCTCCAGCTGGATTCGGACAAATATGTGATGCTGGCGGAGTCCGGGAGCATGACGATAGTGGCGGAAGGCGATGAGGCCAACGGCAGGACGGCCATCCGGCTGGATTCCGGCAGCGTGCTGAACGAGATCCAGAATCCCCTGTCAAGCGGTTCTTCCTATGATATCGTGACACCGAACGCGACCATGTCTGTCCGCGGGACTGTGTTTGAGGTGCGAAAGAACAAAGATGGCGGCATTGGAGATATCGAAGTATTGGTTTATGACGGAAAGGTCGCGGTGGGGCTGGGCGATGCGGAGCCTGTCCTTTATGAGGCGGGAGAATATACACAGTTTACAGCGGGCCAGAATCCGCAGTTCATAGTGGAGAGGGCGGAAATCTCGGAAGAGCATCTGAACCCGCAGTTCATGGAACGGCTGGAGCAGATCGGTTCACAGAGCAGGGAACTGAACCTGGGAACGGCGCTGCTGGCTTCTGCACAGACGCAGGACGAGACGGCGGAATCCGGGCAGACTCCTGCAGTGACCGGGCCTGTGGTAACGCCTGCGCAGACCGTGACGCCTGCGACACCCGCACCCAGTGTGGCGCCTGTGTCCAGTGTAACGCCTGCGGCGACACCGAAACCGGCAAAGACACCCGCTCCTCAGGCAGCGGTGCAGACGCCTGAAGCAGCAGCGCCGGTGGAGACTCCGGTCGCAGAAGCACCGGAGCCGGATCATGACGACGATGATGATCAGGAGCCTGCGCCCACGATCCAAACACCACAGCCAACTCAGGATCCCGGCGGGAATGATAACGGCAGATATCAGGATTTCTGGAAAGAATATACAATGGCTTCTTATGAAAAGAAAGTCGCTGAATACCAGCAGCAGAGCGTTTCCGGTGGCAATGCAGCCGCTGTGGGATGTGCGGTGATATTCTATGTGCCGTATATGGTGGAGGCACAGGATTCTGTTTCCACATTGGAGCAGAAAGCGCCCACATATACCGTGAAGCAGGTAACTGCAGGCAGTAAAGTGGAAGCACCGGAAATTCCCGCACAGAATGGGATGTCGGTTTCGTATTGGTGTCTGGAGGACGGTACATCGTGGGATTTTGCCAATGATGTGGTAAAGGCGGATACATGTCTCTATCCCGTGTGGGGAGACGACGTTAAGGGATATTTTGTCCCTGTGATCGCCCGTTCGGATTTCCAGTTCCACTATTATTGCAACAGTGTGTTAAGGGGCAGCTATCTGAAAGAGACAGCATTTTCCGAAGGCGGAAATGAAAAATTCAAGGGATGGTGGACGGTCGATAAGGACGGCAATGAAGAAAGCGAATGGAAGCTTGACAGTGATATGGTGGTTACACCGCTGTCCCTCAAGGCATCCTGGAGTGATTGACCTATGAGGACAGTGGGACAAAGCCAACTGAAGAAACCGCTGGCAGTCTGCGCGGCAGCGCTGCTGGCGGGGATTTTTACGATTCTGTCACCCTTTCTCAAGATGCAGTATTGGTTCGCGGACAGCATGTTCATCAGGGAGCAGCCTGTGGACAACCGCATCAAGATCATCGGCATCGATGAGACTTCTTTACAGGAGATGGGGCCTTTTGCAGACTGGTCCAGACAGCAGGCGGCGGATCTGCTGGGATTCTTTGATCCTGAGTACGCGCCTGCGGTGATCGCTTTCGATATCAACTATTTTGGAGACCGCGATCCGGAGGGAGACCGGGCGCTGGCAGAACAGGCCGGGCAGATGGATCATGTGGTGATGGCTTCCTACCTTGTCTACGATAAGAGGCTGGAGCAGACGGATTCGGATGGTCTGCAGATGAACACTTTGTACATAAAGGAGATAGAGAAGCCTTACGCCGCGCTACAGGCGGCCAGCAGACAGGGATTTACCAATGTGATCCAGGATCAGGATAATTATGTCCGTCGTTCCCTGCTTACAGGTTCCTCTGAGGAAGACACGGAATATAATTTTTCTTATGAGACCTATCGCTGTTATATGGAGTCACAGGGGTTGGAACCGGTGGAGCCGCGGCTGAGCAGTAATGGCAGCTACGGCTTTGATTATACTGCGGAGCCGGGGATGTACGAGGTCTATTCCTATGCCGATCTGGTGGCGGGCAGGTGCGACCCGAAAGTGTTCAGGGGGAGTATCGTGCTGGTGGGCGCGTATTCGGCGGCCATGATGGATCAGTATATGGTGCCGGCGGCCAGAAGCACGGTCATGAACGGAGTGGAAGTGCACGCCAACCATGTGAACGCCTTGCTGGACGGGCGCACCTTTACGGAACTTCCCATGTGGCAGAGCGTGCTGATCAATGTCCTGGTCACGGTATTTTGTGTGATTCTTCTGCTGTATGGCAGGTTCAGCGTGGGAGTGGCGGGCTGCGCGGCAGTGCTGGTCGGGGCGCCGGTGGCATCCCGGCTGATGTATCAGCATGGAACTTACTGGAGATGTTTCCTGCTCCTTGTGATAACGGTGGCGCTGCTGGCGCTGAAGATCCTCACCGGATACGCGTCGGAGCGCATTAGGAAGCATCAGATTCTGAGTGTTTTCCGGACTTATATGGCGCCTCAGGTGGTGGATGAACTGAGCAGGCAGAACAATTATAGGATCGAACTGGGAGGAAGAAGCCGTGACATTGCGGTGCTGTTCGTGGATATCAGGGGATTTACCTCGCTTTCCGAGGGAATGACTGCGGAAGAGGTGGTGGATATCCTGAACCGGTATCTGGGCAGCGTGACCAATGCCATCTTTAAAAACGGCGGAACATTGGATAAGTTTATAGGCGATGCCGTCATGGCGATCTATAACGCGCCTCTGGATGTGGAGGGATATTGCGATAAGGCGGTGCAGACTGCTTTTGATATCATAGAGTCGGTCAGGGCGGTAAACAGGGAACTGAGAGAGACCCACGGCAGGGAGATCGCCTGTGGGGTAGGCGTCCACTGCGGGAAAGCCGTAGTGGGAAATATCGGATGCGAATACCGGATGGATTACACTGCCATCGGCGATACCGTCAATATCGCGGAAAGGCTGGAGAGCATCGCAAAGGGCGGTGAGGTTCTGGTCAGCGGTGAGGTGTATGAGCGGATCAAGGAACATTATCAGGCGGAGCCCATAGGCGAACAGAGCCTGAAAGGACGGCAGGATAAAGTGCTGGTCTACCGCATGAAGAATCCTGCGGAGCAAGAATAGCAATACAGGCCATGCCATGGAAAGGGGTATATACATGGAACAGGGACAGGCAGAAAAGATACTTGAGATGGGGATCCAGCTGACGTCAGAGCGGAATTATGACGTGCTTCTTATGAAGATCATAGATTGTGCCATGGAAACCACAAATTGTGACGGCGGCACGCTCTATCTGTATGAGGACGGGCAGCTGAGCTTCAGTATCATGAAAACGAAATCTCTGGGCATCAACCGGGGAGGGCAGGAAACAGAAGCACTGCCTCCCGTGCCCATGAATGAGAAAAATGTGTGCGCCTGCGCGGCACTGCAGCGGAAACTCCTGAACATCGAGGATGCCTACAACTGTCAGGAGTTCGATTTCAGCGGGCCCAGGGAGTACGATAAAATGACCGGATACCGCACACAGTCCATGCTGGTGTTCCCGCTGGTGAGCCATGAAGGGGAACTGGTGGGCGTCGTACAGCTGATCAACGCCATGGACGAGCAGGGTAAGGTGATCCCGTTCCGGACGGAGTACGAAAAGATACTGGAGTCGCTGGGATCCCAGGCCGCAGTATCGGTGTCGAACATGCAGTTCGTACAGGAGATCGAGCAGCTGATGATCTCCATCACCCAGGTGTTCACGGACGCGATCGATACTCGTATCCCGTATAATTTTTATCATTCCAGGAATGTGTACCTGTATGTGCAGATTCTTGTGGACTATATCAACGAACAGCATGAGAAAGGGCTGGTAGAAAAGCATTTTGAGCCCTCTGTCAGGTCCGAACTGCTGATGGCGGCGCTGATGCACGACATCGGCAAGCTGGTCATTCCCAATGAAGTGATCGACAAGACCACCAGGCTGGGCAATAAGCTGCCCCTTGTGCTGGAGCATTTTGACCATCTGTCCGCACTGTATCATATCGACTATCTGGAGGGGCGGATTTCCAGGGATGAATGGATCGGGATCAAGAATGAACTTCTGGACGCCAGGATCAGGGTGGAAGACCTGAACCGCAAACCAAAGCTGTCCCAGGAGGATGTGGATTATGTGAGAGCGCTGGCGCAGAGGACTTATACCAATACCAATGGCACCCAGATCAGCTTTTTGAGCCTGTACGAGGCGGAATGCCTGGAGGTTCCCTCCGGAAACCTGACTAAGGCGGAGAGGGACATCATCCGTTCCCATGTAAAATATACGGAAAAGTATTTGAAAAAGATGAATTTCGGGAAAAGGTATCCTCATCTGATCCAGTGGGCGGGCGCCCATCACGAGATGCTGGACGGCAGCGGTTATCCCAGAGGATTAAAGGGAGATGAGATCACCTATGAGTCGCGGATCCTGACCATCGTGGATGTGTTTGAGGCTCTGACCAGCGCTGACAGGCCTTACAAGAAAGCCATGGAGGAGAGCAAGGCTCTGAGCATTCTCACCAGCATGGCGGAGGAGGGCAAGCTGGATCCGGATATCCTGCAGTTGTTCAAAGAGGCGCTGGAGCAGAAGAAAGATAAATTACAGCTTTTCCATCAGACAGATGAAAAAGAGTAAGCGGGGAGTATGAAGATGCTGGAGATTATACCTTGCCGGGATCAGATAGACGAATATGTGGAACTGGCACAAAAGCATGGATTGGCTTTTGAATATAATGATTTTTTTGCTCCGGGGCTGTTGGACGATGCTTCGGGGCTGAGAGAGCGGATCAGGGATTATAAGAGTCTGGGACGTCCTCAGGGAGTGGATACTCTGCACGGCGCTTTTTACGATGTCCTGCCTTTCAGCTGGGACAGCGGCATCCGGGAGCACAGTATCTACAGGATGCGGCAGTCCGTGGAGATCGCGGATGAACTGGGCTGTCGGGGAGTCGTTTTCCATACCAATTTTTCCCCGGATTTCCTGAATAACGAGAAATACAGGAACAACTGGCTGGAATCCATGAGAGAGGCAATCACCCATCTGTTGTCCGGCAGCGCCTGTGAGATCTGGCTGGAAAACATGTTTGACCAGTCGCCCCGGGAACTGGCTGACGTGGCAGCGCTGTTAAACGGGGAGGACAGGTTCGGCATCTGTCTGGATATCGCCCATATGCGGCTGGTCACGGACAGGCCGGAGGACTGGATCCGTACACTGGCGCCTTATATCAGGCATTTCCACATCAATGACACTCATTTAAAATATGACGAGCATCTGGCGCTGGGACAGGGAAGCATTGACTGGAATGAGATTGAGGATCTGTTGGAAAAATATGGATTAAAGGATAAAAGCAGGCTGATCGAGGTCAACGGACTGGATAAGATCCGGGAAAGTCTCAGATACTGTGAAAAGAATCATATAGTATAAAAAACAGTCTTGGAGCGGAAGCGCCCGGATGAGGATTTCTGTTCTGATCAGGGTGCGGCAGCGAAGAGGCGGAATTGGAATGGGAAAATGGATATTCAGAGCGTGTTGAATCAGGTGGACGGTCTCTTTGAGGAAAACAGGGGCGAAGAAGCGGAGAAGCTGATGCGGGAAGCCGTGGTGCAGGCGGTGCAGGAGCAGGACGATAACAGTCTGCTGCAGCTGCTCAACGAACTGGTGGGCTATTACCGGGAAGCGGGACGGGCGGAGGATTCTTTTCAGATGGCGAAACAGGCTGTTGCCCAGGCGGAGCGGATGGGACTGGCGGGAACGGTTCCCTATGCCACTACGCTGTTAAACGCGGCAAACGCTTACAGGGCAGGGGGCAGACTGCAGGAGTCCCTGGACACTTACCGGAAAGTACAGGAGATCTATGACAGCCAGCTGGCGAAAGACCATATATTCGTGGCAGGCCTGCAGAACAATATGAGTCTGTTATATCAGGAGATGCAGCAGTATGACAGGGCGGAAGCCTGTCTGCTGAAAGCGTTGGATATTGTGAGATCAAAGGATGCTTTTTATGAGATCGGCGTAACTTATGCCAATCTGGCTTCCACCTGCGTACAGCTGGGGAAACTGGAGGATGCGGAGAGTTACGCTGTTTCTTCTATGGAAACTTTTCGGAAGATTGGCGTAAAGGACAGCCACTACGGCGCGGCGCTGGCCGCCATGGGAGCCTGTCATTACGCCAGGGAAGAATACGGGAGAGCGGGAGATTATTATCGTCAGGCCATGGAACTGGTGGAAAATGGTGTTGGCAGAAACGGAGCGTATTATAGATTGAAAGAACATGTGGAAGCCTGTGAAAAGGCGGCGGGCAAAGGGCTCGCCATTGCAAGGGAGTATTATGAGACTTATGGGAAGCCCATGCTTCAGGAGGGATTCCCGCAGTACCTGGGCAGGATAGCGGCGGGGCTGGCAGGCAGGGGGTCGGACTGCTTCGGCTATGACGACGCCGCGTCCCGAGATCATGACTGGGGGCCGGACTTCTGTCTGTGGGTGACGGAGGATACCTACGCACAGATCGGAAAACAGCTGGAGGAAGCGTATCGGAGCCTGCCCGAAGAATTTAAGGGATACAAACGGGCGCCGCGGGTCAATGGGAAGAGCAGGCGGGGCGTGATCGTGATCTCAGACTTTTACGCAGAATTGACGGGGGCGAAAAGCTACGAGGAGATCGACTGGAACTCGGTCCTGGACAGTTCCCTGGCGGCTGCGGTAAACGGGGAGATCTTCTGCGATGAGGAGGGAGTGTTCACGGATTTTCGCGATCAGCTTTTGCAGGGATATCCGGAGAATATCCGCCTGCTGAAGATCGGGGAGAATGCGGCCAGGTTTGCCCAGGCGGCCCAATATAACTATATGCGCATGAAACGACGGGGGGACGGGCTGACGGCCTGTGTGATGCTGTGGAAAGGCATCTGCTACGCCATGCGGCTGCAGCATTTTATCGAGAACCGTTATCCTCTGCATGATAAGTGGCTGCACAAAAGCCTGGAGGAGACAGAGGCGGGCAGGGAACTTGCTCTCTTATTGCAGCAGCTGATGCAGGAGGCTGGCGGGAAACAGGACGACAGAATCCAGGAAGCCATAGAGCGGGTGGGGGATTTCTTTGCCCGGGAAATGTATGGGCTGGACATTATCAGCGATATCGATCCCTATCTGGACGCCCACAGCGAGGAACTGATCTACAAGGCTTCCCTGGCGGTGAAGCCGGATCAGGAACTGGTGGAGGAGATCGCAAAGCTGGAGTTCGAGGCCTTTGACAAGGTCCACAACGAGGGAGGCCGTGCCAGCTGCCAGAACGACTGGCCCACCTTTTCCATCATGCGAAAGAGCCAGTACCAGACCTGGAACAGGACAATGCTGGTGCAGTATCTGTACGATTTTCACAGGGAATACAGCCGGGGACATAATCTGATCGAGGAGAAATACGGGCGCATGATGGAGAGCACCGCACCGGAGAAGTATGCGGAGATCAGGGATCATTTCCCGGAACTGACGGAGGAAAAGAAACATATCATCCAGCAGATCTGCAGTATGCAGGTGGGATGGATGGAGGAATTTGCCGCACAGTATCCCGCCCTTGCGGATAATGCCCGCAGCATCCACACCGCTGAGGACAATCCTTTCGATACTTCCTATGAGACCTATCTGAGGGGAGAGTTGGGAACCTACTCCGACAAGATGCTGGAACTGTACGGCAGATACATTGTGGACTATGCCAGGAACCAAAAGAACCTGGCACATGACATCATGCTGAACAATGTGAAAATGTACGGCTACGCCGGCCTGGAGGAGGCGGAGCGGAAAGTGAAAGAGGCGTGGGGATGAGAACAGTCGAGATCAAAGATACTTTTTATGTGGACGGAAATCCGGTAAAGATCATTTCCGGGGCGTTCCATTATTTCCGCACGGTGCCGGAATACTGGCAGGACCGTCTGGAGAAGCTGAAAGCCATGGGCTGTAATACGGTGGAGACCTATATCCCCTGGAACCTCCACGAGCCGGAACCGGGAACATTCTGCTTTGAGGGCATTCTGGATGTGGAACGGTTCATCCGGCTGGCGCAGGATCTGGGGCTGTATGTGATCATCAGGCCATCCCCCTATATCTGTGCGGAGTGGGAGTTTGGCGGACTGCCCCCATGGCTTCTGCGGGAGGATGGGATGCGGCTGCGCGTCAGTTATGGCCCTTTTCTGGATCATGTGGGATCCTACTATAAGGCGCTGATGCCCAGGATCACGCCATGGCAGTACACCAAAGGCGGGCCTGTGATCCTGATGCAGGTGGAAAACGAGTATGGCTATTATGCAAATGACAAAACCTATCTGGGAGGGATCCGCAGGCTGATGGTGGAGAACGGGGTGGAAGTGCCCCTTGTGACTTCCGACGGCCCCTACCCGGAAAGCTTTAACGGCGGGAAACTGGCAGGCGCACTGCCCACGGGGAATTTCGGTTCCCGGACGGAGGAACGGTTCGCGGTACTGGAAAAATATACCGACGGCGGCCCACTGATGTGCACCGAATTCTGGGTGGGATGGTTCGACCATTGGGGAAACGGCGGGCATATGCGGGGCAACTTGGAGGAAAGCGTCAGGGACCTGGACAAAATGCTGGAAATGGGCCATGTGAACATCTATATGTTCGAGGGCGGCACCAATTTCGGCTTTATGAACGGCGCAAACTATTATGACGCGCTGACCCCGGACGTGACGTCCTACGATTATGACGGCGTGCTCACGGAGGATGGGCAGATCACGGAAAAGTACCGCAGATATCAGGAAGTGATCGGAAAATACGTGAAGCTGCCCGAGGTAAGATTTACCACGGACATCAGGAGAAAAGCCTATGGAACATTGCATGTGCAGGCAAAGACGGGCCTGTTCTCCAACCTGGATAACCTGAGCAGCTGCAGGGAAAGCATTTTCCCCCAGTCCATGGAGCGGCTGGGGCAGAATTACGGCTATATCCTGTACCGATCCAGCCTGGACACGGAAGAGAACCTGGACAAGATCAGGCTGTGGGAGGCCAATGACCGGGCCAATATCTGGGTGGAGGATCAGCCGGTGCTGACTTTGTATGACCGGGAGCTTCTGGAAGAACATGAGTTAAAATATCCCACCCATAAGGGCGACCGGCTGGATATCCTGGTGGAGAACATGGGGCGGGTGAATTTCGGCCCCCGCATGGAGCGCCAGAGGAAAGGCATCGACCAGTGCGTCCAGATCAACGGACATATGCACAATCACTGGCAGCAGTATCCCCTACCCCTGGACCACATTGAGCGGCTGGAATTTGAGCGGCCTTATGTGGAAGGAACGCCGTCTTTCCATCGGTTTGAGTTCCGGGCGGAGGAGACGGCGGATACCTTCCTCGACTTTGCGGGCTGGGGCAAGGGCTGTGCCTTTGTGAACGGATATAACATTGGAAGATTCTGGGAGATCGGCCCCCAGAAGCGGCTGTACATTCCGGCGCCTTTCTTGAAAAAGGGCGTGAACGAGGTCATTTTGTTTGAGACGGAGGGAAAGACGCAGGAGACGATAACATTGAAAGATGAGCCGGATATTGGCTGACATTTCTGCACATACTATCCAGGCAGATCGAAAACATCACAGGCAGTCGGCTGTTGTATCGACAGGCAGCCGGAAGCGCGGGATTCGATATACTTGAGAGCAGGAAGGAGTGTGTGCGGAATGGATATCAACAGTGCCAGCGGCGTGGCGCCGGGTACGCTGGGTATGACAGATATACCTCTTGGGTTTGGTTTTGCCCTGGCGACCAACGAGGACGCCATGAAGAGTTACGCGTCCCTCTCGGAGACGGAGAGGGAGCATCTGATCATGCGCTGTAAGGACGCAAGATCCAGGGATGAGATGCAGAAGATCGTGGATTCCCTGGTATCAGATGCGGATGTCAGCGCGATCGCCCAGGAAGAGCGCGAGAAGCTGAGTTAAAATGATGGCGGAGGGTCAATACCATCCGCCATCTATTGTTATGACCTGGCCGGTCATGTATTCGGGAGCCTCCGCAATCTGCAGGATCAGTCTGGCGGCCTCTTCGGGAGCGCCCAGACGGTCGGCGGGAATCTCCTCTTTCAGGGACGCCATATCTTCAGAGGAGATACAATGGTTCATGGCAGTGTCCATGACGCCGCAGGCGATGGCGTTGACCTGGATATTGCTGGGGGCAAGTTCTTTGGCAAGGGCTCTGGTGAAGCTGTTGACCCCGCCCTTGGAGGCGGAATAGGCCACTTCCATGGACGCCCCCACATTGCCCCACACAGAGGAGACATTGATGATCCGGCCGCTGTGTTTTTGCAGCATGAGAGGAATCGCGTGCTTACAGGTGTAAAAGCAGGCGTCCAGGTTCACGGAGATCACCCGATGCCATTGTTCCTCCGTCATATCGGAAAGCAGGCCTATGTGGGCGATCCCGGCGTTATTTACCAGCACATCCAGGGTTGTGATCTGAGAAAAGAGGTTTTGCACGTCCTCGTGATTGCCCATATCGGCGCGGACGGGGGTGCAGGAAATGTGATATTCTGTGCGCAGCCTTTGAGCCAGGGATTCCAGTTCCGGCATGGAATCATGGCAGGTCAGGAACAGATCGCAGCCTTTTTGGGCAAAGGCTTCCGCGGTGGCCCGGCCGATGCCTCTGGAGGCGCCTGTGATGAGAACGGTTCTGGGTTCGGCAGTCATGTGGGGTTCCTTTCTGGGGTTTTGGTGGACAGAGTGAACGGTTACCTATAAATTATATTATAACATTCTCTGCCTTGCTTTTCCATGGTAAAACTGATACACTGATGGTTAAGTGGCTAAAAGGTCGGCGGAGGCGCACTGCCTCCTGGTCACACTAAAACAACACACGTTATTTAACCCCAAATATCACAAGGAGAACACAATATGTATGATCTGATCATTATCGGTTCCGGCCCTGCAGGCCTGTCGGCAGCGGTGTATGGCAAGCGGGCGGGCCTTGACCTGCTGGTGGTGGAGAAAGCGCCCATGAGCGGCGGACAGGTACTGAACACCTACGAGGTGGATAACTACCTGGGAATGCCCGGCATGAACGGATTTGATATGGGAACACAGTTCCGCGCCCATGCGGACAGCCTGGGGGTGGAATTTAAGGAAGGCACAGTGACTTCTTTAGAGAACCGGGAGGACAGAAAGCTGGTCATCGTGGACGGGGAGACCCTGGAGGCCAGGACAGTGATTCTTGCTACCGGCGCGGAACATGCCCGCCTGAATGTGCCCGGAGAGGAGGAACTGACTGGTATGGGCGTGTCCTACTGCGCTACCTGCGACGGCGCCTTTTTCCGGGGGAAGAGAGTGGCCGTGGTGGGCGGAGGGGATGTGGCTCTGGAGGACGCCATTTACCTGGCCAGAACCTGTGAAAAAGTGTACCTGATCCACCGCAGGGACGAACTGCGGGGAGCCCAGGCGCTGCAGCAGGAGTTGAAAGCGCTTCCCAATGTGGAATTTCTTTACAGCCATGTGGTGACAGAGATCCAGGGCGAAGACGCGGTGGAGAACCTGCGGATCAGGAATCTGAAGACAGAGGAGATATCCGACCTGGCGGTGTCCGGTGTCTTTGTGGCGGTGGGGATCCGTCCCAGCACGGACCTGATCCGGGATCTGGCGGACTGTGATGAGGCAGGCTATGTCCTGGCGGGAGAGGACTGCGCCGCCAGCGTGCCCGGCCTGTACGCGGCGGGGGATATCCGCAGGAAACCCATACGGCAGATCGTGACGGCAGTGGCGGATGGAGCCAACGCGGCGGTATCCGCAGGAAATTTTGTTAACAAAAAAGAACAAGTCTGAAATTTGTTTTTTAAGATTTTTTAAAGAAAAAAGGAAAAAATTTATAGGAGGGAATCCCGCTTTTTGGCGGAGATTCCCTTTTAAAGTTGTGGAAACCCGCATAAAATAGGCGTTTTCCGTAATTTGATGCAAGTTTTAGATGGTGTTGACAAAAAGAAGAATACGTGATATATTTGTTAACAGACGTAATAATTTTGTAATAAATTGTGAGAGCATTCAGATACAAAGGAGACAACAATGAATTTCAAGACTATCAGAGTGACAGCCTGTGGACTTGCAGCAGTTCTTGCTTTTTCGGGAATGAGCCTGACAGCGGAAGCGGCGGGCAACTCTTCCATATTGCCCAGCGGAGGCGTGAACCTCGCGTTGAGCAGGGGAAACAGCTTAAGCAATGTGGCGACAGATACGGTAATGCCCATAGAGGCGATCATAGAGTGGGCAACGGCGGAGGAAGCGGGGATCATCATTCCGGAGGCTGAGCCTACGGAGGAGGATCTGTTCCGAAATCTGGTCATCGCACAGGTGACAAATTATGTGAATGTCAGGAGCCTGCCCAGTGAAGAGGGCGAGATCGTCGGCAAGCTTTATAATAATTCCGTTGGTACCTTTATCAGCGAAGAGAACGGATGGTATCAGATTACTTCCGGCAGCGTGACCGGATATGTGAAAGGCGAGTTTTGTGTGACCGGCGAGGATGCCGTTGAACTGGCCAGAAAGGTGGGCACCAGGTTAGCCACCGTGACCACCACGACCCTGAAAGTCCGCAAGGAGCCCAGCCTGGAGGCATCGGTACTGGGTCTGGTCCCTCTGGATGATGAACTGGTGGTTCTGGAAGAAACGGAAGGCTGGGTCAAGGTGGATGTGGAAGAAGGTATAGGCTGGATCTCCACCGATTACGCGACTCTCCACACTGAGTTCGTACAGGCGGAGTCCAGGGAAGAAGAAGCTGCTCGTCTTGCGAAAGAAGCGGAAGAACGCAGAAGAGCCCGGGAAGCGGCTGCGGCAAAAGCGGCGCAGGCAGCACAGAGCGCTCCCGCAAGCAGCGTGTCGGCACAGACTTATGTGGTCAGCGGCGACAGCGAGATGGGTTCCGCGGTTGCGGAATACGCATTACAGTTTGTGGGCAATCCTTATGTGTACGGCGGCTCCAGTCTTACCAACGGTACGGACTGCTCCGGTTTCGTGATGAGTGTGTATGCTAACTTCGGTGTCAGCCTGCCCCACTCTTCATCGGCGGATCGCAGCCAGGGCGCCGCGGTGGATGGCCTCAGCAATGCGCAGCCCGGAGATATCATATGCTATTCCGGCCATGTGGGATTGTATATCGGTAACGGACAGATCGTACATGCGTCCAACTCCAGGACCGGTATCATCGTATCCAGTGCGGACTACAGAAAAATCTTGGCAGTCAGGAGAATATTCTGATAACAGGCGATATATGGAGCCATGCCTCAGGGCATGGCTCCTGCTGTTTTGTCTTAATTGTGCAACATTTCAGGATATTGTTTTTATGGAAATTTTTTACTGATCTTGGGACATGTACAAAATAGACAAAAAAATTATTTAAAACGGTTTAACGAATAATCTGAAATAAAAAAGGACGTAAAGTTATCCACAGGGAAATCAACGAAAACATTGACAAAAATGATTTATACACCGACTTATGCACATTATCCACTGATTATCTACACGCATGTTATCTTAAATTATGATTTAAACACGAACAAATGTTTTGTGGATTCTTACTGAAAAATTGAATTTTTAAGGAAATATTATAAATTTTTCTTGACATGCCTAATGTCAAAATCATGTAAATAAAGATGTTAAATTGTTGCATAAACCGTCTTGAACATGTTATAATGTCCATACAATAAAAAACCGAAAGGGATGATTGACATGAAATTCGTGATCGTAGGCAGAAACATTGAAGTAACACCCGGTTTAAGAAGCGCCGTAGAAGAGAAGATCGGTAAATTGGAGAAATATTTTAATCCCGATACAGAAGTGCACGTTACCCTGAGTGTGGAGAAAGAGAGACAGAAGATTGAAGTGACCATTCCCGTGAAAGGGAATATCATCCGTTCCGAGCAGGTCAGCAATGATATGTATGTGTCCATCGACCTGGTGGAAGAGATCATAGAGAGACAGCTGAAGAAATATAAGAACAAGATAGTGGACAGGCAGCAGAGCAACGGTTCTTTCAGCAAAATGTATGTTGAGAACGACTATATGGACGAGGAGGATGTGAAGATCGTCAGGACCAAGAAATTCGATATCAAGCCCATGTATCCTGAAGATGCCTGCATCCAGATGGAATTGCTGGGGCATAATTTCTTTGTGTTCATCAATGCGGAGACAGATCAGGTAAATGTGGTCTATAAGAGAAAAGGCGATACATACGGCCTGATCGAACCGGAAAAATAAAAGGATTTGGAATATTGTTCATCGGGAAGTGTCTGAGGGAACTTGGGCACTTCTTTTTTTGGACTGTTTTTCATATATTTTTCTAACGAATGATCCGGAGCGGTTATGGACAGAAGGAAACAGGAAAAATATCTGTATTACATAAAGAAAGGGATCTTCATGGAGTGTCTGCTGGCTATGGTGCTGGCAACGCTGCTGACTGTAAGGCGCGGCGTTCTGGACAGAGAGAGCGCCAGTGACGCGGTGCTGACCATAGAGGACGATTATATCAAATGGGTGGATTTCACGGTATCTTATGAAGCGCTATGCAAAGCCTATCAATGGGATGTGGATACCCATGGCACGGAACATGAAATCTGCTGGGTGGAACTGCTCGCCTATACGGCGTCCCGGACCGGAGGAAGCTTTGGCAAGGACGCTTTAAAGATCATGGATAAAGCCGCAAAAGCGCTTTCCGAGGGGGAGGAGACTATGGAGAGCCTGGCGGGGGAACTAAAATATTACACTTATTACAGGGAAGCATATGACGCGGTGCTGGGCGGCCTTGTGGGAGAATACCGGGAGGAAGTCACAGACGAGGCGGGAAATGTCGGTTATGAGGAACGATATGGATTGAAAGGTTATTTTCCGTTGGCACGGGGGTTTGATTATACGCATTATGATGATTTTGGGGCCGGGCGGAGTTACGGTTATCAGCGGAAGCATTTGGGGCATGATATGATGGGGCTGGTGGGCACGCCGATCATGGCAGTGGAGTCCGGAGTGGTGACTGCCTTAGGCTGGAATCAGTACGGCGGCTGGCGGATCGGTATCAGCAGCTTTGACGGAAAGCGGTATTATTACTATGCCCATCTGCGGCAGAACTACCCTTATGCGGAAGGGTTGGAGATGGGCAGCGTGGTGACGGCTGGGGATGTGATCGGGTATATGGGCCACACCGGATATAGTGCGAAGGAGAATGTGAATAATATTGACATCGTACACCTCCACTGGGGGCTGCAGCTGATCTTTGATGAGTCCCAGAAGGAAGGAAATAATGAGATCTGGATCGATCTGTATGCCCTGACCAGGTTCCTGGCGAAGCACACCCAGACGGCGGTGAAAGTGGAGGGGACGAAGGAGTGGGTGAGAGCAAACGGGATTGTGGATCCGGCGGTGGAGAATGAAAACTCGGAAAGTATAGGTGAATAAAAAGTGTTTTATCAATATATGATAAAAATGTAATTGCATTTTATATGGTTTTAAGATAGAATGTAATTAAGAAAGCTGTGAATCAGCGGTGGGTTGACACCTAAAATCTGATATATTTTCCGAACGTAGGTGTCGGAGGTTGGCAGGCAACGGAAAAACCTGTTATTTTCCGGACATAGGTGCCGGAGGTTGGCAGACAACGGAAAAATCAACCACGAAAAGGGAATGTTTGATGCTGCGGCATTGACATTCCCTTTTCAGAATACAGAATTGGTAAAAGGATATTGGAATGGACAAGAGAAGGGCTATTCAGATTATAACAAAGGCTGCAGGGGCATATCATTTAAATCTTGAGGATCAAAAGATCCTTTCTCTTTATGGTATACCATCAGAAGTCAAAAAACAGTTGGAGCTGGAAGGACACAGGTTGTCGGTCATAAAAGGTTTTGAGGTGGTTTTTCATCGGTACAATTTCCTGCATTTGACGGGCGTCAGGGTAAATGAATCGGGCATAGGTTCTGCTATTCATTTCTATGAGAAGTGTCTGGCCAATCGCTTGACAGAAGAAGATTTCAGCTTTGCAAAAGATGGCTCAACAGCTCAAAAACTTGATGTATTGGAAAACATGATGGGGATTAAGAAAAATGCAATGATGATAGGAGACTTTGCGGATCGTGGTCCTAAGTTGTTTACCGAGAAGGCTGCTGGAAATGTATGTGGTTGTGTGGGCTTTGTAAAAGACCGGAATACAGGACTGAATGTGCCGAACACACTCTTGAAAAAGGACATCCGGGAGGTAGTTGCGAGTCCGGTGCAAAAGGTCTATGCCGTATTCTCCAAAATGTATGTGGAAGAAAAATATTCCGTGGTAGAGAAGATGGATAAAAGCTTAGTGGAAAAAACAATTCTTTTTTCGGAAGAAATGGAGATGCTGCTGGAAAGATAAAACTTTGGAAAATGGAGCCATAATGGGCAAATGAAAAAAGTTGTTTTATGTTTTTTTAGATGCACACCAGTTTATAACCCAAAAGTTCGTTAAGGAGAATGGTTTAGGAGTTTTGTATACGTGAAATGTTACAAAATTATTAAAAAAGTTTAGTCTGTACTTGACACAATCCTACATGGGCCATACGGGGTACAGCGCGAAGGAGAATGTGAACAATATTGATGTGGTGCATCTCCACTGGGGGCTGCAGCTTATCTTTGACGAGTCCCAGAAGGAAAGAAATAATGAGATATGGATCGATCTGTATGCCCTGACCAGGTTTTTGGCGAAGCATACCCAGGTAGCAGCGAAGGTGGAGGGGACGAAGGAGTGGAGGAGGACTACCACTATTGTGGATCCGGCGGTGGAGGAGTATGAGGCGCAGTGCAAAGGTAACGAGTGAAAATATAATAGGAGATCAATTAGTGAATAAGGTGGTCTCTGCTTTATTGGGCGGATGCCATCTGCTGAATAAGGAATAAAATTATAATTTAAATTTATATTTTGCGCAATTGTGATTGAAATATATAATCTCCTATGCTATACTGTATAAAAATGTAAGCAGGGAGAACTATTATGAGTAAATACAGCAGTATTTTAAAAAAGATTCAAGAAACTTCATGTGCAAAAATGGAGTGGGGTTTAGAAACTTTTTATTTGGAAGTGGTTAAAGGGATTTTTGTTAAATGCATGGGATATGAAAGCAGAGATTCATGCGTTAAGGAATGCGTAAATGCTTTTCAAATAAAAGACGTGCTGATTATGGGGTCGGTAGAAAAAAGAGCCGAAAGGGGATTTGCTCCGCTTATCCAGCAAATGAAAACAGATAACTGCAATTGGGGGGTGCTGGTACATACTGCTGGTATATGGCTGATCAATTTGGACATAACCCCGGATACGAGCAGAAATTTTACAAGTTCCCAGGTTGTTTTAGAAATAGTATATGGGATGAATACAGATCAGAAGTATTTTCAGTATTTTTCCGCAGAGAATACCATTGGTGAGAAGAAGAACGCCTGTTTTTTCAGGGATATTACTGACTATAAGAATAACCAGTACAAAGGAAAGGAAAAAAGCTGGCCGGCATATGAATCAGCATTAAAGAGATTTTTTGATTTTTATGTAGAGCATAAAGGAGATTATGGATATAAGGAAAATGTTTATGAAAGTATACAATTCCCATATTTTGTTGAATTCATAAAAAAGGGAACGAGATGTAATTCTATATTAAGTGCAAGAAACTCCTTTTTTTACATCAAAGACTTTATGCAGGCAAAATCAGGCAATGGAGAATTTGACGATCCCGGGCGGGTTAATAATAGTTTCCCGGAGTTTTTGCCAAAATATGATACACAGGATATCATGTGTATCGATAAATTGAAAGCAGCCCTGGATTATTTAAGTGAAAACAGAAATGGGATAAGGAATAAAACGGTACTTTTGTTTTTATTGGCATATGGCATGGAACGGAGGAAGCTGTGCGCATTGAAATGGGAAGATATTCATTTTGGAGACAGACAAATAAAAATGAATAAGAAGAAATATCCTATGCCAACATATCTGTTAGAAATGTTGGTGAAATTGAAGAAACAGGATACGCCAGGGAAGTATGTATTCAGTGGCAATAATGGGGAAGTGTTGGGTGAAGGGGCAATTAATACGATCCTTTCCGGTATCGCAAAAGCAGATGTGAATGATAGATTTTACAGCCAGCTGACACCTGCAAATATTAGACGATGCCTTGCCAGGTATTTGCTGGAACATGATTATCCAATGCAAAAAATGTTTTATTTGCTGGATATGGATGGATATAAGCTTGGAAGCTATATTTCTATAGATGATATAGAAAAGACATTTTGGAAAGAAAGCCAAGAACCCATTGTTTGCTTGGTGGGCCAACATCCAATGGAAGGGTTTCTGGAGCGGCTGCGGGAGCCGTCAGAAAGGCAGGAGGGCGAAGTTTGAAAATAAATTTTCAAATATTGATTGGTATGCATGCTGAAGCATGCAAGGGGGTATAAAATGACACTTGATGAGATAAAAAGAGGCGAATCAAAAAATGTGGAATTCAAGGTCCAGCTTCCGGATGACAGCAAAAAGTATATGAAGACCATTATTGCATACGCAAACACATCCGGCGGGAAAATAATGATTGGTGTGGACGATTTGACAAAAGAGGTTGTTGGTGTTGACCCAAGTTCTGTTTTTAAGATTATGGACAAAATTGCAAATGCGGTTTCCGATATGTGTGTGCCGCAGATTGTCCCGGATATTACTTTTCAAACGCTAGAAGGAAAATGCATTGTCCAGGTGGAAATCTATCCGGGACAGAACAGGCCATATTATATTCGAAGCCAGGGAAAGGAAAATGGGACATACATCCGGGTCGCAGGAACCAGCAGGCCGGCGGATGAAGCAATATTAAAAGATTTGGAGTATCAGGGAGCGGGCAAGTCGTTTGATGAAGTTGTCAATGTGGAGATGGATTATAGCGAAGAAGACACGTTAAGGCTGTGCAGCGACATTCGAAGGTATATTTCGGAATCGAAAGAAATTCCTGTTAGCAAAGTTGGGGAAATAACCGCTGTAAACCTGGAAAACTGGGGGATTCTGAAGAAGATCGGGCAAACATACCTTCCCACAAATGCATTTATATTGCTCACAAATAACACCTTCCGATTTGCCAAAATACAGTGTGCACTGTTTAAAGGAGAAAACCGTGCTGTATTTATTGATAGGCGGGAATTTGAGGGACCAATTTATGAACAGATTGAAGATGCATACAAGTTTGTCTTAAAGCATATCAATCTTGGGGCGATAATTGACGGGGTAGTCCGGAAAGACCGATATGAACTGCCGCCGGAAAGTATTCGGGAGGCAATCATAAATGCCGTATGCCATCGGTGTTATTTAGACCATTCCTGCGTACAGGTTGCAATTTATGATAACAGGGTAGAAATAACGTCCCCTGGCATGCTGTATGGCGGGCTGACGATGGAGCAGGCTATATCAGGACGTTCTAAAATCCGTAATGTTTGTGTTGCAGAAGTTTTTAGTCGGATGGGTATTATTGAGCAGTGGGGTACAGGCATTCAAAGGATGATACAGGGTTGTAAGGAATATGAAGTGCGGGAACCGGAATTTATTGATATGGGTGATGCTTTTCGGGTGAATTTTTATCGTTCTGGCACAGAAACTAGCATAGAAAAGAATCAAACTGGCACAGAAATAGTTGATAAGCCGTATGATACTGGCACAGAAAGTATGGGAACTGGCATACAAAATATTGTAAAAGGTCTGCACAACAGTAAGATGGAAGCGATATCTATCTTGTCTGAGACTGAGAAAAAAGTAGTTAGGCTTATTTTTGAGAATCCTGATATTACACAGGAGCGAATGGCGGAAAACATTGGTATGTCAAAAAATGGTGTCAGGTATGTTATGGACAGGTTAAAGGAAAAAGGAATACTTAAGCGGGAGGGTTCTACTAAAAAAGGGAAATGGATCATTACCATATGAAAAATGAGAATGAACGGTCAGCGCAAAACTATAAGGACTACCTGGAAGAACGATTACATTAGAGAAATAAAGGCGGAATAGGAGGTTGCCGATATAAATTGTTACAGAATTGTTAAAAAAGTTTAGTCTGTTCTTGACACAATCCTACATGGGCCACACTGGCTACAGCGCGAAAGAAAACGTAAATAATATAGACATCGTGCACCTGCACTGGGGGCTGCAGCTTATTTTTGATGAGTCCCAGAAGGAAGGGAACAATGAGATCTGGATCGATCTGTATGCCCTGACCAGGTTCCTGGCGAAGCACACCCAGACGGCGGTGAAAGTGGAGGGAACGAAAGAGTGGAGGAGGACGACGGGGATTGTGGACCCGGCGGTGGAAGAGTATATGAGGGGGCAGTCTGAAACAACAGCAAAGGAGTCCTCTGAGAGCAATACTTCGGAAGAGTAACCTAGAACTTTAGAGAAATAGAACTTAAAACATGAAAATAGAAGGTGAACAATAATGAATCAGTAAGTGAATTGCAAAATCTCAATAGTATTTTGATATAATATGGTGTTAAAATAAAATGGGCATTATACCTTGTCTGGTGAATGCCCATTTTGGCGTAAATCTAAAATTGTCTGGTACTTGCAGAAGATATAAAAATAAGGTAAAATATAGAAAGAGGTCAATCCTTTTTGTGGGGGACAATACCTCACCACGAAAGGAAGCACCTCTTTTATCCTTAAATAAATATGTCTCAATTACTTAAGATTATACATATTTTGGGGAGATATGTCAAGAAAAATTCGATTATGGAGTGAAAAGTGATATGTTAAAAGGCAGCAATGACGAAATCCTGCTGAGCAGAGGGGGAAAAACGATAGTAGTACCGTTTTATCAGCTGTGGCAGGAACTGATGCACAAAAAAACATTAGATATTTATCAATATAGGATTTTTACATCGCTGAGTGCCATGAAAGAATTGGTTTTGGTAATAGAGAAGACGAAAGAAGGACTGTTTATATCCGACGCGAATATAGAAGCTTGCCGTAAAGAACTTCTATTTCTCTTGAATCGGGACAAAGTAATGGAAATGCATTATAGGACAATCTCAAATAGTTTGAGGAATGTATTAGGGAAAGCACCTAAATCAGATGCGGAGAAGAACCGTTTATTATATAGGCTGAAATATGCCATAAACCAGATAGAGCATACTTATTTCGAAATGGCATTAGATGGATTGAAGCGGGCTATTATAGATTGTAATATAGAAGATATAGAAGTATATTCGAATGTAGTTGCCAGCCAGGCGGTTTACAATGGTTGGTCAGCTGCTGCATTAAAAGAGTTATTGCGCTTCTTTACTATTGAGGAAATGAAAGAAAAGGAATTTGGAGAGCAATGGAATGCATTCAGCAGGCAATTGCTCATTGAAGAAAAACAGTCTACCATGTTTTGATAAATGTGCCTTTTAAACCCCGACAAAGGGAAGAACAGGAAAATTTGCTGGAAGCTATGCAGAAAGTGGGGCTTGGAACCAAAGAATATACAGAATTGTGTGGCGAGTATGCCAATATAGGTGATATAGGAAGATTGCTAAATGCGAATAAAAAATATTTTCGAGTATTAGTGGAAGCTTATGATATTTATACTGCGGCACACTTAGCAATAATCTCCATTTCAGAGCAGCTAAACATGGCAAGTTTCTATAATCTGGTAAGCGCTTGGGATTTATCAGCAGTGGTTATTTTGGCTATAAATGAGAAGACAAAGTATCATTCTTCGTTCACTGCGGAAAGCTTATATCAGACGTATGATTACATGGATAGTTCAGGCAGAATTTTTGAATATACACAGCGTATTTTTGCAGATGATAGGAGAACTATGGTAAGAGAGAAATTAAAGGGTTCTTTTGGCTATACGAATATGAGCCGTGTATCGCTTTTTCAGGAAGAAAAGTACACGAATCTCTGGGTGGAGTTGGAATCTCTTGCGAGAACAAATTTGTACACTGATATTATTTCATGTGTAAAAGAAACGGTGCCTGCAGCTGTATGTATGAGGTATCTATATCGTATTGTCAGAAACTATGTGGAAGATTGTTTAAGGTGCGGCATACTGTTTGATTTCGCGGAGAAAAGTATTGACATGCATCAGGAAACAAAGCGAAAGATGGTTTGTGAAACGATAGAGGTGTTTCAAAATCAGAAAATGTATGCGGAATTGGTTGAAAAATGCAAGGTTAATACACTATTAAAATATAGGACGGAATCCATACATGAAATTTTGACAAACGTAAAAGCAGTACAGGAAAAGATTGAAAAGCATCATGAACGCATCAGTTGGCAGATACAGCGACTATATAGAATCCGGAATGAAATTGCCCATGCTGCGCTTCAGGATCAAAACTTGCTAATTGCTTATGTTGAACACTTGTATGATTATTTGTCTACATATACGTCAGAAATCATTACTTGCATGATTGAGAATGGACAGAAAAGTATTGAAGAGGCCTTGTGTTTGATAAAGGATAATTATGATATGTTTATCATATATGCAGAAAATAATGAGAGAGCTATTTTACAGGAGTCGGTTATGAAAACGGGGGTTATTGACTTTGTTCAGATATAGGTGGTTCGATTCGTTTGTGTTATGTCGTAGGTGAGACAGGTTAAATGCAGGAGGGATAGATTTATGACACTTCGGGACAAAGTGGGAATGCTGGTGAGATACTGTGGTCAATACCAGTCTCATGGATTTATGATGGATGAAAGAAATACAGACGAACAATTCAATGTAGAATTACCAGAGGAGAAGTATATTCGAGAGAATATTGACGAACTTAAGGTGATTTTGTTGACAGGAGAGGCTGGAGATGGCAAGTCTCGAATTATACGCAATTTGAAGAATCGGTTAGTTGAAAGTGGATTTTCAGAGCCTTGCGGAGATTTTTCGGCATTGCAAGACAAGGAAAAAGAAGAATTGATTAATCGTCTGAGCGCAGTGTTGGAGGGAACTTCTTCCGAAAGGCTCATCATTTCAGCCAATGTGGGAATTTTTACGCAGGCTGTCATACAGTTTTCGGGGAATCTTATGGAAGAACTGACAAAAGAACGCAAGGATATATATGTCTGTAATTTTGAAAACCGCAATTTGGCTGAGAATGAGAATTTTTTTGGAGATATTATGTCGGCATTTCTGTCATATGAGAAGGAGTGCGATGAAGCGACATGTCCCTGTTTCGGATATTGTTCCTATAAGAAGAACTTGGATAAACTTCTTTCCTCTGCCGGAGTAAAAGCCATGAGGACAATCTGTGATGCTATATATTTGATTGGGGGACATATTACATTTCGGGAATTACTTTCTCTTTTGGCGTACACTGTCACTTTTGGGCAAGACTGTATACAACGCAGAAGGGAAGTGGAAGCAGAAATAAAGAGCATTGGAAATTCTGATGGCCCAGAGGCATTCGAAAGATTGTCCAGATTGGAGGAATTGAAAGAAAAGAAACTCTACTATCATGTCTTTGAAGAGAGTGATGATTTGTTGTTGCGCAAGGTATCCCGGATGGATCCTGGGCTGGAAAGGCAGAGATATAAGGGTATTAATTCCAGGGAAGCCTATCGGAATGAACAGAGGAAAGCCTTTTTTGAGACAGGACAGGATGCCTATGGGATGCTGCACGTTGAGTATCTAAAAGAGTTTCGGGAGGCACTGGAACATATCCATAAGCCTCCATTTTATTTTGACACTGCAATAGACGATAATCCAGTTCTGCGCCAGTTGAAAAAGGGAATTAACAAGATAGGTAATCAGGAGAAAAGCGAGACAGGCCTTACTGTCACGGATGTTCCTGCTATTTTTGATAAGAAGATTAGAATGGAATTTTTAGTGACTCAGGACATCAGTATGATTTGGCATAGATACGATTTGCAGTTGGGAGGGAAAAAGCCAGAAGAAGGATCAAAATGGAATAAATTTTATCTGAGTTATCAGCACAAAGATGAAAAAGGAAGACGAAAATTAATCAGTCTGTTGATTGATTATAATCAGTTCCGATATCTGATGTTGTGCAGCTACGACTATTTTTTGAATCGCAATGGATTAAGTCAGGAAGAATATGCTGTGAATACATTTTACCGAAAAATCCTTTCCATAAAGAAAGATGCCTATGATACGGTGAAAGTATGTTTTGATGACAGCCTGATGAAATATTGTGACTTTACATTAAAGATCCATGCGGAAACGGATTTCTGGACAGATGATGAGCATCGAACAATTTTAATTGGAAGAGGAGACTGATATGTCAAACACGAAAGCAAGTGACAGAATTGCCGCCCATGTGGGTATATCTGCACCGGAAACACCCAAATACCTGTTGGCAAATAATTTTCTGTTGGAATATTTTGAACAGGCAGGAGAGAATCTTACGTTGTATAACTATAACTGGTTTGAAAGAAACGGTGTTCTCAGCACACAGGATTCACAGAATAAAGAGAAGTTGGAGGAGGCTTTTAATCGTTTTCTGGAGAGATATCTGGGAGATGAGACAATTCATAATGAAAACAATCGGTTGAAAAAGGAACATCACTTTTATTTTCCCCTGACACAGGACATGTTGGTAGAAGGAAAACCAACCTTGCGGCATGTGCTGTTTCATCTGCAGAGTCTGGATACAAATTTTCAATATGAAAAGATGCAGCAGGATTTAAAGCGTTTTCTTTTTTCCAATCACTCCGGAATTGACGACATATGGAAGATTTTGTTTCAAAAAGTGGAAGATGTAAAACTGCGGAAAAGGGATGTGAAGCAGGAGGACGCTGACTTTTGGAATATGCTCAAACCAGTTGAGCGGAACCGCATGCGGAAGCTGGGGGAACGACTGAATGAGGACTTGCATATTCTGTTGACACAGGAATTTTTTACGGAATTGGACTTTTACCGTAAATATCAATACTTATCCATTCTTCTTACCAGTTATGTCATACAGTATATTTTGGCACGGAAAGGAGGAAATGCATGTATACTATGTAAAGGGAGGCCATTTGACGACAGATTGAATGGAGATATACATAGAGCATGCTGTTATAGTTATACAAGGCTTAGGGATGTGTTTCCGGATTTGTTGAAAGCTTTTTATAGAGAAGCTCTGGAACCGTCCGTTGGGAAAGCGCAATCTCTCCATTTGTCAGCGCAAAAGGAATCTCTGTTGATTCAGGGAAAATCGTTTGATGAAGTCATGAAAGATATTTCCGGCAGAAACCAGCAGAGCTTGAGAAAGGTTACGTATGAAAAGCTGCTGCAGGGATTTGCCATAGAGGACGGAGATGAGAAGGATATAAATGTGGATGAGTTTGTTATGCGTTTTACAGATCTGATAGGAAGTAAGCAAGGGTCCTCTCTGCAGAAAATGTCTTCCATTTTGTCTACTAGCGGAAAGCAGATTGACATGGTGTACCCTAAAACCAATGTAAATTCGAAGTATTTTGCCATGTCGGAAGGATTAGCGGAGTTTTATGTGCGTCTTTATTTAGCACGTAAGGGATTGAAATATGATTATCTGGATAACTTCTTGGATGATTTATTGGAACGATACACAATCATTATTACAAAAACCGGTAAGAGTGAGAAATATTTGAAGATAATTAAGCCCTTGCTGAAGGCTCAGGAGCTTATGAAGAACAAGCAGGCTTTTCTGGATACTTTGAATAGCGGGAATTGTCTGATTAAACTATCCGATAGTGGTTTTGTCATCACGCTTCCGGAGGAAAAAGGGGGATTTAAGTTGATATGAGCAAGTGGCAGGAATATTTTGTCATATATCTTGAAACTTATGTGAAAGCAGTTGGGGGAGACAGAGAAGAATTCTTCTTATCTTTCTGTGATGTTGAGGAGGAGTTCCTGAAAGGACTGGATACTTCCGATTTGACAGAATATTGCGTGATTGTTGTGAATGATCGGGATTATTCAGAAGCTGTAAGAATGCGGAATGCACCGGATGTGCCCAAAATCGTATTGCTTTCGGGTGAGGGAATCAAGCAGATTGATTCTTTGAAGGATTTTAATGAGTATCCTATCATGGCTGAAAATAGGGAAGTACTGTGGAATTGCCTGAAAAAAGCATTGAGTCTTACTGCAGGCTTTCATAATGATGCAAAGGCATTTTTATCGGTAATACTTGACCATAGCGAGGTTGCATTGAGTACTTTGATGAAATACTTAGACAGTTCTGTGAAGACAACGATTAAGCCGCAGAAGGTGCCATCCGGTCCACTGCAGAAGAAGCAGGGGCAGAATGCCGGAATATCAAGAAGAGTCTTGCTACCTGAGAAGTTGAATGAAAACCTGTCGATGTTGGGTATCTGGAAGAGCAGAAAAACGAGTTATTTGTATAAAGGGGAAATAAATCGCATTCTGAGAGCATCCAAATATAATGTTGTTGAGAGCAGATTGATAAAAGCCGTCATGAATGGAAAAATGGCGGGAAAACCTTTCGAAAAGTCAATTACCGATGGTCTGGCATCGGGCGATATAGAAAAGATATTTAAAAATGTGTATTATGACGATATAAAAGATTTCCTGAAGGCACCTGCCAGAAACGCTTCTCCTGGAGAAACACGGCCTACAGACATAGAGGACATAGTTTATGAGAACTCTTATCAATGTTATCTGTTGGAAGATTCCGGAAAGACAGTTGCAGAGATTGAGGCAGAGTGGATGGCTGATAGAGAGCAGGAGGATTCTGACGAAGAACAGGAATGGAAAAAATATCAATTGAATCAAGAGGATTTAGATTATGCGAAAGAACAGTTTCTGCAATTGAAGAATGCGGTATGGGAAATGGGTTCGGAAGAGCCTGTGATTCAGGAAACAGGGCATAAAATTCACTCTCTGCAGTTACTTTTTGAGGAAAGCTGGGAGGCAGTGTCTCAAGCTACGCCAATTTGTCTGGACAAGTTCTGTTCCGGCGCTGCTGCATATACACAGAAATATTTGGAGCTTCTTGCATTTGTTCTCAACAATAGTAAGATGCGCTCGGCTGTGGCAGGTACCGGGGTAACCCAGAGGCTGCAGATGCTGTTTTGCCGGACAGACGGTGCTACGGTGAAAATGCCCTTTTATCACCCGGTCTGTGTATTTTATTATATGTGTGTCAGGGAGATGTATCGATTTGCTGTAAAGCAGCAGAAAAAAAATGGTAAGCATGTTTTAAAAGACCAAATATGGCATGCTATGATACAGAAGGCAGGCATGCAGTTTCCGATAGAATATATGACAGTGGACGGAAAAATCTATGCTTTGGATCATGCGGAAGTCTGGCAGAGCGGCAATATCCTGTTTGAAAATCAGGACTTTGGCGCTGTGTATTCTTCACTGGATTTTCGTACGATTAATCGGCAGATCCTGGAGTATTTGGAAAGACATCCTTTTCTGACACATATTCGGATTGCGGTAATGGACATCAGTAGTCTGACGGGGCTTGTACAGCTTGTGAACAAAATTCTGCAATTTTCGCAGCAAGCATATTGTAATATAGGAAAAGTGGAGTTTCTGATTCTCTCTGCAAGGGAAGATGAGTTAAAGAAAGAACTGTCTGCATTGTGGGACAGCATTGGCACAGGGGAAACAGTGAGGTTTCGGTTCGGAAGAAACGGTTACTGGAATGGCAGACAATATGAAATGGGTAAAATTATGGGTGAATCAGATATCACTATTGTAGCGGATAATTCTATGCTATACTTAGAACCAAGAAAGGCTGCTTATTATAATAATGGTCTAAAAAACCGTCTGTCGAAAATAGAACTGGAGACTCAGGTCGAACGGTATTTTACGCAACAATCCATTGATATTGCAGTCCTGTGGGACTCTATGCAGAACATTGCAGAGAATAGAGAAGAAGGTTATCGGATATGGAAGAATAGGGAAATTGATAATGGATTACTGTCTGATATCAATGGCCTGGTATCGAACTGTCCGGGTAAGGCGGTGATTTTGCTTAGCTCTAACGAGCATATTCTTTCCGAAATCTTCAGGACACAGTATATACATGCCCATCAGGGCGGATATAATAGCAGAAATATCACCATCATTGAATTTGAAAATGATAATCAGAGAAAGCGTCTTTCAGATAAGGGAGAGCCGCAAGTAAGTTACTCTGTAAGAGATTTTTACGATACCGTGTTGGGGTTGGAGGATGTTACAGGTTTTTTTTCTGATTTTTTGGAAGATATTTATTTAGAATTTGGGTATCGGGAAGGAGTGTTTTACTGTGAATGTCAGATGATGGAAACAGATGGAGATGATTCGGACGGAGAATGGAAGATGCAATGCTTTGATTGGGTGCAATGGCAGATGAAGAGCCTGATTTCGCGTGAAAATGTCCTTGGAATTTATTTTCGGAATGCTATACTGACCTATCTGCTGGAACGAGTTGAGAACGTGTCTTCTGTACTATTGTTGGAAAGATTGTCTGTGGAAGATTTTAGGCCGGTTATAGAGGACATGACAGTGGCGTATGTGAGGGAGAAAGCACCGAGAGCGAGAATCAGGGCTGGAGATTACGCAGAAAAGGACTGCATGGAAGCGTTGAAGATGCACGAGATTATAAAATTTGCCAGAAATAAGGCAAGCATTGATGAGCAAACGACTAGTCAATTTAAAGAAAGGTATGAGACGAAATTGCTGAAACATTTGATAAAATGCAATGAAATGTATGGTTTGCTGACAGGCAAAGATAGAGATAAATTGCAAAAAATACAGGAAAGGATATCGGAATAATATGGCGGGAAAAGTTCAGAACGAAATCATAGTGGTGAATTCGTTTAAAGGAGGTGCAGGGAAGACCACGTTGGCTTTGGCTCATTGTATCGATGAGCTGTTTCATGAGTGCAGATATGAAAATGTGATTTACATAGATTTAGATGTTCTGGGTACGGCTACAAGTTATTTGTTCGACAGGGATAAGCTGCCTTTGGAAAAATGTTTTCATCAGACAAAGAAAGCGGTAGCGGTTCCATTATCTTATGATGGGGAAACAAGGAATCTCCATGTAGTGTATTTGTCGCCCGAATTGAAGATGCAGTCCATGTATGGCGGTTTAAATTACATAAACCATCAGGAACTTGCACAGCAGCGGCTTCGGGATGATATCCTTGCGTATGTTGCAGGTGTTGTGGGGAGACAGAAAGGAAATCTGATTGTTTTTGATTGTGCACCAGGCTTTTCTCAGATGGAGCAGGAGTTGTTAAAGGCTTGCTATGATATGAAAGGGAAGAAAAAAGCAGATATCAGGGAAGAATATGTGGTGACTTTGGATTCAGGACATATTGAAAAGTGCGTAGAGTGTATCAGGGATAGCTGGGAAACACTTCTGATTCCACCAGAATACCGAAAGATTCGCTTGACTCTGAATGATGTACAAAATTATTTTCAATATGTGGAAGAAGATGAAAAAATGGATGCAGAGAAACGATTCCGTGAAATGGTGCAAGAATTGATGAACAGACTGAAACGGGAGGACGATACACGGAATACGGAGATATGTGTTTGGCGGTATTCAAAGGAGTTCGCAATGCGGAGTATTTTTATGAATCAATGTTTTGTGGAAAATCAGATTGACAGTTATATTATGACGAATGACAGTTACAAGATGTATTGATCTATGTGAAGGGATGTAGGGAGTTTATGACGATAAATGATGAGGAGATGTATGATTACTTCGAGAAACTGGTTTATGAGGAAGATGTTTTTGCTCAAAAGGGTTGGAAGAAAGAAATAGATGGCCTGTGGTATGGGCTTACGGATTATCAGGTAAGGACGATATATGGGTCGAAACGACTACTCTATGGAGAGCAGGATGCGGATAGGCAGATACGTCTGTTACAGACAATGCAGAAATTTCTTCATGAGTATATCGGTATTGAGGGCTTAGAGGAATTGCTGGTCAATAATTATGGGACGATTGAAAACAGCATCTTTTTTGAACATGATAATCAGGGAAAACCGGCTAATATCAGGGAACATTCCAAGCATCAGATGAAGAATGCATATCTTGGTTCCGTTTTGCTTTTGGAGTTTGGATTTCTGAAGAATGTGGCGGAAACGATTGCCAGAGAGCAAAGCTATGTTACGAGTTATCTGGTAGAACAGGCTCATAGAACAGTAGGGGAAACAGAAAATGTACTTTCCAAATTGGAAGAATTGGCATACAAAATTATCCTGCTCAGCGCCTTGTTTCATGATATAGGTTATCCTATGGAATATCATCTCCGGTCAGCACAGGAAATTTCAGATTATCCGCCCCATCTGAAAATTCTGACTCCTGCTGTTAAGACAGAATTTTCGGAAATGAAAGTGTATTTGCTGGAAAGCCAGCTGTTTAAACAAGTCAGCCATGAGAAAATCGCAGAAAAGTATCGAAATCATGATCATGGCGCATTGTCTGCGCTCAGTTTGCTGATGCATTTTTATTATAGTGGGAGAATTTATTCTTTGCCGAATGAGAAGCGTTGCTTGATAGAGATGACAGCGATTGCTGTCTACCATCATACAGATCGGTTTACAGAAGCTGAGCGAATGGTCTATGTTCAGGATCCTATTTCTTATATGGTACGGCTTTGTGATGATCTTCAGGAATGGGAGCGGTTTAAGCTTCGGATTAACAATAAGCATAATTATCTGCTCTGTAGTGCTTGCGGAAAGATTTTACAAGAGAAGGACAAAGAGTATACCTGTCCTGGGTGCGGGCAGAAATATTATAAGGTGACACAGATTGAGAACCGTAAAGTGAATTACGTTTGTTTGTGTGATGGACTGGAGATATCGGAAAGCTATGGGAAGATAAAAATCCATTTTCAGTTTCACCTGATGAAACAAATGGAAATTTTGCTGGACGATTATTGTGCTGTAATAAAAAGCAATGCGGATATCATCAAAATAGTGACAATGACACAAAATCAGGGAATGCGCCCCAAGCTGGAATTGGAATGGTATGTTTCTAATAATCCATTATGTCTGATTGACAGAATGCTGGAAATCAGTGGTAAGGCAGCTGAAGTGGAAAAATGGATGAAAGAGCAGAAAGGAACAAAGAGAGGAAAAAATTTATGGGATTTTTATCAAGATTTTAATTTAAAGCGAGGTACTGATATTTTTGGTGAGGAGTTGGAAACGGATGTGTTAAAATATGAAGAATCCGTGCAGGAATATGTGAGAAAGTATTACGGAGAGATTTATTGTTTATACCAGTTTTTGTTTGAGGAAAATACGAAGGTTCTGCTATAAAGAAGTGGTCAATTAACTGTAATATTTTTTCAAACTATTAGAAGGGTATGTGGGATGGAATGATATTTCAGGTGTCAGAAATTCGACAGAATTTCTGAAAAAGTAACTTGACATTAATCTAACATGAATTTGCCAAAACTTGACACTAATGTAACATAAGCCCTATGAAGTTATGCGGTTTTCGAGGATTTTTACCCCAAAAATAACTTAGCATTAACTTGACATAAGAGGGGCATGGTATGATGGGGCTGGTGGGCACGCCGGTCATGGCAGTGGAGTCCGGAGTGGTGACTGCCTTAGGCTGGAATCAGTACGGCGGCTGGCGGATCGGTATCAGCAGCTTTGACGGAAAGCGGTATTATTACTATGCCCATCTGCGGCAGAACTACCCTTATGCGGAAGGGTTGGAGGTGGGCAGCGTGGTGACGGCTGGGGATGTGATCGGGTATATGGGGCATACCGGCTACAGTGCGAAAGAAAACGTAAATAATATAGACATCGTACACCTCCACTGGGGCTGCAGCTGATCTTTGATGAGTCCCAGAAGGAAGGGAATAATGAGATCTGGATCGATCTATACGCCCTGACCAGGTTCCTGGCGAAGCATACCCAGACGGCGGTGAAAGTGGAGGGGACGAAGGAGTGGGTGAGAGCAAACGGGATTGTGGATCCGGCGGTGGAGGAGTATGAGGCGCACAGAGGAAGTACACAGCCCTGACCTGGAGCCAGGGCAGGACTTATCAGGAGGAAAATGGATCTCTGCGGAACTCCCTGCTGCGCTCCAGCCGTTCTTTCATCACGGCTTCCCCGCCCTCCTCAGTGGGCAGGTAATAACGCCTGTCTTTTAAGCTTTCGGGCAGGCAGGTCATACGGGCGATCTTCTCCTCGGTGTCATGGGCATAGATATAGCCCTGGCCGTAGTGCAGGTCGTTCATCAGCTGAGTGGGGGCGTTGCGGATGACCAGAGGCACCGGCTCCGAAAGTTGGGTCAGCGCATCCGCTTTGGCAGTCTCATAAGCCCTGTAGAGGGCGTTGGAGCGAGGGGCAAGGGACAGATAGACCACAGCCTGGGTCAGGTTCAGGTTACATTCAGGCATTCCGTTAAAATGACATGCCTGATAGGCTGCCACAGCGATCTGCAGGGCCTGGTTGTCCGCCAGGCCGATATCTTCGCTGGCGAAGCGGATCAGCCGCCGGGCGATGAACAGGGGATCTTCCCCCGCCTCCAGCATCCGCGCCAGCCAGTAGACTGCGGCGTCGGGGTCAGAATTGCGCATGGATTTGTGGAGGGCGGAGATCAGGTTGTAATGTTCTTCGCCCTTTTTATCGTATAATAAAGTCTTTTTGCCCAGACATTGTCCCAGGGTCTCCCTGGTCACAGTGACGGCGCCTTCCGGGGAGATCTCTCCGTTCAGGACAGCCATTTCCAATGTGTTCAATGCCATGCGTGCGTCCCCGTTGGCAAAGGCGGCGATCATGCCGAGGAGTTCTTTGTCCATATGTATATCCATGGAGCTAAAACCGCGGGCGTCCGTCAGGGTGCGGGAGAGCAGTTCCGTCAGGTCTTCCTCCGTCAGTTCTTTTAGCACAAACACCTTGCAGCGTGACAGGAGAGCGGCATTGATCTCGAAAGAGGGATTCTCCGTAGTGGCACCGATCAGCGTGATGCTGCCCTTTTCCACATAGGGCAGAAAGGCGTCCTGCTGGGCTTTGTTAAAGCGATGGATCTCATCCACAAAGCAGAGGGTGCGGACGCCGTAGGCGCGGTTTTCTTCTGCCTGCTTCATGAGATCCTTTATCTCTTTGATGCCGCTGGTGACGGCGCTGAAATTGACGAAGCCGGAACTGGTGCGGTCTGCGATGATCCGCGCCAGGGTAGTCTTGCCCACTCCGGGCGGGCCCCAGAAGATCATAGAGGGGATCTGATCCTGCTCCAACATTCGCCGCAGCAGTTTTCCCTCGCCCAGCAGATGCTTCTGGCCCATATAGTCCTCCAGGGTCCGGGGGCGCATCCGGTCTGCCAGAGGCGCTGCGGCAGGAGAGAGGGAATGTTCCGTTTGTGTGTCAAAAAGGGATAACTGATCCATGAAAGCCTCCTTGAAAGCTGTCGGTCTCAGAAAGAAAGTTAAGATGGCGGAGCGGACGAATCATTGCTGAATCGAATGCCCGGTGCTTTCCGGAAAAGGATCCCATTCGTTCAGTCCCAGGCTTTGTTTTGCTTTTGCCTGCTCAAAAGTCAGATGGGGCAGATCTTCATCCAGATATTCCATCAGTTCACCAATTCCCTCCCTGGTCACGTTGTTGATCAGAAAGATACGTTCACAGCCGGCATTGAGCAGCCACTGTGTGACCATGGGGATGTTGGCGTGAGGGGAGTCAATCTTGGTGATGATGCCGATAAGAGGGCGGAAGATAAAGGAACGGAGGCTTGGGCTGAACAGGTTGTACGGTTCATCCGCCGCCTGGACAACAGCCACCACATCCGCTTCAAAAGAAAAGCAGGCAAGTCCCACGCTGAAGCGTTTGGACTCGGCATACTCCCCCGGCGTGTCGATGGTGTCCTCGTCGGAACTGGTGTATTGTGTTTTCACATAGCGAAGTTCTTCGCCTCGCAACGCCTGCGTCAGGGAGGTTTTCCCGGCTTCACTCCTGCCCATCAAAAATAATCTTTTCATGATCTGTCCTTTAATTCCTGTGGATCTCGCAGGTTTGGAAATGCAGTGTTTCTTTGAAAAACCTGACCACTTCCTCCACTGCGGTCTGTACTTCCGACAGCCCGCCGGTGATGATCAGGGAGCCGCAGAAACGATCCATAAAGCCGATCTGCACATCAGCGCTCTTCATTGCCACATCGGCGGCCACCACCACCGCTTCCCAGGGGGTAAAACGGATCAGGCCGATGGATTCTCCCGTATGGTCTTCCCCCTCATGGACGCCGATATGCAGTCCCAGATTCCGGTATACACAGGTCTGTGCGGAACTGATGATATGGGCCAGGCAGACTTCTTTTCCGGGAACCCGCACACGAGTGATGCGCAGCTTCCTGCCTTTCAGATTTTCAAAATCGTCATGGAACAGTTTTTCCAGCAGTTCTTCCTTGGTGATTCGGGCCATGGCTGCACTTCCTATCTCTTCGTGATCTTGCAGACTACATATTCCAGAGTGTCCCGGAAATAGTTCACGATCTCGGTCATTGCCGATGTAACATCCGCGATCTCTCCCGTGATGATCAGCGTTCCCGTAAAACGGTCCGCGAAGCCCAGATAGACATTGCCGCTCTTGACCGCGATATCGGAGGCGATGACCGCGGACTCCGGGGGCGTCATGTTCATGATGCCTATGGCGGAGGACTGATAATCCACCTGTGGGTTTAATCCCAGCTTCTGGTATATGACCGGCGCAGGACCGCCCATCACATGGGCAAAAGTGATCTCTTTGCCGGCCACGGTCTCCTGTACGATCCTGATCTGCTCTTCCTGTCCGTTTGCCATCTGCACACCCCGTTCTTTCCGTGAAAAATTTGCTTATGATAAAATCATACTCTCAGGAAATTTTTCTGTCAAGCTGCAATTCGGCGGGGCTATTGACTTTCCGCCTGCTGGGACAGAATCTCCCCGATCTTCTGGATCAGTTCTTCCTCCTTTAGGCGGAATTTGATCTCCACACGCCGGGAAGCGGCCATATCGATATCACCCGTCCCCTCCACATAAATAGGGCTGCTGTAAGACCGTCCGTTGATCGTCAGCAGGGACTGCAGCTGTTCTACTTTCTCTTCACTGAGACCGTTGGCGGGATCCAGGATATACCTGGCCACCGACCCGGCACGATCCGAGGACAGGTTCATATTGTGCTGATAGCTGCCGTCGGTGTCCGTGTGGCCCTCGATGATGATCTCCGCGATATAATCGCGGAACTGATCCTGGAGCAGCACATCCAGATACATGGGGATGATCTCTGACAGAGTGGCCTTGCTGGCGTCCGTCAGGTTGGCGCTGCCGTATTTGAACAGCACATCCGAAGAGAAACTGATGGAACCGTTCTGGGCATCCACCTCCATGCTGGAATTGTTAAATCTGGATTGCAGCTGCCCGATGATATCCGTTCTCACTCCCACGATATCCTGCAGCTGGCTCCGGGTGGACTCCAGTTCTCCTCTGGCCTCATCGATCTCCAGATAAGCCGCCGCCAGCTGTTCCTGGGTCAGGGCGGCCGCGTCATAGGCCTCCTGCAGCTTTAACAGGGAATCTTCCAGTTCATGCCTGGACGCCTCAATCTCGCTGCGGTAATTGTCCAGGTCGATCTTGGCTGTCTCCAGCGTCTGTTTCGCCGTGTTCAATTCGGCCTGAGTCCGCTCCAGGTCCGTAGTCTTCTGTTTATAGATCGCCAGCGTGATGGCGATGATCAGGATAAAGATGAGCAGCAGCGCCGCCATCATGTCCGAATAGGACTGCCAGTAGCCAGGCTCCTCAAATGTTCTGGTCTTTTGATATCTTCTTGCCATTTTTTCTCTCATTCCGCCGCGTGATCGGCATTTTGATCAGTGGGGAGGATCTGCGCATAGGTGTACAGCTGGTTGCTGATCTCCTCATCGATGGCGCCGCAGGTGGCGTCGATTCGCTCCGCCTGTTCCTTAAGCTGTCTGGCCATGGATTCCTGCCTGTCCATGGTATCCTCCAACGCTTTCCGCAGGGTGCGGTCAGCCTCTAAAAGTTCTCTGGCGGTTTCCGCCATGCTCCGGTAGTTGTCCGCATAGGTCTCCTGAGCGCCGCAGGCTTTCTGCAGGGTCTGTCCCAGTCTGTCAAAGTCCGTCCCTAAAGCCTGCTCTATCCGTTCCGCGAAGCGCTGCGCCATTTTATCCAGGCATTCCGTCTGCTCCCTGGCTTCCCCTTTCAAAAGTTCCGTGATCTGTTTCATGGAATTTGCCATATTGGCCTGATAGACCAGCATGGCTCTGGTGTTGGCATCCGTGCTGATGACCGTGGGCTCCACGCATTCCCGGAATGCGGCCAGAAAATCCTGCAGCTTGTCGTAGGCGTCCGCCATCAGGCCGCGATAGGCAAACTGGAACACCAGGGAAAACAGGATGCCGTACACCGAAGTGTGGAAAGCCACTTTCATGCCGTCCAGCAGCGGTCCCACATTATCCGAGATGGTATAGATGTCATTGCCGTTAAAGGAACCCAGGCCGATGGACAGGCCGATGAACGTGCCCAGGATGCCCAGACCCGTCATGGTGCCGGAGATGGCGGAATTATAATAACTCATGCCCGCCTGGTCCAGCAGATCCTGGTTCAGGTAATCTTCGATCTCACAGCGTCCCATCAGACCGTGTCTGGTCTGGAAGCTGTTCATTTTCTTCTGGTAACGGTAAAAGGCTTCGTCCAGCGCGTCATCCCCAAAGACCTTCCCCTTGTTGCGGTATTTCTCCCAGAGATCACGGTCTCCTTTGTCATAAGCTTCATAGATCCTGTCCGCTACATCGAGCAGCTTATCCGTCATGCGGTTCAACCTGGAAAAGCTGAAAAAGGAGACCAGGAACAGGATCCCGATCAGCAGTAAAAACGTCAGGTTGATCGCCAGGTTGCCAACGGACGTGACCTGTCCCGTGAACACGCCGTTTATGATCAGCACAAATCCCACCACCGCCACATACACCGGGAAAAGTAAATAATACATTCTGTTTTTCATTGGACACTCCTCCGTTTTGAGACTGCTTCTCCAGATAGCTGCCTTTATTATGTGAATTTTAGCATATTCTATTTTTGCCTACAAGAGACAGGCTGCAATCTTAAAAAATGTAATAGTTCCGTTATATATTTTCCCCGAAAAGCCATTGCAAATATTCAGTGACTGTGGTACACTAGTCACAGTGACTATGATAAAAAAATAACAATCAATGGATCACCCTATTATAAGGAAAATGACAAGGAGGATTTACAATGTCAAAAAAAGTAGTTTTAGCCGGAGCCTGCCGTACTGCCATCGGTACCATGGGAGGCACACTGAGCACCACCCCGGTCGTGGATCTTGGCGCCATCGTGATCAAGGAAGCCCTGAACAGGGCAGGCGTGAAGCCCGAAGATGTGGATCAGGTCTATATGGGCTGCGTGATCCAGGCAGGCCAGGGTCAGAATGTGGCCCGCCAGGCATCCATCAAGGCGGGACTTCCCATCGAAGTGCCCGCTGTCACCATGAATGTTGTCTGCGGTTCCGGCCTGAACTGTGTGAACCAGGCGGCGCAGATGATCATGGCAGGGGATGCGGATGTGGTTGTGGCAGGCGGTATGGAGAACATGTCCATGGCTCCCTACGCGATCCCCCAGGCGCGTTACGGCTACAGGATGAACAACGGCACGCTGGTCGATACTATGATCAAGGACGCCCTCTGGGACGCGTTCAACGATTATCATATGATCACCACCGCAGACAATATCTGCCGCGAGTGGGGTCTTACCCGGGAGGAACTGGATGCGTTCGCGTTAAAGAGCCAGCAGAAAGCGGAAGCGGCTCAGAAGTCCGGCGCTTTTGACGCTGAGATCGTACCCGTTACCGTTAAGAAAAAGAAAGAGACCATTGAATTTAAGGTAGACGAGGGTCCCCGTCCCGGTTCCACCATCGAAGGATTGCAGAAGCTGCGCCCCATCAATCCCGACGGCTTTGTTACCGCGGGCAACGCTTCCGGCATCAATGACGGCGCGGCGGCGATCGTTGTCATGAGCGAGGAGAAAGCGAAAGAATTGGGCGTGAAGCCCATGGCTACCTTTGTGGCAGGCGCTCTGGCAGGCGTTCGTCCCGAGGTGATGGGAATCGGTCCCGTGGCTTCCACGAAGAAAGTGCTGGCCAAGACAGGCATGAAGATAGAGGACTTTGACATCATCGAGGCCAACGAGGCATTTGCCGCACAGTCCGTTGCGGTTGGAAAAGAGTTGGGAATCGATGTGGATAAGCAGCTGAACCCCAACGGCGGCGCTATCGCACTGGGCCATCCCGTGGGCGCTTCCGGATGCCGTATCCTGGTGACTCTGCTTTATGAGATGCAGGCAAAGGGCGCGAAGACCGGCCTGGCTACCCTGTGCATCGGCGGCGGCATGGGCTGCTCCACGATCGTGAAGATCGAAGACTGAGAAGATACAGGGAAGTGAAAGTATGGGACTTTATGCGAACCGCGCCCTGATAGAGATTCTTTATAAAGCAGGCGATAAGCTGAAAGAAAAGAAAGTCAGGAAGCAGGAAGCAAAAAAAGAAAAAGAGAAAAGCCTTTCCGATAAAAAGGCAGAGTGAACGGATGCCCGCTGAAGCGGGCAGGAGGGTGCAGAATGGAATTTATTTTATATGAGCAGAAAGGCAATATCGCCATCATCACCATCAACAGAGAGAAAGCTCTGAACGCCTTAAATTCCCAGGTGCTGGATGAACTGGACGCTGCCCTGGACGCAGTAGATTTAAATGAGGTTCGCTGTCTTATCCTTACTGGGGCGGGACAGAAATCTTTTGTGGCAGGCGCGGATATCGGGGAGATGAGCACGCTGACCAAGGCTGAGGGAGAGGCCTTTGGCAAAAAGGGAAACGATGTATTCCGCAGGCTGGAGACTTTCCCCATCCCCGTGATCGCGGCGGTGAACGGTTTCGCTCTGGGCGGCGGATGCGAGATCTCCATGAGCTGCGACATCCGGCTCTGTTCCGATAACGCTGTGTTCGGTCAGCCGGAGGTTGGCCTGGGGATCACGCCCGGTTTCGGCGGCACCCAGAGGCTTGCCCGTCTGGTGGGCGCAGGCATGGCAAAGCAGATGATCTACACCGCCCGCAACATCAAGGCGGCGGAGGCATATCGGATCGGCCTGGTCAATGAAGTGTACTCCGCGGAGGTTGACGGCGAGGGCAATGTGGTAAGATCCGCCCAGGAAGTCTTGATGGCGGCAGCGGAGAAGATGGCATCCGGCATTGCGAAGAATGCTCCCATCGCTGTCCGCAACTGCAAGAAAGCGATCAACGAAGGACTTGACGTGGAGATGGACGAGGCCATCGTGATCGAAGAGAAGCTTTTCGGCGACTGCTTTGAGACAGAGGATCAGAAGTATGGCATGGCTTTCTTCCTTGACAAGAACAGGGAGAAAGTGAAAGAGCCCTTTAAGAACTGTTAACAATATTTATATTAGATCAGGAGGATACATCATGAAAGTAGGTATTATCGGCGCAGGCACCATGGGTGCGGGGATCGCGCAGGCATTTGCAATGACGGACGGATACGAGGTCTGCCTCTGCGATATCAAGCAGGAGTTTGCTGACGGCGGCAAGGCAAAGATCTTAAAGAACCTGAATTTCCTGGTGGGCAAGGAGAAGATCACACAGGAGAAAGCTGACGCTGTTGCGGCAAAGATCGTGACGGGCCTGAAAGACATCTGTACAGAATGCGATCTTGTGATCGAGGTCTGCCCTGAGAATATGGCGATCAAGAAACAGACTTTTTCGGAACTGCAGCAGATCGTGAAGAAAGACTGCATCTTTGCGTCCAACACTTCTTCCCTTTCCATCACAGAGATGGGCAACGGGCTGGATCGTCCGCTGATCGGTATGCATTTCTTTAACCCGGCTGACAGGATGAAGCTGGTGGAGGTCATTGCGGGCGCTAACACTCCCGCGGATCTGGTGGAGAAGATCAAGGCGATCGCGACGGAGATCGGCAAGACTCCCGTTGAGGTCAATGAGGCGGCTGGCTTTGTGGTGAACAGGATCCTGATTCCCATGATTAACGAAGCCATCAACGTATATGCGGCGGGCGTTGCTTCCGTAGCGGATATCGACGTGGCGATGCAGCTGGGCGCGAACCATCCCATGGGGCCTCTGGCGCTGGGCGACTATATCGGTCTGGATATCGTGCTGGCGATCATGGAAGTTATCTATGCGGAGACCGGCGATTCCAAGTATGCTCCCGCGCCTCTTCTGAGAAAGATGGTACGGGCGGGCAAGCTTGGCAAGAAGACCGGAGAGGGTTTCTATAATTATAGTAAATGAAGTAACTGTTCGGAACCAACCTCGAAAACACTTTGTGTTTCCTCGGTGTTTGGCTCTCGCCAAATAAATTGCCCTGAAAATATGCTCTTGAATGCAAGCATTCATCGCATCTTTTCAGTGCAATTTGCTTGGTTCTGAACAGTTATCAAATAAAATAAGTGATGGAGGATGAATTATCATGGATTTTACATTATCCAAAAAACATGAGATGGCGAGGCAGTTGTTCCGGGATTTCGCCGAGAATGAAGTAAAGCCCCTGGCGCAGGAAGTGGACGAGGAAGAGCGTTTTCCCAGAGAGACTGTTGAGAAGATGGCAAAATACGGTTTCCTTGGCATTCCTGTTCCCAAGGAGTATGGCGGACAGGGCTGTGATATCCTGACCTATGTGATGTGCGTGGAGGAACTTTCCAAGGTGTGCGGCACTACGGGTGTTATCGTTTCCGCCCATACCTCTCTCTGCGTGGATCCTATCCTGACCTACGGCACCGAGGAGCAGAAGCAGAAATATGTTCCCGACCTGGCAAGCGGTAAGAAGATTGGCGCATTTGGCCTGACCGAGCCCGGCGCAGGCACGGATGCACAGGGGCAGCAGACCAAGGCTGTCCTGGACGGGGACGAGTGGGTGCTCAACGGCTCCAAGTGCTTTATCACCAACGGCAAAGAGGCCGACGTGTATATTGTGATCGCCGTGACCGGCATGATCGAGAAGAACGGCAGAAAGATGAAAGAAATCTCTTCCTTTATCGTGGAAAAAGGCACGCCCGGATTCACCTTCGGCACCAAGGAGAAGAAGATGGGTATCCGTGGTTCTTCCACATATGAACTGATCTTTACCGATTGCCGTATCCCTAAGGAGAATATCCTGGGTAAGCAGGGACAGGGCTTCAAGATCGCAATGCATACCCTGGACGGCGGTCGTATCGGTATCGCGGCGCAGGCTCTCGGTATCGCGGAGGGTGCGCTGGAGAGGACCATCGCCTATACAAAAGAGAGAAAACAGTTCGGCAAGTCCATCAGCGGCTTCCAGAACACCCAGTTCCAGCTGGCGGATATGGCTACCAAGGTAGAGGCTGCCAAGATGCTGGTTTACAAGGCTGCCCTGAAAAAAGACGAGTACAGGAGCAATCCCAAGATCTCCTATTCCGAGGAAGCTGCCATGGCGAAGCTGTACGCGGCGGAAGTTGCCATGGAAGTGACCACCAAGGCTGTCCAGCTGCACGGCGGTTACGGCTATATCAGGGAGTATGACGTAGAGCGCATGATGCGTGACGCGAAGATCACGGAGATCTATGAGGGAACCAGCGAGGTTCAGAGAATGGTTATCTCGTCCGCGCTTCTGAAATAAAAATATCGATGAAATTGAAGGAGAAAAGACAATGAAGATTGTTGTTTGTATTAAGCAGGTGCCCGATACAAAGGGCGGCGTGAAATTTAATCCGGACGGAACCCTTGACAGAGGCGCGATGCTCGCGATCATGAATCCTGATGACAAAGCCGGCCTGGAAGCGGCGCTGAGATTAAAGGAGCAGTTTGGCGCAGAGGTTACCGTACTCACCATGGGACTTCCCAAGGCAGCGGATGTACTCCGCGAGGCAATGGCCATGGGCGCGGACAAGGGCATCCTTGTGACCGACAGAGTGCTGGGCGGCGCAGACACATGGGCTACTTCCACCACCATCGCGGGCGCACTGAGAAATATCGATTATGACCTGATCATCACCGGCCGTCAGGCGATCGACGGCGATACCGCACAGGTTGGCCCCCAGATCGCGGAGCACCTTGGCATTCCCGTGATCTCCTATGCGCAGGAGATCAAGATCGAGGGCGACAAGGTGATCGTGCAGAGACAGTATGACGACAGATACCATGTCCTTGAGGCAAAGATGCCCTGCCTGATCACCGCTCTTTCCGAACTGAACGAGCCCCGTTACATGACCCCCGGCGGAATCTTTGACGCATGCGACGCGGAGATCACCCAGTGGGGCAGGGCAGACCTGAAAGATGTGGACGACAGCGACTTGGGGCTGAAAGGTTCCCCCACTAAGATCGCGAAAGCATCCGATAAGGTCCGCAAGGGCGCAGGCGAGAAAGTGGTTCCCGATTCTCCTGAAGATGCGGTTGCATACATTGTGGGTAAATTCAAAGAGAAGCACATCGTTTAATCAAAGACCCCGCAGCAAACTGACAGGGTATCAAGAATCATGATTCCCTGGACCTGTGGCTCATTGCCCGCGGGAATAAAAAATTGGAGGTTTGATCATGAACAAGGATATCGTTCTTGAAGAGTATAAAGGTGTATATGTGTTTGCCCAGCAGGTGGACAATGAGATCAGCGGCATTGCCTTTGAACTGCTGGGAAAGGGCAAGGAACTTGCCGCGAAGCTGGGAACAGAGGTTGTGGCGGTGCTGATCGGATATCAGGTAAAAGGCCTGGCTGATAAGCTGGCAGAATATGGCGCTGACAAGGTGATCGTTGTGGACGATCCCGAACTGGAAGTCTACAGGACAGAGCCCTACGCTCACGCGCTGTCTTCCGTGATCGACCAGTATAAACCGGAGATCGTGCTGGTCGGCGCTACCGCCATCGGAAGAGACCTTGGCCCCACGGTTTCCGCAAGGGTTGCAACCGGTCTGACCGCAGACTGTACCGTACTGGAGATCGGTGATTTCCCCCTGACTGCGGCTCCTGGCGTGGAGCAGAAGCATAACCAGCTGCTGATGACCCGTCCCGCTTTCGGCGGCAACACCATCGCTACCATTGCCTGCCCTGACAACCGCCCCCAGATGGCAACGGTACGTCCCGGCGTTATGCAGAAGCTTGATCCCGTTGCAGGCGCAAAGGCTGTTGTGGAGGAATTTAATCCCGGCTTTACGCCCAATGGGAAATATGTGACCATCAAGGAAGTGGTAAAGGCAGTTGCCGATACCGTGGATATCATGGACGCAAAGGTGCTGGTATCCGGAGGCCGCGGCGTAGGCAGCCCGGAGAATTTCAAGATACTGGAAGACCTGGCGGAGGTGATGGGCGGTACCGTATCCTGTTCCCGTGCGGTAGTGGACAGCGGCTGGAAACCCAAGGATCTGCAGGTAGGCCAGACCGGTAAGACGGTTCGCCCCCAGATCTACTTCGCGATCGGTATTTCCGGCGCGATCCAGCATGTGGCTGGCATGGAGGAGTCCGACCTGATTGTTGCCATCAACAAGGATGACACGGCGCCCATCTTTGATGTGGCTGATTACGGCATCGTGGGCGACCTGAACAAGATCGTTCCCGCCCTGACCGCAGCGCTGAAAGCTGAGAAAGCGGCTAAGAACTGACGAGGATCTGACAAAACAGATAAGAGGCCGGAGAGTGGGATCGGATATGCTCTCCGGCTTTTTGCCTGCACAAAAAATTCCTGCAAGCCGATCGGCTTGCAGGAATCATTCATGCTTTGGATTTTGATCATATCACAGATCCAGGCGCAGATGTCTGGGAAGGCCGTCCACCATCACAGGGGAAAGTTCTGCCTGGATCAAAGGACGGATATAATGGATCAGTTCGTCGCTGACAAAAGTGCCGTCCTCGGTGATCCACTCCAGGGGAACCTTTTTCTCCACATTGGCGATCTTATGCACATCCTGGGTGCTGGTGGTACAGATATAAGGATCCTCGGAAACCCTGTCCAGTACCACCACTTTTCCGGTATCGCCCTCAAAAGCGGCTTTTACAGCGGCGCCGCCTACCTGGAACGCCTCTGTGATATCCACCCGGGAGGTCATATGGGAAGCGCATCTCTGCAGGGTGCTGAGCTCGATGGCACGGGTCTTCACGCCCAGTTCGTTGCTGATCTTATCAGCCAGGAATTTGGCGGAACCCTGAAGCTGCTTGTGACCGAAAGCGTCCACAAACTCAACGTGATCCGTCAGTTCAAACACATACCTGCCATCTGCCACCTTGATACCCTCGGAAACCGCAATGACCATGGATCTTCCGTTCTTGCTGAGTTCCTTTATCTTCGCCATGAATTTATCGATATCAAATGCCACTTCGGGGAGGAATATCATATCCACGCCCTCGCAGTCCTCGCCCTTGGACAGCGCAGTAGCCGCGGTGAGCCACCCGGCGTTCCGTCCCATGATCTCCAGGATGGTGATAACGGGGTAATCGTAAACCAGGCCATCGCGGATGATCTCCTTTGTAGCAGCGGCGATATACTTGGCAGCGCTTCCGAAGCCCGGCGTATGGTCGGTACATGCAAGGTCATTGTCGATGGTCTTGGGCACGCCCATGAACTTGATATCGCTGCTGATCAGGATCGCGTAATCGGACAGCTTCTTGATGGTATCCATGGAGTCGTTCCCGCCGATGTAGAAGAAAGCCTCGATCTCCAGTTCCTTTAAGATCTCGAAGATCTTGTCGTAGATCTCCTTGCCTTCCTTGATCTCCGGAAGCTTGAAACGGCAGGAACCCAGGAAAGAAGAAGGAGTCCTCTTCAAGAGGTCGATATCCAGATCCGATTTGATATGCTCTGACAGATCCACATACTGTCTGTCCAGTAACCCCTTGATGCCGTGGAGCATACCGTACACTTTCTTCGCACCGCGATCTTTCGCCGTCTTATATACCCCCACGAGACTGGAATTGATCACCGAAGTGGGTCCGCCCGACTGTCCTACAATAACATTTCCGTGCATAAGAATAACCTCCTCAATATTAAGTTTAGTACTTTTATCATATCATAAAGGAACAGGTTTCTCAATAGCCAAACTTCTCTTAAAATCTAAATGACAACCGGGATGTTTTATAGTAGAATTATCTTGAAAAGTTATGTGGGGAAATAAATGTGAACTATGGGAGGCGGCAATGGCAAAACAAAAAGAAGTAAAGACCAATGCCATGAGGATATTGGAGAACATGAATATCCCGTTCCGGCATCATACTTATGAATGCGATGAATTCATAGATGGTATCCAGATAGCGGACAAGCTTTCACTGCCCTATGAAAAAGTATATAAAACGCTGGTGACAGTGGGGAACAGTAAAAATTATTTTGTGTTTGTGATCCCCATTGCGGAGGAGCTGGATCTGAAAGCGGCGGCCCGGAGCGTAGGCGAGAAAAGCGTGGAGATGATCCATGTGAAAGATATCAACGCCATCACGGGCTATATCAGGGGAGGCTGTACCGCTGTGGGAATGAAGAAGCAGTATGTCACCAGGATCGACAGTTCCGCCCGGGCGCAGGAGAATATCATTGTCAGCGGCGGTCGGATCGGTTCCCAGCTGGAACTTTCCCCGCAGGACCTGGCTAAAGCAGCGAAAGCGGAGTTCGCGGATATCATAAGGCATTAGCGCATTGCCGGACAAAGGAAAAGATTCATGGATGGAGGCAAATATGGATAATATGGGAACAAAAAATACAGGGATTGATATCATGGAATGTGATACCGTGGCCTTGGATGATGAGAAGAATGCTGTGGTCATCATCGACCAGACCCTGCTTCCCGGCAGGATGGAGCTGATATCCCTGAAAACAGCACAGGAGTTATGGGACGCCATTTATCTGTTGAAAGTGCGCGGGGCTCCTGCCATCGGCGTTGCCGCGGCCATGGGGATCTACATACTGTCAAAGCAGATTGAGACGGAGGATTTCGGCGTTTTTTATGATAAGTTTCACGAGTATCAGGCATATCTGGACTCCTCCCGGCCTACGGCGGTCAACCTTTCCTGGGCGTTAAAGCGCATGGAAAAGGCAGCCCTCAGGGCGGGAAAAGAGGAGCGGCGGCCGGTTGCGGAGGTGAAAGAGATCCTGCGCCGGAAGGCGCTGCAGATCCGGGATGAGGATATCCGGGTCTGTCGTAAGATCGGAGAATACGGCCTGACTCTGGTGAAGCCCGGGGACGGGATCCTGACCCACTGCAACGCGGGAAAGCTTGCGGCGGTAAGATATGGCACGGCGACGGCGCCCATTTACCTGGGGCAGGAGAAAGGATATGGCTTCCATGTATTTGCGGACGAGACCAGACCCCTTTTACAGGGGGCGCGGCTGACTGCCTTTGAACTCAGTTTGGCGGGGGTGGATGTCACCCTGATCTGTGACAACATGTCCGCCAGTGTGATGGCAAAGGGGCTGGTACAGGCCGTGTTCGTGGGCTGCGACCGGGTGGCGGCCAACGGGGATACCGCCAATAAGATAGGCACTTCCGTGGTGGCGGCGGTGGCAAAATATTACCGCGTGCCGGTGTATATCTGTGCGCCTACCTCCACCATTGATATGGAGACGCCCACCGGTGCGGAGATCCGGATCGAGGAGCGTCCGTCCCATGAAGTGACCAGGATGTGGTATCGGGAGCGGATGGCGCCGGAAGGGGTAAAGGTTTACAACCCTGCTTTTGATGTGACGGATCATGGACTGATCGCCGGTATTGTCACGGAATACGGCATTGCCCGGGCGCCCTATACGGAAAGCCTGAAAGAGATCATGGAGAGAAAGCAGGCGTTATGAGACAGGGACCGGAATCGGTCTCAAAACAGGAACGCCATGTGAGGGACGCTGCAGTGTAGAAGCCGGGATAAGCTGCCACAGCGGCAGCTGGAATGAGAGAGGTTAAAGATGGAATACACAGGTTACTTATTCGTACATTTTACAGGAGAACAAAAAGACGGGGAACAGATCTACTTTTCCCTGAGCCGTGACGGGCTGCACTGGAAGGATCTGCAGGCGGGACGGCCCGTGCTGAGAAGCGAGATCGGGGAGAAAGGGGCAAGGGATCCTTTCCTGATCCGCACCCCGGATATGTTCTACCTGATCGCCACCGACCTGCGGATAGAGGCGGGCAAGGGCTGGGAGACGGCGCAGTACGGCGGGAGCAGGGATATGCTCGTGTGGAGATCTCCCGACCTGGTGGACTGGCAGGGACCCAAAGCCCACACCATCGGCGTGGAGGGAGCGGGCTGCGTCTGGGCGCCGGAGGCTGTCTATGACGAGGAGCAGGACGCGGTGCTGGTGTTCTGGGCATCCATGGTGGACGGAAAGCAGAGGATCTATGCTTCCCATACCAGGGATTTTGAGGAGTTTACGGAGCCCTTTCTCTTCCTGGAAAAGGAGAATCATGTGATAGACAGCACGATCATCCACACGGAAGAGGGATATTACCGTTATACCAAGGACGAGACCGTGAAAACGGTCTGCGCGGATTTCAGCAGGACCCTCCATCCGGAGGATTTCAAAGAGGTAAAGTCTGCAACGCTTGCGAACTTATACGGAGTGGAAGGGCCGGAGATCTTTCGGTTCAATGACCGACAGGAATGGTGCCTTATCGTAGACCGCTTTGCCGAGGGAAAAGGCTATCTGCCCCTGGTGACGGACGACCTTGCAGGCGGTGAGTTCCGGATCCTGGAAGAGGACGAGTTTGATATGGGGCAGACCAGGAAGCGCCACGGAGGCGTTATCCCCATAACGGAGGAGGAATACCGGAGGCTGGCGGACAAATACGGATATTAAAAAAGAGGAACGATATTTTGAAAAGAAATGTGAGCCTTGCGGAGATCTCAGACGGACGGTTATACGGCGCAAATGATATGGTGAAAGCGGACTGTCATGGATGCGGGGGCTGTTCGGACTGCTGTCACGGCATGGGCAGTTCCGTTATCCTGGATCCCTATGATGTGTACAGGCTGCAGACAGGCCTGGGGAAAAGGCTGGAGGTTCTGCTGGAAGAGGGAAAGGCAGAATGGAACGTGGTGGACGGCTGTATCCTGCCCAACCTGAAAATGGCGGGAGAGGGGGAGGCGTGCGCTTTCCTGAACCCACAGGGACGATGCAGCATCCATGCGTTCCGACCGGGGATCTGCAGGCTGTTCCCGTTGGGCAGGTATTATGAAAACGGTGATTTCAGATATATGCTCCAGATCCATGAGTGTTCCGCCGGGAATCGGTCTAAGGTGAAAGTCAGCAAGTGGATCGACACGCCGCAGCAGGAGAAGAACCATGCGTTCGTCTGCAGATGGCACTATCTTTTGAACGATCTGGAGGCCTTGGTGGGAAACTGTGAGGATGAAGCGCTGGCAAAGCAGGTCAATATGGCGCTCCTGCAGATATTTTATCTGGCGGAATATGATGCGGAGCGGGATTTTTATGAGCAGTTTGACCAGCGGTATGAGCGGTTCACTGCGGCTTTCAACCTGGCGGATCGAAGCGAAGCGGAAAACAGCATAGCGGGACGTGGCAAGGCAGAGAACAGTGAGACAGGATGTAGTGACGCAAGGCGACAGGATACGGCAGGGCAGTGAAAACAGAACAGAGAAAAGCAGAATATGATACAGCAGGATAAAGAAAGACAGAGCAGAACGCAGCAGGAACAGAATATGGCGCGGCAGGAAAGTCGATCAAGTACGGGCCGACAGATTGGGGATTGGCAGGAAGAGGGCTGGACGAAAGAAGATTGGCTGGAGGAGCAGAGAAAGGAAGAAGAAAGGCAGCGGAGGCGCAGACAGAGGATCGAGCAGATGAAGCGGGAGAAATACCGGCGGGAAATGATGTTCCGGTACGGTGTGCCGTGTGCTGCGGTGGTGGCAATGCTGTGCGTCATTTTTCTGGTGGCAGGGATCGTTAAGGCAGCGCGTCCCAAAGAGGGTCAGCAGGACGGGAAAGACCCTGTGGAAACGCTGTCGGGGCAGGGAGGGATCGCCGACAATACGGAAAGCGGGCAGACGCTGTCGGAGATGATGCAGACAGCGCTTGCAACGGCTCTGCGGCAGACACAGCCGGGAGATCCTCCTGCAGTGAACGCGGCACAGCCGGAGTTGGCTTCCGCCATCGGCATGGCGCTGCTGGAGGCGCCAAAGCCGGTATTCGCTGCCCAGGCCACGGCGCATACCGACGGCTTTGGCGACAGCATCATCAGTCCCTACGGCATCCTCATTGATGTGGGCAGCAGGGAGATCCTGGCGCAGAAGAGCGGATGGGAGAGGATCAATCCGGCTTCCATGACGAAGATTCTTACGCTGCTGGTGGCGGCGGAACATATAACGGATCTGGACGATACTTTCACGATGACCATTGACATTACGGATTATGCCTTTATCCATGACTGCAGTAACGCGGGATTCGAGGTGGGGGAGGAAATACCGCTGAAAGACCTGTTCTACGGAACGGCGCTGCCCTCCGGTGCGGACGCGGCCCTTGGTCTGGCAGTCTATGTGGCCGGTTCCCAGGAGGCGTTTGTGGATATGATGAACGAAAAGCTGAAAGAACTGGGGCTGTCGGAGACCACCCATTTTACCAACTGTATCGGGCTGTATGACCAGAACCATTACAGCACGGCTTACGATATGGCGGTGATCCTGAAAGAGGCAGCGGACAATGAACTCTGTCGCCAGGTACTTTCAGAGCATCGTTATGCCACCACATCCACGGCGGCGCATCCCGAGGGGATCGATATGTCCAACTTGTTCCTGCGGAGGATCGAAGACCGGGACACCCACGGCGAAGTGCTGTGCGCCAAGACGGGATTTGTGGATCAGTCCCTGCACTGCGCCGCAAGCCTGGCGGCGGATCACAGCGGGAGGGAATATATCTGCGTGACCGCAGGCGCAGGCACCACATGGTCCTGCATTGCCGACCATGTGGCGCTATATCAGAGATACTTGCCGGAATAGGGGTGATATATTTTAAGATTTGTGTCATACTTTAAATAAAAGAAAACAACAGAGACCGGAACAAATTGCCGCAAGCGGCAATTGAATAAAAACAGTCTCGAAACGGAAGCACCCGGAAGAAAAATACAGCTGCGATTTTTGCAGCTGAATTTTTCTTCCCCTGTCAAGGGTGCTGAAGTGAAGAGACGGAACTGGAATGGAGGTTATATTATGTGTACAGCAGCAACATATCGGACAAAGGATTTCTATTTTGGCAGGACGCTGGATTATGAGTTTTCCTATGGGGACGAGATCACCATAACGCCCCGCAATTACCCTTTCCGCTTCCGCAATATGGGGATCATGCCAAAGCATCACGCCATGATCGGCATGGCCCATGTGGAGGAGGAATGCCCGCTTTATTATGAGGCGGTGAACGAAAAGGGACTTGGGATGGCAGGCCTGAACTTTGTGGGAAACGCGGATTACAAGGATCCCATGCCGGATAAGGACAATCTGGCGCAGTTTGAATTCATCCCCTGGATCCTGGCACAGTGCGCCACGGTAAAGGAAGCAAGGGCGCTGCTGGAGAAGATCAACCTTACCAACATCCGCTTTAACGAAAAACTTCCCCTGGCGCAGCTTCATTGGATCATTGCGGATCGTGAGGAGGCCGTCACGGTGGAATCCGTTGCGGAGGGCGTTAAGGTATACGACAACCCGGTGGGGATACTGACCAATAACCCGCCCTTTGGGGAGCAGATGTTCCAGCTGAACAATTATATGAACCTGTCCCCTAAGGAACCCCAGAACCATTTTTGTGACAAGCTGCATTTATCCGCTTACAGCCGGGGGATGGGAGCGCTGGGGCTTCCCGGAGACCTGTCCTCTCAGTCCCGCTTTATCCGGGCGGCTTTCGTGAAGCTGAATTCCGTTTCCGGGGATTCGGAGTCTGAGAGTGTGAGCCAGTTTTTCCATATCCTGGGTTCCGTTGACCAACAGCGGGGCTGCTGTGAACTCAAGGACGGAAAATATGAGATCACCATTTTTACCTGCTGCTGCAACGCGGACAGGGGAATCTATTACTATACCACCTATGACAATCATCAGATCACGGCGGTGGATATGCATAAGGAGAACCTTGACGATATCAGCCTGGTGCGTTACGCGCCCGTCCACGGGGAGCAGATCATGAGGCAGAACTGATGCTGCCCCGTTCCCTCTGCAGCTTTTGAAACAGCCTGATCAGGACGACCACCGCCGCGATGGCCAGGATCACTTCCGCAGTCAGCTGGGCGTATGCCAGTCCGTACAGCGGGAAAAGGTAATTTAAGATAAACAGCGCCGGAATCTCAAGGACGATCTTGCGCAGGATGGCGAAGATCAGGGACTTCTGCCCCAGACCGCAGGCCTGGAACACGCCCACCGCCAGGAAATCCATGCAGAGGAAAGGCATCCCAAGGCACAGCCCTCTGAGGAACCTGGTTCCGTATGCCACGATGGCGGGATTTTTCATGAAAAGGGTGATCAGGAATCCTGCTCCAAGATAATAGCCCAGGGAAATGACCGCCATGAAAGAGAGCGTGATCTTCATGGTAAAGGTCAGGGTCTTCTTCATCCGGTCCACATTGCCGCTGGCGTAGTTGTAGCTGATCAGCGGCATAATGCCCTGGGACAGTCCCATGGACACCTGCATGGGCACCATGTTGATCTTCTGGGAGATGCCCATGGCGGCCACGGCGTCCGCGCCGTAGGAGGCGGTGGAATTGTTCAATACGGTCATTCCCGTCACGTTCAGCAGGTTCTGGATGGAGGCGGGGATCCCCACGGCGAAGATCCCAAGCACGATGTTCTTTTTAAAACGGAACATGGAGGGCTTGATGCACACATAGGTCTTTCCCCGCTTCACGAATAGCAGCACAAAGAAATAAGCGCAGGCCACGCAGTTGGACAGGAAAGTGGCAAGTCCGGCGCCTGCGGCGCCCATATTGAGTCCCCATGGAAGGATGAAAATGGGATCCAGGATGATATTTAAAAGACAGCCGCTCATGGTGCCCAGGCTGGCATGGAGGGAGGAACCTTCCGCCCGCACCAGATAGGCCATGACCACGTTCAGGATAGCCGGGGCAGCCCCGAAGCTGACCGTCCACATCAGGTAATCGCCAGTGGCGGAGACGGTCTGGCTGTCCGCGCCCAGCAGGGAAAGCAGGGGCGTATGAAAAACAGTATACAGCGTGGAAAAGAGCAGCCCGCAGATCAGAGCGCAGTAGAAGCCCAGGGCGGAACTGCGGTAGACCGTATCATAGTCTTTGGCGCCAAGCCCCCGGCTCATCATGCTGGAGGAACCCACGCCGAAGAGATTGTTGACGGCGTTGAAAGCCAGCAGCACCGGCGCTGCCAGGGTTACTGCGGCGTTCTGCACGGAATCGTTCAGCATTCCCACGAAATAAGTGTCGGCCAGATTGTAGATGACCATGACCAGGGAACTGAGGATCGTGGGGACCGCCAGAGTCATCACTGCTTTGGGAATGGGCATCTTTTCAAAAAGTTCTGTTTTTTCAGCATTTTCCATAACGTCATCGCTTCCTTTTCATTCAGTATTATCCCCTCATTCCATAGTATAGCACAAATGAGGGTTGGCGGTATATGGATATTTTCAGGCAAAGATCATAAATGGGGAGAAACGGTGCAGGTGGATAAGGAGAAAGTCCATACGGGACTGACGGCTTTGAGGGAAACGGTCGGGGAACTGCAGAACAAAATTTCGGTATTTTGTTGTTGTAAGAAAGAGCATTTCGTGATAAGATAACCTTGTTCAGGGCAGTCAAGAGGCAGGCGGAATATGGCAGCGAAACAGTCGGAGAGAGGTGGATCATGGCAAGGACGATAGGGATCGGCAATCAGGATTATGAGACGATCAGGCGGGAAGGATATTTCTATATCGATAAAACAGGTTTTATACGGCAGTGGTGGGAGAGGGGCGACAGCGTGACCCTGATCACCCGCCCCAGGCGTTTTGGCAAGACGCTGAATATGAGTATGCTGGAGCAGTTCTTCTCCGTCAATTATGCCGGACGGGGCGACCTGTTCGAGGGACTTTCCATCTGGCAGGAGGAAAAGTATCGCCTGCTGCAGGGGACGTATCCGGTGATCGCCCTCAGTTTTGCCAAGGTAAAGGAGTCCTCCTACCCAGGCGTCAGGAAACGGATCTGCTGGATCATTGCGGATCTGTACAGACAATACGAATTCCTGCTGGATAGTGAAAAATTGAGCCAAAAGGAGAAAGAGTTATACCGGGCCGTTTCGGCTGATATGGAGGATTACGTGGCGGCGGAGTCCCTGAACCTCTTATCCCGTCTCCTGATGCGGCATTATGGCAAAAAGGCGATCATCCTGCTGGACGAGTACGATACGCCCATGCAGGAAGCGTATATAGAAGGCTACTGGGAGGAACTGACGGCCTTTACCAGGAATCTGTTCGGTGCCACATTTAAGACGAATCCCTGTATGGAGCGAGCAGTTATGACAGGCATCACCCGGGTCAGCAAAGAGTCCATTTTTTCGGACTTAAATAATCTGGAAGTGGTGACCACAACCTCGGAAAAATATGCGGATAGCTTCGGCTTCACGGAGGAGGAAGTGTTTGCGGCCCTGGAAGAGTACGGCCTGTCGGCGCAGAAGCAGCAGGTCAGGGAGTGGTATGACGGGTTTACTTTTGGCAGCAGGAAAGATATCTACAATCCCTGGTCCATCATCAATTACCTGGATAAGAAAAAGGTGGGCGCTTACTGGGCCAACACCAGCTCCAACAGGCTGGTGGGCAAGCTGCTCCGCGAGGGGAGCCCGGAGGTAAAGAAGACGTTCGAGCGCCTGCTTCAGGGGGAGAGCATCCGGGTGGAAATTGACGAACAGATCGTATACAACCAGTTGTCCATGGAAAATAACGCGGTCTGGAGCCTGCTCCTTGCCAGTGGCTACCTGAAAGTAAAGAATTATGAGGCATATGCCACGGAATATGGCGAGTGGCGTGAGGACTATGAACTGGAACTGACGAATTTCGAGGTTCGTGTCATGTTCCGTGCCATGGTCCGCGGGTGGTTTGACAACCCTTCAGCCGGTTATGATGATTTCATCAGGGCGCTGCTTCTGGGTGATGTGCTGGCCATGAACACCTACATGAACAGGGTGACGCTGGAGATGTTCAGCTATTTTGACACGGGCAAGGGTGTCCAGGGGGAAATGGGCCAGGCTCCGGAGCGTTTTTACCACGGGTTTGTGCTGGGGCTGATGGTGAAGCTGACGGATCGCTATGTCGTCACGTCAAACCGTGAGAGTGGCTTTGGCCGGTACGATGTGATGCTGGAGCCCAGGGACGCGTCAAGGGACGATGCCATCATCCTGGAATTCAAGGTGCAGGACGCCAGGGAGAAAGAACTGTCCGACACGGTGCAGGCGGCCCTGTGTCAGATAGAGGAGCGCGGTTACCAGGCCTTTCTGACGGCAAAAGGAATCCCGGCGGAACGGATCCGTAAATATGGATTTGCCTTTTGCGGGAAGAAAGTGCTGATAGGCAGCGAGGAAACGGATATATAGGATATACGGAACATATCATGGTATGCAGGGAGGATAAGAAAATGGTAAAGAAATTAACGATCAAGTCATGGACGAGTTCAGGACTTTGGCTGGCGGTGTGCCTGGTGCTGGCGATCGCTCCGCTTTGTTGGTATGGGCCTTCTGTCCTGGCGTTATTGCAGGGGAGGCCGCCTTTGCGGGATGAGCCTGTGAGCAATATCTACGGCATGAGCGCCATAGGGCTTATCATGCTGGTGGTCAGCGTGTGGCTCATCATCAGATCGATCGTGGACTCCGTGGGCAAGAATGTGGAACGCTTTCTGGCGGCGCACCCCGAGGTTACCATGGCGCAGCTGGATCAGGAGTTCGACAGCGCTGAGAAGATCGGCAACATGTGGTTCGGTCAGCATCGGACATTCAGCCATGACATGCGCTGCGTGGTGGTGGAAAATACAGAGATTGTCCGGGCCTATACGGAGGGGGAACATTCCAAAAGGACTGTTTATTATTACATATGTCTGGAACTGAAGAATGGAAAGACCGAAAGAGTAAAGACGGAGCAGGAAGATCTTTCGGAAGTGCTGAACCATTATAGAAAGTATCCTGATATCCGGATAGAGTGGCCGTGACCCGCCCGGGGTTTTAAATATTTCATTGATTAGTTCTGTAAAACATGGTATAAATAAAATGATTGCAACCTATCAAGCATAGAAAGTGAGAATGAAAATGGACAAAAAAATACCTTATAAAATTTACCTGGAAGAGCAGGAGATGCCGAGGCAGTGGTACAACGTGCGGGCGGATATGAAGAAGAAACCGGCGCCGATCCTGAATCCGGGAACTTTGCAGCCCGTTACCGAGGAGGAACTTTCGGGCATTTTCTGTAATGAACTGGCAAAGCAGGAACTGGATGATACCACGCCTTACTTTGATATCCCCCAGGAAATACAGGACTTCTATAAAATGTACCGTCCGTCCCCCCTGGTACGGGCATACTGTCTGGAGGAAAAGCTGCAGACCCCTGCCCATATCTACTACAAATTCGAGGGAAACAATACCTCCGGCAGTCATAAGCTGAATTCCGCCATCGCCCAGGCTTATTACGCGAAAAAGCAGGGACTGAAAGGCGTGACCACGGAGACCGGCGCGGGACAGTGGGGAACGGCGCTTTCCATGGCATGTTCCTATTTCGACCTGGACTGCCAGGTATATATGGTAAAATGCTCCTATGAGCAGAAGCCTTTCCGCCGGGAAGTGATGCGCACTTACGGGGCGCAGGTAACGCCTTCCCCCTCCATGAACACGAACGTGGGGCGCAAGATCAACGAGGAATTTCCGGGAACCACGGGAAGCCTTGGCTGCGCCATCTCGGAAGCGGTGGAAGCGGCCACCAGCCAGGAGGGTTATCGCTATGTGCTGGGCTCGGTGCTTGCACAGGTACTGCTGCATCAGTCCATTATCGGCCTGGAGACGAAGGCGGCCCTGGACAAATACGGCATCAAGGCCGACACCATCATCGGCTGCGCCGGGGGCGGTTCCAATCTGGGCGGGCTGATCGCGCCTTTTGCAGGCGAGATCCTGAGAGGAGAGGCAGAGTACAGGATCATTGCGGTGGAGCCTGCGTCCTGTCCCAGCCTTACAAGAGGAGTTTATGCATATGATTTCTGTGATACCGGAAAGGTATGTCCCCTTGCGAAGATGTACACTCTGGGAAGCGGGTTCATACCCTCCGCCAACCATGCGGGCGGCCTGCGTTATCATGGCATGAGTTCTACTGTCTCCGAATTGTACGATCAGGGACTGATCGAGGCCAGGAGCGTGGAGCAGACGGCGGTGTTCAAGGCGGCGGAAACCTTTGCCAGAGTAGAGGGCATCCTTCCTGCGCCGGAAAGCAGCCATGCCATCAAGGTTGCCATCGATGAGGCCATGAAGTGCAAGGAGACCGGGGAAGAGAAGAACATCATATTCGGCCTCACAGGCACGGGTTATTTTGATATGGTGGCATACCAGAAATACAATGACGGTGAAATGAGCGATCATATTCCCACGGATGAAGAATTGGCGGAAGCGATCTCCAAACTGCCGGAAGTGAACGTGTGAGCACAGAAAGACAAAAAACGCTGCCTATGCAGCCGGAAGAGGACGGGAGAGAAGATGAGCAAGAAGAAGTACACAGATGTTTATATGGGAGTGGCGTCAGCGCTGGGCCTGCGTTATGACGCGGAAAACAATGTCCTGCACGGACAGAGGGACGGTTATGATATCATACTTTATCCCCAGGAGCCTTCCGATCAGCCTTATATGCTGACGGTGCATACCGCGGCGAAGAGCGCGGACGGATCGTATCTGTCAAAGGATCGGCTCAAGGAACTTCAGAAAGCGAGCAAACTGACCGGGTGCGCACACAAGGGGAATGTCATTACCGGACGGATCTCCGGCGGCATAGGGAGGAGAGGATCCCAGCAGAGCCTGACGGAGAGCACGGCGGCGGGCTTGGCCGGGCTGACTGCCTTTCTGCGTCAAAACGGGTTCACTCCCTGTTGCAGCATTTGCGGAAAGGAAGAGATGGTTTCGGCTTATCAGGCGGAGGGCATCTACCATCATCTCTGTGGGGACTGTGAGACATCCATGCGCCAGAAGTACGCTACGATGAAGCCGAAAAAAGAGAATGTGGTCGGCGGCATCGTGGGTGCGGTCCTGGGTTCCCTGTTGGGTGTTTTATGTATTGTCCTGCTGAGCCAGCTGGGATATGTGGCCGCGCTGTCAGGCGTGGTCATGGCCATAGGCGTACTGAAGGGCTATGAACTGCTGGGAGGCAGGCTGACTAAGAAAGGCATCGTCATATGCGTGGTGGTCATGCTGCTCATGACTTATTTGGGAGACCGGCTTGACTGGGCGCTCCTCCTTTACAGGGAAGGCGGCGGAGCAGAGGCGGGATTCAATGTGTTTGAATGTTACAGGCTGGTTCCCTGGGCAATCTCAGAGCAAATGATCGGGATGACTGCCTATATAGGAAACATGCTGTTCCTCTACCTGTTCGTGCTGTTGGGCGCGGTTCCTACCATCCGCAGCAGGGTCAGGGAAAAGCAGCAGGAAGGCATCATGGCAAAACTGATGTAACAATAAACAATATTGTATCTTTCGAGAAAAAGGTTTATACTGATAGGGAAGATTCATTTCAATAAGGTTTTTGAATGGGGTAAGGGTATGACAGGACTGATAAACTTAATGGAAGAAACAGTATTGAGGAAGATAGACCAGCTGTGGGCGGGCACGGACTATTGTAAATGTGAGCAGTGCCGTATGGATGTAGCGACCTATGCGCTGAATCGTCTGCCGGCGCAGTATGTACAGTCGATAAAAGGAAAAGTGCTGTATCGGTTCGAGGCCAATCAGATGCAGAGGGATATCGAGGTTACGGTGGCTGTAAGCCAGGGAATCGAAATTGTAGGGAAGTCTCCGCATAAGAACATGAAAACAGATGTTGGGGAAGCAATCGAAAACGGGGCAGCAGCGGCTGCTCCCGCTGTCGGCACGGGCAGCTGACAGGGTTTTGGGAGGGTGGATGCCATGTTTGAATTTACGGATGACTGTCTCACAGGGATAGAGCAGATCGATGAAGAACACCGTTCTTTGTTTGAACTGCTGAACAAAGCTTATCAGCTTGCGGTTACGGATTATCACAGCGACTATTACCAGCAGATCAAGGAGATACTGACGGAACTGGACCGCTACGCGGAAGAGCATTTCGCTCATGAAGAAGCGTATATGGCACAGATACGGGATCCGGAACTGATCCTCCAGCGCACCCAGCATGCCTTTTTCCGCGATAAGATACTGGATTTTGATTTTGCCAATATAGACAGCGTGGAGGATCAGCAGCGACTCCTTGCGGAACTTGTGGCTTTCCTGGCAAAATGGCTTTACCGCCATATATTGAGCAGTGATATCATGATCGGGAAGCTGCCGCCTCTGGAGGAGTGGATGATCAGGGAAAATCCCTGCGAGTTTACGGAGGAATATCTGACAGGGATAGAGTTGATCGATAAAGAGCATGAAAAGCTGTTTCAAATTGTGGACAGGGCAAACAAGCTGATCAAGTCCTTTGACGCCTCCTCCGGCTATGATAAGATCACGGAGATCCTGGAGGAGTTAAAGGAGTATACCAAAGAGCACTTCAGCGACGAGGAAGCGTATATGGAAAGCATCCATTACGAAGGCTTGAGCGCACAGAAGCGGGCGCATGAGGCTTTTATTGACAAGCTGGAGAACATCGATCTGAACGAAGTGGAAGATGCGCCGGAAGAGTATCTGCAGGAATTGCTGGAATTCCTGCTTGGATGGCTGATCAACCATATCCTGTATACGGACAAGAAGATACCCGGTTAGACCAGGGCAAAGATTTTTAAATAACCAGACTTTATTCCCGCAGGCAATGAGTCACAAGTCCAGGGAATCATGATTCCCTTGGACCTTGCAATAAATCGACAGATTGGAAGTTATGGAGGTCATATGAGATTCCATGTAACGAATTGTCCATTTGGCTTAAAAAGATTATTTGCTCTGTCCCTGGCATTGTGCCTCTTACTCTCCACAGCCGCCTGCGGCAGAGATGAGACTCAGAATACGGACGACTCGTCACAGGAGCCGCTGGACGGCATGATGGACAAGGCGTACACCGAAACCTGTTATCCACTCCCCGGCGGCTACAAGATCAGGGACGTGGCCCGGCTGGGCAGCCGGCTGTTGATTTTGGGGACGGTCACAGAATGGGATGAGACGCTCGGACGGGACGTGACTGTGGATTCCACCATGGCTCTGATGGAGTATACGGTCAGTGACACAGGCCGGGTCTCCCTTGGAAGGGCGCAGATTCTTCCCGACAATGAGGACAGCAGCCCTATCCTGTTCATTACCGCCGGGGGAGACGGGTATTTCTACGCCCTCGCCAGAACCGGGGAGGAGGACAGGGATTCCCGGGCTACAGACTACGCCGTCCTTCGCTTTGATGAGGAAGGCTCGCAGGTGGACAGTATGTCCGTCAGTCTGCCGTCAACATCATTCGCTGGCAGGAAGGCGTAACGGCTTCCTTGGAGACCGATTATTGGGAGTATCCATCGATGACTCTCGCTGATGACGGGGTACTGCTTTCCTCCTACAGCGGCATTTACCGGCTGGACACCGGGACAGGGGAGACAGTTCCCGCAGAAATGACATACCAGGACGATGACAGGTCGTACCTCTACAGCTACGAGTGCCAGGGACGGGACGGGGAATACCTCACACTGGTCACCGGCGAGGGATTTTACGAGTACAATGGCGATAAGGACAAATGGAACCTTCTTCTGCCATATGGAAAATACGCTTACGGCACGGTCTGCCGCGTGAGTGAGGACGACTTCCTGATGTGCCTGGAGGATGCGGAGGCGCTGGTGCTGACCGGCAATGTCAATCTGGTCAGCAAGATGTTTGACGGATACGAGGACGATCCGCTCTATGACTATCAGGTGACAATATATGACTGCAATTCATCGGATAGCCCTGGCAATATGGACATAACGACTGAATCCGTCATCCAGGCGGTCAATCGCCTGCGGGTGGAAATCATAGCGGGGAATGCGCCGGATCTGCTCGTCTGTACGGACGACTACTTCAATACAGACTCCTATATGTTTGAAGATCTGTACCCCTACATAGATGCTGATAGGGAACTGGACCGGGACAGCTTTCTCCCCAACCTGTTGGAGGCGCTCTCCTGCAACGGTGAGCTTCACCAGCTCTGGACCAATGCCCAAGTCTGGACTGTATTCGCACGGGCGGCGGATGTGGGTGACGACAGCGGATTCACCGTCTCCGACTATATGCGGATGGTGGAGGAAAATCCGGCGTATGGGGGCGTTTTTGAGTCCGAAATAACCAGGACACAGCTTCTCTACCGCGTCGCCGATAAGCGCCCGGCTCTTTGTGGACCGGGAGAATGCGGAGGCCCGCTTTGACGATCCTGCTTTCGCAGAATTGTTAGGCTGGTGCATGGATATGCCGGAAGACGGGCGCACGGCGGACGAAGATACGGCATGGGGCCGTTCCGAGACCTTTCTTATGTCCTACCAGCTTGACATGAATCTTCCGTCATCCCGTGATTTTATGCTGACAGCCTGGGGCGTTGGCCCCGGCGACCTTGTACCTGTCGGTTACCCGGACGGCGGTGAGGGATACAACTGGTATAAGAGTTCTTTGTGTATGTCCATTCTGGCAGGGAGCCAGAACAAAGAAGGCGCCTGGGCCTTCATCCGCGATCAGCTTTCCATGGACAGGCAGTTGGCCCGCGCTGGCGGCGACGGCAACCTCCCGGTACTCTATGAAGCCCTCCAACGGGAGCTGGAGGGCAGGGTAGCCAGCGGGAAGCTGGAGCCGGAGAGCCTGGAACTGGCGGAGGAAACCTTGCGCCGGACGACATACGCAGAGACATACAATGACAAAGAACTGCAAGACATCATCTACGACTTTGGCCTGGCCTACCTGGCCGGGAACCGTTCCCTGGAGGACACCGTCGCCCAGATTCAGTCCAGAGCTAAAATCTATGTGGCGGAGCGGTACAGTTGAGCCGAACCGGAGGGACTCAACCTGTATCAGTTTCCAACAGGAAATATGCGGGACCGACGCCTCTGTCAGTCCCGCGAACTTCTTCTGTTACCGTGATAGTAATTGTGATATATTAGACATAACAACAAACAGGCTCTTTTTCATTATATGGTAGTCGAAAATTTATCGTTAATCTCAAGATAAAAAGCAGGTATTCAAAAATGCTTGCTTTTTTAATGCTCCCATGTTATATCTGGTGATAGAAGAGGGAAAGCCATAGAAGCGGCTACCTCCAAATAATAATTTAGCTTAACGCTTTACAGCGTCAGCCGTCACTTTTTTTGGTGGGACTGGTTTCGCTAAAAATTCCAGCTTAAAATTCCAAAATTTATAAAAAATGCCAATTTACAGCATCCGTCGTTATGGGTATCATAGAATCGCGAATAAAATCCAGAACATATCAGAAAATGCGGGACAGGGGCGGTATTCCCGGAACCGCGTTTTCGGAAACAGGAGGAGGAACCGTATGCAGCAGGTTAATGTAAGATTTCACAGTATGGAACAGATTAAACAATTTATCAGCATCGTGGAAAAACTGGATGCTAACCTTGACCTGGGTTCAGGACACAGGGTGGTCGATGCAAAATCGATCCTTGGGGTGCTGGCGTTGGATTTGTCAGGTCCACTTCGCCTGAGGTATCATTCAGATGATCTGGGCATTAAGGAAAAAATTGCCTCATTTTTATGCTGACGGAACCGGAAGCGAAAAGGGGGATAAAAAATAATGGGCAGAGAAAAGAAAGAAAATCAGGCGGAGGAAGAAAGTGTTTTCCGGGACAGGTTAGCCAGACATCATGACGAACTGCGCTGGCTCTACATGGAACTATATGGAAATGATTCCATGTTTGCGGAATTGTGCGACCGCCTGCACCGGTTCTATTGTGAGCGGAACCGGGAACTGAAAGCCCGCGACCGGGAACGGGAGCGGAACCGGAACTGGTATCAGAAAAACGACATGCTGGGAATGATGTTCTACATTGACAATTTCGCAGGCAATATGAAAGGCGTGGAATCCAGGCTGGATTATATTGAACAGTGTAATGTCAATTATGTGCATCTGATGCCTTTCCTGGATACGACGGAGGGGCGTTCCGACGGAGGCTACGCCGTGTCGGATTTCCGTAAGGTACAAGAAAAGCTGGGCTCCATGGAGGATTTGGAGAGTCTGACAGCGTCCTGTCACAAAAGGGGTATCAATGTCTGCATGGATTTTGTCATGAATCATACCTCGGAGGATCACGAGTGGGCCAGAAAAGCCCGCCAGGGGGATGGCGAGTACATGAGCCGGTATTTTTTCTATTGTACTTATGACGAACCGGCCATGTATGAGAGGACGGTTCCCCAGGTGTTCCCCACCACCGCTCCCGGCAATTTCACATGGCTGGAGGATGCGGGGCACTATGTGATGACCAGCTTTTATCCCTATCAGTGGGACCTGAACTACCAAAATCCCAGGGTGTTTAACGAGATGATGTACAATTTTCTCTATCTGGCAAACAGGGGAATCGATATTATCCGCATCGACGCGGTGCCCTATATCTGGAAGGAACTGAACACGTCCTGCCGCAACCTGCCCCAGGTGCACACCATTGTGCGCATGATGCGCATGATCAGCGAGATTGTCTGTCCGGGCGTTCTGCTGCTGGGGGAGGTGGTAATGGAGCCGGAGAAAGTGGTTCCCTATTTTGGGACGGTGGAAAAGCCGGAATGCCACATGCTCTACAATGTGACCACCATGGCTGCCACCTGGCATACGGTGGCGACCCGGGATGTAAGGCTTTTAAAGAGGCAGCTTGACATTGTGAGTTCTCTGCCCAAGGAGTATGTGTTCTTAAATTATCTGCGCTGCCATGATGATATCGGCTGGGGACTTGACTATGGCGCATTGATGCAAGACGGCATGGAAGAGAGGAGCCATAAGCAGTACCTGAATGATTTTTTCCAGGGATATGCCGGGGGCAGCAACAGCCGGGGCGAACTTTACAATGCGGATCCCGTCACCGGGGACGCCAGATTCTGCGGCACCACGGCCTCCATGTGCGGCGTGGAGAAAGCCGGGTACGAGCAGGACTCTGAGGCCATGGACAGGGCTGTCAGGCTGGTGCTGATGCTTCACGCCTATATGTTCATGCAGTCCGGGATTCCGGTACTGTACAGCGGCGACGAGATCGGACAGGTCAATGACTACACTTATAAAGAGGATTCCAACAAGGCGGCGGATTCCCGCTATATCCACAGGGGTCCCATGAACTGGGAACTGGCGGGAAATATCCTGGATGCGGACACGGTGGAGGGAAAGATTTTCCAGGGACTGAATCGGCTGGAGCAGATCAGGAAAGCGGAAAAAGTCTTTATGTCAAACGCGGATGCCTGGACCATTGAGACCCATGATCAGTCCGTGCTGTGCATTGGCAGGTATTTTGACGGGGAGAAACTGATCGGTCTGTTTAATTTCAGCGAGCAGGACAAAACCGTCTGGATTGAGGAAACGGACGGCGATTATGTGGAAATGATTTCAGGAGAGGAAATGAATCCGGTCAGCGTTCCTATTCCGGCCTATGGATTTTATTACCTGAAAAAACGATAACTTATCATGCGGGAGGAACTCAGAAGGCATCGTAAGAACCGGTGTAGGGTCTGGGAAGGACCGTGGAAATGCAATGGGATTCCTCCATGCAATAGCGGCGGAATTCTTCAAAGTCTATGTCCCCGTCTGAGCAAAGCACTTTTCCCCGGGTCTCATCAAGGTGCGTCAGGTACAGCGTCACGGAAAAAGCCCGGTGTGGCAGCAGTTTCAGCCATTCCAGGTCTTTTCGGATATAGAGAAAGAAATCTTCCCCGGCGGGATGCCTGCCATAGCGCAGGCTATCCTGCCAGGGGTTATATACGTTTGTCCGGTCTGTGATCGCGGGATGAATGGCTTCTCTGGCACATTCGTGATCCAATCTGCCCGCGCCGTGTCTGGTGACGTAGGTGCGGCTGACATAAACAATCTCCAGGGTATAAGGAATGTGTTTCCGCCCGGCCTCCAGTTCATTCAGCAGTTCCGCCACGTTCTTCAGCCCGGTGTGGGATGCGGTCAGGTGGGGGGCGTATTCCTCGTTATCCCAATCCAGCATCAGCCCCTGTCCGTTTTCAAATATCAGCGTATCATACTGCGCTGCCATGTGGGGCCAGTCCGCCAGGGTTACATATTTTCCGTAATTTTCGCACATGATCTCCGCAGAGTTATACAACACATTATCGTCCCCAATCAGTTCCGCCCATTTCGCGTTTCCAGGCAGGGAGAATGAGCTGGGATATTTGTTTTTCAACTCTGTCAGTCGGGGAATGGCGTAATGATCCCGGATATGGCGGAGACGCTCCAGGATCCGGTGTGTGTCCCTGCTTTCAAAATCACACAGGCGCAGGGCAAAGGAATGTTCCCGGCTGCGCAGGACGGTCTCAAAGATGCCCATGCCGCAGGAACCGTGCCTGTCCTTTCCCCGCAGCTGTTCCTTCAGGCTGTTCAGGAGCACGTCGTAAACGGTGACGCAGGCACAGTCCGGGTGGGCGTAGACGGTTCTGATATCCATACCGGCCTTTTCCGCGTCCGTCATTTCCTCGCCAAGCTTTAACAGATCGGGCAGGAAAGTCCTGCACCAATAGGTGGGGCAGCCCTGAAAGCTGCCGCTGCCAAGCTGGTGAAAGACAAAACGGAAGTCCCCCTCCTCCACGGTATGTCCCGATTGTGCTCCGCCATTGTGGCGCAGTACCAGCGCGTTTTTTCCGCCACAGAGAAAGTCCACGGTCTGTCCCTTTCCTTCGTCGCCGAAATTCTTGCCGATGACCGCCTTTACCTCTACCATGACAGGAACAGACTGGATGCCGCATCCATATCCTTCAGGATACGGTTTACCACATCTGCGGCTTTCCCGCTCCACTGTGCCAGGATCTGATCCCTGGTCAGACCTTTGGTATACTGCATCAGGCTCACGAAGATTTCCGGAAGGACATCCAGGTCATCCGGATCCAGTTCGATGGCCCGGCTGCCGATCAGGTCATGCCAGTCCTTTCCGCTGTGCTGATAGCCATATGCCCCGGCTTTCATGACGATATGGAAGATCTCGTATTTTTCAGAGGCTTCGTCAAACAGTTCCCTGGCGCTGTATTCCTTTTCCACGTCCTTATCGCCGAATACCCGCAGAATCTCTTCCGGCGTCAGTGTCTTGTGGCAGCATTCATCGCCGATGGTAAAGAGAAATCCCTTTTCGCGCCGTTTTTCATAGCAGTCGATCTTCGTATGTCTGGCCGCAAAGTACCAGGACAGCAGGTAGGATTCCCCGCCGTTTCCGCCGCCCCTGCCCTCGAAATACACATCCAGGAGCTGTTCCGCGATGCGGATGTCCGCCTCAAACTGAGTGGTCTGCAGGGGCGCTTCGTCGCTTTTGGAATCGCCGATGGCCTGGAACATGATGTGGGGATTTGTCACCGGGTTCTTATCATAGATCTCCAGCATGGTGCGGTTCAGTGCGCCCTTGGCGATATGTTCCGACAGATAGCCCATGGATCCCGTCACGTCCAGTCCCACGATGATGGCGGTGGACGCAGGATTGTCCAGGGAATCGCAGGATTCCCGATAGGTTACCCCGTAGGGGTTTAAGTGTGCTTTCATGGATCTGGACTGGTACAGATCCTGTACCGTTGACTGCCGGTTGATGTTGCGGGCAGACTTTAATCTGTCCCAGTCCCTGCTCTGATAACTTCCGTGTCCCATAGATTACCCTCCTAATTCCAGTTCCGTCTCTGCGTTTCAGTGCCCCTGCTCTGAAAGAAATTTCATCTGCAAAAACCGCAGCTGAGAATTTCTTTCGGGCACTTCCACTCCGAGACTGTTTTTTATATTTTTTCTCCGCTTTTACTGTATATCTCCTCCTCCGTCACTGACAGAGGGATAAATCTGCGTTCCCCGTAGGATTCCTCCAGCACCCTGTCCCACTGTGCGAAATCCGCCCTGGCGTCCGGCTTCGGCGGCTGGAGCAGAAATTGGCGGAAAGGTTCGGGCAGAAGCATTTCCTGGAGGGGCGCTTTGGAAGCGGAAGTCTGTTCTTCCCTTAATGCTTCCCTGTCCGGGTAGCCCAGAAGTTTTACCGCCACCAGCCGGATGCTTTCCAGATCGGTCCTGGGGATATAGCGGTTTTTCTGATCCGGGGTGTGGAAAGAGGCGGATTTCAGGTTCTTCTCCAGATAGGGGATGACGCTTTCCGACGCGCCGATGATCTCCGCTCCCGTATATCCGGCGAACCACCAGCCGCCATAGAGATAAAGCTGATGGTCTGCGGGATCCGCAAAAAGGTTTTCCGCCGTGAAAGCGTTCAGTACCATATCGTTGTGATCCAGCAGGCAGCAGAGGTTTTCCAGCCTGCTGACCACCCAGGCCACATGGCGATGGGTCAGCCTGCCCAGCATTTTCAGGGGATAGGTTCCCTCCTTTTTCTCGATGGCCAGGAAGAGCCGTCCGTCCGCCAGCCGACATTCCGTGACCGGCCTGGGCACATAGTTTGCCAGTTCGCGCTCCATCTCCGGCGTGGGGTAATGGAGTTTCCCGACCATTTCCCGGTAGCGGGCGGCATAGTCGGCATGGCCGCTTTCAAAGACATAGATGATATTGTGCCTTGCCACGTACATGGTGCACAGATCAGCCCTGCGTTTGGTCAGATAAGCGATCTCTATGGTCCTGCCATCCGCTCTGGTCAATTCCTCCCTGCTGGCGTCCACCCAGAAGCCCTCCTCCGGGGCCGCCTTGGGGCTCTGGTTTAAAAGCGCCGCGAACTGATCTTGAAACTGTTCAAAAAGTTTCCTGTCGTGGTCGAACACGGTGGACTTATTCCCGCAGTAGGGGCAGACGGCCAGATCCTGCTCCCGGTCGTAGTCCAGCGTGCCGCCGCACATGTTACATTTTAAGATCGCCATGGCTTCGTGTTCCTTTCTGAATGATTTTACGTCAGGTCAAGTCCCTGTGCCAGCATGTCGCAGCATATTCTGGCTATCTCCCGCGGAGGGAGGGGAGAGGGATGGTACAGCCAGGTCTCCACCACGCCGATACAGCCGGAGATGACGAAAGCTTCCGCGTAATCGTACTCGCAGTCGGTCTTTTTCTTTTCCAGGGCCTGGTAAATGCGCTCCCTTACCAGATTTTTCAGATGATTGACGAAAGCCATATCCCCGTGAGGCCCCATCATGACTTTCGCGATATCGCGGTAGCGTTCCAGAAAGAGAAAAATATCGGTCAGCACGGCTTCCGGTGTGGATTTCTTTTGATCCAGGTTGAGAATCTCGTTGAACTCCACGAACATCTCATACTCTATGCTTCTTAAGACGTCGTAAATGTCGCTGTAATGCAGGTAGAATGTCCCTCTGGTGATATCCGCCAGTTCGGTGAGTTCCTTGACCGTAATGTCCTTGATTTCTTTTTCGGCCATCAGCCGGATCAGGCTCTGCTGCAGCAGCGCCCGCGTGCGGCGCACCCGCCTGTCAGTTTTCTTATCCATAATAGCATCATTCCGTGTTTCTAAAATTTTCATTAAAATGAGACACGATCCGCACAAGTGTCTATTAATGAACATTTGTAAAAAATCTGTTTATTGCCTTTTTATTGAGTTTTATTATAATAACTCTGAAAAAGAAAGTCAACAAAGGGGCTGTGATTCCCGGAAAGAGGAGACTATGGAAAAGGAGAAGCAGGGTAACTCATTTATGATGAAGCTTTCCACGCTGATCGTGGATAAGCGCAAAGGCTTTTATCTGGTTTTCATTATGCTGATCGTATTCAGCGTATTCTCCATGAACAGGGTAAAAGTCAACAACGACCTGACCACTTATCTGCCTGACACTACGGAGACCAGGCAGGGGCTGGATCTGATGGATGAGCAGTTTACTACCTACGGAACCGCCCGTATCATGGTGTGCAATATCACGCTGGAGGAGGCGGAGCGGCTTGCGCCCCTCATCGAGGAGATGGACGGGGTAAGCATGCTGGATTTCGGGGAAGAAAATTATCATGATATGGAGGCGCTGTTCGAGGTCACTTTCGCAGGCGAGGCGGATCAGGAGGAGACGCTGGCGTATCTGAACGGTGTGCTGGAGGAACTGTCCGGCTATGATGTGTATTACACTTCCGATATCGGACAGGAGGAGCGGGATGCCTCCGACCTGGACAATGATATGATCGTCATTCTGATGCTGGCGGGGGTGGTGATCGTGGCGGTGCTGCTTTTCACCTCCACCACTTACGCGGAGATTCCGGTATTCCTGATGACTTTTATCACAGCGGCTATTTTGAATAAAGGCACCAACTATTGGTTTGGCACCATCAGCTTTGTCACAAATTCCATTGCGGTGGTGCTGCAGCTGGCGCTGGCGGTGGACTATGCCATCATCCTCTGCCACCGGTTCATGGAGGAGCATGAGGATAAGGATGCCAGGGAGGCGGTGATCGTGGCGCTGAGCAAGGCAATCCCGGAGATCTCGTCCAGTTCCCTGACCACGGTGTCAGGCATGATCGCCATGATGTTCATGCAGTTTCGGATCGGTTACGACATGGGTATCGTGCTGGCCAAGGCCATCGTGCTCAGCCTTGTGTCGGTGTTTTTCCTGATGCCCGGCCTGCTGTTGACCTTTGCCAGGGCCATTGACCATTCCCATCACAAAAGCTTCGTGCCCAAGATCACCATGGTGGGTAAGTTCTGCGTACATACCCGTTATCTTGTGCCGCCCGTCCTGATCGCGGCGGTGATCGTGGCAGCGGTGCTGTCCGGAAAGGCGGAATACGTTTATGACGTCAATACACTGGAAGCCAATAAGATGAGCGCCAACCGTTTCTCCGTCAGCATGGTGAACCGGGAGTTCGGAACCGTCAACCAGCTGGCGGTGATCGTGCCCAACGGGGATTATGAAAAGGAGGCCCAGGCGCTGAAAGCCCTGGAGGCCATGGAAGAAGTGGATTCCTGCATGGGTCTGGCGAATATCGAGGCCATGGACGGTTATATCCTGACTCAGCAGCTTTCCCCCAGGGAGTTCGCCGAACTGGTCGATATGGACATTGAGATCGCGGATCTGCTGTATTCGGCTTACGCCGTGGACGGGAGCAATTATGGCGCACTGGTAAGCGGCATCAGCGATTATAAGGTGCCGCTGATCGATATGTTCCTCTTTATCTATGACCAGAAAGAGAGCGGGAACATTACGCTGGAGGAGGATTTGGAGGAGACGTTGACGGATGCCTATTCCCAGATCAGCATTGCAAAGGAGCAGCTGCTGGGAGAGGACTGCAGCCGCTTCGTGCTGGAACTGTCGGTGCCTGTGGAGGGCGAGGAGACCTATGCGGCGCTGGAGAGGATCCGCGGTACGGTGGCGCGGTTTTACAATTATGAAGACATTTATCTGGTGGGAAATTCCACCAGCGACAAGGATCTGAGCACCTCCTTTGGAATGGACAATACCATTATCACTGTGCTGACGGCGCTGTTTGTCATGATTATACTGCTGTTCACGTTCCAGTCGGCGGGACTTCCGGTACTGCTGGTGCTGACCATCCAGGGCAGTATCTGGATGAACTTTTCCCTGCCTTACCTGCAGAACGAACCGGTGTACTTCCTGGGGTATCTGGTAGTTTCCGCGATCCAGATGGGCGCCACGATCGACTACGCCATTGTCATCACCAGCCGTTACATGGATCTGAAAACATATATGCCCATCAAAGAGGCCATTGTGGAGACCCTGAACCAGGCGTTCCCCACCATTGTCACCAGCGGTTCCATGCTGGTAGCCGCAGGCTTTATCATCAGCAATGTTTCATCCAACGCGGTGGTGGCGGCCATCGGCCTGGCCCTGGGGAGGGGTACTCTGACTTCCATCGCCCTGGTGCTGCTGGCATTGCCACAGACGCTGCTGATCGGCGATATCATTATAGAAAAGACAGCGTTTACTTTAAAACGCGATCTGGTGAAGCCCCTGCCATCCGGCGGCAGGATCCGCATGAACGGCCATATCAAGGGTTACGTGAACGGTGTTGTGGACGGAGAATTTTACGGCGTCATCGACGGCGAGATGGGGGCTGTGATCCGGGCGAAAGATACCATGGAGGATCTGGACGGGGCGGAACAGGAACAGGCGGAGGCAGTACCAAAGCTGGAGATTGTGGAGGAAGCAGGAGGTGACAGATCATGAAATGTATACATAAATCTTTTCGGAAATATTTGTCCCTTGCCCTGGCCGGTACGCTTTTGCTGTTTTTCCCCATGCAGGCACGGGCGGAAGGCGACATCGCGTTCAGTCAGTACCAGTCGGGAGAGGGGGCGGCTCGTCCTGCCAGCGAGAGCGACTATACGGTGATCATTATTTCCACCGAGGAAGAACTGGCGGAATTGGCGAAAAACTGCGAACTGGACTCCTGGTCCAGGGATAAGTATGTCCAGCTGGAGAACGATATCAGCCTGACAGAGCATACGGATCTGTCGATCCCCAGCTTTGGCGGGATATTTGACGGAGGCGGACATAAGATAACCAATCTGGCGATCGCCCGTGCGGGCTCCGCCCAGGGTCTGTTCCGATATGTCCAGGAGGCGGGAATCGTGCGCAATCTGGAAGTGTCGGGCAGGGTGTTCCCGGAGGGCACGCGGAGCCAGGTGGGCATCCTGGCGGGGGTCAACTACGGACGTATCACGGACTGCATCGTCCATGGCAGTGTGACAGGAAGCCAGAACGTGGGCGGGATCGCGGGCATAAACGAGGCCACAGGGGAGATCAGGGCCTGCCAGTCAACGGCCCTGGTGGTGGGGGATCATTCCGCAGGAGGCATCTGCGGCTCCAACAACGGCACTCTGAACCACTGCCAGAATTCCGGCGGCATCAACATTTACAGCACGGATGTGGAATATGACCTGGAAGACCTGACCATGGAAAACTTAAGAGACCTGAACAGCGCGGCCAATATGGAGGCTCATACGGATACAGGGGGCATTGCGGGCTATTCCCAGGGCAAGATCTATTATTGCAGCAATTCCGGTATTGTGGGCTACTCCCATATCGGTTATAATACAGGTGGTATCGTGGGGCGCCTGCATCAGGGATATATCCAAAGCTGTACCAACACCGGTCATGTGATGGGGCGGAAAGATGTGGGCGGCATTGTGGGGCAGATGGAGCCTTTTCTGGAGGTTCAGTATCTCAATGATAAGCTGGGCGAGATTGACAGGGAGACGGATCAGCTGTTCGACCTGCTGGACGCGGCCCAGGAGGATATCAGCAGTTATGGCAGACAGGCATCCGACCTGGCAGGGAGCGTGTCCGCCAATCTTACCAATGTGAGCAGCGCCGCCAGCGTCCTGACCGCCACCACCAACGATATCTGGTACCTCTATAACCAGGAACTGGCGGGGCTTGGCAGCGACCTGCAGCGTCTGAACGCGGATCTGGCGGAGCAGGCGGGCAATGAGGATATTGAGATCACGGTTCCCGATACCACGGTCAGTTCGGGAAATATCAGCAGCGGCAATCTGAACATACAGCTGCCGGATAACACGGAAAGCTACCGGGCGGCGCTGAGACGGTTTGGGGACAGTGCGGGTTCCCATATCAGCAATATGACCACCGCCACGGGAGACAGCCGGGATACCGTCACCAACAACTTAAACATCTTTAACGCACAACTGGAGGCGGCGGGAGATCATCTGCAGCAGCTTGCCACTGTATTGCAGCAGGGCACGGATCATATCAGCGCCGATGTGGAGGCGGTGATCGACCAGAGTAAGATCCTGCGCCGATCCATCCAGGAACTGCGGGACGACCTGTTCCGCTATGAGGGCATCACGGTGTCCGATGATTCCGACGAGGCGGCGGGAGAGGAACTGGGGGGATCGGAGACGGCTTATTACGATACCTCTGCTTTCCAGCAGGGAAAGATAACGTTGTGCACCAACAGGGGACTTGTGGAAGCGGATAACAGCGTGGGCGGCATTGTGGGACAGGTGGCCACGGAGTACGATTTTGACCCCGAGGAGGATATCTCGGTCAGCGGCGCAGAGAGTTTCCATATCGAGCAGACCATCAAGGCCGTGATCAGGGAGAGCCGGAATTTCGGCGACGTGGCAGGCAAGAAAGACTATGTGGGCGGCATCGTGGGCCGGGCGGACTTCGGGGCGGTGATCTCCTGTGAATCCTACGGCGCGGTCAGCAGCGCCAGCGGAAGCTATGTGGGCGGCATCGCGGGATCTTCCAGCTACTGCGTCAGAAGCTGTTACGCCATGGGACAGCTTTCGGGCAAAAATGATGTGGGCGGTATCGCAGGGAAAGGCTGTGACATTTTTTACAGCTATGCCTATCCTCAGATCGAACTGACCGGAGAGCGGGGCGGCTCCATCGCGGGCCAGCTTCAGGAGGACGGATATCTGGCCGGGAATTATTATGTGCGCGGAAATATGCCCGGCATTGACGCCATCGGTTACGAGGGCGGTGCAGCGCCCCTTACCTACGAGGAATTCTGTGCCAGCGAGGGAGTTCCGGCGGCATTTTCCGAATTTACCATAAGCTTCCGGGTGGATGGGGAAGAACTGGCTTCTTTCCAGCGCCGTTATGGAGGATCCATCGATAGGGAGGAGATCCCAGAGGTTCCGGAAAAGGAGGGCTGTTACGGCTTCTGGCCGGAGTTTGACTATACTTACATCACCGGAAATCGGGTGCTGGAAGCGCAGTATGAGAACTGGGTGGCTTCCCTGGCAAGCGAGGAGCGGGATGAGGAGGGCAAAGTGCGCGTTCTGGTTCAGGGAGAGTTCCTGCCGGAAATGCGGCTTGTGCTGAGCGAGACCCCGGAGGGAATTTGGATCGCTGTCAGGGGAACCGGAGAGACGGAAGATTTCACAGATCCCGTGACAGTGAGGGCTGTCTGCGCGGATCCGGGGGATACGCTGGTGGAACTGTATGAAAACGGCGGCTACAGGCAGATTCCTGCGGAAGTGATGGGCAGTTATGTGGAGTTTTCCATGGAGTGTCCCGGAACATTCCGGCTGACGCACAAGGCGGATAACAGCGGACGGCTTTGGCTTGGAGGCGCAGCAGCCGCGGCGGTCGTTCTGGCAGCGGCGCTGATTGTAAAGGGAGTCCGTAAGAGACGGAAGCAAAAGTAAATGATCAACAGGGATTTTCAGGAGGAATGAAAAGAGTTATGAACAGGAAATATGATTTCTTTTGGAAGACGATGGAATTGTGTGACTGGGAGAAAGAAGGAGATGACGATCAGGTGCTTAAACCGGTTATTGCATATCTTTCAAAGCAGGACGATTCTGCTATTTTCGAATTTGACGATCTGATGACGGAACTGTTATATCATCTGGATACGGAAAAACTGGCGGAACAGTGCAGAAAAGTTGATCCGCTGATGTCTGACGACACCTTTTTATATTCCAGGTGCGTTGCTTTGATAAACGGACCGGCTTATTATGAAAAAGTCAGACAGGGCAAAGAAAAAAATGTGTGGGGCATGGAGTTCGAGTCCCTGCTTTATGTCCCTCAGAGGGCATGGGAGTTAAAACATCAGGGCTCCGTTGACGAGTATCCCCATGTTTCTCCATTAAGTTTTGAAACAGGAAGTAATAAAGACGGATGGAAATAAACAACTATAAAACGAACAGAGCGGAACCTGCGTCCGCTCTGTTTTCATATACAACGGACATCTGTCATGCCCCGTCAGGGTGAATTGACGATTCCCACGAACAGGGGCAGGCCGCTGTCCCCGGTGATGCAGAAGAGGAACGGCCGATCCAGAACAAAGTCCACCTCATCGTCAGGAGGCGCCGCCGAACCGGCAGCGGCCATGGCGGTAAAAGCCGTGGCGGTACAGCCCTCCTCGTCGATTGTTACCCTGGCGGCGTGGCTGCTTTGGGAGAGGACAATGGGTTCCTCCACATCGGCGGTCATGGGGGCAAAGTCGGACAGCGCCGGGTCAAAGATATCGGTGATGCCCAGCGCCTGCAGACCCTCTTTCAGATCAAGCTGGGATGCCACATCAAACTTGGGGATGGACTTGTTTACATAGAGAAACTTCTGGTTTTTCCATTCGTACCTGTCAGCAGCAAAGAGAAAGTCCATGGCTTCCCCGTCAGAGAGAAGTTCCTCCGGGGTGATCCCTTCGTCGGGCAGCAGGAACCACATGGAGCCGCCCTGTGAGAAAGGCTGACTGACGGCGGCGAAGGTATCCCCCCAAAAGTAGGACTGATTGTCTCTCTGGTGCATGAAATCGGTCTCCACATCCCCGGCGGGTGTGTGGAATGTCTGGGGAGTGGTCTTTCCTTTGGAAAATTCGGTGTGCCATTTGGCCCTGAAATAGACCGTGGAAGCCAGGGCAAGGATGGTATCGCTGTCCAGTTCGATGTTCCCGGCCTGCTCTTCCAAAAGCCCCCCAGTCTGCTCATTGAGCCAGCTTTGCAGGGCTTTGTTGAACTGCTCCGAGCCCATTTTCCCCCGATAGGAGGAGGCATAGAAATCCCGGGCAAGGATATCCATGGTGTCCTGATCAAATTTCACGTCTCTGTCCAGCCACAGGGAACTGGCCAGGATGGAAGTCAGCGCCCCGTCGTCCCGATAATTGCAGTTCCATACGTCACTGGCCTGCTGGCGCAGGGCATCCATGCTGTCGCTGCCTAACAGGGTCAGGATCTGTTCCCGGCTCTCCCCATCCGTAAGCTGGGCAAGCATGGACAGGGCCATGTAGACGTTCAAGGGGGAGTAGACCCGATCGTTTTCCCCGGCTCCGTTCAGAAAGACCTGGGCGCTCTGGCGGAAGAAATCCTGCAGGGGCGTGATATCCCCCAAGTCCCGGCGCTGGGCTTTCACGTCCTCCCACCACGCGTCGTGTAGGGGTTCGATCAGCTGGGCAGGGCCGCTGGGGTAGGAGGCCATTTTGGGGTATTTTGCCTGGGCAATGGCGTAGGCGGTCAGTCTGACGCCGGGACGCAGGAAGATGCCTGCCAGTATGGCCACCGCCAGCATGGCGGCAACTGCTCCTGACCAGCGTTTCAGAATCCGGCGACGTTGTCTTTTGGGGGATGTCGCCCCTGTGATCAGGTCGTCCCGAATATCGGTGACGCCGTTAAAAATATCCTGTGAATTCATATTTCCACTCCTTCCGATTCCAGAAAAGTCCGCAGATCTTTTCGCAGCCGCAGCAGCCGCTGAGAGAGGGAGTTGGCTTTCTCGCCCCGCTCCGCCGCCAGCGCTTTCACCTCGTCGCCATACCAATACCGCCGGATAAAGAGCCATCGGTTTTCCTCCTCCAGGCCGTCCAGCCAGACGCTGATGGTTCGGGCAAGCTGTATCCGTTCCCAATCTTCCTCCACCGTGCCGGGGGCGGGGATGCAGTCCTCCAGTTCGGAGAGCAAGATCTCGATCCCATGATACCGCTTCCGGGCGTGATCCCGCCGCCACCGGCTGATGGACAGATTCCGGGTGAGGCGCCCAAAGAACGCGCCCAGAGCCTGAGGACGGTCAGGCGGCATCCTGTTCCAGGCCGCGTGCCAGGTGTCATTGACGCACTCCTCCATATCCTCCCGGATGCCCAGCAGCCGCAGGGCAATGGCGCGGCACAGGGAGCCGTATTTTTTATCCGATTCGGCGATGGCCAGTTCGTTCCGTTGGTGATAAAGTTCTATAATGGAAAGGTCGTCCATGATCCTGCCTCCTTCCGGCGTAAATTAAGTCCATGTGCAGGACAGTCAGCGGCCCCATGGCCGTCATGCTGTGCGAAAGCACCCTTTGTATGTATAGTCGCAAAACGGAGGGAAATGTGACATGCTGTTACTTTTCTTGTATGAGAATGGGATAAGTATAATCATAAATGCCATGAGGTAATATTTCAATACAATTGTAAGAAAGTGATCTTTACATTGCCACAAGCGCGAAGTCTCAGGAGCAGGTTAAAGCGACGGCGAAGTAGTTAAAAAGCAGCATTGCATTTTACAGCCGCCTGTGTTATTATTTTAACGATTAAAGTACTTATATGATAACTGCAAAGGTTACAGGAAAGGCGGGTTATTTTAAGATGAACAAGGGTTTTGACGAAATTATCAGCAAAGTCAGGGAGTGCGGAAGGAAAACGGTTGCCGTGTCCGTGGCACAGGATTCCGCGGTGCTGGAGGCGATCAAGGAAGTCCGGGAAAAAGGGATCGCCGATGCGATTCTGGTAGGCGACGAGGCGAAGATCAGGGAGATCGCTGCGTCTATCGATATGGATCTGGAGGGATACGAGATCATTGATGAGCCGGATGTGATCCAGGCTTCCTTAAAGGCGGTAAAGCTTGCCCACGAGGGCAGGGCCGATATGTACATGAAAGGGCTGATCGACACGAAGAATTTCCTGAAAAGTGTGCTGGATAAGGAAGTGGGGCTCCGCACCGGCGGAACGCTTTCCCATGTGTGCGTGTTTGACGTGCCCGGCATTGACAGGCTGCTGTTTTTGACGGATGTGGCGTTTATGACTTATCCCACGCTGGAGGAAAAAGTCAGCATCATCAACAATACCCTCCCTGTCTGCAAAGCCTGCGGCGTGGATATGCCAAAGGTGGCGCCCCTGGCTGCTGTGGAAGTGGTCAATCCCAAGATGCCGGCAACGCTGGATGCGGCGGAACTGACGAAGATGTGCGAGGAAGGGAAGCTTACCGGCTGTATCGTGGACGGCCCCCTGTCCCTTGACCTTGCCATCGATCCGGAGGCAGCGAAGCACAAGGGAGCCACCGACAGGAAGATCCAGGGAGACGCGGACATCCTGCTGTTCCCTGACATCCATGCAGGCAACCTGGTGTACAAATGCCTGGTACATACGGTGCCCGGACTGAAGAATGGCTGTATCCTCACTGGTACCAAGGTTCCCGTGATCCTGACCAGCCGTTCCGACACCTTTGAGACCAAGGTAAACTCCATCGCCCTGGCGGCAGTGGTGGCGGAGGAGATGAAGAAAGGACAGTGACCACAGCGCGGGCGGGAGGAAAGGGAGGCGTCAATGCTGGAAGATGTGATAGAAACGGTTGTGGAAACTGCGCTTGATGTTGCGGAAGCCGTTATCATGGATAAAATGGATAAAAAGAAAAAGAGTGGACAGCAGGACACAAAACAGAATCAGGAATAGGAGAGGAAATATGGCAATCAAAAGTTTGATCATCAATCCCGGCTCTACCTCCACCAAGATCGGTGTGTTTGAGGATGAGACCTTATTATTTGAAGAGACATTGCGGCATTCCACGGAAGAGATCGGCAGGTACGATACCATTGTGGATCAGAAAGATTTCCGCAGGAATATCATCACCGAACTGCTGGAATCAAAGAACTTTGACCTGAAAAGCCTTGACGTGGTGGTGGGCCGCGGCGGCATGTTAAAGCCCATTCCCGGCGGTACATACGCTGTCACGGACGCTCTTCTGGAGGATCTGAAGATCGGTGTGCAGGGACAGCACGCTTCCAATCTGGGCGGCATCCTGGCAAAGGAGATCGCGGATTCCATCGGCGTTCCCTCCTATATCGTGGATCCCACGGTGGTGGATGAACTGATCCCTGTGGCAAGATATTCCGGCGTGCCGGAACTGCCCCGTGTCAGTATCTTCCATGCGCTGAACCAGAAAGCGGTGGCAAAGAGGTATGCGAAAGAGGCGGGAAAGCCCTATGAGAGCCTGCGGCTGATCGTGGTGCATATGGGAGGCGGCGTTTCCGTGGGCGCCCATGAGAACGGTAAGGTGATCGATGTGTTCAACGCGCTGGACGGCGACGGCGCTTTCTCACCGGAACGGGCGGGAGCAGTGCCCAGCGGCGCTCTGGTAAAGATGTGCTTCTCCGGAAAGTATACCGAGAAAGAGGTCTATGGCAAGATCGTGGGCAAGGGAGGCTTTAACGCTTATCTGAACACCAACGATATGCGCCAGGTGTCCAGGATGGCAGATGAGGGAGATGAGAAAGCCGCAGAAGTAAAGCAGGCATTTATCTACCAGGTTGCCAAGGATATCGGTTCCATGGCCTGTGTGCTGAAAGGGAAGGTTGACCGGATCATCGTCACCGGCGGGATCGCTTACGGTATGGATGTGGTGGCCGCGCTGAAAGAGCACGCGGAATGGATCGCACCCTTTACCGTATATCCCGGGGAGGACGAACTTCTGGCTCTGGCGCAGGGAGCGCTCCGTGTGATGAACGGTGAAGAGAAAGCGATGGAGTACTGAAGACGGTAGGACGGATACCCCGTTGTAAACGCATGAAACGGCTTTGGAAGCCTGTGGTTTACGGCGGGGTTGCGTTATGAAAGTTCAGTCGGTGGAAAGATATGGAAGAAATGGAAAAAAAGAAAGAAAAGAATAAGAAATGGGGCAGCAAATACAATATGTGGCAGTCCGTATCGCCAATGAAGCTGATCCTTGGCGGATACCTCGCCATTATCCTGGTCGGCACGATATTGCTGATGCTTCCGGCCGCCACAAAAGGCACGGGATCCACCGGCCTGTCGGATTGTTTTTTCACTGCCACGTCGGCCACCTGTGTCACGGGACTGGTGCGGTATGATACCTTTACCCACTGGACGTTGTTCGGGCAGCTTGTGATCCTGGCACTGATCCAGATCGGCGGCATCGGGTTTATGACGGTGGCAATCCTGGTGATGGTATTGACGAAAAGGAAGATTCATTTGAGCCAGCGTTCCCTGATGCAGAATTCCATTTCCGCGCCGCAGATCGGCGGTATTGTGCGCATGACCAAGTTTATTGCACTGGGGACGCTGTTGATCGAGGGAATCGGTGCGGTTCTGTTAAGCTTTGATTTCGTGCCACGGTTTGGGTTCGGCAAAGGGATTTATTTTTCCCTGTTTCATTCTGTTTCGGCGTTCTGCAACGGCGGATTTGACCTGATGGGCGCTACGACGGGAGAGTTTTCTTCCCTTACCGGCATGATCGGCAGTGGGTATGTATGCGGGGTGATCATGCTGCTGATCTTCGTGGGCGGTCTGAGCTTCTTCGTATGGCACGACCTGCTGACGCAGAGATTCCGTTGGAAGCGGCTGCGGCTCCAAAGTAAGATGGTCCTGTCCATCAGCGTGAGCCTGGTGCTCCTGGGGGCGGTGGCAATGGCGCTGTTGGAATGGAACCAGGCGGCTTATGCGGGCTTGTCCGTGGGAGAGAAGATCAACGCGGCGCTCTTCCAGTCGGTCAGTGCAAGGACGGCGGGATTTAACAACATTGACCTGACAAAAATGTCGGAGGGCGGCATCTTTGTGATGATATGCCTGATGTTCGTGGGCGGCTCCACGGGTTCCACCGCAGGCGGGATCAAGACCACCACTTTCTGGATCCTGTGCATCAGTATCCTGGTCACGTTCCGCAGGAAGAAAAACATTGAGATGTTCGGACGGCGGATGGAGGAGGGAATCACCAGGACGGCTTCCTGCGTGTTCATGACATACCTGCTCCTGTCTGCCGCAGTCAGCGTGATCATATCCGCGCTGGAGGGACTTCCGTTTCTGACCGCGCTCTTTGAGTCCGTTTCGGCTGTGGCGACGGTGGGGCTGACGCTGGGGGTGACGCCGGGGCTTGGCATGGTGTCCAAGCTGCTGCTGGCGTTTTTGATGCTGTGCGGGAGAGTGGGTTCCATCACCATGCTGCTGGCATTTTCCTCCGAGAAAAGAGTGACCAATTCCAGACTGCCTCTGGAAAAAGTGCAGGTGGGGTAAATGTTGATCGGTATGCGTGCCAAAGCACGCAGGGAGGTGTAAGTTTGAAATCTATCTTGATCATAGGCCTGGGGCGTTTCGGACGCCATATGGCCCAGAAATTTATACAGAACGGCCACGAAGTGATGGCCATAGACCACAATGAGGATCGGGCGGATGCCATGGTGGGGGATATCCAGCAGATTTTGATCGGCGACGCCACGGATGAGCGGTTCATGGAATCTTTGGGCATCCGTAATTTTGATCTGGCGGTGATCGCCATAGGAGAGAATTTTCAGACGGTTCTGGAGATCACGGTGCTCCTGAAAGACCTGGGGTGTAAATACATTGTTGCCAGGGCCACAAAGGATGTGCATAAAAAGCTGCTCCTGCGGAACGGTGCGGACTATGTGTCCTACGCGGAGCGGGAGGTGGCGGAACGGCTGGCCATTAAGTTCGGGGCGGACACTATTTTTGACTATGTGGAACTGACGCCGGAGATCGGCATTTATGAGATCGCGGTGCCAAAGAAGTGGCTGGGCAAGAGCATGGTGGAACTGTCTATCCGGAACAAATATCATGTCAGCGTCATGGCCACCAAGAAGCAGAACCAGATTTATCCGCTGCCCCATCCGTCCCATGTGTTTGAGGAGGATGAGAGCGTGATGGTCATGGGTTCCGCAAAGGACATAGAGGCGATCACCTGATATGGGCGGACGTGCTTGGGGCGGTGCACGAAAAGCCCGGCAGGGCGGCTGCTTCATTCCGGGTGTTTGCGGAATTCCCGGGGTGATTTGCCGTATACTTTCTTGAACAGGTCCTTAAAGTAATTGCTGTCGTTAAAACCGTTCTCCAACGCGATATCTGTGATGGTATTTCCGGTGGTGAGCAGTGCGGTCCGGGCGTGTTTCAGCCGCACAAAGTTCAGGTATTCCTTAAAGCCCATGCCTGTGACCTGCTTGAATTTCTTGCTGAAATAGGTGGGGCTTAAGGCGGCCTGCGCGGATACCTCCTCCAGAGTGAGGGGGTTCCTGTAATTTTGATAGATATATCTGGTGGCCAGAAGGATGTCGGCGTCACGGGAATTCAACAGCTGCGGTTCTTCCTCGTTCATCACGGAATAGCGCATGAGCATGAGCAGTATTTCATGCAGATGGCACCGCATGAAGCCTGTGGAGTATTTATCTATGTCCGCGTTTTCCGCCTGCATCCGGGTCAGGAGATTGACGAGATCCTCCTGATAAAGAGCCGGGATGCTTCCCATAAAGGAGTGCATTTTTTCCTGTGAGGAGTAGGGAGCGAACAGATCCCAGTTGAGATGTTCTTTTTTAAAATAGATCATCAGGATCTCGCAGTCCCCGTCCGTGGAGTAGACCGCGTGGTGCAGTTCCTCGGGAACGATAAAGACCAGATCCCCTTTCTCCAGATAGTAGACGGTATCTTTCAGCAGGAACCGGCATTTGCCGGACAGCAGGAAAAACAGTTCATAATAGCTGTGGCTGTGGTCGGGCTGCTTGGGCGAGAATTCCCCTCTTTTCCCTCTCATTACTGTGATCCTGGTGATATCGTGTGTCTTTTTTCCTTTTTCGGTGGGCATATGGACTCCCTTTCGTGATCCGTGTTCTGTGCTTTGCATATGATATCAGTATACACCATTCGACACAAAAAAACAGTAGTTTTCGCATAAAAAAGCATAAAAACCTTAGAAAAGTATTTAAAATTAAGGTAAAATACTTTCAGGAATGGAACATTCCTCTTTATTTTCTCTCATACCATATAAAACGCCCCGGTGAGATCCACCGGGGCGTTTTTATGATAGATTTTTTAGTCCAAGGGGAATTTAAAATATCTCTTTGCGTTATCGTAGGAAATATCCTTTACGATCTCGCCCAGGATCTCATAATCCGCGGGGAACTCGCCGTTCTCCACCCAGCTGCCCATCAGGTTGCACAGGATACGTCTGAAATACTCGTGCCTGGTGTAGGACAGGAAACTTCTGGAGTCGGTCAGCATGCCCACGAAGCCGGACAGGTTCCCAAGGTTGGCAAGGGAGGTCAGCTGATCCACCATGCCGGTCTTGTGGTCATTAAACCACCATGCGCTGCCCTGCTGGATCTTCGCCACGGCGGTGGAATCCTGGAAGCAGCCGAGAACCGCGCCGATGGACTGATTGTCATTGGGGTTCAGGCTGTAAAGGATGGTCCTGGGCAGTTCTCCGGTCACACAGAGCGCGTTCAGGAAGTTGGCCATCTGTGCGGAAGGAGCGTCATTGTTGATACAGTCGTATCCGGTGTCGGGGCCAAGCTTTTCGAACATGAGCGTGTTATTGTCCCTCTTACAGCCATAGTGAAGCTGCATTGCCCAGTCAAGTCTGTGATACTCTTTACCTACGAAGATCATGAACGCGGTCTTGAACTTCAGTTCATCTTCTCTGGACAGGATCATCCTGTTTCTTCTCTTTAAGAAGATCTCCTCGATCTCGTCGTCGCTTGCGGGAACATACATTACATATTCCAGAGCATGGTCAGATACGTTGCAGCCCATGGATTCAAAGAATGCCATGCGCTTCTTCAGCGCCTCTTTCAATGCGGCGAATGTGGTGATCTTAGGCACATCCGCAGCTTCCGCCAGCTTATCCAGATATTCCAGATATTCGGGCTTTTCGATGTTCATGGCCTTGTCAGGCCTCCATGCGGGAAGCACCTTTATGTCAAAGCTGTCGTCCTCCGCAATCTTCTTGTGCCACTCCAGGGAATCAATGGGATCGTCGGTGGTGCAGATCAGGGTCACATTGCTCTGCTTGATGATATTGCGCACGCTCATGGAAGGCTGCGCCAGCTTCTCGTTGCAGATTTTCCATACCTCGTCCGCGGTGTTCTTGTTCAGTACGCCGTTGTAGCCGAAGTATCTCTGCAGTTCCAGATGGCTCCAGTGATACAGGGGATTGCCGATAGCCTTGCCCAGGCATTCCGCCCACTTGCAGAATTTCTCATAGTCGGAAGTATCGCCTGTGATATACTTTTCGTCCACACCGCAGGAACGCATCAGACGCCATTTATAATGATCGCCGCCCAGCCATACCTGGGTGATATTGTCAAACTGGCGGTCCTCAGCGATCTCCCTGGGATTGATATGGCAGTGGTAATCCAGGATAGGGGTGTTCTCTGCGTAATCGTGAAACAGCTTTCTGGCGGTCTCGGTTTCCAGCAGAAAGTCTTTGTCCATAAATGCTTTCATTTCTTCTCCTCCATTGATGATCCATATTTTATTGTAATATCTCAACGGGTAGTGCCCCGTTTTACAATCTCGCCTGAAAAGATCGTTTTCTTGGGCATCTCATTGCCGTCCAGCACTCCCAGCAGAGTGGTGATCAGATGCTGGCAGAGAGTGTCCAGTTTATTGTCTATGCTGGTCAGTTCGGGATCGCAGCAGTTGACCAGCATGGAATTATTGTAGCCCAGGATGGAAAGATCCTCCGGAACCCGCAGACCTGTTTCCCTGGCGTATTTGACACTGGCAAGCGCCAGCGTGTCGTCCGCCGCGATCACACCGTGAAATCGGATGCCTTTCCGATCCAGCTTCTTCAAATGCTCCGTCATGGCGGGAATATCTTCATGGGAGCCATGGTAGAACTGCATGAGATGTCCGCTGGCCAGCAGCTTCCGCTCCTCCATTGCCGCCCGGTAGCCCGCCAGCTTCTGCTTGCCGCTGTAGGAGGTGGAGTTGTAAAAGTACAGGATGTCGCTGATCCCTGTGTCGATCATCTGCAGGGTGGCCTCATACATGGAAGTGAAATCATCGGAGACCACGCTGTATACGTTAGGTGCGTCCAGATCCGCGTTCAGTAACATAACGGGGATCTGTGCGGCTGCGTCCACGATATATTTGTTATCATTTTCTTTTTCATAGATAAAATTAGATCCTACCAGTATGATGCCGTCAACCTTTTTGGTGATCAAAAGGTTCATGGAAGACATTTTTGACTCCAGTTCGTAACCCGTACAGCACAAAATGCTGTCATAGTCATTGGCACGGAGTTTCTGCTCGATGTAATAGATCGCCTTGGCCAGGTACAGATCGGAACTGTCGGCACACATGATGCCGATGGTCTTCATGGTATTCAGCCCGAGCCCTCTGGCAAATGCGTTGGGAGTGTATTCGTATCGGTTGATCACATCCAGCACCTTTTTCTTGGTCTTTTCACTGACGTTGCTGCTGCCGTTCAGGACACGGGAAACCGTAGCGATGGAAACACCGGCCTTTTCGGAGATGTCATAGATTGTCATGGGTGTTACCTCAAAATGTAAGCAGTTACAAAATGTCCTCTCCTAGATTATAGCTAACCCGGTTCCTTTTTTCAAGATAAAACATTTGTTTTTTGCATATTGACGAAAGAAGTTTTTGGCAGTAAAATTATTTATGTAAGTACTTACATGAAATCTGTCGGAAAAACAGAAAAATGTGGTGCATGGGACGTGAAGAAATGGCATGTCCGCAGGAGCGGGCAGAAGGGAGAAGAAATGGAACTTTTAAACAAGTCAATGACCGGTAAGAAAGAGCGGCCTGTCAAGGTCGTACAGTTTGGAGAGGGCAATTTCCTCCGTGCATTTGTGGATTACATGATCGATATTGCAAACGAGCAGGGCACCTTTGATGGCGACATTGTACTGATCAAACCCATTCCGATGGGCAACCTGAGCATGTTCCACGACCAGGACTGCCAGTATACCGTTTCCCTTCGCGGCAACGTGGACGGCGAGGGCAAGATCCTCAACAGGATCGTCACCAGCGTCAAAGATGTTGTGGATACTTATAATGAGTATGACAAATACATGGAGCTGGCTGAGATCGACACCCTGCGCTTTGTCGTGTCCAATACCACCGAGGCGGGCATCGTATTTGATGATACGGATCAGTTTGACTTAAAGCCCCCCAAAACTTTTCCCGGAAAGCTGACCAAGTTTCTGTACCACAGATTTGAGACCTTTAAGGGCGATATGACCAAGGGCCTGGTGATGCTGCCCGTGGAGCTCATCGACGACAACGGCATCATGCTGAAGAAATGCGTGATGCAGCTGATCGAACTCTGGGGCCTGTCCGATGAGTTCAAAAAGTGGGTGGAGGAAGCATGCATCTTCACCGCCACTCTGGTGGACCGCATCGTTACCGGCTATCCCCGCGCTACCGAGAAAGAAGAGTGGGAGAAGCTGGGCTATGAGGATCATATCATGGTGACGGGTGAGCCTTTCGCGCTCTGGGTGATCGAGTCCGACAAGGATATCAGCAAGGAGTTTGACCTGCCCGGCGCGGGACTTCCCGTTGTGTTCACGGACGACCATCATCCCTATAAGCAGAGGAAAGTCCGTATCCTGAACGGCGCTCATACTTCTTTCGTGCTGGCGTCCTGGCTCTGCGGCAACGATATCGTGAGACAGTCCATGGAGGATAAGGATATCCGCGACTTTATGAACAAGACCATTTTTGATGAGGTTATCCCCACGCTGACGCTTCCTGAAGAAGAGTTGAAAGCCTTTGCGGGCGAGGTGGTAAACCGTTTCAATAATCCTTATGTGGATCATGCGCTGCTGGCGATCTCCCTGAACTCCGTTTCCAAGTGGAGGGCGAGATGCCTGCCCAGCCTGCTGGGATATGTAGATAAGTTCGGAAAGCTTCCCGCGCATATGACATTCTCCATTGCGGCGCTGATGGCGTTCTACACTGGCACCGAGATCAGGGACGGCGTTCTGATCGGCAGCAGGAATGGGGAAGAATACAGCATCAAGGACGATATGCCTGTGCTGGAGTTCTTCCGTGATAACTGCCAGAAGGATACCGGGACTTTCGTTGCCGGCTACCTTGGCAGGGAAGATTTCCACGGACAGGATCTGAACCAGGTTCCCGGACTGACAGATGCGGTGACAGCTTATCTGGATGATATCAAAACGAATGGTATGAGGGCGGCATTATGCAAAATTTCCTGAAAATAAATGAAAATGACAATGTAGTGGTTGCGCTGAACGTGATTCCCGCGGGGGAGTCCGTTCAGGTGGAAGTGCAGGGTGAGACAAAGAGCGTGACTGCGCTGGAGGAGATCCCCGCAGGCCACAAGATGGCGATCTGCGATATCCCTGAGGGCGGTGAGGTGATCAAATACGGCTATCGCATCGGCAACGCAAAGGAAGCCATCAAGTGCGGCAACTGGATCCACACCCATAATGTGAAGACAGCGCTGGGCGATTTGCTTGAATATACCTATGAGCCCACTCCCGTGGAGGAGAAGAAAACAGAGGATGTTACTTTCATGGGCTTTCACCGCCCTGACGGCAAGGTGGGCGTCCGCAATGAGATCTGGGTGATCCCCACTGTGGGCTGTGTCAATAATGTGGCGACGGCTATCGCGAAGAAAGCGAATGAGTTTGTGAAAGGTACGGTGGAGGAGGTGATCGCCTTTCCCCATCCCTACGGATGTTCCCAGATGGGCGACGACCAGGAGCACACCAGGAAGATCCTGGCGGATCTGATCAACCATCCCAACGCTGGCGGCGTGCTGGTGCTGGGTCTGGGCTGTGAGAACAGCAATATTGACGTGCTGAAGCCTTATATCGGCGATTATGATGAGGACAGGGTGAAGTTCCTGGTGTCCCAGGAGTCCGACGATGAGATCGCGGACGCGGTGGAGATCATCAAGGGACTGATCGATCATGCTTCCGGGTTCCAGAGGGAGCCTGTCAGCGTCAGCAAGCTGGTGGTGGGCATGAAGTGCGGCGGCAGCGACGGACTTTCCGGCATTACGGCGAATCCTCTGGTGGGACGGTTCTCCGACCTGCTGATCTCCAAGGGCGGTACCACGATCCTGACCGAGGTTCCGGAGATGTTCGGCGCGGAGACGATCCTGATGAACCGCTGCGCAAATGAGGAACTTTTTAACCAGACCGTTGACCTGATCAATGATTTTAAAAATTATTTCAAGAGCCATAACCAGACCATTTACGAGAATCCCTCCCCCGGCAATAAAAAAGGCGGAATCTCCACGCTGGAGGATAAGTCTCTGGGATGTACCCAGAAGTCCGGCAGCGCTCTGGTAAAGGGCGTGCTGCAGTACGGCGAGACGGTGCAGACCCCCGGCCTGAACCTGTTGAGCGCACCGGGCAATGACCTGGTGGCGGCAACGGCCCTGGCGGCGGCAGGAGCCCATATCGTGCTGTTTACCACCGGACGGGGAACACCTTTCGCTTCCCCCGTGCCCACCATGAAGATCGCCACCAACTCCCGTCTGGCAGGCAAGAAGTCCAACTGGATAGACTTCAACGCGGGCGTGTTGGTGGAGGACAGCAATATGGCGGCGGAGACGGAGAACCTGTTCAACTATGTGGTGGAGGTGGCTTCCGGTAAGAAAGTGTGCAGCGAGGCCGCAGGCTTCCATGATATGGCGATCTTTAAGCAGGGGGTTACGTTGTAAAATGGATACCGGCGGTCAATGGCATGATTCAGGAGATGACACTGTGAATGACGCCGAAATCATAAAAAATGCAATGGATGAATTTAAGGATATTCAGGAGTATATGCTGGCTGCGAAAGAAGAGAACGCAGCAAAGACGTATGCAATATTGAGAAAGAAATATCTTTATCTGAAAGCGCTGCTCAGCAGTCTGGGTGTAAACCTTACGGACATTGACGAGATGAAAGAATGATGAAATAGCAGTGTAGATATGGCGGCCTTGAAGCAGGAGAAAATTCCTGCTTCAAGGTCGTTTTTTACCTTTTTGGCATTGACAAAGGGGGTTTTGTTTTTCATGGCATTACTCCATATGCGCCTGCTCACGGGAAGAAACGAATGTGACCGGCATTCAGACCCTGACGCCGGAGGAGGTGGTGCAGGCGCGGATTCTCTGCCGCTTTATGCGGCACTGATGATGAAAGATGATATTGTTTCAGCGATCACTTTTTATGATCCCACTGCGGGCTAATAGACCTAAGGATGACTACCGGATTGTAAAGCAGTTTGTAAAATATGTGTCATGGAGAATGAAGAAACCTTGTAATCCGCAGATTTTGATAGTATACTGTAACCAGAAGACAAAGGAGTATGGAATGGCAAAAACACAGAACTTAAAACCGGATACAGTATTAAAGAATTACTGGAATGATAACGGGCATTTCGCCGATCTGTTCAATGCGGTCCTGTTTGACGGGGAACAGGTCATCAGGCCGGAGGAACTGGAAAATGGGGACACGGAAGAATCCTCCATACTCGAACACAGGGATTATGCGGAGAGCATCGAAGCCTCCAGGGATAATATCAAGGTGAGCAAGAAGTCCAGGACATATGGCATGGAATTCGTAATGCTGGGGCTGGAGTCTCAGGAGCGCATTCATTATGCAATGCCCTTGCGTGTCATGGGTTATGACTACGGCACATACAAGAAACAGTATGACAGCAATGCAGGGAAATATAAAAAATCTGAAGGCATGGATGAGAACGAATATCTGTCAAGGATGAAAAGAACGGATAAATTCATGCCTGTTATCACCATTGTCATTTACTATGGTGATAAACCGTGGGACGGCGCGGTGTCGCTCCATGGGATGCTTGATATTCCGGATAAAATGAAAAAGTTCGTCAATGATTATAAGATGATGCTGGTGGAGGCAAGGCGGAATAACCTGGTATTCCATAATATAGACAACGTGGACTTTTTCAATATGTTGGAAATGATTCTGGATAAAAGCATACCGGGGAGTGAAGCAAAGGAGAAAGTCATAAAATATGCAAGAGAGCACGAAGTGGATAAAACCGTGGTCATGACACTGACAGGCGCGACAAACTGTAAGATTGCTTATAATGCGTTGGATAGGAAAGGAGATGCTGATATGTATAATTTATTTGATGAGATCGCAAGGGAGAGCGAAGCGAAAGGCGAGGCAAGAGGCAAACTGGAAGGCAAACTGGAAGGCAAACTGGAAGGCAAACTGGAAGGCAGGGCAGAAGGCATTGTTGAAACAGGAGTTGATTGCGGATTGTCTGAAAAGGATATTCTGGAAAGACTGCAAAATAAATTAAATGTGTCTTTGCAGATGGCACAGGAATATTTTGAAAGGTTTGGAAAGCAGACAGTGTAAACTGCGGCAAACAGTTTTTTAAGCATGTGAATCCCTCAGAAATGGGGGATTTTTGATTTTTAAAAGACAAAGTAAATTTTGTTTTCCTTATATTTATCATTGACATTAATATTATACATAATGTATAATAATAACACATAGAATAATTTATGATCGATCAATAGAAAGGACAGGTGCAAAATGAAAAAGTTGTCGGATTCAGAATTTGAGATCATGAAAGTCCTGTGGAGCCAGGATGTGCCCATGACCTCCAATGAAATATTGGACAGGGTAAAGGATAAGTATGACTGGAAGCTGGCGGGGCTGATGACGTTCCTGGCGAGGATGGCGGATAAGGGGTATGTGCACTGTGACAGGAGCACGCGCACCAACTATTATTCCGTGGCGGTTTCGCAGGATCAGTACCGGATCCAGGAAAGCGAGAGTTTTCTGGAAAAGCTGTACGACAATTCCGCCGCGAAGATGATCGCCCAGCTTTGCAAGGGGAAAAAGATCTCCCAAAAGGAGATCACGGAACTGAGGAATTATCTTGATTCATTGGAGGGGGAGGATAAATGATGGGGGAGTTTATGACAGGTATTTTGAATACGTCCGTGATTGTGGGGGTGAGCATCGCCGTATTTAGTATTCTGTTTTTTTTCAGGGGAAAACGCTATAGCGCAAAGAGCAGGAAGACAATCTGGATCCTGATGGCGTTCTGCCTCTTGGTACCGTTTCATCTGATCCCGGTTCCGGGCGCCTATAGGGCGGAGATACCTGATCTTGTGCTGAGGGAGGCTCATATCCCGGAGGCTGATCATGGGGGAGATACCGTGATACAGGGCGATATGGGACAGGCGGTTCCCGTTGGGGTCATGCAGGTGCAGCCTTTATCAGAGGCATCCGGGAAAGAAGTCACTGCAGCGGATGTGGCGTTTGTCATATGGGCATGTGTGGGCGCAGTCATGGCGGTTTATCTGATGGCAGGTTATCAGAGGATGCGCAGGAAGATCAGACGGTGGGGGCATGAGTGCGAGGATGCGGGCATCCGGGAAATCCTCGCGGAAATATCCGTCCAGTGCGGTATGCAAAGAATTCCAATACTGTACATCCTGCCGGATTCTGCAATGGGGCCTTTTACCACGGGCGTATTCAGGAATATCATCGTGCTGCCGGAGGAAGTCCAAAATGAAAAGGATATGCGTTTTATCCTGAAACATGAGGCGCTCCACTGTAAGAACAGGGATATTCTGTGGAAGCTGCTGTTTCTGCTCGTCTGCATCATTCATTGGTTCAATCCGCTGGTATGGCTTCTGAGGAGGGCGGCGGAACAGGATATGGAGATCGCCTGTGATGAGGAAGTGGTGAACAGTGCGACCAGGGAGGATCGCAGGGAATACAGTGAGGTGATCATGGCTTGGGTGGAGAGGAGTCAGTGCAGGGGCAGCGCCGTTTCCACCGGATATGTGAGAGGAGTGAGATTTTTGAAGCGGAGATTTGAAAGCATCCTGAATGGCGGGAGAAAGAAGAAAGGCATCCTGTTGGTTGGGATTGCCTGCGTGTTCGTACTGCTGGCCGGAAATATGATTCATATCCAGAGCGGAGGAACCGTTTACGCGGGCGGAGGAATGCCGGAGGCGTCCTCGGAACCGGCGGATTTCTGGAAGATTCTGTCTGACGATGGTCAAACAGTCAGGTTCGCCACAGGGCTGGAACTCGTTTTCCCTGAGGAATGGCGGGACAGAATCATCTTTGAAACGGAAAACGACAATGATGCGGTCAGCCGTTTGCTGGTCTGTGAAAAGGGAAATGCAGAGGCGGGGATCGGCGGAATCCTGTTTATGCTGGAATTGTTTGAATATACGGAAGATGTGACAGTGGTCATGGACGGGGATGTTATATTTGGATCATATCAACCGGGAGACCGGGAATATGTTCTGAACATGGACTGGCCCGGGGACAGGCAGTACTCGGAGGAGGATCAGGCGCTGATAGACGCTTATCTGGAATTGAGCGAAACGATAGGGGATGTGACGTTAAATACAGGCGCAATGCCGGGATTTACGGAATGCGGCATAGATGATCTGGAGTGGGTTGTTTATGAATCGCAATGGCCGCTGGAAAGTATGGATGCCATGGATTCCGAATCTGATGACAGCCAGTCTTCTGTGGAAAACGATGAACCTGTGAGCGGGATTAGGCAGGAATTAGAGCGACTTATGGCGGAGTTCGGCAAGGCGTATTTCGATGGGGACAGGGACGCTGTAGGCGGTTTCCTGGCCAGCGGTTATGAAGGGGAGACAGAGGTTTATGAACTTTCCGACCAGGCGGATGAATTGGAAATAATACAGATCAAGGGTCTGCAGCGGATCGAGGGGCAAGCCCTGTCAGATCGGTATGAATTGTCGATAGAGTTTCGCATTCCCGGGGAAGATTCCCTGACCTATCTGAGCGCTACATGGATCCTGGAAAATGAGATCTGGAAAATAAGCGGATATGGATTGGAGAAATAGGTATTTTGCTGGAGGGGAGAGGACAAATGATGGGGAAAAGAGATAGTGCAAAGAGCAGAAAGACGGCTTGGATCCTGATGGTAGGGGCGGTCTGCGCGTTCGTGCTGCTGGCTGGGAGGATATGCTGTTGGGGAGTGACTTCTGATTCGGTTTGTGCTATACTGTAAAAGCAGGGAAAATCCGCAGTTGCAGGGCAGGACGGGGTTTTGCGGATGTGGCTTTCCTGCCATTGCCATCCTCGGGCAAGCCTGCCCTTGTAGTGGAACTGAAATATGACAGGTCGGCGCGGTCTGCCATGCGGCAGATCAAAGACAGACAGTATATACAGGCGTTGGAGGGCATTCGCCAAATGTCCATGCGAGCATCGGCATAAAGTCAACTACGTTGACTTGGTTCATTGCTCGCGGGAATAGAAATAAGCTCCACAGTTGTGTGATAGAAAGGGTGCATTGAAAAAAATAGCAGGAGGTATGGAGATGAAAGAACGATTGGCAGCTGCGCTGCAGAGTATGGAAAAGGGGGACAAAGACGCGGTGGTGTCGGCGGCGGAGCAGATAAAGCGATTGCCCAGGACTGCGGAAGGCCTGTTTGACACGGTCAGCGTGGATGAGGACTGTTTTGAGGCCGCAAGGTGGATCTATCCGGTCTATGCTTATTATGAGACGGAGTACAACAAGAAAGAGAACTATCCCGACCTGTTAAAGCAGATGGAGGCGCTGGATGCGAAGCAGAAAGAAGCGGCATCCATGGAGGAAACCGCCCGCTATCTGGACGCACTGATCCACACTATCGACAATGTAACGCCCCAGCTTTACGAGTATTACATAGAATTGGCGGATCTTTTTAAGGCGGCGGTAAAAGAGGTCATTTCCAGATATTACAAAGATGGCAGATTCACCGACGGCAGCGCAGACGAAGCGGAGGCGGAGAAGCTGATCCGCAGCGCCATTGCCCATGCAGGAGAGACTTATGTGCTGCTGGCTGAGAAGTATGAAGCTTACATGTAACTGTGGAGAGACCGGAATAAATTGCCGAGGCGGCGATTGAATAGGAGAAAAAGTATGGAAATTATTCATGTTATGAACACAGCCAGGAGCGCTGTGATAGAGATCAGGGATGGGAGCCGTTATGAGACAAAGAAGCCTTACCGCATAGTGGTGAATGGGGAGGAAGCGCTGACCACGGAGAAAACCATTGTGTCCCTGTACGATTTAAAGCCCGATACGGAATACAGCGTGGAAGTCTGGGACGGTGCGGAGAAAGCGGGCAGCCTGTCCATTAAAACGGACTATGAATTTGTGACGCTGGATGTAAAGCGCTTTGGCGCAAAGGGTGACGGAGAGCATGACGACACCCATCACATCCAGGCGGCGATTCTTGCCTGTCCCGAGCATGGCCGGGTGCTGATCCCGGCAGGGACATATCGCATCACATCCCTGTTCTTAAAGAGCCACACCCGTATTGAACTGGCAGAGGGGGCAGAATTAAAGGCGTTTACCGAGATGGAAAGATTCCCCGTTTTCCCCGGATGGATCGATAGTTATGACGAAACGGACGGCTATAATCTGGGAAGCTGGGAAGGAAATCCCCTGAATATGTACACAGGCATTATCTGCGGCATCAATGTGGAGGATGTGGTGATCTACGGACGGGGAACCATCAACGGAAACGCGTCCAAAGAGAACTGGTGGAAAATGCCCATGAAATATAAGGAAAGCTTCCGACCCCGCCTGTTCTTTGTGAATCATTGCAGGCAGATAACCATGGCAGGGGTGAAAGTATGTAATTCGCCCTCCTGGACGCTCCACCCTTATTTCAGCGAGGATGTGAAGTTTATCGACCTGTTTGTGTCCAATCCAGCGGACTCGCCCAACACCGACGGATGCGATCCCGAGTCCTGCAAAAATGTGGACATCCTGGGCGTGCATTTTTCCGTGGGCGACGATTGTATCGCGGTAAAGAGCGGCAAGATCTATATGGGGAGAAAATACAAGACGCCCTCTGAGAATATCAGGATCCGCCAGTGTCTGATGGAGGATGGCCACGGCGCGGTGACGCTGGGCAGCGAGATGGCGGGAGGAATCATCAACCTGACCGTGGAAGACTGTATTTTCCGGCGCACGGACAGGGGACTGCGCATCAAGACCAGGCGCGGCAGGGGAAAGGACGCCATTCTGGACGGCATCACGTTCCGCAATCTGGATCTGGATCATGTGATGACGCCGCTGGTGGTAAATTCCTTTTATTTCTGCGATCCCGACGGACATACGCCCTATGTGCAGTCCAGGGATGTATACCCTGTGGATGACAGGACGCCCTCTATTAAAAAGATGGTGTTCGAGAACATGGAGTGCGTCAACTGTCATGTGGCGGCGGCTTTTTTTGACGGGCTTCCCGAGCAGAAGATCGAGGAGATCGTCATGCGGAATATCTCCGTCAGCTATGCGGAGGATCCGAAAGCAGGCGTGCCTGCCATGTCAGAGACAGTGCCTGAGAGCACAAAGAGGGGTCTGTTTGCCAGAAATGTGAAAAAGCTGACGCTGGAGAATGTGAAGATCCAGGGGCAGACCGGAGAGGCGTATGAACTGATCGGGGTGGAGGAACTGGAGGAAAAGTGATCCGGGCCGGGAGGAATGCAAGCACACCTGTCTGACCCATGTGCAACAAATCTGCAGGAATCTGTTTTGCATTCACGGAAAATATGTTACACTTGATTTATCAATCATCGAACGGAGGAAAGAAGTATGCAGTTAGGAATCAGGTTACACGACACAACAAAGCTTCCCTTTGCGGAGCGTATCGCGGATGTACATAATCTGGGATTTGAATGCGGACATCTGGCGCTGGCCAAGGTGATCGATGAATTCCCCACCACCGACGAGGCCATGACCCCGGGGCTTGCCATGTATGTCAAGAATGTATTCGCGGAGAATCAGGTGGACATCGCGGTATTGGGCTGCTATCTGAATCTGGCGAATCCCAATAAAGAGCAGCTGGCGAAGACGGTCCATCGCTATATGACTCATATCCGTTTTGCCTCATGGCTGGGCTGCGGCGTGGTGGGAACGGAGACCGGGGCTCCCAATGAGACCTACACCTTTACCCCGGAATGCCATACGGAGGAGGCATTGCAGCTGTTCATCAACAATGTCCGCCCGGTGGTAAAATACGCGGAGCAGATGGGCGTGGTATTTGCCATCGAGCCGGTATACCGTCATATTGTTTCCACGCCCCAGAGGGCGAGACGGGTGCTGGATGAGATCGATTCCCCCAATCTGCAGATCATCTTTGATCCGGTGAATCTGCTGGATATCTCCAATTATCAGGACAGGGAGGCTATCTTTGCGGAGGCCATCGAACTGCTCGGCCCCGATGTGGCGATGGTTCACCTGAAGGACTTCGTGGTCGGCGACGGAAAGCTGAATTCCGTTGGCTGCGGTCTGGGCGAGATGGATTATACCCAGGTGCTGAAGTTCATGAAAGAGCGGAAGCCCTATATCCACGCCACCCTGGAGGATACCAGGCCGGAAAATAATCAGCAGGTAAAGGAGTTTATTTTGCAGAAATATGCGGAGGTCTGACATTGGTCTTCCGTTTCCCATATATGGACGGATTGCGAAAGGGCAGGGGCTGTTTACCGGTTCCTGCCCTTGGTCCTTTTTGCATGGTACCTGTCAAAGTATGTCGAAAAAAGTGCGAACTGTGCCGGAAGTGAAAAATGCGGCAGGTTTATCTGGTATAATATCCGCAAAGGGCAGAGTCAAGTGCCCGAAAAAGCAGATGCCGTGCTGGCACGAGCAGATGCTGTTTCGGGGATTTGACGAGCGAATCGAACCCGAAAAAGCAGATGCCGTGCTGGCACGAGCAGATGCTGTTTCGGGGATTTGACGAGCGAATCGAACCCGAAAAATCCCTGATTTTTCGGGTCTCTGCCTGAGACTTGCAGTAATAACTTGAATGGAACAAAACCAGAAGGAAAGAGGTACAGGCATTATGTTAAGGACAATCAAAGGAAGACTGACCGTCAGTATGATCGCCATTGTTGTGGCGAGTATTCTGCTGACGACTGCAGGACTGCTGGCAGTGGCGGGAAAGCAGACGATCCAGGATCAGACCAGGGCTCTGCAGCTGAACGCGGATAAATACGCGGAAGAGATCAACACATGGATCGAACAGGAGAAAATGCTTGCCCATGGAGCCGTGGAGAGCATCATAGCCGGGGGCAGGACGGACACGGATTTCCTCCAGACAGTAGTGGATACCCACGCGGAGGGCAGGGGGGAACTTTTAAATCTGTACTGTGGGACAAGCGACAGCAGGTTCCTCTGGTCCAACAGGGAGATAGAGATGCCTGCGGGTTATGACCCGGTAGAGCGCGGATGGTATCAGCAGGCGTTGGAGGCGGGTTCCTCCATCGTAACGGATCCGTACAGCGATGCCCTGACGGGAAAGATGTGCACCACCATCGCCACGCCAGTGTATATGGACGGTGTGCCGGTGGGCGTTATCGGACTGGATGTGACGCTGGAGACCGTGACGGATCTGACAGACAGCATCAATTATGGGGACGGGGTATATGGTTTCCTTGTGGACAGCAGCGGACAGTATATCGCACATAAAAATAAAGATTTTGAACCTACGAAAGATGCCACGGTCTTAGTGGCGGATACGCAGCCGGAATTATGGAAACTGCTGGACGGAACCCGTGACAGTGTGGGCAGGCTGGATGATTATGACGGCAGTTCCTGCTATTTCGCGTCAACGGAGATAGCGGGCTGCGGCTGGAAGCTGGGAGTAGTGGTACCGGCTGCAAATGTGACGGCTTCCCTTGGGACTATGATTCTGATCGCGCTGGCGGTCGCCCTTGTGATCATTGTATTTGTGGCGGTGTTTATGACAGGACTGATCGGAAAGATGCTGGCGCCGGTACAAATGCTGAAGCAGTTTGCGTCCGGAGATTTTTCCGAAAACGCCGTTGCGGCAAAGCCCATTCCCAAAGAGTACAGGAACGAGACGGAACAGATCAGCAAGGCCACCGTGGAGGTAAAGCAGCAGATCAGGGAGATCATCCTGAATACCAAGCAGGAGGCGGAAAGCATTGCCTCCATCGCCGAGGGGACATCCGATAAGATGACAGTATTGAATCAGGATATTTCTGGCATTACCGATTCTGCCAGCCTGGTGATGAACCAGACCGTGAAAGCGCGGGAACTGGCGGAAAATATAAAAGATAACGGGCAGGAACTGAGAGATGCCATTGAAAATGTGGCAAGGAAAGCAGGACAGGCGGTGGAACAGTCCGGCAGCATCATGGACAGGGCCGGAAAGCGCTATGAAGAGTCCAGGAAGTCTGCCCAGGAGGTCACTTCCCTTTACCGGAGGACGAAGGGAGAGCTGGAACAGGCTATCGAAGACAGTAAGAAGGTGGGGGAGATCAATGCCCTTACGGAGGAGATCCTCAATATCAGTTCCCAGACAAACCTGCTGGCATTGAACGCATCCATTGAGGCTGCCAGGGCAGGCGAGGCAGGCATGGGCTTTGCCGTTGTGGCGGAGGAGATCAGGAGCCTGGCGGACAATTCCAGGCAGGCGGTGGACAAGATCCGTCAGGTGACGGAGGGAGTGGTGGACAATGTGGCATTCCTGTCCAAGAGTTCCGCAGGGCTGCTGGAGTTCATGACCGGCAAGGTGATGGAGGATTACCAGGGCATGATAGAACTGGCCCGGATGTACCAGAATGACGCGGCGTTTTACAGCGGTATTTCCGGTGAACTGGGGGCTTCCTCCCGGGAAATGAGCGCCAGCATGGCGAGGATCAATGAGTCCATTGCCGCCGTCACGGGTCTTGTGGGGGAGATCGCGGAACTGATGCGGAATATGAGCGGATCTGCGGAGAGTTCCAGTGAAAATTCAGGGGCGGTCATGAAACAGATGGAAGAACTGTTCCGGTTGAGCGGGCTTTTGAACCAGACAGTGGCATCTTTTAAGGTCTGATATATTACAGTAGAAAGGGGAAAGCATGTTAGGCGGTTCGGTATGGGTAGCGTTGATTCGTTTTGCGATAAGCCTGGCGGGGGTCATATTGTTATTTTCCCGCATGAGCGAATCACGGTTTGAGGGGAAAAAGGCGGTTATCTGCTATGGATGTTTCAGTGTGGTGGTCATTTCCATAGCATGTATCTGGTATGTGGTGGACTGGGAAAGCTGCGTGAGGATCGTGGCTTTTGCCATGTATATGTGTTTTGCGGTCTTTGCCATTTTCATGAGCAGCGATTCCATCTATCTGTCCATTTATAAACTGGCGCTGACCTTTTACCTGATGGCGGTATTCCTGATCGGCGGACTGGAGACGGCGATCATCTTTTTCAACCGGAATGTGTGGGCGGATATCATCACCCGTATCATATTGATTCTGCTGATGACATTCCTGATAGACAAAAGGCTGAAAAATACCATCCGGGCTTTTAGCACTTATGTGGAGAAAGAGGTGGATAAGTTCAGTGTCGCCTTTATGATCATCAGTATATTGCTGGGGATCGGATTTATCCTGAACCCCAACCTCAGGGACGCTACTCCGTACCGGATCTATCAGGTGATCATCAACTTTATCCTGACAGGCACCCTGCAGCTTCTGATGTTCCGGTTCTATCTCCATGTGGGCAAGGAGAAAGAATACGAGAAAGAAAACCAGCTGATACAGATGAACCACAGGCTGCTGCAGCGCCAGCTGGAGATCCTGGAGGAATCCGTGGAATCAGGGCGACGGATCCGCCATGATGTACGGCACCACAACGCGGTCATAGCGGAATATGTGCGCCAGGGCCAGAAAGAAGAGCTGTTGCAATACCTGAAAGAGTACGATAAGGAAATGGACCAGGGTATTGTGGAGAAGATATGCGCCAATACTGCGGTCAACCATATCCTGTCCGCCTATACCAGGAAGGCCGGGAATGAGCGGATCAAGGTCACGCTGGACGTGGAGCCGGGCAAGGATCTGGCGATCCCCAATATCGATCTGGTGACCATCCTGGCAAACGCCTATGAAAATGCCATCTATGCCTGCATGGAAGTGCAGAAACTGGAAGGCCGGGAATGTTTCATCCATCTGATGCTGAAAAGAAAGAAAAACAAGCTGATCATCTCCTGCAGCAATACCTGCAGGATGGAAACCGAGATCAGGAACGGACAGCCGAAAGCGGAATTTACCGGCGGCATCGGCGTCTCCAGCATTATCAAGACGGCGGAAAAATACGAGGGAGAATACGATTTTAAAAACGATAACGGTGTGTTCGTGTTCAGGCTGATCATGAGCATACCGCAGGTTCTGCACCGGGGGGAGAGAAAATGTATCTGATAGCGCTTTGCGACGATGAAACGGCGGAGTTGATCAAGACGGAAAAACTGCTGCGCGGTTATGAGAAGAAACACCCCGGCGTCGATCTGGTGATCGAGCATTTTGCGGATGCGGACGAACTGGTCTGTATGATCAGGGAGGAAAATTATGAGCCTGATGTGATATTCATGGATATTTTTATGCCGGACAGGAAAGGAAACAAGGCTTCTTTCGGAATGGATGCCGCAAACGAACTCCGCAGTATGGAGTACGGAGGAAAACTGGTATTTCTTACCACCTCCAGGGAGTATGCCCTGGAGGCTTTTGATGTGGATGCCGATCAGTATCTGGTAAAGCCGGTATCGGAAAATAAATTGTTCTCCCTGATGGACAGGCTGCTGGCCGATGTGGAAGAGGAGCGCAGGAAATATATCTTACTGAAGATTGAGGGACGTCTCGTGAAAGTGCCCGTCAATGATATCGTGTACTGTGAGGCCCAGGGAAAGACGCAGTGGCTGTACCTGGCAAACGGCACGCAGTGTCTGCTGCGCATGAGCATGGCGGAGATCTACGAACTGCTTTCGCATTATCAGGAATTCGTGAGGATCGGGGTGGCCTTTATCGTCAATCTCGGTTATATAGGCAGCCTGAACGCGAAAGAGATCCATATGGATAACGGAAAGAAGATCTACCTGCCCAGGGGCGCCTACAAGGGACTGCGGGAACAATATTTTAACTATTACTGCCGGGAGGGCTGACAAATACGATCTTATCAGGAATCCACTTTTGCACTTTTCGATAGATATCCGCCAGATCGATGGGTTTGGACAGGTAGTCGCTCATGCCCGCGCGGAGATATTCTTCCTGCTGATCCTTGCCGGTGTTCCCGGTAAGGGCGATCACAGGAAGAACTTTGTAATAGGCTCCGTCCATTTTCCGCAGTGCTTCTACCGCCTCCACGCCGTTCATCACAGGCATCAGATGATCCATCAGGACCAAGTCGTATTTTTTCTTTCGGATCATTTCCAGCGCCTGGCGGCCATCGGAAGCGGCATCCATCTGCAGTTTCAGCGGTTTCAGCATTTCCTCCGCCACCATGCGGTTGATCTCATTGTCGTCCACGATCAGGATGTGAGCCTCCGGCGCGGTGAATTCCTCCGGCTGTCGGGCGGGATCAAGCGCATCTTCCCTACGGGGACTTATTTTATCCGTATCCGCTTCCTCCCGGCGGTTCTCGATCAGATTACAGAAATTATAACTGTATAAAGGTTTGTTCATGGTGAGCAGGCCTTTAGGGAAATCATTTTCCGTCATGGGATTCTGCATCCCGCAGACAATGGCGTTTCTTTCCTCCAGCCGTTTCTTCTGCTCCTCGGTGAGCAGACTGTATCTGTCCGTAAAATAGTAAACAGGAAGCGCATCCTGTGGATATGTCATGATATCGTCCGCAAAGATAAGCCCGTACTGTTCCGCCAGTCGGCGCAACGATCCTTCTGCCGCTTCATTCTCCATATTTCCGGCAATGACAGCCTGTCTGCCCTCCGCAAGCCGGGCGGCTTTCCTTTCGTCAACGATCTGCTGGCGGATGGTAAAATAGAACCGGCTGCCCTTTCCGTATTCGCTGGTGACGCCGATGGAACCGTGCATCAGTTCCACCAGCTGTCTGGAGATGGACAGGCCAAGCCCGGTGCCCTCCTTGTGGTGGTTTTTCTTCGTATCCACCTGCTGGAAAGAACCGAAGAGTTTGCCCAGATCCTCCTCCCGGATGCCCTGCCCGGTATCCTGTACCTCGATGAACAGTTCCATATCTTTTTCCTGGATCTGGTTCACCTTTACGGTAAGGCGGACATAGCCCTTTTCCGTGAATTTGGTGGCATTGTTCATCAGATTGATGATGATCTGGCGGATGCGCAGGGCATCCCCGCATAATCTCGCGGGAATGTCAGGGTCTATGTCATAGAGCAGTTCCACCGGCCTGCTTCCGATCCTGTTCAGGATGATCATTCCCAGGTCGCTCAGCATGGCCATGAGATCATAATCCTCTTCAACCAGTTCCATCTTGCCGGATTCGATCTTGGACAGATCCAGCAGGTCGTTGATCAGAGTCAGCAGGGCGTTCCCGGAATTCTGTATATTGGTCAGGTAGTCCCGGTTCTGCTTTGGCAGATCCTCCTGGCGCAGCATGATCTGGGTCATCCCCACAATGGCGTTCATGGGGGTGCGGATCTCATGGGAAATATTGGATACAAAGGCCGATTTGGTTCGGTTGGCGGCGTCCGCCCGCTCCTTTTCCTCTCTGACACGTTCCATCAGTTCATGCTGCTCTGTGATATCCACCAGCAGCATACTGTAGCCGGACAGGGCACCCTTGTCGCGGATCTCCGTGATCTTCTTATTATAAAATTTCCCGTAGACCTGAACCACTTTTTCCTCATTGGTAAAAAGGCGGAACATATCCCCGGACACGGTTTCGTTCCGGCGCTTATAATTCAGTTCGTGGAACATTTTCCTGGCGTAGGAATTGGAATCCAGATATCCGTACATTTCGTCAATGATGATGAAAGCGTCTTCCATCTGCTCGAATACCCATTGCTGCCCCAGTTCCGTGATGCCGAAAAATTCATCCCGGAAAGCGCTGATGATAATGGACAGGATGGACGTGGACGCGAAAATGGGCACGATATCAAAGGAAAAGTTAAACAAAAGCATAAGGATCAGGGAGGCAATGATCATGGACTGTGACAGCGCCAGCGTGATCAGGTTATTGCGCTCCGAGGCAATGGGCACGGAAAAGATGCGCACAATGGTATAGATGATGAAGTAGAGCAGAACCACGCACATCACGGAATACCGGATCATATAAAGCACGCCTGGAACCGTCTGCACCAGCACCAGGCCGAACCGTTCACTGAACCGGAACTGCAGCGATTCAAACACCAGGGGGAAGCCGTTCAGGAGCCAGATACAGAGCAGGAATATCACATCCATGGCGCACCAGAGACTGAGCAGTATCCTGGTCCATCTGAACTTCCTGATTCCCAGATAGGACCACAGGAACAGGCCGAACATGAGGTAAAATACTACATTCCCGAAGTATTCCATTTTCAGGGAGATCAGCGCTCCCTCATGGGTCTTGGTCTGGAGCAGCAGGGCATAGCTGATGTTGATGATCAGGCATCCCAGATTGGCCAGCAGCAGGTACATGGCGGTCCTGTTCCGGGCCTGCTTCAACAGACAGATGCATCCCACCAGAGGGATAAGGATCCCTGCCAGCTGTATCAGGTTCACTATAATATGTACTATCATATTTCCTCTCATTCTTCCGTCCGATGGCGGCGCAGGTCATATTTTTTATATTGTAACAAATGTCGGCGCGGGAAGTCTACTGCTTTGGAAGATTTCGCATAACGATTTTCTCCACACTTCCGGTTGCGGAAAAAGTCCATACTATGCTATACTTGAATATAGTTCAACTGAGATTTGTGCCTGCGGATTGCAGGATACAGGAAAGGTAAGATTGATAAAATGTACAGAGACGGCAGGATTTACATGGGACTTGATGACAGCGGGAATCAGGTGACCATGCAGTTAAACATGAGCAACCGCCACGGGCTGATCGCGGGAGCCAGCGGCACCGGCAAGACGATCACGATGAAAGCCATGGCGGAGTCTTTTTCCGATGCGGGGGTTCCCGTATTTTTGTGCGACGTAAAGGGGGATGTGTCGGGACTTGCCACCCCCGGTGCAGCTTCCGAAAGCATGGAGAAGCGGATTGACAGATTCGGCATCAGGGACAGTTTTACTTACAAGTCCTATCCCGTATGCTTCTGGGACATCTATCAGGAGAAAGGACATCCTGTGAGGGCCACGATCTCCGATATGGGCCCGGAACTGCTTGCCCGCATCATGGGGCTGACGGCGGTGCAGGAGGGCGTTTTAAATATCGTGTTCAAGATCGCGGACGACAGGGGGCTGATGCTCATCGACCTGAAAGATTTACGGTCCGTGCTGACCTATGTGTCGGAACACAGGGCGGATTATGTGACCACTTACGGAAATATAGCGGCACAGTCCATAGGCGCTATCGTGCGTGCGCTGATCCCTCTGGAAAATCAGGGCGGCGACCTGTTCTTCGGAGAGCCTGCGCTGGATATCTTTGACTGGATACGCACGGACAGCAACGGCAAAGGGATCGTCAACATCCTGGACAGCGTGAAGCTGGTGCAGAATCCTACTTTATACGCAAGTTTCCTGCTGTGGATGATGGCGGAACTGTTTGAGCGGCTGCCCGAGGCGGGCGACCTGGAGAAGCCCAAGCTGGTATTTTTCTTTGACGAGGCTCATATGCTGTTCTCCGACGCTCCCAAGGTATTGGTGCAGAAGATCGAGCAGGTGGTGAAGCTGATCCGCTCCAAGGGTGTGGGCATCTATTTTGTGACCCAGAGCCCCGGCGATATTCCTGACAGCGTGCTGGCGCAGCTTTCCAACCGGGTGCAGCATGCTCTTCGCGCCTATACGCCTGCGGAGCAGAAAGCGGTAAGGGTGGCGGCGCAGTCTTTCCGGGCGAATCCGGCTTTTAAGACGGAGGATGTGATCATGGAACTGGGAGTGGGATATGCGCTGACTTCTTTCCTGGATGAGGAGGGCGTGCCCGGCATCGCCCAACAGACAGCCATCATCTGTCCCCAGAGCCTGATGGGGCCGGTGGACAGCGTGGAACGGTTGAAGATCATCGCTTCCGATGGCATGGAAAAGTATGACGACGGCGTGGACAATATCTCCGCCTATGAGGTACTGACGGAGCAGAGCGCTCTGGAGGCGGAACGCGCCCAGCTGGAAAAGGAAAAGGCGGAATTACAGAAACAAAAGGAAAAAGCGGAAGCCGAGGCGGCAAAGAAGAAGCAAAAGGAGAAAGAGGCCGCGGAGAAGAAGAAAGAGAGGGCGGCGGAACGCAGGCAGGCCCAGATCGAGCGGAGCCTGATCAGCACCGGTACGCAGGTGCTGAAGAGAGGGCTGTTCAAGACGTTGTTTAAGTAGGGTGTTTGTGCCAGGGGTGATGCGGAGGTAGTTATGGACGATCGGGAAAAGGAACTCAGGGAGGCCAGGATTGCCGGGCAGGAGGCGCTGGACTGCCTGGATAGGGCGGCGGAATCCCTAAAGAGCGCTGGAAATTGGGGCATCTTTGATATGCTGGGCGGCGGGATGATCAGCACCTTTGTGAAACATTCCAAAATGAATGATGCGGAAGCGTTGGTGCAACAGGCAAGGAGCGCACTCAAGCGGTTCCAGAGAGAATTGACAGATGTGGAGAATGTGGCGGAATTCCATATAGAGACAGGGGATTTTCTGGCCTTTGCGGATTACTTTTTCGACGGCATCATCGCGGACTGGCTGGTACAGTCCCGGATCAAGGAAGCCCGGATCCAGGTGGAGAACGCAAGGCAGAAAGTCATGTATGTCATGAGGCAGCTGGAGACGCTGGGGTGAGTGCAGATTTTGGGCTTGACGGTGTGATTTTTTTAGCATATAATGTACTTAACAGGACAGCCGGAAGGTGAGTGCAGATCACCCGTCCCGGCGAAGATTTATGACAAAGCTAATAAGAAATAGCCGTCCACTTTTGCAGGAGCAGGACGGCTATTTCTTATTTTTCAGATTCAGAATTGCCACGATCAGCAGCGCCACAGTCAGAATAACCATGAATTCCTCATATGTACTCATAATAATCACCACCTTCCGCAAGACTCAGAATAGGTGAGAACACGTCCCCCGGCTGCCCGGGTAAATATATTATGATTATCTTTGTAAATGAGATTAACATATTTGAAAAGCTTACACAAGAAAATTCATAAAAATTTAAAATATTTCCACGCGAAAGGTTAAAAAAGATATGTTTTCATATTGTCTATGAAAATTGCGATATTATCAGATATTCACAGTAATTACACAGCCATGGAGAGATGCATGGAATACGCGCTTTCCCGGGGGATTGGCCGCTTTGTCTTCCTGGGGGATTATGTGGGGGAGTTTGCTTACCCGGAACGCGCCATGGAACTGCTTTTTTCTTATATGGAGAAATATGACTGCACCTTTATCCGGGGGAACAAGGAGGAATACTGGATCAGGCAGCGTGCGGGAGGCGGTAATGACTGGAAAGAGTACGATTCCACCACAGGGGCGCTCTGGTACGCATACCAGCGTTTGACGAAAAAGGACATTGATTTCTTTGAGATGCTTCCTATTGCGCGGGAGGTCAGGTTTAAGGACTTGCCCACACTGCTTATCTGCCATGGCTCGCCTGAAAATAGTAAGGAGCAGCTGTGGAAAGGGTCAAAGCGGGCAAGAGAGGTCATGGAAAATGCGGAAACTTCTTTCATTCTCTGCGGCCATACCCATCTCCAATTTGCGTTCCGCCATCAGGGGATCACACTGCTCAATCCGGGATCGGTGGGACTTTCCCATCAGGCGGGCGGCAAGAGCCAGTTCATGATACTGCATGGAGAGCGGGGAAGCTGGCGGGAAGAGTTCATCACGCTGGATTACGACAGACAGGGGGTTATAGAGCAGCTGGCGGAGTCAGGCCTGGCGGAACGTGCGCCGCATTGGTGCAGGATCACGGAGCGGGCACTTAAGGGAGCCTTGCCGGAAGTCACGCACGGCGAGGCCCTGAACCGGGTGATAACGCTGTGCCATGAGGAGACGGGACAGTGGAGTTGGCCTGATCTGCCTGAAAAATATTGGGATATGGCGTTTGAGGAACTGTTTGGCGCAGATGGGCAGCCGGAACAGTAATGTCCTGAAAGCCGGATGAATTGTAACGAAAGTCGTCTGATCAGGCTAAAATATCGGGTCAGGGCTGCCGATATCTATTTAAATGCAATATATGGGAAGCCACGGATGGTAAAGAAGTCATTTCATGCTGTCGGTGGCTTTTGTGTGAGTGAGTACAGGGTGCTGAAATGCAGAGACCGGAACAAATTGCCGCAAGCGGCAATTAAAAAAACAGGAGGAGTATATGAGGATAGGTACAGATTTTGTTGATCATAGTGTAAGGACGGCGGCAAGAAGTACAAACGTCAGGGGAAGCCGCTTTTCGGCGGTGGCTTCTGAGACCACAAAGGCTGCGGATGAGAGCAGGATGGCAGCAGTGGGGAACCTGCTGTGGCAGAGGACGGAAAAAGAGGAGGATGACCAGCCCCAGGGGATGCGCACATTACTGACGGATGGGGAAGAGGCCGTGGGGGAATCTGCATCGGGCAGGAGCGAGGCGGCTAAAATATATGATGCGGCTTTCAAGGGCGGTGAAAATCCCATAGAAAATCTCCGGAAGGCCCCCAAGGTACCTTATGGGCATCTGGCGCAAGACGGCGTTATCATTTATAACGGCGTACTGTTCACCTGTGACGAGAAGACCAACAGCATCTGCCTAGGAGATGTGTCGGATCCGAAGCAGGTGATCAACGTGACGCTCTCCGGCGGCGGGCATCTGAAAGTGAACAGAGACAATATAGGCCAGCTGGGCAAGGCGCTGGGCATGTTCTCCCCGGAGGACGTGAACCTGATCTTGCGTGCCATCCATCAGGACACAAAGCTGCAGTCCATGCAGAAAGAACTGGAAGATATGGAAGCCAGTGTGGGAGAGCAGATCGCATCCGGTGATGACGCTGCAGAGACAGACGGGGAACTGTCAGAGGATGCGGACAGAGAGATCCTTGGAGAAACAGGCAGAAAAGAGGAGGAAGAATAATATATTTTCGGAAGCCGGGATCATAACCCCGGCTTCCAGCCTTTTAACACATTTTCCACCGTATATCCTGCGGCTTCGGCTTCCGTCAGCTGATGGGAGAAATCTGCCCTTGTCTCAGGGCTTGCGCCGGGGCCGTAAGAATGGTATTCCCCATAATAGAAGTGGTCGTGGGGCTTGTTCCAGTCCATCCAGCCTACGGGATGGATGTGCTCGCCCATTTCACAGTTGATAAATACAGTTTTTGCATATTCCCGCCAGGGGCGTCCCAGATAGATGGAGCGGGGCGGGCAGTTGCCAGTGAGGCGGCAGTCCTTTAAGACATAACCGTATTTTTCCGATTCCGGCGTGGAGGCGGCGGTGATGTAGCCATAGATCTTCTCCGAGCCATCGGGGAAAGGCTTGCCCTCCTGAAGCCGGGAATAGATCTCGCAGTGGTCAAAGTAGACGATGGCGCTGCCAAAAATAAAGTCCACATCGCCCTGGATGAAGCAGTTTCTGAACATCTGGCGCGTCATGGTGCGGGGACGGAACTGGCCGGGGCCTGTGAAACCGCCTGCCTGGAATTCCTTTTCCGGCAGGGGAGCCGTAAAGAGCGTATCCTGGCCGCCCAGCAGAGCGCAGTCTTCAAAATAGCAGCGATCCCCGTCGGTGTAGAGGGCGAGAGCCTGTCCCACCTGATAGCCGAAGCCGGAATCGTTCTGGAAAGTCAGATGCGCGGCTTTGAAATCCTGGGCGTCGATGCGCACGGTGGCGGTGCGGAAAGTTCCTCGGTTTGTGCCGTCCGGCATGAGATCCTTTGCGTAGTCCCCATAGACGATCACAACGTCGCTCCGATCCTGACCCTCGCCCAGAAAAGTGACATTGGGACGGGTGACAGTGATCTTTTCCCGGTAAACGCCCTTGCCGATATGGATGATTGCAGGAGGGATATCCGCTGCGGGGGCAGGAAACTCTTTTTCCTCCGCCTCATAAGGGATGCTTTCCAAAGCGGCGGTAACGCTGTCAAAAGCAGGGCTGTGTCCCGGCATGTTGACATAGAGATGCAGTTCGTTTGCAGTAGGCATGATAAATCTCCTTTCAGATATTGTTTTGTATATGATGCAGCAGTTCTTTCACATTCTGAAACTGATATGTGGCGGGATATTCGGTGTCTTTCATATCTTCCGGCCTGGCCTCCCCGGTAAACAGCACACAGGTGTCCACTCCGCCGTTAATGCCGCAGGCGATATCGGTGTAGAGCCTGTCCCCCACCACCAGCGTTTCTTCCCTGGAAAAACCGGAGGATTCCAGGCAGAGTTCTACCACTTCCCTGCTGGGCTTGCCCAAGTAGACGGGGGTCTTATCCGTGGCAGCAGTGATCATGTTGCAGATGGCGCCGCAGTCGGGGATGAAGCCAAAGTCGATGGGGCAGCGCAGATCGGGGTTCGTGCCGTAAAACGGAACATCCGTGGTCTGAAGGACTTTGGATGCCTGTATCAGTTTCTCATAGGTCAGTTCACTGTCGTAAGCCGCTACCACACAGTCGATGCCTTCCCCGGCAGTCTCCGTGATATCCAGTCCGTTTTTTTGCAGTTCCGTTACAAAAGAAGCGGTTCCCAGCACGAAGATCTTTTTATTTTGGTAGTGGGCCTTTAAAAAGCGCAGCGTCATGTAACCGGAGGTGATGAACTGATCCTCCGTGGTCTCAAGACCGAAAGCGTCCCGGAATTTTTTCACATAGTCGGCGCCGCTTTTGGTGGAATTGTTGGTGATAAAATAGGATCTGCCCCCGATGGCGTCGATGTGCGCCAGCAGTTCAGCGCTGCCTTCATACAGGGTGTCCCCTACGGCGAGGGTGCCGTCTATATCAAACAAAAACAGTTTTTTCATAGTCTGACTCCTGGATTTTTATTCAGTATATCATTCTCCCGGATGCATTTCAAGGTTTATAAATTCCCGGCTTTGTGTTACACTTTTATCATGGGTGATGAAGACGCGCACATGGAAAGGGGAAGACACATGCCGGACAAAAAACGCCTTGAAAGAGCCTTTTTCACAAGGGACGGGATCACGGTGGCGAAAGAACTGCTGGGAAAGACTTTGGTCCATGAGACGCCTCTGGGAACCGTGCGGGGCATCCTGACGGAAGTGGAGAGCTACATGGGCGAGACGGACAAAGGCGCCCACAGCTACGGCGGCAGGCGCACCGCAAGGACGGAGCCCATGTATCACCAGGGCGGAAATTCCTACGTTTATCTCATTTATGGCATGTACAGCTGCATGAACATCGCTGCTATGACGGAGGGGAATCCCCAGGCGGTGCTGCTTCGGAGCGTCATTCCTGCGGATGAAGCGTCCAGATGCATCATGCGGCAGCTGCGTCTGGAGGAGTTGAACCGGAAGCAGGAGAAGAGAGACTGGGAACCCTATACCATGGAGCGGTATCCCGCTTCCCTGGATAAGCACCTGGCGGATGGCCCGGGAAAATTGTGCATCGCCATGCATATCACCGCGGCGGACAATGATGTGGATATGGTGGAAAGCCCCGGCTTCTATGTGACGGAGGGGATCAGGGTGGAGCCAGCCCAGATCCATGCGGGAAAACGGATCGGCATTGACTATGCGGAGGAAGCCGCGGACTATCTTTGGAGATTTTATTTATGAGTTTGAAATTTGTATTCGGGCCCTCCGGGTCCGGCAAGAGCAGGCAGATCTATAGTGAGGTCACAAAGCGGGCAAGGGAAAATCCCAGGCAGAATTTCCTGATCGTGGTGCCCGACCAGTTTACCATGCAGACCCAGAAAGAACTGGTGCTCCTGAACGATCGGGGCGGCATTATGAATATAGACGTGCTCAGTTTCGGCAGGCTGAACCACCGTATTATGGAAGAGGTGGGCAGAGCGGAGATTCCGGTGCTGGACGACACGGGGAAAAGCCTTGTGCTCCAGAAAGTGGCGGCGGACCTGAAAGAGAATCTTCCCGTGCTGGGCAGCTTCCTGCACAGGCAGGGCTATATCCATGAGGTAAAGAGCGCCATCTCGGAATTTATGCAGTACGGCATCGGCACGGAGGATGTGTCAAAGCTGATCGCTTACGCGGGAAAGCGCGGTGCGCTGGCGGGGAAATTAAAGGATCTGGAAACCTTATATAAGGGCTTTATGGAATATATCAAAGGCAATTTCATCACCACCGAGGAGACCCTGGATGTACTGCGCCGCTCCCTGCATAAATCAAAGCTGCTGCCCGAAAGCGTGGTGGTGTTTGACGGATTTACCGGCTTTACGCCGATCCAGAACCGGCTGATCCAGGAACTGATGCAGGTCTGCGGCGAGGTGATCCTGACCGTCACCCTGGGGCAGGGAGAGGATCCCTATGTAAAAGACGGAGAACAGAAGCTGTTTTATCTGAGCAAAAAGACGGTGGCAGATTTGGACAGACTGGCAAAGGAGGCGGGCGTGCCCAGGGAGAAAGACGTGTTTATCGGAACCCATTACCGTTTTGAAACGTCTCCCGCGCTGGGACATCTGGAAAAAAATCTGTTCCGCTATCCTTTTCAGGTTTACCAGGGGCAGCAGTCGGAGATCAGCCTCTTTGAGACCACCACGCCCAGGGATGAGGTGCACCAGACCGGGTTGAAGATCAAAGAACTGGTCAGGGAGCAGGGGCTTGCCTACCGGGATATCGCGGTGATCATGGGGGATCTGGAGGGTTACGCCCCCTATGTGGAGACAGAGTTTGCCCAGATGGAGATCCCCTGCTTTATCGACCGCACCAGAGGGATCGCGCTAAATCCCATGATCGAGTACATCAAGAGTGCACTGGAACTGTTTGAAAAAGATTTTACCTATGAGGCGGTGTTCCATTATCTGAGGAGCGGAATGGCCAACCTGGAGCGGGCGGAAATCGACGAACTGGAAAATTATGCGATCCGCACGGGCATCCGGGGATACCGCAGTTACAGCCGCCTGCTTACCCGTAAGACGGAAAAGATGGAACAGGACGAGGAAGCCCTGGCGCGAATCAACCGTCTGCGGGAACAAATGATGGAACAGCTCTCCCCCCTTGTGAGGAAAAAGGAGGGCAGGGTCAGGGATTATATTGACGGGCTCTATGATTTCCTGGTACGGAATGAGGTGCAGAATAAGCTGGTCGCCTATGAGCGGCAGTTTGAGGAACAGGGGCAGCCCTCAAGGGCACGGGAGTATGCCCAGATCTACAGGCTGGTCATGGAACTGCTGGATCAGATCTACGAACTGCTGGGAGAGGAGACCATTCCTCTGGCGGAGTTTAGGGAGATCCTGGAGGCAGGCTTCGGCGAGATTCAGGTGGGCACTATCCCTCAGAATGTGGACAGGGTGGTAGCGGGGGATATGGAGCGCACCCGCTTAAAACAGGTAAAGGCGCTGTTTTTCCTGGGGGTCAATGACGGAAATATTCCCAAGAACGCCTCCAGGGGCGGAATCATTTCCGATATGGACAGGGAGTTTCTGCGGGAGTCGGAACTGGAACTGGCCCCCAGCCCCAGGCAGCAGATGTATATCCAGCGGCTCTATCTGTACCTGAATATGACCAAGCCCTCCGAGCGGCTTTACCTGTCCTGGTCCAAGGTAAACAGTTCCGGTAAATCCCTGCGTCCCGCTTATCTCATCGACACGGTGAAAAAGCTGTTCCCAGAGATTCCCACGGAATATCCCCAGCTTCGCCCCATGCTGGAGCAGATCGTCACCCCGGCGGAGGGAGCGGGCTATCTGGCGGAGGGTCTGCGGGAGTATGTGTCGGGAACATTGTCCGGGGAAAAAACGCAGGAATTTTTCACCCTGTATCGTGTTTACGGGGAGGAAACGCTGGCGGGGAAGAGGAGCGCATTGACGGACGCCGCGTTCCGGCGGTATCAGGATACGGGACTGTCGGCGGCGGTGGCAAGGGCGCTTTACGGAAAATACCTGGAAAACAGCGTCACCCGCCTGGAGACTTATGCCGCCTGTGCGTACCGCCATTTTTTACAGTTTGGCCTTGCCTTAAAGGAACGGCAGGAGTTTTCTTTTGAAAATGTGGATCTGGGAAATGTGTATCATGCGGTTTTAGAGGCCTTTGCCGCAAAGTTGGCGGAGAATGGCTACACCTGGTTCGATTTCCCGGAGGGATTTGGCGCCCGGGCAGTGCGGGAGGCGCTGGAAGCCTATGCCGCCACCTATGGGGACACGGTGCTCTACAGCAGCGCCCGGAATGAATATGCGATCACCCGCATGGGGCGGATCCTGACCCGGACGGTTCTGACCTTGCAGAAGCAGTTGAAAAAGGGCAGCTTTGCGCCGGACGCCTACGAACTTTCTTTCCAGTACGCGGACCATCTGGACAGCGTGAATATCGCGCTTTCCGAGCAGGAGCGGATGCACCTGCAAGGGCGCATCGACCGCATCGATGTGGCGGAGGATGAGGAACATGTTTACGTCAAAGTGATTGATTATAAATCCGGAAACAAGCGGTTTGACCTGGCGGCGCTGTACTATGGGCTGCAGTTGCAGTTGGTGGTCTACATGAACACGGCGCTGGAACTGGAGGGGAAGAAACATCCCGGCAAGGAGGCGGTTCCGGCGGCATTGCTGTACTATCATATTGAGGATCCTTCTGTGGATACGCCGATAGAGCTGACATCGGAGGAACTGGAAGAACAGCTGACAAAGCAGCTTCGCATGAACGGGATTGTAAACGCTTCCCCGGATATCATAGAGCGACTGGACAAATATATGGAGGAGAGATCGGACGTGATCCCGGTGGAGAGGAAAAAGGATGGCAGCCTATCCTCCAGGTCTTCCGTGATGAGCGGCGGGGAACTGAAGCTGGTATCCGACTATGTGAGCAGAAAGATCGCGGAGATCGGCAGGGAGATCCTGCAGGGGAAGATTTCCCTAAATCCCTATGAGCGGGGAGCGGAGGAGGCGTGCACCTACTGCGCTTACCGGAAAGTCTGCGGGTTCGAGAACAGTATGCCGGGGTGCAGCAAGCGGAAGCTGGAAGACCTGGACAGGGAAGAGATTTTTGCGAGGATGATGGATGGACGAAAGAATTGAATCTCATCTCATGGGAGGACAGGGAGCCTGTTTATCATAGTACACCCAATATCTCCTGGATGTGATCTGCATTTTTACTGCCCACATTGATCGCGTCCACGCCGTTCAGTGCAAACGAGATCATTTCCTCCAGAGAAGATTCTTTCAAACCCTCTCCGCAGTTTAAGGGCATACTGCCGATTACTTTCAGCCCCATTTTGTGTGCCGCCTCGATCAGGGAAAAGTTTTCTCCCTTATAAGGCTGGTTCTGCACCGTGGCGGCAAAGGGATATTTCATGTTGTAAGGAATCTGCAGGTACTTGAAATGGCTGTTCCCATTGCTGATCTCCCGTGCGATTCGGTCCATCCTTTCGATATTGACGTACCATTTTTCTTCTTCCGGCTCCATGCAGAGCATTTCAAACGCCAGCCCGTAAAACCTGATTTTTCCCTCTGTTACTTTGCTTTCATACCATGTGAAAAGATCCGCCATTTGCTGGTAAAAATCGTCCTCCGGTAATCTGGCGCGGGTAATTTCGGGGATATGGATGTAATGGACGTCAATGGTAGAAATCCTCAGATTCTGGAGGCTTGTCTGCAAAGCGATTTCGTAAAAATCTGGGTTCAGCGTCTGATACAGCCCCTCAAATTCGCTGAAATCACTGGAATGGATCCCTGTCGGCTCCAGGACTTCCAGCAGATATTTCGCAGGGTTTAATCCCCTCGTGATATCCCCGAACAAGAGCCCGGCCTTGGATGAAATGAAAACGTCTTCCCGCCTGATCTCACCGGATGAAATCAGGGCGTTTATGCTATTGCCCACATCCTTTTCCGAACGCATACCCCTGTAATTGATGGCGGTGTCGATGGCGGTGATTCCATTCTTTACCGCGAACGAGACGGCTTCTGTATACTGCCTGGAATCCTCGTCTGAGAAAGAACCGAGATGCGTCCCCAGGCCTATTCTTGAGATGTTGTGTTTTATGGAATCGGGATTCATGGGGTGTATCCTCCTTTTGATCAGTCTGTGATTGATGAATGTTCGGATGCGTTCTATTTAGCTGCGTTTAGAATGTACAGAAACTCTTTTGCCGTGACAATGAATGGTTTTATCGGAAAGTGTTTCAGGTTTCCAGTAACCGGATATGCATTACTGTGTGACAGGTCATTGACTCACATCCGTACCGTGCTTGTCGGATTTCTTCATTGATTCCCGCGAGCAATGAGCCAAGTCAGTGTAGCTGACTTTGTTAACGCAGTTGACTTTGTCTTACAGCGGGGTTATTGACTTTTTTTGTTGCCATGGCGGTATCTCCTTAAAACAAAACGCCCTCAAGTGTGCATGCGTTTCCACAGAGGCCTGAGGGAGATGTTGATTAAATACTACCACAAAACAGAAAAATGTCAAGTAACAAATATTCGGTTTTGCAAAATTCGGTTTGATGTGAATTCAAGAGACAGTCAGATTGATTAATCTTTTAATTTGTGATACGCTATAAACGTATTTAACGATAGGCGAATATACAGGCAGCAGGGGTATCCGGCAATGGGATATATTTGGGAAATCGAGGAGGCAGCGTTATGGGCCCGGAACAAAAAGCGAGAGAAATAATCGACCGAAAATTAGAAGAATCCGGCTGGATCGTTCAGGATGCAGGACAGTTGAATCCCATGGCGTCTCCTGGCGTAGCGGTGCGGGAGTTTCCCACAAGTACCGGCCCGGTGGACTACGCACTGTTTATAGAGGGCAGACCCATCGGCGTAGTTGAGGCCAAGAAAGGGGATGCCGGGGAAAACATCACAACTGTGGAAACACAGTCTGCCCGCTATGCGAACAGTACTTTTCAATGGATCGACTATGAGTACCGGATTCGTTTTGCCTATGAAGCCACAGGTGAATTGGTAAGATTTACCGATTATGACGATATTAATTATCGTTCACGAAATGTATTCAGTTTTCACCAGCCACAGACATTGCAAAAACTGTTATCGGTATCGGATACGATCCGTAATCATATGAAACATTTTCCGTTGTTGGATGAGGAAGGCTTTCGTAAATGCCAGGTCACGGCGATCGGGAACCTGGATCGGTCTTTGGCTGAAAATCGGCCGAAAGCCCTGATACAGATGGCAACAGGCGCGGGGAAGACCTTTACAGCGATAACGGACGCTTATCGAATGCTAAGATACGGAAAGATGAATCGAATCCTGTTCCTGGTAGATACCAAAACTCTCGGGGAACAGGCCGAGAGGGAGTTTATGGCGTATATTCCCAATGAGGATCCAAGGCCGTTTTCCCAGATATATGGGGTAAGGCGATTGAAAAGTCCTTATATCCCCGATGATGTACAGATCTGCATCAGTACGATTCAGAGGATGTACTCGATCCTCCGGGGAGAAGAACTGGATGAAAAAACAGAAGAAGAGATGGAGTCTGCGGAACATCGCGAATCAGAGTCGGGGAAAGCGCCCAAAGAGGTAGTCTATAACAGAAAATATCCGCCGGAATTTTTTGACTGTATTATCGTGGATGAATGCCATCGGTCGATCTATAATGTCTGGAAACAGGTGCTGGAGTATTTTGACGCCTTTCTGATCGGGCTGACAGCCACTCCGGACAAGCGTACACTGGCGTTTTTTGATCAGAATGTTGTCAGTGAGTATACCAGGGAACAGGCTATGGTTGACGGAGTCAATGTGGGAGAGGACATTTTCCTGATAGAGACACAGATTACCAGGAATGGCGCGTATCTGATGCGTCAGCTGGTGGAGTACCGCAACCGGTTGTCCAGGGCAAGGCGCTGGGCACAGCTGGACGAAGACATAGACTACCAGCCGGGTCAGCTGGATCGTGATATTGTCAATCCCAGCCAGATCCGTACCGTGATCCGCACTTTTAAGGAAAATCTACACACGACGCTGTTTCCGCATCGTGAGGAAGTGCCAAAGACCCTGATCTTTGCCAAAACGGACAGCCATGCGGACGATATTATCCAGATCGTGCGGGAAGAATTTGGAATGGGAAATGCATTTTGCCAGAAAGTGACCTATGCCGCAGAAAATCCGGAAAATGTATTAAGCTCCTTTCGGAATGACTATAATCCGAGGATTGCCGTCACGGTAGATATGATCGCCACGGGGACGGATGTGAAACCGATTGAGTGCCTGATCTTCATGCGGGATGTGAGAAGTAAAAATTATTTTGAACAGATGAAAGGCCGCGGAACGCGAACGCTGGATGTGGAGGACCTGAAAAAGGTGACGCCATCCGCCAGTGGAAATAAAGACCATTTTGTCATTGTGGACGCGGTAGGAGTGACAAAATCAAAGAAAACAGAGACGCGAACGCTGGAGCGCAGACCGGGCGTCAGCATGAAAGAACTGATGCTGAAAGCCGCACTGGGAGCCAGGGACGAGGATACGCTGACGTCCCTAGCCAATCGTCTGATACGGTTAAATGCGCAGATGAATCAGGCGGAACGAAAGAAATTTGAAGAAAAAGCGGGCGTGTCTGCGGGGAAACTGGCTGAAAGGCTGCTGGACGCTTTCGATGAGGATGAGATCTGTGATAAGGCGCGGCAAAGATATCAGACTGATGAACCGACGCAGGAGCAGCTGCAGGATGTATCCCGAAAAATGGCGGAAGAAGCGGTCAAGCCGTTTTGCCAGCCAGAGGTGCGGGAATATATTGAAAATGTGCGCCGCAGTCATGAACAGATCATGGATAATGTAAATCTGGACGAGGTTCTTTTTGCCGGATATGACAGCCAGCAGGAGGAGAACGCGCAGCGCGTCATACAGACTTTTCATGACTTTATCGAAGAAAACAGGGACGAGATCATCGCTCTCAGAATCATTTATCATGAAACATATAAAAACCGCCCTATGGCCATCGGCAGACTGAAGGAACTGTATGAAAAGCTGAAAACAAAGGGAATTACTGTGGAGCGGTTATGGGATTGTTATGCCGTGAAGCGTCCGGACAAGGTTAAACGGGGTACGCTGGCACAGCTGACAGACCTGATTTCCCTGATTCGCTTTGAGATGGGGTATGCAGACCATCTGCAGCCATTTGCGGAGCAGGTAAATTATAATTTCATGCAATGGACACTCCGGCGGAATGCCGGTGCGGTACACTTTACCGGGGAGCAGATGGAATGGCTGCGCCTGGTAAAAGACCATATTGCGGCATCCCTCAGTATTGAAAAGGACGACCTGGATTTAAGCCCCTTTGACCATAAGGGCGGGCTTGGGCGGTTCTATGAGGTGTTTGGCGAGGGATATGAGGAAATTTTGGATGAGATGAATGTGGAATTGGTGGCATAAGGAGGAAGGATATGGTAATTGATTTTTCTAAAATCACAATTTATGAAGTGCTTGCTCTTATTTTGGCAGGGGTTGCAATTTTAATACCAATTATACAGTGGGCGTGGAAGAAATGGGCAGTAAAACCTGTACTTATATATATTCCTACAGGGAGGGCTACACTTTTCTTTAACCAAAGCGGCTCATATATTCGCATTGAGGGCGTTTATGAAGCAAAGTATAAACCTATTTCTGTAAAAAAGATAGCAGTTACGATTAAGAGGCAAAGAGATGACAAAACATTAAATCTTAAATGGTCTAGCTTTATTTCTCCTATAAATCAAAATGTGCTTGGAAATTATATGCAAACTATAGAATCTGCCCATCCATTTCGAATTGAAGCGGATAGTATTCAGTGCGCGTTTACAGAATTTGGGGATTCATATGATTCATTTGGAAAAACTTTTCGTTCTAGTACCAGCGCGTTATTTGGTAAAATTTCAGAAATAACAACCAATTACAAAGACTATAGTTCTGCTGAAAAGGTATACAAAGATATTCCTGAATATGTGGTTGCAAAAGAGATTCTTTCTAAAGAATTTTTTTGGGAAATAGGAAAATATAGTGTTGATATTGAAGTTGATTATGGGGATGAGAACAAGCATTTTTCTTATATGTTTTCTGTTGGAGAACAGGAGAATAAATTGTTAATGGACAATATCGAGGAAGCGCTTGTGTCTCCGTTAAAAAGTGTATATGGAGTGAATTGGGACTATCATACTGCAATTGTAGAGATTTAAGAGAAATATGGAGACTTAAATATGGTTGTAAAAAAGCTGAAAGACTGCTGTACAATTATTGCAGGTCAATCGCCTGATTCAAAATATTACAATACAGATGGTATAGGGATTCCTTTTTTTCAAGGTAAAACAGATTTTGGTGAAATGTATCCTACATTGAGAGTTTATTGCTCGCAACCAACAAAGATTGCCGAAAAAAATGACATTCTGTTATCTGTTAGAGCACCTGTTGGACCGACAAATTTGTCTCCTGGAAAAGTATGTATTGGACGTGGACTTACAGCTATTCGCCCAACGAAAGATATTGATTTGAAATATTTACTTTACTTTTTTCGTTATTTTGAAGCACAATTAATGCAAAAGGGAACAGGTACTACGTTTAAAGCTATATCACAAGATACTGTAAAAAATTTGGAGGTTCCTATTCTGCCCATTTGTAAACAAAAGTATATTGCTATTCGCATTGAAGAATTGTTTTCCAAACTGGACAAGAGTGTTGAAACACTGAAGGTCACGAAAGCACAACTGACAGTATACCGCCAGGCGGTGCTGAAAGAAGCGTTTGAGGGGAAATGGCACTATTCAAATCGGCATCAACCGGAGACAGATTTACAATTTGATTCAATAAAGGTTTCGGAATTGGATAAGTTAGAGGAAATACCATGTGAATGGAAATATGTCTATTTGTCCTCCTTGGGAGAGTTGAGTCGAGGCAGATCAAAACATAGACCTCGCAATGATAAAAGACTTTTTGAAAATGGCAAATATCCATTTTTTCAAACAGGAGATGTCAAAGCCGCCAGAGATCACTTAGTGGCATGCGACAAAATGTATGGTGAATTTGGATTGGAACAAAGCAGACTCTGGCCAGCTGGTACATTATGTATAACGATTGCCGCCAATATTGCTGAAACATGCTTTTTAGGTGTTGATGGTTGTTTCCCCGATAGTATTGTGGGATTTACGGCAGATGAAAAAATTGTGAATAAAGAGTATATCCGTTTTTTTATTGAGGCGTCTAAAAAGCGGTTATGGGCATTTGCTCCGGCTACCGCGCAGAAGAATATTAACCTTACAACATTGGAAAACTTGATAGTTCCATACTGTACTCCTGATGAACAAGAATATATTGTGGGAGAAATTAAAGCGCGGCTGTCTGTCTGTGACCGCATCGAACAGACAGTAGATACCGCATTGCAACAGGCGGAAGCTATGAGACGGAGTATTTTAAAGCAGGCATTTGAACACCTTTGTTAAAGCAACGGTGGCAAGTCCGTATCTGGTTTCTGTAGAAAAGTCGCAGGCATTGTGGTAAAATTGAGAAACAGGGGAAATTACTTTGATTAAACAGGAGGATGCAGTATGCAAAGACCATTAACTTGCGTTGAGATCTGTGCAGGGGCTGGTGGTCAGGCTCTTGGACTTGCACTGGCCGGATTCGTACATGTTGCGCTTATTGAATATGAGCCGGACTATTGTAAAACCCTAAAAGCAAACCGTCCTGAATGGAATGTGATATGTGCGGACGTTCGTGATTTTGATGGGAAACCCTATCAGGGAGTGGATTTATTGGCGGGTGGGGTGCCCTGTCCTCCTTTTTCGATAGCAGGAAAGCAATTAGGAGAAAACGATGAAAGGGATCTGTTTCCTGAAGCCATTCGGCTGATCAGGGAAATCAGACCCAGAGCAGTCATGTTGGAAAATGTAAGAGGATTTTTAGATGCAGGTTTTGATGAATATAGGGGGCACATTCTTAAATCTATTGAAAAACTTGGGTATACTGTGCAGATTAAACTGCTAAATGCCTCTGACTTTGGTGTCCCTCAACTGCGCCCACGAGTGGTAATAGTTGCGATACGGAAAGATGAAAAAGCTTTTTTTTCATATCCGAAAGGAAATCCCGGATGTGCGCCTACTGTCGGGGAAGCATTGCGTGATCTGATGTCAGAAAACAAGTGGAAAGACGCAAAGGATTGGGTGGAAAAGGCCAATAAGATCGCACCGACTTTGGTCGGCGGTTCCAAGAAACACGGAGGGCCGGATCTGGGACCGGTAAGAGCCAGGAATGCCTGGGCTGAACTGGGTGTAGATGGACGTGGGGTGGCCGATGTGGCGCCTGAACCGGATTTTGTGGGAATGCCTCGTTTAACAAGCAAAATGATGGCCAGAATACAGGGGTTTCCTGACGCATGGACTTTTGGGACAAAGAAAACAGTGGCATGCCGTATGATTGGAAATGCATTTCCTCCACCGGTGGCGCAGGCAGTAGGAGAAAAGATAAAGGAGTGCTTAGAATATGGATGCGTTGATAGCCAGTGCGAGATATTATTTTCACGAGCGGCTGTTTGAAACCAATACATTAACATTAACCCAGGCAGGCATTGTATCAAATGCGGATACAAGCAGCAGTGGTTCAAAGGCCATAGCAGATAAGATTGTTGATATTTTAGTGAATGAGTATCATCATACAGTCAATATCGTTGATAAGATTTCCGGTCAAACGCTTGGGAAACAGTTTGAATCAGTAACGATGGAGTTCTTACAGGAAACCTTTCCTTATTTGCAAAACCTCCGTCCCGGTAAGTGGTCAATATTGCAGCTTGGCAATCATAGCAGGCTCAAAATGAGTGACTTTGAGCAATATGAGCATTTGGCTTATTTGAATGCGCTGACGGCGGAGAATGCGAAATTAGCGGCTGTATTGGGAAATGATTATCTTATTGCGCCGGACGTGGTTATTTATCGTGACCTTTATGAAGACGAAGAAATGAATGCTGAACAATGCATAGTTGACGATAGCATCAGCAAAATGGCGGATATTAGAAAAGCTAATGGCGGAAAGCCCCTGCTGCATGCCAGTGTGTCGGCAAAATATACAATGCGGAGTGACAGAGCGCAGAATAGCCGGACGGAAGCGTTAAACCTAATTCGTAATCGAAAAGGACATCTTCCGCATATCGTTGTTGTGACAGCGGAACCGATGCCTAACCGTTTGGCGTCATTGGCGCTTGGAACTGGCGACATTGATTGTGTATATCATTTTGCTCTTTACGAATTGATTCGGGCAGTAAGGGAAGCAGGTTCTGAAGATGCGGTTGAAACATTGGAAACGCTTGTGCAGGGAAAAAGACTGAAAGATATTTCGGACCTGCCATTGGATTTGGCAGTGTAGAAAGCATTGGTTGGTGAGAAAATACGGAAGAAAGGGCTAACAGGTATGAATCCGTCTCCGCTACGTTATCCAGGTGGTAAATATAAACTGTATAAATATGTTGCTGAATTAATAAAGGAAAACAACTGTAATACATACATAGAGCCGTTTTGTGGTGGCGCTGCAATTGCCCTAGAATTATTGTTTAATAATATTGTAAGAGATGTTGTTATTAATGATTACGATTATACAATTTATTGCTTTTGGGACAGTGTATTACATCAAACAGATGAATTTATTGAGATGGTTTTACACGCAAATGTAACACTGGAAGAATGGCATAGGCAGAAAGCTATTCGAGATGATTTAGATAATCACAACAGTTTGGAGATTGGTTTTTCAACTTTTTTTCTTAACCGTACTAACAGATCAGGGATTATTGATAAGGCAGGACCAATAGGAGGTTTTTTGCAACAAGGTGATTACCCTATTGATTGCAGATTTAATAAAGAACGCTTAGTATCACAAATTAGAAAAATTGGGGATAAAAGAGACTGTATTAAGCTTTATAATTTGGAGGCATTAGATTTTATAGATGATGTTATATTGAAAACGCGAAAAGCGTTCATATTTTTCGATCCTCCATATTATGGGAAAGGGCCTGGGTTGTACACGAATTTTTATTCTCATGGAGACCATGTAAATTTGGCGAGGGCTATTTTAAACAAGCTAAAAAGCAGAAAGTGGATTGTTACTTATGACAATATAAATGCGATTAAGAGCATGTATCACAAAGTAAATTATATTGAATTTGCATTGCAATATTCACTGCAAAGTAAACGATCGGGAAGTGAAATAATGTTTTTTTCAAAACAGGTTTATAGGCCACAACAGGAACAAAAGTACATAACAATGATACAAAGTGAGGAAGTATAAAATGATAGGAAGAATTCAAAAGATAAAGATAGAAAAATTGGTTAACTGGTCAGAAAACCCTCGCCATGCTATTGGAAGTAATGAAATGAATACATTAGAAAAACTATTTGAAGCTGTTGGAACGCAATACATGCTTAATCTGGCAGAAGATATACAACTACATGGGCTTCTGGGAAATCAGCAGATAGTTGTAGTATATTCGGAAAGTATCAAAAAGTATGTGGTTTACGAGGGGAATCGAAGAGTAGCAGCCATAAAATTATTAATTAATCCGGACAGTTTTAGCTTTTTGGACAAAGCTACCATAGACAAAGCTAAAAAAATAGCTGAGAATGCTGAATTAATCAATGAATTGGAATGTTATATCACAACGGAAGAAGATGCTTTCTTTATTATGGAAAGAGTGCATTCAGGTGAAGATAAGGGAAGAGGAACTAAAGAATGGGGAGCGAGAGAAAAGGACGCTTTTCAAATGCGTCGAAATAGTGTGAAAAATCTTTCGTATTTGATTGATTTGTATGTTCGAAAATACTGTGATGGATTAGATATTACAACCATATTATCCTTTACTACAATTCAAAGAATATTTAATAATCGAGAAGTGAGAAAGGAAATAGGTTTGGATATTGCAGATGAAAATACATTTACCGTTGATAGGATGAACTTGGTTGTAGAAGCGTCTAAGTGGATTGTGAAAGAATCAGAAAATGCAGATGTGGCTGTGACTCGATTATTTAATAAGGCGAGGACTATTGAAGATAAATTACTTCCTTGGATTCAAGAGTATTTGAATAAAAATACAGCGAATGAAAGAAAAAATAAAAGCTATCCTGAGCAGAGTAATACAGCAAAAGGTTCACAAAATACCAATTATGACAATAGGTCAGGGGCTGGGCAATCCGAGACTTCCAGAACTGATGGTAAAAATGGAAAAACTGAAAGAAATACGGAGACAAATGATAGATCAAGCAAACAGTCCAGTGCCAATTCTGGTGCAAATAATGACTTACCATATTTTTTTCAGGGGATTAATTGTAGCAAATTAAATCCTAATGATGCTGATTCACATGGTGTTTCTGCAGTCTGCAGAGAACTACAATTATTTTCAGATAAAAAGATGGTCGCAATGTATCCCCTTGCATCTGCATTTTTAGTTCGGTCTATCATAGAGCAGAGTATAAAGTACTATTCTAAAAAACACATGATTCAAGGACAAAATAAATATATTTGGGAAAACATAAAAACGATAGATCAGCTAAGCAAAATTATCAAAAACTATAATAATAATCTGCCTAATTATATAGTAAATGGCGTAATGAGGCAATATTTTACAGATTTATTTGGGGATTATGAAAAAAACATTGACCCATTAAATTGGGTGGTGCATAGACCTGCAGAGTATCAGTTAGGTGCTAATGCATTGTTGGAATTACCAAAGAAAGGTCTGCTAGCACTGATAAATTTCATGCTTTCGTAAAATAATGGTAAGCTGAAATGCTTTGATAAAGGATAATTGCAAGTCAGCAAAAATTACATGAGTGGAATAAAATGCATTGTTATATGGATAATTAAGGATTGATCATGTGTAATGGATAACTTGATAATTTTGTGTGTTTTATATGGAGTGTTGACTTTCATTAAGTAGGGATTAATATGAACAAGTGATGTTTTTGAAGTGTTGCAATATCAATGCATCAGGAATTATGGCGCTCTGTAAGGCGTGTGATAAGTATTTAAAATTATTGAATACTGAGAGTAATTTGTATCTTGGTCAAAATGACCAAGATACTGACCAGGATGTGACCAAGATGATAATTGCTTTTTGCCAAGATCCGCATTCTGCCAAGGAAATCATGAACCATATTAAGGTAAGTGACCGAAGTTTTTTCAGAAGGCATTATCTTAATCCAATGATCAAAACAGGACAATTAAGAATGACAATTCCTAACAAACCCAAGAGCAAGAATCAAAAATATTATTCATAGCTAAAGCTTAAAATTAAGTCATGACCAAAATGGTTATGACTTGGTTAAACCTACACAAAGCTTTTACAGGAAGGAAACAACACATGACAAACGAAAACACATCCACGATTATCTCAAAAGTCTGGGGGCTGTGCGCACCCCTGCGGGATGACGGCGTGTCTTACGGAGACTACCTGGAGCAGCTGACCTACCTGATCTTTTTGAAGATGTCCGATGAATATGCCAAACCACCCTATCAGAGGGAGACAGGCATCCCGTCAGGTTACGGCTGGAGCGATATGCGTGATCTGAAAGGCGCGGAACTTGAGGAGCAATACAGGGCCACGCTGGAGACACTGGCGGAACAGGGCGGAATCCTGGGAAAAATTTTCAAAGGGGCAACCAACAAGGTCAGCAATGCGGCGATTCTGTTCCGCATTGTTCAGATGATCGATAAAGAGAAATGGGTGTCTATGTCCTCGGATGTGAAAGGCGAAATTTATGAAGGATTGCTGCAGAAAAATGCGGAGGACGTGAAAAGCGGCGCAGGGCAGTACTTTACGCCCCGTCCCCTGATCAAGGCTATGGTGAGATGCATCCGCCCCAAACCGATGCGGACAATCTGCGATCCCTGCTGCGGCAGCGGAGGATTTTTGCTGGCTTCGCAGGAATATTTGACCGATCCGGAAAATTACACGCTGGACAGGGAGGAAAAGGCGTTTTTGAAAAAAGGCGCTTTTCATGGAAACGAGTTGGTGGCGACCACATTTAAGTTGTGCCTGATGAATCTGTATCTTCACAATATCGGGGATATTTACGGAGAAATTCCGGTGGAGTTGGGAGATTCGCTGCTGACCGATCCGGGAATCCGGTATGATTATGTACTGACCAATCCGCCATTTGGCAAGAAGTCTTCCATCACATTTACGAATGAAGAAGGTGAGCAGGAGGATGAGGATCTTGTATATAACCGACAGGATTTTTGGGTCACGAGTTCTAACAAGCAGTTGAATTTTGTCCAGCACATCAACACGATCTTAAAATCTACCGGAGCGGCGGCTGTGGTTGTGCCGGATAATGTGCTGTTTGAAGGCGGAGCCGGGGAGACCATACGGAGGAAACTGCTGGAAACCACAGATTTACATACGATTCTCCGGCTTCCCACGGGTATTTTTTATAAACCGGGAGTCAAGGCCAATGTGATCTTTTTTGACAAATGTCCTGCCGGCCCGGATATCCGGACGAAAGAGGTATGGATATATGATTTTCGCACCAATGTGCATTTTACGCTGAAACAGCATCCTATGACGGAGACCGATCTGGAGGATTTTGTTTCCTGCTATCATCCGAAGAACCGCCATCAGCGCACGGAAACATATTCGGAAAGTAATCCCGATGGGAGATGGAGGAAATTTTCCATTCAGGAGATTCTGGAACGGGATAAGACCAGCCTGGACATTTTCTGGATCAGGGATAAATCATTGGCTGATCTGGATCATCTGCCACCGGCGGATGAATTGGCAGGAGATATTATCGAGAACCTGCAGAATGCGCTGGCGGGTTTTCAGGAATTAATGGGACAGCTGAAAAATGAGAATGCATGAATAACAGCTAAGAGCATGGAATGGGGAAAACATGGCGATTTCATTTACACCGGAACAACAGAAAGTCATAAATCTGCATAACTGCAATATCCTTGTCTCCGCGGCGGCGGGAAGCGGCAAGACGGCGGTGCTGGTGGAGCGTATCATCCAGATGGTCTGTGACGAGGCGCGGCCTGTGGATATTGACAGGCTGCTGATCGTTACCTTTACCAATGCGGCGGCGGCGGAAATGCGGGAACGTATCGCCCTGGGGATCGCCGCGAAGCTGGAGGAGAGGCCGGAGTCGGAGCACATCCAGAAGCAGGCGGCGCTTCTGCATAACGCACAGATCACCACCATTGACAGCTTCTGTCTCTTCCTGCTGCGGAATCATTTCAATGAGATCGGACTGGATCCGGCGTTCCGCGTGGCGGACGATGGCGAAGTAAAGCTGATGCAGCAGGAGGTTCTGCAGGAACTGATGGAGGACAATTACAGGGAGGGGGGAGAGCCCTTCCGCTTCTGTGTGGAATTTTTCTGTCCCGGCGGCAGGGAGAAAGTGCTGGAGCAGCATATCCTGAATCTGTCCAGGTATGCTGCCAGTTTCCCTTTCCCGGAGGAATGGCTTCTGGCGAGAAAGGCGGATTATCAGGCCCGGGATGTGGAGGGCGTTTCTGCCAGCGATTACGGGCAGTACCTGTTGAAGCATCTGGGGAGGATGACGGAGGGGTGCATTGAGAAATTAAACCGCGTGAAAAAGCTGTGTGAGGAGCCGGACGGTCCCTATATGTACGGGGAATTGGTGGAGCAGGAGACAGAGAGGCTGGAGGCGCTGGCAGCCTGCCAGTCCCTTTCCGATTATGAAAGGGGGCTGCCCGCAGCCACCTTTGGCAGGCTGCCCTCCAAAAAGGACGCCGGAGTGTCCCCCCTGAAGCGGGAAATGGCAAAGAAACTCAGGAGTGAGGTAAAAGACAGCCTGAAGAGGCTGGCAGAGCGTTTCTTTGCCACGCCCCTGGAACTGGCGGTGGAGCAGGGATATGCCTGTATGGAGCCGGTGGGGACGTTGGTGGATCTGGTGCTGGAGTTTGACAGGCGGATGGGGGAGAAGAAGCAGGAGCGGAAAGTCATCGACTTTTCGGATATGGAGCATTTTGCCCTGAAGATCCTGTTGAAAAAAGAGGATGGTCAGATTCTGCCCAGCGCCGTGGCATTGGAATACAGGCAGCATTTTGCGGAGATCCTGACCGACGAGTATCAGGACAGCAATCTGGTGCAGGAGTATCTGCTGAAAGCGGTGTCCGGCGAGGAAGAGGGGCAGTTTAACCGCTTCATGGTGGGGGATGTAAAGCAGAGCATCTATAAGTTCCGCCTGGCCAGGCCGGAGCTTTTCCTGGAAAAGTATGATACATATGCATCTGAGGAGGGAGATTGCCGCCGTATCGACCTGGCAAAGAATTTCAGGAGCCGTACCCAGGTGGTGGATACGGTCAACAGTGTGTTTTCCAGGATCATGAGCAGGGAGATCGGAGGGATCGAGTATGACGAAAAGGCGGCACTGTATCCCGGGGCGGTGTACCCGGAGGGCGGAAATTACGAGAGTGAACTGTTGTTAGTGGAAAAGCCTGACGGCGATGCGGAGGAAAACGCGAAGCAGGCGGAGGCCAGGGCAATTGCGGGTAAGATCAAGGAACTGATGGCAGGTTTTCAGGTGACGGATAAGGAGAGCGGCTGTCTGCGGCCTGTACGGTATTCCGATATGGTGATCCTGCTCCGCACCAACAGCGGCTGGGACGAGGAATTCAAACAGGTGCTGGAAGAGGAGGGCATACCGGTCTACATTACTTCCAAGACAGGCTATTTTGGCGCAACGGAGGTGCAGGAACTGCTGCAATTCCTGCGTGTGCTGGATAATCCCACGCAGGATATCCCGCTGTTCGGCGTGATGAAATCTGTGTTCGGCGGTTTTACGGAGGAGGAAATGGCGAAGCTGCGCAGCGGGAAAAAGGGGTGTTCTCTTTATGAGGCAGTGCGGGAATACGCGTTGGGCGGCGATGAACAGATATCAGCAGGGGTATCTGGTCGGAATGCGCCGGATGCGGAGATGCCTGCGGGAAGAGAGACCGATGGGGAAGCAGCCGATGAAGCGATATATGCAGGAGATATGTCCGACAGAGAAGCACCTGACAGAGGATCGGCGGATACAGGAGGTACGGATGTGACGGCGCTCCGCGGAAAAGCGGCTGGTTTCCTGAAAAGGCTGGATGCCTACCGCGAGATGACCGCATACATGCCCATCCGGGAACTGCTGACCCGGCTGGTGACAGATTTTGACTATTTAAATTATGTGACCGCGCTGCCCGCAGGCAGCAAGCGGCGCGCCAATGTGGAGATGCTTTTCACCAAGGCGTCGGATTTTGAAAAGACAAGTTATTTCGGCCTGTTTCATTTTATCCGTTATATGGAGCAGCTTGAAAGATATGACGTGGATTACGGGGAGGCGGAACTGCTGGATGAAAATGCCGATGTGGTGCGGATCATGAGCATCCATAAGAGCAAGGGACTGGAATTTCCTGTAATCTTTGTCTCAGGCCTTGGAAAGCGTTTCAATATGCAGGATGCCAACCAGTCCATGATCGCCGATATGGATCTGGGACTTGCCACGGATTATGTGGATCCCGAAAGGCGGATCAAAAACAGGACGCTGCGCCGTGCTGTGCTTTCCGTAAAATTGCGGGAGGACAGTCTGGCGGAGGAACTTCGGGTACTCTATGTGGCGCTGACCCGTGCACGGGAGAAGCTGATCCTGACGGCGGCCATGGACAACGCACAGGAGCAGTGGGAGATATGGAGGGATGCGGGGATGGACAGACTGTCCTGTCTGGACTATGCGGAGGCGGGGAGTTATCTGGATTTCCTGCTGCCTGTGCTGGCGAAAACCTGCATTCAGGTGCAGGTCAGGACGGGAGAGGAACTGGCGGCGGATGCGTTCAGGGAGCAGTTGTCCCTGTATGAGAAAAGGGAGCGGCTGGAGCGGGATGGGGCAGCGCCGGAAAATGACGCATATGTGAAATTGAAGCAGCGCCTGGGAACCGTATACGCGTATGAGAACCTGTCCGGCCTCTACACCAAGACCACCGTATCCGAATTAAAGATCGCTGCCATGGCGGATAAGGATGAGGAGGCTTTCCATACCTTTGAGGAAAAGGAGATACAGCCTTATATTCCCCTGTTCCGCAGGGAGGAGGAGAAAGTCAGCGGCACTGTGCGCGGCAACGCGTACCACAGGGTCATGGAGATCCTGGACCTGGATGTGATCATGGCGGCTGAACCCGGGAAAGCCAGGAAGGCAGTTCTGCATGATTTTCTGTTGGGTCAAGTGGAAGAGAACCGTTTGAGCAGGGAATATTTTGAAGCGGTGCGGGAAGAAAAGATATTGCGCTTCCTGTCTTCGGAACTGGGACAGCGCATGTACCGCGCCCACAGGGCGGGGGGATTATTCCGGGAACAGCCTTTTGTGATGGGGATCAGCGCGGACAGGCTGGGACAGGAATTTCCCGGAACGGAGACGGTGCTGATCCAGGGTATCATAGACGTGTTCTTCGTGGAGGAGGACGGGCTGGTACTGCTGGATTACAAGACAGATTCCGTCCGTTCCATGGAGGAACTGTGGAACCGCTATGAGACCCAGATGGACTATTATCGGGAGGCCCTGCAGAAACTGATGGAGCAGCCAGTGAAAGAGCGGGTGCTGTATTCTTTTTCGCTGGAGCGGTATTAATGTTAAGGAGGAACACCTATGCATATCATCGATTTCCACACCCATCCCTATCTCTCATATGATGAGGATACCTGTATGTACAAGGAGTGCTTTTATCTGCCGCCGGAGGAGATGGAGGAGGATATCAGGCGTGCCGGTATCGGCCACATCTGCGGTTCGGTCATCTCGAATGTGCCTTATGACCGGACGCAGGGGTTCGAGCCTCTGCGGCTGTTCAACAGGCACGCGCTGGAACTGCGCGGGAAGCGGAAAGGCTTCTATACGCCGGGATTCCATGTGCATCCGGCTTTTGTGGAGGAGTCCCTGAAAGAGATCGAGTTCATGCATTCCCAGGGTGTGCGTCTGATCGGGGAACTGGTTCCCTATATGCACGGCTGGGCGGCTTTCGGGATGGACTATGGAAGCAGGGCGCTGCGTGAGATTTTGGAATTGGCGGGTGAGTACGGTATGATCGTCAGTTTTCATACCATGCCGGAGTGGCGGGAACAGACAGAGGCCATGATCGCGCAGAACCCAAAGGTGAGATTCGTGGCGGCGCATCCGGGGCAGAAAAAGGATTATGGACTGCATCTGGAAAGGATGCAGAAGTATGGGAATCTTTTTTTGGATCTGTCCGGCACGGGATTGTTCCGGTATGGCATGTTGGCCGCGGGTGTTCAGAAAGTAGGATCTGAGCGGCTGATATTCGGCACGGACTATCCCATCACGAATCCGGGCATGTATGTGCAGGCAGTCCTGTTTGAGCGTATCTCGGAGAGAGACAGGGAAAATATTTTTTACCGGAATGCGGAAAAGCTGTTAGGGATCGGCGCCGGGGTTCAGGAAAGTTCGCCGGGGGGTTCCTCTTGAAGATATCTTCATTTTGTGCTAAGTTAAGAGGAAGAAGAGCGGCTTGTATCAAACGACACTCAGGGAAGTGCAGGGAAAAACAGGAGGTGGACCGTATTAAAAAATTTCAGATCAGTATAGGTATCGCCGTTGCGGCGGCGCTTGCGCTGGCAGGATGCGGGGGAAAGGGACGGGGGCCGTTGGATCCGTCCAATCCCGTATCCCTGACAATATGGCATTATTATAACGGTTCCCAGCAGGCGGCTTTTGACGAACTGGTGGAACGGTTCAATGAGACGGTGGGAAAGGAAGAGGGCATTTATGTCCAGAGCTACAGTCAGGGTTCCGTGTCAGACCTGGAGGCGGCAGTGAGGGATTCCATCGCGGGAAAGGTCGGAGCGGAGCCCATGCCGGATATCTTTTCCTCTTATGCGGATACCGCCTATGAGGTGGAACAGGCGGGAGCGCTGGCCGATCTGTCGCAGTATCTCAGTGAGGAAGAACTGGGCAGGTATGTGGATTCTTATGTGGAGGAGGGGCGTATTGCCGCCGACGGCACGCTTAGGATATTCCCCACGGCGAAATCCACGGAGATCATGATGATCAACAAAACGGACTGGGAGCCTTTTGCCCAGGCCGTGGGCGCATCGCTGGACGATCTGCGCACCATGGAGGGTGTGACCGCCGTGTCGCAGGCATACTATGAATGGACGGACAGCCTGACTCCCGATGTGAGCGGGGACGGCAGGGCGTTTTACGGCAGGGATGCCATGGCAAATTATTTTATCATCGGCATGCGACAGCTGGGCGTGGAGATCTTCCAGGTGGAGAACGGGCAGGTCACTCTGAACATGCCCCGGGAGGAACTGCACCGCATCTGGGAAAATTACTATGTGCCTATGGTAAAGGGATACTTTGGGGCTTATGGCACTTTCCGCTCCGATGATGTGAAGACGGGGGATCTGCTGGCCTATACGGGTTCCACCACTTCCGCCATGTATTTTCCCAATCAGGTGGAACTGGATGATTCCTCCTATGGCATAGATTATATCGTGATGCCTGCTCCCGTGTTCGCGGGCGGGGAGCGCTATGCCGTGCAGCAGGGAGCGGGCATGGTGGTGGGCAGGTCTGACGAGAAGCACGAGTATGCCGCGGTGGAATTTTTAAAGTGGTTCACGGAGACGGACAATAACCTGCAGTTTGGCTGTGGGGCAGGTTATCTTCCGGTATTGAAAGAGGCCAACAGCAAGGATATGCTGGATCAGAACATCGCCTCCCAAGGACTGGAGGTAGTGCCGAAGACATACGACTGCCTGGCTGTGGTCTTTGAGGAAATGAGCGCCTTCACGCTGTATACCAATAAGAGTTTTGAAAATGGCTATGCGGCAAGGAAAGTACTGGAATATCATCTTGCGGATCAGGCGGCGCAGGATCGCGAGAACGTGGTCAGGGCAATGGAGCAGGGAAAGAACCTGGAGGAAGCGGCGGCTCTGTATACTACGGAGGATGCTTTTGAGAAGTGGTATGATTCTTTTTGCAGCGAGTTAAAACAATCGATCGACAAGTAGGGAATGACATGACAGGAAAAAGCCGGAAAAAGAAAAAACAGACGATATTCAGGATATTTTTGATCCCGCTGATCGCCATTATGCTGATCCAAAGCCTGGTGACCATCGGTTCCCTGGTGACCAGAAGAATCACAAACGTCCTGGAGGAGTATTCCAGCGGCATGATGAGCCGTCTGGTGGAAAACAGGAAAGTGATTCTGCAGAATGATATGAACCAGAGATGGTCCTCCATCCGCGACCAGGAAATGCTCATGAACGGGATTCTGGAACAGTTCCTGAGGGACAGGGACATAGGGATGGATCAATTGATGGCTTCGGAGGCCAGGAGGAACGAACTGCTGGGACTGCTGTTCCCGGAGTGTGTGGATCTGGTGCGGAACAACTCCACCACGGGCATTTTTCTGGTGCTGACAGGGCCGGATATGCAGGCGGAGGGGGATTATGACGGCTTTTTCATCAGGGATTCTGACCCGGACACCAGCCCTGCCAATCATACGGATCTGTTGCTGGAAAAGGGAAACAAGCAGCTGTCGAGAGAGTGGAATATTCCCCTGGATACGCACTGGACCACTCATTTCCACATGGATGGGCAGGGGAACAACGCTTCCGACGATTATTTTTATGAGCCTTGGAGGGCCGGAGTGGAACATGAGGACGCTGCAGCCGCGGATCTGGGTTATTGGTCCATGCCGTTCTGCCTGGAAAAGAAAATGCCGGATCCCTACGAGATGATTACATATTCCCTGCCTCTGCGCTATGAAGGGCAGGTTTACGGCGTCTTGGGAGTGGAGATATCCTGCAGTTATCTGAACGATTATTTCCCGGTGACCGAGCTGAACGATGCCCGGCAGTCGGGATACCTGCTGGCTGTCAGACAGGAGGACGGCAGCTATGTCCCGCTGGTGGGAAAGGGGGTTCTCTACGGAGGCGTCCGCGCCCAGGGAGATACTTTTATCTTACAGGATACGGGTTATGACAATCTTTATCTGGTGAAAGACACCCGGATAGAGGATCAGTACGTTTTTGCCGTTGCCTGTCCTTTGAGGCTGTACAGCAATAATGTGCCTTATGAGAATACGGAATGGGTGCTGCTGGGACTGAAAACGGAGGAAGATCTGTTTGGAATGAGCCGCCGGCTTTATGTCTGGATGGTGGCAGCTATTCTGGTGGGCCTGGCATTCGGAGTGGCGGGCATCTATTTTACGGTGCGGTATCTGACGAAGCCGGTGCAGCGACTGATGCAGTGTATCAGCAGGGGAAATACGGGGCTGCAGGAGTTTGGACCCTCCAACATCCTGGAGATCGATGCCCTGTATGAAGTGGTAAAGGATCTGACGGACAGGCAGAAAGAGGCGCAGAATATCCTGCTGGAGGAAAAGGAACGCTACAGGGTGGCGCTGGAAACGACTGCGGATACTTTTTTTTCTTACGATTTTCAGAATCATACACTGGATATCGTAAATCATAAGACCATGAGCGGTCAGTGGAAATGCATGGAGTATGAGAGCGGTTTCATCGATCCCGAATACATCCATGAGAGCGACCGCATGACCGCCATCAGGACTTTCCACAGCCTTGCGGATAAGCTGTATGTGGAACTGAGGCTCAACTGGCCCGAGAAGACGGCCTATGTGTGGACGGCGTTTTCCGGCAATGTGGTCTTTGACGCGGACGGCAGGCGCAGGAAACTGGTGGGAAGCATCCGGAATATCCAGAAACAGAAAGAGCGGGAGGCGGAACAGCTCAGAAAAGTCACTATGGACGGCGTTACCGGACTCTATGTGTTTAGCGCCGGCATGGAAAAACTGCAGGAATGCCGCAGAATCCGACAGACGGGATATATGGCGCATCTGTTCGTGGATCAGCTGCAGGAGACAAACGAGAAAAACGGCATTGTGTTTGGGGATATGATTCTGGAAGAGATCGGTGAACTGATCCGTGACAGCTGCCAGAAACTTACCGGGGAGACGGATTCCCGGACCATGGCATTCAGGCTGGATGCGGATGAGTTTGTGCTCTGGCTGGAGAGGCAGTCCCGGCAGCAGGCGGCGGAATTTACGGAAAGCCTGATCGGAGAGATCAACGGGAGGTTCGCCCATGAGATGTTCAACATCGCGGCGCGTGCAGGTCTGGCCGGCGCGGAGAAAGGGCAGGCTGACGAGGAACTGATCCGGATGGCGAAGCTGGCTCAGGAGGCTGTAGTTCCCGGCGCAGAACCGCAGTATTGTTTTTATGAGGATATTCCCGCGGAAAAGAGGCGCACGATGCCTGCGCTCCACGGATGCGAGATCAATTCGCTGGACTACAGCGAGGATGTGAGCCTGGTGTCCCTGGCGCTGAACCTGTTTGGAAAGGGAAATGATTTCCCTGCCCAGATGTCGCTGATGCTGCGCAAGATCGGCCGATATTATCATGCCAGCGATGTGCTTGTGTCCATACTGCGGGCGGATTTTCATTCCAATTATCTGGAATACCAGTGGCATGAGGATAAAGAGCCCGTAACGGATAATGTGAGGCAGTACAGGGAGGAAGAGAGGGACAGCTTTTACCTCTGGCTGGGTCAGGAGAAGGTAAGGTACTTTACCCCGGCGGACAGTCGGCGCAAGGTGATCCAGTGCTTCTTAAACGTCATGTCCGGTCAGCAGGGCGTTGCGCTGCCCCTGTATGACAACGGAAGTTATGTGGGAAATCTCTGCATCATCGGGGCGGATCCCCGGCTGGCGGAGCATTCCGGGGATACCCAGAATCTGGCGGAACTGGGCAGTGTGATCCAGGGCCAGCTGAACCAGCAGCAGCATGATATTGCCAGCAAGGCAAAATCCGATTTCCTGTCCCGCATGAGCCATGAGATCCGCACGCCCATGAACGGGATCATCGGTATGACGGCCATCGCGCTGCAGCAGGGGCAGAGTCCGGATAAGGTCATGGACTGCCTGCAGAAGATTCAGTCTTCCTCGGATTATCTGCTGGGACTAATCAACGATATCCTGGATATGTCCAAGATAGAGAGCGGCAAGATGAAGCTGGAACCGGCTGATTTTAATATACATGAGATGCTGGCTACCGTCATGGAACTGATAACGCCCCAGGGAGCGTCCAAGGGGATCCGTTTTGAACAGGATATCAGGCTGGATCATACATGGTTCTGCGCTGACAGGATGCGGATCAGCCAGGTGCTCATCAATCTGCTGGGCAACGCGGTAAAATTTACGCCTGAAAATGGCAGGGTCACGCTGCAGGTGCATGAGATCCGGGCGAACGCGGAGGAGGCCACCGTTTCTTTTGCGGTGCAGGATACGGGCATCGGCATCGCCCGGGAGGATCAGAGAAGAGTGTTCCGGGCATTTGAGCAGGCGGGCAATAAAAATCCCTCCAAGCTGCAGGGCACGGGACTGGGGCTTTCCATCAGCGGACGCCTGATCCAGATGATGGGGAGCGCCATTGAACTGGAAAGCGAGTTGGGGGCGGGCAGTACGTTCCGTTTCTCGCTCCCGCTGCCATTCGGCGAGGACAGGGAGCCGGAGGTGCAGGAAGAAGAATTCTCCTTTGAGGGCTGCCGGATCCTGGTGGTGGAAGATAACGAACTCAACGCGGAAATCGCGCAGAGCCTTTTGGAGGAGCGTGGGTTCAGGGTGGACTGCGTGCACGACGGCGCCCAGGCGGTGGAGCGGATCCGCAGCACAGAGCCGGGAACTTATGATGCGGTATTGATGGATATCATGATGCCGGTGATGGACGGCCTGGAGGCAACCCGCACGATCCGCAGGATGGAACGTGCGGACTGTCGTACCCTGCCCATCATCGCAATGTCCGCCAATGCCTTTGATGATGACCTGAAGAAATCCGTGGAATGCGGAATGAACGGACATCTCTCCAAACCTGTGGAGGTGGATAAGCTGTTCCGGAAATTGCGGGAAGTAATTCGTTAGGTCACTGCGCTGCCAGTTCTTTTACCTTGACCAGGGCGTTTTTCACAGCGGGTATCGCCAGGATGATAATGGTGATGACCGCTTCCGGCGCGATGTAGCTGGCATTGTAGCCCAGGGTATATGTGAGGATGCCCAGAGGCGTCTGGGTGGGGGCGTAGGCGCCGAAGAAGATGCCGCCCGACAGGGCAGTGAACAGATACCTGCCCAGGACGCCTACGATATAGCCGGTCAAAAGCCCGTTCTTTTGATTGCTGAAGAAGCCGGACAGCCCCAGGGCGCCGAACGCCAGAGGATAGTCCACCAGCAGCTGCCAGGGGGAATAGAACACGGGATTGATCACAAACTGCAGCAGGCCATAGGCGAAACCGGTGAGAAGCCCTGCTTTCGCCCCGTACCAGTATCCGATCAGTACGATGAAAAGCATACTGAAAAGGGTGACGGAGCCGCCGAAAGGCAGCCGGGCGAATTTGATCTCAGAAGTGATCATGGCCAGGGCCATAGCCACACCGGAAAAGACAAGCTGCTTTGTGGCGATCCTGGCTTTGCCTGTGCTTTTCTCCCTGGAGCGGAGCAGGATCGCGACTGCCACGAGCAGCAGGATCAGGACTATCACGGTGATGATGCCGGGGACGGTCAGCTGAAACTCGCCGTCCTCATTGAGAAACGTAAAAAGATCAGACATAAAAAATCCTCCTTGTCAGATGGCTAAGGAGGGGCACGGTAAGGCCTGCGCATGTATATGACAGGCTGTTTTGCTTCCTTACGCCGGTATTATCCGGTTCAAGTAGTGAGGGTTAGGAGAATATCTCCAGTCTCAGCATTTGTGCTCCCCTAGCGGTTTTTATTTTTTTATACTATAATTCTTTTCATAGCGGATGTCAAGGAAAAGGTGAAAGGGAGTCCATGTTGATGCGGAACAAGAAACTTGTGATCGGAATATGTGCCCATGTAGACGCGGGAAAGACGACCCTGGCGGAGGGGATGCTCTATACCTGCGGGGAACTGCGCAGGCTGGGCAGGGTGGATCATAAGGATGCCTTTCTGGACAACTTTTCATTAGAAAGGGCCAGGGGCATCACCATTTTCTCCAAACAGGCACGGCTGAACTGGGAGGGGCTGGATATCACGCTGCTTGACACGCCCGGTCATGTGGATCTTTGCGCGGAGATGGAGCGGACGCTGCAGGTGATGGATTATTGCATCCTGGTCATCAGCGGGGCGGACGGGGTGCAGGGGCATGTCCAGACCTTGTGGAAGCTGCTGCGGCAGTATGAGATCCCGGTGTTCCTTTTCGTGAACAAGATGGATCAGCCGGGCACGGACAGGGCGGCGCTGCTTTGGGAACTGCAGCGGAAGCTGGATGAGGGCTGCGTGGAGTTTTATGCGGATATCCTGGAAAAAGGTGGAGAAACTCTGGAAAACCTGGCTATGTGCAGTGAGGAACTGATGGAGGAATATCTGGAAACAGGAACGCTTTCTGCGGACTCCGTTGCCGGGGCGATCCATGGACGGAAGATTTTTCCCTGCTTTTTCGGGGCGGCGCTGCATTTACAGGGAGTGGAGGATCTGCTGCGGGGAATCGGGAGATTTGCCCGGATTCCTGTTTATGGGACAGAGTTTGGCGCCAGAGTGTACAAGATTTCCAGAGATGCCTCCGGCAACAGGCTCACCCATTTAAAAGTGACCGGCGGCGCATTAAGGGTAAAGATGGTAGTGGACAACCGGGCAAGCGCCGCTTCGGAAGAAGATATCCGGGAGGAGAAAGCAGATCAGATCCGGATATACAACGGGGCGGATTTCGAGGCGGCGGAATGTGTGGAAGCAGGCGGTGTCTGCGCGGTTACCGGACTAAAGAGCACCTTTGTGGGACAGGGACTGGGTTTTGAGGGCGGCAGCAGCCAGCCGGTCCTGGTTCCGGTCCTGACTTATCAGCTGATACTGCCTGAGGAGGCCGATGTGGTGAAGGTTCTGGGGCAGCTGCGGCAGCTGGAGGAGGAAGAACCGCTGCTCCATGTGGTCTGGAAGGAGGCTTTGGGAGAGATCCATGTACAGGTCATGGGTGAGGTTCAGATCGAGGTCCTGAAGAGCCTGATACAGGAGCGGTTCGGGCTGGAGGCGGAGTTTGGGAACGGCAGTATCATGTACAAGGAGACCATTGCGTCTGTGGCGGAGGGAATCGGACATTTTGAACCTCTGCGCCATTACGCCGAGGTACATCTGCTGCTGGAGCCGGGAGAACCGGGGAGCGGCCTGCAGTTTGCATCCGCCTGCAGCGTGGATGAACTGGATCTGAACTGGCAGAGGCTGGTGCTGACCCATCTGGAGGAGAAAGTTCATCCGGGGGTGCTCACAGGTTCGCCCATCACCGATATGCGGATCACGCTGATCGCCGGACGCGCCCATCTGAAACATACCGAGGGCGGAGATTTCCGGCAGGCCACCTACAGGGCGCTGCGCCAGGGACTGATGCAGTGCGAGAGCATACTGCTGGAACCGATATTTTCTTATACGCTGGAAGTGCCAACGGAGCAGCTGGGCAGGGCAATGTCGGATATCCAGAGAATGCACGGCAGCTTTGATAGCCCCATGACGGAGGGGGAGAACAGCATCCTGAAAGGCAGCGTGCCTGTGGCCGCCGCGGGGGACTATCAGAGAGAGGTCATTGCTTACACCAGGGGACACGGCAGGTTTTCCTGTGCTTTGAAAGGGTATGAACCCTGCCATAACACGGAGGAAGTCCTTGCCCGGATCGGTTATGACCCGGAGGCTGATCAGGACAATCCTTCCGCTTCCGTGTTCTGCGCTCATGGGGCGGGATTTCTGGTGGACTGGCAGCAGGTGCCGGAATATGCCCATGTGGAGAGAGGGAAATTTTTGGCTGCTGGAGCGATGGGGATCGCAGATCTGATGCAGACGGAAAATGCAGCATGGCCGGAAAATGAGCTGGGAGGCTCCAATGCGGCGGAAGCCATAGGGCGGCGTCCGAAGACGAAGCAAAAGGAAAACAGCAGCGGTTCGGACTATATCACTCAGGAAGAGATCGAGGAAATCTTCCAGCGAACCTACGGCAAGGGCAGACAGGATTATGAACCCTATCGGTATCACGGACGGAACACAGGGAGCGTTGTGTACGGGGAGCAGGAGAACAGGATGGAGAGTACCCATCCGGTGGAAAGTACCCACCCGGTGGGAAAGGAATATAAACTTCGCACCATGGAGGCGAAAGAGGAATATTTTCTGGTGGATGGGTATAATATCATTTTTGCCTGGGAGGATCTGCGGAGCCTGTCGGAGGTGAACATTGACAGCGCCAGGGATCGCCTCATGGATATCTGCTGCAATTTCCAGGGGTATCTGGGAGCAACCCTGATCCTTGTCTTTGACGCTTATAAGGTGAAAGGGAACCCCGGCTCCGTGATGAAGTATCATAATATCCATGTGGTGTATACAAAGGAAGCGGAGACGGCGGATCAGTATATCGAAAAGACCGTGCACAGAATCGCGAAAAAAGCCAGAGTGACGGTGGCAACCTCCGACCGGCTGGAGCAGATGATCATCTGGGGGGAGGGGGCTCTGCGCCTGTCCGCCCAGGGCTTTCGGGATGCGGTGGAGGATGCCCGGCGGCGGATCAGGGAAGATTATCCGGTGAAAGAGAAAGTGTTCCATAAAATACAGATACCGGGGACGGAGGAGCAGGGAGAGCGCGGTTCTTTATGAAATTTGCATAAGCGTATGGTAAAGCGCACAGGATTATGGTAAAATGTCCGCAAAGGGCAGAGTCAAGTGCCCGAAAAAGCAGATGCCGTGCTTGCACGAGCAGATGCTTTCTCGGGGATTTGACGAGCGAAGCGAACCCTGAAAACCAAAGGTTTTCAGGGTCTCTGCCCGTGACTCGCGGAAATTAAAATGTTGACACAGAAGGGCATTGTGTCAACTTCTGATTCCATGTGTGTTTAGAGGAGGTGTTTTGCATGACTGAAAGGATGTCAATGACCAAAAGAATGTCATGGAAAGAAATTCAGGAAAAGTACCCAGAGCAGTGGGTAGCTTTGGAAGATGTAGTTTATATAAATAATGATGGTTGTAATGTGGAGTCAGCAGTTGTAATATGCGCCATGACAGATGACGATTATGTGAATACCAGACTGTCGTTTATCCGGGATGGAAAAGAATATGATTATGAACGAACGGGGGATACAAGAGGATTTGTAGGAGTTACGATATGATGAAATTATATTTTCCGCTGAATACAAATTTATTTTCTTCCAGACCAATCTTTAAGGCTAGAATCAATGGCACGATGACAACCTGTATGCTGGATACCGGTGCGGATATCCCTGTCTTTTGTAAAGGAATGGAGTTGTTTAAAGAGTGGACAAAAAGTATGGATGGGATAGAGGCATTTAGAACTTCTTCAATAGGGGGATTTGGAAAAGCAACAGAAGAAACAATGCTTTATAATATCCCGCTTTTTCAATTTTCTGATGATAAAAATCTTATTACATAGAATAATATGAAAATTGCAGTAGTATTAAAACCTAAAATACCATGTGATATTATTTTGAGCGCTTCGCTTTTTACAAAAATGAAATATACGATAGATTGTCTGAGCAAACCGCATTCATTAATGATTGAAGCGGAAAAAGACACATATGGTGTGGGATTTTATAATCATAAAGAAACCATTTATATTTTTACGGATGAGTTTCTGAGATAGGAGCGGCCATGTTACATTATATTGTTCCGGAAAATTATGGTTCCCTGCTGGCTCTTGCGGGTATCATCTTTGCCTTTGCGGCCACCGTTTTCGCCACAGCAAAGCTGGCGGATGTCCTGCCGAAAGACGGGGGCAGGGAGTTTGCCCATGACGGGAAGCTGTCCGCGGGAAAACCCCGGGGAGCGGGCATCATTTTCGTGCTGGCGTTTGCGGCGGCGGCATTTTTATTTGCGCCCCTGAAAGCGGAGACGGCAATCTATCTGATCCTCACGATCATCTGCATGATGACGGGCTTTCTGGATGATTCCTCCAAAATGCCCTGGGGGGAATACAAGAAAGGCTTTTTGGATCTGTGCGTGGCGGCATTGGTCGCCATGACCTTTTTGAAGTATAACCCCAACACCATTGAACTGGCGCTGTTCCATGTGCAGGTGACGCTCCCACCGGCGCTGTTCGCGGTACTCATCGTGATCCTGGTGTGGGGATCCGTGAACGTGACCAACTGTTCCGACGGAGTGGACGGGCTTTCGGGGACTTTGACCATCATTACCATCATGACGATCTATGTGATTTCCCGAATATTGGACAAGGGTCAGGATTTTTCGTTCCTGATACTGCTGTTTGCGGTCTGTATCCTGGGATATCTCTGGTATAATGCCACTCCCAGCCGCCTGATGATGGGGGACGCGGGATCCCGGGCCATGGGGCTTTTCATCAGCATTGCCATTTTAAAGACAGGCTCCCCGGTACTGTATATCCCGGTGGCGCTGGTGCTGATACTGGACGGTGGCCTGGGTCTGGTAAAGGTGGCGCTGCTGCGTTTCCTGAAGATCCGCATCTTGAAAAATACACGGACGCCCCTCCATGACCATGTGCGCAAAGTATGGGGCTGGTCCAACACCCAGACCGTGTTCCGCTTTGCCATCATACAGATCATCCTGGCGGTGGCGGTGATCTACGGAATCCAAGTATAAAAACAGTCTCGGAACAGGGGCGCAGGAGTGGAGAGAGCGGAACAAGCTGCCGTAAACGGCCGCTGGAATAGAACAGGAGAGTTATATCATGTACGATGAACTGACACCCGGTGATATCAGAAAAATGGAAGAGGAGATAGAGTACCGCAAGCTGGTGGTGCGTCCCAAGGCGCTGGAGGATGTGAAAGAGGCCAGGGCGCACGGTGACCTCAGTGAGAACTTTGAATATCACGCGGCAAAGAAAGTGAAGAATCAGAATGAGAGCAGGATCCGTTATCTGGAGAGGATGATCAAAACAGCCAGAGTGATCTCGGAGGATTCCGCGGAGGATGAGGTGGGCATCAACAACACCGTTACGGTGGAGTTTGCGGACGATCAGACGGTGGAGACATACAGGATCGTCACCACTGTCAGGGGCAATTCCCTGGAGAACATGATCAGCAACGAGAGTCCTCTGGGCAAGGCGCTCCTTGGAAAAAAGGAGGGCGATACGGTCCATGTCCAGGTAAACGAGGCGGTGGGATATGATGTGAGGATTGTCAAGATAGAAAATACAGTAGACGACGGAAACGACAAAATCAGAAGCTATTAAGGAGAATGAGGATGAAAAAGTACTTATTGTTTGATCTGGACGGAACATTGACAGATCCCAAAGTGGGGATCTGTACCTGTGTGCAGTATGCCCTTTCTTCCATGGGGATAGAGGAGCCTGACCTGGATAAGCTGGAACCTTTTATCGGGCCGCCTTTAAAGGACAGCTTTATGAAATATTATAATATGTCCGAAGAACAGGCAGAGACGGCCATCGCAAAATACAGGGAGCGCTTTCAGGATACGGGGATCTTTGAGAATAAGATCTACCCCGGCATTTCGGAGATGCTTCAGATGTTCATGTCAAAAGGGATGTTTCTGGCTGTGGCGTCCAGCAAGCCCACTGTTTTTGTGGAAAGGATACTGGAGCATTTTAACATCAAAAGATTTTTCAAGGTGGTCGTGGGCAGCGAACTGGACGGCACACGGGTCAATAAGGACGAAGTTGTGGAAGAGGCCTTAAAGCAGCTGTTCGGGGATCAGCCGGTGGATAAGAGCCAGGTCTACATGATCGGGGACCGCAGCTATGATATAGAAGGCGCGCGCCGGGCTGGCGTGGAAAGCGTGGGCGTTACATATGGCTATGGCAGTATGGAGGAACTGAAAGAGGCGAAAGCGGATTATATCGTGCGTTCCGTGGAGGAACTGCGGAAATTCCTGCTGAGAGGGACGGAGGAACAGCAGCAGCTGACCCCTTTCCAGAAAGTCTGGCAGTTGTTTTTCCCCTTGCTGCTGTTCGTGCTGGTGAAAGCTGTGGCAGTCAATATCATGGGGATATTGCTGCAGACCATCGGAAATACCATACCCGTGGGCTCATTCCTCTTTGTGCATGACGAGACCGGCCAGTTGGTGGCACTGACGGGGAATGCGGGCACGCTGATGCAGATCGTGGGATTCATAGCCGGTCTGGCGTGTCTCTGGAAAGTGTCCCGGCGCACTCTGAGCAAGGCGGCGGACAGCATGAAGCTTCTGCATATCAAGGGGGATCCTGCCAGGTGCTATCTGTTCCTGGGATCTGCCATCGTGGGGGCAGTGATCGGTTTTAATATGTTCTTTGCTCTTTTGGGCATGATGGACAACTCCGCCACCTATCAGGCGATAGTGGAGGATCAGTATTCCGCGGTCATGTGGCTGGGATTGCTGTGCTACGGTTTTGTGACACCCTATGCGGAAGAGATCCTGTTCCGTGGGATCATCTATAACTGTATGCGCCGCCGGATGAAAGTAAAAATGTCCATCTTCCTCTGCGCCATGATCTTCGGCATGTATCATATGAATACCGTGCAGGCGATGTATGCGTTCCTGATCGGCTGCATCATATGCTATGGGTATGAATATTTCGGGGATTTCCGGATCCCCGTGATCATCCACGTGATCGCCAATGTGCTGTCCTATTGCCTGACTTACACCAGCCTTGCGGTGTCCGGCATGGTGTGCTGGCCCGTGTGCGCCGCGTTCCTGGCAGTCATGGCAGTGAGCCTGCTGCTGCTGCACAGGGAGAAGAATATCCTATGAGATTTTCGATCATTGTAGTATGTCTGAATCCGGGCGATAAATTGAATCAGACACTGGACAGCATCCTTTCCCAGACCTGCACCGATCATGAGATAGTGGTGAAAGACGGCGGCAGTAAAGACGGCTCTGTGGAAGCCATGCGCACCGATGCCAGGATCCGTTTTTATCAGGAGCGGGACGGCGGCATCTATGAGGCCATGAACCAGGCCGTGGCACATGCAAGAGGGGATTTTGTGCTGTTCCTGAACTGCGGAGATTTTTTCCCCGACGAAAAAGTGTTGGAACGGACGACCGCGTATATTGACAGGGAGGCGGCACAGGGCACGGATCTGTCCAGGTTGGTGCTGTACGGGGATACGCTGGGGGAGAAGAACGGCGTGGTGATCGCTTCTCCGCCGCGCATCGACGGATTTGTCTGTTACCGCAATATTCCCTGTCATCAGGCCTGTTTTTACAGCAGGCAACTCTGTGTGGATAAACCGTATGATCCTGCTTACCGCATTCGCGCCGATTATGACCACTTCCTTTGGTGCTATTATCGTGCGGGGGCAAAATTTGTGCATATGGATCTTGCGGCGGCATCTTATGAGGGCGGCGGCTATTCCGAGAGCAGGGAGAACCGGAAGCGGGACAGACTGGAGCACAGGCAGATCACGGAAAGCTATATGGGGAAAGGCGAACGATTCAGATATCAGGCCGTGATGGCAGGCACACTGGCTCCCTTGCGAAGCGCCATGGCGGAGAGCAGAGTTTTTTCCGGGGTTTATCATAAGTTAAAACGATTGCTCTACAGGAGATGATGCCTGCGGCATAGGAGGAGAGGACATGCCGTGGAAGAAAAATAGGACCCCTGTGAATATCTGCGGTATGAGCTTTCTGCATATCGATATGCCCCGGGGCGGCCTTGAGACCAGCGGCATACTGAGGGCATATCTGTCCTAGCTGGAACAGGACGATGAAAGCTTTGTAAAAAGGTATTTTGTGGTCAGGCGATTCCAGAATGGAAATGTGTTCAATGTCCATATAGCACCGGAAGCGGAAAATACCCTGGGAGAGGAACTGACAGGACACGTGGGAGATATGGAATACGAGTACTGGAGATTGGTCCGGGATTTTGTAAAGCTTCTGCTCCAGGAGATATATGGGACTTACTGAGGAATATCGGGGAATGCGTTCTGCTCTCCGTCAGATAGATCTGAAAGCGATCATAATCGGTACTGTCGTACTAAAATCCATCTTAGCACATCAATGCATTGAGGCAGACGGTGGTCTGCTAAAATGCGGCTGTAAAAAATTGCCGACAAAAAATATAAAAGGTAATGACTTTACTTTTAGAGTGTGATATAATCACAGAAAGTCATATTTTGCGTTTTAAACGGTCTTTTAATAAAATATTGGAACGGAATGATGAAAAACAGTTGGTGATCAACGGATAATTAAAAGTTATCCGCTATTTTGTAAAAACAAAGAATTTTTCACAATTGGAAACAGATTATGATATTTGAAATACGAAAAAGAAAACACCATACAAACAGGCGGAATAACAGACAATATTATCAGATCAGCTTGATGCTGCCGGAAAAACAACATGCAGAAGAAAAAGAACGCACTCTTTTTAAGAAATTAGTGGAACTGATCTCACGCCCTGATAAATGGGTTCACTTTTTGATCGCTGCAGTCATATTGACGGGTGGATTTATTTTTAATGCTTTTGGTGAAATGCCAGCGTTTTGGATCAAAGGCCTTTTGGGGTTTGTCCTTTATCTGACTCTCGTATACACGATCATGTATATGACAGAAAAAAATAGCGAACTGGAATACGAACTGAAAAAAGACCCCAAATTGGCGAAATGTCAAAAATACTATAGACAGAGAATAGGTTCAAATGTTAATTTCATATTTTGCATCCTCCCGGGGATATATTTTGTGGCGATATCAGTCATCCTTGATTTCGTGCAGATAGATCCCATTGGCATATATAGCCTGATTGCGTTATTCTGCGTTGTTTTTATTGCATTCATTGTTTTTCAGCAATATGTATTCATTCTGATTCTATTATATAAAGTGTCCAAGACCCATCCGGAACAGTTTCATGAACTGACTCCTGAAAGAACAGAATGGTTTCGCTTATTGGAAAGGTTCAGCAATACATGCAGGAATCTTTTTATCCTGCTGGGTTCTTCTTTTATCTTTCTTTTTAGTTTATTTTCCCCGATCAACAATATACAGGTCATTTTTCAGGAAAGATCCTCTTCCCCTCAGTTTATACCGCTGCTAATCACATGGACGATCATCCTTGTCGCAATCGTTTTTATGATACCTTTTTCAGGTTTTGTCAGAAAGCATTTCCTGCAAAAAATATATAACGACCTGATTTCCCGGAGTTTGGATGATTATGATCGGATATACACGAAAAGCAGCGAGGGAACAAGAATAGCATATGCGGACATAATCCTTCAGCTGAGTGAGCGCAGATATATATCACAAAAGTCATATGCAGGAATCATTCCTGTGCTGGGATCAATCGCTAATTGTGTATCACTCCTCATCTCAATCCTGGCAGATCTGAATGAACTTCATTTATTGGCAGGATGCCCGTTTTTTGCTTGCTGCAATAGTGATATCTACAAAATTATTAAAGTGTGTGCACCAGTTGTGATGTCCGGTCACACGCTCAATCTCTGCTATACGATCTTTGATCCTTTCTTGCAGGCTGGATGTTTCTTCCATTAAATGCTCCTTGATATGATACTTTTCGATCAAAAAGGTGACATAGTCAGACATTTGCTCAGAGTCATTTAAAGTTGAAAGCTTTTCTGTTTCAAATTCGCTTGCCTGGGCATAGATGTATGTGACAACGACGTTTTTCCTGTTTTTTATGATATCCGTGGTCAATGCTCCTTTGTGCTGTATCAATTCATCCGCATTTCCAAAAGGTTCCAGATCGTTCAGCGCCTGAAAGATATATCCGCAGCAGCCGCCGATATCATCCAGCAGATCGATGATCCTATCATTATTCCCATTCCCGGCAGTATATCCGATGATCATGCCGTTCCTGATGATCGATGATGTTTCCAGTTTGATGATCTCTTTTACGCTGTCGATATCGAATGCGGTATCCTTAGATGAGACCTCATTGAGTGCGCCTAAGGTCATCTCATAAGCGATCCGCAATGCCAGAGGGATGACTTTTATATATTTTTCATCCTGTAAGGAACTTAGTTCCAGAAATCCCTTTAACAGGATATTCATGGCAAACAGGACCGCTGTATCCGCTCCGTGCACAACATGAAAGGTAGCAGTCCCATGCCGCGCGATATCATCATCGATCCAATCGTCAATCAGCAGGGACATCTTATGGATCGCTTCGATCATAACGCAGGGATCCATGATCAGATCAAGATCTTCATCACTGACATCAAACATGAAATCATCATCTTTTGTCAGCAGATATCCCCAAAAAACCAGCATCGGCCTTAATCGGTTCCCATTATTTATCTGACAGAGATCCTCAAAATCGTAGCCGACAATAAATTTATCCCACTTCGTTTCGAAAGTATCCAGAAATCTGGTATAAAAATCCAGCAGATTGTTCTGAGAAACATATGTATAAATATAATTTTTCCATATGTTATTATTCACGCTTATCCCTCCAATATCGACGGATAACTTTTAATTATCCGTGATACGCAGGTAAAGCTTTATGCGTCAAAAAATCACCTTACTTCCCCGTTCTGCCTGCCTTGTTTTCTTGCAATGCTATATTCGGAAATCTTTCCGGGGATGCTTTGTCGTCAATATATCCCGCTGCTTGGACATTGCCACATGGGTATAGATTTCAGTGATGTTGATGGAACTGTGCCCAAGCATCTCCTGGATGTAGCGGATATCCACGTCTGCCTCCAGAAGGCTGGTGGCAAAAGTATGGCGGAACATGTGCGGCGTGATATGCAGTTCGATGGCGGCGAGCCTGGTGTATTTATTTATCATTCTGCGGATGGACTGGTCGGACAGAGCGCTGCCATTCTGGTTTGCAAAAAAGTGACGACAGCTTTTGATCTCGGACTGGAAACTGTTTTTATATTCCTCCAAGGTCTTTATCACATCATCATTCCCGATCTGTATCTTCCTTTCCTTGGAACCCTTTCCGTAGATCAGTATGTTCCTGTCATATAAGTTCACGCTCTGTTCCTCCAGCGAACATAGTTCCGAGATCCTCATTCCGGTGGCGAAAAGCATTTCGATCACCGCCGCGTCTCTCAGGGCGTTGCGCTGCTGATAGACTGTCTTTGCGTTCTTTTGCTGCTTGTAGATCATGGACAGGAGCGCTTCTACCGTGTGGAGAGGGATGGTCTTGGGTAAGATGACAGGTTCCCGGAACCGGGTATGGATCTTGTTGAAAGGATTGCGGTCGATCAGGTCTTTGTACTCGAGGTAGTGGAAGAATGCTTTCAATGATGCGATTTTTCTTTTTGCTGTTTTAGGCTTATATTCCTGATGCAATGTCGCTATGTATTGTTCCAGTTTGTCAGGGGAGATTGCCGTGATGTCGGCGGATGGGAAGCAGGTGGTGAACTGAGTCAGGTCGATCCGGTATGCTTTCAGTGTTTTGGCATCCAGCCGTTTCTGATTCCGGCAATGCTCCAGATAGTTTCTTATGTGTGTCTGTAAGTCGCTCATAAAACGATCTCCTTTTTCTGCTCAGGCTGTAACAGTTCAGCCATGCCATTTATAAGTTGCCGAAATATACATTTTTACCAATAAATCAACACTATTGTCGGCAACTTATTTCATGTCGGGCGTCCGCCCTATAGAAATGATCGTGCAGTTCTCTTGAGAACTTTTGCCCTTAGTGAGCAAGCTCCCACGGGCAATCTGCACAATCATTTCTGCATGGCTGAACTGTTACCTCAGGTTTTTATAAAAGTATACCATAAATTGCTTTTGCGTGGAGATAATGGTATACTGATATTTATGGAGGGAACGAAATGGATTCTGTAAATATGCTGGTGTCAGGGATCATCAATAAGGGTGACAGACGATATGTCCGGGTGTCCTTTATCCGCGGAAAGGATATCGCGGAAGGGATCGTACCCGATGGCATCGTTGACCACGCGAAAGGATTTTCTGATGAAGAAGTGTTCAAGCTGGAACGGTACATGAGAGAAAACCGCGGAGAGATCATGGAGCAGGCGAGAAAGGTCAATCCGCTGAAAAACTGGCTGGGGCTGTGAATGGAAGGAAAAGGAAATGCCCCCTGCGTGATGCAAGGGGCATTGATATGTTTAAACTGAGGCCGGTCACTTATCCTTGGCGGATAAGTGATTTAAGGCGAACGCAATACATTGATTGATAAATTCGTTACGGCTGATACCCGCATGTTCTGCAGAAGAGTCAACCGTTTTCAATATTTCGGAATCGATTCGGATAGAGATGACCTCTTTCTCATGTTTGTAGGGGACGAATTCTCTCATAGGCACGGCCTCCTTTGCGGTTAGTAGGTTCATAATATAATTATAAGTGTTTAAATGCAAGAAGAAAATATTCAATAAAGTATTCAAAAAGTGAGAAAACAGCATTTTGGGGCAGGGAGTGGACTTATTTCCCTGGAGCGCAGAAATACGCGGAATATGATTTTGGGAAATAGGAAGACAGACCGATCAGGCGGGGCAAATGAAAGAATGTGTCGTGATCGGGAATAGCCTTGATGGTGGGCAGATGTACAAAAAGATCGATACTTGAGAAGGAGATGAAAGAAATGAGATTTGAAAATACTTTTTTTATAACTGGAACGGCATATGCCGGGAAATCTACCATGGTGAAGCGGCTGGCTGAAAAGTATAACGGCATTGCCTGTGAAGAGAACTATCATAACTGTTTATTGCCGGAATTGGATCGAGATGCGTTTCCGGGATTGACCTATACAAGGGATCTGCAGGATTGGCATGATTTCATCAGGCGGACGCCGGAGGAATATGAAGCATGGGTGAGAGGCACAGCGAAAGAATGTGAAACACTGGAATTACAAATTTTGAGTACACTGAATACCGAAGGGAAAATGGTATTTGTAGATACAAATATTTCCATAGAAACCCTGAAAGAGATATCGGACTATGACCATGTACTGATCATGCTGGCTGTTCCCGACATATCGGTGAATCGATTCTTTGAAAGACCGGACAGAGAAAAGCAATTTTTGTATCAGTTAATGATGGAGGAAGAGAATCCTGAGTTGGCACTTGAAAATTTCAGGGAGTGTCTGGCGAGGATCAATTCTCCTGCAGCCTATGATTCTTTTCTTCACTCCGGTTTTCGAGTCATTGCCAGAGATGAGAACAGGAGCATTGAGGATACTTTTGCATTGGTTGAGAGAGAATTTGGTCTGCGGATGCCCGACATGAAATAAGCTGTCGGCAATCGTTTTTGTCTGTTGGTGAAAATGTATATTTCGGCAGCTTATGAATGGCATGGCTGAACTGTTGCGTATATGTACAAAAAGTCAAGCTATCATATGGCAAATAGATCCGAATGATGGTATAATGTCCGCAAAGGGCAGAGTCAAGTGCCCGGGAAAGCAGATGCCGTGCTTGCACGGGCAGATGCTTTCCCGGGGATTTGACGAGCGAAGCGAACCCGAAAAATCTCTGATTTTTCGGGTCTCTGCCCTGTGACTTGCGGAAACATGGTACAATGTTGACACAGAAAGACATTGTGTCAACTTCTGAATTGAGAGTGCGCTGAAGCGCACGGAAGTATGGTATAATGTTGACACAGAAGGGCATTGTGTCAACTTTTGAATTGAATGTGCGCTAAAGCGCACGAAAACATGGTATAATGTCCGCAAAGGGCAGAGTCAAGTGCCCGGGAAAGCAGATGCCGTGCTTGCACGGGCAGATGCTTTCCCGGGGATTTGACGAGCGAAGCGAACCCGAAAAATCTCTGATTTTTCGGGTCTCTGCCCGGGACTTGCAGAAACATGATATGATATCCTTATTTGGCACGATTATCGAAAGAGGACAGGGCGCATGAGCATCAAGAAAGAAAAAGTATTTGTCATAGGGCATAAGAACCCGGATACGGATTCCATCTGTTCCGCGATCTGCTATGCCCATTTAAAGGGGAAGTTGAATGAGAATGTGGAGTACATTGCCGTGCGGGCGGGGCATCTCAACGAGGAAAGCCAGTATGTCATGGAACGCTTCGGCGTGCAGCCGCCCGTGTACATAAAGGATGTCAGGACCCAGGTGCGGGATATTGAGATCCGAGAGACGGAGGGTGTGGATCAGGGCATTTCCCTGAAGACGGCGTGGACTCTTATGCGGGATAAGAATGTGGTCACTCTGCCCATCACGGAGGGAAATAAGCTGGCAGGCCTGATCACCATTGGCGATATCGCCACTTCTTATATGGACGTCTATGACAGCAGGATCCTTGCCACGGCAAAGACCAGGTATAAGAATATCCTGGAGACCCTGGACGGACATCTGGTGACCGGGGATGAGAACGCGGTCTTTGATAAGGGCAAAGTGCTGATCGCGGCGGCCAATCCCGACCTGATGGAAAATTATATTGAGGAGCACGATCTGGTGATTTTGGGGAATCGGTATGAATCCCAGCTTTGCGCCATCGAGATGAACGCGGACTGTATCATTGTATGCGAGGGAGCGCCCGTTTCCATGACCATCAGGAAGCTGGCGGAGGAGAAAGGATGCACGGTGATCGGTACGCCCCACGATACCTATACGGTGGCCAGGCTGATCAACCAGAGTATGCCCATCGCCCATTTCATGCGGAGGGACAGTCTGGTCACGTTCCGGCTGGACGAATTTACCGAGACGATCAAGGAAGTGATGGCGAAGAAGCGGCACAGGGATTTTCCCATACTGGATAAATACGGTAATTATGTGGGCATGATATCCAGGCGGAACCTTCTGAACATGTCACCCAAGAAGCTGATCCTGGTGGATCACAATGAAAAGAATCAGGCGGTGAACGGCATAGAGAACGCGGAGATCCTGGAGATCATCGACCATCACCGTCTGGGAAGCCTGGAGACCATCGCGCCGGTATTTTTCCGAAATCAGCCCCTGGGCTGCACGGCTACGATCATTTACCAGATGTACCGGGAAAACGGAGTGGAGATCACTAAGACCATTGCTTCCCTGTTGTGCGCGGCGATCATTTCTGACACGCTGATGTACCGCTCCCCCACCTGTACCGATTATGACAGGCGGACGGCGGAGGAACTTGCGTCCATCGCAGGGATTAAAGTAGAGGAGTTTGCCCGGGAGATGTTCAAGGCGGGAAGCAACCTGAAAGACAAGGAGCCGGAAGAGATCTTTTACCAGGACTATAAGACGTTCTCCAGCAACGACATTTCTTTCGGGGTTGGTCAGATCAATGCCATGACGGAGGAAGAACTGGCGGATATCAAGAGGAAACTTCGTCCTTGTCTGAAAGAGACGGCGAAGGCCACGAAAGTGAACATGGTATTCTTCATGCTCACCAATATCATCAGTGAGTCCACGGAACTGCTGTATGTGGGGGAAAATGCGGAGGAATTGATCCAGAATGCGTTCGGCGTCCAGGCGGATGAGGATTCTTTCCGGCTGGAGGGCGTGATCTCCCGGAAGAAGCAGCTGATCCCGGCGCTGATGGCAAGTATGCAGCAGTAAGGCGGACACAGTACTGTTTTCGGATGCAGCGGGGGTGTCGGCTATATGATACACGTTGTTAGGTGAGGATGGACTGGATAGAAGTATGGATGGGAAGAAAAGAACAGAAAAAGATCTGAAATATGCTCGCCGGACAAATCTGTTGGAAAATCTGTTTATAGTGATAATGGTCTTTTATCCCCTGCGCCACATCGGCTGGGGACTGGACTTCTGGGATACCGGTTATAACTATGCAAATTTTCAGTTCATGGGAACGGAGCATATGGATCCTATGTGGCTGTTTTCCACTTATCTCGCTAACGCGGCCGGGAACCTGCTGACAAAGCTGCCCGGCGCAGGGAGTCTGATGGGGCTGAACTTTTACACCGGATTGTCTGTCAGTCTGTTGGCTGTGGCGGGGTATTTTTTCTGTACCCGCAGGCTGAAAGTGCCCGGATGGATCGCGTTTGCGGGGGAAATGACCGCCATCAGCCTCTGCTGGTGTCCCACGGCGCTTTTGTATAATTACCTGACCTATGTGCTTTTCCTCGGATGTGTGATCCTGCTGTACCGGGGACTGACGGAGGAGAAGAGAGCCTGCCTTGTGCTGGCGGGGGTCTGTCTGGGGGCAAATGTGCTGGTACGGTTCTCCAACCTGCCTGAGGCTGCCATGATCCTGGCGGTGTGGGCTTATGACGCGGTGACGTGGTTTCAGGAAAGAGACGGGCGGGCAGCCCGGGGCGAAAGTCTGTGGCGCAGGCTGGGACAGCATACACTCTGGTGTTTTGTGGGGTATGGCGGCGCACTGCTCGCGCTGCTTGGCTTCATTCATGTGAGATACGGTCTCGGAAATTATGCGGCGGGGATCCGGAGGCTGTTTGCCATGACGGACACAGCCACGGATTATAAGGCGGATTCCATGCTCATGGGGATGATAAATACCTATGTGGAAAATCTCTACTGGGTGATACGGATCGGCGTTATCTTAGCGGCGGGGATCCTGTTTTTTGTGATAGCGGGCCTGCTGCTGCGGGCGTATGGCAGGCTGCAGAAAATGCTCTGGTGGTGCTGCGGCAGGATCCTCCTGGCGTTCACAGGGGCTGTGGCTGTAAGATGGCTGTATGTGAAAGGCATTTGCAGCCAGGCGGGCATGGCCGCCGGTTCCGGACTTTTAGAGCCAAATGTGCTGTTTGTGCTGGCAATGGCTGCAGGTCTGGCGTTATCCGCGGCAGTGGGCTGGCTGCTCCAGAAGCGGTGCGGGATGGAAAGGGCTTTTTGGTGGGAGGGCAGGATCCTTTGGGGCGTGGTCAGTGCGATCATGCTGGCATGGCTGTATCTGAACGGATTCTGTTCCCTGGATTTTTTGCGGGACGGCCCCATCAGCTATGGCCCCATGCTCCGACCGGGCATTCTGTTTCTGATGTTGACAATGTTGACGGGCGTGGTCAGCTTTTTGAATCCCAAAAGCCCAAAGCAGGAAAAACTGATCGGCGTCATGGTAGTGCTGGTGGTGCTGCTGACATCGCTGGGCAGTAATAACAGGGTATATCCCAGCATGAACAACCTTTTTGTGGCGGCGCCCTATACGCTGTGGCAGTGCTGGCGCTTTTGCGCCCATGTGAAAGAGAGGCATGTTGGAAAGGTCACATTCAGCGCCTTTCCTGTAAAAGCGATCCTGGCGGCGTTTTTGGGGATGTGCCTGTTCCAGTTTGGCGGTTTTGGGACCAGGTTTGTCTTTGCGGAGGCAACCGGCGTATATAATCTGACGGCAACGGTGGAAAATAATGATCTTTTAAAGAATATAAAGATGAGCCCTGAAAAGGCGCGATGGATAACGGAACTTGGCGGCTATGTGGAGGAGCGGGGGCTGCAGGGCAGGGAAGTGATCCTATATGGGAACATACCGGCGCTTTCTTATTATCTGCAGATGCCACCCGCTTTTAACGCGTGGATCGATCTGCGCTCCTATGGCTGTGAGACCCTGCGGGACGACCTGGAGGAGGAGGAAAGGCAGATACGGGACGGCAGTACGGACAAGCCTGTTGTTCTGGTGGATCGCAGTTGGGACGAATCGGTGCAGGATGAAAAATGGGAGCTGCTTCAGGAAAAATGGCAGCTGATCCGGGAGTTTATGGAGAGGAACGGATATGAACTGACCTGGCAGAATGACAGATTTGCCTTTTATGAGTGAGCAATGGAAAAGTGAAAGCAGGAAATGAAAGGGGTCCGCAGCTTATAAAAGCTGCAGGCCTCTTTTTTCCGCTTCCGCCATCACGTCCTCGGGCCAGAGGGAACTCTGTACTTCACCGATATGCGCTTTGCGCAGGAAGAACATACAGATACGGGACTGGCCGATTCCGCCGCCGATGGTGTAGGGAACTTCTTCGTTGATGACCGCCTGATGGAAAGGCAGGTTCGCGCGTTCGGGGCATCCCGCCTTATCCAGCTGTGACAACAGGGATTCCTTATCCACGCGGATGCCCATGCTGGAAAGTTCCAGCGCGATATCCAGGACCGGATAATACACGATGATATCGCCGTTTAACTGCCAGTCGTCATAATCCGGCGCCCGACCGTCATGGGGTTCGCCGTTATCCAGCTTATCGCCGATCTGCATGATGCAGACGGCGCCTTTTGCCTTGGCTATGTAATATTCCCGCTCCTTGGGAGAGTAGTCGGGGAACATTTCCGCCAGTTCCGTGGTGGTGATGAAGAAAATATCATGGGGCAGGATCTCCTCGATGTAATCGAAGTGGATCGCCATGTATTTTTCCGTCTTGCGCAGTACCTTGTAAATGACGCGCACGGTATCTTTCAGGGTGTCCAGATTGCGGTCCTCCCTGCTGATGATCTTTTCCCAGTCCCACTGATCCACATAGATGGAGTGGATATTGTCCACGGCTTCATCCCGGCGGATGGCGCTCATATCCGTATAGAGCCCCTCGCCTGCGGCGAATCCGTACTTTTTCAGGGCGTAACGCTTCCACTTTGCCAGGGAATGTACGATCTCGCCCTCCCTGCCCTCCTGATACTTGATGTCAAAAGAGACGGGGCGCTCCACACCGTTCAAGTTGTCGTTCAGGCCGGATGCCGGATCCACAAACAGGGGAGCGGACACCCGCAGGAGGTTCAGGCGTTCCGCCAGCAGGGCCTGGAAGAAGTCCTTTACCGTCTTGATGGCCACCTGGGTATCGTGCAGGTTCAGTTCGGACTTGTAGTCTTTGGGTAATCTTAAATTTGACATGTTTTTGTTTCCTTATGTTGTGAATTATTTTCATATATCATTTAACCGCTTTTTGGGGGATTTTGCAATAGTTTTTTACCTTATAGGAAATTTCGCTCTGGTTGGGGAAGAATGCGAAGCATTCTTCGAAGCGTCCGGCAGGACGCTTTTTTATGGGATTTTGCGTTGTGGGAGTTGGGGAAGGCGGCAAGAGGGCAGTGTGCCCCGTCAGAGTTCTTGATTCCGTTCTGCCGCATTGTTATATAAAAAATTTTATAAGCTGCTTGCATAGATAGAACATATGTGCTATTATGAAAACAGAACAAATGTTCTAAAAGAGCAATGGGGGAGACGCTGTTATGGAATACCTGACTACGGGAAAGGAGATGCCTTTGATGGATAAGCTGGGCATCCTGGCGAATTCGGCGAAGTATGACGTGGCGTGTACATCCAGCGGCGTGGACCGCAGGGGGAACGGCGTGGATATGGGGAACTGTGCAGCGGCAGGCATCTGCCACAGCTTCAGCAGCGATGGGCGCTGTATTTCCCTTTTGAAGATATTACTTACCAACGAATGTATTTATGATTGTAAGTACTGCCAGAACCGTTGTTCCAATGACGTGCCCCGGGCTACCTTTGCCCCGGATGAAGTGTGCAGGCTGACGGTGGAGTTTTACCGCAGGAATTATATAGAAGGACTTTTCTTGAGTTCCGGCATTTTGAACAGTCCCTCCTTTACCATGGAACTGATCTTCCGGACGATCTGGCTGCTGCGAAAGAAGTACCGCTTTAACGGGTATGTCCATGTGAAGGCTATTCCCGGAGCCGACCCGGAACTGATCCGCCGCATCGGTTTTCTGACGGATCGGATGAGTGTGAATCTGGAACTGCCCACGGCGGAGGGGCTGCGCACGCTGGCGCCTAATAAGCACCGGAGAAATATCCTGACTCCCATGCGGCAGATCCAGAATGGGATAGAGGAGAATAAGAACGATCTGGTGCTTTATCGGAATGCGCCTACCTTTGTGGGCGGCGGGCAGGCGACACAGATGATCATAGGCGCCACGCCGGAGAATGACTATCAGATTCTGAATGTGGCGGAAAGCCTGTATCAGAAGTTTGACCTGAAGCGGGTCTTTTATTCCGCCTTTGTAAATGTGACGGGAGATAAACAGCTTCCCGCACTGCCGGGCGGTCCGCCCCTGCTTCGGGAGCACCGTCTGTATCAGGCGGACTGGCTGCTGCGGTTCTATGGATTTAAGGCGGATGAACTGTTGGATGAGAAGCGCCCTTTTTTCAATGTGATGCTGGATCCCAAAGAGGATTGGGCGGTGCGGCATCTGGAGCAGTTTCCCGTGGAGATCAACAAAGCGCCCATGGAGCAGCTTCTGCGGATTCCCGGTGTGGGTGTGAAGAGCGCCCGGAGGATCGTGGCGGCCCGCAGGAGCGCGAACCTCACTTTCGCGGATCTGAAAAAGATCGGTGTCGTTCTGAAACGGGCGTTATATTTTATCACCTGCAGCGGCAGGATGATGTATCCGGTGAAGCTGGAGGAAGACTATATCGTGCGGAACCTGACAGAGGAGCAGGAGCGGATCAGGTTCGGGAGCGACGGCATGAGTTACCGTCAGATGTCCCTATTTGACGTGGGCAGTTTCGAGCAGCCTGTGACAATGACAGATAGAGTGCAGGCGGCTGTCGGGCAGCTGTAAGGAATACAGTTCATGTGATGCCGCTGCGGGCGTTTTAAAGCGTTCTTCGTATGATGAACAGGGAATGAAGCAACATGCTGCCAGAGGATGCACGGGGCGGAATCACAAAGGCTGCAGCAACTTTGGATCGCAGGGGAGATCACAGAAAAGTCATAAAGGATGATATCAGCAATGCTGGAGAGGAGCAAGGATGACAGTATATAGATGCCAGGACTCCCTGGACAGCATATTTACGGCAATCTATCTGGCTTATGAGGAAAAGCGGGACCATATGGACACCTATATCAGCCTGACGGAGGATCCTGTTTTGTTTGCGGAGGATGTATATGTGACGCCGGATTGGGAGAAAATGAATAAGGTCATGCGTTCCCTGTACCGTTTCTTTGGGGAGAAAGACTATATGTCTTTATGTCTGGCGCTCGCCTCACAGGATGAGGGGAAAGCGCAGGCGGTGTACCGGACCGTGGTGGATGGACTGTCAGCCAGGCGTGGAGCGGGGCATCTGTTTGATGATCTGGCCAATGACGAGGTGCATCATGCCTTTTTGCTTGCCAGGCTGGCAGGCAGGGAACTGGATCATCTGAGGGGATTCCTGCGCTTTCGGGAACTGGAGAATGGCGTGCTTTATGCGAAAATCACTCCCAGGAACAATGTGGCGGCTTTTTTGATGCCTCATTTCGCAGACAGGCTTCCGCAGGAAGATTTTATGATCCAGGATGAACGCAGGGGAATCTATGCCATCCATCCCGCGGGGAAGCAGTGGTACCTGTTTTACGGGGGCGAACAGGAGGATGATCCCGCATTCGGGATATCGGCACAGGAGCGGGAATATCAGGAACTTTTTCAGTATTTCTGCCATAAGATAGCCATTGAGGAGCGGAAGAACCTGAAACTGCAGCAGAACATGCTCCCCCTGAGATTTCGCAAAAATATGACAGAATTCCGGGACGATAAGTGACGGTGCGGTTCCTAAGTAAAATGCACAAAAAAACCTGTTTTTTCGGGAAAATTTTTGAAGAGTTGCCAACTTTACAATTTAGGATATCTGGATATAATGAAAAATATAGGAACGGTAATGTGTGGTTCAGGATCTAGAAAGGATGGTTAGTATGGTAAAGACGATTCGTTTGACACCTGATAATGTGCAGCACTTTGTGGATGTTGCTTCCAGATGCGATTTTGATATTGACATCTCATACAATCGGTATGTGGTGGACGCCAAATCATTTTTGGGAGTGTACGGGCTGAATTTCGATCATCCGCTGAAAGTTTCCTATGATGGATATAACGTGGATCTGGAAGAAATGTTGAAGCGGCTGGCTGTGGCTTCCTGATATATGGTCTAAAAATGCAAATTGACTCCCTGTGCAGGATAGAGTACTATCTTCATAGGGAGTTTGTTTTTTTTGCGGATATGTAGAGACGGAACAGGAATAGAAACATGGGAACTGAGATTGTTGAGAGAAAACCGGATAATGGCCCTGTGGAGCAGATTTTTCCTCCGATGGAGATAAGAGTCTCAGTCAGGACTCTGGTAGAGTTCATACTGCGGCATGGCGATATTGATAACAGGCGTCATGCATCTTTTGACAATGCCATGCAGGAGGGCGGACGCATCCATCGCATGATCCAAAGGCGGATGGGAGCGGAGTATGAGGCGGAGGTCACGCTGCGCTATACGTTGCCTACGGATCGTTATATTCTGGTGGTTGAGGGACGGGCCGACGGCATCATCCGCCATGAGGGGCAGGTCATCATAGATGAGATCAAAGGCACTTACCGGGATCTGGAGAAGATGAAAGGTCCCATGCCACTGCATATTGCGCAGGCAAAGTGCTATGCCTATATCTGCGCCTTGAAAGAGGGATTGAAAGAGATCAGGGTGCGCATGACCTACTGTAATATGGAGACGGAAGGATTGCGTTATTTCCATGAGGACTTTATGTTCCAGCAGTTGGAAGACTGGTTTGGCGGACTGGTGGCGGCCTATCGCAAATGGGCAGATTATTCCTGCGAATGGCAGCGTGTCCGTCAGGGATCCATAAGCGGACTGGAATTTCCCTTTCCCTACAGGGAGGGACAGAGAGAACTGGTGGCGCATGTTTACCGCACCATCTATCATAAGAAGAAACTGTTTTTGGAGGCACCCACCGGAGTGGGCAAAACCATCTCCACCATCTACCCCGCCGTTCAGGCCATGGGGCAGGGCATGGCGGAGAAGCTCTTTTATCTCACGGCCAAGACCATTACCAGAACGGTAGCGGATGAGACTTTTGCGCTGCTTCGGGAGAAAGGGCTTCATTTTAAGAGTGTGATCCTGACTGCAAAGGAAAAAAGCTGTTTCATGGAACATGCAGAGTGTAACCCGGAGTATTGTCCCTATGCAAAGGGGCATTATGACAGGATCAATGATGCCCTGTATGATCTGCTGATCTCGGAGGAGAGTTTCAGCAGGGAACGGATTGCGGAGTATGCGGAAAAATATCAGGTGTGTCCGTTTGAAATGTGCCTTGATATGAGCCTTTTTGCGGATGCGGTCATCTGTGATTATAATTATCTGTTTGATCCCCATGTTTACTTAAAGAGATTTTTTGCGGAGGGCAATGGCGGAAAGTACATTTTCCTGATAGACGAGGCGCATAATCTGCTGGAGCGGGGAAGAGAGATGTACAGTGCGTCCCTCTATAAAAACACTTTTCTGGAAATCCGCAGAGAATTAAAACAGACGATTTTGTCGGAAACATCAAAACCGGCAAAGATTAAGGAGATTTCAGGGCAAATGACATTAGATATGACAGGGATGTCATACCCGCGGGTGGAACGGACAGAGATTGACCAGATCGGTACTGACAGGCTTCATGGGGGCAGGAGTATCCTGATACGCCAGGGCTATGCGTCTCAGATGATCTATCATATGGAGAAATGCAATGAGGAACTGCTGGTGCTGAAGCGGGAATGCGACGGCTGGAGGACGGTGGAAGAGATAGACAGGTTTATGAAGCCTCTGATGCGTCTCCATGCCGTTATGGATGAGTATCTGTCAGAACAGGAAGAAGAACAGCTGCCTGTCAGGGAACAGCTGCTGGATCTTTATTTTGATATCGGGCATTTCCTTGAGATGTATGAACTGCTGGATGAGCATTATGTAAAGTATACGCAGCTGGAGGAGGAAGGAGACTTCCTGATAAAACTGTTCTGTGTCAATCCGGCGGAAAACCTGAAGAACTGTATGCTGAAGGGGCGCAGCGCCATTCTGTTTTCCGCCACGTTCCTGCCGATCCAGTACTATAAAAAACTGCTGGGAGGGGAGGATGAGGATTATGAAGTCTATGCGAAGCCTGTTTTTGATCCTGAAAGGTGCGCTCTGTTCCTTGCCAGTGATGTGACCAGCAAATATACCAGGCGCTCCGATTCGGAATACTATAATATCGCCCGTTATATTGATGAGATTGTAAAGAACAGACATGGAAATTACATGGTTTTCTGCCCTTCTTACGCTTTTCTGCATACCATATATGATATATATATGGCATATTTTGCGAATGATGGAAAGGAATGCATCCTTCAGGGCGAATCTATGAGTGAGAGCGATCGGGAGGATTTCCTGTCCCGCTTCAGGGGCAATCCGGGCTGTGACCTGCAGACCGCCATCGACAGCATTCTCATAGGCTTCTGCGTGATGGGGGGGATCTTCAGCGAAGGGATCGACTTGAAGAACGACAGCCTGATCGGAGCCATCCTTGTAGGTACGGGCCTCCCTCAGGTCTGCAGCGAGCGGGAGATCCTGAAAGGGTATTTCGATAGGGAAGGGGAGAACGGTTTCGACTATTCCTATCGTTATCCCGGCATGAACAAGGTATTGCAGGCAGCGGGGCGCGTGATTCGCACTGTGGAGGATGTGGGCATCATCGCCTTGTTGGACGAGCGTTTTCTGCAGATGTCCTACCGACGGCTGTTTCCAAGGGAATGGGAGCGGTTTGAGACCGTGACGGTGGATACCGTGGCGAAACGGGTGGAGAGGTTTTGGGATTCCTGGCTGTAAGTTCATACCACATTGATCATAAAAATAGTGGAACTGACATGCAGATTGTGGTAAAATGACAGAGGTGTAAATGTGGATAACTCTGTGGATTTGGTGGATTTTTTCTTAAATTCTTCTAAAAAAATGACACAGGTATCCATTTTATCCACAAAAGGGTTCGCAGGTTGTCTTTTATAGTACTGATTTGGTCAATGGAGAATCTGGACCCTGAAAATAAATGTGAACATGAGAGGAGAATTAATATGTGGGCATACGAAAGTGTTTTTTATCAGATCTATCCTCTGGGATTCTGTGGAGCGCCCTTTGAGAATGATGGTGTGTTGGAGCACCGGATTTTGAAAGTGCTGGACTGGATCCCTCATATGAAGAAGCTGGGAGTGGACGCGATCTACTTTTCTCCCATTTTTGAATCGGACACACATGGCTACAATACCAGGGATTATCGCAAGATTGACACCCGGCTTGGCACAAATGAGGATTTCAAAGAGGTTTGTGAAAAGCTGCACGAGAATGGCATCAAGGTCGTGCTGGACGGCGTGTTCAACCATGTGGGAAGGGGATTCGGCCCTTTTCAGGATGTAGTGAAGAACCGGGAGAACTCCCAATATATCAGCTGGTTCTACCGCATCGATCTCGGTGGGAATTCCCATTATAACGATGGTCTCTGGTACGAGGGCTGGGAAGGCAATTATGACCTGGTGAAGCTGAACCTGCGCAATGGGGACGTGGTAAACTATCTGCTGGACAGCGTGAGATTCTGGGTGGAAGAATTCGGTATCGACGGCCTGCGCCTGGATGTGGCGTACAGTCTGGACGAGGAATTCGTGCGCAGGCTGAGAAGCTTTACGGATGGGTTGAAGGAAGATTTTGTGCTGATCGGCGAGATGCTGCACGGTGACTATAACCGCATGATGAACGACAGCATGCTTCATTCTGTTACCAACTACGAGTGTTATAAGGGGCTGTACAGCAGTTTTAACAGTATGAATATGTTTGAGATCGTGCATTCCCTGATGCGGCAGTTCGGGCCGGAGAACTGGACGCTCTATAAAGGAAAGCATCTGTTATCTTTTGTGGATAACCATGATGTCACCAGAGTGGCAAGCATTCTTACCAATGAGAAGCATCTGCCCCTGATCTATGCGCTCCAGTTTGGCATGCCGGGCATCCCCTGTGTTTATTATGGAAGCGAGTGGGGCGCAAAAGGAAATAAATCCCAGGGAGATCCCGCGCTCCGTCCCTGCTTTGAGGAACCTGTGTGGGACGGACTGGGTGAATGGATCAGTAAACTGGCTGAGGCGAAAAAACATTCCGAAGCCTTGAATTACGGTGCTTTCCGCTCGGTCCTGCTGACCAATAAGCAGTGTATCTTTGAGAGAAAGACGGACAATGAAAGGGTGTTTGTGGCCATCAACGCGGACGGGGAGGATTTTGACGCCCACTTTGACGCAGGCTGCGGCACTGCGGTGGATCTAATCAGTGGCGCGGATCATGACTTCGGCGGCGGAAGCAGGCTTCCCGCCTATAGTGCGTTTTTCTGGAAGATGGAACGCTAAATCCCCGCGCCGGGCATCTTTAGGATTTCTTTAGAAAATATTTTGCAAATATATATTGACACATAATATTATATGGCATATAGTATTCTCATCAGCTGAGATATTATATGCCATATATTATTATATGGCAAAACAGTCTCGGAACGGAAGCATCGCCGAGGGCGCTGAAGTGAAGAGACGGAACTGGAATCAAAAACAGTCTCGGAAGTGAAGAGACGGAACTGGAATCAAAAACAGTCTCAAAACGGAAGCGCCCGGAAGAAATTTCAGCTGCGTTTTTTGCAGATGCAAATTTCTTCCCCCGCCAAGGGCGCTGAAGTGAAGAGACGGAACTGGAATAGGAGAGATGACATGGTATTTAATACGGGTTCGGCTCTTCTGGATGCCATTGTACTGGCGGTTGTCTCCAAGGAGCCGGAGGGAACATACGGGTATAAGATCACACAGGATGTGCGGCAGGTCATTGAACTGTCGGAATCCACGCTCTACCCGGTACTCCGGCGGCTTCAAAAGGATGAATGCCTGGAGGTATACGACAGGGAGTGCGCCGGCAGGAACAGGCGTTATTATAAGGTGACCAGCAGAGGCTGGGCGCAGTTAAGGCTTTACGAGAGCGAGTGGCGCAGGTATTCAGATAAGATAACAGGTCTGTTCGAGGGCAGGACGGACATATTTTCAAATGAGGGAAAGGATAACCCGGAAGGGAGTGGGAACGTATCATGAACAGAATTGATTTTATGAAACAATTGGAAAGTCTGCTTCAAAATATTTCTCCTGCAGAGCGTGAGGAGGCATTACAGTATTATAATGAATATTTTAATGACGCAGGGGCGGAAAACGAACAGGCAGTGATCGAGGCGCTGGGAAATCCGGCGAAAGTGGCGGAAAATATCAAGAGGGATATTTATGGGGAACCGGGATGCCAGAAACCCCAGAACAGGGCGATGATTCAATACCAGCAGCCTGGCGCCGAAGGACAGCAGGCTGGTCGGGAACAGCCTAAAAAAGAAAGCCTGCCCACATGGGCGTTGGTTCTGATCATCATTGGCGCGATACTGGCCTCACCGGCGATTCTGGGGATCGCTGGCGGGCTGCTTGGAACGCTGGCAGGCATTATTTTATCCTGGTTCGTGCTGATCTTCTGTTTTGGTGTTACGGCGGCGGTACTGTTTGCGGTACTGCTCGGACTGCTCATCACAGGAATCATGTGTATGTGGGCAGATCCGCTGGTGGGAGCGGCCCTGCTGGGTGGCGGCCTTGTGTGCGGCGCGGTGGGCATCCTGTTTCTGATGCTCACGGTAGCCATGGCAGGCATCGCCACACCGGCGATCTTCAGGGGTCTGTGCAAACTGTTCAGCGGCAGGAACAAACAGGCGGCAGCGTAAAGAGACCGGAACAAATTGCCGCAAGCGGCAATGGAATAGAAATCAGGAGGAACGAGTCATGAAAAAATTTATGAAAGGCTGTGCGATCACGGCGCTTATCCTGTTCGTGATCGGCTTTGTGCTGGCTACGGTGGCAAGCACTGTCAGAGGCAGGACCACGATAGAAAATGTGGTGGAAAGCGTTACGGGAGGGCGCGTAAGAGTCCACCTGAATCCTTTTGACTGGGGGGTCTATGTGGATGATATGGACGTCCTGGATTGGGTGGATGATTTTGAAATATTTGACGATGTGGATTTTGATGTGGAGGATAATATGAGCTTTGACAGTCACCATACGATATTGAGGGGAAATGTGGATAGATACAGCCTGGGAAGCGATATCCGGGAACTGGACTTTGAGATAGGCGCGTGCAGCTTTACCACACAGCCTTCCCCGGATGGCAATTTCTACCTGGAAGCGGCATATGCCGGAAAAATCCAGGGCTATGTGGAGGACGGAACGCTTTACATCAGATCCACCGCGTCGGTGAAAAGGTGGAATGACCTGAACGGATGCCGGATCATCCTGTATGTCCCTGAAAACGCGTATTTTGAGGAGGCGGATATCGAAGTGGGGGCGGGAAGGCTGGAATTTGACCGGCTTCAGGCAAAAGAAATCTCACTGGAAGTAGGAGCGGGACAGATCAGCCTGGACAAATTACAGTCGGAAAGCCTGAAAGTTTCCGTGGGTCTTGGTCAGATTGCCCTTGAGAACATGACCGTGGGCGAGTTGGACGCTGAGGTAGGTATGGGCGAGTTTGTGGCCGCAGGCGCCTTAAACGGGGACGGGGATGTGGAGTGCGCCATGGGAAATGTGTCCCTGACTCTCGAGGGAAATCAGAAAGACTTCAACTATGGACTTTCCAAAGCTATGGGAAATGTGACGCTGGGCAGCTCCTCCAGCAGCGGATTCGCCAGCGACCAGTATCTGGACAACAACGCCTTTAAGACCATGGATATCGAATGCGCCGTTGGAAACGTAACGATTCAGTTTACAAAATAAATACAAAATAAAACGTCATGGAACGCAGGTTTTCGGACCTGCGTTTCTTGCGCGGGTGAGGAATTCATGATATAATGAGTGTTAGCGAGAAGAACATGCTTGCATGTTCGGCGAGCGGCGAATGACGATCATAAATCGAAGATTTATGATGTAATACAATAAAGATCGCGTGGAAGGGGTAGTGAAATGGATCAGGTAGTATGGAAAGACAGCTATAATATCGGCGTGGACGCCATCGACAGAGAACATAAAGTACTATTTTCTACGGTGAATAAGCTGCTCACGCTCAGCCAGAATGAAAAAAAAAGCGAATGGGTATGCCGTGAGGGCGTCAAATATGTGAAAAATCATACGGAAGAACATTTCGAACATGAAGAAGCATATATGAAATCCATTCAGTATTGTGATTATGAGATTCATAAACGCATTCATGATAATTTCAGATATGTGACGCTGCCCGCACTGGAAAAAGAACTGGAAGACACGAAGTATGCGATGGAGTCCATCCGTCATTTCCTGGGGGTCTGCATCGGATGGGTGGTTGCCCATACCAAGATGGAAGACCAGGCGATCGCGGGCAAGGCGATGAACAAGTGGCCGGCTCTCCCCCACGAACAGGAGCAGGACGCTCTGGAGACCACCATCATCCAGATCACCAGGGAGATGTTCCAGCTGAATGCGAAGAAAATCAGCGGACATTACGCAGGGGAAGATTTTGGGAAAATGGTATGCTGCCGCTTCCTGTACCGCGGACATGGCAGGGAAAAACAGGAAGTCACCATTGCTTTTGAGGAAAGGCTTTTGCTCAAGATCATACGGGACATACTGAATACGGATTACCCGAAAGTGGATGATATGGTGCTCAATGTCACCAGATACATTGTCAGGCAGCTTCTGGAGAAACTCAGGGAAAGTTTTCCTACGATCGGTCTGTTCGAATTGGAGAAAGAATGTCTGCTGACCCGGGAGCAGATGATCCGTTCCATTGAAAAGGAACAGCCCGCATGCAGCCTTTTATTTGGTACGGGAGAGGGGTATTTCACGTTCTGCGTATCAAATGTTGCATCCCTTGACAGTAAGAACGCCATGGAGATCAATCACCAGAACGCCATGGCTACGATCAAAGAATTTCTGGTAAAGGACAAGGCGGAGAAAGCGGAGCGGAAGAAGAAAATCCTGGTGGTGGATGATTCCGATTTCATGCGTGAGAGGATCATCCAGCTGCTGAGAGCGGACTATGATATGCTGGAAGCGGATTCCAGCGTGTCCGCCATCAAGAAGATAGCCGTGAACCGTCCTCACCTGGTGTTGATGGACTATGAGATGCCCGTCTGTGATGGAAGGCAGGCTCTGGAAATGATCCGTTCCGACGAGGATATTGCAGATATACCGGTCATGTTCCTGACGGGAAAGGGCGACAGGGAAAGCGTGAAAAAAGTCATGTCGCTGAAACCGGAGGGATATCTCCTGAAAACGATGCCGGAGTCGGAGATCAAGAAAATGATCGATGACTTCTTTGTGAGAAGAGACGCGAAATAAGCGGGAAAATCCAACATATACAGCGGAAAAGGCGGCGTTCGGGCCGCCTTTTTCGCTGTGTGAAACAGGATGTCTGTGCCGCATGGAGATCTTCAGCCCTGACTGCGCTTTTTCTCTTTCATCGGAGATACTTCCACGAACAGTCCCGCTTTCTTCAGCGCCGGGCGCAGGGCCAGATAGAAGACGGAGGCGGCGATCACAGCCACAAGGGCATTGACGCCGGTGGTGACAGTCGCCATCTTGGCCAGGGCGGAAGCGATATCCTGAGGCACGCCCAGCAGATACGATTTATAAAAGTATCCCACCAGAGGATCTGCGATCACGTTAAATCCCATACCGCCCACGCTGGCGAGCACAGTGACACCGGTCACGTATTTCGCGGAATGATCCCGGCTGAGTTTGAAGACTTTATGGGCTATCAGCCCTACGATCAGGCCGATGCACAGCTTCAACAGGAATGTCTTGGGGGCGCTGGTGACGTAGGAGGTGGTCAGATCCCCGATGGTCATGCCCACGGCGCCCGCCAGGCCGCCCCAATAGCCGCCCAGGAGCAGCGCCGCCAGGACGCAGAACACATTGCCGAAGTGAAAGGACGTCTTTTCCGGTCCCACAGGGATATCGATCTTAAAAAAGGCAAACCCGATATAACAGAGGGCGGCCAGCAGGCCTGCCTGTGCCAGACGCTTTACATCGGCTTTCTTTGCGGCAGCCGTTCCGATCACCGCGTTACAGATTCCTTTTACCGTCAGCAGGATCGCGCAGAACAGCAGGATCAGGCTGTAGGAATAGGGGCGTTCCAGAGAAAGCTTCTCGTCGGACAGAGCGCTTACCTGCGCGTTCAAGGCGTCCAGGTCGCCGGTGGCGGAACCTGACTCAATGGCGGAGATCTGCTTTTTTATTTCCGAGAGCGTGCTGCCCGCCGCAAGGGATTCCTGATAGCTGTTATTGTATGAGTACACCGCAAAAACGATCGAGACGATCAGCAGGATCGCTCCGATGATGAGTGATCCGAATTTCTTTTTTCTTTCCATAACGCTAATACCTTTCTTTTTCATTATTTCCATGGATTACCAGCAGTATACAGAAGAAGTGGATTGATAAAAAGTGCCAGAACGAATCTTTTTTGCCATGCCAGTTTGGACGGGATGGATCGTAATAGGGAAAGAACGTCATTTTACAGAATATATTTACAAAAAATATACGGCAGTGTATCATGAAACTATAATGCACGGTCAACAGGAAGGACGGAATGGATGTGAACAGGGAAAGAGCAAGAGAACGAGCCAGGGAACTGGTGGGCAGGATGACGCTGGAGGAGAAAGCGGAGCAGCTCAAGTACAATGCTCCCGCCATTGAACGGCTGGGCGTTCCCTCCTATAACTGGTGGAACGAGGGGCTTCACGGTGTGGCCAGGGCTGGCGTGGCTACCATGTTTCCCCAGGCCATCGGCATGGGAGCCGCTTTTGACAGGGAGCTGATGGAGCGGGTCGGCGATGTGATAGCTACGGAGGGCCGGGCAAAATATAATGCTTACACGGAGGAGGGGGATCGGGATATTTATAAGGGTCTCACATTCTGGTCTCCCAATATCAATATTTTCCGCGATCCCAGATGGGGCAGGGGACACGAGACCTACGGGGAGGATCCCTACCTGACGGGAGAACTGGGGAAAGCCTTTGTGGAGGGACTGCAGGGAGACGGCGAGTATATGAAAGCCGCGGCCTGTGCGAAGCATTTTGCGGTCCATTCCGGCCCCGAGGGCCTGCGCCATGAATTTAACGCGGAGGTCTCCAAAAAGGATCTGTGGGAGACCTATCTTCCGGCTTTTGAGAAGCTGGTCAGGGAGGCGAAAGTGGAGGCCGTCATGGGCGCCTACAACAGGACCAACGGGGAGCCCTGCTGCGGCAGCGGCACGCTGATCGGGGATATCCTGCGGGGACGGTGGGAATTTCAGGGTCACTTTGTGTCTGACTGCTGGGCCATCCGGGATTTCCACACAAAACATATGGTCACGGACACGGCGGAGGAGTCTGCGGCCATGGCTTTAAAAGCGGGCTGCGATGTGAACTGCGGCAGTACATATCTGCAGCTGCTGAAGGCATACGAACAGGGGCTGGTCACGGAGGAAGATATCACACAGGCGGCGGAACGGCTGTTCACCACTCGTTTCCTGCTGGGATTGTTTGACGGGACGGAGTACGATAAGATCGGATATGAAAAGATAGAGTGCAGAGAGCATCTGCAGCTGGCGGATCAGGCTGCGGCGGAGTCGGTGGTGCTTTTAAAGAATACCGGCATCCTGCCTCTGGACAGAACCGCGGTAAAGACCATAGGCGTGATAGGCCCTAATGCCAACAGCCGGGCGGCGCTGATCGGAAATTACCACGGCACGTCTTCCAGATACATCACGGTCCTGGAGGGAATACAGGATGCCGTGGGAGAGGACGTCAGGATCTATTATTCCGAGGGATGCCATCTTTTCAAAAATAAGGTGGAAAATCTGTCCGCGGGTCCCGATCGGATCAGCGAGGCGGCAGCAGTGGCAAAGCGCAGTGATGTGGTGATCCTCTGCCTGGGACTGGACGAGAGCCTTGAGGGAGAAGGCGGCGACGCCAGCAACAGCTATGCTTCGGGAGACAAGGCGGATCTGCTGCTGCCCGAACCACAGAGAAAGCTGCTGGAGGCTGTGGCAGAGATCGGGAAGCCTGTGGTACTGATCAATATGACAGGAAGCGCCATGGATCTGAGGTATGCCCATGAACACTGTGCGGCGGTGCTGCAGGCCTGGTATCCCGGCGCCAGGGGAGGTAGGGTGATCGCCGATATCTTATTCGGAGAAATATCGCCCTCCGGCAAGCTGCCTGTGACTTTTTACCGTGACGTGGAGGATCTGCCCGCTTTTACGGACTATTCCATGAAAGGAAGGACTTACCGTTATCTTACCGGAACGCCGCTCTATCCTTTCGGATATGGTCTGACCTATGGCGATGTAGCGTTGGAGCATGTGGACTGCTGCGGGGCGACCGTGGACGGACAGATAAAGGGATGGGGCGCAGAGGAGCGGACAACGGACGCACCGACGAAGAGTGGGCAGGCAGCGGGCTGCATGGCGGGAAATGGGTATGACGCCGTCGTGGGATTACAGACCGGCGCTGCCCTCGATATCACCGCAGCAGTCACAAACAAGGGAGCGAGGGCCACGGATGAAGTGGTGCAGGTCTATATCAGGGATGAGGATTCCATCCATGCCACTCCCGTGCCCAGGCTTTGCGGTTTCGCAAGGGTTTCCCTGCAGCCGGGAGAGACGAAACAAGTAAGGGTGCCCATTGACAGGGAGGCTTTCACGGTGGTGAATGAAGAGGGGGAGCGTCTGGTGGACGGAAAGCGCTTTCTGGTCAGCGTGGGCTTTGGACAGCCGGACACAAGGACCAGGGAACTGACGGGGAAAGAATGTGCGATGATCGAGATCATGTTAAAATAGCAGGTGTCATGGTTATCAGCGTATAATATGGTCAAAATAGGATTGACAAATGGATAATGATAGATTATATTTTTGATATGACAAAGGCAATGAAGAAGAGGAGTACGCATTACCCCTTAAAAGAGAGAGCGGCTGTTGTTTTCTGCGGGAAACGGCGCTGAGAGGCTGCTTGAAGGAAAGGATGCGGAAGGTAGCTTCCGAGCCGGAGGACCCAGAGCGGACAGGCGGATGTGGACGCGCGGACAGCCTGCGTGCGTAAGTTCTCACGGATTATCCACGTTACAGGATAGGACTTTAGCAGAAGTCGCTGAGAATGCCGGAAGTGATTCCGGCGTAAAACAAAGGTGGTACCGCGTTGATGACGCCCTTTGCCGACAAGAGTCGGCTGAGGGCGTTTTTGTGCGTGTCAGCAGAAAGGAGCATATCATTTATGAGCAGGGAACTGGCAAAGACCTATGACCCCAGGGGCATAGAGGACAGGTTATATGAGAAATGGATGGAAAAGAAATATTTCCACGCGGAGGCAGATCGCAGCAGGACTCCGTTTACCATTGTGATCCCCCCGCCAAATATCACGGGGCAGCTTCATATGGGGCATGCCCTGGACAACACCATGCAGGATATCCTGATCCGTTTCAAGCGGATGCAGGGCTACAACGCTCTCTGGCAGCCCGGCACGGATCACGCCTCCATTGCAACGGAAGTGAAGATCATCGAGAAACTGAAAGAAGAGGGCATCGATAAGCATGACCTGGGCAGGGAGGGATTCCTGGAGAGAGCCTGGGAGTGGAAGAAAGAGTACGGCGGCCGCATCATCTCCCAGCTGAAAAAGATGGGTTCCTCCTGTGATTGGGACAGGGAACGGTTCACCATGGACGAGGGCTGCAACAGGGCAGTCACGGAAGTGTTCGTGAAGATGCATGAAAAAGGCTACATCTACAAAGGCGCCCGGATCATCAACTGGTGTCCCGTGTGCAATACTTCCATTTCCGACGCGGAGGTGGAATATCAGGAGCAGGCGGGCCATCTGTGGCATATCAGATATCCTGTGATGAAAGAGGACGGCACGCCCAGCGAGACGGAGTTTCTGACCTTTGCCACCACCCGGCCTGAGACCATGCTGGGCGATACCGCAGTGGCGATCCACCCGGAGGACGAGAGGTATGCCCACCTGATCGGCAGGAGCGTGATGCTGCCCATCATGAACCGGGTGATCCCGGTTGTCACGGACACCTATGTGGACAGGGAGTTCGGCACAGGCGTGGTGAAGATCACGCCTGCCCATGACCCTAACGATTTCGAGGTAGGGAAGCGGCACGGCCTGCCCATCATCAATATCATGAACGATGATGCTACCATCAATGAAAACGGTGGCAGATACGCGGGCATGGACCGTTATGAGGCCAGAAAGGCCATTGTGGAAGAACTGGAGCGTCAGGGCCTGCTGGTGAAGATCGAAGATTACTCCCACAACGTGGGCACCCACGACCGCTGCAAGACTACCATTGAGCCTCTGGTAAAGGAACAGTGGTTCGTGAAGATGGATGAACTGATCAAGCCTGCGGTGGAGGCGGTAAAGAAGGGCGAGATCAGGCTGATCCCGGAGCGGATGGAAAAGACTTATTTTAACTGGACGGACAATATCCGGGATTGGTGCATCAGCCGCCAGCTTTGGTGGGGGCACAGGATTCCTGCCTATTACTGCGACAGGTGCGGTGAAGTGACGGTGGCAAAGGAGATGCCGAAGGTCTGTCCCAAATGCGGCCATGAGCATCTGACCCAGGATCCCGACACGCTGGATACCTGGTTCTCCTCCGCGCTGTGGCCCTTTGAGACCCTGGGCTGGCCTGACCGGACGGAGGATCTGGATTATTTTTATCCCACGGATGTGCTTGTGACAGGTTATGATATCATCTTCTTCTGGGTCATCCGCATGATCTTCTCCGGCTATGAGCAGATGGGGGAGAAACCGTTTAAAACGGTGCTGTTCCACGGGCTGGTTCGGGACGCCCAGGGGCGTAAGATGTCCAAGTCCCTGGGAAACGGCATTGACCCGCTGGAGATCATCGAGCAGTACGGCGCGGACGCGCTGCGCCTGACGCTGATCACCGGAAATGCGCCCGGGAACGATATGCGTTTTTATTATGAAAGGGTGGAGAACAGCCGTAATTTTGCCAACAAGGTGTGGAACGCCTCCCGCTTTATCCTGATGAACATGGAGGACAAGGAGATCACTATCCCCGCGGCGGATGCGCTGGAGCCTGTGGACAAGTGGATCCTGTCCAAACTGAATACGCTGGTGAAGGATGTCACCGACAATATGGAGAGTTTTGAACTTGGCATCGCGGTGCAGAAAGTTTATGATTTTATCTGGGATGAATTCTGCGACTGGTATATCGAGATGGTGAAACCCCGCCTGTATAATTCCGATGACGCGGCAAGCCAGAATGCAGCGCTCTGGACCTTAAGGACCGTGCTGATCGACGCGCTGAAACTGCTCCATCCCTACATGCCTTTCATTACGGAAGAGATCTTCTGTACCTTACAGAATGAGGAAGAGTCCATTATGATCAGCAGATGGCCGGAGCACACGGAGCAGAGAAGCTTTGCGAAAGAAGAGAAAGCCATTGAGACCATCAAGGAGGCGGTTCGGGGTATCCGAAACATCCGCACGGAGATGAATGTGGCGCCCAGCCGCAAGGCAAGCGTGTACGTGGTCAGCGAGGATCAGGGGATCCTGGATACCTTTACCGAGGGCAGGCTGTTCTTTGCCTCCCTGGCTTATGCCAATGAGGTGACCATGGTAAGCGCTGCAGTTCCCGGTGGAATGAGCGAGGCCAGAAACCAGGCGGGAATCCCCCAGGATGCGGTGTCCGTGGTGATTCCCGGCGCAACGCTTTACATTCCTTTTGCGGAGCTGGTGGATATCGCCCAGGAGATCGAACGCCTGAAGAAAGAGGAGAAGCGCCTGGAGGGCGAACTTGCCCGGGTCAACGGTATGCTTTCCAACGAAAAATTTATCTCCAAAGCACCGGAGGCGAAGATTGCCGAGGAGAAAGAGAAGCTGGCAAAATATACGCAGATGATGGAACAGGTGAAAGAGAGGCTGGCACAATTGGCGTGAGAAGAGGATCGATAATCACTTTTGAGGAGGCGGAGGCGTATCTCAACGATACGCCTCGTTTTACCACGAAAAATACCATGGAGGACACCAGGGCGTTCCTGCACCGCCTTGGCGATCCTGACAGAAAGATGAAGATCATCCATGTGGCAGGTACCAACGGAAAGGGCTCTGTCTGCGCCTATATGCGCAGTATCCTGGAAGCGGCGGGATACAGGGTGGCGGTGTTCACTTCCCCTCATCTGGCGGATATCAGGGAGCGTTTTGTGGTGGATGGGGAGATGATATCGAAAGAGGATTTCCTGAGGGGATTTCTGAAAGTTTACGAATTGATAGAGCGGAAAGATGCTGATGCGTCCGGCCTGGATAACAGTCGGATCGAACAAGGGAATTCCGGGTATCATCCCACCTATTTTGAATATCTGTTCTTTATCGCCATGGTTCTTTTTTCGGAGCGGAACCCGGATTTTTGTATCCTGGAAACAGGCCTCGGGGGAAGGCTGGATGCCACCAATTCCGTGTCCAGAAAGGAACTGGCCGTGATCACGCATATCAGCCTGGATCATGTGGAGTATCTGGGGAATACCGTGGAGAAGATCGCGGGGGAAAAAGCGGGGATCATGCAGGCGGGATCCGAAGCCGTATTCTGGGACAGTGGGGCGTCCGTTGCGGCGGTTTTTGAGGAAAAAGCGGCATCCCTTGGAATTTCCGCACATTCCGTGTCGGATCGGGACTACCGGTTCTTAAAATTTAAGAAGAAAAGCATTGATTTTTCCGTGAGGACTGAGTATTATGGTTATATTAGCCTTATTTTGCGGACCATTGCCTCCTATCAGATGGAGAATGCCGCTCTGGCGGTCCGTGCCATAGAGGCGCTGGACCGGGGCAGCACCGTGACGGAGGCACACATCAGACAGGGTGTGGAAAACTGTTTCTGGGCGGGGCGTATGGAGGAGGTCCTGCCGGAGGTTTATGTGGACGGCGCCCATAATGAGGACGGCGTCAGGGCATTTCTGGAAAGCGTTTCCCGGGATGGCGTACAGGGGGGCAGAAGCCTCCTGTTCAGTGTGGTCAGGGATAAAGACTATGACAAAATGGTGGAAGAACTGGTAAGGTCGGGGCTCTTCTCACGGATAGCGGTCGTTCATATGCAGACAGGGAGAGCCCTGGAACTGGACCGCCTGAAAGAGGTCTTTGACAGGTATCCCGGCTGCTTCTACAGCGTGTATGATAATGTTACTGTGGCTTTGCGTGAACTGCTGCGCGGTCGGGAGCCGGATGGGCGCGTCTATATTGCGGGAAGCCTGTATCTGGCAGGTGAGATAAAGGAGTTGCTCGATCATGATAAATTTTGAAGAAGAACTGAAAAAGTTTCACCCCAGCCTTGAGGTGGAGGATGCGGAGGATGCCATCTATAATCAGGATATGACGGATATGGCGGATCTGCTTGTGAAAATGATAAAAGAATCCGAAGAGAAAGCAAATGAGGTATCCTGATGTTTTGTTATAATTGCGGATGTCAATTATCGGAGTATGATTTCTGTACCGGCTGCGGCGCGGATGTGGGCCTGTACAAGAAGATCATGTGCGTTTCCAATATATATTATAATGATGGGCTGGAGCGCGCCAGTGTCAGGGATCTGAGCGGCGCCATCGTCAGCCTGCGCCAGAGTCTGAAATTTAATAAGAGCAATATTGAGGCGAGAAACCTTCTGGGACTGGTTTATTTTGAGATGGGCGAGGTAGTATCCGCGCTCAGGGAGTGGGTCATCAGCAAGAATATGCGTCCGGAGAAGAATATAGCGGACGATTATATCGAGAAAGTGCAGTCCAATGCCACCCGTCTGGATTCCATCAATCAGACCATCAAGAAGTACAATCAGGCATTGATCTACTGCCATCAGGACAGCAGGGATCTGGCGGTGATCCAGCTGAAGAAGGTTTTGTCCATGAATCCCCGCTTTGTCCAGGCGCATCTGCTGCTGGCGCTGCTCTATGTGGACAGCGAGCGGTGGGAACGGGCGGAGAGAGAACTGAAAAAGTGCATTGATATCGACCGCAATAATACTCAGGCGCTCCGGTATTTAAGGGAAGTGGAGAACATGCTTGTGCCGGAGGAGAATGTAAAGCAGTCCTCCAGGCAGAAGAAAGATGATTCCGTGCGGTATCGGAGCGATAACGAGATCATTATCCAGCCGCTGAACGTAAAGGAACCCAAAAAGGGCGGTGTGTCCACTCTGGTCAATATCGGTATCGGTCTTCTCATAGGCATGGCTGCGGTATATTTCCTGGTGGTGCCTGCGGCACAGTCCAACGCCAAGAAAGCAGCCCAGGATGATATCATCAGGATCAGCAGTGAGTCGGATGGCAAGACGGTTCAGATACAGGAACTGGAAGCGCAGATAGCCTCCATGCAGAGGGACTATGAGGTTTTGCAGCAGGAACTGGAAGGATACACAGGAGAGTCGGGCACGCTCCAGACCATCAACAGCCTGTTTCGGGTGGCGACCGCTTATATGGAGGATCCCGAGGATGTCATGGCGACCGCGGCCGATCTGGAGAGTATCGCGGACAATGTGGTCCTGGAGGAAACTTCCGAGGAGTTCCAGGCATTGTATGGGAAACTTCTTGGCATCATTGGCCCCCGGATTTCCGAGACCTATTTTACAGAGGGGCAGGAGTCACTCCGCACGGGTGATTATCCGGCGGCTGTGGAGGGCCTTTCCAAAGCGGTCTACTATGATCCTGAGAATGCGGACGGATGGTTTATGCTGGGACAGGCATATCGTCAGAACGGAGATAACGATAAAGCCATCGAGACGTATGAGCAGGTGATCGAACGCTTCCCCGACACGGAGAGAGCGCGAAGAGCGCAGAAAGAAAAAGAATCGATCCTGGAAGGCAATTGATCTGCGGACAGGAACGCATCATAACATACCAAAGAGAAGAACTTGCAGGACTGCGGGTTCTTTCTTTTTATCCCCGCGAGGGTCAATACCATAGCGTCCTGTGGACGCATTGTGCTTGCAGCGGGTTATTGACTTGGTATTGGAATGGAGGTTAAGAGAATGGAGCAGATTTCCACAGAGGATTTTCAGGTGATCGATAACTGCCTTATGATCAGGCTGCCGGAAGAGGTGGATCATCACCGGGCAGGTTTTATCTGCGAGAACGCGGACAGGCTTCTGGTGCGGGACGAGGTGTGCAACGTGGTGTTTGATTTTGAAAATACGCGCTTTATGGATTCGTCAGGGATCGGGATCATCATGGGGAGGTACCGGAAGATATCCTGTTTTGGAGGGAAAGTCTATGCCATCCACGCGGACAGGCAGATCCAGAGGATCCTTACGGTATCCGGTCTCAATAAGATCGTGGAGGTCTCAAACTGCTAAAGCAGTTGAAAGATTTGTGCCTGCGGCTCAAGTCCGCAGGTTACGGAAAGGCTTGGTAATGAAAATGATGCAGGATATGAAAAACGAGATGGAGCTTTCCTTTGACGCGATTTCCGATAACGAAGCCTTTGCCAGGGTAGCGGTGGCGGCATTTGTGTCCCACCTGAACCCTACGCTGGAGGAACTGTCGGATATCAAGACTGCTGTTTCCGAAGCGGTGACTAACGCCATTATCCATGGCTACGAGAATTTCTACGGCTACGCCAGATCTGACGGGAAAAGGCGGCCGGAGGCGGTGATCCATCCGGGCAAGGTCAGGGTATACTGTCTTCTGGAGAAAGACCTGTTACATATCAGGGTCTCCGATCAGGGAGTGGGCATGGCGGATGTAGAGCGGGCTATGGAACCGCTCTTTACCACGAAGCCGGAACTGGAACGCTCCGGCATGGGGTTTGCGTTCATGGAAGCGTTCATGGATGACCTGGAGGTGGAGAGCAGTCCGGGACAGGGCACTACGGTACATATGACAAAGAAAATGGGAGCAGGCGACTGGATCGACAGCGAGGAATAGCGCATGGAGGAGACATCGGTACTGATCGCCAGGTCACAGGCAGGAGAAAGAGACGCAAGAGAAGTACTGATCGAGAAAAATCTTGGGCTGGTCCATCACATTGTGAAAAGATTCGCCAACAGGGGATATGATCTGGAGGATCTGTTCCAGATCGGGACCATAGGATTGATGAAAGCCATCGATAAATTTGATCTGAGCCTTGGGCTGAAGTTTTCAACGTATGCAGTTCCCATGATCACGGGGGAGATCAAAAGGTTTCTCCGGGACGACGGCATGGTGAAAGTTTCCCGGACCATCAAGGAAAATGGTACGAAGATCGGTTTCGCCAGGCAAAAGCTGCAGGGCATCCTGGGCAGGGAACCGACCATACAGGAGATCGCCGGGGAGACGGGGATGGACAGGGAGGATATCGTGCTGGCCATGGAGGCATCCATAGAAGTGGAATCCATCTACAGCGCCGTGTACCAGGACGATGGCAGCGAGGTCTATCTGGTGGATAAGGTGGTCCGTGGCAGCAGCAGTGTGGGAAACAGCATGGTGGGCATCTACAGCAGTGAGGACAGCGAAAAGGAGGAACTGCTGGACCATATGCTGTTAAAACAGCTGCTGGATGGCCTGGAACCCGCGGAAAGGGAACTGATCAGTATGCGGTATTTTCAGGATAAGACGCAGATGGAGATCGCGTCAGTCCTGGGGATCAGCCAGGTGCAGGTGAGCCGCATGGAGAAAAAGATATTGCTGCGGATGAGGGAGAGGGCAAAAATTTAATAAAAAACTAATATTTTCCGCTTTATTTCTATGCTGAATTCCTTTAATATAGAAAGGTAGGAGAAAAGTCACGGGGATTGGAAGATGGCATAAGGACATGTAAGGGAGAATACTTATGAAAAAAGAGATGAGTGACGGCGATATGCGGGAATATAAATGGCGCAAGGCGCGAAAGCGCCAGAACCGGATCAGGCTGGCAATGGTCATGCTGTGTACCCTTGTGGTACTTGTGGTCATTATGTATTGCGGAACGGCGCTGTACCTGAAGATTACGGAAGAGAAAGATGGAGACGCGGTGGAAGCCCTGGGAGGCACGGTGGTGTATTCTCAGGAGGAACTGGATATGCGGGTAGCCCAGGCGGTGTCCGAGGCGGAGGCCAGAGCCCTGGAAGCGGAGTCGAATGCCGAATCCCGGATACAGGAGGCTGTCCGCACCGCCCAGGAACAGGGGCAGGAGGAAGTGCTGGATAATATCAGGATCAGTATTTCCGACGGGCAGACAATGCTGGAGGCCCTGCGCCCGCTGTATCCCGAAGAACTGTTGGTGGCAAGCGGGGGCCAGTATCATTTTGTGCCTATCAACCGGGGGCTGAAGCAGAGCCAGCTGGTCCAGGAGAATGTGAACCTGCTGGAGAGCGGCGAGATCCAGTATATGTCCGGTGAGGAGGTCGTTTCCCACAAGGGGATCGATGTATCCAGGCACCAGGGCAATATCGACTGGACACAGGTGGCCCAGGACGGCGTGGAATTCGCTTTCATCCGGGTGGCGTACCGTGGCTATGGAACGGGCAAGCTGGAGGAAGACAGTCATTTTGACCAGAACGTGCAGGGGGCACAGGCAGCCGGCATCAAGACGGGCGTTTACTTTTACAGCCAGGCCATCACCGAGGAAGAGATCCTGGAGGAGGCGAATCTGGTATTGCAGAAAGTTGCGCCTTATCAGTTGGAATGTCCCATTGTCTTTGATGTGGAACTGGTATCGGGAGCCAACGGGCGCATGAACAACATCACGCCGGAGGAGAGGACTGCTCTGACGCTGCTATTCTGCCAGACCATCGAAGCTGCGGGCTACAAGCCCATGATCTATCACAATACGGAGATGGGCGCCCTGAAGATTGATGTGGCGGCTCTGGAAGATTACGACAAATGGTTTGCTTCTTACAGCGAGACGCTGTATTATCCCTATGAATATAAGGTTTGGCAGTATACCTCTCACGGAAAAGTGGCGGGGATCAGTTCGGAAGTGGATCTGAATATCTGCATAGAACCTGTCTGGGAGGAGTAAGCACAGAGATGAACAGTGAAAATTTCAGCAGTCCACTGGACTTAAAACAGATACAGATCACAGACAGTTTTTGGGAGAGGGAGCAGGAACTGGTGCGCAGGGAGGTGATTCCCTATCAGTGGGAAGCGCTGAACGACCGTGTTCCGGGCGCCTCTCCCAGTTATTGTATGCGGAATTTTAAGGCGGCGGGGAAGCTGATGAGGGAGAAGCGTGCCCGGGGAAGCGGCTTTGTGGTCCCGACTTACACTTTCCGCGGCTTTGAAGCATTGCCGGAGGATCCCGACGATCCGGATCCGGATAGATTTTATGGTTTTGTGTTCCAGGACAGCGATCTTGCCAAATGGATCGAGGCGGTGGGGTACTCCCTGATGAATCATCCCGATCCGGAACTGGAGCGGACGGCGGACGAGGCCATAGAGATCATCTGTGCCGCGCAGGCGGAGAACGGCTATCTGGATACCTATTATATCATCAACGGGATGGATCGGATCTTCACGAACCTGCGGGATCATCATGAACTGTACTGCTTTGGCCATCTGGTGGAGGGCGCGGTATCTTATTATCAGGCCACTGGAAAAGATAGGCTGCTGAAAGCGGTCAGGCGGTATGCGGATCTCATTGCGGACAGGTTCGGCCCGGAGGAGGGAAAATGTAAGGGCTATCCCGGCCATGAGATCGCGGAAATGGCGCTGGCGAGGCTTTACGAAGTGACGGGCGAGCAAAAGTATCTGGATCTTGGACGGTTCTTTTTGGAGATGCGCGGCACAAAGCCCTATTACTTTGACATAGAGGAAAAAGAACGAGCGGAGTATGAAGGGAGACCTTACAAAGAGCCTCAGGAGGAACTGCGTTTCCGGTATCATCAGGCGCATCTGCCCGTAAGGCAGCAGACGGAAGCCGTGGGACATGCCGTGCGGGCGGTGTATCTCTACAGCGGTATGGCTGACGTGGCGCGGCTGACCGGGGACGAGGCGATGTATGCGGCCTGTGAAAGGCTCTGGGACAGCATTGTGAACGAAAAACTGTATATCACCGGCGGCATTGGCGGAACCCATCTGGGCGAGGCTTTTTCCTATCCCTACGACCTGCCTGATGATACGGCCTATTCGGAGACCTGCGCCGCCATAGGGCTTGCTTTTTTTGCCAGGCGCATGCTGGAGATCCGGGCGGATAACCGCTACGGGGATGTGATGGAGCAGGCGATTTACAATACGGTGCTGGCAGGCATGGCGCTGGACGGCAAAAGCTTCTTCTATGTGAATCCCCTGGAGGTGGTGCCGGAGGCCTGCGAAAAGGACGAGCGGAAGCATCATGTGAAGATCAGGAGGCAGAAATGGTTCGGCTGTGCCTGCTGTCCGCCCAATATCGCGCGTATCGTCAGCTCGCTGGGAGCCTATGCCTACACCGATAACGAGACCACGCTGTACACCCATCTGTATGTGGGAAGCAGTGTTGGATTCGCGCTAAACGGACATGCCATGGATATGCAGGTGGAGACGGACTTCCCCTGGGAGGGGGAGGTGAAGATCACGCTGCACGACAGCGGGGATGGACGGGCAGGCGGTATCCGCGGGATGCTGGCTTTCCGGATCCCCGGCTGGTGCGGGGAGGCGCAGGCCGAGGTAAGAAGAGATCAATGCACCCTGAGCTCCTGGGGGATGAAAAATGGCGATATCGTTTCTGACGGAAAGAAGCTTTCCCTGGAGGGAACAGACTGGAAAGCCATGATGGCAGGCGGTTCCCTGTCTCAGGCAGTATCCGGTTCTCCGGGACAGACAGCGGAGCAGGTCATCCGTTTTCCTGAATCGCCGGATAATATAGATGGTAAGTTACAGGACGGCTACCTCTATCTGAGCGGGGAGTGGCGGGATCAGGATGAGATCTATCTGTCATTTTCCATGGAGCCGCGCTGTGTCCGCGCCAACACAAAAGTCAGGGAGGACATCGGCAAAGTGGCGTTCCTGCGGGGGCCTGTGTGCTATTGCATGGAGGAAGCGGACAATGGGAAAGATCTGCATCTTTTCAGGGCGGATACCGGGAGGCTGCGGGAGATCCGGGTGGAACGCTCTTACGAACTGGGGCATGAAATGCGCATCCTGAAAGTGCCCGGTCACAGGCAGGAACCATCGGCGGAAGGCGCAGGGCTTTATACAGAGTTTTCCCCGCCGCAGGAAAGTGAGGCAACGCTTATATTTGTGCCCTATTATGCGTGGAACAATCGCGGGGAGGGCGAGATGAGCGTCTGGGTCAGACAGGGATGAAAGAAATTTTCAGCTGCATTTTGAGCAGATGAAATTTCTTTCAGTGCAGGGGCATTGAAGTGTAGAGACGGAACTGGAATAGATAAACAGTCTCGTAACGGTAAATGCAATGTGTCTCAAGACGACACATGAAAGAAATTTTCAGCTGCGTTTTGAGCAGATGAAATTTCTTTCAGTGCAGGGGCATTGAAGTGTAGAGAACGGAACAAATTGCCGCAAACGGCAATTGAATAGGAGGGTCAATATGACAGCGATACGGAAAGAGTTATTGGAGCCGGGACAGGAGTTTTCACCGATTCCCTTTTGGTTCTACAATGATTCGTTTGATGAGGAGAAAGTGAGGAAGCAGCTTGCCGATTACGTGGAAAAGGGAGTGAACGGTTTCGTGCTGCATCCCAGGATCGGCGTGCCGGAGGATATGCCATATCTGTCCGACCGTTATTTTGAGGCGGTGCGCTTTATCGTAAAGACGGCGGATTCCCTGGGAATGAAAGTGGTCCTGTATGATGAGGGCATGTATCCCTCCGGCTCCGCTCACGGCATGGTGGTGGCAGCCGATCCTGAATATGCCTCCAGGGGCATTATCCTGCTGGAAAAAGAGGCTGCGGAAGAGAGGCTTGCCAAGGAGCCTTCCGCCCAGGTGATCGTGGAACTTGCGGAGGGAAAAAAGATCATTTACGGCTTTACGGGCGGAACGATCCGTGGCGTCCATTTCGGCGAGGACGACCTGGAAGCGGGAGCTCCCAAATCGGCGGATATCCTGAACCCGGACGCGGTGGATGAATTTATCCGTCTTACCCATGATAAATATTACGAGAATCTGAAAGAGTATTTTGGAAACACGGTCTTTGCTTTCTTTACGGATGAGCCTTGTGCGTTGGGCAGAAATGCGGAGAAATATAAGGAATGGTGCAAGGGCCTGGAGGAGGAGATCCTGGCCGCAGGCGGCAGGCTGGAGGAACTGGAGGGGCTGTTTATCAAAACGGGAACCGTGGCAGGCAGGGAAGATGTGTTTTCCACAGTGGAGAATCCTACGGTGATCCTATACCACCAGCTGATCAAGAAGAAACTCAGGGATATTTTTTATGCCAGACTGTCAAAGTGGTGCGAGAGCCATGGCATTGCCCTTATGGGACATCCCGCGGAGAGCAATGATATTGAGGAGGAGTTGTTCTTCCATATTCCCGGACAGGATCTGATCATGCGCAGGGTGTCGCCGGAGACAGGGGGGCTGCGGGAATTTGATTCCGTGCAGGCAAAGCTGTCCGCGGATATCGCGAGACATTTGGGAAAGCGTCGCAACGCAAACGAGTGCTTCGGCGTCTGCAATAGGAACAATATTCCCTGGTATTTTACAGCCGGGGACATGAAATGGTACATAGACTGGCTTGGTCAACGCGGCGTGAACCTGTTTGTCCCCCATGCGTTTTACTACAGCGTACTGGGACAGAGAAAGGGAGAACGTCCCCCCGATGTGGGCCCCAACAATATCTGGTGGAAGCATTACCGCAGGTTTTCGGATTACTTCAAGCGGTTATCCTGGCTCATGACAGATTCCGTAAACGGCGCGAAAGTGGCTGTCCTCTGCGATAACAATAAAGTTCCCTATGAGGAGATCGCATGCCTGTATGAGCACCAGATCGAGTTCAATTACCTGCCTGCGGCAATCCTGGAAAAGGCGCTGCATGAGCAGGAGGGAAAACTCTGCATTGCAGGTTATGAGTACAGTGTGATTTTGAATACGCTGGGCGAAAGTTATGAGAAGCTGCTGCCCGCAGGAGTCAGGGCAGTGCACACAGGCGAGGAACTGATCGAAGACCAGTCTTTGCGGAACGGCCTGACCCTGAAAGAGACCTGTAAAACAATCAGGCTCAACACCCTGATCAAGGATGGAGTGACCATGTATCTGCTGGGAAATGAGGGTGACACTACAGTCAGGACAGAAGTGTCAGTGGATTCTGACACGGGAATTGTCCTTTTTGACATCTGGAACGGAGAATTTTACAGCCTTGGAAAGACAGTGTTTGAACTATGTCTTGCGCCCAGAGAGACGGTTCTTGTGCTCCCGGAGGAAGCGGCGGAGAGTACTTTTACAGGCGGGCAGGCTGATGTGGAAGTCCGGATGAGAACGGAAATGCCTGCGGAGAGCCGGGAACGGTATGTTGACTGGACGAGTCGATTTGCTTTAACGGAGAAAAAAGGAAACGAGGCGGTCTATACCTGTCATTGTAAGGCTGCGGATCTGGGAGATACCACAGGATTCTTTGTAAAAGGTTCTGAAATGATAGAGTGCTATTGCAACGGGCGGTTTGTGGATGTCAGTTTCTGGGAAAAGCATTGTTTTGACCTGGCAGGCTGCCTGACTGGGGAGGACAATGAAATCAGGCTGGTCTGCACCGGAAGCGCGGCGAATATTTATGAGAATGCCAACATTCCCTTTGGAATTGATACATCAGAAATCTTTTGATCGTGAATTTACGCCTGCGGTTTAAAACTCACAGGTTATGGAAAGGTACAGTTATTGAGATGAAATTTTTTGCGACAGAGAATGTCGGCGGCAGTGGAGCAGATACAAGTAAAAGGGATATCGGCGGAACGCATACCCATGAGATCAGAGGTGTTATCACCTGTGATTCCATTGCGGTATATTGGCAGAAACCTGCCATGGCGGCAGCGAAATACGTCATATATCTGGACGGAGCGCTGTCCGGGGAGACGGATAAGACCCACTGCGAATTGCGGGGACTGAAGCCTGAAACTGCATACACAGTGACGATCAGGGCGGTAATGGAGGATAATCTCGCCGGAGAGTGGGGAAGTGGTTATACCAGGAGGTCTGATGACGCGCGGAATGGCGATATGATGCAGGACTTCGCGGAACTGTGCCTGACCACGGAAAAGGCAGGCAGGCGGATTGATGTCACACAGGCGCCCTATCTGGCCGCAGGCGACGGTGTGACCATGGATACGGCGGCGATCCAGAAAGCGCTGGATGACTGTGGCGCGGGCGAGACGGTGTATCTTCCCCCGGGAACCTACCTGACAGGTGCGCTTAAGCTGCACAGCGATATGGAACTGTATCTGGAGGAGGGCGCCGTCCTCCAGGGAACCGATGAACCGGCGGACTACCTGCCCCGGATCTGGAGCCGCTTTGAGGGAGTGGAGCAGGAGTGCTACAGCAGCTACCTCAATCTGGGAGAACTGGACCATGGGGCGGGGTGCAGCTGCAGGAATGTGGCCATCCGGGGCGGCGGAACCATTGCCAGCGGCGGCAGGAGCCTGGCGGAAAAGGTGATCGCCTCCGAGACGGAGCGTCTGAAAGATTATCTGGCTTCCCTGGGGGATAAGATCAACGAATGCGAAAAACCGGAGACCATTCCCGGACGCGTGCGTCCCAGGCTGATACACATGGCGAACTGCCAGGATATCTACCTGTCGGGAGTGACTTTTAAAGATGGCGCAAGCTGGAACCTGCAGATGATCTATTCCGACAACATTGTGACGGAGGGCTGTACCTTTTCTTCCACGAATGTGTGGAACGGGGATGGCTGGGATCCCGATTCCTCCACCAACTGCACTATTTTCGGCTGTATGTTCTACACCGGTGACGACGCCATTGCGGTAAAGTCGGGGAAAAATCCGGAAGGCAACGAGATCGCGAGGCCTACGGAGCATGTGTGGATCTTTGACTGTAAGAGCGCTTTCGGACACGGCATCACCATCGGCAGCGAGATGTCGGGCGGGGTCAGCGACGTGCGGATCTGGGACTGCGATATGGGCAGTTCCATGTGCGGCATCGAGATCAAGGGCACAAAGAAGCGGGGCGGCTATGTCCGCGATGTGCATGTCAGGGACTGCTCCGCCGCCAGGGTGCTGTTCCATTCCGTAGGGTATAATGACGACGGGATCGGTGCGCCCGAACCGCCTGTGTTTGAAAACTGCAGCTTTGAGGGAATGCGGATCCTGGGCGAGTATTTCGGCCATGAGTCGGAGTGGGTGCCCTGCGAGGCCATCGAGCTGGTGGGATTCGATGAGCCGGGGCACGAACTGAAAAATATTGTTTTCCGTGATATCACCATGGGCAGCAGCCGGGTGAGCCGGAGACAGAGCATTTCCCTGCAGTATTGTGGGAATATCACCCTGGAGAGGATCAGATGCCTGTGAGGGGGAACAAGAAGAGCCACAGAAGTGGCTTTTTTCATGTATAAAAAGTCCCCTTTTTACAGATAATACGCGATATATGACGCGCAGGAAAGGGGAATGGTGCATGAGAACCCTGTTTTTGATCATGATCGGGGCAAGCTACGGTATGCTGTCATCCGCAGGCGTGTTCACCGTGCTGGTGGCGGTGGGGCTGGTGCCCCGCTTTGCGGGAAAGACGCATACGTCAAGGAAAGTAGTGTTGTATGAGGAGATGGTCATATTCGGCACGATGACAGGATGCGTTTTAAGCATTTTCTCCGAATACTGCCAGTTCGGCGCATGGCTGCAGAACCGCTTCCCTGAGAAAATGGCGCTGTGGAACGGGCTCGGCGTGTTCAGCCAGGCGGTATACGGGCTTTTCGCCGGTATGTTCATAGGCTGCCTGGCCCTTGCCATAGCGGAAATGCTGGACAGCATCCCGATTCTGACAAGGAGAATCTCGTTCCGTCACGGGATCGGGCTGGCGGTCCTCAGTATGGCCATCGGAAAGCTGTGCGGTTCCCTGATTTATTTTATCACAGAGTTCCACAGGACGGCATCCTGAGCGCCGCTGACGATCGGCATGATCTTATGCTGCTGTTCAATGGTATGGAGTGCCGAAGCAAAAGCGGTTTGCCGGTTTCCGGTAGTCTTGCGGATCAGATGAGAGAGGTACTTGGATGTCAAATGTGACGGTTTATTTAAAGTGCGACAGGAATGTGGAAGTGCAGTCGGAGGATGTGTTTGTATCCGACCTGGGGGAACTGCGGTGTGCCGACAATGTGACAGCGGCAAAGCTGAAAGCGTTGAAAGCCCATCATTTCGGAAAGCAGGATGCAAAGCGCTGCGTGATCAGCGCCCTGAAGCTGGTGGAACTGATGGAGGAGACCTGTCCCAATGTGACGGTGCAGATCGTGGGAGAGCCGGACGTGCTGGTGGAATGGGTCAGCGTGGACAGGCATAAGGGCTGGAGGCAGTGGCTGAAAGCGGCGCTGGTGTGCCTGATCAGCTTCTTTGGAACGGCCTTTACCATTATGGCGTACCACAATGACGTGGGCATCAATGACGTGTTCACGGAAGTGTACAGGATGGTCATGAACAGGGAGCCGCAGGGTCTGAACACCCTGGAGGTGTCCTATTCCCTGGGGCTGGCGGCGGGCATCATCGTCTTTTTTAACCATATCGGCGGCAGACGCCTCACCAAGGATCCCACGCCCATCGAGGTTGCCATGCGCAACTATGAGGAGGATGTGGATAAGGCTCTGATCGCCACCGCGGGAAGAGAAGGGAAAGAGGAAGAAGCCTGACTTTCAGGTCGCCTGTCCCGCAAACTGTGTCATGTACAGTTCGTAATACCTGCCTTTCTGTTCCAGCAGCTGTTCGTGGTTTCCCGTCTCCACGATCCGTCCCTGATCCATGACCACGATGCGGTCCGCATCCTGTATGGTGGAGAGACGGTGGGCGATGATGAGGCTGGTGCGGTTCTCCATCAGTCGGACCATGGCGTCCTGGATATGCTTCTCCGTTCTGGTGTCCACGTTGGAGGTGGCTTCATCCAGGATCAGGATCTTGGGCTTTGCCAGAAAGGCCCTGGCAATGGATAAAAGCTGGCGCTGTCCCTGGGACAGGTTGTGACCGGACTGGGAGAGCAAGGTCTGATAGCCCTCCGGCATGCCTGCGATCATGTTATGGCAGTGGCACAGCCTGGCCGCCTGCTCCATTTCCTTATCGGTGATGTGGTCATTCGCGTATTTCAGATTGCGTTCGATGGTATCCGCAAACAGCACCGTGTCCTGCAATACGATGGCAGTGTTGCGCCGCAGATTGTCACAATCAATGTTGCGGATGTTCACGCCGTCTATCAAGATCTCACCGCCGTCCACATCATAGAAGCGCATGAGCAGATTGACCACGGTGGTCTTGCCGCTTCCCGTGGAACCCACCAGGGCCACCTTCTGTCCGGCGGAAACCTGCAGGTCAAAGTCCTTTAACACGCGTTTTCCCTCTACATAAGAAAAGTTCACATTCCGGAAAGTAATGACTCCTTTGGAGGAATCCATGCTGCGCTCGCCGGATTTATCCTCGGAGGGCTGTTCCATGATGGCAAAGACGCGCTCCGCCCCGGCGATGGCGGTCTGGATCTGGCCGTAGATCTGCGCCAGTTCATCGATGGGACGTCCAAACTGTTTGGCGTAAATGATGAAAGCGGAAATGACGCCGATGGTGATGGTGCCGTTGATGGCAAAATATCCGCCGAATGCCGCAATGATGACGAAGCTGATGTTGTTGATGACATTCATCACCGGGCCCATGGAACCGCCCAGGATCTCCGCCATGATGCCCACCTTGGTCAGTTCGTCGGAGGTTTTGGAGAAATCCTCCAGTACGGCATCCTCTCTGCTGTATGCCACAACGGTCTTATAGCCTGTGACCATCTCCTCCACAGTGCTGTTCAGGCTGCCCAAAAGCACCTGCCGCCTGCGGTAAAATCTGCGCATGGCGGTGGACAGGAATTTGGTAGCGGTGACAGTGAGGATCACCGTGGCGCAGGACAAAAACGCCAGGCTGGGGCAGAGGTAGAGCATCATCGCCACCGTGCCCAGGATGGTCAGGAATCCCGACACCAGGGAACTCAGAGACTGGGAAATGGTGGCGGAAACATTTTCAATATCGTTGGTCATGCGGCTCATGATGTCGCCGTGGGGATGGCTGTCCAGGTAGCGGATGGGCAGGTTTACGATCTTGTCAAAGAGGTCGTTCCGCATCCGTTTTACAATGCTCTGGCTGAGCAGGGCGCTGAAACGCCCCTGGAACAGTGTCAAGAGGCTCTGGAAGCCGTAAAACGCCAGCATCATCGTCAGATAGAAGTTCAGGTCGCCATAACGCCTCTCTGTGATGCTGTCGATGGCTTGGCTCTGCAGTCTGGGAGCGTAGACGGAAGTGATAACGGTTGCTACCACGCAGGCAAGAAGCACGGCAATCCGTTTTTTCTCCGTGGAAAAATAGCGGATCAGTTTGCGCAGGGTGCCTTTCCTGTCGCTGGCCTTTTCCACGGCGTTCCGGTTCCTTGGCCCCCTGGCGCCGGGAATCTTATAATTATTTAAGTTGGGTTGTTCTCTTGTTTCAGCCAATTTGTTTTTCTCCTATTCCAGTTCCGTCTCTTCACTGCAATGCCCTTGGCGGGGAAGAAAATTTCATCTGCAAAGGTCGCAGCTGAAATTTTCTTCCGGGCATTTTCGTTCCGAGACTGTTTTATCCAGTGGCCGTTTACGGCAGCTTGTTCCGTCTCTTCACTGCAATGCCCTTGGCGGGGAAGAAAATTTCATCTGCAAAGGTCGCAGCTGAAATTTTCTTCCGGGCATTTTCGTTCCGAGACTGTTTTATCCAGTGGCCGTTTACGGCAGCTTGTTCCGTCTCTTCACTGCAATGCCCTTGGCGGGGAAAGAATTTCCATCTACAGGAAGAATCGCCGCCCTTGCGATTCTTCGAGGCGAAACTTTTCGCCTTTTCAGGCTTTAGCCTGCGAGTGATAGATATCCTGATAGATCTCGCTCTCCGCCAGCAGCTGGGCGTGCGTGCCCAGAGCCGCGATCTTGCCGTTTTCCAGTATGGCGATGCGGTCGGCGTCCTTGACCGAGGCGATGCGCTGCGCAATGATGATCTTGGTGGTGTGGGGGTACTCCCGCTTCAGGGCGGCATAAAGCTTTGCCTCCGTTTTCAGGTCCAGGGCGCTGGTGGTATCGTCAAAGATCAGGATCTCAGCGTCTTTCAACACCGCCCGGCTGATGGCAAGACGCTGCTTCTGGCCGCCGGAAAGGCTGGTTCCGCCCTGAGTGACCGGAGTATCCATGCCCTCCGCTTTCGTACGGATAAACTCCATGGCCTGGGCGGTCTCTGCGGCATGGTTCAATTGTTCCATGGAAGCGTCCGGATTCCCCCAGCGGATGTTGCCGCCGATGGTGGTGGAGAAAATCTCGCTTTTCTGCAGGGAAACGGCGATCCGTCCCCGAAGTTCCTTTAAGGGGTAATCTTTCACATCCACACCGTCCACAAGCACCTGCCCCTCCACAGGGTCATAGAACCTGGGGATCAGGTTTACCATGCTGGATTTGCCGCAGCCGGTGGAGCCAAGGATGGCAAAGGTTTCGCCGGGGCGGACGGTAAAGGAGATATTGTCCAGAATCTTGCGGTCCCCCATGCCGGGATAGGAGAATGATACGTTCCGAAATTCAATCTGTCCCCTGCAGGCAGTGTCTCCGGTGAAAGAGCCGTCCCGGATAGCCGGGTCGCAGTCCAAGATCTCGTTCACGCGCCTGCCCGAGGCAACGCCCCTTGACACGGTCTGGAAGATCATGGCAGCCCGCATGACGGCATTCAGGATCTGGGAGATATAAGTAATTGCCGCCATCACGTTTCCGGGTGTGGTTCCTCCTGCGGCCACCTGGATGGAGCCCACTTTGATAATGGCTACGATGGAAACATTCAATATGATGTTCATGATAGGGGTCATATAGGAGAACAGCAGCAGGATATCAAGCTGCGTCCCCACCAGATCCCCGTTTGCGGTCTCAAAGCGGTTCTTTTCATGTTCTTCACGGACGTAGGCCTTTACCACCCGGGAGCCGGAGACATTTTCCTGCATCACATTATTTACCCTATCCAGCTTATCCTGCAATATGTAAAACCTGGGGTTTGCCTTTGACAGGAAAAAGGCGGCGCACAAGACCACTAAGGGCAGCCCGCAGGCCACCACCACGCCGAAGCTTAAGTCCAAAAGCAGCAGACTCACGATTCCGCCCGCAAAGAGCATAAAGGTGCGGACAAAGCCTCGGATGCACTGCATCACCAGATTCTGCAGCTGTGTGATATCGTTGGTGACGCGGGTGATCAGCGAGCCGGTGGTGAACCGGTCGGTCTGTTCGAAGGACAGGCTCATGATCTGGCCAAAAGCGTCCTTTCGGATGTCATTTCCAAAATTCTGGCTGCACAGGTTGGCGAAAACCCCCGACATAACGCCGAAGAAACCGCCCAGCACCACAAAGCCGATCATTTTCAGTCCCGTGGACAGAACCAGCGAAAGGTTGCCCACATTGTTGTTGGACAACCCCAGCACGCCCTCATCCACGATGATGCTCATAAGCCTTGGCTGGAGCAGATCCATAAGCACCTCCCCCATCATAAAGATGGGAGCCAGAAATGCGAAGAACCAATATTTTTTGAGATATTTTCCCATGTGCCCTCCCTTAGGTCGTAAAATGATCGGTCTGTTTAACTCCCGCAGGAGTCAATAACTTGAAAAAAGTGCAAACCTAATAAAAGGTTTGCACATTTATGCGTGCGTCAATAGTGCACGTTTGTAAACGGTCGCGTCCTGTGCATATTATAACAGATTGGATTTTCAGGTTCAACAGATTTTTTGTGGTTTGATGTTGTAGGAACGCATAAAAACAGTATTTCTGCGAATACTGAGGGAAATGCAGGGTCTCGCAAAATTGCATAGAAACGCAATTTTGACTTCGCGGGAGGGGCTGTCAGAACTGTTACAATGCATCAGTTGAAAATATAAAAGGGTTTCGGAACGAAAAGTGAGAAGCAGAACCGGGACAGGAGGTCAGATATGGCAGAGACAATACAGGAAAAGGAACAGCAGCAGAAAGAATACGAAAAATATGTGAAAGAGGTAACGCCCACCCATAACCTGGGACTGCAGATGGTCAAGGCGTTTGTCACCGGCGGCATCATCTGCTGCATCGGACAGTTGATCTTGAATTACGCGGCCAATAGGGGGCTGGATAAACAGACCGCGGGAAGCTGGTGTTCCCTGTTGCTGGTATTGGCATCCGTGCTCCTTACGGGATTTAATATTTACCCTAAGATCGTCAAGTGGGGCGGCGCGGGGGCTTTGGTGCCCATCACCGGCTTTGCCAACGGCGTGGCGGCTCCCGCCATCGAGTACAAGACGGAGGGACAGGTCTTTGGTATCGGGTGTAAGATCTTCACCATCGCAGGGCCGGTGATCCTGTACGGGATCTTTGCAAGCTGGCTGCTGGGGCTGGCGTACTGGATCGGGAAGCTGGCGGGAGTGATTTCGTAACGTATTCCGTTTTTGTTCCGTGACTGCCGGAGCAAAAAGGTGGAAAGAGCAGCGCGGCAGCTGTGGCAGGCTCGCGGGGCATCAGGGGGACAGGAGATCACTCCTGCTCCTCCAGGTACACCGACACCCGGTTCTGGATGATCGCCGCCACATCCGCCGCGCTCTTCTGGCCGTTAAAGTAGGCCGGCGCCTCCTGGGAGACGATGGAGAGGATCTGGCGGCCTCCCCGGACGGTGGTGGCGGAATCCAGCAGCCTGCATATAAGGTCTGTCTCCTCGGGGAGGGGTACATAGAAGTATACCCGCACGCCGTTTTGGACGAGGGAATGTCCGAAGGCCCGGGCAGGTTCTCCGTATTTCATGAGAATCTCCCCGTTTTCCTGCAGCAGGTAAGGATCTTCCGTAACCTTTGCAAAGTACTGTTCCCTGGTATTCAGTTCCGTGGGGAAGCCCTGCGTGTACAGAAGGGCGGAAAAGGTTTCAGGTGGGCTGTCCCACCCTGTCAGAAGCATTTCCAGGAAAGTCCATGCCTCCTCCTTGTATTCTGACTTGGCGGAGATGGCGCAGGTTCCGCCGCAATCCTCCAGCAGGCATCCCGTCTGTCCGTCCAGGGCGGGGAATCCCAGACAGGAAATGGCGTTCAGTTTCGCCACTGGCAGGATCTGCATCAGCAGGGCAATGTCCTCCGGGCGGACAAGTTCCACCTCGTGCAGCAGGGCGCCGTCTTCCCTGCCCATCAGATTCAGGACGGCTTTCCCCTCGTCCGCCTGTTTGCCCGCAAAGCGTCCGCAGAATTCCAGCAGGCTTATGAAGGCATCGGATGTGAAGTCACAGGTATGGCTTTCCTGATCCACAAAACGGGATTGGTTGAAAGTAAGGCAGTACGCAAGGAGTTCCCCGGCATCCGCGGAGAACACAGTCTGGTCGGGATGGCTGTCCATGAAATCCACCATTTCCTCCAGTGTCCATCCCTCCTGCTCCCCCAGCTGTCCCAGGTCGCCTAAGCGTCCTATGATGGTCCTGATCTTCAGGGCGCCGGGAAGAGCGCAGAGTTTTCCATCGAACGTATAGGAATCCAGCACATTGTCCGAGAGTTCCAACTGATCATTGGCTTCCAGATAGGGGGCCAGATCCTCCAGAAGCCCCTTGGAGGCATAGGTTTCCAGGTCATCGTATTCCAGCACCAGGATGTCCGGGCATCGGCCGGAGACGATGTCCAGATGCAGGGCAGTGCGGGCTTCCTCCACTGCCTCCGGCTGGTCGGAATCCAGCAGTACATCATAATATTCCCTGATCTCAATGCGATAGTCCGGGGAATTTCTGTTGAACCGGGATACACAGCGCAGCAGATGGCTGTTGCCCGCCTCCAGGATGCCCAAGGTGATGGTTTCCTTTTGGGCAGCCTGTTCCCTGGGGATTTCCGTCAGCAGGGCCAGTTCTCCGGTGTCCGTGGTCTCCTGCAGGTACACAAGGATGCGCCCGTTCGCCAGTGTGGTAACCCTCCGCACGGTATCGGGATCTATGTCGCAGTTTGCCCATTGCAGCAGAATTGTCTGGGTATCCGCCGCCGTGTCATAGAGGTAGAGGGAATTGTCCATGGAAGTCAGGAAGCCGTTTTCCCCATAAGCCGCCAGATAGTTCCCGCCCTGGAACCGGTCGCTTATGTCCCCTGAGAATGTGATGGGGGCGTCCCCTTCACCATAGACCACTTCCCGAATAAATTCCTGGTCTGTCCGGAAATTCCGAACACTGCAGTACACATGTCCCTCTGTATCCCCTGCAAGCCATTCCGGGTTTTCCTCTTCCGCACATTTGGCCTCCCCCAGATAGCCGCACAGTCCGTCAAACAGCAGGATGTTGTTCATTCCCCGGAGATAGAGCCGCCCCTCCGCGTCCACCATGGTCTCGCCGGGGATGAACTGGCGGGTGAGCAGGGTGACACTCTCCCTGGCAAGTTCCTTTCCGGCAGCGTCATACTTCACCAGATATTCGGCTGAAGAAGCGGACTGGCTATCTTTCACACGATAAAATACATACAGATTCCCCTGGGGATCCGCCTGAAGGGTACGGCTGTCAGCAGGGTTGCCGACTTCCGACAGGAAAGGCTCTATATCCAGTTTCTGAGCCTCCTCTCCCGGCGTCCACCGGTAAAATTCGCCGTCAAACGTACTGTAGTAGACAGAATTTTCAAATACCGTGAAATCCTCCACGCCGCCTGCGGGGGAGTAGAACTGCGTTTCGAAGACATAGGGGGAGTCATTCTCGTCCCCGGAATCTCCCAGGGCGCAGCCGGTCAGCGATAGGGCCAGGAACAGGGCGGGGAATAAGGCCGCCCACCGGATGACGTGCCGGGAAAGGGTATTGTTTCTTCTATTAAAAAAATGTTTTTTCTGTCTGATGTGCATAAATGCCTCCGTTTTTGCCGGATTGACTTTGTCCTTTCTAAGTAATACGTCTGACAAAGCGGAATCCTTTCATTTTTCTGATTTTTTTATAAATTCCGATGATAAGGCTCTTTATCCGGAATGATTTATGATACTGTGCTTTTCCCATTTAACACATTTCAGTTAAAATACAGCCATAATTGAACTGTGAAGGTTGTTGTAAAAATGAGTTTTGGATGATATTATAAAAGATAGTTGCTCATTTTTATCAAATTGTCAAGATGTGAATATTGTATATGGGAATCATCGGGAGGCATGGATGTTTCGGAATTGATTTTGTATATTGGTTTTTATGAAGGGAGAAGATTACAATCATGGCAAACTTAAGATTAAAAAAGACGATTCTGGAGGTGGTGGACAACCAGTTAAAGGCAAACGATCCGCCCTGTACGAAAGACATCTATGAAAAACTGCTGGCGGCGGGATATTCAAAGTCGGAGGCAAAGGACAAGATCGGGGCGGTGGCGCTGACAGAAATCTTTGATATTTTGCAGCAGGGAAAGGCATTTGATGAAGAAAGGTATCAGCGTTGTCTGGAAGAAATGCTGCAGGCAAGTATTGACATGGAGGATGACCACCATATAGAAACGGAATGGGATGAGTGGGACGACCTCGCCCAAAAGGGATATGAATGCTTTGAGAATCATAAGGAAGAGCAGGGGCTGGCTTTCTGGCGGGATGCCTGGAAGCTGTTCCTCTCCGCTGTGGAGCAGGAGGAGAAAACTTATTCCATATATGGCCTGATGGAAGAACAGGAATTTATCTATCCTGTCGATGAATGGCTTCAGGATTATGAGATGGAACTGGGAAATGCGGGGAAAGATGAGGAAAGGATTGCATTTTGCCGGAAGGTACTGGAAATATTTGACTGGATGGACGAAGACGGCAGCTGCTTTCAGTGTGGTATCGGAGACGCCCTTTTCCGGGAGGGAAAGGTAACGGAAGCATACGAACACTATGAAAGCTGGCTGGCGAAGGATCCCCAGAATGTGAATGGGATTATCGGTTTCAGTTGGATTCTCTCTGAAAACGGCGAGGCTGAGAAAGCCTATGATGTGATCAGGAAAGTGACCTGGGGCGTACCATGTACTGCGGATAATTCGATTCTCTTCATGCGTGCACGGCAGATGGCGGATCATCTGGGGAAGGAAGAGGAAAGTCAGTGGTATCAGCAGCAGATGGATCAGTTTGAAGCATCGTTCAGAAAATGGAAAACGGAAGAGAACCGCACCCCTATCGTAAAAGAGAAGAAAATTTATCCAAACGATCCCTGCCCTTGCGGAAGCGGGAAAAAGTATAAGAAATGCTGTGGGAGATAGTAAGATGGCGAAAGTATTTAATGTGAATGGCGCCTGTAAACCGACGGAGCATTACATGGTTGACCTTGGGTTAAGGCTTGAGGCTATCAAAGCGATGGTAGACAGGGGGGAGTATTTTGCTGTTAACAGAGCGCGGCAGTATGGCAAGACGACTACCCTGCGGGCGCTCGCCGCTTTTTTGAGACAGGACTATGCTGTGATAAGTCTCGATTTCCAAAAAATGAGTTCTTCGGATTTTGTGAATGAATCCGCGTTTGTGAATGGACTGGCGAGAGAGGTTGAGAAAGTGGTCCGGAACAGGACGGACATTCCGGATCAGCCAAAAGAAAAAATAGCGGAACTGGCAGGCGACAAAGATGGAAACCTGAAAATGGCGGAAATCTTTGAATGTTTCAGCGAATGGTGCGGACAATCGGAACGTCCGGTTGTCCTGATCATCGATGAGGCGGATACAGCCGCTAATAATCAGGTATTCCTTGATTTCCTGGCACAGCTTCGGGCGTATTATCTTGACAGGGATGTTACGCCTGTTTTCCAATCGGTAATCCTTGCCGGAGTTTATGATGTCCGCAACATGAAGCGAAAGATTCGTCCGGAGGATGAGCATAAGCAAAACAGTCCATGGAATATCGCTGCTGATTTTGATGTAGAGATGAGTTTTTCCGCAGCTGATATCGCAGGAATGTTGGACCAGTATGAAGCAGATTTTCATACCGGCATGGATGTTGGGGAAATTTCAGGACTGATTTATGATTATACTTCCGGTTATCCGTTTCTGGTTTCCAGACTTTGCAAATTGATGGATGAGAAGATCACGGGTACAGAAAACTTTGAGGATAAGAAAAAAGTATGGACAAGGGCAGGTGTGCTGGAAGCGGTGAAGAGACTGCTGTCAGAGAAAAACACGCTGTTCGAATCCTTGATCAGACAGTTAAACGAATATCCGGAATTGAAGGATATGATATATCTGCTTATGTTTCAGGGTCAGGTCATTGCCTATAATGCGGATGATCAGGCGATGGATATGCTGCTTATGTTCGGATTTGTAAAAGCGGAGCATGAAACAGTGCAGATTGCCAACAGGATTTTTGAAACACGGCTGTATAATTATTTCCTTACCCTGCCTAAAGTCCAGAATGGCGATATGTACAGGCTGGCTTTGCGAAGTAAGAATCAGTTTATAAAAAACGGGCAGTTGGATATGGAGTTGATTCTTGCTAAATTTGTAGAGCATTTTGATGATATTTATGGCGACAGCAAGGATAAGTTTGTTGAAGAGGATGGACGGCGGTATTTCATGCTTTACCTGAAACCGATCATCAATGGGACGGGAAATTTTTATGTGGAATCCCGTACCAGGAATCAGGAGCGCACTGACCTGATCGTTGACTATAATGGAAGCCAATTTATCATTGAGATGAAGATATGGCGGGGAGATTCCTATAACGAACGCGGAGAAGAACAGCTGGCAGGCTACCTGGAACACTATCATCTGAAAACAGGATATATGCTCAGTTTTAACTTCAATCAGAAAAAAGAGATCGGCTTGAAGAAGATCAGATTGGGTGATAAGGTATTGGTGGAGGCTGTCGTATAGGGAATTGCCATGAAAAGAAACGGTCAGGCGATCAGAGATAAAAACAACAAGAGGTGAAACTATGGAACAGGCATTGATAAAACCCCCTGTAGAGGTGCGCTATCAGGAGGAATTGAAAGCATTGAAGGGAACCGACACGGGACTTCGGCCGGAAAACTGGCAGATGTCGCCCCGGGCGGTGAGGACGTTTATCCTGGGGAGCCAGAAGCCCCTGGAATATGAGGGAAAGGAATACCGCATCGAGAAAAAGTATTTCGGCAACGACGCCCTGGTGGAGCGCTGCATCGTGACGCTGGCGGGGAACCGGGGGCTGATGCTGGTGGGAGAGCCGGGGACGGCCAAGACCATGCTCTCGGAACTGCTTTCGGCGGCCATCAGCGGCGTCAGCACCAACACCATACAGGGAACTGCCGGAACCACCGAGGATATGATCAAATATTCCTGGAATTACGCCATGCTGCTGGCCAAGGGGCCCAGCCGGGAAGCGTTGGTGCCTGCGCCCTTATATGTGGGGATGGAAAAGGGGATCCTGACCAGGTTCGAGGAGATCACCAGAACCCCGGCGGAGATCCAGGACAGCCTGATCAGCGTGCTCAGCGACAAGGTTTTAAATGTGCCGGAACTGGGGGACGACGGTTTCCTGTTCGCGAAAGCGGGCTTCAATGTGATCGGCACGGCCAATACCAGGGATAAGGGCGTCAACGAGATGAGCAGCGCCCTGAAGAGGCGTTTTAACTTCGAGACCGTGATGCCTGTGCGGGAAGCGGCCATGGAAAAGATGATCATCATGAACGAGGTGAACAAGCTGGCGGAGGAGAGCCATATCCAAATGCAGGCGGAGGAGGATGTGGCGGAGATCCTGGCGTCTACCTACCACGAACTGCGGGAGGGCGTTTCTTCCTATGGCCACAGGATCGATAAGCCCTCGGCGGTGATGAGCACGGCGGAGGCGGTGTCGGTGTACTATCAGGCCATGATCACGGGTTATTATTACGGGGATGCCCGGATCGATATGGACTGTCTGGTGCAGAATCTGGTGGGAGCGGTCTCCAAGGAGAACAGGGACGACCTGGAAAAGGTAAAGGAATACTTTAACACGGTCATCCGGGACAAGAGCGACAGGGAAGGTGGATTATGGAGAAAATATTACGAAGCGAGGAAATGGCTGAGATAATCCTGCTTCCCGTCCGTCACCACAGTCCGGCCTGCGCTTTCCATGTAAGGCGGATGATCGGGCGTGTCCGTCCCTGCGCCATACTTGTGGAGGGGCCGGATAATGCCGGTTCCCTGATCCCGGTCATGGTACATAAGGATACGGAGGCGCCCTTTGCCATCTATTACTCCTATCATGACGAGGCCGGGCGGATCTCTGCGGAAAAGGAGCGGTATAAATGTTATTATCCTTTTCTGGACTATTCCCCCGAACTGGCGGCTCTGCGGGAGGGGGAAAAGCTTGGGATCAGGACGGCTTTCATCGATCTGCCTTACGGGGATATCCTGGCGGCGTCCGTGGCGGGAAAGGGTCTGCTGAACAGGGAAGCGGAGAAAAATAATTACAATGACGATTATCTGCTCTCCCGGAACGAGTACCTGAAGCAGCTGTGCGAGAAGACGGGGCTGCGCAGTTTTGACGAATTCTGGGAAAAGTATTTTGAACTGAACGGACTGGCGCAGGAGGATGAAGAGTGGTTTTCCAACCTGCTCACCTACTGTGCGCTGGCAAGGGAAAATACCCGGCAGGAGACGCTGGAGGAGGAAGGCTGCCTTGCCAGGGAGCGGTATATGGCGGAACGGATCAGGGAGTATGCTGAAGCGGCAGTCCCCGGACGGGATACGGTCCTGGTGGTCACGGGAGGATTCCACACACCGGCGCTGAAAGCGCTGCTGACCGGGAAGAACGCCGAAACGGTGGCGGCGGATGCCGAGATGACGGTGAAAAGCGCCGAAACAGTGGCGGAGAATGCCGGGACGATGGCGAAGAACGCCGAAGCGATGGCGGCGGATGCCGGAACGACGGCGGAACATCCCGCCACAGGATTGACCGCCGCTGTGGGAAAGCGTCCTGACACTGCCAAAGTGCCCGTCAAGGATCAGGGCGTCTATCTCATGCCCTATTCCATGGAGGCGGCGGATGCGCTGAACGGCTACGCCAGCGGTATGCCTTTCCCCGGATTTTACCAGAAGATATGGGAGGCGCTGGAGGAGGGGAACACGGATGCCCCATATGGCGGCGCGGTCTTGGATCTGATCGTTTCCTCCGGCAAGGAGACCCGGCGGAAGGAAGGCTATCTGTCCACCTATGATGAGATCTGCGCCTGTTCCATGGCGAAAGGGCTGGCGGCACTGCGGGGCAAGCGGGAACCGGGAGCCTATGAATTGACAGACGCGGTGCTGTCCTCTTTTGTAAAGGGAGAGTATAACATGGCCTCGGACACTCCCATGCGGATCCTGCAAAAGCGCATGACGGGGAAAAAGGTGGGAAAACTGTGCGAACAGGCCGACGTCCCGCCCATTATCCATGATTTCCGGGCGCAGTGCAGGAAATTCCGGCTAAAGACAGGCTCCACTCTGGAATCCGAGGCCACCCTGACCATTTTTTCCAATCCAAAACACAGGCAGGAGAGCATCTTTTTCAACCGGACTGCTTTTCTTGGCACAGCCTTTGCCAGAAAGGTAAAGGGGCCGAATCTGCAGTTGAAACGGGACAAGAACCTGATGCGGGAGATCTGGAAATATAAATGGAGCGCACAGGTGGATGCCGCTCTGATCGATGTGTCCGTCTACGGCGGCAGCATAGAGGAGGCGGCAAATGGCATTGTAAAGGAAAGGCTTGCGGCGGAGATGGGCGCGAAAGAGGGCGCGATCCTTTTGACCCATGTGTTTGAGATGAGCCTGGGCGAACAGCTGCAGCCGGTCTATGAGAGGGTGCATGAACTGATGCTGCAGGATACGGATTTCTATTCCCTGGCGGAGGCTCTGCGATCCTTTCTGATGATGGAGGAGTTGGGGGAATTGTACGGTTCCTCCATGGAATTCGGAAGCCTGATCCGGATAGGGTGCAGGAAACTGATCAGCCTGCTGCCCTCCATGACAAAGATCAGGGATGAGGATCTGGCGGCCTGCATGAACGCGCTGAAACTTCTGTATCAGGTCACGGGACAGGACAGGGCCGGAGCCGCGGAAGATGCCGGAAAGAATGAGGAGCGTCAGGCCTATTATGACGCCCTGTCCAAGATGATCCGGGACAGCCAGATCCATCCGGGGCTGAACGGCTGCATCCACGGCATTTTATATGGCAGCGGCCGGGAGACGGCGGCGGAAGCGGAAATGGCTTGCCGGGGGTATCTGACGGGAACCAGGGAACAGCTGCTGGGGACGGCGCAGTTTTTCAAGGGCCTGTTTTATACCGCCAGGGATCTGGTGTTTATCGGGGACGCTTTCCTGAAGATGCTGGACGCTTTCTTCGGGCAGGTGACGGCGGAAGAGTTTATGGAACTTTTGCCGGAACTGCGCATGGCGTTCACCTATTTTACCCCCAGGGAGACGGACAGGATCGCCGGGATGGCGGCGGGACTCCACGGAAAGAAGCGGGGCGATATCCTGGAGCGGGAGGAGATACTGCCCGAGTGGTATTCTTACGGGGCGGAAGTGGACGCTTATGTGAAAGCAGAGCGGTATGGAGGTTGATATGGCTGACGAGCAGGAGATCCTGAACCGGTGGCGGCTGGTTCTGGGGAAATATTCCGCCGGACAGATTTCCTTTTCTTCCGGCGGGATCAACTATATGGATATGGAAAATGTGCTGGATTATCTTTACTCCAGGGAATACGGTGAGGAGCAGGAGGTACGAAAGGACAGGATCGGTGGCAGCGGGGATTCCCAGCTTACCGTGCCCTACTGGCTGCGCCAGATCAAGACGCTGTTCCCGAAGCGGACGGTGGAGATCATGGAACGTCACGCGCTGGAAAAATATGGCATGACGGAACTGGTGACGGATCCGGAGGTGCTGCGGAAGCTGGAACCTAACAGGGAACTGCTGAAGACCATACTGGAACTGAAGCATATGATGAAAGGCGAAGTGCTGCAGCTTGCCAGGGAGATCGTGAGGAAAGTGGCGGAGGAGATAGCCAGGAAGCTGGAGCAGGAGGTCAGGATGTCCTTTTTCGGGCAGCTGAACCGCAACGCCAGCAGCCCGGTGAGATCGGCAAGGAACCTGGATATGAAGAAGACCATCCGCAGGAACCTGAAAAATTATGATGCGGAACGTCAGCAGCTGGTGTTGAAAAACGTCTATTTTAACTCCCGCATGAGAAAATATAATCAGTGGCGGGTGGTGATCTGTGTGGACGAGAGCGGTTCCATGCTGGATTCCGTGATTCACAGCGCCATCATGGCGGGCATTTTCGCAAAACTGCCCATGCTGGATACCAGGCTGGTGATATTTGACACCAATGTGGTGGATCTCAGCGGCTATGTGGAGGATCCGGTGGAGACGCTGATGAGCGTCCAGCTGGGCGGGGGAACCAATATCGCGGGAGCCCTGGCCTACTGCGAGGGGCTGATCGATTTTCCGTACCGCACCATGGTGGTGCTGGTCACCGATCTGTATGAGGGCGGAAGCTGCCAGCCTCTTTACAGCGTGGCAAAGGGAATCATTGAAAGCGGCGCGAAGCTGGTGGTGCTGACGGCGCTGGATATGGAAGCGGTTCCCAATTATAACAGGAACGCCGCAGCGGATCTGGCCGATATGGGAGCCTTTGTGGGGGCGATGACGCCGGAGGAACTGGCGGAATGGATGGGGAAGACGATCTTATAGGAATGCAGCGAATGACAGCGGGACGCCGGAACACAGGCGGAACCGGGGATGGATCATGACGGGGACGACAGATGTGATGAATGAATGGAAAGAAAGGCTGGCCGATGTGGACGATGATTATCTCATCGGCATCAGTAATAAGGGGATCGTAAAACGAGCCTATAAGGATAAAGAGGAGTCTGCTGCAGAGGTGCAGAGTCTGGGGGACGAGGCTGTGGTGAAAGTGGGGGAGGAGACGGTGACGGTCTGCTTCCCTCTTGGGGAAAGCAGATGCAGCTGTCCGTCCAGGAGCATCTGCCGCCATGTGGTGCAGGCCATACTGACCCTGAGGGAAAGTGCGGAGGGAGATTCCGGCTGTCCTGACGAACCCGACAAGACGGAAAGCGCAGGGGAGAAAGTGCCCGCGCAGACAGGAAACCTGTTGCAGGGTGGGGAACTTGACCAGACAGAAGCGGTTTCCGATAAAGTCCGCCGGGAAATTGACGCATATCCCCTGCCCATCCTTAAGAAAACCCTCGGCAACAGGCAGTTCCAGAGATTTGTCAGCCAGGTCGTCTCGGAGGTGAGGCCTCAGATCCAGTACGCTTCTACCGTCACCGTGCGCCTTCCCGTCAGGGAAGCGGGAGCGGAGACAGTGGTCAGACTCCTGTCCCCGCTGGAGTACTCTTCCTGTACCTGTCACAAGAAAGAACTGTGCGCACACAAAGCGGCTGCCATCCTGTGGTGCAAACTGGATTCGGGCAAGCTGACGCCGGAGGAACTGGCAGAGGAAGCATCGGAAGAATCATCTTATGATATGGACAGAGTACAGGACGCGGCGGGGCAGATGAAGCGGTTTCTGGAGGAACTTCTGGGCACCGGTCTTTCCAGAACCTCCCCGGACGTGCTGGATCATATGGAACGGCTTGCGGTGATCAGCCATAACGCGGGGCTGGCCAACTTTGAGGGCTGGTTTCGGGGGCTTTTTGATTCCTATGACAGATATTTTAAACGGAAAGCCGCCTTTCGGACGGAAGACCTTATGGGGCAGATCACAAGGCTTTACAGGAGGGTGCGGCTTCTGCAGCAGGCAAAGGACAATGCGGAAATAAAGCAGCACGCGGGGGAGTTCAGGGCGGAATATGTTCCCGTGGGCAGCCTGGATCTGATCGGCATTGCCATGGAGCATTTTAACAGCGGCACGGGTTACGAGGGGGAAACCATATATTTTCTGGAAGAAAATACGAAAAAATGGTACACTTATACCAACGCAAGGCCCATGTTTTACGAGAAAGGGCGGAAAAGGAAGTTCACGGAGAAAGCGCAGGCACCCTGGGGACTGGGCATTGCCATGGAGCAGCTTGCAAAAGTCAGGATCAGGCTGACCGGGGCGAAATGCGATGAGAGGGGACGCCTTTCCTCCAGCCAGGACACCCGGGGAGAGGTCGTTGGAGAACAAAGGCTTTCGCTGTCCGACATAGAGGGCTGGTATTACCGGGATTTCGGAAAACTCTTCACAGAGCAGATCGGAAAGCGGCAAAGAGCATGGCTGGCAGGAGGCAGTTCGCGGGAGGCGGCGGAACTGGTGTTCGTGCAGCCCGATTCCTGTGAACCGGCGGAATTTTCCCAGACCGGGCAGCAGCTTTCCCTGCCCCTGTACGATGAGGAAGAGAGGGAGGTCACTGTAGAGGTCGCCTATTCCAAGGAGGAAGCCGGAACCATCCGGTATCTGGAAAGGATCTCGAAAGGAGAGCCGCCCTGCTTTGTGGGGAGACTGTATCTGAAAGACGGTCGTCTGCGGATGTACCCTGTGGCGGTGCAGAATACATTTTTTGAGGCGTAAATATCAGGCATATGGGGCGCTTTCCCGGGCGCCTGGGCGGAACAGTAAGTGAGATCCCGGATATTTGCCGGATAGAACAAGGGTCAGGACAGAAAGGAGCAGATATGAGCGTCGCAGGAGATTCCGGATCAAAATACGCGGCAGTCGGAAAGATAGCGGATGACATTCTCAGCCTGATGGAGGATCTGTACCAGAGCGGCTTTGACACGGTTCACGACAGTACCATACAGGGACTGGAGAGCGCCGTGACAAAGACGGAGCGGTATGGGATGAAACATCTGTCGGGATTGTTGAAAGAACTGGCTGAAGAAATTTCCGCAGGCCGCCACCGGATGGAGACAAAGACGGAGCGGACGGCGGAACTCTACACACAGATCAATGAATATCTGTATTTGTGCAGGCAGAAAGTGACATATGACTATGGGATGGAGCGGTATGCTCATAAAAATAATATACAGGAGGCAACGATATGATCCAACCGGAAGAACAACGCATCATGAAGATTATGGAGATCCTGCAGCAGACAAATCTGTTCACAGGGGAGGAACTGACTCTGGCGGAGGACTATATGCTGGGAAGGGAAAAGTGGCAGGAGGTGGAGAAACTGGCGTTCAGGGATCTGTCAGGCATTCCCGCCGAAAAAGCAAACTATATCAATCAGCTGGCGGGCAGAGGCGTAAAAGAGGAGGCGCGGAGGCTGGCGCAGTTCCTTTTTGCTGCCGGACAGTCCACGAGCATGTCGGTGCTGATGGCGGACCCTTCCTACTTTTTTTATAACAATATACAGGATATGTTCCCCTCAGAACCGGAGAAAAGAGCGGCTGTTTATGCGCCAAAGATCGTGCGGGGTATATCCCTGCGCAGCATGCCCAATCTGATTAAGCTGGCGGATAATGATCCCGGGAATCTCAAAAAGGCCATTGCGTACCAGAAAGATAAAACGCTCGGCGGCAGGCTGGTTCTCCTTGGGGCATATTTTGCGACCAAATATCCTGATGTGGGGCAGGACGGCGTTCTGTTGGAGGAGCAGGATATTCCGCTGATGAAGGAATATGAGGATGAGGTTGTGAAAGGGTTTTCCACGATCTACACGGATCCGGCAGTGCTGGCTCATTGGAAAGAGATAAAGGATGCCGTCAACGAGGACAGAGTGGATCAGAGAATACTGAAAATGGCGGAGACAAAGTCCGGTTTCAACCAATATATGATACAGCTTTACGGCGGCATCAGTTATATGAATTACCTTCTGTCCCCGAGGCTGAAAAACGTGGTGAAGATCTGCCTCAGGGCAAACCTCTTTGTCACGCAGAATATCATGATGTTTCTGGATGTACGGGGCGACCGGGTGAAAAGGATCGGGGAATATGATGAGATATTCGGCATCGAACCCCGGGAATACATAAGCTGGGCGGCACAGCAGAAAGCGCTGGATGTGTTGGGGGCGCAGTGCAGACGCAATCGGGAAGAGTACCTGAACTATATGTCCCAGGCGGACTTTGAGGTTTACAACAACATGATGTCCATTCTGCAGAACGTAGATCCAAAGAAGTATGAGGAGGTGCGGAAAGCCGACGCTTCCAGACAGCAGGTGAAATTGATCGATGCCTTTGTGGAAATAACGGAAAGCAGCGCCCGCGGCAGCGTGAGGGCTTACCTGCAGGGTGAGACTGACGATATGGCGGCGTTCTGCGCCTATGGGGACAGGCTGCTCGATCCTAACAGAAAGAACAGTTATGGGGTTGTACAGGGTTTCTGGAAGCAGCTGGACAGTTACCGCAGGGGATTTGGATATGATGCGCTCACCAATAAGTGCATTGCCCTGTTGATGCTGGGCAGTGGGTTTGAAAAGTATGTTTCTGTGTTTAGTTATAATTATGTGAAAGCGGAGGATGTGGATGAACTGTTTTCGGCGGCTGATTCGGTGAAACTGCCCTTAAGATACCAGCTGGCCGCTTATTCGGATATCGATGCTTCCTACTGCCTGGGGCCGGACGGAGTGAAAGTCTACGAGGACGCTGCGCTGGAGATCTTCCGCAAATACCTGGCGGACAGGCGGGAGGAAATGACGGCGGCGGTCTGGGAGGCAGACAGCGCCGGGAGGATCCTGGGGCTGAAACTCTTTTCGGAAGATCCCAAGGCAAATAAGGCGGAGATCCTGCGATTTGCCCAGGATACGGCGAAAGCGGTGAAAGAGGCGCTTCTGGAACTTTTGTACCGACAGACGGACTGGGAACAAGATATCATTGCCCTGCTCTCCTCCAAAAAGGCGGCGGACAGGGATGTGGCTGTCCGCGTGCTGACAAAGTGGGACAGCGCAAAATATGCGCCTCTTTTCGCGGAGGCTTTAGAGAAAGAGAAGAACGGCAAGGTCAGGGCGCTCCTTGACAGTGCGCTGAACGCGGAGAGCGGGCAGTCCGGCGAAAGGAACATTTCCCAGGAGGATCTGGTCAAAGAGATTCACAAGGGGAATAAGAAACGCACCATTGCATGGGCATATGAGACGCCTTTTTCCAAAGTACATAAAAAGGACGGCGGGGAGGCCGCGGAGGAGTATCTGCAGGCCATCCTGTTAAGCTATTCCGGCATGTCCCCCTGCGGCATCAGTCCCAGCGCGGCGCTGCTGGCGGAGACTCTTCGGGAAGATGAACTGGCGGTCTATGTGAACGAACTGTTCGACAAATGGCTGGAGGCAGGAGCGGAGTCCAAGAAGCGCTGGGTGCTCTATGCCGCCGCCATCCATGGGGGAAACGCCATTGTGGAGAAGATGCGCCATCAGATCCAGGAATGGCCCCAGGCAGCCCGGGGCGCCATCGCGTCGGAGGCGGTGCGGGCGCTGGCTCTGAGCCCCAGGCCCCAGGCGCTTCTGATCGTGGACGGGATCTCCCGGAAATTCAAGTTCAAGCAGGTGAAAGCCGCGGCGGTGGAAGCGCTTGAGTTTGCCGCGTCCCAGCTGGGGATCACCAAGGAGGAACTGGCGGACAGGATCGTGCCGGATCTGGGCTTTGACGAAAAGATGGAGCGGCATTTTGATTACGGGGAGAGAACCTTTACCGTGACCATCACCACCGCCCTTGAGGTGGAGGTGTTCGACGAGAGCGGCAAGAAGCTGAAAAATCTCCCCGCGCCGGGCAAACGGGACGATGAGGCGAAAGCCGCGGCGGCGTATGAGGAATTCAAGCAGATGAAGAAGCAGATGAAAGCCACCGTGGGCAGCCAGAAGATGCGCCTGGATATGGCGCTGTCCACCGAGCGGCGGTGGAGCGCGGCGGCATGGAAAGACCTGTTCGTGAAGAATCCCATCATGCACCAGTTTGCCATCGGGCTGATCTGGGGCGTCTACGAGGGCGGGAAGTTGAAAGAAAGCTTCCGCTATATGGAGGACGGTTCTTTCAACACGGAGGACGAGGATGAGTTTGCATTGCCGGAGGAAAACGCTTCCATCGGCCTGGTGCATCCCATTGAACTCTCAAAGGAATCCCTGGAGGCCTGGAAACAGCAGCTGGAGGATTATGAGATCGCCCAGCCCATCGAGCAGCTGGACAGGGCTGTTTACCGCAGGACGAAGGAGGAAGAGGAACAGAAATGCATGGAGAGGTTCGGGGGCTGCATCGTCAACGACCTGTCCCTGGCCGGAAAGCTGATGGGAGACGGCTGGTATCGCGGTTCCACACAGGACGGCGGCGGATTTTACACTTTTTACAGGGAGGATCCGGATCTTTCCCTGGGGGTGGAGCTCCATTTTTCCGGCAGCTATGTGGGCGGCTCCAATGAGGATGTGACGGTGTATGAAGCCAGATTTTATGAAGCTGGCACCATCAAGCGGGGCAGTTACATGTATGACGAGGCGGAGGATAAGAATTCCTATTTCCTGAAAGACGTGCCGGAACGGTACTTCAGCGAGATCGTGCGGCAGATCGCCAGAGCCACGGCGGCCAGCAAGGACAGGGACGAGAACTGGAGGCACGGGAGAAGATAAAAGGATAATTCAGTAGGGTAATGCCCACGGAGGATGGAAACTCCGTGGGCATTTGATTTTTTGTGGGCGATGAGCAGGCCGGCTGAGTGGATCTTGCGCCGCTGCCTGCAGGGGAGGTATTGACTGGAATTCATAGTTGACAAAATGCTGCTGAATAGGATAAAATTGTAGAGTAGTCTAAAATATAGAGTATGGAGGGACATAGTATGAGTCAAAAAATCACAGAAGCGCTTGAGGATGTTAATTTAATTAAAAAGGTACTCTACAGGACACAAAATGATTTTTCTAAAGTGTCAAATTTTTTTATTGGTATTGGGGGTGTACAAATACTTGATTGTTTTTTGTATGCACTGATGTTAGAAGTCCTGAAAAGTATGGATTTTATCAGCCTGGCGGTGTGGAGGCTTTTCTGGGGGATCAGCTTTGTATCAACTATGGGATATTTTATTGTTTATCTTATCTATCATTATAAAATGAAACAGTTTAAAAATGAATTGAGTATGAGTCTTATTAACATCTGGGGGATGTTGTTGGTTGGAGGAGAATTATTTCGTATGTTTATTAATATTGCCAGCTATGAAAGTGCAGGCTATAATCAATCTATTCAACCGCTTTTCAGTTTTACTTTTGTGATCATCGGATGTTTTGTCATGGGGTTTGTCATGCAGGACAAATTGATACAAAAAGTTTCCCTCGCAATGACCGTTCTTTTCCTTATTTTGGCGGGAACTGATCTGGCAGTACCAGTAGCGGATTTTCACGGAAATGCAGTGAAGATAAATGCAATTACTGTTTTTACAAAAGTGATTCTGTCAGTCGGCATGATCTTAATGGGATTTTATTTAAGAAAGAGGAGAGGAGAAAAATAAGGTGGAGTTTTTTTCAATACCGGAGGCATTTACCAACAAACTCCGTCTTGCCATTATATCCGCTTTAGTTACGGGTGAAAAAAATTTTAAGGAACTTCAACATTTTACAGATGCGACATCGGGCAATCTTGGAGCCCAGCTTGTGAAACTGGAAGAATATGGATATATCAACTGTAAAAAAGAATTTATTAACAGAAAACCGCAAAGTACATATCAGCTTACGGAAAAGGGGTTATCAGAATTTAAAGGCTATGTAGCATTATTGGAAAAAGTTTTAAAGGGCATCAGGGAATGACGTTTTGTCATGGAAAACAACCTGGATCAAAAAGCAGGAGGTATTCATGCGCTTTGCCTTTTTTCTTTGCTGTGGCTTTTATGATGTCGTTTTTTTCTGGTATACGCTACACGTTTTTCTCAGGAGAATTTTTCAAGGTTTGTATTTCAGGATTTTAACCTGATGAATAATTTAACTGTTGAGGAAAACATAGGGTTGCAATTGCAAAGGCATCGGCACTTGACGATCTTTCCCTGAGGTGGCATAGGGACATTCTGTGGGGGATATCTTATGAAGAGGGAAAAAGACGAACGGCATGGAGGTCAGAATGAACCAAAAACTGGAAAATCTGTTACAGCTTGCCCTGCAGACGCCGGAGGAGGTCAGGGAAGAAACGGAAGATCTGAACGTCGGTTTTAACAGGGATTCCCGCACCTGGGAACTGATCGTGAAATACCATGGCAGCCTGGATGTGCTGGGAAGTCTGGGGGTGAGGATCGAATACCTGATCGCAGGATACGCCATACTTACCGTGCCGGAACTGCTGGTGGAATCGATCGTGGAATTGGAGCAGATCGAATATGTGGAAAAGCCGAAGCGATACTTTTACCAGCAGATACCGCCCACGGAGGGATCTTGTCTGGAGCCGGTGATCTTCAGGAGCCCGAACCTTACCGGGCGGGGCGTGCTGGTGGCTGTGGCTGACTCCGGAATCGATTATACTTTGCCGGAATTTCGCGATAACGCGGGAAACACCAGAATCCGCTTCTTTTGGGACCAGACCCTGCGTCCGGATGAAACGCGCCGCCCGCCCCAGGGCTTTTCCGTGGGAGTGGAATTTACGGCGGAACAGATCAATGAGGCGCTGGCAGCCGGTTCCAGACAACAGCAGTTTACCCTTTTGCCCAGCGTGGACACCAGCGGACATGGGACGGCGGTGGCGGGGATCGCGGCGGGCGACAGCGCAGGATACCGGGGCGTGGCCAGGGAAGCGGAACTTCTGGTGGTAAAGCTGGGGGTGGCGGATGCCCTGGGATTCCCCCGCACCACAGAGATCATGCGGGCAATGACTTATATGGTCAATAAGGCGGTGGAACTGCAGATGCCTTTGGTGGTGAACCTGAGTTTCGGAAATACCTACGGCGCCCATGACGGCAGTTCCCTACTGGAACGGTTTCTGGATAACATATCGGAGATCGGACGCACCGTGATCTGCGTGGGCAGCGGAAACGAGGGGGCAAACGGCGGACACCTGGCAGGCAGCCTGGAACGGACGGCGGGCGGGACCTATCGCCCGGCGGAGGCGGAACTGGCGGTGGCGCAGTACGAACGTACCCTGAATGTGCAGCTGTGGAAAAACTACAGCGACGTCTACCGGATCTATCTGCGGGCACCCGGCGGGCAGGAGGCGGAACTGCCCGCCGGCATAGAGAGCGGGAAATATACGTTAAGGCTGGGAGGGACGGATATCCTGGTCTATATAGGGGAGCCGCTGCCCTATTCGGCGGCGCAGGAGATTTATCTGGATCTGCTGCCCGTGGGGACGCCCTACATTGACAGCGGCATCTGGACGATCCGGCTGATACCGGTGGAGGTGGTCACAGGGAATTTTTACCTGTACCTGCCCTCCGCTGCGGTGAGGAGCGAGAACACGGGCTTCTACAGGCCTACCCCGGAAGTCACGCTGACCATACCATCCACCGCGTCCAAGGTGGTCACCGTGGGAGCCTATAACAGTTTATATGACGCCTATGCGGACTTCTCCGGCAGGGGTTACGCAGACGCCGCGAGGACGGTGGGTGTGGTGGCGTCCGGGCTGGCCAAGCCGGATCTGGCGGCGCCGGGGGTCAATATACTGGCGCCGGATATCTATGGCGGCTACGGCCCTGTCACGGGGACGTCCTTTGCCACTCCCATTGTCAGCGGCAGCGCGGCGCTTTTGATGGAGTGGGGGATCGTGCGAGGGAATGATGCGTTTTTGTACGGCGAGAAGGTGAAAGCATACCTGCGGAAAGGGGCAAAGCCGCTTCGGGGGGAGACGGAGTACCCAAATGCGCGGGTCGGCTGGGGCGGGCTCTGCGTCAGCGAGAGTTTGCCGGAGTGAAACCAATCTTGAACTACAATTTAAGAAAAGTGCCGGAGGTAAAGAATCTTTAAGGTTTAGCGTCATTGATAAAAACTGTTGATTGAAACATCAGTTTTGCCATATCTCTGCAAATTGTGGCGAAATTAATGTGTCCCGCAACAACAACCTATTAAGATAAAGTGAACTGTCATCAGCAGATCCTTTGGCGGCGGGCAGAGCAGAAAGGAAATTGAGGAAATGCTCATAAAGGCGCTGGGGAAGAAAGACAGGACAAGGGAGTAACGGATATGGCTAAAAGATCAACACGGCTGGAAGCACTGCACCATACATTTGAGGAAAATGGAATTTCACCAGATACAATAGAGCTTAATGACTCCCTGGTCAGGGAGATCAAAAAGTGTGCAGATGCTGTGCCGGATCACAGGCATCCTTCTTATACCAGGCATTTACTCGGAGATATCATCATGATCGTCTTCTTTCAATCCTCGGAAACGCAAACGAATGGGGAGAGATAGAAAGCTTTGCGAAAAGGAAGGAAAAATGGCTGCGGAAATATCTGGAACTCCCTGACTATAAAACAGCGTGATTCTTAGCATTTTTCAAAGTAACATCAATCGGTGTTGGTCGAGATAACTGTTTATAAGTTTATCCTTTTTTGAGGCTTGAGCGATTGAAAAAGTTGTCTGATTATGTTATAGTTGAGATTGTTTGTCGAATGATTTTAACGAATGATCGAGCACCATGTTAATAAACTATCAGGAGGGCAGTCAGTTGAAAAAAAATATAATGTCTATCATCAATCTTATTCTTGGCTTGGCGATATGCGCAAATGTTTTTGTACCGTTGTCTGTGCCTGTTTTTGCCAAGGATAAATTAGGTGGGACTCTTGCAATGCTTGATAATACTGATACATATGAAAATCCTGATTCGATCCTCAGAACAAATGCTGTTACGGTGCGTGTCGGATACTATGACAATGATGAGCCCGGATTTCAGGATGGTTTTTCAGATGATGTAAGAAAATCGGGATACGCGTACGATTATTATCAGATGCTGGCACGGTTTGCAGGCTGGAAATATGAATATGTATATGGAAGTAAAGAAGAAATATGCCAAATGCTTATCTGCGGCGACATTGATATCATGGCGGGAGCCCGTAAAACAGACAGTACCCTTGCGGACAAGGTTGATTTTTCCTCGTTGGATATGGGCTTGGACGATGGCAGGTATTTCGCTGTCAGCAAATCCGATCCTAAGCTGCTTGATGAATTGAATTATGCGATGACGCAGATAGATACGGTTTCTCCGACGTTTACGATCGAACTGCATCAGAAATATTTTAATAAATCGTCTGATTGGTCTCTGACAGAGCAAGAGGAGCAGTGGCTGCAGCAGAAGAACACCCTGACGTTCGGGTATACGCGCTATCATCTTCCATTTTCGGGCCAGGACGATGATGGCAATCCTGTCGGACTTGCAGGCGAGCTGATACGTGAGCTTGAAGAGTTTGCGGATATAGAAGTCGTTCCGGTGTGTTTCGATTATGTCTGGGATATGGAGAATGCATTGAAGGATCATACGATTGATATAGGCTTTCCGATGTATTCAGACCCCTGGCTTGCCGAGAGCAAGGGCTTGCTCCAGACAAAAGCTGTTGTTACCGACAGAATGATGATCGTTTATCACGGCGAATACACAAGCGATACTACTTCAAGCTTAGCTATGCCCAAAATGTCGCTTGGATTAAGGGACTATCTTCCGACCAATTATCCGAATGCGGCTGTAACGGAATATGATAACTTTCAGGATACGTTCGATGCTGTGTATAATGACAAGGCTGGCGCTTTTATTGCCTATTCAAGCATAGTCCAGCGCCAGCTGAGCGGTTATGATAAGGCTAATGAGCTTAAAGTAAGCTATCTTGACAAAACAGAGGAGCTTTGCCTGTTGGTAGATCAGGACTCCGCTGTTTTATCCGTAATACTCGATAAGCTGATAAATCAGATTAACAGCGAGGAAATAACAGGCACATTGCTTCAATATGTAAGTATTGACAAATCTTTTACCTTGAAAGACTTTTTAAAACAGTATGCTTATTTTATTATCATGGCGCTTGCCGTTTTTGTCGCTTTGATCGTGCTGACATTCGTTATCTACATCAAAAAAGCCCGAGCATATACCAGACGGCTGGAACAGATGCAGATCTCGCTCCAGGACGCTCTCGATGCGGCGGATTCGGCCAACAAAGCGAAGACTAATTTCCTTTCAAGCATGAGCCACGATATACGCACCCCTATGAACGCTATTGTCGGGATGACGGATATTGCTAAAAAGCATACGGACGATAAGGAAAAACTGGATGACTGCCTTGATAAAATAACAT
>JAMPFQ010000029.1 GCA_023664345.1 Lachnospiraceae bacterium | reverse complement strand
ACGGGGAGATTTTATTTTGTCAAAGTTCAAATTTCATTCTCTATAGGAATGCTTGTTATCTTTGTAATACTTACACCGTCATGCCGCCTCCGACGGCACAAACCAATCCCACGGAACCATTCAATCCCATGGAACCTAATCGGTTCCGGGAAGAACGCTGTCTTTGCGTTCTTCAGTGTGCAACTTAGATTTTCTTAGCGGGCGTCCTATGCCGAATGCAATTCGGCAGACCGCTTAGAAAATCTTTGCACACTTTTATCGCTCCGGGGCGGAAGCCTCGTTCAGCAGACCGTGGGGAGGAAGGGCATCCTGCATACATTCCATGCAGGCTGTTGTTCCGCCTTCCGGTCTGCGGTATCCCCAGGCTTCAGGCTCCGGACCGATCCGGCTTCTTCCGCTTCTCCTTTTGCCGCCCAAACGGCGGAGAAGGGAATCTGCCCGAAATCAGGACAAAAGTGTTTCATGAGGCGGATTCGAACCGCAGACCATAAAGATCTTTTCCATTGTTTTGTGTACTCTACCCACTGAGTTACCGTTTACACGGGAGGGAGTCGAACCCTCGCATTCACAATCTTTCCTTAACAACCACGTTAAGTTTGGTGAAATATTTATGGGATACCGGACAGCACGCTGCCGGCACCGCCGGGCAGGAAGTTGCTTCCAATACCCTGGCTGAAATAAATTATTTCCTTATTTTACCCTTTGACCACGCCGACTGTCTTCAGTTTCCTCACCGGCGTCACCATATCCTGCTGCTGTGCCATGACCTGGTCGATATCCTTATAGGCAAACCGGCACTCCTCAGCTACATCCGTTTTCCTGCGCTTTCCCAGCACCACATTCTGTTCTTTCAGATCCACCATGACCTGCTCCACACTGAACGCTTTCATTGCCCCTGACCGGGAATAACTCCTTCCCGCACCGTGGGAGGAGGTGCAGAAAGATTCCGGATTGCCCTTTCCTCTCACCACATAGCTGTAGGATCCCATGGCTCCCGGTATCACGGCCATTTCCCCCTCCCGCACTCTGGTGGCTCCCTTTCTATGTACCCACACATTGGCATCATAATGATTTTCCAGCGACGCGTAATTGTGATGGCAGTTGATCTCCTCCCCGAACTCCACCGTCTGCCCCGTATGCTTCTCGATCAGTTCTTTCACAACGGCACAGGTCTTATCCAGCATATGGGCGCGGTTTTCAAAGGCGTAATCCAGGGCAAGGTTCATCCAGTTGATATACTGCTGCCCTTCCTTTGACCGGACAGGCAGGAAAGCCAGATGGTATTCATCCTTTACCTCGCTGTACCACTGTCTGTTCAGTTCCCTTGCCGCCTTATGGAAATAGTCGCAGATGGCCTTTCCCAGATGACGGCTCCCGGAGTGGAGCATAATGCAGAGGTAACCCTCCTGATCCTCCTGCAGTTCGATAAAATGATTGCCGCCTCCCAGGCTTCCCACCTGATAATATCCGTCCTCGATCAGCGGTATCAGTTCCGGGTTCTGCTCATACTTCTCCATCTCCTGCCGCGCCCGGTCCAGTACCTGTGATCCCTGGGGAACCTTGTATCTCTCCTGATTTAAAGGGATCGCTCTCATGATATTGCCGATGATGGCCTGGATCATGGTACCGTTTCCGGTCTGAATCCCCCGGATATCCTCCACGCGGATATTGGTGGGAATGAAATCCATGCCGCATCCGATATCAACTCCCACCGCATTGGGAATGATCACATCCTTCGTGGCGATCACGCCGCCGATGGGCATTCCCTTTCCCGCGTGGGTATCCGGCATGAGGCATACCCATTTATGTATAAAAGGAAGCTGCGACAGGTTATAAGCCTGCTCCAGGCAGTTTTCTTCCAGCTGACCCTCGTCCTCCAGCCATATCTTTACCGGAAATCTCGTTTTCTCGTTATACAATACGAACATATCCATCCCATCCTTTCGCTTTGTCTCTTCTCTGTATCTGATAAGATCATTATATATATTATTTTCCAGATAATCATTTCAAAAAAGTTGCGAAGTGGTTCGCGCAAAAACAGGCACGAAAGGCGTGGGCGCTTCTGACTCTGCTTATTCGCGCAAAAAAACAGGAGCCATGACAGCTCCTGTTTTTGTTGCCTGCGATGATAACTATACCGTCTGAAGCATCCTTTCCTGAATCTTCCTTACCTCCTCAATGGCAAGTTCCAGGATATCGGAAACATGTTCACAGCTGTAACCTTTCGCCAGCATCTTCTGCGCCGAATCTGCTACACCCTGTTCTATCCCCTGTTCTATCCCCTGCTCGATTCCCTGACGAAGAATATTTTTTGCTTCATATTCAAGTACCTGTCCACCCATGACCTTTCCAACCTCCTTCTTGATATTCTCATATTTCCACGCAATATTTCCAAGCACCTTTTCAGACATCTCGCATATCGTCTGCCTCGTATACTCATCCAGTTCTCCCCCGATGCACAGACTTTCAAGCTTCTTTGCGATGTTTTCATAAATTTCCCTTAAATGGCAGAGTTTAACCGAATCTTCCTCTATCTCCTTAAACTGCTCCTCAAACACAAAAATGTAAAAAGGTATAAGAAATAACAGTTTTTTCCGAGAGATTTCATCAATGCTATACATCTGTACCTTAAGCGCAGGTACATCATAAGAAACACTCCCGCCCGGTGTATGGATACATATTGCAAGCACATCCGGCGTATTCTTATTATGCCTCAGGTACAATACTGCGGACCGGGGAAAATTCACATGCAACATTCCATTTTCCAGGGTACTGTCTTTCAAGGCGATCTGCGAATCATACTCGTACATCCTGATGACCATGCTGCCATCCGCACTGCTCTGGCATTCCAGATGATACTTCTTTAAAGCATTGTCTTCCTCAATGGCAAAGGAGGAATCCGTGACTTTCTTTTCCTCTTCCCCATGCTGCCGCCGCAGGAATATTTCATTTTCTTTCAGTATAACCTGTTCCCTGCCGGTGTAATCTTCCCTGAATATTTCATTCACCACCGGAATGATCAGATTCCTGCAATCCGTCAGCAGAGTACGGAACACATCATCATAGGGCGTACTGACTATGCACATTCCCGCTCCTTTCCTATGACTGCCATCATTTACTTTCCTGCATTTATATTATAGTTAAAAAACAATAAAATGTACAGCAGTTTATTAAAATTTAATCTAAAAATGTAGCAGTTCGATGTTGAAAGCAAAAACACTCTTCTGTATAATAAAATGAAAGCGCCTCTACATACGATGGAAACAGGCAGAAAATACGTGCAGCAGCGCAGAAACGAGGAAAAATGTCCGATTTTCAGGAACTGATCAAAAGTTTTCCAAAAACAAGGGAATATGTCCGCGATTTCTTCGTCTATGGCTTCAAGACCAGGGAAGAATTCAAGGACAAGAGCCCCCGTACATACGACAATGAACGGCGGCGGCTGGAAAGCTGGCTTGGGGATCATGTGCGGAAGGACCATGTGTCCAACGGCGCCAATATTTCCCTGGCAATAGACAGCAATCTTCTGGACACCAATCCACTGTTTAGGGTATGGAAGACAAAAAGCTTCACCGACAACGATATCGTGCTCCATTTCCTGATATTGGATCTGCTTCAGAGCGGCGCGGAACTGACTGTGGAGGAGATGACCGGACGCCTGCTGGATGACTATGAAGCGCTGTTCGACATCCAGACCGTCCGCCGAAAATGCAATGCCTACGAAAAGGAAGGGCTGCTGCAAAAGAAAAAAAACGGCAAGACCGTTGTCTTTTCCCTGGACCGGTCCCTTGCCGACTGGCTTGCCTCAAATGAAAATATACTGGATGCCCTTGCCTTTTACCAGATGGCGGAAACTTTCGGCATTGTGGGAAATCATCTGACGGAGCAGCTGGATCATCACAATCAGAGTTTCCGGGTAAAGCACAGTTTCTGCGTACACACCCTGGAAGATGAGATCCTCTTGGATCTCCTGGACGCCATGAACCGGAAACGGAACATTCGCCTGGAACTGAAAAGTTCCAAGAACGGATCTGTGAATACCGCCGACTGCACGCCCCTGCAGATCTTTATCAGCACCAGGAGCGGCAGACGTTTTCTGTGCGGGTACGTGTGCAAAAGCAAACGCTTCACCTGCTACCGCCTTGATACCATCAAAACCGTCACCCTGCTGGATCAGTCGGAAGAATATGAGGAACTGCACTCCAAACTGGACCGGAACCGCGGGCAGCTCTGGGGCGTATCTTTCCAGGGAAACAGTCGGAATCACCTGGAGAGGCTGACCATGACCATACAGGCTTTTGAGCCCTCCGAGCAGTATATTGTGAATCGGTTGAAAAATGAGGGCAGAGGCGGCACGGTCACCAGGATCGCGCAGAATGTCTATCAGTATGAGATTGAAGTATTTGACTGCAATGAAATGCTTCCCTGGATCCGCACTTTTACAGGCAGGATCCTGTCCCTGGAATGCACCGACAGATCGGTGGAACAGCGTTTCTACCAGGATCTGAAGACAATGTACCGAATGTATCAGATAAAGGCGGAGTGATCTTCCTTAAAAGACGCTTCAGGCACAGACAGGCATTCTTCTCACTGATTGCTTGTGCCGCCGCAGGCGGCATGTTTGGAAGTTTGAAAGTAAACTTTCAATATTGATCAATATGCGTGCTGAGGCACGCGGGGGGTAAACATGGAACTGTTTTCAGAAGTATACAGCTGTTATTATCAGGTATTGCGGCATCTGCTGTGCAGTCAGGACGCCCTGACCATACAGGACATCCGCCGTCGTATCTGCAGCGAGGGCTTTGAAGAGAGTCTGCTTTCCATCATACCCAGGCTGGAGGACGGCACATGGAATTTATTCGAGAGAAATGGAAATCTATACCGCTCCCGACTGTCTTCCGCTTTCATTACCCCTGTATCCGACCTTGAGAGATCCTACCTCAAGGCTCTGCTTTCTGACCCACGCATGAGATTATTTCTGGAGCAGGAACAGCTGGACGGACTGTCCCGGATGTTAGCTTCCTCAGAACCGCTCTGGAAGCCGGAACAGTTTTACTATTTCGACCGGTTTGCCGACGGCGATCCCTATGAGGATGAAAATTATCGATCCTGTTTCCGCACCCTGCTCCAGGCCCAGAAGCAGAACCGTTATGTGGATATCGACTACACTTCGCCCCATGGGAACCGGGTACACCACCACTATGTCCCCGCCCGTCTGGAGTATTCGGTAAAAAACGATAAATTCCGGCTGCTGGCGCTGCAGCCAGCCCATGTCTCCAGGAAGCGGGACGGGCGTTTCGATGAACAGACAGATATCAAAATGAAACTGGAAATCCTGAATGTTTCCCGCATTCAGAGTGTCCGGCTGCTGGAGAAAACCCTCTCCGTTCCCGTGGATCTGAATGCCATGATCCGGCGTTCTTACTATAAAGAACCACTCCGGCTGCGCATCGTGAACAAGCGCAATGCCCTGGAACGCGCCATGCTGCACTTTGCAAACTATGAAAAGAACACTACAAAAATAGACGAGGATACATACGAATGCCTGATCTATTATAACCAAAGCATGGAGACCGAACTGCTGATCGAAGTGATGTCTTTTGGCCCCATGCTCACCGTGCTTGGAAATAAAAGATTTCTGGATAACCTGAAGGCAAGGCTGCAGAGGCAGATGAACATCGTGTCATCCTCCGTCGATTCGTAACCGGGCGCATCAAAACTATGTTGTATCCCATATTGCCGTTTTACCAATACAGTCTCATGCCGCTTCCGGCTTCCTCCTCCCCAAGGGAAAATTTTTCCTTTACTTTTGCCGTTGTCTCGTCAAAAGAAAGTTTCAGTTCCTTACAGGTTGATATCAGCGCTTTGAGCCCCTCTCGCCTTCCCTGCGTAAGTCCTTGCTCTATTCCCTTACTCACCATCTCGTCCAGCAGATCGCACACGGTTGACCCTCCTTCTTTCATTTGATCTACATTCTCCAGATATCTCGTATCACCTGACAGGGCGTGGAGCATCCGCATCACTTCTTCCGGATTCCTCAGTTCCTGCCGCCTCCTGACCAGGCTCTCCCTGTCAGAAAGATAATCCAGCACTACCCTCATGTCTCCTTCAAACTGCTCCCTCACCGTCCCGTCAAGGAACCGCATATCAAACACATGCATCCGGTTCTTATCCACATAGTCCTCCAACACTCTGCTTCTTTTGCCCATACTGTCTCCGATAAGCGGCTCCCTCGTAACCCGTATGGCGGAGGATCATCTGACGATCCACACCGCTCTGGTTTTCCAGTGTATACAGGGTACAAACTTCTCCCCGCAGCATTTCATACATGCTGTAATCCTGAAACTGACTCGCCAGTTCCGCTTTCTGCCCCGGGTAAATACTTTCCGTCGGGCCTGGCAGCATCTTTTCCTCTGCCAGAACCTGCTCTCCCTTATACAGGAGCACATTGACAAGTTCCGCAAACACATCCTTACATGCCACAAACAGTTTTTCCGTTTTGTCCTTCTCTCCCATAGAATCCTCCCCGGTCAGGACAGGAATATCCGAAAGTGAACAAAACCAAACGGGACTGCATATCCCCTGCTTTCCGGTTCCGCCCTGTCAATTTAAAAGTTGAATCTGCGGCGAAACGCCTGAAAAGCACTTAAAATTACGGAATATCGTAAAGTGCGATATGATTCTTCTTTCCTTGTTGTAAAATACATCCATGATTCATGTTCAGCCTTACAAGCATTACATAAATCTAACTGGTTACAGAATATCACCGTTATCTTCTTATGTCAAGCATTTTTTTGTTCTGTCAATTATCGTTTTTCCGTTCATGCAGATCAATGCCATGCATTCGCATATGCCACACAATGAGTCAGATACGGGGAGCCGTCGGCAGACTCCCCGACACTACAATTCACTGCATCGCCCTTCACAACAGATCTATTCACATTCTTCCAACGTATCCCCCGCCAGTTCCGCCCAGAGTGCCTCATAGGGGCGCTCTTTCACCGGATTTTCTGTCGCATATTCCGCGAAACGCCCTGTAATGCGGTCCGGGTTATCCAGGTTCGCCAGCAGCAGTTCCAGTTCATTCCTCGCTGCCACACTGTCATGGATCAGATAGGCGGGCGTGACTCGTCCCCGGAACGTGTCTTTCGGGTATTCCTTTCCCTCCACATCCATATAAACGCCCACATCCGCCACATGATATCTGACAGTCCGCTTCTCTTCCAGGATCCACGCCAGCAGGAAGCGCCCATTGTCCTGAAGCAGGACAATGTGTCTTCGCCTGCCCGCTTCTTTCCCGAAAGTCAGCCGCAGCTTACGGAAACCGCCCTGCAAAAATCCAGTCATCATCTGCTGCAGCCTCTTCCGTTTCAGCTGGTCGATCTCCATGGTCTCCACACTGCCCTGACCATCCACACATGCGGCGGAATCAGGATACAGGAAAAAGTAAAAGGGCGCATCCGTACGGTTATGGGCGCGTTCCATGGGAAAATCCGCCAGAAGCTGTTTGTCCAGATTATATTTGCTCCTCCCATGGAAAACATTGATGGCATGATCCCAGATGCCGCCTGCCATGAAATCCACGTTACCAGGCCAGCTGACCTGCCTGAAGATCACATCCAGCCGTCTCCTGATGCTGGAAAAGCTGTGGTGGATCACCAGGCTAAACAGTTTGCTTCGGCCAAAATCCACGAAGTCAAAATTCTCTTTCGCCTCCCCGAACAATTCCGGCCTCTCCAGCAGCGCAAAGGATTTTGCCCGGAAATCGTCAAAATACAGGCACACATATCCCCCGCTTCCTTTCAGGAACACCAGGGAACGCCATGCGCCGTGATCCGGTTCCTCACCTGCAGGAATCTCTGTTTTCCAGGAAAACTCCAACCGCTCCAGCAGACCGCCGCCAAACCCCGTCAACAGTTCCTCCAGCCTTTCCCTGGTGACAGCCTCCCCCAAAAGTTCCACAGGGCGGCTCCAGAGCGACTGTGCGGTTCGGTTCCCGCTGACCGCATGAAAATCGGGCGCTGCATATACCGCATCCGGCAGGTTCACCAATTCGTCCATGGGCAGCCGGGACGGCCTTACGGTCTCCTCCAGCGCCTGCCTGGCCAGCGCCACGGCGCTCTCCGCATCCGCCGCGATGCCGATCTTGCCATCTCTGAGCGGTCGTCTTCCGATGGACAGCTGCTCAAACAATAATAGCGCCCCAGTCCTTTCTATCCACTCACAGACATAAAGATGCTCCGTGTCCTCGTCAAACAATTCAAAGGGCAGTACGCTCTCCGGCGGCAGGGAACAGGCCTCCGGTACTTCTTCATCCGGCGCTTCTTCCTCATCCCAATCCATTTTCAGACCTGTCTCCTCCGGCATGGGCAGGCTGCACACCTGCCCTGCGAGACAACCGGCGATGGTCTCCCGGCCATCCTCCGGGGCGGCTGTGTCCCCCAGGCGGCGCAATATCTTCCTGCTCACCGCCTCATACTGATCACGGGTTGTCACCGTCACAGGCAGACAGAAAAAGAAAGCGTCCGTATCCGCCAGGCCTGCCACACGTTCCCATTCCAGGCAGGGGCGGTACACCGGTTCCCGGTTCAGCAGAAACTCCATATAGCGCAAATGAAAACGGACTTCCAGGGAATCTCCCCCAAGGGTACACGTCACGGACTTGGGAACGATTTCTTCCCCCTTTACCTCCAGAAACTTCTTACTCCATTCCGGCAGGTAGGGCAGTTCCCTGTTCAGATACTCCAACAGCCCCATGCCGAAGTCCGGATACCCTGTCTGATAAAAACCGGTATTCAGCCAGTGGCGGAAGAAAGAACTGTTTTTCAGGGTCATACCGCTCTTTGGCGCTTTCGCCTCCCGGTCTTTCTGCAGCCGGGCCGTTATTCTCTGGAATTTCAGCATATCCCGAGCCCGCTTGATCACCCTCCCGGCACAGGGAGCGTCCTGATGCTCCTGATAAAAGGCAATGACTTTCTTCAGATAATAATCGCACCGATCCTCATTCACCCAGGTATGGAGCATCTCATTTTCCACAAAGCGGCGGTCTAACAGGGCTTTCTGGAAATCTTCCCGGACAAAAAAGGCATCTGTTTTCCGGATATCCTCCTTGGTCGCCTGGGCATTCACGCCGCGGATCTTGCAGGTACTGACCGCATAAGTATGAAACGCCCTTTTCAACTCCGCAAAATTCTCCTGCGGCTGCCCCGACAATTCCGGAAGTCTTTCCAGAACCATTTCCCGCATGGCGCCATACAAAATCTTCTCCCTGCCCATAACGGTAGTTTCCAAATTCAGGTTCTGCCACGTGATGCGATACAGTTCCTCCGGCAGCCCCCTCCTGTGGAGAAAATGGGTCATCAGCCGCAGCCCGGCGGGATGGCGCTCATAGTCCATATCCCCCCGCTGCTGGCACTTGTCGGTAATATAGATGGAGGCATAACGTCTGATGATCTGGCTGTATTCCCCCATATCCTGCTCGCTCCAGACATTTTTCTCCGCCATGGCAAGCAGGATGCGGTACTCCGTAAAGCTGGTAAAGACCGCCAGTTCGTTGCCTTTTAGCTGCCTGGGCGCAGGGCCTTTCGCGGCAATCTCAAAGACAGCCTCCTGTCCCTCAAATTCCGCCCCCGGATGAATCTGAAATTGAAATTCCGTCCTCTGGGTCTTATCAGGATTCAAGTAGACCAGACGCTTCACCGTAAACTGATAGGCCACGCACAGCCAGTTCAGGAACTCCCGGTTCACCGGGTACTCCTTTTCCAGCTTTATTATGTGCTCCAGGAGCAACTCCGTGAAACACCATTCCCAGGCCACATCCAGAAAAGCATCGGAGGTAAAATAATCCAGCCACCTCTTGGAATCCTTCCGCTGTTTGCCGGTGTAAAGTTCCAAAAAGTTTCGGATAGCCGGATGATCTGCGTAAGGGTTGAAAACAGCCTCCTGCCCTGAAAAGTCCGCGGCTTCTCCGGCATCCGGTCGCATAAAATCCTCTCCGCCGCCCAATCCCGCGGGATCATCCGGCTTGCCCTCCGCATAAGCCATCGCCGCCTGATAAGCGTTCTGCAGTTCCATAAAGCCCTCCGGATCTTCCTCCGGGTGGCATTCCAGTGTCTTCTGCGCATATGCGTGCCTGATCGCCGGAATATCCCTTGTGAGTTCCAGTCCTAAGATCATCCAAATGCGGTTCATTTTTTCCCCCCTATGTGCTTCAGTGCGCCTATCGATATTTGAAAATTTACTTTCAAACTGTAACAGTTCAGCCATCGCCTCATCCCTATGGTTCGTTTTCCCTGGAGCATCACCCCGGAACCCATCTGCCAGAGGATCCTCCGCCGCCATGGCTTCCAACCAATCCTATGCTTCCCAAGATCATCTTATTTCAATCCCGCTCTCCTTTAACAGTTCCATCACCTGCTCCCGGGTCTCTTCCTTAAAAAATCCATAGGCAATGTCCGGCAACTCCGTTCCCGCGTTCCGGTCTTTGCGGTAAAAGCCGATGGTATGTAAGGTAAAGCTGTGGACAGTCCTGGTCTTTGCCTGACGGGTTGTAGCTGTCTTCTGCTCCTCGCCCCTGCTGATCCAGGCAATATCCGACAATCGTACCAAAATGGAATAAGGCGAACTTCCCTCCAGGAACGCGTAATGCGGCGTCATCACAAAGCGTCCCGGCGTTCCCTTGGAGCCCGGGCCGGTAATGGTATAAGAAACTTTATGCCTCTCGTCCGCCGCCAGCATCTCCTGAGCCAGCTGCTCTTTCTCGCTCTCACTGAAAGAAAGATCCCTGACGTTTTTCTCGATCTTCTTGGTATACCGCCCCGCGCTCAGTCCAGGCAGCAGCGCCAGCAGATAGATCCCACAGATGACCGCACCAAACAGAAATCCCCCTAAAGCGCCGTATAAAAGGTCTTCCGTGCTTCCCCCGCCCACAGCCGACAACCCGCCAAGCAGGATGGTCATGATCACCAGGATCAGGGGCGTTGTGATGCAGAGAGCCTGTTTGCGTATCTTTTTACAATAAACGTCGATCCATTCCTTTTCCGACTGAAGCCATTTTTGATAAGTATCCATGTGTATCTCCTCTCTTTCTCTGCCATCCCCGGACGATACCGGCGGACGGCGTGGTGTTTTATCTATTTATATAGCACAAATATGCTGATATGTCCATTGATCTGGCGCTTCCTTCAGTTCCGGCAGCACCATTGCGGCCACAAGGCACAGCCATATTCCGCCATGTTCCGGGATCCTATCCGCGCATATCCAAAAAGCGCCCCGGAACCCCGGAGCGCTTTTGTCATTTTTATCTAGATAGGAAAATCCGCTGTCTCAAACCGTCTGATGTTTCCCTATATAGACCGGGAAAGTATCCGTGCCTTTCATGGACTTTCCGGCGGAAACCGTTACATTCTTGTCCATTACAAGATACTCGATATCCGCCCCTGCCTCGATCACGACATCCTGCATCAGGATACAGTTCTTAACTTTCGCGCCCTTTGCAACCTTGACGCCACGGAACAGGATACTGTCTTCCACTTCGCCCTCGATCACGCAGCCGTCAGCCACCATCACATTCTGCACTTTCGCGCCCTCAATGTACCTGGTGGGATTGTCGTCACGGATCTTGGTGTAGATCTGCTGTCCGGAGAACAGCGCGTCCAGATTATGATCGTCCAGGAGCCTCATATTCTCGTCAAAATAACTCTTCATATCACAGATGCGCGCCACATATCCGTCGTATTTGTACGCCTGGATGTTCAGCTTGTTCAGCTGCGGCATCAGAACGTCACGCTCAAAATAAACCTGTCCGCGGACGGAAGATGTGTTGATCAGGTCGATCAGCATCTCACGCTCTATCACAAACATATTCATGGAGAAATTCTGAATGCCCGTCTTCTTGGAATTTACATAGATCTGCGTAACACGCCCGCTGTCAATGCCCAGCGTATAATAATATGCCAGGCCATTGTCCTCGTTCTTCATCATGCCTTCCGGAAGTTCCTGTTCATTATAAGCCACGGTAACATCCGCGCCGCTCTCAATGTGCGCCTTGATCATGGCATTGAAATCAAAGTTCAGCACGATATTGGTATCGGTCATCACCACATATTTTTCTTTCTGGTTCCTCAAAAAGCCAAGGATGCTCGCCACCGCGCCCACGCGCCCCACATAAGGCTTCACGCCTTTCTCAACAAAGGGCGGGAAAATATGCAGGCCGCCGTTCTTGCGGACCAGATCCCACTCGCGGCCGGATCCCAGATGATCCATCAGGGAATGGTAATTATTGTTCACCATGACCGCGATATTGTCGATATCACAATTTGCCATGCTGGACAAAATAAAGTCGATCAGACGATAACGGCTGGCAAAGGGGATGGAAGCCATCAAACGCACGTTTACCAGATCGGGGACCAGCGCGTCGTAACTATTGGGGAATACTATACCAAGTGCGCTCGTATTTGAATTCAGCATGCTTCTTCACCGCCTTCCACGTTTTTCCTCACCATGGCTTTAGGGCCTACTTTCGCGTTGTCTCCGATAGAAACGCCCTCTCCGATGGTGGCAACACCGTTCTCCTCCTCCGTAGGCATCGCGCCCACTACGGCATTTTCGCCGATGGTGACATTCTCCGCCACGATACAGTGCTTCACGACAGCGCCGGACTTGATCACCGTGCCGCCCATCACTACCGCGTCCTCTACTACCGCGCCTTCTTCCACCCTGACGCCCGCAAAGAGAATGGAATGCTTTACCGTGCCCTTGATACGGCAGCCGTCCGTGACCATGGCATTCTCCACCACTGCGCCTGCGCTGATCTTGTGCCCGGTCATACCGCTGTTGCGGCTGTAGATCTTCCAGTCCTCATCGAACAGGTTGATCCCACTGTGCTCAGGATCCAGGATCTCCATGTTGGCTTCCCACAGGGAAGAAATGGTTCCCACATCTTTCCAGTAGCCGTCAAAATGATAAGCGTACATCCTGCGGTTGTCCTTAAGAAGATTGGGGATGATGTTGTTGCCGAAATCGTTCTCGGAATTAGGATCTGCCTCGTCCTCCTCCAGATATTTCTTCAGAATGTCCCAATTGAATATGTAGATACCCATGGAAGCCAGGTTGGACTTGGGATCCTTGGGCTTCTCCTGGAATTCCGTGATCCTGTCGTCCCCATCCGCTACCATCAGGCCGAAACGGGAAGCCTCCTCCCAGGGAACCTCCATCACGGCCACGCTGAACTCCGCGTTCTTTTCCTTATGGAACTTCAGGAAGTCGCTGTAATCCTGCTTACAGATCTGGTCGCCTGACAGGATGATGACATACTCCGGATCGTACCGCTCAATAAAGGAAATATTCTGGTAGATCGCGTTCGCCGTTCCCTTGTACCAGTCGGATCCGCTGGCTTTCTGATAGGGCGGCAGGACATGCACGCCTCCGTACAGGCGGTCCAGATCCCAGGGCTGTCCGTTGCCGATATACTCGTTCAGGACCAGGGGCTGGTACTGGGTCAGGATACCTACCGTGTCGATCCCCGAATTGACACAGTTTGACAACGGGAAGTCAATGATACGATATTTCCCGCCAAACGGAACTGCCGGCTTCGCAAGCTTTTCAGTCAGCGCGTACAGACGGGAACCCTGTCCGCCGGCCAAAAGCATTGCAATCATTTCTTTTGCCATAGTATACCCTCCTAAATTATATTCTTATCTAGGATTATACCATAAACTGCCACTATATGTATAGGAAATCATTCCAAAAATTCAGACAAAAAACAGGCGATCTGCTGCCAGAGTTTTCCGGTCTGTTTTCTTTTCCTGAAAAAACGATCGTACAGACCGTCCGTGAGAATCCTCCCGCCAGACAATCTGTACGACCATCCCATATCTGCGGCATCATCCGATGATCTGTCACCGCTATGCCAATTCCACCAGTTCATATTCTCTGCTGCCCACGCCCAGGTCCGCCGCCGCCTCAACGGTATGCACGCCGTTCTTGGACTCGATCCGCTCCAGCAGATGATCCCTGCCGGGATCTTTGGATGCGTAGACAAGATCAAGGCAAGCCTGATCCAGCGCCACAGGATCTGTGGAGGAAAGGATGCCGATATCCGCAATGGCTGGATCTTCCGCCACGGCGCAGCAGTCACAGTCCACGGACATATTTTTCATCACATTGATAAAAACGATATTCTCCCCGAAACGATCCACAATGGTCTTGCTGGCATCCGCCATGGACTCCAGGAACGAATCGTGATCCGAAGTCCAGAAAGCATCCACGTCACCCACGCCGTGGATATATGCTTTCCCGTGGGAAGAAGCCAGACCAATGGAAATATTCTTCAGGGCGCCGCCGAATCCGCCCATGGGATGTCCTTTGAAATGAGACAATACCAGCATGGAATCATAATTGTTCAGATTCACGCCCACGAAATTCTTCCGGATCTTCTTTCCCTCAGGCACTGCCAGTTCGATCTCTCCGTCCGCGTCCAGGATGTCCACCTTAGCGATCCCCGTCCAGCCGTGAAGCTTCATGGTCTCCCAATGGGCCTGGGTGGTATTCCTCTGTCCCTCATATGCGGTATTGCATTCTACGATAGTTCCCTGCACATGGTCGATGACCGGCTTCATGAAGTCCGGGCGCAGGAAATTCTGGTTCCCCACCTCGCCGGAATGCAGCTTTACCGCCACCTTTCCGGGCAGCTTTACCCCCATAGCCTCATACATCCTTATCATCGCCTGGGGCGTGATCTCCTTCGTAAAATAAACCTTTGCTTTTGACATATCGGCCTCCTGTTCAGATATATTATTGCAGTCTATTACCACAGCTGGTACAGAACGCGGCACCTTCCTCATATTTGGCGCCGCACTGGGGGCAAATGCCCTGGGTCTTCATTTCCTCCACGAAAAGAGGCTCCAGCTTCTCGCCGCACTTATTGCAGAATGCGCTGTCCAAAGGCAGGATACATCCGCACTTCTCACATTTGCGCTTTCCCTGCACCGCAAGCTTGCGCTTCTCATAAAAATCGATCTTCTTTTCGATCACACTGATGTCCGTGGCGCTTTCCTCATAAGGGGAACCTGCCAGATCTTCCAGCTTATTGTTGTACAGGAACATCAGCCCGATCTGTTTCAGACGCTCCGTTTTGCGCTGCTCCAGTGCCGCGATCTCTTTTTCACATGCTGCCACTTCCGGGGGAACTGCTGCTTCCGCTTTCTTCTCAAATAATGCCATCTTTTTTCCTCCTATTCCCGTTCCGTTACGAAACTGTTTTTTGTTTTTAACTGGATCCTTTCAGGTTTCCTGGAACCGAGATCCTCTTCTCTGATATGTATATGTACCTTCCGCCTGCACTTTCTCAGGCCGCCCGCATTTTTTCAGGTTTACCCGCATTCTTTCTTAACAGCGTCACCAACAGATAGGCCGCTACGCTGACCACTCCTGCCACAGCCAGAACAACCCCCAGCGTTACGCTGGTTTTCCGGACAGGCTCAAACAACACCTCCCAAAACTGGCTTCCCAGCGCCAGACTGTCATTCATTTTCTCCGCCAGGGAACCCACGATAAATATACTTGTTATCAGATCCGCCGCCCCTACGGAAAACAGGCTGATCCCCAGATAGAGGAGACCTTTCAGCTTTTCTCCCTGCACCAGGAAAATACCTGCTGCCAACGCCAGCACAGCGATCAGCATCAATACGAGCATCCAATAGGAACACAGAATCCTGACTGCCGAAAAATCCTGCCGGTATTTAGAAAAACGTGTGTTATCCAGAATATCCTCACTTTCCAGGCTCAAAACCAACGCATCAAGATCCTCCTTTATTATGTGTATTTTGGTAATGTTATATATGGCGCTTTCATTGTCTTCCAAAAGACCTCGCAGTTCTTTCACTTCAATAACGCCTTCGCCGGTTCCGTAAAACAGGTCGCTGACATAGGCATTCACTTTCTCCACAGCGAAATCTTTGATAAAGTCCTTTTCCAAAATTTTCTCAACCTGCGAAGTCTCCCACGACTCCGGGAAATGAGTACCCGCATATTCACTGATATATTCAGCAAGTGTCCTACCTCTGGCGCTTCTTGACAGGAATCCGACCTCAATTTCCGGGAAATCCACCTTTTCCACCATGCTGTCAATGACTTTCTCGCTGGTCACATGCCGCACCAGATAGATCACGCTGACCCAGATACCCAGCAGCACGATCAGCACACAGAATACAATGGACAGCGCCGTGCCCAGGTTCCCGCCTGCCGCCTTTTTCACGGACACGCCGCCTGCGGACGCCTCAACCGGTCTCATCGGCAACGGTTGAGCAGGCGCTGCCGGAACCGGCGCCGCCCCCTCTATCCCATGCCCGCACTTGGGGCAGAACGTCACATTTTCAGGAAGCAGGCTCCCACACTCTTCACAAAACATTTTTATCCTCCTTATCCCTCACTATACATAAAAAAGCTGTTTCACGAAAGCACGATCATAAATTGTCTTTCTGCAAAACAGCCTGCATGTACCAGAACCCTATATTCATTATAATGGCATTCGTTCTTCCTGTCAAGAAAACATTTGACGTCGTCGGTCCAACAGGATACATAATCCCGTCACAACCACTGCATAGGCGGCCATCCCCCACAGATAACGGCTGTCATGGATAGACCGCAGGTAATAGTAGGGCGGCAAAAGCAGCTTCACCGTCCGCCATCCGTTAAAAGTGACAAATATCGGGCTGAAAACAGCCATGACCGGCAGCAGGATGGGAATGACGCTCCCAAGGCGCTCCAGCGTGCGGCACAGCAGCCTCAACAGATTGGCCAGGGCCGCGGTGCAGCAGGAAAACAATACCGCCCCCAACACTTCCACAAGCCAGGAAGTGATCAGTCCCCCGCTCCACAGGGCCGTAAGCAGCACGATCACCCCGTCGCACAGCAGCACCGCCTGCATTCCGAACGCCGCCCGCAGCCTGCGTCCCTGTGAGATCCTGTCGAAAACTCCTTCCCGCTCATCCTGCAGGAAATACATGGCCCCCGCCAGGCCGCACAGCACCAGCCAGAGCGCCAGCATTCCCCGGACGGGCGCAAGCAGAAGATCTCCGTTCTCCCACTCCGTACCGTCCAGGAGCGTGATCCGGAAAAGGTCGCTGTCCATCCTGGCCTCATTATAAGTTTCCAGCAGTTCCTCCTCGCTCAATGCTCCCAGGCCGCAGTCCTCCCTGACGAAATCCCGATAGACTTCATAGGAATAGCAGGGATACAGGACACTGCATAAAATCTCCCTGGAGAGGATGAGCAGCACATTGTCCTCCCGTTCCACCATGGTCACCACCGGCTCCACATTCCCGCCGGCTGCCGCCTGCTCCATCGCTCCGCCCAGATCCTCCGGAAAGATCCAGGCGGCATCAGCCTCCCCTCCCGCAACCAGCGCCCGGGCCTCCTCCTGCGTCTCACAGAACACATACCGCAGAAGTCTCCTTTCCTCCGTCAATTCCCGTATGACCTCCTCTGTCAGGCCATCCCGGGGATCTTCCCGGTATAGGGCAATGCGCACCATCCCGCTCTCCTCCCGCAAGGCGAGGCGCATCCCTGCGGTCAGGGCCGGGACCAGGCAAAGAATCAGCCAGAAACTGCACTTTTTTAACAGCCGCTTGTTCAGCAGCCGGAATCTTACCGCCAACTGCCACATATCACTTTCCTCTTTCCGTTCTCAGCTTCCGGACCGCCACAGCCAGCCCCAGGAACAACACCAGATATACCCCTGTGACGCATCCGGCGGACACCGGCGCGTCCCCCATGATGCCTCCCTGCACATAGCGCACCGCCGCGCCCACGGGCAGGCAGCTGCCTGTTTTCTGTAAAATATCGGGAAAGAAAGTATAGGGGTAAAAACACCCGGCCAGATACCCCATGACCATACTGCACGTGAACTGCAGCAGGATACTGCCCACCATGCCGGACACCAGTTCATAGAGCAGAAACTGCAGGGCGCTCAACATCAGGGAGACCGGAACCAACAGCATAAAAAACTCTTTCTGCGCTTCCACGCCGGAATACTTCCACTCCTCTACCTCCAAAATTCCCGCGCCGTGCAATATGCCCACCAGCAGGACCGCTTCAGCCAGGTATAACAGGTTCATCATCGCATACGCCAGATATTCTCCCATCACCTGGGCGGCGGCGCCCGTGCCCTTTGACGCCAGCAGGCTGTTCAGTTCCCTGTTTTTGCACGCAAACAGCGGGCTGCCAATGACCCCTGCCAGCATCAGAAAGAATACCAGCAGTCCGCAAAGGTAATAGCCCGCCGTAGATAACCCGTCACGAATGCCCAGGAGTTCCTGTCCGCACAGATCCGTTCGATCTAATACCACACCAAAAAAACGCAGGTTGAGCTCATCCGTATACCCGCCGACCATTTCCGCCATCCCATGATCATACAACACTCTCTGCATCCCGAACACGGCACTCTGGGAACTCAGGACCAGATCTGACACGATATCCGCCAATTCCCCCGCCAGGCTCGCAAATATCCCGTCGCCGTTTGTGGTGACGATCTCCGCACGGATATCGTTTCTCCCATAGACCAGGGAATCCACCAGACCGTCCGGTATCCGGATATAACAGGAAAGTTCCCCGCTCTTCAGCGCCCGGTCAGCCTCCTCCTCTGTCAGCGTCTGGAAATGCACCATATACCGGGATGTGTCTATGGACTGTATGGCCTGTATCCCAAACCCCAGATAACTGTCGGTGGTATTTCCCACCAGGCCAACTTCAAACAGGGTCTGCTCTTTCTCGTGATCCCCGTTTTTCATCAGAAGCCACGCGCCCGCTCCCAGACAAAGGATCAGCAGGAGCATCCAGAACTGCATAGCGGGCAGCATCCTGCCTATACGCTTTATCTGCACCCAAAAATAACGAATATATCCGCCCATCTATAAACACCTTTCCAGACGGCGGATATCCCCGTCATACGCATAAGGGGTCAGGATGCCCTGTTTCAGGATATGACACTCGTTGCAAAATTCCATTTCCTGCATGTCATGGGTCGTAAGCAATATGATTCCTCCGTCCATCCTGTATCGCTCCAGATAATCGCGAATCCGCCCCTTGCAGGCCAGATCCAGGGCGGATGTGGGTTCGTCCAAAAGCAGAATCTTCGGCCTGCTGACCACCACACATCCCAGGGACAGCCTTTTCTTCATTCCTCCTGACATCTTCCGCACAGGCACTTTCAGGAATCCGTCTATCCCCAGCAGAGCCAGCACACCGTCCGTCAGTTCTTTCTTCAGGGTCCGCCTGTCATGCCACAGGCGCAGATTATCCCAGGCCGTCAGTTCCTCGAAGAGCGGATTCCCCTGGGGGACATAGCCCAGCGTTTTCGTCCGAAACCCATGATCTTGCAGCAGATCCTTTCCCTGATACAGGAAACTGCCTCCGTCCGCTTTCCGCACACCGGCCAGGATGGAGAGCAGCGTTGATTTTCCGCAGCCGTTGCCCCCCAGGATGCCGATGCATTTTCCCTCGCCGGCTTTCAGGGATACGCCCTCCAGCACCCTTTTTTCCTTATAGGACTTTTGAATACCTGCCAACTCTATCCCCATCAAAGGCCTCCCTGGATCTCCCTGAAAAGGTCAACGCATATAATAACCTATTGTATCCAGCATGTCTATCATATCATCCGGGTCATCAAGCCCATCTTCTATCATATCCACCAGATCCTCCAGCACGCCGGTCTTTTTCAGCGTGCTAAGAAACTTATCCCATTCGATCCCATCGTAATAGTCCATGAAATCATCCGAATCCTCGATCATGATAACGGACTTGCCCTTGGGAACGGAAGCCTTGGAACCGTCACCGGACTTCAGGGCCAGAGTCATGCTCAGGAACATCTCCTCGCCATCGTTCACAATGACAGTGCATTCGGTGGACTTTGCCGAGGACTTGCAGTCGACCACAAAACTCGGATCACTGATAATGAAAGAGATACTTGCAAGATCGAGCGCACCGTTCAGAATTGTGTCCAGGCCGGGACCCGGTTCTATTTCCGCTCTTCCATTCAGATGCCCCTCTTTCAGCAGCTCCATGTCAAGTCTTGTGACTGTCATTTCCAGGATGACCGCGGTTTTGTATTTCACCTTAAAATCTCCGGTCAGCAGATTTCCTGACTTCTTGCCCTGTCCGGAAAGTTCGAAAACTTTACTGCCATATTCTTTGGCAGAGATCGCATAGGCGACCTGGCTGCCTTTGCTCGCACTGAGCACGCTGAAAGAATTTTTCCAGTCTTCCTGTTCCACGACCCAGCCAATGATGTTACCCTTACTATCCACATACAGCTTCAGCAGAATCTCCTCATCCTCATCAACATAAAAATCCGGATCATCCAGGGCATCCACAAATTCTTCGTACACATCTTCGCCATCCTCACCCATGGCATTCGCAATACCCACAATGATCTTCTCAAGATCCTTATCCTTCACGGCCTCTTCCGCGACCGCTTCCAGGATCTGCTGCATCGTATCCCCGTCAATGGTCACGTCCAACTCCGTACATTTCTGGGAAATCCCTTCCACTTCCAGTTCCGTCTTCCGTACGATCTCTACATCATCGATATTCTCCACCACAAGGGCAAGATAACGCTTGACCAGCTTCTCCACTACTCTCCGCTTGGGAAGCGCCTGGATCACTTCTTTATTGGTCTCCTGAGAGTCCGTCAGTTCCTCGATATCAAAGTTCAGGACCTCCTCCATGTCAATCCCCATATAAGTCTTGCTCAGTTCGGGGATCTGCAGATACACGTCTCCCTCCCCCATATCCATCACCATATTGGCCGAGAGCAGACTGACTTTGTTCAGGGCAGTGGTCAGCCCGTAGCCAACTACGCCGTCCTTGACGGATACATCCGCTCCAACCGTCAGGCTCTTCAGTTCGGACAGGTCAATGCCCAGATTGGAACCGCTGAAAGCGCCCGCAAGTCCTATGAGGCCCACTATCTTTTTACCGGGTTCCAGCGTGAACTCGCCGCTGTAGCTTGTGTCATAAAACTCCATTCCGGATACGATATCGCTGTAACGCCCTCCGATCAGGCCAGCCGTATCGTCCAGCGTCTTTTTTTCCACAAACTGGAAATATTTCTCAGGAGATGAAAATGTCCTGTGCAGGAAATTGTTCAGCCTCTCCCCATTGGCAATACAGAGGACAACTACCACCAGGACCGCCGCGCCTCCGATCAGCCATATTTTGTTCTTCCCGCTGAACATCTTCTTCAGGATGCCGCCTTCCCCGTTTGCTTTCTTCCAGGCCTCCTTGCCCTTTTCACCGAATTCCTGCGCTTTCTGGACAACATTTTCCGCTGCCTGGGACGCAGTCTCAGTCACCTTGCCCACATCGATCTTGCCCGTTCCTCCGGACGCAGGCTGTTTCGCAGTCTCCACAGAGGCGCCGCAATTGGGACAGAACTTTCCCCCTTCTTCAATATTGCTTCCGCATTTTTCGCAAAACATCACTTCTTCTCCTCTCCTTATTTTCGGCCGTACAAAAAAGAAAGATTCCCGTTATCAAAATGGCAATCTTTCTTAAAAATATATACACGAAGTACGCAGAAATCATCTGCCTGCTTATCTGCCTGTCTATCCGCCAAATTATCTTTCGTCGTATACATATCCACAACCTTGATTTATTAATTTTTTATAAACAGCTGAATTTATTATATGTCCCTCCTGCTTCCTTGTCAAGGAAAATGTTGCACCGTGCGGCCCTGTGAAGGGCATCGGGCATCTCAGTGAAAAAGTCCGCTCAGCCAGGACACTGCATCTCCCAGCTTATCGCTGAGTTCCCCGATCTTCTCCACCACATCGTTGAGCGTCTTCAAAGCCTGCGTGAGTTCCGCCGTATCCAAGCCTTCTATTGCTGAATTGATGGCATCCACATCCAGCTGCGACACCTTTTCCACCACAGGCCTGCAGACCTCCGCCAGTTCCTGCACCCTGCCGAACAGCAGAACCCCGCCCGCCAGCAGACAGAGCGTCAGCAGGGAAGAGAACATGCAGACGATCCGTGTGATCTTAAGTTCTTTCATCAGTTTGCGCATGACGGGATCCGTTACATTATTTTCCATCGACTTATCCTTTCTTGCCCTCACGCTCTCATTTACGGTCTCCACGAACAACGGTGCCCTTGCCGGTCAGTTCATAATAGAATATATATTGCTGCAGCACTCCCTGAAACCCGTCATAACGCTCCATGGGAAATCCCTGGCTGTAATGTGCCTGCAGGGCCCGATCGATATGGGTATCCACGGGAAAAGCCTCCAGCTGATGCAGCGCGAAAAGACAGATGCAGTCCGCCACTTTCCCGCCTGCCCCGAATAATCTCATCAGTTCCTCCCGTGCCTCCCTGTAAGGAAGATGGCGGACAAGATCCAGGTCAAAGCCCCCGTCCGCGGCGCTCTTTGCCGCCCTTACCACATATTTACTTCGATACCCCAGATTACATTCCATTAAGGCGTTCTCCTCCAGGCCCGCCAGTGCTTCCGGCAAAGGGAAAGCATAATAAGCCTCCCCGCTGCCATCGGCCATTCTTTCGCCATAACGCTCACAGATATTCTCAATGCAGCGGCGGATCCGGGCAATATTGTTCTGCTGTGAGATCAGGAAAGAGACCGTCATTTCCCATAGATCCTGTTTCAGGATCCTGATGCCGCCGCCAAATTCCGCTGCGTTTTTCAGATACGCGTCATCAGGGTCTATCCGGCTGATATAATCTGCATAATCGCCTTTCAGGTCAAAATAGTCTTCCCAGAAATCCCGGAATTCCGCTTCCTCACAGTAAAAAAGGACTTCTTCTCCCTGCTGCTCCAGTTCCAGACAGCGTTTTCCGGCGACCACGCGATACCGTCCATCCGACCTTTCTTCCATGCGGAAACACTGACCGGACCGACAGATCTGCTCCAGGCTGAAATTTTCTGTTTTTCGTCTTATCATATGGCAATTCTTTCTGAAAAGATCTACCAGTAAAGCTGCATGCTTTTCTGGACATCCTCATTCCCCAGAGAAAACTTCTCACTCACTTTGGCAGCAGTCTCATCAAAGGAAATGCCCTGTTCCCTGCATATGGAAATCATGGCTCTAAGGCCTTTTTGGAGACCTTCCCGCAGGCCCTCTCGATGTCCTTTCTGAATACCTTCCTGCAGGCCCTCCTGATGTCCTTCCCGCAGGCCCTCCTGATGTCCTTCCCGCAAGCCCTCCTGATGTCCTTCCGTTCTGGCTTCCTCCCGTTCCAGCATGATCTGTCTTTCAAAGGTATAATCCAGTGTCATCGCTTTTACCACCTCCACCCGGCGCTCCGTCAGAAAATCTTTTAAAATATTCTCTGCCACACATCTGTCTATCGCTTTCTCGATCGCACCCTCCAGGCTGTCCTCATCCCCGCCATCTTCCCGGTGAAACTTCCTGACATAATCCACGAAAGACATGTACTCCCTTAACCAGGGGCAGCTGTCCAAAAGTTCCCTGTTCTTTCCGCCATTGATATTATACACCCTGCACACCAGTTCGATCTCAGGTCTGTCAATGGTCTTCTGAAATGCGTCCGACAATTTCATGTCCACCTGCTCCGGCTGCTCCTCTTCACCATTGTAGAACACGGCAAACCTGGGCGTGGGTATCTTCACCAGTGTCTTTCCATAGATGTTCCTGCCATGGACAAATTCCCTCAGCATCACAGTAAAGTAGATCAGGCTTCTCACTGGCATGTTGGGACATATTGTGGACTGATGCTCATAGACACTCAAACTCATGTCCAATACAAATGCCGCATCATTCCTGACCGATAACGAAATGCCCTTGTCCAGGTTGTGGAACTCAACTTTCGCCGGATCCGTGTGATCCGAACGGTTTACCGCATTGTAAAGCTGTAAGGCTTTCCTCTTATCCTCCATCAGCATGCTAAATACATCGCTTTTGTACTCCCTGTTACCTGTCATCATTTCTCCTCCTTGCATATGCGCAGGAGTTTTGGCATCTTATCCTGTCAAACGGAACTCCTGCTCTTGTTCATAATGGGGTTAAAAGCATGAATTTCCGTAAATAGAATAACTCTAACGATAACCGACAAGCGTGCAGCGCACCGTATACCATACCGGAGTCACGCCCGATGTGAAAATATGCTTTGATATTATTATAACCGATAACCTGTAAATGTCAATACGCTAATTTGGCTTTTGCATCACATTTCCGGTTGGCCTGCGTTAAAACCATACGCCTGCTTAATGCTTCACGGAAAAATAATCGATCAATATCTCCTTAATATGGTTATAGCGTCTGGCATAGGAATTTTCCACGCGGATGATCTGCATATTATGAGCCTGGCAGATCTCGTTTTTCTTTCGGTCACGGTTCTTGACAACCTCATCCTCAAAATGCTCCCTGCCGTCCAGTTCTATGGCCAGCACCGGGATATCTGCCTGTCCCTGCCTTTCATACACCACAAAGTCAAACCGCCCCGAGTAAAACAGGTCGCTGTAATTGATATTACTTTCAAAGACCTGGGAGATTGCCACCTCTTTTTTGATATCAAAGCGATTCTGGGACAGCCAGATATTCTCCAGCGCATGGTTCAGATTTGCCATAAAAGCCTCCTCCGTTGCCGTGCTGAAAGGCTTTACGCCCAACGCTCTGGAGTTGGTGCGCTTCTGGGTAACCTGGGATTCCCCATTCCTTTTTACATATTCCACCAGTTCGAAAAGGTCATCCTCGTCGCCTTTCTGATGCAGACGCCTGAGATTCTCCATGTCCGAAAGCACGATCAGCTTTTCCCTTGCGCGGGAGGTCGCCACATTGATCAGCTCCTTATTATTTTTCAGCCATTCATAAGTTCCTGCCCGGGTCTGGTCAGTGATCGCCGTAGAAAACAATACCACATCCTTCTCGTCCCCCTGAAAAGCATGGACCGTTCCGCACGCCACATTCTGCAGGTTCTCCCTCTGCACTGCCTCCTCAATCAGCTTTTTCTGATTGACAAACGGTGTGATGACCCCGATCGCCTTATCCCTGTTCAGGCACGCGTACCGGATGATCTCTTCCACCTCACGATCTGCCGTGTTCCTGATCCCACTGCGGTTACTCTTGATATCCACATATACCAGCGGCTGAGGCTCGGTACTTCGGGAACAGATATTCAGTCTGGAATTATAATATTTTCTGTTATTAAATTCAATGATCTTCCGGTTGCAGCGATAATGGTTGTGGAGAAGCACCTCATCGCTCACCGCGTCACAGGCAAGAAACGTCTTATAAACAGAATTCTTCCTGTAATCATACTCGTCTCCCACCTGATACCGCTTCCGCAGCTTCCGGTTGGTCATCTCATCCAACAAGATCACCGGATTCAGCTGCTGAGGATCCCCTACCAGCATCAGGTTTTCCCCACGGATGACCGGCACCAGGGAAACTGCCGTATTGCACTGGCTCGCCTCATCTATGATGGTCATGTCAAACATGGGTTCCGGCTCCCCCAGTTTATGCGCGGATATGCATGTGGTAATCATGACCGGAAAAATCTTTTGCAGGTTTTTCACATTTTCCGTCTTGCTGAGATATTGACTGAAATGGAACGCCTGCTTGTCCTCCTCTTCCTCATACAGGATATGCCGCAGTTCTTCATACTTTTTCTCACCCAGCCTTTTAATATAACGGGCGGAAGTGTAAAAAAGGTATTTATACAGTTCCTCCAGATCATGGTCAAGCAGCACAAGCGCTTCCCTGTCCGTTATCTCTCCTGCATCGCTGATCTTTTTCTGAACCTGATCCAGCTGCCTGCCCTGCAGATCCGCCTGAAAGGAAACCATTTCCAAGGAAGCCCTGATCCTTTTCTGATATTCCATCATTCGGTTCAGCGTTTCCCGCCGCTCCTTTAAGTCAAGCACCTCCTCGTACCTTTTTAAAAGATTCGACAGCTTTTTTGCTCGCTCCGTCCGATCTCCCTTATTTCTGTCCAGGGTAGATTCAAACACGGTAACCGTCTGCACCTGCATGTATACTTTTTTGATATAAGCGACCGCCTCCTTCACCTTGTCCATATTTCCCACTCGCAGCACGGGAAAGGGAATCTTTCTCCCCCGATATTCCATGGCAAGCAGTTTCTCGAGCACACTGTTGATGGGATGGTTGTTATAGGAGGCGAAAAGGACTGTCCTCTCATTAAAAAATGCTGTCACTATCGTATTGATGATCGTATTTGTCTTTCCTGTCCCGGGAGGCCCCTGAATATATGCCACCGGATATTTCATGGCATTATGAATGGCCAGAAGCTGATCCAGATTGATCCGGTCATCGATCAGAGTGATCGGATAGTCCTTCTTACGCCTTGGTCTGTTCAAAAGATCTCCGAAAAATGCACTGATGGGCACAGTGGCTTTTCCCTCATTATATCGGTCAATGATCGCCCGATATTCCTTATGCAGATCCAGAACCACCTCCATTCCCAGACCGATCACATATGGCATATCATCCACCCCCATGACCTGTCTGGTATGTGCCATGACACAGTCCTTGATCCGCTCCTGGTTGGCCTCGAAGTCCTTTAAAAGCTCATACTCCTCCGCATCCAGATATCTGCGGATATTTTCCTTCGTCTCACCCAGCACAAATTCCGTGCATATGGTAATATCATCATCCGGACGTAACATTCTGTTCTTCACGTCAAGCTGCAGCTTCCGGTACGCCAGCACATATAATCCCCTGTTGGTATGTATGCTCAGAACATTCATGGCCAGCTGCTGGATGGTAAGCTTCCCATCCTTTCTTCCGCGTTTCTCCATCTTATACTGAAAATCTTTCACGATCGTCTGAAACTGCGCTGCCGTAAGCTGATAGCTTTCCCCGGAAAAACTTTCCCTGTCCAGAAACCGAACCAGTTCAAAGTCTGAATAATAGGGCGTGGTATCCATGCGGTTGCACATCTCCAGATAATTCAAGATCTTTAGATTGGCGGCGTTATCAAACAATGTTTTATATTTATGGGGATTCAGATAAATATCCCTCACCAGCGCCTCATTCACCGGACAATAAGACCCCTCTACGATCTGTGAGGACAGGATGGAATCCATATAGATCATATCATAGGAATCTGTCGTGTATCTTCCCAGATGCAGACCGTCAACGGAAAGTGTGCGCCTGGCCACATTCAGATCGCGGATCCCGATCCAATACTTTGTGATCTGTTCTTCCCTGTTCTTATATTCGATCTTCAGCCATTTTCCCTCATGGATGGCCCGGAAAATATCGTGGTATATGCTGTTCATATCGGCTCCCGATGTCATATCTTTCCATTACAGACTATCACATTTTGCTCCTGTCGTAAACAAAAAACAGGAAGAGGGAGCCGCAACACGAACAGTACTATGATCGGTAACCTGCCCTTATATAAGAAGCGACCAGTTCCGCCGTTTCTTCCACTCCGATGGAACTGTCAACGCACAGTTCATAACCATGGGAATCGCCCCACCTCTTATTCGTGATGCTTTCATAATAGGTTCTTCTGGCCGCATCAGACCGTTCAATGCTCTTTCCCGCCTGCACCTCGCTGTCCCCGTACATTTCCATCACCTTTTTGATCCGATACTCTTTCGGTGCAGTAATAAAAATCCTGACTGTATTAGCATAGTTTCTCAGGACATGATCCGCAGATCGTCCCACAATGACACAGGAACCAGCGTCAGCCAGACTGCGGATCGCCCGGGCCTGGGCCGTGATGGCATCCTGCACCACATTTGAACTTAAATACAGTTCGCGCATCACCGCATTTTCATCGGAATTCAGATTGGAGATAAATTCTTCCGCCAGTCCGCTTTCATGTGCAGCGATGGCAATCATCTCCTTGTAGTAACAGGGGATTCCCAGCTTTTCCGCTACCAGCTGTCCGACACGCTTTCCAGCCGAACCATGTTCACGTGATATGGTGACCACAACACCGGGCTTTGCAGGATATTGGGGCAGGACTTTCTCTGAGACCGCACTCTTATCTTCTTCCTTTAACTGCTTCCAAAGCCTGACCATGACCACCGCCGTGATCGCGACCGCCAGCACATCTGCCACAGGAGCCGCCCAGAAAATACCCGTAACGCCAAGAAATGCCGGTATGACCAGGGACAGCGCGATCAGGAACACATCGCGCAGTACGGAAAGAGGCGCCGCGGCCCTGGCATGACCGATGGACTGCAGGAAAATAGCGCATACTTTCTGCACGCAGGTAAAGATGATCAGTGAAAGATAGATCCGCAGACAGCCAACCGCAAACTGTGTATACAACTCTCCGTCCGCTCCGAACATGCGGATGAACACCTGGGGAACCGCCTCAAACAGCACCGTGCAGACCAGACAGACAATGGCTGTCCATCCGATGATATGCTTCAACAGTTCCCTCACCCGTCCGTATTTTCCTGCTCCGTAATTGTAACCCACGATAGGCTGCGCTCCGGCGGCAATGCCGATAGCAATGTTCAGCACAATCTGGAACAGTTTCATGATGACCACAAAGGCCGCAAGGGGGATATCCGCCCCATAAGCTGATACTGCTCCGTAGCGCACCAGCAGAATATTGTTGATCACCGTAATGACAACAATGGATAACTGGGTCAGAAGACTTGACGTTCCCAATGCCATGATATGCCTCAACAATCTGGAATCCAGCCGGAAACTTCCCGGGCAGATATGAAACGTCTTGCTTCTCATCAGATAGACCGCGCAGATCACAAAACTGACAAACTGTCCCAGAATGGTAGCGTATGCAGCTCCCCTGATGCCCAGGTGCAGCACAAAGATCGCCACCGGGTCGCCGATGATGTTGATGACCGCGCCCACCAGCATGGCTCCCATGGCATAACGGGGACTTCCGTCCGCACGGATGATGGACGCCAGCGTATTCTGCACCATGGCAAAGGGCATCATGGCATAAATGATAAACCCATAATCATGAGCCATGGCAAGATTTGCGTCCGTAGCCCCAATCAGCCGCAGCAGACTGTCGCCGCAGAAATAGCTGACCGCAATGATGACCACCCCGGAGAGAAAAGAACACAGAACGGCGTTCCCTACTCCCCTGTGGATCGTTTCCGTTTCATTCCGTCCTAAAGCCACGCTCAGATGCGCCGCCGCACCATCCCCAAAGAACAGTGACATCCCCCATCCTACCACAGTGATCGGGAAGATAACGCCTGTGGCCGCGTTGCCGAGATAACCGATGCCATTGCCTACAAAGATCTGATCCACAATGTTATAAAGGCATGAGATGATCAGTGAAAAGATGCAGGGAATCGCAAACCGCCCAAGCAGCTTTCCGACTTTTTCCGTACCAAGATATTGATTGTTTTCCATAAAATCCTCCTTAAAACCTAAAATTTTGCGCAAAAAAAGACACATGCCAATCTGTACCGTGATCAGATTTACGCGCCGTGCGCCACATGTGTCGTTCATTGCCCTATTTCATTACGAATAGTATTCTACTTCTTTCCTCAGGAAAAATCAAAAGACATTTCCCACAATTTTTCAATCCTGCGCTTTTGTAAAAAATGCCATACCCTCCGGCTCCGTATCAGTGCATTTCGCTGACGATCCCTTCATCCGAAATTTCCACATTGACGGAAATGCTCTCCAGGAAATCGTAGATCCGCCTCTGCTCCGCCGCCTCTGCGGCATAGGTTGTCCTGTAGCCTGACTGGACGGCGGGAACCACCTGCACCGCCAGCCGGGTCTGTGTATCGTCACCTGAAAAATGCAGCTGCAGCAGCATGGTATCAAGGGTCTTCTCGTTAAACCAATAATTTCCCAGACTGTAGATGATCGGTTTTCCGTCATGATATTCCATCCCCTGCAGACAGTGGCTGTGCGCACCGATCACCGCATCAGCCCCCGCGTCCAGATACTCTTTTCCCGTGTCCAGCTGCACCTGCTCCAGGTCAAAACTGTATTCCGTCCCCCAGTGGACAAAAGCGATACAGAAATCCGCGTTTTCCTTTCCCTCCCGGATCGCCTGCAGGAACAGTTCCGTATCATAACAGCGCAGAATCCCCGGTTCCGTATCGGTGGCCTGAGGCGTCATCTTGTTCTTCTCCGCTCTGGAGGCTCCTACCAGAGCGATCGTCTTCCCCTCCACCTCCAGGTACAGGGGCTGCATTGCCTCCTCCAGGGTGCGGCCCGCACCAAAATAAGGGATCCCCGCATCTTCCAGCACGGCAAAGGTATCTGACAGAGCGTCTTTCCCATAATCGTAAACGTGATTGTTCGCCAGAGTAACCGCATCCACCCCCAGCTGATCCAGCACCGCCACACGCTTCGGATCCGCCCGAAAGGTATATGCTTTCCCCGGCAGGGGAGAACCTCCCCTGCTGTAAGTAAATTCGTTGTTCAGACACATGATGTCCGCCGCCTGCATGACCTCCACCAGTTCCTGCGAGATACAGTCATAGATACCTTCCGGCTGCTGATCCATGAACTGCGTGGTGCACCAATTCTCGTCCAGATTGATGTCGCCTGCGAAACAGATGGTAAAGTCAAAACCTGTATCCATGGGTTCCGGAGTGGTTATCGGCGTTCCCGCAGGCTCTGGCTCCTTGACGGGAGCGGGTATCTCCGTCGGCACAAGGTCAGCGGCAGCCTGTTCCGACTGTTCCGCACGGGACGGCTGTGACTTTGCAGGCACTGACGTATCCGATATCTGCCCGAAAGCACATCCTGCCAGCCACAGGCAGGACATCAATATTGACGTGATCATTTTGCTTTTTTGGCCCATGACATGTCTCCTATCAGCTTTTTAGAGTAAATCAGGTCAATCATAGTACAACAGACTTCTACATTCTGTTCTCATTTCCCCAGTCGCACAGCTTATCAAGCACCTTTACAAGAGAATGCCCTCTTTCACTCAGAGAATATTCCACTTTCGGGGGAATCTGGGCATAAATCTCACGGACGATCAGACCGTCAGCCTCCAGTTCCTTAAGGTTCTGGCTGAGTGTCTTGTCCGCGATCTTCTTTAGGTATCGCTGCATCTCATTAAAGCGCACCGGCTCATATTCCATCAGGCAATAAAGTATGATGGGCTTGTATTTCCCGCTGATCAGGGAAAGGGTATAGCTGTACCCCGTATCATAAAAATCTGCATCCTCTATATTTTTTCTCTCCATATAGCTTTCCTCCAGGTAAGTATCTGGCATAAATGTAGGTACTTGCAATTATTTTGGCGTATGCTATAATCCTATCATGAACCGGATAACAATGCAAGAAGCAAGGCACAAGTTTGGGAGCAGACTTCCAAATATTAGGTCAATGTCCGTTAAAGCGGACAGGGAGGTATCAAAATGAAAAAAGATTTAGGACTGGTACAGGCAGTTTTCCCAATGCCCGTTCTGATGGTCGCCGCTTATGATGAGAATGAAAAGGTCAATGTGATGAATGTGGCATGGGGCCAGATCTGCGATGATGACAAGATCATCCTTTTTATCGGTGAGGGCAAAAAGACGTGGCTCAACATCAAAGCAAGCAAGGCTTTTACTGTCTCACTTGCTGACGAGGCACATGTGGATGTGGCTGACTTTTTCGGTATTGCGTCAGGAAATAAGATCGATGATAAGTTTGAGCGGACCGGATATCATGCTGTAAAAAGCAATAAGGTCCATGCCCCTGTCATCGAGGAATTTCCGGTCGTTATGGAATGCGAACTTCTTGAGTTCCTTGAGACAGAGCATGTGTCAGGAATCGTGGGAAAGATCGTCAATGTAGAAGCTGAAGAAAATGTTCTCAGCGAAAGCGGCAAAGTTGATCCTGTAAAGCTGAAAGCGCTTACTTTTGACCAATTCCAGCACGGTTATTATACAACCGGCAAGGAGATTGCGAAAGCATGGAATGCCGGTGCCGGACTGATGAAGAAATGAACTATAACACCACGCGGGAAAAAGATTCACTTCTCCTCACACTCCAATTCCACTGCCGCCATGATCCAACCCCATCTTTTTCCCGTCCAGAAAAACCGCAAGCATCGGCGCTTTAAAGCGGGGAACATGCACTGCATAATCGGCATTCTTTTCCCCTGCCGCAAACCGGAAAGTGTATTCCAGATTCCCGGTATAAAAGGGCATCCCCTGTCTGGTGATATCTCCTGTGTCGATTCTGCTTCTTCCCTCCCTGACAACAGCCCTGTTCACGGACAGTCCCACGTCAAAGTCTCCTAAAAGGAACATATTTTCCAGCCCTGACTTCTGGTTGTAGGCAATTTCCACCTCAGATTATTTTTCCTTTTTTGCAGCCGGGGCAGCGCAATGATCTGGATATCCGGATCCACATAATATCCTGTTGGCGACATTGTAACAGGCTCTCCGTTCAAAGTCACCCTGCTGTGCTCCACATCCTCCATGGCAAGGCTGGCGTCTGTCTCTATTTCAGACAATATCCCATAGTACAAAGTCACTTTATGGGTTTCCTTCTCCTGCATAAACCACGGCTGGTTCATTCTTTCTTTTCTCAGAACAAAGCCGAGCCGACTCCGGATCCAATTGTCCGCCCTGAGAATCTCTTCCCCTGGCTGAACCGATCCGTCATCCAACTGATATCGGGCATGATCCAGCAAAAGCGCGTCAGGTTCGATCCGTGAAAAAGAATCCGGACTTGCCAGCTTTGTCACGATCCTGCTCCTTTCACACAATGCAGCTTTCTCTTCTTTTGGCCTGTTTTGATCCACATCCCCGGCATACCTGTTAAGCTGCAACAAAATGCTGTCCTCCCCATACATACACCATGTTAAAACCGTATTCCCATTCTCCCATTTTGCAGGAATGCCACTGATATCTCCGGTCCTGGTATCATAGAAAGTCACTGTATACTTTCCCTTTATCCGGAATTCATATATCTCGCCATCGGAAATGTGGCTGTTTTTCCGGTTTACATGACAGACATACAGCCATCTGCTGTCCCCGTCCTCTCGCATCTGATAAAACAGATTGTCTGAAAGAAGACCATTTCCCTTTCTGATCTCCAAGATCCGTTCTTCCTGCAGGGCGCTCAAGAGTTCATTTTCATCTTTCTGGATAGAGGTGCATTTCTCTGCCAGTTTCCGGGCGCGGCCAGATTCTTTCCCATCCACAAGTTCCGGGATCCTGCCCATAAATATGATCTTACCTCCCCTGGCACAAAAGCCTTCCAGGATATCCATAGTGGTAGAACGGATCGTCTTAAGCCCCGGCACCACTACCGCGGCATATTCCATACAGCCAACACACAGAGTCTTATTTTTCTGCCCGCATCTCCCGCACTGTTCCGATATAAGGGCTTCCGACAGGAGATCAAAATCCAGGGTTCCATATAGCAGCCAGTCTGTCAGATTCTTAAAATCCCTGTCCATCTCCCGGCGGATCCCGGCAGTCTGGTCATCCGGCCCGGAACATATCCACATGGACTCCACAGGATGCACCACCGCTATATTGACCAGGGCTCTCCCGCGGGTCAGCGCCATGTTCAGCCTTGCAAAATGATCTTCCACATAGGGAAACTCCTGGTACCACGGCGACTGATAAAAGAGAGAAGCAGGCCAGTCACGCTTTGCCTCCCCTTTCATGGACATATAGGACAGATGGGGCACACGGACGGTAACTCCCAGAGCAGCCTGCCAGTCTCCCTGCAGCTTGTAAGTCACAAAATCACAGTCCCAATGGGTCACGCCATATAATTCACTGACTACTCCGCTCCTCCCATTCTGCCTTGCCACACTGGATGCCTGCTTCGCAGTGGTAAATTCACGGGCATCCACTAAAATATCGATTCCCGGCATATCCATCTTCCGGTAACAGCGCATACAGTCTCCTACCGTCATGGATTGACTGCCCAGGGAATCTTCTCCCAGGACATGGCCCGTCATGGCAATGCCGTGAGTCCCGCACCAGTCACAGATCTGATCCATGAACACGCTGGCAAAGCATTCCGCCGCCACCTCCCTGTAATAATATCTGTTAGCGCTGTATCTCACATCCGACAATTCCCAGACATACTCCGGGGCGATATCCAGTGGATCGATACCGTATTTCAGCTGCATCTGTTCTGACAGATGATTCGTGTAGGGCATGGTCACATCTTCTTCAGACAATGCACAGGATATCTGGGCATGTTTTCCCAGTCTCGGTTCATCCGTGAAAATGGCCGGTACCGTTTTCGCGAACTCATTTCCCACTGCCCTGTCATATGCCTCATGGGTCAGCCGGATAAACTGTCTGACCGCCTCCGGGTTCATGGTATCCACATATGCCTGATCCTCAAACCACTGCTCTTCTTCCATCATCCTCACATAGGCATAGCGGACTCTTTCCCCTTTCTCCCGTGCCTGGCTGATCTCTTCCCTGGTATACAGCCTCCGATATGCTTTCATATGACCATCCTGAAACAGGATTCCATAAGCGGCCGCATAATATCCCAAAGGTTTTTTCCCTCTTCCACCGCCGCGTCAAAACTCGCTTTATCCATGCAATACCCGGGCAGCACCCCATCATCAGGCTGCTTTTCCGTCAAAAGGAGGAATCGTCCCCGCAGACGGCAATCTTTTGTCACCAGACCTCCCGCAACCCCGGACGGAAAGCGATCCTCATCATAAAGCCAGCAGAGGAGGCCCTTTTCCTTACAGCGTTTTACCGTGTATTCCACAAGGCGCACATATTCTTCTCCCAGATATTCCGTATCCTATCCGATCCTGGGATGAATATCCACGCCGCCAAATCCCATTTCTGTAAAACGATCCAGCTGCCAGTCGATCAATTCCTCTGTCACCTTACAGTTCCAGGACCAGAATGGGATCCCACGGTACTTGGCCGTTGGATTTCTGAAAAGACTTTCATCCAGTTTATCTGCAGCGCCAATTTTCATTTGTTTTTGATTCATAAGTCCCATTTCCCTCCATATTCTCCTGCATGGAAAGAACTTCTCAGACGGCGTTACACCGCTTATTCTTCAGTACGCTTACAATTTCATGCTGTAACTCTTCGACCGTTGGCAAGGTAAGCCGATAACGTGAAGCGAAAACCTGTTGTGCATCGTTTAAAACGGAATATTTGACAAGCGCCTCATTTTTCTGCGAACACAAAATAATACCAATAGTGGGATTATCATCTTCATTTTGTACAATGCGTCACACATACGGATATAGCTGTCCATTTGTCCAAGGGATCTCCGGCCTGATTTCATACAGATCTGCGCCTGCCGCCTCCGACAGCTTCCCTACGGCTTTCGCTGTCACACCACTTGCGGAAAAGTACGCTACTAACATCTTTTGACTCATTACATATACTTCCATCGATACAATCTATACCACATTTCCTGCTTTCTGCTTGCCATTCTGCGCCATAACACCCGCAAGGGCATGGGGAATATACAGTTCCTCCAGATAACCGATCTCATCTTCCGTCAGTTCCAGATCCACCGCTTTGACCGCGCCATCTACATGAGAGAATTTTGTTGCCCCCACCACAGGGCTTGTCACCTTTGTCAAAAGCCATGCAAGGGAAACCTCCGTCATGGAAACATTCCGTTTCTCCGCAATTTCTTCCACACGCCGAATGACTTTGCCGTCAGCCTCCGCAGTCGCATCATATTTGAACCGCGCATAGGCATCTTCTTCCAGCCGTTTTGAAGTTTCTCCGGGATGGCGGGACAATCTTCCGCTTGCCAGCGCACTGTACGGTGTCATGGCGATATTTTCCGAATAACAGAAAGGCGCCATTTCCCGTTCTTCCTCACGGGCGATCAGATTGTAATGCCCCTGGATGGATACAAACTCCGCAAAGCCCTGTGATCTTGCATAATAGTTCGCCTTGGCAAGCTGCCATGCAAAACAGTTGGAGATGCCAATATAACGGGCTTTTCCTGCCTTTACCACATTATTAAGCCTTTCCATGATCTCCTCCATCGGAGTATGGTAATCCCACATATGATAAATGTAGAGATCAACATGATCCATGCCAAGATTCTCAAGGCTCTTATTCAAGCAATTCTCAATATGCTGCTGGCCGTTTACACCGGAATCAATTTCCTCCTGTGTGCGCGGGGTAAATTTTGTGGCAATCACATACTCATCACGCTTTGCGAAATCCCGGAGCGCCTTCCCAACAAACTGTTCGCTTGTTCCATTCTGGTAAGCAATCGCCGTATCATAAAAATTGATGCCAAGCTCCAGACCATGCTTGATAATTTCCCTGGTCTGGCTTTCATCCACTGTCCAGCTATGTTGCCCGGTAGCCGCATTGCCGAAACCCATGCACCCCATACAGATGCGGGATACTTTCAGATCTGATTTCCCTAATTTTGTATCGTTCATTTCCCTTGTCCTCCTTACAAGATTGTTTCCACCCATTTCCGTAAGTCATCCACGCTGTTTGCCCCATTCAGGATTTTTCCCTCAACAATGGCAGTATCTGCCGAGACTGAAACCCTCAGGCCGGCTGCCGCATTGCCAAATCCGCTGCCGCCGGAAGTGGCAAACAGCACGATCTTTTTCCCGGAAAAGTCATATGCCTCCAGAAAGGTGTTGATGATGGTCGGCGCCACATACCACCATCTTGCGTGTCGAGATTGATACAATTCTCGAATGGGTGCTATCGTTATTTTTTGCACCCAACATTCCCGTATCCTATTTTACCAAAATCCGCAGGCTCGATGATGGCGTCATGGCTGCCCTCCACATAATACTGCGGCACTTCCCCCTCGTTCGCCTTGCGTTTCCTGGAAAGGAAATCCACCGTGTCGCATTTCTGCAGGCGGGCGTCGCCTTTGTATTTCTCGTTGGAGAGGATGTTCTCCACCATCCTGTGCCGCCATGTCTCCTTGCCTGTCGGCGTCGGGATGCCTTTGTCCGCGAGGTATTTTGCGATGGCGTAGGGCGTCTGCCCCTGCATGAACATCCGGTAGATGAGACGCACCGTTTCCGCCTCCTCCGGCGCGATCTCCATCTGCCCGTCCCCGCCTTTCCTGTATCCGAGGAAGGAACTGTAGGCCAGGCTGACCTTGCCGTCCGCGAACCGCTTCCGTTTCCCCAGGTCACGTTTTCCGAAATGGAGCGGGACTCCTCCTGCGCCAGCAAGGGCAAGGTGGAGTACGACTTCAGGACCCTGCGCACCCGTTTCCTGGACACCCTTGACACCACAAGAATCGGCAGCATCGGGGAGTTCGATCCCCTCCTGGCCGCCTACATCCGCACCCACAATACTTCCGTCCATTCCGCCACTGGCTCCACTCCTTACGCCAGGTACATGGAAGACCCCTCCCGTGTGCGCATGCCCCGGGACAGCGCCTTCATCCTGGACGGCTCCAGGCGTTTCCCCATCACCCCTACGGACAAGGCCGCCAATTCCAGGACAAAACGGGACAACAATCCCTACAGTGTCAGATATGGAGGTGGAACACCATGATGCCTTTTACTGACCGTATGGCTCTGGCCGACGCTGCCCCCGGTATCTTTGACCCGGATGCAGTCACTGCTGCCTATGGCAGCTGCGATTCCTCCCTGCGCCAGCTGAACCTTATCCTCACAAAAGCCCTGACCATTGGGGCCCAGAACAATGAGCAGAACATCGATCCTGACATCATCCTTGTCTGGCCTAACGGTGCACGGTCATTCGTGAAAACGCTGTTTTTCAAACCGTTCGGGGAGCCGTGACAATTCGATCCTGCCCTGCGACCAGGGCAGGATCTTCTCATTTTCCAGGGTACCTGGATCGGGATTGCCCCCGCAGGGGAAACAACTTTCACAGCCGGGCTGCCGGGGACAGGAGAAAAGTGTCTGACAATTTCTTCCCCATAACACGGCAGGATAGCCCAAAGGGCTGGATACAGCCTTTGTGGCCATGATTGTATAGACAATTTTTAGGGATAATATGAATACAGGGTAAAAGATCTGGCAGTAAAGTGCAGGAATATGTCTTAAAAGATTGGATTTAATTTGACGTTTCGTCTAGCCGCAATTCGCCGTTCCACAGAATGCCATGCGGACCGCTTCATTATCCCTTTGGTTGAACACTGTATACCGCCGGATCAAGGCCCTGCAGCTTGCCGAAGCTTCAGCCATTGTTTCCGGCCGCTGTATATACTAGTACTATCTTCTCTGTCCCACTATACTTCTCGTCTATCACGATAATGGGGATGTTTGTAATACAGCGGATGCTATTCACTAATTGAACATCATCTGAGAATCTCCAGAAAATGACGATCAGCAAATAATTGTTTTTCCCTGTCAACTCGGTGCTGATTTTTGACGTATCATCCAATACACAGACAAATTCATTGCACTCTGCATATTCTAACTGTAAACCGTCACATCCGACTATCAGGACACATTTTCCCATCGTACTTCTCCCCTTTCCACAAAAACAGCGGGAAATACCTGTTTTCGATATTTCCCGCCTGGAAAGCAATCATGTATCCTCCAGGATCCTCACATTCCGCAGGTGCATAAAGCCGATACGTCCCATGGCGCTATATTTACGCACCATGGCAGGGATGTCGTTCTTTGGTGAGCACCCCAGTGAGCCGGTGCAGAAACACAGAGAATTGGCCGGGCTGTCCACCATTTTCAAAAAACAGTCCAGATTCTCCTCACAGGTGATGATCCGGGGCAGGCCAAAGATCGGGCATGGGGGATCGTCCGGATGGATTGCCATGACAACACCGCATAAAATTGTACGTCACGCACTTGATGCCGTACTTGGCGCAGCGGCGGATGGTCTCGCAGTAATTTTCAATATGGCGCTCCCGCTCAGGACACCCCAGCTTGATCTCCTCCGTGACGGGGATGGATTCCACCACATCAAAGACCAGACCATTCCCACGGCAGCGGTCCGCAATGTGCTTAATGCTTTCTTCCGGCCAGACCTCGCCGGGCTTCACATCGTAAACTGCGGAAACGATGGACCGCATACCGGGGATCTGGCGGATGTATTCCAAAGTGACCGGATCGCTGTCACCATACCAGCGGAATGAACTTTTCATAATTAATATCAGCCTCCTTTTGACTATTTCTTGTTCTGTTCAGTTCTGTTGCACCTGACTATACTCAGAACCGTCAGAATTTACCTGTCTGCATATCTTACCAGTGTGCTGTATAAATGGGTGCCTGACATATGCTGCGGTTCATTCATAATCCTCAAGCTTCCACTCATCCTGCCATCTGATACAGACCCTGTCCCCCTCAAAGGCAAGGGGCAGCCATACATAATCCGCCGCCGAGGTGTTGGCGCTCTCCAGCATGGGGCTGTTCATCAGCTCCTTTTTCTCCTCCGGGCTCACCTGGTATTTTTCCGGTTCATAGTGGGACGCGATGGCCCGCTCGATCATATCCGCCCGCCTGGCGTCCACAGGATAGCCCGGAACCCAGCGGTCCGCAATGGAGATATACAGATCCTTCTTTCCCGGCACCTTGAATACCTGGGAGATCTGGCTGTTAAAGGAAGCGTTGGTATCATCCGCCACATGGGGATTGCCGATGCTGACAAAAGGCTGCTCCCAGCCCTCCGAAACGGCGCAGTCGCTCTTATTGGGGATGTAGCCGCTCATGCCGCTGGTGAGCATATACTTCTTCCCCATCCTCTCAAGCAACGTAACGCCCTCCCTGCAGAAAGGCGCGTGCAGACCCTCGTACTGTCTGGATACCTCCCTGGCCACTGTCAGGAAATCCCCTGACAATTCCATGCCGATGATCCCCACATGGTCAGCGTCCATGAACAGATACGCTTTCCCCGCCTCATCCTGGACCATATCGAAATCCCCCACCTTCATCCCAAAGGGACGATAATTTTCCGCCACCACCTCATAAGGCCCCATGAAAGCATCCGCCTGCAGCACCAAAAAGCAGGCTTCATCCCCCGAAAGCTTGATCCAGCACACATATTTTCCGGTTTTCCCGCATTTCATGATATGGGGACGGTCCACGCGGGCGGTGGGGTACAGGTTGTATCCGGGGTTTTCCAGATCAGGCTCTATGATCAGCCCCCTATCTTCCCAGTTGTACAGATCCTTTGAGGCATAAGCACGGATGCCCCAGGTCCAGATGCTACACACGCCGTCCGTGCGCTCCTTGTTCTCCCCATACCAATAATAGGTTCCGTCCTCATAAAACAGCCCTCCGGCATGGGCCTGAATCCGTCTTCCATTGGTATCCCTCCAGACTCTGCCCGGATAGATAGCCGTCTGTGCTGGCTGCATAACCTGTTCCTTTGCCGCCTCAGTCAATGGAGAATTTCTCAGGGCTTCCGCCCTCTCCAAAACATCCTCCCCGCTTTCTTCCAGAGAAATCTTCCCCAGTTCTGCATTCAAAATATCCAGTACGCTCTCCGGGATAGCCCCCTTTGCATACTCCACCAGCTTGCGGACAGACATCCCTTTGATTGCAGGCTGGTCCTCTATCCTGCCCCGCATTCCCGGCAGAAATCGATCAAAAATATCTGCCGCCTGCTTATTCCCCAGAATCTGGTCGAGCCTCATATCAACATTATAATTCATAATCATCCTTCTCCTTTTCCCTGTGGCGTTCTACCTGCATCATCCTTATGCCGGCCATAACGGATGAGTTAGCCAAACTGTCAAACGCGCACAAACCAATAACCCCCACTGCATTTCACAGCCTTTGGAACACATTTCTCAAATCATTCACATCCCATGAAAGTGTTCTGCCGAACCATATTCAGGATACGTCCTGCGCTCCGCTTCAGATCCTCCACATCTACCAGCCCCTGCTCCACCGCCTGAACCAGCGCCTCGATCTGGTCAGGACGACCCGGCATAATCAAGTCACACTGAGCCTGATGGGCTTTTGTGATATCGCCTGTCACTGCCTTCAGGCAGTCCTCCCTGTCCGCTTTCAGGGAATCCCAGTCGCTCATGACCAGCCCCTCGAAGCCCCATTCGTTCCGCAGCACCTTTACCAGCAGGTCATAACTGTTGGTGGCATAGACACCGTTCACCATATTGTAGGACGCCATCACCGTCATGGGCTTCGACTCCTTCACCGCGATCTCAAAGCCCCTGAGATAGATTTCCCGCAGCGCCCGCTCGTTCACATTGGAGGAGGAACTGTTCCGCTCCAGCTCACAGTTATTCGCCGCGAAATGCTTGACGCTCATGCCTTTCCCTTCATGGGACTGGACGCCCCTGACTATGGCCGCCGCCATCTTGCCAGATACAAGAGGATCCTCCGAATAATATTCAAAGGTCCTGCCGCAGAGAGGATTCCGGTGGATATTCATGCCCGGAGCCAGCCATACGGTGATGCCGTATTCCTCCATCTCCCGTCCTACGGCATCCCCGATCTCTTCCAGCAGTTCCGTGTCAAAGGACTGTGCCAGCAGCTGGCTGCAGGGCCATGCCGTGGCGTACTGGTAATGGACGGTTCCCTCTCCCGGCTCCGCCATCTGGGAAGCCAGCGCAACCTTTGCAAATCCAAACAGGTAACGCTTATATGCCTCCAGATTCTCCGGTACTCTGGCCGCTTTCACGCTGCCATCCGGCATTTCCACAATCTGGGATGTCAGGTTTAACCCCGCAGGCCCATCGGAGCAGATCGCATTGGGAATCCCGCATTCCTCATATAATTCCCCTGTTGTGGAGCCGCTTACCCCAACCGCATTGACGATCCGTTTCCCCTTGGTATATCCGCCGCAGACCAAAGTGGCAAGCTGGCGCAGGGTAAGGGATTCCACCTTATCCCGGATGCTCTTTCGCCCGCCCTGGGTTTCCGTGTCTTTCTCCGTGAATACCGGCGGCTTCGGGTAGGCATGGACCACCGGCTCTATCTGACTGACAGGAATGGGAACCACAGGCACACCGTCCAGGTTTTCCGCCCTCCTTTCAGGCGGCACGATCTCCTCCACTTTGTGCTGCACCGGGCAGATATTGGTACATTTTTCAACCGTCACGTCTTCCTCCAGCGTCAGTACGGCCACAGGCTTTGTCTGGTGGGAGGCGCTGCCCGCCCGGAGGATATACTGCCCTTCCCGCAGCACATAGGCCGCCTCCTTTTCCTCATAGACAGCCAGATCCCGCAGCCCGAACCGCATCTTTACTGTAACCGACTCCCCGGGGGCAAGTTCCTTTGTCTTGACAAAAGCAAGGAGCCTCTGGTACTCCGCGCCGCTGCCAAAGGGAACCGTGCCGTAAAGCTGCACCACTTCCCTGCCGGGGCGGCTTCCCGTGTTCT
>JAMPFQ010000028.1 GCA_023664345.1 Lachnospiraceae bacterium | reverse complement strand
GAGCCGTCACGGAAAGATGCCCCTGCTGTCCCGGCTCCGTCCCTTTATCCGCAAGCCGCCAGGTACCATCGCGGCTGAACTGTTACCGCTGAGAATGGCTTTTTACATAACCGCTTTACAAATCGACAGATTTCTAATAAACTAAAGAAAATATGATTCCGGTAATCTAAAATATAGTGAATAGGGGAAAATTCTGACATGGGAAAAAAAGCCACAAAAGCAGCTGATAATATGTACTACCTGGCGCGTTCCGAGGCGGCAAAAACGAACAGCGACTTCACCAGCCGGGAAAAGGCGGCTGAAATCGTCGGTATCGACCGCACGCGGCTGGCCAGGATCGAACTGGATACCATCTCGCCCTACCCTGAGGAGGTCAACGCCATGGCGGAGGCCTATAATGCCCCGGAACTCTGCAACGCCTACTGTGCCCGGGAATGTCCCATCGGCAAAAAAAGCGTTCCCGAGGTGACCATAGACGACTTCGACCGTCTGGCCCTGAAAGTCCTGGGTTCCCTGAAAGACATCGACTCCCTCCGTGCCTCCCTGATCGCCATTTCCGAGGACGGCGTGATCGAGGAAAATGAGCGGCCCGCTTTCCAGGCAATCCTGGATTCCCTGGAGAAGATCAGCACCAACGCCAAAGCGCTGCAGCTGTGGGCCATCAAGAACATACGGCTGAAATGAACGCGCCGGACAAGTCAGGCTCTCATTTCGGCAAGTCCGCCTTGCCGCATTCCTGCGGCGTACCAAAAAAAACTTGCCCACGATTTCACCGGAATTTTCCTGATAAAACGGCGTGTAACATTTGCCATGGTTATTGCAAATTTGCTGGATAATGCGTTTGACTGCGTGAAAGACTTTGACCGGCAGGAAAAACAAGTAAACGCGAAAATCCAGTGCAACAAAAATCATGGTTTGGGTATGCAGAGTGTAAAGGCTTTTTCCGATAAGATAGGCGGTAGTGTAAGCTGTTATTCTGAGGATGACATGTTCCATATTATACTGTTTGCTAAGTTCTCATAAATCATAACCCTCATACACCGAAAACTTCCTCGCGATATACGGTGATGCCAGCGCAAGATACTATCTGCCTGTCCTGTGCTGTTCCGTCCCTTTATGGCATTTGTGCATTGCCCGCAGGAATCGTACTGCTGTGCAAAAGAGGGCATCGCAGAATCACCAAAGTTATTAATCCTGCAATGCCTTCTTTACAAATTTTGCAATCTGCTTATTTCGCCGCCTCTTCCGCAAACTCCCTCGTCACCAGATCCCCATAGGGCACTCTCTCTTTCAGCACCCCGGAATCATCCAGGATGTTCTGCAGCAGGTCAAAGGCATCCTCCTCAAAGACCAGGTTATCTTTCCAGGTATCCTGATTGTAATACCGCTCCACGATCGTGGTCAGGGTCTCCATATCCGTCTCCGCAAACTGAGGCGCGATTGCTTCCGCAATCTCCTCCGGGGTATGGCTCTGCACAAAGTCCATGCCCTTCTGGAGGGCGTTCGTAAATGCCTGCACCACAGCCTTGTTTTTCTCCAGATAACTCTTCTTGGCGGAGAAAGAGGTGTACGGCACATAGCCGGAATCCTCGCCCAGGGATGCCACTACGTAGCCCTCGCCCTTCTGCTCCAGTGCAGTGGCGTGAGGCTCAAATTCTACCGTGAAATCCCCCTGTCCGCCGGAAAACGCCGCCGCGGTGGATCCGAAATCGATGCTCTGGTCAATGGCCAGATCCGCCATGGGGTCGATCCCGTTCTTATTCAGGATATACTCGAACACCATCTCAGGCATGCCGCCTGCCCGGCCTCCCAGCACATCCTTTCCCACCAGCATGCTCCATTCAAAGTTGTCGATGGGTTCCCTGGACACCAGGAAATTCCCGGCCCGCTGGGTCAGCTGCGCGAAGTTCACCACATAGTCTTCCGTGCCGCCCGCATAGGTATAGATCGTACTTTCGCTTCCCATGAAACCGATGTCCGCTTCTCCGGTCAGCACCGCCGTCATGGTCTTATCCGCGCCGAAGCCTGTGACAAGTTCTATGTCGATGCCCTCCTCCGCGAAGTAACCTTTCTCGATCGCCACATACATGGGCGCGTAAAAAATGGAATGAGCCACCTCATTCAGAACCACTTTCGTCTTTCCGCTGTCCCCGGTCTTCCCATCACTCCCGCAGCCTGACAGCGCAGCCATGGCTGTTATCACCGCCAGCGTTCCTTTGCTAAACAGCCTTTTCATAGATGATCTCATAATAGCCTCCCTTTTTTGTGATGCTTTATCTTATGAGATATCCATGAAAAAAGTTACAAAAATCCACGCTGACGCTTACAGCGCCGCCTTGATCTTCTCTATCATCTCCGCGTACTCCGCCTCCGCAAGGAAAGCCTTCCCGGGATTCATCTGGAACGTGCCGCCCCACTCGTCCCCACCCTCGTACTTGGGGCAGAGGTGCATGTGCAGATGGCACCCCGTATCGCCGTATGCCCCGTAATTCAGCTTATCCGGATGGAAAGCAGCATGGATCGCTTTCGCCGCGTGGGCCACATCCGCCATGAACAGATTTCTTTCCTCATCGGAAATATCCACGATCTCGCTGACATGATCCTTGTACGCCACAATGCATCTGCCGGGCTTTGACTGCTCCTTAAATAAGATCAGGCTGCTGACTTTCAGGTCACAGATAAAGATACCGAACTTGTCCAGCAGTTCCCCTCTCATGCAATAACCACAATTAGGATCTTTCATGTTCCATTCCTCCGTTTTCCGGCTTTTCGCCCTTATTATTTTTCTTTTTATTGTCACCTTTCGCCGCCGGACGGCCTGCTTCCCTCTCCTGCGCCAGTTCGTCAACGATCTTTTCGATCATCAGTTTTTTCACATACACATCATAACTGAGGGCACAGATAAAGGAAAATTTTCGCAGAAAATCCGTGCTTTCTTCCGGCGCATCCTGAAAGGTCTGTTCCGCTGCGCGGTATTTTCTGATGACATCCTTTTTCAGCGTCTCGACCTCCGCTTTTTCCATACTGAACACTTCTTTATATATCGTCTCCAGATTAAAGTCCCCGCCTGTCTGAAAATATTTTTCCGTGACAGGTTTCAGCAGCGTCTGAATATCACTGATGGACAGGATGCCCTTGTAATAGTAGATAAAGATCAGCAGCAGCACATGCTCCTTGGAATATTTCTTTTTCACGGGCGGCGGCAAAAGGTCATTTTTCGCGTAATTATTGATCATGGTCTTGGTCAGGATCTTATCCTCATCCGGAAATCTGGATGAGGATCTGAGTTTCGTATCCATGAAAGTAGTGACCTGATCCATATACAGATCGATGTTGGGAACATCGTCAGGATCGATATGCCGTATCCTGTCAAGGCTTGCCAGTATGCTGTTCAGTAGATCCCCGTTGTTGATCGTCATACGTATTCCTCACTTCCGTGCCGGTTAAAATGTGCTGCTTTTATTATATAGTATTCAATACTACATGGCAACTATTTCTTTTCTGTTCCAGCCTTTACACAACAGTTCCGATGTGCTAAAATGTGGGATGTAAAACTGTAAAGCTTTACAGTGTAAAAGTAAATTGAGAGGTGCTGCATGAATAAGAAGATAAAGACCGAAGCTGTGGATTCCCTGTTTGACGCGGTTCTCTGCCTGAGGACGCGGGAGGAATGCTACCGTTTCTTTGAAGATCTGTGTACCGTCAACGAACTGCTTTCCCTGTCCCAGCGTTTTGAAGTGGCCTCCATGCTGACGAAACGCAAGACCTATCTGGAGATCGCGGAACAGACCGGCGCATCCACCGCCACCATCAGCCGCGTGAACCGTTCCCTGAATTACGGCAATGACGGATATGAAATGGTATTCGGGCGCATGGAAAACCCTGACGCGGAAGAAAGGAAAAAGGATCTTACATAAGCCGGAAAAGCTGACCCCCGGCACACGCATCTGAACGCGCTGCGCCGGGGGCTGTTGTTTTAAACCCTGATCGGTCGTGCTCCGATAATCTTACTGCTCATCCGAAGAAATACGTCCCCCCGCTTCAAACGCAGACTCGGAACTGTCCTCTCTGTTGGCATCCTCCACTTCTTTCAATGCTTCCTCAATGGCTGCTTTAGCGGTCTTCTTGCCGGCTTTTACTGCCTTGGAACTGGGTTTCGGCCTCTTGCCGGGAACTTCCTGGTTCATGTTACAGCTTCCCTGGAATATCGCGTTCTCATCAATGACGATCGTTTTGGTAGTGATATCTCCCAAAACCCTTGCCGTAGATGTCAGTTCCGTCTTCTCAGGCGCATTGATGCTCCCTATGATCTCACCTCCGATAATGGCAACCTTAGCCTCGATGTCGCCATTGACGACACCGGTCGCCCCTAAGATGACCGTTTCGGCAACATTGATATCACCATTGACCGTACCGTCGATCCTTACGCTTCCCCCCGAGCTGAAATCGCCGTTACACTCCGCGTCCCTGCCGATGATCGTTGTGATCCTGATCTCATTTTTCTTCCCTATCATTTTTATCCTCCATCCTATCCAATTACATTTATTTGAAATATATCGCTCCTACCCATTGAGTATGAGCATTTCCATAGGATCGATATATTCGTTATCCCTCATCATCTGGTATCCCAGCTTATTGTTGTCCTCACCGATCAGGAAAAGCGTCGCCCCCTGCTTTACCGTCTCTCCCTGTTTTACCATGGCGTCTCCCTGATTGCGGTAGATCGTGATGTAACCGTTCCCATGATCCACCCAGATATTGTGTCCGTACTCCACATCATCGTTCACCGCGATCACCGTTCCGTTCGCGGTAGCTACTGCCATGGTCCCGGAAGCCCCCGTGAAGATGCACATGGGATTGCCCTCCGTGACCTCCTCCATAGTCGCCCGTCCGGTCAGGGGCAATTCCACGGGAGTGGTCAGACTCTCCAGCTGCTGCAGCAATGCCGTCTCGCTCTCTACTTTTTGATTGACGGTATCGCTGAGAATCTGGATCTTTTCGCCCTGCGCCGCCAGAAGCGATTCCAACTCGGCGTTACGGTCTGTCAGTTCCTGATTCTGTAACTCCAGCTGCTCTATCTCGGAAGCCGACCTGGTAGTCTGCTGGAGCCTGTCGTCTGTCTCATAGAACACATATCCGATGGCCGCACCGCACAATACACAGAAGACCACTATCACCGTCTGTAAGATCCATGGCCGGAAACGAAACTGCTTCAGCTTTGCGTCAACAGCGTCCGATGTGACAAGCACAACATGGTTCTTTTTCCGCTTATGCCGTTTTCTTCCCATAAAATAGTCACCTCCGGTAAACTACTCTATTTTACCATAAGTAAACTTTTTCATCAATGTCCGGTTAATATTTTTGTAACAATTTTCTAAAATATTGTGAGATGGTTGTGCAGTTTTACAAGTAAATCTACTGCAAACGGCATATTTCCAGTATTTTTTCCCATTCTAAAGTCCCTCCGAACAGATCCAGCGCACTCCCCACTGTCACGTTCAGCCGGTTATTTCCGATCCGGCGAAGCTGCTCCAGATCCTCGTAGCTGTGTACCCCGCCCGCATAGGTCACAGGCTTTTTTCCCCACTGCCCCAGCATGGCGGCAAGCTCCTGTTCGATCCCCCGGGCTTTGCCCTCCACATCCACCGCATGGATCAGGAATTCGTCACAATGATCCGAAAGCCTGTCCAGGAGTTCCCCGTCCATCTTCTCTTCCGTCAGCTTCTGCCAACGGTCCGTCACCACCTGATATCCCGCTTCCGTCTTTTTACAGCTGACGTCGAGCACCAGATGTTCCTTTCCTACGGCTTTTGTCATTTTCTCTAACTTATCATAATGGATCCTGCCCTCCTGGAAGACATAGGACGTGACGATCACATGGGACGCGCCTGCCCTCAGGTATTCTTCCGCGTTGTCCGGCGTGATGCCGCCTCCCACCTGAAGCCCTCCCGGATACGCTTTCAGCGCTGAAAAAGCCTGCTGCCTGGAAGCCTCATGATACGCGCTGTCCCGGGCGTTCAACAGGATGATATGACCGCCCTTCAGCCCTGAACGCCGATAAAGAGCCGCATAATACGCGGCATCCTGCTGCGCCACGAAATTTTCCTTCGCCCGGTCTCCTTTATCCCGAAGGCTTCCGCCTACGATCTGCTTTACCTGTCCGTTATGGATATCGATGCATGGTCTGAATTCCAAATTTTTCCAATCCCTTTCCTGCTTATCTTAAAGATTGCGTGCATGATCTGGCTCGATCCTGCATGTATATTTTTTTCTTCACTCCACATACTACTCACAAATCACCCAATATCAGGACTTTATGGCGTAGATTTTAAAGCAGCAGAATGGAGGACGATTTGAATGTTCCATTCAAATCTTGAATCCATGTCCGCCAAAACGGACAGGAAGATGTAAGTTTGAAAGTAAACTTTCAAATATTGATCAGTATGCGTGCCAAAGCACGCAGGGAGGTGTAATCATGAAAAGATCAAATCATCTGAAAGGAACTAAAAAGTTCCGGGGAACCAAGAAGTTCCGAGGAACAAAGCAGTTCCGAGGAACAAAGCAGTTCCTTGCGCTCGGCCTGGCGCTCGCCTATCTGTGTGTTGCCACATCCTGCGGCAATAACAATAATAATTCAGGCAGCATGGCCGGAAACGGTTCTTCATCAGAATCCGGGACCGCAGGCGGCACCGGAAACGGCAATACCGCAAACGGAAGCACTGCGGGAAATAACAACAGTACCGCAGGCAGCAATGGTACAAACAATGACAGCAACGGCGTGACCGGAACAGGCGGCGCGACCGCGGGGGACAACAGTTCCATCCTGGACGACGCCGGCAATACCATCACCAACGTATTGGATGATGTGATGGACGGCGCTTCGGATCTCACCAATGATATCATCGGTGACGGCGATAATTCCACCAACAATAATGGCAGCGGCATGAATACCGGCGACGGTAACAGCACTGGCTCCACAACAGGAACTGGCACAGGCTCCACAACCGGTTCCGGCACAGGTACAGGCTCCACCACCGGCACAACGACCGGTACAGGCACTGGCTCCACCACTGGCACGACGTCCGGAACGGGCACTGGCTCCACAACCGGCTCTGTGACCGGTACAGGCACGGGCACCGGTGTCAATGGCGGCACCGCAAACGGCGCGGCAGCACAGTAATATGGCATGACCGGACCGCATCAGGTCTGAAAACAGCGGAAGCTCGCAGGGATCCCCTATGAGCTTCCGACTGTCATCGGCACCGTTATTGTTCCATGATCGTGCCGTCACGATACGCTTCCAGCAGTTCCTCCAGATAATAAATGCTCTCCCGAAGTTCCCTGCCCACATCCGTATCCGCCACCAGCTTCCTGCGGGGGAATGTCTCCACATCAGTGGAATCGGAAAAAATATCGGATTCCTTTTTGATGGCGGCCTCGGTGGACTCAAAGGGCTCATGGGCGACCAGCCTCATGCCCCGCGAATTACATACCAGCGTGTATCCGGCGATTCCCGTCTTTTTCTGATAAGCCTTGGAAAAACCGCCATCGATGATCAGCAGCTTGCCGCCGCACTTGATGGGCGATTCCCCATGGATCTGCTCCACGGGCACATGGCCGTTGACGATATGTCCCTCTTTGGCGTCCAGCCCAAATTCCTCCAGGATCCGGTTCACCGTCTCCTCCTGCTCCAGCAGCCGGTAATAATTGTCTTTCTTCTCCTTGTGGGCATCCGGTTCCTCAATGAAATAAGATTCAAAGGTAGCCATCTTCGCCTTTCCGAATACCGGCGAACCTTTTCCCGCCCAGATATACCACATCATATCCTGGCCTGCGGCACGCTCCGAGGGTTCTTTGGCGTAATAGCCTCTTCTGGCATAATATTCCAGGATATCATACAATGCCTTGCCGCTGTACTTTTTCCCATAGATCTCCACCTCGGTAAAGCTGCCGTCCGGGTTCATGGGCATACAGCCGTGGTACAGCAGGTTCCCGTTATAAACTTTGTAGATGCCGCCCTTGGCGTAGAGGAACCGCACATGGCGCTGCAGTTTCTCGCACTTCATGAAAGCCTGCTGCAGGCGCACCATCACCTTGGCCTCCTCTTCGCTCAGCTCATAGGGCTTCGCGCGGTCAATGGTCGGGAAATCCAGATCTTTCATGGGATAATCCCTGCCGTCTATGCGCACCGTTCCCTTTTCATAATCGATCTTGTCCAACAGCAGCCTGTTATCCATATCAAATTCAGGATGGCGCATGACCAGCTGTCCCTCCAGCTTGAACTGGATGATGGTCATGGCCTTATGCATCTTGGTGTCCAGGCCAAGATCCTTGGTATTGTAGTCCGTATTATATTTAATGGCAAAAAGGCCGCAGTCGGTCTCCGCGTAGGTCTCCAGGGCAAAGGTCGCCAGAGGCAGCAGATTGATGCCGTAGCCGTCCTCTATGGTGGCGAGATTGCCGTATTTTGCCGCCATCCGCACCACATTGGCGATACAGGCCAGGTGCCCGCTGGCAGCTCCCATCCATACCATATCATGGTTCCCCCACTGCACGTCCACGGAATGATAGGCGCACAGCGTATCCATAATGATATGGGGCCCCGGCCCCCTGTCATAGATATCGCCCACGATGTGGAGATGATCGATCACCAGATGCTGGATCAGATGGCTCAGCGCGATGATGAACTGAGGCGCCCTGCCGATCCGGATGATGGTATGTATGATCTCGTTGTAATAGGCCTCCTTATCCTGTATCTCTTCTTTCTCCGTGATCAGTTCCTCGATCACATAGGCAAAATCCTGGGGCAGCGCTTTCCGCACCTTGGAGCGGGTATATTTGGAGGAAACACGCTTTATCATCTGCACCAGGCGGTGGAGGGATATCTTGTACCAGTCCTCGATGTACTCCTCCTCATGCTGGGCGATCTCCACCTTTTCCTCCGGGTAATAGATCAGCGTGGCAAGGCTTTTCTTATCTTTCGTGCTGATGGTGCTCCCGAATTCCTCATCGATCTTCCTGCGGATGGAGCCGGAACCGTTCTTCAGCACATGGTTGAACTGCTCGTATTCCCCGTGGATATCCGTCAGGAAATGCTCCGTCCCCTTGGGCAGGTTCATGATGGACTGCAGGTTGATGATCTCCGTGGATGCCGCCGCGATATTTTTATACTGCTTTGCCATTGCCTTTAACACTGTGCGTTCTTTATCGTCCATGGTTATCTCCTTTCCCACACTGTGCGGCGTCGATCACATCGCTCATATCATACATGCCCGGGGTCTTCCCTGCAAGGAACTTTGCTGCCTGTACCGCTCCCTTTCCGAACACCGCCCTGGAATAAGCCGTATGGGAAAAGGTGATCACTTCGTCAGGCCCCGCGAACAGCACATCATGCTCTCCCACGATGGTGCCGCCCCTTACAGCGCTGATGCCGATCTCTTTCCTGGGGCGTTTCTCCCTGCGGGAGCTTCTGTCATAGACATACTCATACTCTCCGCCTAGTTCCTCGTTGATGGAATCCGCCAGCGCCAGCGCAGTCCCGCTGGGCGCGTCCAGTTTCAGGTTGTGATGCTTCTCCAGGATCTCCATGTCAAATCCCGCAGGCGCGAGCACTCCCGCGGCATCCTTTAACAGCTTTAACAGCAGGTTGATGCCCAGGGACATATTGGCCGAGCGCAGCACCGGGATCTGACCGGAAGCCTCTTTCACTTTCTGCAGCTGCTGCTCGCCCAAGCCCGTAGTGCAGAGCACGCAGGGCAGTTTCTTTTCCATACAGTAGTCCAGCATCTTATCCACTGCGGAAGCGGTGGAAAAGTCGATCAGGCAGTCTGCCTCGATATCACAGTCATTGATATCCATAAATACGGGATAGAGCTCATGCCCGTCAGTCCTGGTGTCGATACCCGCCGCCATCACGGTCTCGTCATCTGCCGCCACCAGACTGCTGATCACCTGTCCCATCTTCCCGTTACATCCGTTCATAATGATCCTTGTCATAGCCCTATTCTTTCTCCTTATGCCAGGATGCCATATGCTTTCATGGCTTTCTCCAGTTTCTCCACATTGACAGGTTCCATCTCCGTAAGCGGCATCCGCAAAGGTCCCGCCTCCATGCCCATCAGGTTCAGCGCTTTCTTGACCGGGATGGGGTTCACTTCGCAGAACAGCGCATTGCACAGATCCAGCGCCGCAAGCTGCTTCCTGCGGCTGTCCTCCACCTTTCCGTCCAGGAAATCCTGGCAGATCTCATGAGTCTGGGCAGGCGCCACATTGGACAGCACGGAGATCACTCCCAGTCCGCCTAACGCCATGATAGGCAGGATCTGGTCGTCATTGCCGGAATAGATATCCACGCATCCGTCCGCAATGGCCGCCAGGTGAGCGATCTGGCTGATATTGCCGCTGGCCTCCTTTACGCCCACGATATTCTCCACATCCTTACAGAGCCTGACCACAGTCTCGGGCAGGATATTGCATCCGGTCCGGCTGGGCACATTGTAAAGCAGCAGAGGGATCTTCACCGAATCCGCAACAGCTTTGAAATGGGCGTACAGGCCGTTCTGGGTGGCCTTGTTATAGTAGGGGCTTACCAGCAGCAGACCGTCCGCCCCCGCCTTTTCAGCCTCCTGGGAGAGGTAGATCGCGGTCTCGGTGCTGTTGGACCCTGTTCCCGCAATGACGGGAACTCTTCCGTTCACCGCCTTGACACAGTAGCGGATCACGTCCAGATGCTCCTCATGGGTCAGCGTGGACGCCTCCCCTGTAGTGCCGCAGACGATGATGGCATCCGTTCCGTTCCCGATCTGGAACTCCACCAGCTTCCCGAACTGTTCATAGTTTACTTCACCGTTCTCATACATGGGCGTAACAATCGCCACACCCGCACCCTTAAAGATTGACATAGCTTTCTCCTCCATAAAAAAGTATATGACAAAGCCGGCACTGGAAGCGCCGGCATGGATCATTGTTCATATCGCTGCTGATAGCGCCCCACCCGATACCGGATGACAGTCATACGGCTCTTAACCGTATGCCCAAGAATCGATCTGCAGGTTCTCTCTTCTTTCGGCGTCCTCCCCTTTCCTCTTCCCGCCCCTACGCCTGCCGTATTGGGAAGATTACTCTTGAACAACGCAACCTCTATCTTTTTACTGTATTTCTTATCTGAATGATAGCATTTTCCTTATCCTATGTCAATGATATATTTCATGACTGCCTGTAACTTATTCCAGTTCAGCCCTCTCATTCGTAACAGTCTGTATCCTGGAAACCTCGTCAGCCAGAGAACATATCTCATCGCTTATCCTGATACCAGTAAGGATAACACTGGTATCCCCTCTGCAGGCAAGCATGTTCTTCAGGTCATCCACCGTGATGATCTCCTTTTCGATGAGCCCCAGCACCTCATCCAGGATCAGCAGGTCGCACTCTCCCGTGGCAAGCACTTTTCTGGCGAAATTCATGCCGTTTTTGATGTTGCCGATCTCGTCCCTCTTCCTCTCCTCGGGAAGCTGCTCAAAATTTTCATCCGATTTTTCAAAACGGAACAGCTTGATCTCTGGCTCCATCCTGCGCAGGAAATCGGAATCCTCCAGACCTTTCCCTTTTAAAAACTGGATGATGACCACATGTTTCCCTGCCACCGCAGCCTGCACTGCCCTGCCGATAGCCGCGGGAGACTTGCCCCGTCCGTCACCGGCGTAGATATATACTGATCTTTCTGCCATACTGCACCTCGATCCGGTTCTTTTGTACAAAATAGTAAATATTTCCTGATATTATGCCATGTTACTGCAAGTCCCGGACAGAGACCCTGAAAACCGTTGGTTTTCAGGGTTCGCTTCGCTCGTCAAATGGTCAAAGAAACATCTGCCCGAGCAAGCTCGGCATCTGCTTCTCTGCCCACTTGACTCTGCCCTTTTCGGATATTTTACCATACTCTTTCTAATTTGGCAAATCCTGGCAGTTTTCTTCCATTTCCTCCCCCTCGCCAAGCTCCATCTTGCTGACGGAGACCTCAAACGCCACCCGCTTCTCCACATTCTCCTCATCCAGCTTCTTCATATATTCGCGGCTCTGGATGCGCCCCCAGACCGCGCAGCGCTCACCCACCTTAAACTGATTGGCGTACCGCGCATTTCTTCCCCAGCAGATACAGGGTATATAATCGGATTTCCCATAAGGGCGGTTCACCGCCAGCAGCAGATCCGCAATCTCGCGCCCCAGCGGTGTCTTGCGATAGACAGGCTCCTTGCAGATATAGCCGTCCAGAAAGATCTGGTTCGTCTTGGAGCTCTCTTCCATCTCTTCGATAAAACTGATCTCCCTGGCAAAGACGGAGAGCACCAGACGGTTTTTATGTTCTTCGTGCCTGTTGTAGGAACGGAACTGCCCTATCACGCAGATCAGCGCACCCATATAGTCGCCGGTCACATCGATGAGCCGTTCGGAAACCATCACCGGAATAATGTCATAGCTTTCGCTCAGTCTTTTACATTTGACATCCACCATATAAAAGCCTTCTCCGAAGATTTCATGGCTATAGGAAAAAGCGCTTACGATCTCTCCCATAACCGTTACCTGGTTGTTTTCAATTACCTTATCTGTCATTTCTGTTCTCCCTTCTTACACCTTAAGAATTTTTCCGGTAATATCACCTGACGCGCGCACCGCACGCCAGAGTGAACGCACATGGCTATTATTATTTATACATTATCAGGCCGCTTTTTAGAACCAAAACCCGCCGCGCGAATCGCCAAAAAGTGACCTTTTTGACTTGCGCTCGCCATAAATCAGTGATATACTGTAACAGTTTGGGATCTGACAAATTTCGCGCTGCAATGAGCCATGCGGAAAGGGATTCCGGCAATTTATGAATGGCATGGCTCATTGCAACCCTTCGCAATACCGGGAAAGGACGTTGAAAAAAATGAAACAAAAAAGAGAATACGTAAGAAATGTAGCCATCATCGCTCATGTCGATCACGGCAAGACGACCCTGGTGGATGAACTTTTAAAACAGAGCGGCGTATTCCGGGAGGGCCAGGAAGTGGCGGAGCGCGTCATGGACTCCAACGATATCGAGCGTGAACGCGGCATCACCATCCTTTCCAAGAACACGGCAGTCATGTATAAAAATACAAAGATCAACATCATCGACACTCCCGGCCATGCCGATTTCGGCGGCGAGGTGGAGCGCGTGCTGAAGATGGTGAACGGCGTGATCCTGGTGGTGGACGCTTTCGAGGGTGCCATGCCCCAGACCAAGTTCGTGCTGCGGAAAGCCCTGGAATTAAAACTTCCCGTTATCGTCTGCATCAACAAGATCGACCGTCCCGAGGCCAGGCCTGACGAGGTGGTGGATGAGGTTCTGGAACTGTTCCTGGAACTGGACGCGGACGACGCCCAGCTGGACTGCCCTTTCGTCTACGCCTCCGCCAAGACGGGAGTGGCTTCCATGAATGCGGCAGAGCCGGGCACCAGCATGGAGCCTCTCTTTGAGACCATCGTGAACTATATCCCCGCTCCCGAGGGCGACCCCGAGGCGGGCACACAAGTGCTGATCAGCACCATCGACTATAACGAATATGTGGGGCGCATCGGCGTGGGCAAGGTGGATAACGGCTCCATCAGGGTCAATCAGGAAGTCATCATCTGCAACCATCACGAGCCGGACAAGCAGGTCAAGGTAAAGGTCAGCAAGCTTTATGAATTTGACGGACTGAACAAAGTGGAGGTAAAGGAAGCCGGCATCGGCTCCATCGTTGCCATCTCCGGCATCAGCGATATCCACATCGGGGACACCCTCTGCGCCGTGGACAATGTGGTCCCCATTCCTTTCCAGAAGATCAGCGAGCCTACCATCGCCATGCAGTTTATGGTAAACGATTCCCCCCTGGCAGGCCGGGAGGGAAAATATGTCACCAGCCGCCATATCCGCGACAGGCTCTTCAGGGAATTAAATACGGACGTCTCACTCCGGGTGGAGGAAACCGAGACCACCGAGTGCTTTAAGGTTTCCGGCCGGGGTGAGCTGCACCTCTCCGTTTTAATCGAAAACATGCGGCGGGAAGGATATGAGTTCGCCGTCAGCAAGGCGGAAGTCCTCTACCATACGGATGAGAACGGCAAGAGGACCGAACCCATGGAGCTGGCTTATATCGACGTGCCCAACGAGTTCTCCGGCGCTGTCATCGAGAAACTGGGGCAGAGAAAGGGTGAACTGCGGAATATGGGAACCATCTCCGGCGGCGCTTATACCCGTCTGGAATTCTCCATTCCCGCCCGAGGCCTCATCGGCTACCGGGGCGAGTTCCTCACGGACACCAAGGGCAACGGCATCATGAACACGGTCTTTGACGGATATGCCCCTTACAAGGGGGATATCCAGTACAGGAAACAGGGCTCCCTGATCGCCTTTGAAGCGGGGGATGCCATCACCTACGGCCTTTACAATGCCCAGGAGCGTGGCACGCTCTTTATCGGTCCCGGGGAAAGGGTCTATGCCGGCATGGTCGTGGGGCAGACCGGACGGGGCGAAGATATCGAGGTAAATGTGTGCAAGAAAAAGCAGCTGACCAACACCCGTTCCTCCAGCGCGGACGAGGCTCTGCGCCTGACCCCTCCCAAGATCCTCTCTCTGGAACAGGCTCTGGATTTCATTGATACGGACGAACTGCTGGAAGTGACGCCAAACAGTCTGCGGATCCGGAAGAAGATCCTGGATCCTACTCTGCGGAAACGGGCGGCGATGAAGAAATAAAGTGCATTCTCTAAAGAAGAGAGTGCCAAAAGCTACTTGGCACTCTCTAAAAAACTATTCGCTCTTAAGAGGCGGGTTCTGATACAATTTACGTTCAATGAATTTCTTTTCGAGTGCCAGTTGTTTCTTTACTGCCTCGCTGTCATCTGCTATCATTTCAAGCCGTTCATTCAAGTATGGTTGCAAAAAAATGAGCGAGTTTTTGGCAGTTCATTACAATTTTATGAGGGAGTTCCTTTTGGCCCGGGAAAACATTTCCCATTTTGTCACTGTCTCTCATCCAAATAGATCTGCATGCGGCTCTGTATAATGTCCGACACTTCCTCCACGGACTTCTGCCCCTGAAAATAGGGCTCTGCCTCCTCCCGAACCATATCCAGGATCCTGCCGTCCGATGCCGGAACCGGACGGGCGGATCCGATCAGTTCCCTCACACAGTCCACTTCCTCCTCCGTGGCGGTACGGAACGTGATCTCATCCTCCTCAAAAGACCACCGGACGCCGCCAAGGCTTTGGGGGACGGGATTTCCGTCCGCATCCAGAAGAGGATTTCCCTCTTCATCCAGATAATAAGAAACGGTCACAGCCTCTTTCATCTGCTGCTCCAGAAAACTCTTTCTGGTGGAAAAGCCTGACCTCCACCTGTTATCCACAGAATTTTCCAGATAAAATTCCACAAAACCCCACGCAGCTTCCTGCTCTTTGGACCGAGCCGACAGGGCCAATGCGCCGGAGCATTCCGCAATGCACCCAATCCCGTCCGCCGCCGGGTAGCCGATATAGGCCACAGGCTCCCCAAACATCACCGGATGCTCCTGTATCCCGTAAAAGTCATTGACCGCCGTCTCATATAAAAGGACGTCGCCTTCCTGTATCATCTTTTGGGTGGTGCGTTCGTCGCCCGATAGGTCATACTCCGCCGGGAAAGCCGCCGCAAAGGCCAGCAGTTCCCTGAAATCCTCCGAATCAAAACGACACAGCCCTGTTTCCCGGTCAATGAACCCCTCCAGGTTAAAAGCCAGGCAGTCGTACAGGATATCCTCTCGGAGAGCACCGTTAAAAAGCCTCTGATCCGGATGGGCGGCGGCATAGGCTGTCATTTCCTCCAGTGTCCAGCCCGGCTCCTGCCCCAGTTCCGATACTTTGCCCACTATGGTCCTCAGTACGATCTCACAGGGGATCCCCACAAGCTGTCCCTGATACCGATAACACTCCAGCGCATTCTCCAGATAATCCTCCCGCTCCAACAGGCTGCTTTTTTCCAGAAAAGGCGCCAGATCCGCAAAAGCCCCGTTTTCTGCAATGGCGCCTATATCCATCTGATATGCCGCCATGTGGTCCAGCGCCAATATATCCGGGCAGTCTATCCCTGTGGAGAGCGCCAGACTGAGCGCATCCACGGCATCCTGGGGTTCGATCTCCGTTCCGTCCTCTTTTCGGGCATAATTTACAACGGACACATAGCAGCTGTCACTCTGCCTGTTAAAAGCCGCCACGCTTGACTGCAGCTCATAACTGTCGCCCAGACAGCCGATCACGACCTGAACTTTCTCCGGAAGCGTGGCAGTTTCAACCCTTTTCAATCTGACGAGGGAACTCTCCTGTAAACTGAAATCCTGACAGAAAGCCATCAGCCCGCCATCCCTGCCCGCGCTGACCGCTTCCACATCATTTCCGTTCATCCCGCAGCCTGCCCACTCCAGCAGTTCCTCCGCGCTCTGTGCGGCAAGATCATACCCATACAGTCCGTCCGGGCCGCTGACCAGGAAATCATTTTCCCGGCCTGCGGCAAACGCTCCCTCGCCGGGAAAGTTCCGGTAAACGACGCCCAGTTCCTTTTCCTCAAAATCCACTTCTGCCAGACGATACTCCGGCTGATCCATGCTCTGCTGTTCCCGATAGCAGATATAGGCCTTTCCGTCCCTGCCTGTGCCCGCCCCGCAGACCCGGGCATTCCCCAGCGCCACCGTTCCCTGATATGTACCCTCCGCGTCAAACAGGCAGATGCTCTCTCCCGACACAAGATATATCCGCCCCTCCGCATCCGATGTTATCCGGTCAATCTGTCCCTGCTGCCCCGCTCCGTCCATGACAGCCGTGATATCCTGTTCCCATCCCAGGTTCCAGCCGGGGTCATAGGAACACAGGAACGTCATTCTAAAACTGCCGGAATAGACAGATTCCACAGTATACATACTGCCGTCTCCCAGCACATCATATTTCAGGATCTGCCTCCTGCTGCCGTCTTCCAGTTCGCTGATCATGTTCCGTTCCCGCAGGATCTTATCTTCTGTCAGGGAATATTGTTTCAGGATCGGAATATTCTTCTGGTTTACCACATCGAAAAAGACCTGGCTGTAGTACAGGCAGTCCCCTGAAAACCGGATATCCTGAAAACTGGTAAATTCCCCGCCGCCCAGTTCCGTGTATTGAGGAAGATAGGAGTAATCTGCTTCCGGGATGGGGGCAGCGGCATCTGAGGGATCGCTGTCACTGGCCTTGCCACAGGCGGATAACAGAAAGAGGGAGACGGCCAGTATGATGAATGTTATGACTCTCTTTCTATCACTATCCATTCTCCTTTTTTCGTCGCTCCTTTCCTTTCTATTTCACCTGCTTTTTTCATAATTTTAATACGGTATCTTACAGTCTCTGCTGAAACGCCCAAACATTTTGCGATTTCATCCGTACGAATAGCAGGGGCATCTTTCATAAGCCGCTTGATTTCTTTGGTCATTTCTTTGGTGGTTTCTTTGCTTTTCCCGACCCTTGTCTTGTCAGGTGAACAATATAAATTAATGCGAAAACTTCCGGCCTCAGACTTCAAAACAACATCCCAGGAGCAGTTACCTCCACACGGTCATCATATTGTCCTCTTACATTTTTCCTAATATTTTGTGCGTTTCTTTTCTGAATTTCATTTTATCATACTATTGGGTATATGGCAAAATAATTTTAAGGAATTATAAACCGCTTTCTTATAAACCAACAGAAGAAAACACTTGAAACCCTACATGTGGTACATTGGATATATAGAAAGACACCTGCTGCTAACAAGTGTCCCATAGGAGTCCCACTCCAAAAGTGGAGTATCCTCGATATTATTTCGAATATCGTAAAAAGCAAGTCTGTATCCTGCAGGATGTTGGCATTTTTGTCTTTTGTTATTGACGCTGTTCATCACGCAAGTCCCTCAGACGTATTTCAACATGATCAACAATGATACTATCCAATTTTGAGGTGATATCAAATGCATACCCATCGACAAATGTTTCGCTGCTGGCTATCTGAGCGCCCACCAGATTGGGACACTCATGAAAAGCCTCAGTCTGTATTTCTTTGACACTGGCCGGCACGATTATAAACTCTAAACTACTGCAGCCTCTGAAAGCATCCTTCCCTATCTTTGTAACACCATCCAATATCGTTACATTCTGCAGGCTGGTGCAGTCACGAAATGATTCAAAACTTATCTCTGCCACACTACCGGGTATTGTTATACTTTTCAGGCTGCTGCACCCATTAAACGCCTTCGAACCTATCTCTGTCACACTGTCCGGTATCTCTATATTATTTAAGCTGGTGCAGCCGGAAAATGCATTCTCTCCTATCACGGTCACACCGCCCGATATTTTTATACTTTCCAGGCCGATACAGTTGTAAAATGCCGTCCTCTCGATCACTGTCACGCTGTCCGGTATCTCTATACTTTTCAAGCCGGTACAGCCGGAGAATGCACCCTCCCCTATCACTGTCACGCTGTCCGGTATCTCTATACTTTTCAAGCCGGTACAGCCATAAAATGTACGCTCTCCTATCACTGTCACGCTGTCCGGTATCTCTATACTTTCCAAACTATCATGACAGCCTGCAAATGAGAGGTCTCCTATGCTTGTCACACTATCCGGTATGACTATTTTTTGCACATCCCTCGCACTGTCCCATAAGTGTATATTCGTTACATAATATGTTTTCAGGCCATGCGTTACTTTAGATGGAATCTCAGCGATTGTAGTGCCCTCTTTGACCCCTATTACACACACCTGATCGCCACCAATTCTTCCATATATAATTGAGCCACTTGTAAATTCCTTCGCCAAAAAGAACTTATATATCACTATACACAATAAAAGCAGTAAAACAGTCCCTGCTGCCCCGGCAATGAATAGCTTCTTTTAATTGCCCGCCCGCTTTGCCTTGTTTTTCTTTTCCCTATTTGCTTTTTCCCCATTTGCCTTTTCCCTGCCCACCGTTACGGATTCTACCTCCGCCCCGCATTTCGGGCAAAACCTGTCATTTTCTGACAACTCACTGCCACATTGTCCACAAAACATAACCTCTCCTCCTTGTATTTGGCAAAAAAGTGTACATTTTTGCCAATGGATGGCATATCTATTTATGTCACAGTTATGGTCGCAATTGTCGCTTAACAGTATAAAATATATTGAAATAAAACTCGGAATATAGAAAGAAAGCTTTTCAAGTTGACATCCAAATGGGAAAATAGTATACTGACTGTTGAAATCTGATGATTTTCGGCAAAAATGCACACTTTTTTGCCGTTTTATTTTTCAGGCGAAAAGGTGGCATTTTGGTAAACCTTTGCTCTGTATCGGAAACTGGAAACCGCCATCCCGCATTCCCCTGCCGCCTCCGCATTCGTCAGTTTCCCTGCTGCCCATCTCTGATAGACTTCACAGAAATTATCGGGCAGTGGTTCCGGCGGCCGCCCGAATTTTACCCCCCTTGTCTTTGCGGCTGCGATGCCCTCCGCCTGTCTCTGCCTGATATTCCCCCGCTCGTTCTCTGCCACAAACGACAGCACCTGCAGCACAATATCCGCCAGAAATGTCCCCATCAGATCTTTCCCTTTCCGGGTGTCCAGCAGGGGCATATCCATCACGACAATGTCCGCCCTCTTGACCTTGGAGATAATCCGCCACTGCTCGATGATCTCCTCATAATTCCTGCCAAGCCTGTCAATGCTTTTTATGTAAAGCAGGTCGTCTTCCTCCAGACACTTGATCAGGCGCATATACTGGGGGCGTTCAAAGTCTTTTCCCGACTGCTTATCCAGAAAGATATTTTCTCCCGGTACAGCCATTTCTTTCATGGCCGCCATCTGCCGATCCTCGTTCTGGTCCCGTGAACTCACCCTGACATACCCATATACTCTTTTCATTTTCATTCCTCCACATTTTCATTGCGCCTACAGACAGCATCTGCATGATCGGCTTTTACCACCTCCCATGAAGCATATGATCCCCCTGCCCACCCCGCAGCCGCGCAATTGAGCAGGGGAATGTCCCTCTCCACTACTTGCCGCGCGAGCCGCATGTTGCGAAGCAGCTAAATACCATATGAGGCCCTGTGCATCAAAAAAGACCCCCTCGGGAGTCCTTTTTGGCGATTGTATATAGTATATTCAGAATTCCAGACTATCCTCATCTAGCAGAAAGTCATAGACGCTCATTGTTAAAATTCCGTCATCATCATACCAGGGTCTGATGACATCCTTCACAATGATAATCTTCTTAAACGAATCATGGACATGAATCAGTGACATTTTTTCCTGCGCTCTCTTTTCCTCGTCAGGAATACAGAAAGCTGACTGGATACACATGGATCTCGTCACCACGGCCCCTGAACTCCGTGATATAATCAAGAATGACATAAGGATCTCTGTATTTCTTATTTTCCAGCATATCCAGTCCAATCGCTATCATATGGTCTTCTGCAATGCCTTCTGATTTCAGGTAGTTTTGAAAAATAGTAAACAGAAGATATGATTTTCCTGAACGTCTTATTCCGGTAATCACCTTTATCATTCCGTTATGCATGCGACTTATTATCTTCTTCAGGTATATGTCTCTTTTTATTGATAATACAGTCCAACTTCCGAACACTGTTTCAGATGTAGAAGCATAAATCTTCTTGACATCTTTTATACCCTTACATCTGCAAACATATTCATGATACAATACGCCATCGGATTTACTTACTCTGTTAGTAATTCCTGGCGGTATTATTGCTATATTTTATCGTAGTGCGACCACATACGCACTATCTTCACTGTGCCATCATACTTTACGCTGTCTTCTTCAAATTCTCCGGCATACACCTGATATACAAGCCTGTGCTGGATATTGATTCTCCGGGAGAAAAAGCCTTTCAAGTTGCCTACAAGCGGCTCATACGCAGGGGGCTTCTGAAATGGGTCAGCCCTGATGACTTCGATAAGTTCCTTTGCCTTTATTTCCAGTCCGGCTGATTTAAGGCTTGTGATGTCTTTTGCCGCCTGTTTTGTATAGACTATCCTGTACAATCACCATTCCACCTCACTTTCAGGCAGACATTCTTCAAACGGGGTGTTTCCTCCCACGATGATCGATTCCGCAAGTCCTGGCATGGAATTGAGATACAGCGTCTCCTGGATGGCGTTCCAGTCATCCTCACCGATAAGGACTCCGTTCTTCCCTCTTGAATTGGTTATTGTGACCGGTTCGCTATTGTAATTAACATCCGCCAATAACTGGTATATGTTTTCCCTTGCTTTGGTTACACTGATCGCTGACATGATCATCATCTCCTTCTTCCATTAATTGTAGCGTACGCTATGCCGTACGTCAATATTATGTTATGCGTTTTCGGCAATTTTGTTCTACTTCTAAAAATTAAACCATCAATTTAATCTTCATCATCATTTACTTCTACGTCAACAAAAATAACAATATCGTAATAATCTCCATTTCTAAAATTTTTTAATCCTCCAAGTTCGTTACAAATATAACAATCATTAAAAGAAATCTCATCGGCTATTCCTCTATTATAGTTAATTCCAAATTTTAATATATCCATTGCTCGATGCTTATATTTATCCAAGTGTTTCAAGGCATGTCTTAAACAGTTATTGATTATAGGATTGATGGTGTGATATGTAAGGGAAATTTCAAATATAGAATTGAACAAGCCATCATTGTCCAGCATTATTTCCAAATACTCACTTTGACAAAAAATAGAGGCTTCTGCAGCATAATGGCCATTTGTAAAAAACATATTGTAAGAGTCAAAAATATCGTTGAACAGTTCTGTATTATTCATACTCGCAACAAGACGAGCAAACTCAACACAGTTTTCAAAATGAATCCACATTATACCTTTATCTTTTCTAAATTCAAATTGATTATGATACCATTTCAATTTTATTCCATATTCATCGTGAAGATATCTAACACCATTACAAAATTATATGCTTCTTGTCCTTTAATTCCTAATTCGTGAGCAATGTCAACGAGTAAATGGCTATACATCCTAATCCCTTTTAATTCCATGTAATGGTCAATATTGCTTTTTAAATTTTCCATATCTGAACCTCCACAATTATTGTGGGTATATTGTACCATGAATTTCATTGTTTTGGCAGTCATTTACGACAACTTTTGTGGTCTATTTTGCCTTTCTTAAAATTCATGTAAAAAAGTATATAATCAAAAAGGACAATATTTTTCAACAATACCAATATCCCATATCAAAGCCACGCATATTACTAATGTTCCAGCATATTTTCAATAAAAATCCCATACCCCCTGGTGCTGTCCTGCACCAGCACGTGGGTCACGGCGCCCACGAACTTCCCGTTCTGGATGATGGGACTGCCGCTCATCCCCTGGACGATCCCTCCGGTCAGTTCCAGGAGTTCGGAATCTGTGACCTTGAGCTCTATCCCTCTGTTTACGTTGTCATGATCCAGGTGCAGCGCGGTGATTTCGATATCATAATACTTCGCGCTGCCGTCCACCGTACAGAGGATCTGCGCCGTTCCAAGCCTGATCTCCTGCTTCAGGCCTATGGGCAGTGGCTCCCTCGTCCCCATGGCAAGCGCTTTTTCATTGCAGACGCCGAATATCCCCCTGCTGCTGTTGCTGGTAATGTCTCCCAGGATGTGGTCATCGGAATATACGATCATCCCCGTCATTTCTCCCGGAGTCCCCGTGGTTCCTTTCCTGATGTCCACGATATCCGTTTCATACAGGGTGCCATCCTCCATCAGCATCAGCATGCTGGTGTCCACATCCGCTATGCCGTGGCCCAGCGCCCCAAAATTTCCCTGACTGTCGATATAGGTCATGGTTCCCACACCCTGGGCATTGTCCCTGACCCATGCGCCGATCTTATACTTCCCGGTGGAATCCCTCTCCGGCTTTACCGCAAGTTCCAGCAGTTCCCCGTCCCGCTCCAGCGTCAGAATGACTTCCTCGCCGCCGCTTCCCTCTATCATTTCAATGAAATCATCTTTCTTTGTCACTACCTGGCCGTTGACCTTGCGGATATAATCGCCGGATCTTAAAATGTACTTGCAGGGAGCGCACTCTGTTCCGTCTTCCCGCTTAAATTCTCCCGTGCCCACAATCAGCACACCGTCCGTTTTCACATAGATCCCGATGGGGCTCCCCACGGGGATCAGTTCCTGATCCTCGATGACCTGTATCCCCACCTGCTTAAAGGGCAGGATCCCGAACAGCTTCACCCGCATTTCATAGGAGGCATTCTGCACGGTCTTTAAGGTCACAGTTCGGCTCAGATCGATATCCACCGCCCCCGCGGGGATATTGCTCTCGCCGGAGTCGCTGACGCTGACGATCTCTCCTCTGGCAGGCACCCCCAGATGAAAGGATTCCTCCTCTCCTGCGCGGACATGGATAACGGAAGGAATGCTGCTGTCAATGTTATAATAGAGCAGCCCCAGAAGCGACAGACAGCTTAACGCGAGAGTGGTCTTTAACGCGCATCGATATATCTTCCGGCGCAAGGCCCTTTTTTTCCAGTTTTCCAGCAGGATCACCATATCGGATCCCGCCTGTTCCTTGATCACATCTTCTTCGCCCTTTCTCATTCCATCCGACCTCTCACTTTCAAAACTTTTTCAAAATGTAGTATGTGCCCTTTTACATTTTTCATGCTGCCTGTGGTATACTTTTCAAAAATGGAACAGGAGCCATATACATATGAATGGTTGAAAGAGTGTCGCAGAGTGGTGATGGCCAAAACATAAAAAAAGGGTGTAAAGCCTTGATCATCCGATAAGACTTTACACCCTGATCAAAAAACTACTCCTTTATCTCATCCAGTTCGGTGATATCAACACCGGCAACATTCAAGATCTCTACTTTTGCAACTTCAAGACTATCCGGCATAGGATCACCTGCTTTCTGTATGCTATTGTCAACTTGTATCTATGATCATAATAACAATTTATATCCAGGGTGTAAAGCCTTTATTCCGCCTGCGCCGCCATATCATGACCGCCCCGAAAGCCAGAACGCTGACCACCGTCACCGCGATCCCCGCTCCCTGTCCCTGGGGCACATAATGCATCTCTATGGTGTATTCCCCCGGCTCCAGGTCAAAGGCCACAAGGCATCCTCCGAAAGGAACCGCTGACCCCTCTTCCCCATTCACCCGGATCCGCCAGCCCGCCTCCAGGGGCACCGACAGGATCAGCCTGCCCGCCTCTTCCATAGTGATCTCCCCATAAATGCGGTCGCTGGTATATTCCACCTGCTCCAGATGCTGTTTCGATAACAGATCCAGCGCCTCCCCAAGCACCTCCTCATCCATGCGGTAGACTGCCAGATCCACGGCGGGCGTTTCATCATCCTCATTTCCGTTGGTCAGAGTCACTTTCCTGCCCTGATCCAGATAGCCCAGATAGAGAACGGAGCCCATCTTCAGGTCGCTGTAATCTTCCGTATCCGTGGCCACGCCCACCGCCGTCACCCTGGAAGTGCCGGAAGCCGTCACAATGGCATAATATATGCCGGACTGCGGAGCAGTAAAGATCACATCATCCTCCTTTTTGCTGCTGTCCACCTCTTCGAACAATTTCCCCTGGATGCCCAGCATCCTGACCATCTGATCCTGCAATGCCAGCCCCTTATTCGCATAACCATCGGGCAGATCGTACCCCACAGGCGCCACATAGCCGAAAGGCAGCGTCCGGGCAGCCCTGTACAGGAATACCTCCCCGCTCTGCCCCACCAGTTCATACAGGCTGTTCTCATACCGGTCCGAATCCCCGAACATATAATGTACGTTCAGCAATGCCGCCGTAAAAGCCGTGGCGCCGTCATACCCGTAGAAAACCTTGCTATGGCGCATGCCCAGCCTTTTGTACAGATCCATGACCTGGGAATTCATGGTGGAGGAAAAAACGCTTGCGGAGGGATACCCCGCCAGCGTGGCGTCATTCTTCGTCTTCCGGGAAAACTTCTCCACGCGCCAGAAGCCCTCCTCCTGCTCCATGGCCCACTCATACAGCGCCTTATAATCTTCCTGCTGTCCCAGATAATCGGAGCGGCTGACCGTGCCCAGGCTGGTGTTGAACGTATTGATGCTGTTCTCCGCCGTCACCGCCGCCAGCGCCACAACAAGCAGCAGCGACATCATTCTCCCGTTGCTCCTGGTCCGGTACAGATACAGGAGCACCGCGTAAATGCTGACAAACACCAGGGTCAGCAGTTTCACTCCCAGCGCAAGATCCTCATGATCCACAAATTTCTGGCAGAACAGGAAAAACACCACCGCCGCCAGATACCCATGCAAGATCTGTTGTTCATCCGTCTCCCTGATATGATGGAACACATCATAACAGGCCGTCAGCACCAGGAAAATATATAGGAATGACTGCCGCGCGGGCAGAGAATCCGGATAATTCATCCCATGCCACATGAAATCCAGAATATTCGTGCCAAAGCTGAGCAGCAGAAATCCCATCAATGCCAGCTTGCAGAACCGCTCCCTGATGGAGATCTTTTGATCCAGGGCATACATGGGCAGCAGCATCAGCGCCGCGCTGCCGCAATAGATGTTGGGCCAGTGATCCAGCCCCCTCTCCGAATCCACGCACATGCAATGCCTGACCAGCATATCCAGCACGGAAAAATAGCTTTCCGTTTTCTTCGGGAAATCCATGTCTCCAAAATCCGTCTGCAAGATGGCGCAGACCTCCGGGATCAGCAGCGCCGCCGCCATTCCCCCCGCCAACAGGGAAAACAGCGCGAAGCACCCGATGCTGCGCCCCAGATGCCTGCACCGCTCCATGACCACCAGGATCACGAAATAAAGCACCAGAAAGATACAGATCATGATGGAGATATAATAATTTGTAAAGATGCACAGCCCCAGCGTCACGCAGTAAAGCCCGCATTTCCCCTCTTTTACCAGCCTCTCCAGCCCCAGGACGATCAGCGGCAGCAAGATCACGCAATCCAGCCACATGATGTTGTAATTATACGCCGCCATGAATCCCGACAAGGCGTAAAAACTGGCAAAGAGCGCAGCCGCAGGGCTTTTCGAGACAAAATGCTTCTGGAGGTAATAACAGCTGCTCCAGCCAGCAAAGCCGATCTTGCATACCACCAGATAACTGATGAACTCTATCAGGTACTTTTCCGGCACAAGCAGCGCCAGCGCATGCAGGGGGCTGGCCAGATAATACACATACAGCGCCAGGAAATTGGAGCCGATCCCCACATGGTAGGAAAAGTTCAGGGATTCGCCCGCCCTGACCTTGCGCAGCAGTTCGCTGAAAAAGGGCATATATTGATGATACAGATCCCCTGACAGAAAGCTTCTGCCCCCAAAAGGGTAGATTCCTTTGATGACGAACAATGTGAGCATGATGATAAAGGGCAGCAGAAACGCCAGTGCCTGTATCTGCCCCGCAGTGTATCCTTTTTCAAATATTTTATTAAGTCTGCTGCTCTTTTTGCGATACTTTTTATTCCGAAACCCTGTTTTTATCATGGTTCTGATCCCTTTTCCGCTTTCTATCCATGTTCTCCGTCGGCCCTGACATCATATTTTACCAGATTTGTCCGCATAGATAAAGACTTTGTGGGAAATTTGTGGATAACACGTTTCCCTTGCAGCGTCCCCCGACACTGTAGTATAATCCTTGCTGCAGCATATATTAAAAGGAAACCGTTTCATGAAAAAGAGAGAACATCTGTTATGAAAATAGCTCTTGCAGGCAGAAATGCCGATCTGGGAAATTATATACGATACGTGGAATCCGTATCTCTGGAGCCGGTCCCCACCTTGCGCATGGGCGATGTGGCCCGCTGTGACGGTCTGATTCTGCCCGGCGGCGGCGATATCACCCCCGCCTTTTTCGGAGAACGGAACAACGGTTCGCGCAATATAGATACGGAACTGGATATCCTGCAGCTTCAGGCATTTGAACTGGCCATGCGCGGATCCATGCCCGTACTGGGCATCTGCAAGGGAATGCAGATCATCAACGTGGGGCTGGGCGGCACGCTGATACAGGACATGCCGCCCGCTTCCTGCGCCATCCACCGATACGAGAACGGAGACAAGTATCATGACTCCGTCATTGAAAAGGGCACCTGCCTTCATACCTTATACGGAACGGAAGCCGTCATAAACAGCGCCCATCATCAGTCCATAAAACAGCTTGGCGAAGGACTGCGCGCCATACAATGGTGTCCGGAGGACGGCTGCGTGGAGGCGCTTGCGCACGAAACGCTTCCCGTCATCGGCGTCCAGTGGCATCCCGAACGGATCCGGGCAGAAAAGACTACGCTCTCCGGCGGTCTCCTTCTATCTTACTTTGCATCTTTAATCTCTGCTTCAGCTGGGCGGTGCTGTTAGCAACATTCTGCCGTATCCTGGCTCCCGCGATATCGAACAGCGACTTGATCACTTCTTTCAGGATGCTGGCGGTCTGTTCGTCCACCTCTTTCAGCGCCGCCACGATCCCGTTCATGCTCTTTCTCCACTCCGCCGTGAACTGGATCAGATCATCCGCCTGAGAGGCATTGATGACCTGGAAAAGCGTGTCCACAAAGACCCGCAGCTGCTCCTCGTCCAGGGACAGGATCCACTCGTTCAGAGTATTGTCCATCTGCCTGCGGCTCTCGTAAATATCCTTTACCTCCACCAACTTTCCGTCCTTTACCAGCCATGTGTAGGGATTGTGCTGCAGCAGCCCGAAAGTCCTGCTCTCCACCACCTTGAAGCGCATATCCGACTCAAACAGCATCCCCACCAGGGAGGAATGGGGCAGGATTTTTTCCACCCGCCTGGCGATCATGGAATAGTTGGATTCCTTAAGCACCTCCGGGCGAAACCCCGGGCCGTCCATGCTGTAGATCCGGATGATCCGATCCTGGATCTCGGGTCTGCAGTTCATACTGCTGTATACCGCCAGATTCCCGCCCTTGGAATGCCCTCCCACATAAAAGGGCCTGTGCAGCCGAGATCCCACGGCATTCAGGTACTTCACGCTGTAAGCCTGCCCCGGCACGGGAGACAAAAACGCCATATTGAAATCCTCTTTCCATCCCACAATGGTCTCGTCCGTTCCCCGAAACGCCACATAGATGGTTCCGTCGTCCAAAAGCAGGGTGACAGCCGAGAACTGAGTCTCGGATTCCTTTTCAATGAAATTCACATAGCAGTTCATCTTCATGTTCCGGTAGCGCCTGCCTGCCAGCATTGCCGTGACCAGCTTCCGGTTCACTTTCTCATAGCGTTCATCCGCATACAGATCTTCATAGTCGGGATGTGCCTCCAGATCTTTTAATCTGACAGAGGGCAGGTTCTCGTCCACGCCAGGCACAATGCCGTCAAATTTCAGATAGGCGAACTGGCACAGCACCAGGCTGTCCACTTCGTTCATGGGCGTTTCCCGGAATGAAGCATCTCCATATTCCTTTAAATAATCAATCATCGTTCCGATCATATCTTCCCGCCTTTCCACCAAAGTCGCAACAGCACAGCTATCATAAGAATCTAATTGTATTTTTGCTCAAAATATGGTATTTATAATATGTATATTACTATAAAATTATATTTACATCAAACATAAGCGGAGGCAAAAATGTCAAAACACAAAAAAACCGATAAAAAGAAAATATTCGGCATACAGAAGAGACTGCTGATCACCATGGTTCCTCTGCTCATTGTCGCTTTCACGGTAACGGCCATCCTGATCTATGCCAACAGCAGGCAGACCATACTGTCCAACGCTCAATATACCCTTTCCATGGAATCCAAAGCCAATGCCAATACCGTCACCATCAGCATCCTGGTGGGCGCCGGCCTGGGCGATATCAGGGACGCTTACCGACAGGCTGTAGATATCCCCATGGCCATGAATCACATCTATCAGTCCGTAGAGGAGATCTCCGTTATGGACAGCGGTTACGCCTTTCTGGTTGACACCCGCGATTTTTCCGTCATCGCCCATAAGGACAGCGCCCTGACCGGTTCTCTGTTGACAGAATCTCCCGAGGGAAGCTTCCTTAAGGCTGTCCAGGCGCAGCTGGAAGCCGAGAACGAGGAACTGTTCCTTGCGGAGGACAACGGCGAAACTTTTTATGTAATCAGTTCCTCCATCAAACGGACTCCCTGGGTGGTGGTATCCTGCGTCTCCCAGGATTATATCCTGGCTGACCTGACCAGGCTGACTTATATCATCATCGGCGTGTTCGCGTTCATCCTGCTCCTTGTCATCGCGATCGTCAGCATCGTGCTGCGGAAGACCTTAAAGCCTGTGGGCATCCTGACTACCGCCCTGACCACCATCACGGACGGCGACTTCAGCGTCACCATCCCGGAAAAGGGCAATGATGAGATCACTGTCATGAGCCGCTCCCTGAACGGGTTCGTGGAGATCATGCGGGAGATCATCGTGGATATCCGCGATATTTCCGGCCAGCTGGACAAGCTGAGCGGTTCCAGCAAACAGATCTCCGGCTCGCTGAGCGAAGCCGCGGAGGGACAGGCGGAATCCATGGGCGATGTGAAAGTCACCCTGGATCAGATTGCAAACGGGATCCAGGAACTGGCCCTTCATGCCACCACCCTCTCCGATGTGGTCAACCAGACCAACGAAAAGGGCAAGAGCGCCAAGGCAAATATGCAGCTTACCGTGGATGTGGCCTCCAGGGGCCGGGATGATATGGAGTCTGTGAGTCAGACCATGGAATCCATCGTACAGTCCATGAGGCAGCTGTCAGCGACCGTGGATGAGGTGGGCAGTTCCACCAAGCAGATCAATTCCATGGTGGAGATCATCAGCGATATCTCCGACCAGACCGAGCTGCTGTCCCTCAACGCCGCCATTGAAGCGGCCTGCGCCGGGGAGGCAGGCAGAGGGTTCGCGGTGGTGGCGGAGGAGATCAGGAAGCTGGCGGACATCAGTTCCAATTCCGCCGCCAGGATCTCCGAGATCATCATGCAGGTCAACACCCAGGTATCCTATATGATAGAGCAGACCGCCCAGAGCGTTTCCCATATCGAGGCCAACTCCGGGAAGATCACCGCTTCCTGCGATATCTTTGAAAAGATATACAAAAACGTCAACGAGACCGACCGGATGCTCAGCGAGATCGTGTCGGAGATCGCCAATGTGGATGATGTGGCCACCAATATCGCCGCCCTCTCCCAGGAACAGTCCGCAAACACAGAAGAGATCCTTGCTTCCACGGAACTGCTGGCAGAATCCTCGCTGCAGTTTTCCACGGACAGCAAGGAGATGGCGCGGGGCGCTGACAGTGTTTCCGACGCCGCTTTCGCCCTGGCGGAGCATATGCGGAAGTTTAAGCTGTAACAACAGGCCGATAAAAACCACGGGATAGATAACTATCGTTATCTATCCCGTTTTTATCATGTCTGCTGTTTTTTCAACGCTCTTCCATGGGAACATACTCCCGCTTTTCCATAACGCTCTTATATGCGGGACGGATGATCTTATCCATATTGATCAGTTCTTCTATCCTGTGGGCGCTCCATCCCACGATCCTGGCAATAGCGAAGATGGGGGTATACATCTCCAGCGGGATCTCCAGCATGCTGTACACAAATCCGCTGTAAAAGTCCACATTGGCGCTGACGCCCTTGTAGATCCGCGCCTTTTCGGAGATCACCTGGGGCGCGATCCTCTCGATCATGGAGTACAGGGCGAAATCCTTCTCCCTGCCTTTCGCGGTGGCAAGCTGCTCCACAAAGCCCTTGAACACCTGCGCCCTGGGGTCGGAAAGGGAATAGACCGCGTGCCCCATCCCGTAGATCAGACCCTTGCGGTCGAAAGCTTCCCTGTTCAGGATCTTTTTCAGATAAGCCCTTACCGCGTCCTCGTCCGCCCAGTCGGAGACATTGGCCTCCAGATCATGCATCATTTCCACCACTTTGATATTGGCGCCGCCATGCTTGGGGCCTTTCAGGGAGGAAAGCGCGGCCGCGATCACGGAATAGGTATCGGATCCGGAGGATGTCACCACACGGGTGGTAAAAGTGGAGTTATTACCGCCGCCGTGCTCCATATGTAACACCAGGGCGATATCCAGCACCCTCGCCTCCAGTTCCGTATATTTCTTATCAGGCCGGAGCATCATCAGCAGATTCTCCGCCGTGGAAAGCTTCTTGGAAGGACGGTGGATATACATGCTCTCGTCATTCTCATAATGATTGTAAGCATGGTAGCCATACACCGCCAGCATGGGGAATACACCGATCAACGCAAGACACTGCCTGAGCACGTTTTCAATGCTGGTATCGCTGCTGCTCTTATCGTAGGACGCCAGGGTCAGCACGCTTCTGGTCAGGGAATTCATGATGTCGCTGCTGGGCGCTTTCATAATGACATCCCTGGTGAAATTTGTCGGCAGCGTCCGCTTTGCCGCCAGCATATCCCGGAACTGTTTCAGTTCGCTTTCACCGGGAAGCTTTCCGAAAAGGAGCAGGTAAGCAACCTCTTCAAATCCGAACCTTTTTCTCCGAAAGCCGTTGACCAGTTCAATACAGTCATAACCGCGATACCACAGCCTGCCCTCGCAGGGCGTCTTCACGCCGTCCACCATCCGAAAGGACTCGATCCGGGATATATTGGTCAGACCCGTGACAACACCGTTTCCGTTCTTATCACGAAGCCCTCTCTGCACCTCATAACGCTCGAACATCTCCGGTTCCAGATGATCCGCCTCACGGCACAGTTCTGCGTAGTTCACCAGATATTCCTCATTTTTCCTCATACACTTCCTCCTTTTCCGATATCTTTTCTCCCTCATACGCGCCCACACGCCTCTCCTGTCGGTCATACCGCATACCCCTGTGCCAGCGCGCTGTTTCCTCGCCTCGATCCTGTTCTCATTTTTTCAGAGCCGCCTCAAAAACACGCATGTTCCTGACATGATCCGTCCGGCTCTGAACACTTACACAATTTATATGATATCGGTTATGGAAAGAAATGTCAAATTAGAAAAATATTAAATAATTCATAAATTTGTAAAAACTCTGCCTGTGCGGGCGCGGCACTTGACTCATTGCTCGCGGAAATAGACACATACCTTAAACAGATCGCCGTCCGTCACGATCTCCATCTGCCCGTTCTGCAGTTCCGTCAGGCTCTTTGCGATGGACAGTCCCAGTCCGTTTCCCTCCATATGGCGGGATCTGTCGCCTCTGACAAACCTCTCCTGCAGTTCCTCCGCCGTTATGTTCAGCGCGTACTTGGACATATTGCGAAATATAATGCTCACATTTTTTTCCACCACTTCCACGCTCAGGTAGACCCGGGAATCCTCCCTGGCATATTTACAGATATTGTTCAGCAGATTGTCGAACACCCTCCACAGATGCCTCCCATCCGCCATGATGTTCACCGGCTGTTCCGGCTGGGTGACGATCAACTCCAGCTGCTTCTCCTCCATCCGCTGCTGATACTCCCCTATGGCCTGGGACAGGATCACGCTGACCTCGCAGGGCTGCAAGTTCACCTCCAGATTCCCCGTGGTGGCCTTGGATGCCTCCAGCAGATCCTCCAGCAGCTTTTTCAGCCTGCCGGACTGGCGCACCAGCACCTCGGAATACTCCGTGATCTTCGCGTTCTCCACAGGTTCCTGCGCAATCAGGTTGGCATAATTGATGATGGATGTCAGGGGTGTTTTAATATCATGTGTTACGTTTGTGATCAGTTCCGTTTTCAGGTGCTCGCTCTTCATGCGCTCCGCCACGGCCCTGGAGATCCCCTGTCCGATATTATTCAGGTTCTCGCCGCACTCCTTAAAATCGCCGTACATATGCCTGGTATCTATGATCTCCTCCGACCTGCCCTCGGCAAGCGTCCTGCTTCCGGCAAGCAGCCTCTTGCACATGATAGCAATATAGGCAACGAGAGGGCAAACCACCATTTTCTCCACTGCCCAGAGCGAAACCATCTCCGCCTCCGCCCCACAGAGGAGCATCCCAAAGAATTCCGCAATGGCAAAACCCAGAAAGAAGATCAGCGTGCCCAGGATGGACGGGATCTCCCGCAGCACTGCGCATACGCCTCTCCAGAACAGCCGTATGAGCCGCCCAAACAGTCTCAGCACACGATAAACAATCGTATTCTTCCACCAGCCTCCCAGTTTCATGCGGACAGCCAGTTCCCGCAGGTAAAAGGTGCACCAGAGCGCCTCCGCTGATGCCACGGCGGAAAACACCACAAGATTTGCCACATGGTCAAAGATTTCGTTGCCCATATTGGCCATGATCAGCAGCAGGAAAGCCGCAACGATACCGCAGACCGCCGTATACAGATCCAGGGGTATGCTGGTAAATACGCTGGGCTGGATGCCCTCCGCGTCATTTTGGTGCCCCGCGCTGCACATCAGGAACAGGAAGCTGTTCAATCCCAGGAAAAAGCTGATTCCAAATACCCATAACATAAGATATCTTATCTTATAAAAGAAAAGGCATCCGTTATATATTTCCGCATATTGGTCATCTTCCGGGAAATCCATGTTAAAATATGCCCTGAACACATAATCTCTCAGTGCATACAGCCTGGTATGGTTGACCACCCTTGCATGCCCTTTCAGGTAATCCGTCGAAAACTGTACATAATGATCCCTTGTCAGTTCCAGTTCGTATTCTTCTTCTCTGGCCACCCAGATCAGGGCCGGATTGTGGGCGCTGTCAAGGCTTCCGTTATCCCCCTCCAGGTCTCCCTGAAACAGGGCGATATTCAGGTTCTTCCCCTCACAAACCTCAGCTGCAGCCTCCAGATCGCCTTCGGTGATATAGTCCCTCACCTGGAGGATATCATAGAGCAGAGTCCCGCTGCATTCATCCAGGAATATCTCCGTTATATCCTTACTGTAAAAGTCTTCCGCCGCCAGAAAAAAAACGGTAAGCCCGCTGGCAACCGCCCCCATGACGCATGCCGTAAACAGGAAAAACGCCGCTATCTTCGCCGCCAGGGAGCCTGTCAGCTTTTTCTTCTGCCGCCTGTTCTCCGGGATCCATCCGCTCCCCATGCTGCCACTGCGCCTTATGCCCTTTCTGCTCTCCAGGTATCCTATATCGTCCACGCTTATCACGCTGTTCTCTGTAATTTCCGTATGTTCCATACTTTCTCCGCTCCCTGTGCTCTCCACGTTACCCGTTTTCCTTCCATCCACGATATTTTCCGTATTCCTCCCATTTTCTTCGCTTTTCATACTCTCAACCCTCCTTTTGCCAATCTTACAATCCAAGTTGGCTTATAAAGAATGTCCCACAGGGTCACCTTCCTTTCTCCATCTTATACCCCTGTCCCCAGACCACTTTCAGATATCTGGGCTCCGCCGGATCGATCTCCAGTTTCTCCCTGAGATGCCTGATATGTACCGCTACCGTGTTCTCGCTGCCATAGGGCAGGTCGTTCCAGATCTTCTGATAGATTGTCCTGGGGGAAAAGACCTGTCCCGGATGCTGCATGAGAAGCTTCAGGATATCGTACTCTGTGGGTGTCAGCGCAACCTCCTCACCATCTAATAACACCCGCTTTTCTTTGTCGTCCAGTTCGATCCCGCCGCATTTTAAGATGTCGGACTGCTGAGTTCCCGCCCCCAGCTGCATATAGCGGCGAAGCTGGGATTTCACCCTGGCGGACACCTCTATGGGATTGAAAGGCTTGGTGATATAATCGTCAGCCCCCACCGTCAGGCCAAGCACCTTGTCCGCGTCCTCCGATTTCGCCGTCAGCAGGATCACCGGCACATTGCTCATCTCCCGTATCTTCACCATGGCCTCGATGCCGTCCATCTCCGGCATCATGATATCCATGAGCACCAGGTGAAGTTTCTGCTCCGCCGCCACTTTCAGCGCCTCTCTGCCATTGTACGCCTCATAGAGGGTATAGTCGGCGTCGTTTAAGTAGATCTTCAACGCGTTCACAATATCCTTTTCATCATCACAGATCAGTATATTATACATGTTACGATTTCCTCCCTCATTGACCATATTGTAGCAGAATAAACTTTAACAAAAAACATGTGAAATCTTTAAGAATTGTTTAAGACCGGAAATTTCAAAAAAGACCTGTCACTCTCCGCGGCAGGCCTTTGATTCCATATATGGATTCTATATCAATAGTTATTTATTTCTTGGATGACACATTCCTTTTCAGTTCCTCCAGCGCCTCCCTAAACTTGACGGAAGTCATGCCGGGATTGGAGCGGAGCATATCCCTCTGGAAGAAATCCCTGATCCTGCCCAGCTGCTTTCTCTTCTCCACATTGACGGCATATTCCGTTTTCAGATCCGATAATTCCTCTCCTGCATCTTCCAGATATTGGGAGGGCTTTGACTGCACCATACTTTTGATGCCTGCCAGTTTCCCTTCAATGCTGGATCGAAGATCCTCAATACGGACAGACAATCCCTCTGTAAAAGCCTCCGTTTTTGCAAGAATTCCTTCATTTCGCTCTTCTCTGCGGACCACCCGCTCTTCTTTACGGTTCTCCCATTCCTCCTTGCGGCTTTCCCATTCCTCGTTTGCCAGGGCAAAGATCACATCCAGCCGCTTCTGTATATGTACCAGTTCCTGCTTGGCCTGCTCCATCCTGACCAGGATATTCCGCAGGTCGATGGCCGCTTTAAAGGAAAGGGCAAAGTCAACGGCAATGATCACCGTGAGGAATATGGTGACTATGGTAAGGATCCTGTAGGGAATCGATAACATCAGTTTTTCTACCGGGACATGCACAATCTCCGTCATAAGGATCGTCAGCAGCCCCCAGGAAAGAGTCGTCCCCAGACAAATATGTCCCTGAAAATTGAATTTCTGGTTGGAGTAATCCCAGTAACGCACTTTAAAGAGCGCCTCCATTGTAACACCTGTTATATATTCCAGTATGGTAGCCCCCACGCAGCCTGCCAGATAAGTCAATATGATACTGTCCTGAAAAGGCATGGACACCACCAGCATCATAATGGCTCCGCTTCCGTAAAGGGGCAGGAAAGGCCCCCGCATAAAACCTCTGTTGGTCAGCTTTCTGGTCCGGATGGACACATGCGCGGACTCGATGCACCATCCCATGAAGCAATAAAAGTAAAAAAAGAACAACCATTGGATCACAGAATACTGATACATGACTTTCCTCCTATTCCAGTTCCGTCTCTTCACTTCTGCGCCCTTGGCGGGGAAGAAATTTTCATCTGCACAGAACGCATCTGAAAATTCCTTCCGGGCGCCTCCGTTACGAGACTATTCCAGTTCCGTCTCTTCACTTCTGCGCCCTTGGCGGGGAAGAAATTTTCATCTGCACAGAACGCATCTGAAAATTCCTTCCGGGCGCCTCCGTTACGAGACTATTCCAGTTCCGTCTCTTCACTTCTGCGCCCTTGGCGGGGAAGAAATTTTCATCTGCACAGAACGCATCTGAAAATTCCTTCCATGTACCGTTCTTTGGCACATTGTGCCTCCGTTACGAGACTACCTGTATACTGCCACATCCACCGCCTGCTTACCTTTTCGGGTCTCCCTGGGTTCTCCCACAATGCGAAATTTCCCATACCCTCTGGCGTTTACAGTCTCGGACGGCTTGAGCAGCCGGGAATTGTTTTCGCAGAGCCTGCCCTCCACATAAACCTTTCCGGCGCGGAACAGATCAAGGCTCTTCTCCCTTGACATATTATAAACCCTGGCGATCACTGCGTCAACGCGCAGGGACTGCACCTGGATATTGACCGGAACAGGCTCTTCCTGCGGGAAATGCGCCGGATCCTCCGTGACACTGCACTTTACGTGAGTATGCCTGACCTGCGCCAGATTTTCACAGATAAAAGGCGCTATGGAATCCACACAAAAAAGGCAGGCTTCTTTCTCACCTACCCTGATGTCCCCAACAGTGCTCCGCTCGATTCCAAGATTCATCAGCGCTCCGAGGAAATCCCTGTGGGACAGTTCATCCGCGAACCTGACGTTCACCGGGCTGATGCGGATGCACACAATGGGAAAGGGCAGCTCATATCCCAGCTGCTCTTCCTCGCCGAAGCGGACCATTTTCCGATCCGCACCCTCACAACCGCCGTTCAGGGCAAAGCCCGCGTAGCCAAGTTCACGCTCCATCTGATAAAAGATATCCAGTTCGCCCAGCCCCAGAAAACCGGTAAAGGTGTAAATGCCCTGGGAATAAGACTTATCCGCCAGATCACGGAACCTGTTCTTCAGTTGCTGTATTTCCTTTTCATTCTCCTGCGCCATGATGATCGTCCCAACTTAACTGAAACTGATGATCTCCTCTTTGGGAGCGGATGTCTTTACTACGCTGACCGCATGGAGGACAGGGCCTTCGCCCTTATATTCCTCACGGTACTCTCTGGCCACGGTGGCCGTCACCCTGACCCATTCTTTCTGCTTTAATGTCCCTGCTCCCGGATATTCGCAGGCATAGCCTAAAAATGCCATATCATCAGCGCAGCAGGTCATGGCCATGCGTCCGGGGACAAAATAATCCTTCGGAAAGTCCTCCGGTTTTAATACCATAGCCACAAACTGGAGCTTCTTGCCCTCGTAACGCTCCAGATGATCCATGGAATCCAGATACCAGATACCATAACCATTGTTATCCAGAACAATCGTATCCTGCGTCAGGTCGTAGGGAAGATCCTCCTCGAAGATCTCGTCGATCTCGCCGTTGGAGTCCTCAAATATCACATCCGCAGAGGGATTCACCGCTTTGATGTTCCTTTTGTAAGTGTTCAGGTCATTCCGCACATCATCACAGCGGTTAAATATGATCATCTCGGATTTCCGTATCATCTCCGCCAGCAGGGAACGCATATTGGTATAATACATGGGGAAAGTCGAGCCGTCAATGGTAGTGATCTGCTGTTCGATCTTCCAGTACCAGGGCAGCTTGACGTTTTTGTAATTCCACATGCCGTTGAACTCCACAATGATCCTCTCCGGCCTGTGCTTCTTCTCCAGTTCCGTCAGATGGGACGGATTAAAATCCGCTTCCTCTTCTATCAGTTCTATCTCCGTCCGGCTTCTCTTTAACAATTCCACGTCATACTCGTTCTCCCCTTCTTCACAGAGGAGCAGCAAAGTCTTTCCCCTGATCTGAAAATAGGGCTGCGCCAGAGTAAAACTGATAAATTCGGTTTTCCCGCTCTCCAAAAAGCCGTTGATCATATATACGGGTTTCATGTTGTTCCGCCTTTCTTATCTGTCAAACACGCTGTTTACGCCGTTATGTCGGCCGCCCCCTGACAGGCCGCCTACACATGAAACAGTCCAGCGAGCTTCTCCTCTTTCAATTCGGAACCGATGACGCAGATCTTCCCCGTCACCTCAGGCTTGCCGCTTCTGATCTCATGCTCTTCGGGAACATAATCATAATATATCCAAGTGCCGTCTTCCGCGGGCACCATGCCCTTTGCGCGGAGCACTGCGCCGTATTCGCCGCTGTCCAGCGCGGTCAGGATACTCTCGATCTTCTCCTGTGTATAAACTGCGGGCGTCTCCATGCCCCAGCTTGTAAATATCTCATCCGCATGATGGTGATGATGGTCGTGGCCGTGGTCATGGTGATGCTCATGCTCCCCATGGTCATGGTGATGCTCGTGCTCCTCATGGTCATGATGGTGCTCATATTCCTCATGGTCATGATGATGCTCGTGCTCCTCATGGTCATGATGGTGCTCATGTTCCTCATGGTCATGATGATGCCCGCCGCATACAGGACAGGCCTCACCCTCCTCATCATGATGATCGTGATGATGCTCATGCTCTTCTTCATGCGCATGCTCCAGCATCTCTTTCATCATCTCTTCCAGCGTATCCGCGCCCTCAATGGTCTCCAGCACCGCAGCGCCCTCCAGCTGATCCAGCGGGGTGGTGATGATGGTTGCTTTTGCGTTGTGCTCACGGATCAGTTCCACGCACTGCTGCAGCTTGTCGCCAGTCACCTTATCGGTACGGCTCAGCATGATCGTGCCTGCGTATTCTATCTGATTGATAAAGAATTCGCCGAAATTCTTGATATACATTTTTGCCTTGGAAGCGTCCACCACAGCCACAGCGCTGTTGACCTGCACATCCAGATCCGCCGCCACATTCTCCACCGCCCGCAGCACATCGGAAAGCTTGCCTACGCCGGAGGGCTCGATGAGGATGCGCTCGGGGGCATAGGTGTCGATCACCTCCCTTAAGGAAGCGCCGAAATCTCCCACCAGGGAACAGCAGATACAACCTGAATTCATCTCCTTGATCTCAATGCCCGCCTCTTTCAGGAAACCGCCGTCGATGCCAATCTCACCGAACTCATTTTCGATCAGCACCGTCTTACTGCCATCCAGAGCCTCCTTTAACAGCTTTTTGATGAGAGTGGTCTTGCCCGCCCCCAAAAATCCTGAAAAAACATCTATCTTTGTCATGCTCCGTCCTCCTGTTCCGAGACTGTTTTTTAACTCAACTCCTATTTTCCACCCTTTACGGCGTTTTGTCAAGAAAGGCAGCAAATCTTTCCACCAAGAAAGTAACAGTTCAGCCATGCCATTCATAAGTTGCCGAAATATACATATTCACCAATAGATTAACACTATTGTCGGCAACTTATTTCATGTCGGGCGTCCGCCCTATAGAAATGATTGTGCAGTTCTCTTGAGAACTTATGCCCTTAGTGAGCAAGCTCCCACGGGCAATTTGTACAATCATTTCTGCATGGCTGAACTGTTACTCAAGAAAAAAGACTATCCGCAGCAGGCTGCCTGCCGCAAACAATCTTTTTGCTTCCGGTACGTAAGCAAGACGATAAGCCGGGTTATGTCGTTGGATGATCATCTGTCTGGCACGGCTGTTGCCAGCCGCGTCAAGCGACCTACCTGAAAGCAGGCCGGGCAAGCCTGTCGCTTTCTGTTTGGTCTTGCTTCGGATGGGGTTTACATGGCTCTGCCCGTTACCGGACAGACGGTAGTCTCTTACACTGCCTTTCCACCCTGACCAACCTGTATGCGGAATCCGCATACAGCTGAAAGAACCGTCTTCGCCGGTTCTTCCACTCCCTGAGGAGTTGGCGGTATATTTCTGTTGCACTGGCCTTGGAGTCGCCTCCACCGGACGTTATCCGGCATCCTGCCCTGTGAAGCCCGGACTTTCCTCAACTGTCTGCGCAGCCGCGATCATCTGTCTTACTTACATGCCGATTATATCTTAAAAGCGGATCGTTTACAACCCCTTTTGACCTGTTTTAAGCGTGTTATGAAAAAACATGGCAACCGATCAGATTCCTGTCTGAACTGTTACAAAGCCTGCTCTTTGCGCCCGGACAACATGCGCCGCAGGCATCGGTAAGATTCCCGGTATCCCACCGCCGCACAGGGGAACATGAACAGATAATAAGGCAGGATATACCTGGTCTTGGCCTCCCACAGCAGGCTGAAACAAAAACCCCCTATGACCGCCACTGCAACAATCTGCCGCAGGATTCCCCTTTTCTCTTTCACAGCCATCAGAAACCAGAACAACATTCCCAGATATACCACGAACTGTACCCTGTCACAGATCCAGAGAAGCGTCCAGAACGCCGACCCGCTGACGCGTTCCGCCAGCGTGCCTTCTTTGGGCGGAGCGCTCTGTCGGTAATCCGCCGTAAAGAACACGGACTGATAAAGAGGAGCGTTCCATTGCGCCAAGATCTTTTTCCCATAAAATTTTGCGGCGTATACAGGATCTTGCGCAAAGCAGGACAGCCGCTCTTTTAATTCCCGCACACCTGTTTCCCGCATTTTTTCATAGTCAAATACCGCCTCTGAGTATACGTCTTTCTGATAATTATTGTCCCAGCCGCAGCCATGCCTGCTCTCCTGCATTCCCATGGCCAGAGTGACCACCGTGGGAGTGCCTTTTGACCGCTCTATCCCGGAGCGAGCCTCATACATCCTGTAGATTCCGGCAAAGAGGAGCATGGACAGCACGATGGATATGGCCGCCGCCAGCAGCAGCTTTTTGTCACGTTTCCCGAAAAAACGCACCAGCGCGGTCAGAGCCAGAGCCATATAGATGATGGTAGTGCTCTGCCTCACCAGCTGCGCCAGCGCCATCGTCAATATCATTCCCACAAGATATCCCGTTTTTTCCTGCCTGTCATAACGGCACAGGAAGAAAAAACTCAGAAAGGCCAGAAAAATGCTCAGTACATCGCCATACACCCACGGAGCATAGAAGAACAGAGGAAAACAGGCACTGATCAGCAGGCAGTAGAGCACTTCCGTGCAGAACCGGCCGCTCCACTCCCTTACCAGCCGATATCCCGTGTAAACGATCCCTGCGGCGGCCAGCGCGTTCATCACCTGCAGGGGACGATACTGTAAAGGCTCCACTACATGATAGAGCAGTTCCACCAGAGCGATCTGCCCCAGCTGATAGGGGTAGATATGACAATAACCGCCCTGCTCCAAAAAAGAAAAGTCACCTGCCCGAAAGTACGAGGCGCCTCCGTAGATGAAAGCCTGATCTCCCATCGGCAGCCGTTCCGCGGAAAAGATCCACCAGATGCTGACCAGGAACGCCCAGGATGCCGCCGCTATAGCGATTCCTTCCGGTATCATCCTGTGCAGCCCCACGCCAAGCCGGCTCTCAAGCCTGAGCAGCATGGAAAGGAGGACACAGCAGAACACAGCCGCCAGAAGATTTGCTGCTACATTGTCCCATTTGTGAAAAGATATTTCCTCCTCACCGGGCAGCATATACCAGGTATCCGCCAGCGCACATGCGACAAGGAGCAGCATCATGGCTGCTCCCGCTGTCCTGACGATCCTGAAGCTTATCCTGTACATTCTGTCACACATTGAAACAGCTGCCTCCTACAAACTCCCTGCAGATGGAATTATTGGGCAGATCCTCGCTGGGCATTCCCAGAAAATAATTCAGGAACTTCAAAAGCCGCTTCGCCTCATAATATTCCGGATCCTCTTTGGGAATCTGGAACAGGAGCGGTTCGGCAAATGTCTTCATCACTGCCAGCTCGTAGATCTGGGCGGAATTGAACATGGCATCCGCATCCTCCTGGAAAGGAAAGATATTCTCCTCCTCTCCTCTGCGAACGGAGGACCACATGGCGATAGTCCCCTGTGCCGCCGTCCCCCTGGTGCGGGCGTCCCTGATCATACGGCGCAGCAGCCTGCCGTCCGTGGTAGGGATGCGGTTGTGGGCATCTATGTTCAGGGTGGTCAGCGCACTGATATAAACCTTATATTTGCTCTCCTCAGGCAGCGCGTAGGACATTTTCTCATTCAATCCATGGATCCCCTCGATCACCAGGATATCATCCGCTCCCAGCCGTTTGAAGTTCCCTCTGTACTCCCGCTTTCCTGTCTTGAAATCAAATTCGGGAAGTTCCACTTCCTCTCCCCTCAGAAGCCTGATCATATCCTCATTGAACAACTTCACATCGATGGCTTCCAGACACTCAAAATTATACTTGCCGTTCTCATCTTTCGGGGTCTTCTCCCTGTCCACGAAATAATTGTCCAGCGCAATGGGATGGGGCGTCTTCCCCAGCGTGCGCAGCTGGATGGAAAGCCTGTGGGAGAAGCTGGTCTTACCGGAGGAGGAGGGCCCGGCGATCATGACAAACTTTACATTGCCCCTGTCCGTGATATCCCGCGCGATCTCCGCGATCTTGCGCTCCTGTTCCGCCTCCTGGATCAGCAGGATGTCGCTCATGGAGCCGCTGCATATCTGGTCGTTCAGGTCTCCCACCGTCTCGATCCCTATCTTCTTTCCCCATTCCGTAGAACTCTTCATGGTCTGGAACAGTTTCCTCTGCTCCTTAAAAGGTTCCACAGCCGCAGGATCCTTCCGGGTAGGCAAAAGCATCATAAACCCTTCGTCATAGGCGATCACGTCAAACCACTTCACATATCCCGCATGGGGCAGCATATATCCGTAATAGTAGTCATAATAACCCTGTATCTCGTATATGTTCACGGAAGAACTCATGCGGTAACGGAACAGCTTCTCCTTATCTTTCATCCCATGAGCCCTGAACAGTTCCATGGCCTCATCCAAAGGATAAGAACGCTTTTTAAAAGGCGCTTTCTCCGCCACAAGCTGCTCCATGCGCTCTCTGATCCTGACCGCGTTCTCCTCCGTTGCCGGGATCCTGCCGTTGGAACTGATATAATGGCCATGCCCGATGGCAAATTCCACCCTGGTGTCCTGCGCCGCCTCGGGGCCAAAGATATCATGGACCGCTTTTAAGAACAGCATGGTCGCCGTCCTCACATAGGTCTTATGCCCCACCGCGTCTTTCAGGGTAAAAAAGTCCACTTCACAATCTTTCGTCACTTTCTTGAACAGTTCCCTGATTTTGCCGTTCGCAGCCGCCACAGCGATCATGCCGCCGTACTCTTTCTGATACTCTTTCGCGATGGCCTCAAATGAGATTCCCTGTTCATATTGCTTCTTCTCCCCGCGGATTGTAACCGTAACCATATCCTCTACCGTCCCTTCTCAACTATTTCGAGCGCTCTCTCCAAATGCGCTTTCTCCAGGGAAAGTTCCCTTATCCTGGCTTCTCCTCTGCCGGAATCCGCTCCGCAAAGCCGCGTGATGAGTTCCTCCACAGCCTGTCTTTGCTTTGACAGATACTGCTTTAACACCGGATGTTTTCCCAGAAGAAGCAGCTTTCCGTACAGATCGTATAGTTCATCGTCTGCGGGCAGTTCCTGTCCCGCATATACCGCTTTCATGGCAAAATAGAACTTTCCGTCCTCGCACACGGCATCTTCCTGTGTCACCAGGAATCCCTCTTTCCTCAGGAAGATACGAAACTCCGGGATCTCCGACTGGGGCTGTAATATCAGTTCCTGAAAGGAACGGGACTTCTCACCGCCCTCCCGCAGGATCCTCTCCATCAGCCTGCCTCCCATGCCGGCGCATATGAGCGTCTGTGCCTCTCCCATATGATATGCGGCAAGCCCGTCCGACAGTCTGGTCTCTATGTACTCTCCCATCCCACAGGATGCAATATGCTCCTTTGCGCCGGAAAGAGGGCCTTTCCTTACGTCCATGGCAAGGCATTTCGGACATTTCCCCGTCTGCACCAGGTAAATGGGCAGGAATCCATGATCACAGCCCACATCCGCCGCACAGCCGCCCGCCGTCACCATATCCGCCAGCATCCGCAACCGCCCGGATAACGTCACTCTGTTCTTTCCGCCGCCCGATACCGCCATCAGTCCAGATAATCCTTAAGCTTACGGCTGCGGCTGGGATGGCGCAGCTTGCGGAGGGCTTTTGCCTCGATCTGCCTGATGCGCTCGCGGGTCACGTTAAATTCTTTGCCCACCTCTTCTAAAGTGCGGGCTCTGCCATCATCCAGGCCGAACCGCAGGCGCAGTACTTTCTGCTCCCTCTCCGTCAGAGTGCCCAGTACCTCCACCAGCTGCTCTTTCAGCAGCGTGAAAGCTGCCGCATCCGCAGGCACGGGCACATTGTCGTCCTGGATGAAATCCCCCAGGTGGCTGTCCTCCTCCTCACCGATGGGCGTTTCCAGGGAAACAGGCTCCTGGCTGATCTTCAGGATCTCACGGACACGATCCACAGGCATGTTCATCTCCTCGGCGATCTCCTCCGGGGAAGGCTCCCTGCCAAGTTCCTGGAGCAGCTGCCTGCTGACACGGATCAGCTTATTGATGGTCTCCACCATATGGACGGGGATCCGGATCGTTCTCGCCTGATCGGCGATAGCCCTGGTGATGGCCTGGCGGATCCACCAGGTAGCGTATGTGGAAAACTTATAGCCCTTCCGATAGTCAAACTTCTCCACCGCCTTGATCAGTCCCAGATTGCCCTCCTGGATCAGATCCAGGAACAGCATTCCCCGTCCCACATATCTCTTGGCAATGCTGACCACCAGGCGCAGGTTCGCTTCCGCGAGACGCTTCTTAGCCTCCTGGTCGCCCAGTTCCATCCTCTTGGCCAGTTCAATCTCCTCTTCGGCGGATAAAAGGGGAACCTTGCCGATCTCTTTCAGGTACATGCGCACGGGATCCTCGATATTGATGCCGTCGGGCACGGAGAGATCCAGATTCTCCACATCTACCTCATCCTCATCCGTAAGGATGATCTCCTCATCATCCACATCATCCTCGGTAATGCGCAGCACATCCACGGTGTTCTGCTCCAGGATCTCCAGGATCTTCTCGAACTGCTCTTCCTCCAGGGGCATGTCCGCGAAAAATTCACTGATCTCCTGATATTCCAGAACATTTTTCTTCTTTTTGGCGAGACTGAGCAGTTCTTTCACTTTCTCGTCAAATTTTGCCTGTGTGTTTTCATCCATTGTATTGGTTCCATCCTTCCTTATAAATTGCCATTAGTCTTCACCTTAATCAGGGGAAATATGCGTTCTGGCAAGCTCCTCCAGGGCTTTCTTGCCCTCTATCACCTGATTCAGGGCGCTTACATCCGTTCCCAGCTTTGCCGTATAATATTCATAACTGTTCTTTTTTACCGCCAGTACGATGTCGTGGAACGCTTTCGCCCGTTCCTGGCCGGTGGTCAGTTCCGGCAGGTTGGTGTGGAAAAGGGCCGCCGCCTCCCGCTGCTCCTCCTCATCCTCGAACATGCTGATGATGCCCGCGGGATTGTACTCACCCCGCTCCAGTTCCCCAAACAGCCTTTCCGCCACCCTGCGGTACAAATCCTCCGTAAAGTCCTCCGCGGTGATATACTTTCTGATCTTGTCATAGAGAGCAGGCTCATCCGTCACCCAGGTGATCAAAAGCCTCTGTGATCTCCTGGCGCTCTCCTCCGGCTTATTCTTCTGCTGCACGCCGGACCGGGGGCGCTCTATGGGCTTTGCCAGCCCGGTCTGGGAAGCGTAGCTTGTGACCAGCTTCCGCAGGTTCCCGATACCGATAAAGTACTTGTCCGCCACGGCCTGCAGATAATTATCCCTCTCCACATCCTCCGTAAATTCACAGAGTTTTCTGGCGATCTCCCTGTGGAACCGCGTCTTGGATTCCGGATCGTTCATGTCAAACTGGCCCTCCAGAATGCGGATCTCAAAGAAAAAGCTGTTCTCCGCCCGGGCGATCCGCTCCTCAAAAGCCTCTCTGCCAAGCGCTTTCATAAATTCATCGGGATCCTTATAAGGGCGCATATCGATGACCTTTCCCGCAAGTCCCGCCTCCCGCAGGATGCCGATCCCCCGAAGCGCCGCTTTCACTCCCGCGCCGTCGCTGTCATAAGCTAACAGAACGCTGTCCGTGTACCGTCTGAGCAGGTTTGCCTGCTCCGGGGTAAAGGCCGTCCCCAGGGATGCCACCGCCTGGGTGAAGCCCGCCTGGTGCATGGCGATCACATCCATATAGCCCTCGCACAGGATCATGTTCCCGCTCTTGGCCGTCCTGGCAAAATTCAATCCGTAAAGATTCCTCCTCTTGTCAAAAATGGGGGTCTCCGGCGAGTTCAGGTATTTAGGCTCCCCCTCGCCCATCACACGCCCGCCAAAGCCGATGACGCGGTGGTTTCCGTCCTGTATGGGATACATGACACGGTTCCAGAACTGGCTCATCAGGCCCCATTTCTCGGAATGAGTGGCAAGCCCCGCCTCTTTGATGACCTCATCCTCAAAGCCCCTGCTGCGGAGATACCGCACCAGTTCAGCGCCGTTCTTCCCCGCGTAGCCCAGCCCGAACTTATGCATGGTCTCATCGGAAAGTTCTCTTTTTTTCAGATATTCATACCCGATCCTGCCACGGGGATCCCGCAGCTGATAATAAAAGTACCTGGCAGCCTCCTTATTGACCTCCAGCAGCCTGGCCCTCTTACTCTCCCTCTTGCGCGCCTCCTCGCTGTACTCCTCCTCCGGAAGCTGTACGCCCGCCCGGTCGGCAAGCATCTTCACCGCCTCCGGGAAAGAATAGTTCTCATACTTCATGATGAAAGTATAGACATTCCCGCTGACGCCGCAGCCAAAACAGTGAAACATCTGCTTGTTTCCGGATACGGAAAAGGACGGCGTCTTCTCACTGTGAAAAGGACAGCAGGCCCAGTGGTTGCCGCCTTTTTTCTGCATCTTCAGATACCCTGATATGACATCCACTATATCGTTTTTCGCTCTGATCTCCTCGACCAGTTCTTCCGGATAATACATCGATCCCTCTCTTTTATATCCCCCATGACTTCGGTATGTATATGGCGTCATAAGTGGCTATGGCAAATCGGTCCGTCATGGCCGCTATATAATCACAGACCACCTGCTCCCGGGGCTCTCCCTCGGACAGCAGATTCAAAAATTCCTCCGGCAGCTTATCGGTATGCTTCATAAAATGCTGATACAGCGTCTCTGTCAGCTTCTCCGCCTTGCCCTCTTCGCTTTTTGCCACCGGATTCTGATATACATTCTCAAACATGAACTGACGCATGTCCATCATTGCTCTCGCGATGGCATCGGACATACAGATATCGTTCTTTCCCATGCTGTTGGTCACAATGTCGTGCACAAAGTGATCCAGCCGCTCGCTGGGCGTACAGCCGATCACGTCCCGGATTGCCTTGGGCACATCCATCTCTTTCAGGATGCCCGCCCTCACAGCGTCATCCATATCGTGATGGATATAGGATATCTTGTCCGAAAGCCTGACCACCTTTCCCTCCAGGGTGTGGGGCTTTCCGGTGGTCTGGTGGTTCAGGATGCCGTCCCTGACCTCATAGGTAAGGTTCAGGCCCTGCCCGTGCCTCTCCAGCCTGTCCACCGTGCGCACGCTCTGCTGGCTATGCTCAAACCCGATGGGACACACGCGGTTTAATGCCCGCTCGCCCGCATGTCCGAAAGGAGTATGCCCCAGATCGTGCCCCAACGCAATCGCCTCCACCAGATCCTCGTTCAGCTTAAGCGCCTTGGCTATGGTCCTGGCGTTCTGGGATACTTCCAGGGTGTGGGTCAGGCGCGTCCTGTAATGATCTCCCTCCGGGGACAGGAATACCTGAGTCTTATCCTTCAGACGCCGGAACGCCTTGCAATGCAGGATCTTGTCCCTGTCACGCTGAAACGCGGGACGGATATCACATTCGATCTCCGGCCTGTTCCTTCCCTTTGAATCCATACTGAGCGAAGCATAAGGGCTTAAATATTCCTTTTCCCTCTGCTCCAGGTTTTCTCTGATCGTCATGTCTGCCTCTTTTCTGACGCAACTCGCGCCACACAAGCAGGAAACCATTCTCCTATTATGAATATTCTGTGCCGGAAGGCAAATTCCTTTTTCCTAGCGGCAAATATCGTAAATAAATTCCGCGATCTTATCCATGGCGTCCCGCGCGGCTTTCATGGGGGACATCTGGAACACATGCCACATGCCCGGATACACATCCAGCCTGACGGACACATTGGCATCCACGAACGCCTGATGGAGCCGTGTGGAATCGCTCAGCAGGATCTCATTTTCCCCCGCCTGGATGTAGGCTGGCGGGAATCCGGTGAGATCGCCGAACAGAGGGGATATCATCGGATCTTTCAGGTCCCGGTCTTTTGCGTAGGCCAGGATCATACGGTCTATGTATTCTTTATTCAGGACGGGATCCACCGCCGCTTTGGCCGTAAAAGACTCCCCGGAGGAAGTCAGGTCGGTCCAGGGAGACATCAGGGCGATGCCCCTGGGCAGCAGCCTCTCTTCCTCTTTCAGCTTCAGCACCAATGCAAGAGCCAGGTTCCCTCCGGCGGAATCCCCCGTAAGGATCACATCCCTTGCGCCATAGCCCAGCAGCATCAGGTAATCCCACGCTTTCATGGCATCCTCCAGAGCCGCCGGACTGGGATGTTCCGGAGCCAGCCTGTAGTCGAAGCAGAACACATCCATGGAGGTGGACATGGCAAGCTTGGAGGTCAGCGTCCTGGCGTAGATGCTGCTCCCTGTGGAATACCCGCCGCCATGGCAGTGCAGGATCACATATTTTTTCATATGGGCGCGGTTGACACTGACCCACTCGCCGTACATGCCGTCAATGTCGATCTCCCGGTACTGTATGTCCTTTGAATTGCTCAGGATCGCCCCGATATGATCCTGGGACTGTCTGTGTTTCTCAATATCAGGGTTTTCCACCATGCCGTGCACCCGCCTGATCAGCTGCATCAGATTCTGATTGTGTTTGTCGTCCATCATAAAATCTCCATGCCTTTCTGTAACCTGTCTCCTGTTATTTTAAGTGCAGTCTCTTATATAGCGCGTGCCGCAGTCGGCGTTGGGACAACATGGTAATGAAAGCGATGTCCAGGATGCCGCACACGGTCAGCACCACTGCCGACCAGCCCAGGATGATATCATTGCCCAGGTATCGGTCTATCATGATCTCGATACCCATGCACAGAAGCCCCACCGCCGTAAAGAATTCCAGGCAGCCCACTATGAACGCATAGGGAAGCTTTTTCACACACACCGTAAACAGCTCCGCGATCACCGTCACCAGCACGGTGATGGGCAGTCCCAGCCCGAAATACCATCTGTCGCTTTCCACCAGATAAGTCAGCATGTAAAGATAGGCCGCCACCGCCACGCCGTCCAGCAACAGCGATACATAAACAGGCTGCTTCTTAAAGATGACCACCGGGATCAGGATCACCCACAGCACAATGCAGACCCCTCCTACCGCCAGGGACCAGAGCGCCCCCTGAAAGCTCAGTGCGTTCAGGATGCCGCAGATGATGCCTGTGGCCGCCAGGATCACGGTCAGCAGGATCCCGATATCCTTTCGCTTCACGTCTTCCACCTGCCCTTTCTCGCTGGGAAAGGGCGCCTGCTCTCCTTTCAGTTTTTCCAGTTCATTGGGATTGATCACAATGGTATCGCACAGGGGACATCTCCCGGCATCCGCCTGCAGTTCCACGCCGCAGTTCACACAATATGACATAAAATGATAAACCTCCTGTCTTAAACCCGGTTACTCTCTATCTTTACATGGATGCCGTCCTTCACCAGCTTTCGGAAAAAGTATCGCTCCACGTCCGTCTCCGCAATGCTGCTGGCGAAATTGATGGTCAGGATATCCCCGAAGCTGATGATGGCACAGTTGGTCCGGGTGGAGTAGGGCTGTCCCATGTAAATATCAAACCGCTCGATGTGCGGTTCCATGCCTTTCGGCACTTTCAGCGCCCCCATATTGGTCAGTCCGGCGGAAGAATTCTTGTCCTGTATCTTGGTATAAAACGTCCTCACCGCAAAGTCCTTGAGAAACAGGGGCACCACCCGGATCAGGGGATTGCGCTGGGTGGCGGCGTTGGTCGTGATATCGCCCCGCAGCAGCTTTTCGTTGATATGATAGCGCATATAATTATGCACCTGTGTCACGATCTCCTCAAAAGTATACTCTCCCAGCCTGGGATCCACTCCCGGATAGATCATGGTGATAAAATTGCGCAGCGTGATGGTGGGAAAGAAGCGGCGCAGGTTCACCGGCATGGCGATCTTTACCGGGCGCTGTTTCACGGGCCTGTCATCTTCCTGCTTCTGCAGAAGGGCATACAGCAGAACGGAATTCAGGTACTCCGTGATCGTGGCGTTATACTTCTTTGCCACTGCCATCACCTGGGAGACCGACAGGATGCCGTCCACGATGTTCAGCGTATAAAAAGGCTCTTTCGTCCCCCTGACGCGATAAGCTTTCTCTCCCAGCCTGGGAGGGCATACCTTGGCGTTGGCATAGCGCATATAGGCATCCTCCAACTCCTCCTTGTCCGGTTCTTCATTGAGATCGAGCACAAAACCGCCGTTGGCAATATCATCATGCCCCAGTAGCCTCAGGTAAGTGGCCGTCAGCGTCTGCAGCACGCACATCCCGCCCGTGCCGTCGCCCAGGCTGTGGTGCGCCTCCAGAGCAATCCTCTTCCCATAATAATATACCCGCACCAGGTATCTGTTATTTGCCTTAAAATACATGGGCTGGCAGGGGTTCTTCACATCCTCCTGCACAAAGGGGCCGGGGCGGTCATTAGGCTCCAGATAACGCCAGAACAGCCCTTTCCTGATGGCCGCTTTATAGGTGGGGAACCTGGGAAGCGTCATGTCGAGGGCCTGTTGGAGCACCTGTGGATCCACCTCTTCTTTTAATACCACCGAAAGCCTGTACACAGAAGAGAAATCTCTTCTCTGCAGGGTCGGATATACGATGGCGGACAGGTCAAGCCTGTACCAGTCCGTCTTTTCTGCTTTTTCTCTGGGAATCCGCGCTTCAGCCAAGGGCAGTCACTCCTTTTTATGAGTTTCCATAAGGTAAAAAAAGAAACTGCTCACTAATCGTTAGTGCAACAGTTTCTTCCATCGTGCAGGAAAAGAGACTTGAACTCTCATGGTATTGCTACCACACGGACCTGAACCGTGCGCGTCTGCCAATTCCGCCATTCCTGCGAACAAAATTTATTATACATACTGTCTGGGAAAAAGTCAATATGTTTTTTTAAAATTTCAAAAATTTCGTAACAGTTCAGCTGCGATGGTGCCTGGTGACTTGCGGATAAAGGGACGGAGCCGGGACAGCAGGGGCATCTTTCCGTGACGGCTC
>JAMPFQ010000027.1:6733-53080 GCA_023664345.1 Lachnospiraceae bacterium | reverse complement strand
CGACAGTTCCGTAGTCGTAGTTGGCAGTTAGTTCAGCACTGCGTTGCTCCGTCCGTACAGGACAGGGCAGCACGCCTCCGCCGTCCCTCTGACAGCATATCACCAAGCCGCCGGATACCATCGGGGCTGAACTGTCACAAAAAGACGCCGGTTCCCGGATGAAACTCCGGTAACCGGCATTCTGTATGATCCTTACTTCTGCCAAACAACTCAGAACGCGTCAGCGTAACGGGAACTTCCCTGTACATTGTACACTCCGTCAGCCGTATAACCGCTGGCAGCATTCGCCTGCGTGGTCATATAATAATCCACAAGCGATGCATTGGTGGAAACAGAAGAACCATAGTCTTTAAAGAATTTCTGTACCTCGGACATATCTGACTTCTTAAAGGTATCCTCGTCAAGCTTCATCCTGCCCTTCTGGTCAACACTGAACCCAAACTGCTTCAGCGCATCCTCATTGCGGGCCGTTGTCTCCCTGATATAGGACAGATTTGCCAGCACACCGGAATTGGTGCTGGACTCAGCCTTGTTGAACATATTGTTATAATTGTTCACAAAACTCTTCGCCGTGCCGAGAATCTTGTCAATGTCATATTTTTCGTTGCCGTCCTTATCCTTTACTTTCGCATACAGGTCATCGGATCCAAGCGCCTTGCTGTCCGTCTTAAGGGATGATGCGCTGGAAGCCGCGGTACTGCTTGTGTCCTTACTGTCCGCAACAGCGTCCGTGCTGGAGGAAGCGCCTGCAAACTGCAGACGTGACGCGACCACCGATCCGTAACTCATGATATCATCGGACGAGAACAGTTCCTGTACCTTGGAAGCGCCTGCCTCTTTCAGTTTCGCTTCATTCAGCATAAGGGTTCCATTGGAATCTACCGTTACACCGATCTCCGCAAGCTTATCCGCCTTGGCCGCCGTAGCGCTCATCATGTTTGCCACGTACGCCGTCTTGTTCGTCAGTGTGGATCCCTTGGCTGCGGTCACAACATCGTTATACTGCTCCACATATGTCTTCACTGCGGAAACCGCCTTGTCCTCCGCGCTCTGGCCATTTGTGGTATCCGTATAGGTCTTGCTGCTCTGCATCGCCGCAACGGTTGTCTGCAAGCTTGAAAGCCCCGTCGTCAGCTTGGCATTTGACTCCTGTGTATCCTTGGAGACCTTGGGATTCCTCTTCTCCTCCAGGATCTTTTCAAGCACATTGCTTGTGCCGGTCGATGAACTGCTGCTCCCCGTAGCTGAACTCTTCGCCGAACTGTAATAAGACTTCATCAGCCTGCCATAGCTGCCATTCTTGATCGACGCGTAATCAGTGAGGAAATTACTGCCCCCCATGCTGGAGAACAGAGATGATGAACTACTGCTCTGACCAAAACTAAAACTCATACTTTCTACCTCCGTGTATACCCTGCATCACATCCTGTGACGCTTTCAGGTATTCTTTCCTTCGCATCCATGCTGTTACTTGACTTTTCTATATTCTACCATATTATCGGCAGGATCGCATTAAAAATTAATACATTTTTTTAGGATTTCGTTACAAGATCGTCAGGCCAGCCGCACAGTCTCCCTCGCGATGGCAAGTTCCTCATTGGTGGGGATCACCATAACGGTAGTCTTGCTGTCAGCGGTGGAGATAGCGATATCCTCGCCCCTCTTGTGGTTCGCGTCCTCGTCGATCTGTACGCCCAGATAGCCCAGATACTCACATACCATGGTGCGCACCAGCGCCGCGTTCTCACCAATGCCCGCGGTAAAGCAGATCACATCCACGCCGTTCATGGCCGCCACATAAGAACCGATATACTTTGCCACACGGTAGCAATAAGTCTTCATGGCGCGGACAGCATTGGCATCATTCTTATGGAAGCCCTCCTCCAGATCGCGGAAATCGGAAGAAAGGTTATCGGAAAGCCCCAGCACACCGGACTTTTTGTTCAGCACGCTCATGATCTCATCAATGGTCTTGTTCTCCTTATGTGCAAGGAACTCGATGATGGCCGGATCCATATCACCGGAACGGGTACCCATGATCAGGCCCTCCAGAGGGGTCAGCCCCATGGAAGTATCCACGCACTTTCCGTTCTTCACCGCGGACACGGAGGCGCCGTTGCCCAGGTGGCATACGATGATCTTCAGGTCTTCGTATTTCTTGCCCAGCACTTCCGCCGCCCTCTTGGATACATAGGAATGGCTGGTGCCGTGGAAACCGTATCTTCTGATCTTATACTTCTGATAATACTCATAGGGAAGCCCATACATATACGCTTCCTCAGGCATGGTCTGATGGAAAGCAGTGTCAAACACACCTACCATGGGAGTGTTGGGCATCAGCTTCCTGCAGGCATTGATACCGATCAGGTTCGCAGGATTGTGAAGGGGAGCCAGGTCATTGCACTCCTCAACTGCCGCCAGCACTTCGTCATTGATCACAACAGATTCCGCGAACTTCTCGCCTCCATGTACCACACGGTGTCCTACCGCGCCGATCTCATCCAGGCTCTTTACCACGCCGGTCTCAGGATCGGTCAGCGCCTCCAGCACCAGACGGATGGCTTCAGTATGGTCGGGCATGGGAGTCACGGTGTTCACTTTCTCGCCGCCCTCGGGCGCATATGTGATCATGCTCCCATCAATGCCGATCCTCTCGCAGAGACCTTTTGCGAGGCACTTTTCGGACTCGGAGTCGATAAGCTGGAATTTCAGGGAAGAAGAACCACAGTTGATAACTAAAACTTTCATGTCAAAATTTTCCTTTCATTATATTAATTTATAGCGTGAGACTTAGGACTTCTTCGCATGCGGATTTATCCGCATTATGCCCCTCTGGCGTGAGCCAAAATTGCTAAAGCAGTCAGAAGTTCTTCTCACACTATACTAATTGCGCCTGTACTGCGGTGATCGCTACCACGCCCACGATATCCTGCCAGGAACATCCGCGGGACAGGTCGTTGACCGGCTTGGCGATACCCTGGAGCATGGGGCCGTAAGCCTCCGCGCCGCCCAGTCTCTGTACCAGCTTATAACCGATGTTGCCTGCGTCCAGATTAGGAAAGATCAGGATATTGGCCCTGCCGCCCACAGGGCTTCCGGGAGCCTTGGTTTTAGCCACGCCGGGCACCAGTGCCGCATCCAGCTGCAGTTCGCCGTCCAATGTCAGATGAGGGTACTGCTCCTGGGCGATCCTGGTAGCTTCCACTACCTTGTCCACCAGCGCATGCTTTGCGCTGCCCTTGGTGGAATGGCTCAACATGGCGATCACGGGCTTGGGGCCCACCAGCGCTTTAAAACTCTTGGAGGAAGAATCCGCGATAGCTGCCAGTTCTTCCGCGGTGGGATCCTGGTTCAGTCCGCAGTCGGCAAACAGGAACGCGCCATTCTCCCCCTGATCCTTGAACTGGGTATCCATCACGAAAAACGCGGAAACAAGCTTGACGCCGGGAGCCGTCTTCAAGATCTGCAATGCGGGACGCAAGGTATCCGCCGTGGAGTGGCACGCTCCTGCAACCATGCCGTCCGCCTCGTTCGCCTTGACCATAACGATGCCAAAAGTCAGGGGATCGTTCAGCAGGATCTCCCTTGCTTTCTCCTCCGTCATGCCCTTTGCCTTTCTGGTCTCATACAACAGGTTCACGTAACTGTCCAGCTTGTCTGTTTTCCTGGGATCGACCACCGTAACGCCTGTCAGATCCACCTCCAGCCAGCCGGCGCCATCTGTAATCTTCTCTTCGTCGCCGATCATGATAATGTCAGCAATCCCCTCCTCTACGATCTTTGCCGCTGCCAGCAGAGTCCTCTTGTCTTTGGATTCCGGTAAAACAATCGTCTTTTTGTCAAGCCTTGCTCTCTCCTTGATCCGGTCAATGTACGACATATCCATTCTCCTTTCCGGCGGGTTCACCGCTTGTCCCTCGTTTTTCCGCTGCCGCGCGATTGTTCACGGCAGCATTTTTTACTGAGATTTGTAAGTTTTGCACTTAACAAACTGAGATATTTATATTATACTAGATATAACGACAATGTACAAGATTGAATCTTCGTTAAATTGTATATTTTCAAGTACATATTCCCTGTACTTTCTTGTTATTTTTTCGTTACTTTGGCATATGTAAATGCTTACAGCCATGTTATTTTTTTCACATTGTCGATTGATATTTTTAAACGCATTACCGTATATACTGCTTTTATATGCGTAGAAATGAGGTTTTTATGAAAGTAAACGGAATCATTGCAGAATACAATCCTTTTCACAACGGGCATAAATACCAGATGGATGTATCACGGCAGATGACCGGCGCGGACTACACCGTGGTGATCATGAGCGGCGATTTCGTACAGCGCGGCGCTCCCGCACTGCTGGATAAGCACCGCCGCGCCGAGATGGCGCTCCGGTGCGGCGCGGATCTGGTACTATGTCTGCCCGCCATTTACTCCTCTTCCAGCGCCGAATACTTCTCCATGGGCGCCGTATCCACCCTGGACAGGCTGGGCGTGGTGACGCATCTGAGCTTTGGCAGTGAATGCGGCAATGTGGAAGTCATGACAAAGGCTGCCCGGATCCTGGTGGAAGAACCGGAAGAGTTCTCCGCCACCATGCGCCAGTACCTGAAACAGGGAGTCTCCTATCCCAACGCGCGAAACTGGGCGATGTTCCTCAATTATCCTTTCCTGCAGGCTTACAGGGATGTGTTCGCCACCCCGAACAATATCCTGGGAATCGAATATATCAAGGCACTGCTGCGCCGTGGCAGTGAGATAACCCCTGTCACCGTCCTGCGCACGGGCGCGGGCTATCACGACAGGATGTCGGACATGGAATATTGTTCCGCCCTGGCCATCCGTCAGGCTCTGTATACGGGACAGACCCCCGATACCATGAAGTCCCAGATGCCCGATGAGGCATGGCGGATCCTGCAGCAGTCCATGGAGGATTCGTCCATTATCTGCAGCAATGATTTCTCGGATCTGCTGTACTATAAGCTGGTGCTGGAGCGGGAACATGGATATCAGGGATATCTGGATGTGTCCGACGACCTGTCTGACCGGATACGCAATAACCTGGACTATTACCGCGATTATGACAATTTCTGCGATCTGCTGAAAACAAAGAACATGACCTATACCCGCATCAGCCGCTGTCTGCTCCACATCCTGCTGAACATCAGGCAGGAAGACGTGGAAATCTGCAGGAAACTGGACTATGCCCCTTATGCCCGTGTGCTGGGGATGCGGAAAGACGCCCATGAACTCTTGAGCGCCATCAAGGAGCGGTCTTCCATCCCTCTGGTGACAAAGCTGGCGGACGCGGCGAAGTATCTTGATGAAGATGCCATGCATATGCTGGCGCAGGACATCCTGGTATCCCATATCTATCGGAGCGTGACGCCGCACTTTAAGGAGAGATCGGTGGTCAGCGAGTATTCCATACCGGTGGTGACGTTATAAGCATCGAAAAAGGCGGCATCCCTGCCGCCTTTTTATCTGCCTTTTTATGCCCTGAGATCATATAAGGGCTCCGTCTCCACCGTCCTGTACTCATGCTTCTCATAATAGCCGATCAGTTCGCCTCTTCCGTCCCGCAGCGCCACCATATAGACGTCCTTGTTTTCTTTTTCATTGCGGAATGTATAGATGATATTATGGTCAACACTCTCCCGGAACCAGTCCAGCACTTTCAGGATCTTCTCCTGCGAATCTTTATTATGGCAGCCGAACAGGCTCTTCCCCACCAGTCCTGCCCCGCCTCTCTTTGCGTACCTGGCGCAGGCCGCCGGATTCATGTAGATGATCTCGTGTTCCAGATTACAGATCACCACCGCGCAGCGATCCATGTCAATAATACTCTTAAAATATACAGATAAGTCCATGATGTTTTCCTCCTATTCCAGTTCCTGCTTGCAGGAACTTATTCCGGTCTCTCCTCTTCAACGCCCTGGGGGGAGAAAGAATTTCCATCTGCAAAGGGCTCAGCTGTAAATTCTTTCTGGGCGTTTCCGTTCCGAGACTGATTTTTTATTCATATGGTAGTTCATTCGCCTGTATATCGATACTGATAGGTATAACTGCAGTGATAGCCGTCACTTTCCCTCATGCTGAGTCTCTGGCCCAGCACATCATATTCCTCTTCGAGCCAATAGTATGCAGGACCATATACGCTATAAGAAGACTCGGACAGTTTCGTCTGGTTTCCGTTCCCGTCATATCCATATTCCTTTTGCCCGATCACCGCCCCGTCACTGCCGCTGTGATGCACATAGCTGATCAGGTTTCCGGCGGCATCATATTCGCAGTCGATCCAGTAAAAAACCCTGTCCCCGCTGTAAACGGTGCTCTTCAGCTGATTTCCGTCCGTGTCATATTCATATTCTTCCCGTGCGGGCTCGCTTCCGTCGGCTCCATAGCGCAGATACTCCGTGCAGTTTCCGGCGGCATCGTACTCATATTCCGACCAGCCGCATATGTTCCCATCCCCATCATGATCCACTGCCCTGACCTGGTTTCCAGCGGCGTCATATTCATATTCAGTCCAGAAGCACCTGTTTGAATAACTATCATAGTACTCATATTTCGTCGGATTCCCGTTTACGTCATATTCATATCTTTCCCTTACGTCCCCGCCGATATCATAATCCACATACTCCGTCAGGTTTCCATTGGCGTCGTATTTATATTCCTTCCGGGAACGTATCCTTTCCTCAGAGAGATATTCCACTTCTTCCGTCAGGTTCCCGCCGACATCATATTCATATTCGATCCACCAGAGCGCGACTCCGCTTTCAAGATACTTCACCATTCTCGTCCGGTTTCCGCTGGCATCGTAATCAAATTCGTCCCATCCGTCAAAGTCTCCATAGAAATCGTAATAATTCTTTTTCACCACCACGATATGGTCCCGCAGCCACTCCTCCCTTTCGGACAGTTCCGCCGCGCCTGTGGCTTCCGCACCGTCCATCAGCGCCTGCACTGCGTCCTCGTACTGCCCCTGCGCCAGACAGGCGTCCGAGTATCCACGATATGCTTCCGCCATCTTCCCGGACAGATCTTCCCCTCCCACAGCCTCCATGCCGAGTTCCAGCATCTGCAGCGCATCCTCGTACTGCCCCTGCGCCAGGCAGGCATCCGCGTACCAAAGGTACGCGTCCCCAAGGGTTTCGTCCAGTTCCAGCGCGGAAGCACAATACTCCTGCGTCTTCCCATGCTCTCCTGCCGCATGGCACTGTTCCGCCAGTTTCAGATATTTCTTCACATGATAGCCGTCGCTGGTAAGATACCAGGTAAGCTTCCAGGCGCTCCACCCGCTCAAAAGAAGCGCCAATGCCGCCAGGATCAACAGCACGGCCTTTTTCAAAATCATCCCAGGGATTCCTCAATTCTTAAAGCTGTGGATCGGCGCCGGGATCCTGCCGCCCCGGTTCACAAACCCGTCACAGGAGAACGGGTTCACCGGCATGATGGGCGCATACCCCAGCAGGCCGCCGAACTCCACCACTTCTCCCACCCCTTTCCCGATCACGGGGATGATGCGGACAGCGGTGGTCTTCTGGTTCACCATGCCGATAGCCATCTCATCCGCGATGATGCCGGAAATGGTGGTGGCTTTCGTATCTCCGGGAATGGCGATCATATCCAGGCCCACGGAGCAGACACAGGTCATGGCCTCCAGCTTCTCCAGGCTCAACGCTCCCGCCCGCACCGCGTCGATCATGCCCTGATCCTCGCTGACCGGGATAAAGGCGCCGCTCAAGCCGCCCACATAGGAGGACGCCATGACGCCGCCCTTCTTCACCTGGTCGTTCAAAAGCGCAAGGGCCGCCGTGGTTCCCGGCGCTCCCGCATACTCCAGCCCGATCTCGCACAGGATATCCGCCACGCTGTCCCCGATCGCCGGGGTAGGGGCAAGGGACAGATCCACAATCCCGAAAGGCACGTTCAGCATCCTGGAGGCTTCCTTTGCCACAAGCTGCCCCACCCTGGTCACCTTGAACGCCGTCTTCTTGATGGTCTCGCACAATACCTCAAAATTCTCGCCCCGGACTTTCTCCAGCGCCGTCTTTACCACGCCCGGGCCGCTGACGCCCACGTTGATGATCTTATCCGCCTCGGTGACGCCGTGGAACGCCCCCGCCATGAAAGGATTGTCGTCCGGCGCGTTGCAGAACACCACCAGCTTGGCGCAGCCCAGGGAATCGTCCTCTTTCGTGCACTCCGCGGTGAATCTGATGATCTCACCCATCAGTTTCACCGCGTCCATATTGATGCCCGTCCTGGTGGAACCCAGGTTCACGGAACTGCACACCCGCTTGGTTGTGGACAGCGCCAGAGGGATGGAGCGGATCAGCAGTTCGTCCGCAGGCGTCATTCCCTTGCTGACCAGAGCGGAATAGCCGCCGATGAAGTTCACCCCCACCTCATGAGCCGCCCTGTCCAGCGTTTTTGCCACGGAGGCAAAATCCTCCGCGGACTTACATGCGGCGCCGCCCACCAGGGCGATGGGCGTCACGGAGATTCTCTTGTTCACAATGGGAATGCCGAATTCCCTGGAAATCTCCTCGCCTGTTCTCACCAGGTCTTTGGCCGCCTCGTATATCTTGTCATAGATCTTCCGGTTTAATCTCTCCAGATTGGAATCGATGCAGTCCAGAAGGCTGATCCCCAGAGTAATCGTCCTCACGTCCAGGTTCTCTTTCTCAATCATCTTGTTCGTCTCAGTCACTTCGTATAAATTGATCATATTTCCTCTCATCCCGCCGCGCAAACGGCATTTTGGTCAGATGCGGTGCATCTGGTCAAAGATCTCTTCCTTCTGACACTTGATCACCACGCCGATCTCCTCGCCCAGCGCCGCCATCTCGTCCGCCATATCACCGAAAGGCTTATCACAGCCGTTCGTATCCACTATCATCATCATGTTAAAAAATCCCTGCACGATAGTCTGGGAAATATCCAGGATGTTGATGCCGTTCTCCGCCAGATAAGTGCACACTTTCGCGATAATGCCCACGGTGTCCTTCCCCACTACCGTAATGATCGTTCTTTTCATCTTGATAACCATATCCTTTCTGTCAAATCGAAAATCTAAGCAATTCCTCGGCACCATACCGCCTGCTCTTTTTTCTGCCGCCCGCTGAAATATAGTGCTTACTCACACCAGCACCACCGGCGACACCTCGCTGCGCTTTGCCACGCGGATATCGAAATCGCCCGCCCGGTACGGGTTCCCGTCCATATTGATCTCCATGCGGACGGACTCGTAGGCAAGTTCGGGCAGATTGTTTTCCTTGCTCAGATGCCCCAGCAGGATCGTCTTTAAACCGTCGTGCAGGATCCTGCAGAGCAGCCTGCCGGAACTTTCATTGGACAGATGCCCCCTCTCCCCCAGGATCCGCTGTTTCAGGTAATAGGGATAAGGCCCTACCTGGAGCATGTTCACGTCATGGTTCGCCTCCAGGAGGATGGCATCCATCCCTTTCAGGCACTCCACCGTGTAATCATCATAAACGCCCAGATCCGTACAGATCCCCACCCGCCTGTTTCCGTAAGAGATGCGGTACGCCACCGGCTGCACCGCATCATGGGAAATATGCATGGGATTGATGACCAGATCCTTTACCGTAAATTTTTCATCCTCCTTGATGGGATGGAACAGAGATGCCTCCACATTTCCCAGGCTTCCGCTCTCCAGCGCCGCCTTTATAGTCCCTTCCGTGGCATAGACAGGGATCTCATATTTTCTTGTGAGCACGCCCAGGCCGCTGATATGATCCGCGTGCTCATGGGTGATCAGTATCCCGTCCAGATCCCTGGGGGAGAGATCCAGTTCCTTCAGTCCCTGCTCCACCCTTTTCCCGCTGATCCCCGTATCTACCAGCAAGTGAGCCGCATCGGAACCCACATAGACACAGTTCCCGCTGCTCCCGCTGGCTATACTGCATAGTCTCATCTTTCCTCTCTTTCTCCTGTCCAGTGACAACTAAAGTGACTTTTACCAATGCCCACAAACAGGCATTCCATCAGCTGCCACAATTCTGGAAGAACGCCGTTCCTGCGTTCTTCTGCGTGGAACTTAGAACTTCTTGGCGTCCCATCCTATGATGGGACGTCTTTAGAAGTTCTTTCCACGCTAGTCCCAGTAAATATCTATGATATCTCCATTGGTCAGCGGCTCCATATACTCCGCCCGCCTGCCGTTGATGTTGGTCACGATGCCTCGGCCCGCGGAAGCGTTCAGGTCGAAATCAATATAGGAGAACACATCCACAAAGATATAACTTTCCTTGCCGGTCATGACCACCGGCTGCCTGTTGACATACACGGTCATGGCCCGGATCCCCCCTGCCGCACTGTCCTCCTGAATCACTTTCAGGGTATCATGGGAGCCATCTGCCGCCTGGCCGCCGCCCGGCTTCCGGTCTGCAGCGCCTGACTGACCCACGGCGCTTCCCTGCTGCCCCAGAGCGCCGGGCTGTCCTGTCGCCTCCGATGTTCCTGCCATATCCTGTGCCGACACGGTTCCCGCCTCAGGAGCGTTTTCTGCCGCCGTATCGGGAATGCCGCTGATATGGTTGATGGCATTGATAAAGTTCCTCTCCGCTTCGGCCGCTGCCTCTGCTGCCGCCGCTTCTTTCGCGGCGCGGCGCTTCTCCAGTTCTTCCTCCGTCTCGTCCTCTAAGTCCGCGTAGGTGAGTTCCGCGTTCACATCCCACTCCAGTGTAAAGTTCTCATAAGCTTTCGTATCCGGCTTGGCGGGGATATCGTTGACCAGGATCTTCCCTCCCAGAGGGACATCCATAAATCCGGCGATCTCCTGCACGGTATAACAGTTCCGCACCTGGATATCGTCATTTTCTTTGATCTGGTAAAATTCATTTTCCGTCGTGCCGTTGACAGCCGCGGTCTTGGGAAGACTGATTCTGGTCCCGTTCACATTGACGTGCAGCTGTTCTGCCAGTTCAGGCAGCCTGCCCAGTTCCATGGCCGCAGGTGCGCCTGCCGTGGAAGGAACCACTTCCACCCAGTCACCGTTATGTACCTGGGTATAAATATCCGCAGAATCCCCGTTCAGCCGGATCACCGCCGCTTCTCCCTGCTGCCCCCGGATGATCCTGCTCTTGCCGTTCACGGTGAAGTTCAGCGGCGTACCCCTCTTGGGGAACAGATCCTCGTTGGAAAACTGTGCCTGTACCGCGGCATCCGCCACAGACAGCCTGCCGTTATCATACAGTTTCACATGTTTATCGTTAAACTGTACATAGATAAAATTATTGCTCTGCTCATAATAACTGAGGCAGATGCCGATCGGCGTCACCATCATGGCATCCCTGCGGGGATTCTCGATCTCAAACTGGATATTCTGCATGACCTCCTGCCCCCGGATCGCTACACGTTCTTTCACGATCTCCAGTTCCTTTGCCAGATGTTCCGTGTAGCCGGGGATCATACCGCCGCCGCCCACTACGAACACGGCGCTGACAGACTTATCGCCGTTCAGCTCCCTGATGCATTCCGCCACCATCCGGGTCATCTTCCCCACATGCTCTTCCAGTATCTTCGCCACTTCCCTGGCCGTGATGGTCTGGGTCAGTCCCATGATGTCCTGATACTCCACGGATTCCTGCGTACCGGTCTGCCGCTTGATGCGTTCCGCCGTCTCGAAGTCCACCAGGCAGTGCTGCACCAGGATCTCCGTCAGGCTGTCGCCTGCCACGGGGATCATGCCATAAGCCGTGATGGTGCCGTCTTTGGTAATGGAAATATCGCTGGTGCCCGCTCCCACGTCCACCAGAGCCATGTTCAGCATACGGAATTTCTCCGGTATCGCCACCTGGATCGCCGCGATCGGCTCCAGCGTCAGGTTCGCCACATGCAGGCCTGCGACCCCCACTGCCTTATAGAGGCCGTCCACCACATCATCGGGCAGGAAAGTAGCGATCATATCCACCGCCATGTTCCTGACCTTGTGGCCCTCCAGGTTGCTGATCTGGTACCCGTTCATATAATAACGCATGGGCGTATAGCCCACACAGTAAAATTTCATATCCGAGTCGTCATTTTTCAGGAATTCCTCGTATGCCTGCTCCACTCCCATGGTGGACAGGGAATAGATATCCTCGGCAGTGACCTCGTGATCCTCCTCGAACTCCTGCTCCACATGAGTAGTCACCGTGCGCAGCACACGGCCCGCAGCGGCGATGCACACCTCCGTAAGCTTCCGGCTTAAGTCGCTTTCCAGCTTCTCTTTCACGAAATTGATGGTCTGCCCCACCTTTGCGATATCGTGGATCTGTCCGTCCAGCATGGATCTGGTATCATGCTCCTTGGCACACTGCGCTACCACATGAAACCTACCGCCGCTGAGATACCCCACCGTGCCCACAATGCTTCGGGTGCCAATATCCAGCCCAAATACCAGTTGTCCCTGCCCTTCTATTACTCCTGCCATGTGAAAGCCTCCAGTTTTTTCTCTATTTGTTTACATGTATCCTCAAAAGAACCGCTGTTGTCTATGATAAAGTCACTGTGTTTGCGGAAAGCCTTCTCCGTAAGCTGCCTCTCCATGATCTGCCTGGTCTTTTCCTCACTGTAGCCCCTGGCATCCGCCAGCCTGGCATACCTTACCGGTTCCGCCGCGTAGATATACCACATCTCGTCCACCAGTTCCCCGTAGCCGCACTCGATCAGCAGCGCCGCCTCCACGAAAAACAGTTCCACGTCTCCTTTTTGTTTCGCTTCCTCATACCTTTGGAGCAGATACTCCCTCACCGCAGGATGGATGATCTCGTTGACAGCCTGCAGCAGTCCGGAATCCCGGAAGATCCTGTCCGCCATGGCAGGCTTATCGATCTGACCGTCAGCCGCCAGGATATCCGTCCCCATAAGCTCCACCAGCGCCTGATAACATGCCGTGCCGGGAAGCTTCACCAGATGGGCCGTCTCATCCGCCAGATGAATCTCACATTTATAATGGCGTTCCATATATTGCAGGACTCTCGTTTTTCCCGCGCCCACCCCTCCGGTGATTCCGATAAATCTCATCTGCCCAACTCCCCTGATCCCGCTCTGCGGAATCACAAATTTGGAGGAAAAATGCCCGGATTTTTGGGCATTCTTCGGGGTGAAGGAAGTCTGCAGAGCAGACTTAGAAGTTCTTTGCGAAGCAGCCCTTGCTGCGAGCCGAAATTGCTAAAGCAATTAGAACTTCTCTTCACCCTATTTTGCCTCATACCAGTTCATTCCCGTATGCAGGTCAATCTCCAGCGTCACCGCCAGTTCCGCCGCCGACTTCATGTTTTCGGTGAGGATCCGCCGCACCTGCTCCTCTTCCTCCAGATAAGTCTCTATCACAAGTTCGTCGTGCACCTGCAGGATCAGCTTTGACTTTAACCCCTCGTCCCGCAGCGCTTTCCAGACACGGATCATAGCGATCTTGATGATATCCGCCGCCGTGCCCTGTATGGGGGAATTCATGGCCACGCGCTCCCCAAAGGAACGCTGCATGAAATTGGAGGAGGACAGTTCGGGAACGGGCCTGCGCCTGCCAAACATGGTGGTGATATATCCCTGCTCTTTCGCGTCCCTCACCAGGCCGTCCAGAAACGCCTTGACCCGGGGATAGGTGGCAAAATACTGCTCGATATACTCCGCCGCCTCTTTCTTACTGATGCTCAGATCCTGGCTCAGCCCGAACGAACTGATGCCGTACACAATGCCGAAGTTCACCGCCTTGGCATTGCGCCGCTGCAGATCCGTCACTTCCTCGAAAGGGGTATGGAACACCTTTGCCGCCGTGATCCGGTGGATATCCTGATCCATATGGTAGGCCTCGATCAGCTGCTCGTCCCCGGACATATGGGCCAGCACCCGAAGTTCAATCTGGGAATAATCCGCGTCCATGAACTCGCAGCCCTGTCTCGGCACAAATACCTTGCGGATTCTCCTGCCCAGTTCCATCCGCATGGGGATATTCTGCAGGTTAGGCTCCGTGGAACTGATCCGCCCGGTGGCCGTGATGGTCTGGTTGAAATTGGTGTGGATCCGCTTATCCTCACCGATGAACACGGCAAGCCCGTCAGCGTAGGTGGACTTTAATTTGGTCAGTCCCCGGTACTCCAGGATATCCTTGACGATGGGATACTCTTCGGACAGCTTCTCCAGTACATCCGCCGCCGTGGAATAGCCTGTCTTTGTCTTCTTCCCGCCGGGGATATGCATGGTCTCAAAGAGCACCTCCCCCAGCTGCCTGGGCGAATTGATGTTAAATTCCACGCCCGCCTGGCTGTGGATGGACTGCTCCAGTTCCTCTATCCTGGACACCAGCGCGTCGCCGTAGGCTTTCAGTTCCTCCCTGCGGACCTCCACCCCTTCTTTCTCCATGTCATACAGCACCAGGGAAAGGGGCATCTCCATCTCCCGCATCAGTCCGTCCATGCCGGTATCCCGCAGTTTCCCCTGCAACACCGCATACGCCCTTGCTGCCACATAAGCCACATAACAGTAGTACTCCGCCGCCTTCTGGGGCATTGTCGCCAACGCCTCCTTTGCCGGAGTCTTGCCGAAAGTCTCCGCCCTGCCGGGGATCATCAGGCCCAGATGCTCGGAAGCGATGGTCTCCGGTTCGTGATCGCTCTTTAAAGGATTCAGCAGGTATGCAGCGATGAGGATGTCAAAATAGCGGTCCGTGGTATCCTGCTCCAGATAACCATACTGTTTCTTGATATCGAAGCCGGACAGAGTGACCCTGCCGGAAAGCTTCCGAAAGGCCTCCCGGATGGCTGCGGTATCGCTGTCCCCGCCGCTCCCGGGCATTTCGAACAGGGATAACTGCTCATTTTCCTCCACTTTGGCCGGATAAAAGTAAGTCTCTTTCCCGACGGAGACCGCCGCTCCCAGAAGCTGCTCATCCTCCTGCACCAGATAGAATCCGACAACGCTGCCGTCCCCGATCTGCTCCAGACGCCGCAGGAACTTTTTGGGATCCTCTACCCTGTGGAAAGATCCCAGCAGTTCCTCGTCAGAACCCGCCGCATCCTTTTCAAAGCGGTTCAACATGTTCTTGAACTCCAGCTGCTTGAACAGGCTGTACGCTTCCGGGGTATAGAACCCTTCCGCTTTTGCTGCCTCATAATCCAGCTCCACCCCACAGTCGGTCTTGATGGTGGCAAGAGCCTTGCTGAGATCGGCCAGATCCTTATTGGCGATCAGGGATTCCCGGATGCTCTTCTTGGAGATCTCATCCACATGGGCATAAATATTGTCCAGGGAGCCGTAGGCCACCATCAGCTCCGCCGCCGTCTTCTGCCCCACCTTGGGCACTCCGGGGATATTGTCCGAGGCATCCCCCATCAGCGCCTTCAGGTCGATGAACTGCAGGGGCGTCACCTGAAAAGCCGCCTCCACATCCTTGGGGTAATAATCTTCGATCTCCGTCCTGCCGCCCCTGGTCTTAGGGATCCTGATCTTGATATGCTCGTCCGCGATCTGCAGCAGGTCGCGGTCGCCGGACACCAGCGATACCTCCATGCCCTCGCTCTGGGCTTTCTTCGCCAGCGTTCCCAGGATATCATCCGCCTCCAGTCCCGCCTGCTCCACGATCACGATGCCCATGGCTCTCAGCACGTCCTTCATCACCGGAACCTGTTCCCGCAGTTCCTCCGGCATGGGCTTTCTGGTCCCCTTATAGGCCTCATACATCTGATGGCGGAAAGTGGGCGCGTGGACATCAAAAGCAACCGCCAAATGATCCGGCTTTTCCTCCTCCAGGATCTTAAACAGAATATTCAGAAAACCGTAGACGGCGTTGGTATGCAGCCCCTGGGCGTTGCTTAAGTCGGGCACTCCGTAAAATGCCCTGTGCAGGATGCTGTGCCCGTCTATCAAAACAAGTTTTTTATTGTTGCTCATTTTCCGCTACCTCTATGCTAAAATCCAGATCACCAGACCGAAGATCGCGCTCACCGCCACCACTTCGACCGCCAGGCCAAAATGCAGGAACGCATCATGAAAACGTATCTTCCGCCGGGCATCCGCCTCGTGCTGATCCAATTCTTTCTGCAGGTCAAAGGCGCCTCCGTCCTCCAGCCGCTGGATGCCCTCCGTGGTCAGATACTGGATGGTCAGTTCCTCCCTGCATTCCCCGCATTCTTTCGCATGCCGGCAGAAGCGCTTCAGTTCCGCGTACGTCAGCTTCTGCGAGATATAGCCGGGGATCAGCCTTTCAAACTCCTTACAATCCATCCTAACCTCCATGATACCGCCTGTGGCGGCACAAACAACCGATGAACCGCTGCAAGTCCGGAAGAATCGCTGCTCTTGCGATTCTTCCGTGTGAGATTTAGAATTTCTCCGCGAAGCAGCCCTTGCTGCGAGCGGTTAGAAATTCTTCTCACACTTCCAAACATGCCGCCTGTGGCGGCACAAACAATCGATGAACCGCTGCAAGTCCGGAAGAATCGCTGCTCTTGCGATTCTTCCGTGTGAGACTTAGAATTTCTCCGCGAAGCAGCCCTTGCTGCGAGCGGTTAGAAATTCTTCTCACACTTCTAAAGCCTGCGCGATGTCCGCGATCAGGTCCTCTTTGTCCTCGATGCCGCAGCTGATACGGATCAGTTCCGCCGGTACGCCCGCTTCTTTCAGCTGCTCGTCATTCATCTGGCGATGGGTGCTGGAAGCGGGATTCAGGCAGCAGGTACGGGCGTCTGCCACATGGGTGGCGATCGCCGCCATTTTCAGGTTCTTCATGAAAACGCCCGCGGCTTCACGGCCGCCCTTTAACCCGAAAGAGACCACGCCGCAGCTTCCGTTGGGCAGATACTTCTGCGCCAGAGGATAATATCGGTCTCCGGGCAGGCTGCAGTAATTGACATAGGCCACCTTGGGATGCCCCAGGAGATACTCCGCCACTGCCAGACCGTTCTCGCAGTGCCTCGCCATGCGCACATGCAAACTCTCCAGGCCCAGGTTTAAGATAAAAGAATTCTGGGGGCTGGGAATGGAACCCAGATCGCGCATCAGCTGCACCGTGCACTTGGTGATATAAGCCCCCTCTTTGCCGAATCTCTCCGCATAAGTCACCCCGTGATAGCTGTCGTCCGGGGTGCAGAGACCGGGGAATCTATCCGCATGAGCCATCCAGTCGAAATTACCGCTGTCCACGATGGCGCCGCCTACGGCAGCCGCGTGGCCATCCATATATTTTGTGGTGGAATGGGTCACGATATCCGCCCCCCACTCGAAAGGCCTGCAATTGATGGGCGTGGCAAAAGTATTATCCACGATCAGGGGCACTCCGTGAGCATGGGCGCACTTCGCGAACTTCTCGATATCCAGCACGGTCAGCGCGGGATTGGCGATGGTCTCGCCGAACACCAGCTTTGTGTTATCCCGGAATGCCGCATTTATTTCCTCCTCGGAGGCGTCCGGGCTGACAAAGGTGGCATCGATCCCCATCTTCTTCATGGTGACGGAAATCAGGTTGAACGTGCCGCCGTAAATGGTGCTGGACGCCACGATGTGGTCGCCGCAGCTGCAGATATTGAACATCGCCATAAAGTTGGCCGCCTGGCCGCTGCTGGTCAGCATGGCCGCCGTGCCGCCCTCCAGCCGGGCGATCTTCGCCGCCACATAGTCATGGGTGGGATTCTGCAGCCTGCTGTAAAAATAGCCGGACGCCTCCAGATCAAAAAGCTTTCCCATATCCTCGCTGGTGTCGTATTTGAACGTAGTGCTCTGGATGATGGGAATCTGTCTGGGTTCCCCGTTTCCCGGCGTATAACCGCCCTGTACGCATGTGCTGTTTATTTTCATGTCTACACCTCTCTGCATGCTTCAGCATGCCCTGATCTCGTTGTACGCGCTTTATTTTTATGCATATAAACTCACTATCCAGTATACACACTCCGACCGGGAAATTCAACAGTTTCTGTTTCTTCCCATGAAAAAAGTGCAGATCCCGTTACCTGTCAGGATCTGCACTTTTTCATTTTACTCCTTTATCATATCCAGTTCCGTCAGGTTGACGCCGGATGCTGAAAGTATGACTTTTAACTCAATATAGCGCCGCTTCATCTTTCTGTATGCATCCGAGTCTTTCTCACTGGACACCATATAGTCCTGCAGCCTTGAAAACTCCTCAACCGACAATTTTAACATTTCGCCTTCCGTCATATTAATCCTCCATGTCAGAGCAGTTTACTGCGATGACACGCGCCAAGAATTTAAAATTCTCGGCTGCGATCAGGACATATTTGAGGCTCTGACTCAAATTGCCGATTGAAAAATAAGCTATCGAGCTTATTTTTCAATCTATCACCGCCTTTTTGCATGTTAGATGGTCACAATATGATTATAGCAGATCCGGCATAACGTGTAAAGCCTCAATCCCCGTCCCTGACCACCACTTCCCGATAGAACTCGGCGTAATCTTTCCTCTTGTCCTTGGTGAAGCGGATCGCCGTCCTGGGATGCTGGTTCAGCAGGCCGGTGACCAGGTACTGCAGGTCATAGCCCCATACCACGCCGTCCTCTTTCAGCTTGTTCATATGGGAATCGATGAACTGGATGGCAGGATATACATTATACTTGGGATTGCGCAGGAAACCCAGCAGGAGCTCCATGGCACAGTTCCCCGCGCCCCGGCCCATGGAGGAATAAGTGGCATCCAGCCAGTCCACGCCGTCGCCCACCGCCTCGATGGTGTTTGCAAAGGCAAGCTGCTGGTTATTGTGGGCATGGATGCCTACTTTCTTGCCGTATTTCGCAGCGATCTCCACATAGAGATCCGCCAGCCGCGCCACCTGCTCGGGATACATCGCGCCGTAGCTGTCCACAATATACAGCACGTCCACCGGCGTCTGCGCCAGCATCTCCAGCGCCGCCCGCAGATCGCCCTCCTGGGCGTTGGAGATGGCCATGATGTTACAGCTGACCTCATATCCTTTCTTCGCCGCGTCCTCGATCATATCCACCGCCGTGGGAATGGCATTCAGGTAAGTAGCCACCCGGATCAGGTCTATGGGACTGTCCGCCCGGTCGATGATGTCCGTCTTATAATCGCATCTTCCCACGTCCGCCATCACCGCGATCTTCAGGTCGGTGGCGTTGTCCCCCACGATTGCCCTGATATCCTCATCATTGCAGAACTTCCACTTTCCGAACTTGTTCACGTCAAACATTTCCTTTGAGGACTTATAACCGAATTCCATATAATCCACGCCCGCCCGCAGGTTGGTCAGATACAGCGCCCTGACAAATTCGTCTGTAAAATAAAAATCATTGACCAGGCCTCCGTCCCGCAGCGTTGCGTCCACCACCTTGATATCAGGCCGGTACGAAATCAAATTAGATATCTCTTTCATGATCCTTTCTTCTCCTCTTGCATTTGCTTTTCAGGGTATGATCCCCGACATCGTTTTTGATTTTAGCAGTTTAAAGTGTAAAAGTCAATATGGTTTCAGATACAAAGTAAAACAACCCATTCCCAATTTCCTGAAAATAAGATATACTATGATCAGGCTACTGTCCACCCTTTTCTCAGAGAGGTTGCTATGTTGAACAACGAACAAAAGAAAATCATCCGTCACAATCTTCACCGCATGATCAGCGCTGTCAAGTGGGTGGTCTTTTCCATCATCTCCGGCGTCCTGATCGGTTTTGTCGGTACATTGTTTTATAAAGCCATGGCTTTCGTGACCGGCACGCGTCTGGAGCATCCCTGGATGATCTGCCTGCTGCCCATTGGCGGACTGGCCATCGTGGGAAGTTATCATCTGCTTCGGGACCAGAATGACACAGGGACGAATCTGGTCATTTCCGCGATCCATTCCGGAGACCATCTGCCCGTGCGGATGGCGCCGCTGATCTTCCTGTCCACTCTCATCACCCACCTGTTCGGCGGTTCCGCGGGACGGGAAGGGGCAGCCCTGCAGCTGGGAGGCAGCATCGGAAGCGGTATCGGAAGCCTGCTCCGGTTGGACGAAAAGGACAAGCATGTGATGATCATGTGCGGCATGAGCGCCGCCTTTTCCGCCCTCTTCGGCACGCCTCTGGCTGCCGCCATCTTCTCCATGGAAGTGGTCAGCGTGGGGATTATGTACTATTCCGCTCTGGTGCCCTGCGCCATCGCGTCCCTGACGGCTCACGGCATTGCTGCCATGGCAGGGGTGGCTCCGGAAACTTTCGCGATCGCACAGATACCCGACCTTACCGTGATATCCGCTGTCAGGATCTCCGTGCTGGCCATCCTGTGCGCACTGGTCAGCATTCTGTTCTGTGTCGCCATGCACGGCGCGGAGCATCTGTACAGGAAATATCTGAAAAACCCTTTCCTGCGGGTATTCGTGGGCGGCTGCATCGTTGTCCTGCTGACTGCGCTTGCAGGAGACCAGACTTACAACGGCGCGGGAATGGACTTTATCGCGCACTGCATGGAGGAAGCCACGGTACGCCCGGAAGCCTTTCTGATAAAGATCCTTTTTACCGCCGCTACGCTGTGTGCCGGATTTAAGGGCGGTGAAATCGTCCCCTCTTTCTTTGCGGGAGCGGCTTTCGGCTGCCTGTTCGGAAACCTGACAGGCTTTTCTCCCACCCTCTGTACGGCGGTGGGCATGATCGCCGTATTCTGCGGTGTCACCAACTGCCCCATCACCTCCCTGCTCATCAGCTTTGAGCTGTTCGGCTACGCGGGCACACCCTACTTCCTGCTGTCCGTCGCGTTCAGCTATATGCTGTCAGGGTATTTCGGGCTTTATCACAGCCAGAAGATCGTCTACTCGAAATTTAAGACCAACTATATCAACAGGAAGACCTCCTGAATCTATTGACCTTTGTGTGATAAAAGTATAAAATGAAGAATTGGGGTACGAATATTATATAAAGCGGTGATTTACAATGTACTTGATGTTAAAAGATACGAAAGTGCTGTACTTTGATTTTGAAGATTTTGTCGTGGAAGTGATAAATGATGACCTGCTTCCGTTCTGCCTGCGGTCTGATATCAGAAGTTCTAATGCCCTGAAAGACATCCTGCATAACGTGCAGGCGGTCAAAAGCTACCTGAGCAGCCGGGTCCTGTCCCTTTCAAGGGATAACGCGAAACAGATCTACGCGGCGTTTCAGATACCTCAGATTGATTCCATTGATAACAGAGTCAATATCTGCATCAAATGCAAGGGAGTTTCCATCCAGGACAGTTACTGGGTCAGGGAAGATTCCGAAGAAACGCGCTGGGATCACGTAAATATCAGGCAGAACAAACTGTTTGATATCGTCAACATATCTTTAAGCGGGTTCAACCCCACCATCACCACCAGCAAGATCTGTCCGGAATTGACCACAAAGGGACTGTTCCGGAAAGGCTGGATTCACCTGGGCAATGAATTATACATGCTAAAATCGGACCGAACCAACAATTATGTCAACACAAAGATGGAGATCCTGGCTTCCGACATGCTCACCTGTTTTGAAAATAGAATCGACTGTGTCGCCTATGTGGGCGATATCAAGGAGACCACGGAAGGCACGGAATTCGTTTCCATCTGCAAGAATTTCGTGGATGAGGAATACTCTTTTGTGGAAGCATGGGAAGTCATGGAATATCTCAAGCGGCGCGGCCTGGATTTCAGGACCTGCTGCCTGCGCCAGTGGGGGAATCAGTTTGCCTGCATCCCCGTACTGGATTATATCATCATAAATACGGACAGGCATACGCAGAATTATGGTTTTTTCATGAACAATGACACAGGAAAAATAGAAAAAATGGCGCCTCTGTTTGATTACAACTGCGCTCTTGTGGCGGATTATTTCCAGCGTGACGCCAATGATACCCTGAGCCAGATGTTCAATACCTCTGAAACACTGCGCGGCCTGGCATACAGATTTTTACCGGATGCCGCGATCCGTTTTAACGAGCAGAAATTCATCCGGCTGCTGGAAAAGAACAGGGAATATGAAACTATCTTTGAGCGGGTGTACAAACGCATCCAGGAGATGCAGCTTGTATGACACCCGCCCCAGAGCTGCTCACGATCCCACTATGGTGCCTCCGTTCGGGTGGAGCACCTGCCCCGTCATATAGCTGGAATCATCTGATGCCAGAAAAACATAACAGGGTGAAACTTCACAGGGCTGTCCCGCCCTGTCCATGGGCACATGGGAAGTCTTTTTCCCGAATGTGGCAACCTCCGCCGCCGAATAGGACGCCGGGATCAGCGGCGTCCATATGGGTCCCGGCGCCACGCCGTTTACCCGGATGCCCTGTTCCACAAGAGACAGCGAAAGGGATCTGGTCAGCGCCACAATGGCGCCCTTGGTGGCGCTGTAGTCGATCAGATCCTTATTTCCCTCATATGCGGTCACGGATGTGGTGTTGATAATGCTCCCGCCCCTTTTCATGTAAGGCAGGGCATACTGGATCAGGTAGAAAAAGGAAAAGACATTATTCCTGAACGTAAATTCCAATTGCTCGTGGGAGATATCCAGAATGCTGCGCCGGATATACTGGACCGCGTGATTATTGACCAGGATATCCAGCTTCCCAAAGCATTTAATGGTCCTGTCCACGCAGTACTCCGCGAAGCTGGGATCCTTTAAGTCCCCGCAAAGCAGCAGACATCTGCCTCCCAGTTCCCTGATCCTCTCAGCCGTATCCCCGGCGTCCACTTCCTCGTCATAATACACAATGACCACCGAGGCGCCCTCTTTCACAAAGTCATAGGCAACCGCCCGACCGATCCCGCTGTCGCCCCCCGTGATCAGGGCGACCTTATCTTCCAGCTTACGGCAGGTCTTCCCGCACTCGGAGACGGGAAGGGGATCCATCACGTACTGAAAGCCCGGCTGCCTGTTCTGATGCTGTGGAGGGAAGGCGTAATCCTCACATTTACCTTTTAGATTCATATCACAAAACCCCTGTTGGCATTTGTGATATCATATGCAGCCGGGCGGATCCTGTGAAACCAGACTGTTAAGTCCTGCCTTATGGCTTATCGTCATTACACAAGGTTTCATACTTTTTCGTTTATTCCTGATACTCTTCCAAAGTTTTACACTCTTTCAGATCATTTAAGATCCGTACCCGTTCCAATTTCCGCGCCAGGCTTTCAATCACTTCCGCATCAGTCGGCATATGATCACCTGCTTTCTACAAAAATTCCTGATGTGACAATTCGATCATAACATTTCCATTCCTGAAATGCAAAGGCTTTGCATATTGGAAACTCTTTAAAAAGAAACGATCAGCTGCATCTTAAAGGCTTCCTCGCCGTACACGGCATGGGGGATATCCTTGGGCATGATCAGGGTCTCCCCCTCTTTCAGGAAAAAGACCTCACCACCTACGGTAAACCGGCCCGTGCCCTCCAGCACAGTCACCATGGCATCCCCGCCTGCGGCATGGGTGGAGATCTCCTCCCCCTTGTCAAAGGAAAAGATCGTCATGCTGACCTGATCGTTCTGCACCAGCGTCTTGCTGACCACCTGGCCTTTCTGGTATTCCACCAGGTCTTTCAGTTTCAGGCTCACCTGTTTTTCGATATTTTTATACATTTCACACCTCCATCATCCATTTAACTTACTTCAACTCGATTCTCAGCACATGCACCCTGTCGTCGTACTGGCAGCTGACATTCTGAATATAGGGGATCAGGGCATTCACTTCCATCACGAACGCTCCCCGCTCCGTCACATAAGGCTCGCCGTCCATCAGGTTCTCCTGTCCGTTCACCAGCAGGTGTGTCCTGCCCGCCTCCGCCAGAATGGTATTTTCCCCGGAATGCACCGTAAGCATACCCTTGTCACGGTCAAACTGGTAGGTAAACAGATTCCTGTCCGGCCAGGTAGAAAGCATCCGCTCCAGGATGATCAGCACGGAACCCCATACGCTTCCGTTCTTGTTCACGCTGGGCACCCCGCCGTTATCCGGCTCCTGTCCCTGGATCAGTATCTTACAGTAATCCTGCTCCGGCGCCTGATATTTCAGGGCATCCGCCGCCGGGATAGCCGGAAAAGCGTCCTCCCTCTCCGGCGCCTGCGCGGAATAGCCGGCATACCAGACATTGGGTTCATGCAGGCTCAAAGGCTCCCTCTCCACCGCCACGCTCTCCCATGCCACGGTTCCCGCAGGCACGCCCTCCATCACCGCTTTCACAGAAATCTTTCCCGCCCGGAAAGTGGAGCGCAGGAACACCCGGTTATTGCCACATTCCGCATAGACATGATCCTGGTGGATCACGCTGTCCGCTTTCCCATAGCCGTTAAAGCGTCCGCTGTTGTAACCGCCCAGGAACTGCGCTTCCCCTTCCGTCACAAAATCGATGCGGCTGTCGCACAGGGGGCAGAGCCTGCCCTCCCCATCCAATACTTCCACATCCAGATAGGCGATGTCCGCCCCGTCCGCCAGGAATCCTTTGGGGGAAGCATGGAGCGTCAGGCGCAGCTTCGCAGGCTCGCCCGCTGTGTAAATCACATCTCTGGCCACTTCCCTGTCCTGTTCGTCAAAGCCCACGGCCTCGATCCTGCCCTGCCTGGTGACATCGATATCCTCAAAGGGGAACAGAAAGCTGTTCACCGGTTTCCCTCCCTTTCCCGCCTTTTCCCCGTTGATCCACAGTTCCATGCGCAGGATATGATAGCTTCCCGCCACATACACGGTCTTCCTCTCCGGCTCCCTGTATGCATACTCCCCGGTCTCCTCCCAGAATTCCCCGTTGAACCTCTTCAGGGGATAGCGGTAATTCTCCTTGTCCCTAAGAGGATAGTTCCAGTGCCCGATCACCTTTACCATGGGCGCCCCAGACTGCATCACCTGATACAGATAAAAGTTCTGTTTCCGGATGCGCACCGGATCCACTCTGCCGCTCATGCGCCCGTTCTCCGACCAGGACTGCCTGCCATGCTGGGCGGAATCCGTCCAGCAGAGGGCTGCTGCCGCGCTGTACATATCCTTTCCGGAAGCGCCGCCGATGCGGTCGTGGAAAAATTCCGCGTACCCGCCTGCCTCCGCCAGAATCAGCTCCTCCATGGTCAGATCCCAGAAATCGCGGCCCACCTGCTTTTTCCCGCCCTTTCCGATGTATTTGTTGCGGTAATCAAAATCAGGCGGCGTAAGATCGTCCCATATCCTCCTGGGAGCCTCCTCCCTGCTGTACTCCGTTTCCGTGATGGGGCCGTGCTCCGCCAGGAAACGGGCGGCGTGGCGGTTCAGCATGGTGCCCACATACTCCGATTCCGCCACCACGTCCTCGGTGTTGATGGTACGGCATCCCATAAAACGCCCGCCCTCAGGATCCAGCAGCCGCTTCAATGCCGTCATCTCCCGCATGTGCTCCAGGCTGATGCTGTTGTTCCCCGCCTCCCAGAACAGGATGGAGGGATGGTTCCTGAACGCGATGATGATGTCCCGCATCAGTTCCACTCTCTGGTCCCACTGACGTCCGAAATTCTCTTTCTCCTTATCTCCCGCAGGCTGGGTGCACACCACGCCGTGGCGGTCACAGCTGCGGATATCAGGCAGCGTGGCAGCCACGTGCATCCAGCGGATGTGGTTGGAATTGCTCTCTTTCAACCACATCATATCCTGATCTTTCAGCCATTCCGGCGCCACGCCGATCGCCGCCCACTCATTTGTGGAGCGCTGGGCATAACCGGTCAGCCACAGGGAATAGCCGTTGATGATAACACCCCTGTCTTTATCATATTCCACTTTCCGGAATCCTGTCTCGATCACTTCCTGATCGACCGCTTCCCCGTTCACCAGAAGTTCAACCCGCACCTGGTACAGGAAAGGGTCCTCCAGGTTCCAGAAGCGCAGGGGGACATCGCCGGAAACGGCGCTGATCTCCACAGTCTGCACGGAATCCGTGACGGTGGGGGATACTTCCTCCTCTCCCCTCGGCACATAGTGGATCCTGCCGTCCGCAAGGATCTCCTTTTTGTAGGCGTCCGCAGGGGTGATGGACAGGGGCGGTACCACAGGGCCGCCTGCGGGGACTGTGGCCTGCCCTGAGGAGAAAACATGGATGCAGGTTCCAGCCAACTGTTCCACCGAAACCCGCAGCTGTGCCTCCACCTCCCTGCCGCTCTCATTCCGCAATTCCGCCTCCACATGAACGCGGGCTGTCCCCTTTTCCAGATCATAGTCGCTGCCATACACATACACGCCTTTGGTCTGCAGGTTACTGTACAGTGGCAGGGTCAGATAGACCCTGGGCTTCACATGCAGATACACAGGCCGCGTGATTCCCCCAAGGGAGGGGTTGAAATCATTGCAGTTCCAGAAAAATCCCACCCCCTGCCTGTCCTCCGGCACATCTTTATCCTGGGCAAGGAGATAGGAACCCGGCTCCACCCCCGGCTCATTGGGCGTCTCCGCGATACAGAAGTCAATATTCCGGGTGGCGGTATTGTCCGTGACCAGGGCAATCAGGTTCTCCCCGCCAAACTCCACATAGGAAGTGATATCGAATCCAAAGGGCGCCACTCCCGCCTCATAATAGCCCGCCATCCTGCCATTCACATACAGATAGCAGGTCTGGCGCATCCCCTCGAACTCCAGCAGGATCTTACTTCCCCTCCATGCTTCCTCCAGCAAAAATGTTTTCCGGTAAAAGGCGCAGGTGCGCTTCTGCCCGCTTCCGGCGTCCTGGATGGGCGCGACAAACAGATCCCCGTCATTAAACGTATGGGGCAGCGTCACCTCCTGCCAGCCTTGCTCCCGGTAATCTTTCTCATAAAAATACCGTCCCTGATCGTCTTTCCACTTTTCCACGGCCTCTTTCATGGGAAACGCGTCCGCCAGCAGGAAATGCCAGCAATAGTTAAAATGATATTTCATCCCTTTTCCTCCATTGCCCATTCGGTATCCATGGGCGGCAACTCTGCCCCCCTGGTCAGATAAAACCTGTCGTATCTCATCCCGGACGCAAGGGCATATATGTGCAATATGTGTTCCCCCTTTTCCAGGGACAACTGTGACACAGGCGTCCAGCGGTAGATCTGCTCCGCCTCATAACGCCACAGAGCGCCGTTTCCGTAGAGTTTCCCGGGGGAAATGATCTCATCGTCCATTCCGATGCTGAAAGAACTCTCCTCCCGCAGGTTGAACTTGGACAGCATCCACAGTGTATATTCCCCGCCTTCGCATCGGATACGGTAATTCAGGCTGGGAGCGTTTTCCGGCATCCAGCTTAATTCCGGTTCCCGGATATACAGGGCAAGCCCGCTGCGCCCGAAAGATTCGCTGCTGCAATGCTTCCAGAGACTGGCCGCCTGTCCGCTGCCCGGTCTGCCATCCTGTCCGGATTCCCACTTTATTTCTGATTGTTTCTCTGTTCCACGGTCTGATCTGATTTCGGATCCGTCCGCCTGTCTGATCCCCGAATCTGCTTCTGACCCGTCCGCCTGCCTGATCCCCGGATCTGCTTCTGATCCGTCCGCCTGTCTGATTCCCGATCCGGCTCCGGAACCCTGCCCCTCATCCGTCCACGCGCAGCCGCTCCCGGCCAGCGCGGACGCCGCGTCTATCCTGACTGCTCCGTCCGTTTCCTCAAAGGCTCTCTGCCCCCGCTCCAGGTACCATTCCGGCGTCACTTTCCCGCCATAGCTTATGACCTGCGCCATCTTGCAGGTCACCGCGACGGTATCCCGGTCATATTCATGCGCCGCATAAAACACAGGTCGGGGCGGCAGTTCCCATTTTCCATAAAACCGTTCGCACCAGGCATTCCTATCCCATTCCGCCGGAAGCGCCTGCGCCCCCCGGATGCCCGCCAGGTTGTTCTCCTTTCTGGGCTTGGTGTAGATCACCATGCGCGAAAAGGCAAAATATTTATCTATCGCCCAGACGCAGAGCCGATGTCTTCCCGCCGCCGGGACGGAAAGTTTCAGGTACAGCCGGTCTACGTTATTCAGAACATTTTTCTTCCAGTTGCCGCGCCATTCGTCATTGGAAACAGACTCCACCACCTGAACCGGCCCCTCATCCAGCGAGATTCCGACCCGCAGCCTGCCCACAGAATTAAGGGACGGAAACCTGTGGATCTCCAACAGGAATTCTCCCCTGCTGTGCGCTGCGAAATAATAGGACAGCGGCTCTGCCCCCGGCATAGTTCCTGTGTAATCCAAATCATCCGCGTTCCTCTGTACGCACGCTTCCACCAGATTCCCCTGCATACGGCCAAGCCTGCGGATGATCCTGAAATCGCCGGAAGACAGCTTTCCTGCGCCTCTCGGACTTTCATCCCCCCTGCATTCTCCCTGCGGATCGCCAATTCCTGTTTTCTCAACCTGAATATTTTTACCGGGCAAAGGAGCAGATTCTGAATTTCGCTCCCCTGCGGCATCACCCTCCAGCACGATAATCCCGTCCTCCTCCGGCGCGCATCCCGTGCTGTCATATCCCGGCTTCACCATCCTGACAGGAATCCGCCGCAGGCTCCCGTCACTGCAATTTTCCACCACAATCTCTCCCAGGCGTTCTTCCCATTCTCCGGACACACTGACAAGGATCCTCTCTTCCCTACGGATCACCGCCCTTTCCGCAGAAAGCTTTATCCATTCCGGCGCACGCAGGCGCACCTCAAATTCCCCGGTTCCCTGGTTGCCGATCTCAATCCATTTCTCCCCCGGCGTCACAAAGCAGATCTCCTCCGCTTCATTCCAGAGATCCACCCGCATGGACGGTTCGCCCGAGATCCCAAGGGGCGGCGTACAGACCGGCATCATGGCCGCCCTCGGCGGGGGAAAACCCTCGGGATCCAGGATGCCGTTCCATTTCCCGCCGCAGATCACATGATTGTAATAATGCAGAAGCTTCCGCCGGGCATCCTCCGCCTCCCTGGACTTTTCCGTATAGAATGCCGCCGCCTGCATATTCCCGCGCTCATGCATCAGCGTGCTCCTGTCCCCGTAATAATACGCAAGGTTCGTGAAATAAGCGGCATGAATCCGCATCAACACCAGCTGGAAAAAGGCGTCTTTTTCCTCTTTTGGCAGCGTTTCATACAACGCGTTCCCCCGGTTGAAAAGCTCCTCATACCGATGGATACGCACCGCCGCCTCATCCCCGTAGGCAGTCTGTGAAAAAGCGTCCTGATTCATGTTCTCCACTTTCCGCACATTGGTCAGCTGGGAAAAATCGTTCAGCAGCGCGGATACCTGCGCTCCAATCTTTCCGGTGAAGGTGCGGTCGATCCAGTCCGCCACAAAGGCTTCCACATCCTCCGTCAGAGCGCCCGGCTTCCCGATCTCCCATGCCAGTCTCAGGAAAAAGGTAATCTCCTGCTCCAGGGGCTTCATGGCTCCGCTGTTCAGCACCCACAGCTTCCGGATGCCCTCGTCCCAGGCCTTCTGCAACTCGTTCCTGGTGTGGGCCAGGGGAATGGAGCACAGGAATACATAGGACATGCTGGGCGGCGCCCAATAGGAATTGTGGTAATAGATGCCATTGCCGCCCCGGCGCGCTCTCTCCTGCTCAGAGGGATAGCGGCGGATATGGCCATAATTATCGTTTGCCCATACCAGCGTCATATCCTCCGGTATCTCCAGCCCGTTGTCATAGAGATCCAGCACTTCCTTATAGGGAATGAAAGTCATCATGGTCTCATGCCCAAGGGTGTCCTTTAATATCTTTCTCTGGTCTGAAATGATGGTCTCCAGAAGCGATACCTTGGCGCTTCTGATCTCTTCCTCCGTTTTCCCCTCCAGGTTCTTCGTCTCAAACCCGGAATCGTGGATACCCCTCATGCCAAGGGTATAGCAGACCTCGAAATCCCGGTTCTGCTCTACGCTCTCTTTCCAGTATTCCCGCAGGATTTCCCGGTTTTTGCCCTCTATGGAATAATCGTAGACCGCGTCGTCGTAGCCTTTTTTCCGGATCCAGGGCTTCCACTCCCTGTTGTTGGAACGCATCAGCATATCACAGTGGGAGGTACCAGCCACAATCCCCATCCGATCCGCCAACGCGCCGTTTTCCGGCGTCAGATTAAAGGAATTGACGTGCATCGCAGGCCAGATATAATTGGCTTTCAGGCGCAGCAGCAGTTCAAACACCTTCTCGTAGGTTTTCACGCCGATGGTGGGTTCTCCCATATAATTCTGTACCCAGGCTTCCAACTCCTCCTCGTCATTGATGAAGATGCCACGGTACTCCACGGAAGGATAGTCCGCCTTTATATAGTCTTCCGGCAATGAAAACTCCTGCCGCTTCCGCACGGGCACGTCCGCCCAGAAATGCCACGGAGACACCCCCAGTTCCTCGCAGAGTTCGTAGATCCCGTAAATGGTCCCTCGCCTGTCGCTGCCCGCAATGACCAGTTTTCCGTCTGATACTTTGTGCAGGTATGCCTCTTTCCGCAGGGAACCTGTCGTATCACAGAGCAGGGCGGGATCCACGGAATTGGATATCACTTCTGAGACATCCAGCGTGCCGATCAGGATTTCTGCAGGCGCTTCCCTGCTGCGGTCTTCCCCGGCATTTTGTATATCTGCCCCTGCGTCTTGCGATATTCTTCGGGCGTACTGCGCTGTCTTTTCCCCTGCAGGGCGCAGTTCTTTCCCCGCGCTCTGCAGAACCGTCGCCCATATCCCCATGGTACGTTCCAGATCCCCCGCCAGATTGGAGACCGCGATCTTCACCGCTTCCGTCTCCCGCTCATCTATCCGTATCACGCACTGCTGTCCTTTTTTTAAACTGAAATCCATCCTTCCTCTCATTCCGCCGCGTAAGCGGCATTTGAATCTGCAGGAACTTTGGGACGCGCAGCGTCACAAATTCCGAGATTGAAAATTTCAATTTTCAATCTTTTCCTCCTGCCAGGAGTGTCCGTCAAAAAGTCAACTCTCTTTTTGGAAAAGTGTTCCTCTATCAACTACTTTATAAGCCGGAATTTATTTATGTCGTGGATATTCGGGCAACAAATCAATCAATCTTGTTGTTCGCCCTTCTTGATCCAATAGAATTTCAATATTTTCCACATCTCCGCCTAAATGCATCATAAATTCTCTACAAATACCACAAGATGGAATTATCTTTCCATCTTTATATACTGAAACCACTTTTGTAATCTCACTCTCGCCATATGTAAGCATTGTTGATAAAGCATTTCTTTCCGCGCACATCCCTATAGAGCCGTCCGTATCAATGCATATACCCTTATAAATATTACCTTTTTTCGTGAGTACGGCAGATGCCACACTCCCTACCCACATTTTATTTGAAACATCATGGGGATTCAAAACGCTCATTGCTTCTTCATATAACTTTTTCCATTCTTCGTTCACTGTTTTGTTCTCCTTGCTAAATCCCACCGCTCCAAAAGTCCTTCCGCTTTCTCCCTCTCCCGCAACGCGGACATCCAACGCTCCGGGATACCCTGGCAGCCATACAGGATCCCCGCAAGCCCGCCAGTCACGCAAGCCGTGGTATCCGTGTCATTTCCCAGCAGGATGGCCCTCTTCACCGCTTCCTCATAGCTGGCCGTCTGTTCCAGTATCATAAAGGCGCTCCGCAGGCAGTCCACCACATATCCCATTCCCATGCCTTCCCAGACAGTCCCCGGACGGATGCTCCACTCCAGCTCTTTCTCATATTCCGGCATGTTCCGGTACATCTGCCGCAGAACCGCCACACTGTCGTTTATTGCTTCCTGCGCCTGTGCTCCCTCCAGCAGGGCTCTTGCTGTAAGGCAGTACAGTGCGCAGCAGACCTGGTTACAGGGATGCCCGTGGGTGATCAGGCATTGGCTGTGGGCGTCCTGCACCAGCTTTTCCCGATCCTCATGCCACAGCGCAAGGGGAAGCGCCCGCATCAGCGCGCCGTTTCCCTTTCCCTCCGGGTTCAGCATGCCGCACTCCCGGACTGGCTTCCCCCTTTTATATGCCACAAGGGCATAACTGGTCTGGACTCCCACGTCGAACACATCATTTCCCACCGCCCAGGTTCCGTCCACATACCAGCTTAAAAGAAGATCCGAAAAATGTTCCAGGGAAAATCCTCCCTGGCTCACAAGGCTGTCCAACAGGCAGAGCGCCTGGGCCCCGTCATCCGACCATGTGCCCGCCTCCACCCCGGAATGAGCCCTGTGAAACCCTTTCGGCGGCGTCATCTCGATCTCCTCATAAGGGGGCAGCTGGTCCGCTGTATGAAATTCATAGGGAACACCGAGGGCATCCCCGATAAGCAGCCCGAACAAGCCGCCCGCAATTTTATCTTTCATCATCTTTTGACACTCCTTCATACAGGACTAAAACAGAAAAGTCAATCAAAGACCCCGCAGCAAGCTGACGGGGTATCCATCTTGCAACGCAGCAAGCTGCGGGGTATTTGACCCTCGCGGCATTCGCCAAGGTCCAAGGGAATCATGATTCCCTGGACTTGTGGCTCATTGCCCGCGGGAATAACCCCGCCCTTTAGCGGGATGCCCGATTAGAAAAACTCCGGATTCATAAAGGGCACCACCAGACAGGCGATCCCGCCGTCCTCGTCCATTCCCCAATATCCGCTGAATATGCCGTCCCCCATGCCGCTGGCAAACATGACGACCCTCTGCCCGCTCTCCGGCAGACGCCACTCAAGGCAGCTTCCGCCCCGGTTCTGGAACTCCGGACGGGCTTCGTAACTTTTCTGGAAAAACGCCGCGAAATAATCCGTATACTTGTTCTTTCCCGGATTTTCCCTCTCCCATTTTTCAAAAAACGCCCGGTTTTCCTGTGCGGTCTGCGCGTCCGCGATACAGGCAAGCCCGGTATCCACGCCGAAGAACGTGAAATTGCCGGACTTCTCCACTTCCCCTTTGGGCATGGCGATCTCATAGCGAACAGCAGGTTTCGTGCCAATCAGAAGTCTTGCCGCCGCATAACGCAGTCCCACGATCCGGGAACGGCAGACCGACAGTTCCACGGGATAGCTGCCCGCAGGGACTTTTCTATCCAGAACCGTCTCATACTTGCTCCCCAGATAGGCAAGAGGATCCGCAAGGACAATCTCCCCGGTGGGCAGATCCACTTCCCCCGCCCGGACAACTTCTGTCTTACCGTTTGTGGTAAAAAGCCCCTGGAAAAACTCCAGCGGGTAACTCTCCCTGTTCAGGAATTTCAGATTTTTCTCAAAGGCGATCTGGCCCGGGTGCTTCACCGGCTCCCTGATTTCCTGCCCGGTCCTGGTATCTACGAAATATTTCCCGGTCTCATCGGAGCGAAATTCCAGGTCGCTGCCCATGGGCATATAAAAGATATTCACCACCGCAGGCTCAATATTTGCCAGTACATTAAAATCAACGATCTCCATATTTTTGGCGTCGTTCACATACTCCTGGCTGTCCGTGTCCCCGAAAGCCACCCAGCCGTTCCCCTCCCCGATCTCCTGCCGGAAGATCCATTTCAGCCTGGATGTGCCGCTTAAAATGGACTTGGTCACGATGGTCCCGCCTGCCCCCCTGATATACTCTTTTATCTGCGGCTGCTTCTGTTCCGCTGATGCTTTCTGCCTTTCTTCCGCTGCCGCTTTTGTCTGCTCTTTCTGATACTGACTCTCTTCCTGTCCCATCTGAGTCCGTCTTTCCTCCGCTTTCCCGGACTTCTTCTTTCCAAACAATCCCATAAGCCGCCTCCCGCATTTTTATCTCTATCATATCTGAAAAAGAGTGCCAAAATGACCGGCACTCTCTCATTCCGAACTATCCCCTGCGGATCAGCGCCCTGACCGCATCCTCGATATTCTTATCATTCTCGAATTCTTTCACATTTACAAGCCTGGCAAGCTTGTCCAGATCGCCATTATCCAGGGTAATAACGTGTTCCTGCCCGTTGTCCGATGATGGGATCACATAGGGATCCATGGTCTTTTCCAGTGCGTTTAACTGGCGCATAATGCCGGTAATCTGCCTTTTGCCCAGATCCAGGGCCTTCAGCAGTTCCTCATACTGCTCAGCGATACGGCTGCACTCCGGCACATCCTCATAGACTTCCTCCGGATCTTCCATGATCCCCGACTCATTGCCGTTCTCATAAATATACCTGTTATCCTTGATATTTCTGTCCAAAAAACTCAACGTCTGCGTAAATTTTCCGCCCTCCACGGTTATGATCAGTTTTGCCATGACCTACTCCTCCTCTTATAAACAGCCAACACCTGAAACGTCCCCTGCGTTCTTCAGCGCACATATATTTTCTTCCATTATAATCCAGCAAATTCAGAAGTGCAACCGCTGACTAACTTTTCCTCTCATCTCCCCAGAAAAACAACGCGATCGTGCCGGGGCCCGTATGGCTTCCTATGGTCGCCCCGATGGGAAATATCTCCACTTTCCCATCCAGCTTTTGAAACCTGTCCTCCACCAGCGCCGCCACCGCTTTTGCATCTTCCAGGCATTCCGAATGGCTGAGATAACATTTGCCGGAATAATCCAGCCCGCCCTGGGCATGCTGCTCCATCTTCTCCACGATCCGGCTGATGACTTTCCGCTTAGTGCGGACCTTTTCCCTGGGAATCAGCCTTCCCTCATTGTCCATGTTCAGCAGGGGACAGATCCCCATGACCGAACCGATGAAGCCCGCCGTTTTGGAGATGCGCCCACCCCTGATGTAGAAGGTCAGGTCGGTGGAAAAGAACCAATGGTGCAGATTCAGCTTATTTTCCTCTGTCCAGTGATACAGTTCGTCAATGGACATCCCCTCGTCGCGCCTGTCCGCCAGCGTCTCCATGATCAGTCCGTATCCGCTGGAGGCTCCCAGGGAATCCACGATATAAATCTTCCTCTCCGGGTAACGCTCCAGCAGTTCATCCTTTGCCACACAGGCCGAATTATAGGTGCCGGAGATCCCGGTGGAGAGCGTCACATGCAGGATATCCTTTCCCGCTTTCAGGCTTTCTTCAAAAAAAGCCTCATAATCTCCCGCGCTCACCTGGGAGGTTCTGGCCTCCTCCCCCGCCACCATCCTGCGGTACAGTTCCGCGGGCGGAAGCGACTCCCCCAGATCATCCGGGTATTCCGTTCCTCCCAGGGTGCAGTGGAAGCAGACATACCTGATATCTCTTCTGTTAAAATGTTCCTTGGACAGATCTGCTGTGGAACAACAGCTTAACACATACTCTGACATGGGAATCCTCTCTTTTCTTATGAATTCAGAACACTTTCATTATAGCGATCAATTTCTGACGTGTAAAGCTTTTCCCGGAATCAATAAAAACTGCTTGCCAAGCAGGGCTTTCTATGATAAAATCAGGTTGTTGCGAAATCTTTCGCAAATGCCGGCGTGTCGGAATGGCAGACGAGGCAGACTCAAAATCTGTTGTGGGCAACCACGTGCGGGTTCAAGTCCCGCTGCCGGCATGAAAGTGATAGGGCCGAAAACATGGATCAATCAATGTTTTCGGCTCTTTTCCCTTAAAATATTGTGTTTTGATCTTTATTACAGGTCTTCTGACTTAAAGATATGATATCCTTCATAATAATAGCTTGCATCGATTCCTTTCATGTATACTTCCCTGTTATCTATCCGATCTGTCAGCGCGTCCTTAAGCAATACCTTGATCTCCACATCCTTAATGGGACTTCTTTCCATAGCAAGTAAATAATCCTCTTTATCAACCTTACTCCAATCCACGACCAGCCTTAATTCCTTTTTCAGGATCAGATCCAGCCAAATACGCGTACTTCTCCCGTTTCCTTCCCTGAAAGGATGGGCTGCATTCATTTCCACATATTTTTCGATTATTTCATCATAAGTTGACTGCGGCATTTCATCAATATGTTTTAGCGCCGCTTCCAGATACATCACAGGTGCAAATCTGAAATTTCCCTTTGCAATATTTACCGTCCTTACTTTTCCCGCAAAGCTATATATCTCATCAAAAAGAAATTTATGGATCTTTACAAGCCCCGAAAATTTCCCAATTTTAAATTCCTCAACCAGATTGCTTTCATATAATCCGACAGCTTTTCTTTTGCTTATTTTCTCTTCCATCCTTGCAAGTTCTGCCGGGTCGCTAATGCCAAGTTTATTTTCCAGAGCCATAGAATCCTCCTCGAACCCATCATTTCTTCAACCACTGAAACTCTCATAAGCCTTTTCAGGATTCTACACCAGCTTCATCTTCACATCGATCGTATTCCCAAATACCGCCACATCCGCCAGACTGCCCACGATGAGCGGCATCATGGGAGGCAGATGCCCCAGATCCACATCCATGACCACGGGCACTCCTTTCCTGCCAGCCACCTCCAGCACGGCCCGGTACGCGTCCAGTCCCATCATCTCCCCGCCGTTTAAGGGTCTGCCGATCAGGAAACCTTTTACATGTCGGAACCAGCCCGTTTCCTCCAGCTGCCACATGGCCCGGCGGATGGAAAATACGTTCAGGTCGCAGGCTTCCAAAAACCAGATGATGCCGTCCCCCCGATATTTCTCCACAAACTCCACGGTCCTGTCAAACCGTGTTCCGGAGAGATTCGCCAGACAGTCCAGGCATCCGCCCAGAAGCCTGCCCGAGAACCGGAGAGGGGCGTTCGTTTCTGTAAGACTGCCAGCCTCCGGAAAGCATATTTCCTGCATCCCCACAAAACTCCTAAGCCGCAGCGGCTCCGTCACATGATAGGGAGTCAGCGGGTTCTCCTCATCCTTAAGGCTCTCTTTCTCCCACAGTTCATAACCGTGCACGGACTGACGTTCTCCCGTCAACACCCCAAGCGCGTCTCCCACCGACTCATGCCAGGGTTCCATGCCAAATGCCCCCGCGCAGGGTCCGTATACGGAAGCGGTATCCGCCAGCGTGGCAAGCAGGTAAGTCAGATTGGTATTGTCGGAATACCCCATGAACCATTTCGGCTCCATTTCCGCCAGCTTTTTAAAATCCACAAAAGGCAGGATCTCGCACATCAACTCCCCGCCGCCGCAGGAGATCAGGCAGTCCACATCCTCCCTGCCAAACATCTCCATGACCTCCGCTCCGCATTTTTCAGGGGCATTGCTGATACCCACGCCCACACTCTCGTAACAGTTTGATCCCAAAACCGTCCTGTACCCTGCTTCTTCCAATCTTTTCAGGGCATGGTCAAACGCACTCGTATAAGGCTCTGTTGCACATCCAAAAGAAGGAGCCATAAACCCTATGGTTCCTCCTTTTTGTAAAAATTTCGGAAATCGCATCTTTCCCTCCAAAATCACTGTCCTTTTAAAAGTTCCCTGATATAAGCCGGAACCACCGGCACCTCACTGTCCATGCAGGGGTATTCCAGATTGACCCTTTTATCTTCCGACAAAATGTGGATCCTCGGAATACCCGCAGCATTTTTCCTGACAAACCAATAGTAAACAGTTCCATTGTATTCCAGTTTTCTCTTTCCTTTTGATGATACCATAATCTTCCCTCCGCCAGACTGCTCACAGATCGCGGCAACACGGGAAGTCAGCGTCACTGCTCCGGAAACAGCCTGTCATAGATCTCAAACTGATCAAAGGTCGCAAAATAATCTTTCGGCGTCTCCGCCCGGCGAATCAGCTGCACGGAACCGTCCTCATGAAGCAAAAGTTCCGCCGATTTCAGCTTGCCGTTGTAATTGTATCCCATGGAAAAGCCGTGTGCCCCGGTGTCGTGGATGGCGATATAATCCCCAATCTCCATCTCCGGAAGCATCCTGTCAATGGCAAATTTATCATTGTTCTCGCAGAGGGAGCCTGTCACGTCATATTTATGGTCGCAGGGCCGATCCTCCTTGCCCAGCACCGTGATATGATGATACGCGCCGTACATGGCGGGCCGCATCAGATTCACCGCACAGGCGTCCACACCCAGGTACTCCTTATGGGTATGCTTCTGATGGATCACTTTTGTCACCAGATGTCCGTAAGGCCCCATCATGAAACGCCCCAGTTCCGTGTAGATTGCCACATCCCCCATGCCTGCGGGAACAAGGATCTCCTCGTACACCTTTCTCACGCTGTCTCCAATAACCCTGATATCATTGGGCTCCTGGTCAGGACGGTAAGGAATGCCGATACCGCCGGAGAGATTGATGAACCTGATATGCGCACCGGTCTGTTCTTTCAGCTGCACCGCCAGTTCAAACAATTGCTTCGCCAGAGTGGGATAATACTCGTTGGTCACGGTATTGCTTGCCAGAAATGCATGGATGCCGAAATTCTCCACGCCCTTCTCTTTTAAGATTCGATAGCCCTCGAACATCTGCTCCGTGGTAAAACCGTACTTAGCATCTCCGGGATTGTCCATGATATCCGTCCCCAGGGAAAAATATCCTCCCGGATTGTAACGACAGCTCAACGTCTTGGGCAGATAACCCAGCGTCTTCTCCAGGAAGTCGATATGGGTGATATCGTCCAGATTAATCGTGGCGCCGATCTTCGCCGCCAGTTCGAAATCCTCCGCGGGGGTGTCATTGGAGGAGAACATGATATCCTCTCCTTTCATCCCCACCGCATGGCTGAGCATCAGCTCCGTCAGGGAAGAACAGTCGCAGCCGCAGCCATACTCTTTCAGGATATCGATCAGAAAGGGATTTGGCGTGGCTTTCACCGCAAAAAATTCCTTATAACCCTGATTCCAGGAAAATGCCTCTTTCAAAGCTTTCGCATTCTCACGGATGCCTTTCTCATCGTAAATATGAAAGGGGGTAGGGTAATCCTTCACGATCTCCTCCACCATCTTTCTTGTCACAAACGCTTTTTTCTCCATCTTCTATCTGTACCTTTCCGGCATCTGCATGATCATCCGGCCATTTTTCCGTCTGTACAGCCTGCCATTTTCCCATTCTGCCATACTTGCGGATGATGATATCCGCAAACCGCCAAAACACAATCCTTGCACTTTACAACAATGTCCGCCGCATCTCCTCCGCCGTCATAGGGCTTAAGTAAACCGGCGCCACGTCGAACACCGTCTTACAGCCCATCATGCCCTCCCTGTTCATGCGGTAAGCCGCCCTGGCATAGGCAGTCAGCACGCAGGCGGTAAACTCCGGGTTGGAATCCAGTTTCAGGCTGTACTCCATCACATGGTTATGTTCCCCGTTCATCCCGGTGCTGCCCGTTCTCAGCACAAAGCCGCCGTGGGGAATCCCCGCGTGATCTCTCTGCAGTTCCTCCTCGGTGATAAAATGCACGGTGGTATCATAGTCCGCAAAATAATTGGGCATGGTCTTGATCTCATTCTCGATCCAGGCTTTGTCAGCGCCCTCTTCCGCCACAACGAAACACTCCCTTGTATGCTTCTGCCTGGTGGTCAGTTCGGGATTCTCACAGCTGCGCACTGCCTCCAGCGCGGACTCCACGGGAATGGTATACTGCTTTGCATCTTTTACGCCGGGAATCCTGCGGATGGCATCGGAATGTCCCTGGCTGACGCCCTTTCCCCAGAAAGTATAATCGCTGCCCTCCCGCAGGATGGCGTTGGCATAAAGCCTGTTCAGGGAAAACATGCCGGGATCCCATCCCACGGAGATCATAGCGATCTTCCCGCCCTCCGATGCGGCCCGATCTACATTGGCAAAATGCTCCGGGATTTTCGCGTGGGTGTCAAAGCTGTCCACCACATTGAAATATCTCGCATACTCCGCAGTCTGTTTGGGCAGATCCGTAGCGGAACCGCCGCACACTACCAGCACGTCGATCTCATCCTTTTTCTCCAGCAGCGTATCTGTATGGTACACCGGAACTCCGCTCAGCGTCTTCACCGATGCGGGATCCCTCCTTGTGAAGACCGCAGTCAGTTCCATATCGTCGTTCTGTCTCACAGCGCACTCCACGCCTTTTCCCAGATTGCCGTAGCCCGCGATCGCTATTCTGATCTTTGCCATTTCCTTTTACTCCTCCATCACTCTTTCCTCATATCACGCTTTGATTTACATCGCCCTCAAAGATAAATTCACCCGCTTCTTCGTCATAACGCAAAAGAACATCCAACCCCAAATAATCATCTTTTCCCGTCGGACAGGCACTGAGAAATGCCGTCTCTACGGATAAATAATCCTTTTCGCTGAAATAGATCTCTCTGACATACCACTCTCCCGTAAGTTCACAGCGGCGGGGCCAGAAGTTTTCGTCATCATTGCACAGATCATCATCATTGACATACTCGCTGACGGCCTGTTCCACAAGCTTCATGATCCCGTCTTCATTCGTATGGAACAATTCTTCCAGTTCACTGTCGCCAAAACGCTTCCGGGGCTGCAATTGGTTCCGATAATTGCTGTATTCGTTCTTTTCATTGACATCAGGCATGTAAATGCGCGTGATTTCCAACATCGTTTTCATCCTCTTTCTTTTAACTGCCATTCCGGATTTCTCTCGAAGAGACTATGTATTTCCGAACCGTCACACATCTTCAATCTGCCAGTCGACAGGCTCCACTCCGTGCGCTTCCAGAAATCTGTTGGTCTGGCTGAAAGGTTTGCTTCCAAAGAAACCGTTATACGCGGACAGAGGGCTCGGATGGGGCGCTTTCAGGATCAGGTGGTTGGGATTGCTCAGCATCTTCTCTTTCATCTGCGCCGGTCTGCCCCAGAGGATGAACACAATAGGTCTGTCCTGCTTGTTCAACGCCCTGATGGCGGCATCCGTGAACTCCTCCCAGCCTTTGCCCCGATGGGAATTTGCCATATGGGCGCGGACCGTCAGCACCGTGTTCAGCATCAGCACGCCCTGTTTTGCCCACTTCACCAGATAACCATTGTTGGGAATCTTACAGCCCAAATCTTCATGAAGTTCCCGGTAAATATTGACCAGGGAGGGCGGAATGTCCACATCAGGCTTTACGGAAAAACAGAGCCCATGAGCCTGACCCACGTTATGATAGGGATCCTGCCCGATGATGACCACTTTCACCTCGCTTAAGGGCGTCAGATGAAAGGCGTTAAAGATATCGTCCGCCGGAGGAAAGATCTGTGCCGTATTGTATTCGTTCCGTACAAAATCATAAAGTTCCTTATAATACGGCTTGTGGAACTCCTCTCCCAGTTCCGTCAGCCAATCGTTACTGATCATTGCCATAGATGTATACCCTCTCTTTGTCTGAATCCGATCTGCATTTTAAGGAACCTCTGATCAAAGCCTCACACTTACGCCCCGCTCCAGCAGATACTCCTTTACCTGCCTGATCTCCAGTTCCTTGTAATGAAATAAAGACGCCGCCAGGACAGCCTCCGCTCCCGCGTCTTCCAGCGCCTCATAAAAATGTTCCGGCTTTCCCGCGCCGCCGGAAGCGATCACGGGGATGCTTACCGCCCCTGTCACAGCCTTTGTCAGTTCCAGGTCATATCCCGCTTTCGTGCCATCTGCGTCCATGCTGGTAAGCAGGATCTCTCCCGCGCCCAGCTGTTGTGCCCTGACTGCCCACTCCACGGCGTCCAGGTTCATATCCACACGACCGCCGTTTTTATAAACGCTCCAGCCGTTGCCGTCCTCCCGCCGCTTCGCATCGATGGCCACCACCACACACTGGCTTCCGAACTTATCCGCCGCATCCGAGATCAACTGCGGGTTCATGATTGCTGCGGAGTTGACGGAAATCTTATCCGCTCCCTCCCGCAGGATTGCCCTGAAATCCTCCACCGTGCGGATGCCTCCGCCCACCGTAAAAGGAATGAAAAGCCTGCCCGCCACCTGCCGCACCCATTCCAGCTGGGTAGCGCGGCTGTCAGCGGAAGCCGTGATATCCAAAAACACCACCTCGTCGGCGCCCGCCTGATCGTAAGCTGCGGCCACATCTGCCGGATCTCCCGCATCCCTCAGATTTAAAAACTTCACTCCCTTGACCACCCTGCCATCCTTGATATCCAGACAGGGAATCACACGCTTTGTATGCATCTTGTTCTCCATTCAATTGTCGCTTGCGGCAATTTGTTCCGTTTTCTGCACTCCAATGCCCCGCTGCTCCGTCACACTGATGAAATTCCGCAGGATCCGCATGCCAACATCAGAACTTTTTTCCGGATGGAACTGGCAGGCAAATACATTATCTTTCTCCACGGAAGCGTGGATACAGGCGCCATAATCCGTGACCGCCGTCACGATGCCGGGGTCTGACGCCTGCAGGTAATAGGAGTGGACAAAATAAACATAAGAATTTTCAGGAATCCCCTGAAAAAGCTTTCCCCGGTTGGGAAAGTTCAGGTTATTCCAGCCGATATGAGGTATCTTCAGCCCCGGCTGCGCCGGGATACGCAGGATCTTTCCGTCCAGGATATGCAATCCCTCCACACCCGGGCTTTCCTCACTGCCCTCAAACAGAAGCTGCAGGCCAAGGCAGATGCCCAGAAAGGGAATCCGCTGCACCACACACTTTCGGATCACTTCCACCAGGCCATAAGAATGCAGCTTTTCCATGGCATCCCCAAAGGCGCCCACGCCGGGCAGGATCACGCCGTCCGCCCCCAGGATACTTTCCGCGTCCCTGGTGATAACGGCCTCCTGTCCCAGATGCTGGAGCGCTTTTTCCACGCTTTTGATATTACCCGCGTCATAATCGATGATCGCTATCATAGACTCCGCCTCTCCGCTTATTGCCCAGAAGTATTGGTATCGATGAAACTGCCCCCGGACATTTCCGTCTCTTCGGGAAGTTCATCCTGTAAGGGGACATCCTCCTCCGGTTCCGGCTCGTTCCAGGAACCGTATGCGCCGCCCTGCACGATGGCGTTGACCTGTCTCGTATATTCGATATCATCAGGTTCCGCCGCGATGGCTCTGGCCTGATCCTCCGTCAGACCATAATTTTCATAAAGCAGGTTCAGGATCGTGGCGTACGCCTGCGCCACATCCCCCGCTGCGTTCCACTGCCCCGCATACTCATACAGAACAGGATAATCATTGACAGACTGGATCAGGGAATCGAGAGCCTCCAGCTTCGCATCCTCCGCTGCCAGCATCTCATACTCACGGATCCACAGGCGGATGGTCAGGATGCACTCTGATCTTCCAAACATAATCTGTTCGGTCTCGTCCAGATCCTTTCCATACAGATGCTGGTAGCATGTCTGGTAATCGCCGTCATAATAAGCGTTCCTGGCTGCCCTGTTGCCGGTGAAATCCACAAACGCATACACCGTAATGATGATCGCGGCTCCCAGCGACAGACAGATCAGCAATATGGGCATCACGTTCTTTAAGCTGAGTCTGTTTTTGGGATCCACAGGCTCCTTTTCCTTGGGCAGTTTCTCTTTCTTAGGCTTCTTTGTTTTCTTTTTCTTTGCTGCCTTGCCCTCCTCGCCGTCTTCGCCCTCTTCACCATCCTCAGAGGGTTCATCGCCTTTCTTTACTTTCTTTTTGCCCTTTTTCCCTTTTTTATCTTTCTTGCCCTTCTCCTTATCCAGATCCTCTATGATCCCCTGATTCTCCTCAGAAAGCTTGATATTCTCGTTTTCTTCTTCCGCTTCCTCGTCCTCTTCTGTCAGGAACTCTAAAAAGCGGGAGAAAAATCCTTTCTTCTTCGGCTTTGACTCCTCTTCGTCTCCGCCGCCCAGTTCTATGATCCCTGTCATATCGCCGCCGTCCAATGACACAAAGCCTTCCAGATCAGGGTCACCGCTGCCTGCCATCATCGCGCTCTCGGCTGCCGCACTGCCGCCGAACAGATCGTTCAGATCTATTCCCAGATCGTTATTCACAGAGGAAGCCTGTCCCGCATTTTTACCAGGGGAAGCTTCCTCGCTTTCATCCGGGATGATATTGTCAACTTTCACATTATAATTGCCGGTAGCGCTGGCAATCGCTTCCGCGCCATCGATCTTGCCTGCCTCAGAAAGGATCGAATCCAGGAACGCGGTATCTACGGCTTCTTCCGTCCCTGCCGCGGTCCCGCCCGCTGCTCCATCCACCGGGTTTCCCGCATCCGGCGCTCCGCCGTCCTTTCCCGCCTTGCGCACCGCTTTTCGAGCTGCTTTCTCCGCCTTTTTCGCTTCTTTTTCCGCCTTTCTGGCCGCGGCCTTTTCTTCCTTTGACCGTTTCCTCTCCAGGGCTTTTTGCTGCTTGGGCGACAGCTGCTCCTCTGCCGCATCAGCGCCCGCAGTTCCCGAGCCAGTCTCCCCGGAAGCATTTTCATATCTGTCCTGTACTGCCCCGCGCAGGAGTTCTTCGATCTCGTCACCCACAGCTTCATTATTGTCGGACTTTTCCAACAGATCCTGGATCTCCTGCAGTTCACTGTCCTCAGTTCCTTTCAGCAGATCCACCACATCTCCCTGAACAGCCTCTTCCTCACTGCCCGCGGTATCTTTCGGCGCTCCCCTGTTTTCCGCCAGAAGCCTGTCAATGTCCTCCTCGGACATAGAGGAGATATCCACGCCCTCAGAGGACTCCGGCACACGTTCCTCCGATACCATATCATCGTCCTCAAAGCTTTTCAGAAGCGCCTCTAAATTCGTGTCTTCCACCGGTGTTCCCAGAATTTCAGCATCCTCTTCAAAATCTCCCAACATATCCGGTATAACCGGCGCATCACTTATCCCTGACATTTCCGGTAGGGCTGTAACATCGTCCGGCATTGCAGCCATTTCCGATATCTCGTTCATCTGCGGCATTCCGTCTGTTCCGAAAATCTCCGACATGATTTCATCATCAGACATCTCCGGCATAGCCGACGTTTCGCCTATTTCAGGGATTTCCGGTATGGCGGAAGCTTCTTCCACCGCCGGCATTTCCGGCATCCCGTCCATTCCGAAGATCTCCGACATCAGTTCATCGTCAGACAGATCCGATGCGGCTGACGCTTCAGCTGTCCCGGATATATCCGCTCTCTCAGGCATGGCTATATCATCAGACGTTCCCGACATGGCTGGCACGTCGTCCGGCATTCCAAACATCTCCGGCATGACTGCGGTATCGTCCGGCATTCCGAACATTTCCGGCATGACTGCGGTATCGTCCGGCATTCCGAACATTTCCGGCATGGCTGCGGTATCGTCCGGCATTCCGAACATTTCCGGCATGACTGGCATGTCCTCCGGCGCCGCATACATTTCCGGCATGGCTGACGCATCTTCCGCTGTCTCGTTCATCTCTGGCATTTCCGGCATGACCGCCGCATCTTCCGACATTCCGAACATCTCCGGCATGGCTGCGGTATCGTCCGGCATTCCGAACATCTCCGGCATGGCTGACGCGCCTTCCGGCGTCTCAGGCATTCCCGGCATGACCGCCGCATCTTCCGGCGCCGCTTCCGCCATCTCGGAAGCATTCGCTTCTTCCCCTTCCGGTTCGGTCTGCGGCTGGCCTTTCCCCCCATTCATTATATTCCTTAATAACTGATCTAAATACTCCTCTTGTGAAGACATAGTTCATCCTCTGCTTTCTAAATGATCTCCGGAACAATCTGGAATCTGCACAAAATACAGACAATTATAGTTTATCACAGGTTTCTCAAGCAATCAATCGCATTCTGTGATATTCCCTGACCTTTCCCCTTTAATTCTTCCGTCAGATGGTACAATTTTTCATTGATCCGACAAAATTCCGCTTTCTGGTTAAAAAAAGCCGCTTTCTCAAAAGGGAATCGGATGACCGTGGGAAATCTCATCCCTACTCCAAGTTCCAGGATGAGCACCCTGTGGTGCAATGTTCCCTGGAGCCACTTTGTATATTGACCCCACTGCGCCAGATAACCTTTCTCATTATAATCTTTCCCCACACAGATATTGTTCAGCACCATTGGACCATGGCAGCTTTCACAGCGTCCAAGACCCTTTAGCTTCTCCGGCTCAAATCTCCCCTCGTACAGATCATCCATAACCTCCTCCAGCAGGCGGCTGTCCTCCTCTGTCAGCGGTACCGGCTCCCTGTCGCAGTTCTCAGCACATTGCAGCCGCACCGCCGTTCCACAGGGCATTACCAGCCTCCCCGGTTTCCATGGAGCCTCCGCAACAGACCGGTTCATTGCCACTGAAACCACAAAATAATCTTTCTCGGCGAGCCGATTGGCGAACTTCTCAAGGACAGCAGCTGTATCCGCCCTCGCTTTGTGTTCACAATGGTCATCCCATGCGGGCAGCAGCCAGAATGATCCCGCCGACGACAGGATTTCCTTCCCCCTTTCATATTCCGGCAGCTTTCTGACACTGACCGGACATTGGAACTCTTCACCCAGCCCCACCAGGATCATCTCCGCTGCTTCTATCTTTTCCCTGATATCAACCGATCCCATTGCCATTGTTCATACCGCCCCCTCTTTTCCGAGTCTGCCCATGCAAGCATGGCATCTGCATCCATATGCTTCTGACTCTGCTCATTCCGAATGAGCAGACTCGAAAGGCTTTGCCTTTCTCGTTCGCGTTGCTCGTCATAAGCATATGCCTGCATCTGCCCATGCAAGCATGGCATCTGCATCCATATGCTTCTGACTCTGCTCATTCC
>JAMPFQ010000027.1:0-6633 GCA_023664345.1 Lachnospiraceae bacterium | reverse complement strand
TCTGCCCATGCAAGCATGGCATCTGCATCCATATGCTTCTGACTCTGCTCATTCCCGCAAAAAAAGGCTGGGATGATCCCAGCCTTTTCGTTCCATTCTTATTCACTCAGATGATTTTCTTCAACCAGCCGGTCTACAATTTTTACCAGATTGCCGATCTCAGGCTTGGACAACTGCGCGTCCGCTCCCAATGCACTGCCCTTTTTCTTCATCTCATCATTTACCAGAGAAGAGAAGATGATAATGGGGATATGGGATGTGGTCTCATCGGATTTCACAAGCTTCGTCAGGCGATGACCATCCATCTCAGGCATCTCGATATCGGTGACAATAACGCCTACATGTTCTCTCAGGGTTCCGTCTGCCTTGCACTGGTTGATCACATCATATGCCTGCTGGCCATTCTCGGTATGTATCAGATTGGTGTAGCCTGCTTTCTTCAGGGAGTCAACGATCAGCTTGTTCAACAGCGGCGAATCCTCCGCGATCAGGATAGGCACATTGCTCCTCTTCCGCTCGCCCAGTTCTATGATATCAGACAGTTTCAGCCCTGTCTCAGGATTGATGTCCGTCACGATCTTCTCAAAATCAAGGATGATGATCAGCTTGCCGTCTTTCTTGATGATACCAGTAGATACGCTCTCTTCCGTCGTAGAGATGGTCACATCAGGCTTGATGATATCTCTCCAGGATACTCTGTGGATCCCCAGCACATTTTCAACGTGGAAAGCAATGTTCAGCTTGTTGAAGTTTGTAATGATAAACAGCCCGCTGGGCTTTGACTCGCCGCGGCCAAGACAATTCTTCAGGTCGATAGCCGTGATCATCGTATCACGCGGCATGAAAATACCTTCAATACTGGGATGAGCATTTGGTACAGGCGTCACCGGCTGGTATATGATGATCTCTTTGATCTTTGCCACATTGATGCCGTACGAATTACCCGCCAGGGTAAACTCAAGAATTTCCAGTTCATTCGTTCCGTTTTCCAGTAATATTTTAGTATCCATTTTCTCCACCTCGTCGCTTTCACCAGTAAGAGCCTCAACGCCCTTTTAAGTTATTATAGCAAACTTATTAAAAAAAGGGAACTATTATCTGATAATTTTGTAAAAAATTTTTTCAGTTCGTTGCCTTTCTCATGCAAGCATGGAATTTGGACCTGATGCTGACGTGCGATCTGTTACTATATGTTCTCGTTCTGTATGGTTTCCACGATATTTTTCCTGTGGAATCTGCTCATGGAGTACCTCATGATGCAGGATAACAGCAGGAACACCGCAGCTGCGGCGATCAGGATGCCTCCCAAGGGAAATCTGTATGCGGTTTCCAGCCCTGCGCCCATGGCCCTGTGGAAGCCAAGGGAGATAAGGATGCCCAGGGGAATGCCGAAAAGCAAGCCTTTCCCGCCGTAGAACAGCCCTTCCAGCCAGATCATCCGCCGGAATTCCTTTCCGGTCATTCCCACCGCCCTGCACATGGCAAACTCCGGAGCGCGCAGTTCCATGTTGGTAGTGACCGTGTTAAAGATATTGGTCACTCCGATCAGGGACACCACGATGATGAACCCATAGAGGAAGATCGCCACCGCCAGATACATTCCCCTGCTGGAACGGTATTCCCTGTCATAATTATATACATTAAAATACCTTGCATCAAAATCCTTACGGATCTGCTCTTCTATGGCATCCGCATCCTCACAGCTGATATAAACACGTATATCCGACGCGTAACTGCTCTGGAGATGAGTCTCCCACCAGCTTTCACTGACCACCAGACAGATATGATTGAGCACACCGCTCAGGCTTATGGGCTCTTTGTCTGTCTGGACCAGCACCGGGATCTCAAACATATCCCCGGTCTCATCATCCGTAAAGCCTATCACATCCCCGCTGTGATATTCCGCAATGTTCCCCTCGTACAGATATCTTTTTCCATTGGCGGACTCTTCATATTCATAAGTGGCAAACACAATGGCCCTGTCTGCGGCTGTATCGGAATCCACACCGATCTCTTTGCAGTAATTCCTGTATCCATCTTCTCCCAGGGTTGCCACCAGGATCCTTTCCCCACCCGATTCCTCTGCCCGCAGATTCAGATAATCCCCGGTAAACGGGATATCCCTCTGGCCCGGATCTATGGTAAAGAACTTACTTCGCCGGATTTCCGCCCGCTCCACGCCCTCCAGGCCGGCAATCGCCTCCGCCTGCTCATAGCTGCTGTCATCAATAGCATTGATATAAGCCAGAAGCTGATAGGGAGTTGCTTCATAATAGACCGTGGTGGCAAAGGAGATCAGCCCCACAAAGCTATACACCCCGATGAACACCGCCACACTGACCACGATGGAGATCACCGTAGCGCGGTATTTTACCTTCGCCCGCTGGAGATTGCGGTACGCCAGCTTTCCCCCTATGCCAAATATCTTTTCGATCCACTTAGGACAGCGCAGCTCCCTCCTGCCAATCTTCACGGTGCTGTCAGCCCGGATGGCGCTGATGGGCGTCAACCTGGCCGCCCGGCGGGCGGAGCCGTATGCCGACAGATAGACGGTGAGCAGGGCGAGCAGCGCCGCCAGCACAATGGCAGGAACGGACATGCCGAAGATGAGTCTGGTGCCCAGCGCCAACTCTATCATCCCTCCCGTGACCTTTACCACGATCACCGCCGCCAGGATGCCGCTCAATATCCCCAGCGGGATCCCCACCGCCGCCAGAAATCCCGCCTCATAATATATGATCTTCCTCTGCTGTCCCGCGGTGGTTCCCACGGAGGCCAGACGCCCGTACAGTTTCATCTTCTCCGTCAGAGAGATCACGAAACTGTTGCGGATGCAGAATACGCTGGAAACGATAATGACCAGAACCGCGATCGCGGACATGCCATACAGCATATTCATGGTGGCGGAGGAAAAGCGCATCCGTTCCCACCGCACCACATGATAATTCTCCACCGCTTCCCATGCAGTCTGGAACAGTTCCCTCCTCTCACTGTCTTCCAGCCATATACTGTTCTCATATTCTTCCTCTGATATGCCCAGCAGTCCTGCCGTCACCCGGTCATCATGCTTTAATCCCTCTTTCGTATAACTGGCATAGACCTCCAGGCTCTCCGCTTCCTCCACATTTCCCAGATAAGTAAATACGGAATAACCCGGCGCCATCCGCTGTTCCACCTGATAGTTAGGCCGCTCTGTCACCCCTACGATGGTATAGGTCTTTTCATAGTAGGGGACGAAACCCTCCTCCTCCCCCAGCCATGGATTACTCTGGTTCAGGGGATACCCGTCCGCGACACGTTCTCCCACCTGGACTGTCAGGATATCCCCCACGCCCAATTCCACACTTCCGTTGCTGCGGATATGATTTCCGATGACCAGCTCGTCCTCACTCCAGGGCATCCTCCCCTCCCGCAGTTCCAGCTGCATGGCCTGGATCCCGGAGGCGTCCACCGCCCGGATATAGACATAGGGCTTATCGGGATTGGCGCTGCCCTCCAGCACCGCGTAACCGATCTCCTCCGCCAGACCGATCTTTTCCACATTTTGGTTGTTCTGGAAATACTTTAGATCTTCCTGTGCCACCCTGGTAAAAAGGTAATGGAAATCCCCGTTGTCTTTTTTCTCCAGCACAATCATGCTTGCCCGGAAACTCTCCGCCATGCAGGCCACCGCAGTGATCAGCGCCGTGGCCAGTATGATACCGATAATGGTCACTACCGTGCGCTTGCGGTTTTCTTTCATGGAGCGGTAGCAGCATTTTTTCAACACATTCATACCTCCGCCACCCCCTTTCTGCCGCTCCGCACACGGCCGTCCTCAATGGTGAGGACCCGATCCGCCTGCTTTGCCAGTTCCAGGTTGTGGGTGATCATGATGATGGTCTGCTTATACCGCTGGTTGGACAATTTCAACAGTTCCATGATCTCATTACCGGAGCGGGTGTCCAGATTGCCCGTGGGTTCGTCCGCCAGCAGGATGGCCGGTCTGGTGATCAGCGCCCTGCCGATGGCCACCCTCTGCTGCTGTCCGCCGGAAAGCTGGTTGGGCAGATGGCGCATGAACCTGTTCAGTCCCAGCGTCACCGCCAATTCCCGCACATGCTCCCTGTCCACCCTTCTTCCGTCCAGTTCACAGGGCAGGATCATATTTTCCTCCACATCCAGCACCGGGATCAGATTGTAAAACTGATAGATCAGTCCCACCTGCCTCCTGCGGAATATGGCAAGCTGATCATCCTTCATCTGAAAAATATCCTTATCCTCGATCAATACCCTGCCGGACGTGGGTCTGTCCACCCCTCCCAGCATGTGCAGCAGTGTGGACTTCCCGCTGCCTGAACTGCCCACTACCGCCACAAACTCTCCCTGCGCCACTGAAATGTTCACATCGTCCACGGCAAGGATCTGATTCTCTCCCTGCCCGTAGACCTTGCACAAATGCTCTGTCCTCAAGATCTCCATATCCTCTACACTCCTTTTATGACTTTTCTTACAGTGTACATATGGAAAATGACATTTCAGTGACATTTGATAAATTTGATCAAAAAAGCGGTTCCCCTCTCTTTGTCAGAGTCCACGGTGATATATCCCTCCTGTCTGACAATGATCTCTTTTGCAAGAGAAAGACCGATTCCCACGCTGTCCGCTCCCGCCAGACGTCCCCGGTAAAACCGTTCAAAAAGATGCTTCTGTTCTTCCGGACTGATCCCTTCCCCATGATCTTGCACCGTCACCAGTGTATAAACGTCGTTCTCATCAGCAGTTACCAACACCTCCCCTCCCGGAATGCTGTGTTCGATGGCGTTTTTTACCAGATTGAGCAGCGCCTCCGTCAGCCACTGCTCATCCCCGTTTATCCATATTTCCCCGGGAATCCGAAAATCCAGTTCCACCTGGCGCCACTCCGCCAGAAGTTCAAGCTTATGGCACACCTTTTCTGTCAGCGCACGGACGGATAGGGGCTTGTGTTCCAGTTCCACCACTCCCGCGTCCAGTCGGGAAAGCTTGAGCAGGGTGGCGATCAGCCACGACACACCGGAGATCTGGCTGCTGATCTCCCGCAGGAAGCGATTCCTGACAGCAGGCTCCATATCCTGATGTTCCCACAGATCATCCACCAGCACGGTAACGGACGTAAGAGGCGTTTTCAACTGATGGGAGATATCCGCCACAGCGTCCGCAAGGGCTTTCCTGTTGTCTATCGCCATTTTGGCCTGCTCTTTCAAAAAGATCGTCAGCTTATATAATTCATTCTTTAAACCGCTGAATTCATCGTCCCGATTATGCGAGATATCCAGACTGAAATTTCCTCTCTCCACCTCATCCATATAACCGCACAGTTTCCCTATCTCTTTCTGCCTGTGCCTCAGATACAAAAACAATATACCAAAAAGAAACGCTCCCACCACCAGATAAACAATTGTCCAGATCCCCCGGAAACCCGTTTCCCTTTCTTTTAAGCCTGTAAAAGCGCTTCCCTTTTCCTGCAGGAAAATCCCATATTGGCCAAGAAGCCTCTCACCCGCCCCGCTGTCCTGCCTTTCATCCAACAAGGTCAGCAGCTGTTCCTCAGAAGCGTCAGGATAGGCACACACCACACTGTCCAACATGGAAGCGACCGCCAGATTAAACTCCCTGTTTACGGCACTGCAATATCTTTCCATGACAAGATTGCCGCACAGGCCCCCCATAAAAAAAATCAGCGCAAACATGCCCATCAGACATTTTATTTCCTTATTCCAATAAAATCTTGTTCTTTCGTTCATGCTCATACCTTTCACATATTTCCGCGGTTTCAAGAAAGCCTGCCGGATAACCTTACCTCTCAATGCGATATCCGATCCCGCGAACTGTCTTTATGATCTCGCCCTCTGCGTCGCCCAGTTTTTCCCTGATACGCTTTATCGTTACACTGAGTGTATTATCATTGACATAATTGCCGGAAATATCCCAAATGTCCGCCAGGATCTCCTCTCTTGTAAACAATCTGTCAGGATAAGCCAGCATGGTGGAGAGGATACGATACTCCAACCGCGTCAGGTTCAATTCTTCTCCGGCCCTGCTTACCTTGCCCGATTCAAGATCCAGAACGATATCGCGGCACTTTAACGCTGAACCGCCTTTCCCATTCCTGCGCAGCACGCTCCTGATCCGAGAGATCAGTTCCCTGTTCCGGAAAGGTTTGATGATATAATCATCCGCTCCCAGATTAAGCCCTTTTACCACATCAGCTTCCTCCTCTTTCGCCGTGAGGAATATCACCGGAAAGTTCCACTTCCGCTTCACTTCCATGCAAAATTCAAATCCATTTCCATCCGGGAGCATGATATCCAACAAGATCAGATCCGGAGCCTCCTCACGCACGAACGCATCTGCCTCCTGCATATTCCTGGCAGTCCGCACCCGATATCCTTCCTGCTGCAGTAAATATTCCAGACCCATGATAATAGATTCATTGTCTTCCACTAATAATATCTTCATCCGTTCCCACATCCTGTCTTCTATCTATATACGATTTCGATCATAACAAAAAAGAGTAGGCAATCTACTCTTCCCGTAAATCTTTATATTTATGGTCTTGTACCCTCAAAACCGAACACTGACATGCGACCATCCACCAGCGCCACAGCACTC
>JAMPFQ010000026.1 GCA_023664345.1 Lachnospiraceae bacterium | reverse complement strand
CAGCTCCCCATCCCGTTATTTCAAATGCTGCAATCGGCATTTCCGAGAATATCCATGATGCCGATATTTCCTCCTCTGGCTCCTCCGTAGGCTGGGGAGTCTCCTCAGCTGATGCCTGTGCTTCTGGGGTCTCTGCAGGCTGGGAATCCGTTGCAGAGGATTCTACGGGTGTATCTGTAGCATTTCCCGATGTAGCACCTGAATCCTTGCCACAGGCGGATGTGGACAGCACAACTGCCACCATCAGGCCTGTCATTAACATTTTCTTCAACATAACTCTTTCCTCCCTGATTAGATTTCAGATTTTTTCTCACCTGATTGATTATACCACTCTGTTTATTTTTTTCAACCAGTAATTTCGTTTCTTGTTGATTATTATAAACAGTGTGATATACTTTATTGGTAGGAAAAGGCATGAGGGAATCCTTCGCATAGTCAAAACAGAATACAAAAAATGTCTGCCAAGGCATCAGACATACCATATGAGGAGGATTTGTAATATGAAATTTGTAGTAATGGCAGTCAAAGCTGTCCTTGCTCTCGTAGCAGCGATCTTTCTATCCGATGATATCTTATATGCTTTTGCCATGTTCGGGATCATCTATGGCCTGATATCGTATTATGTGTGGTACTTTAAGAAAACAGGGTTCTCGTTCTCCGTCTGGGTCGGGGAAAAAGGGCTCCTGATGACACTGCTTTCCATAGCATTGAAAGTACTGGCTCCTCTTATCATCCTGTCAATAATAGCAGTGACCTGCAACTCTTTACTCCCAAGCGGGATAGGGGCAACAATCGGCGGTCTGATTATCGCAGTCATCTGCTTAGGATTTTTGGCATTTGATATACTGACGATCATAAACCACTTTAACCCGTCCGTTAAGGTTCCTTTTTCAAAGGACAATGGTGTAAACAACAAATAAGCAGGGGATTCCCTCACCTCTCCTTCGTTTTGCCTGAAAAGCCTGCACTCCGTTAAAAGATACAGGCTTTTTATTTTACCAGAATACCAAATATATCTCCATGAGTCTTAACCAGTTGCTCCTTCTTCTGCTTCCTTCTTATCCACCACAATGCCCCAGTCGGTTACTCCTCTCCGCCTCCAGTAATCCCTTGAGGCATCCAGCAGTTTGGCAGTCTTCATCTTAGCCAAATCTTTCCGATAAACACATTCCCTTACCCTCAGATCTCCGTCCACTTTGGTCGCAACAAAGTCAGAACAGTATTCGCCAATCTCCAGCCCCTCAAGCAATACCTGGCATCGGAATTCCTTTATGTCTGGATTCTCCTGCAGCTTCTCCGCATACTTTGATTCAATGGCATTATAGGTTCTGGCAACTCCATCCGCACACTTACTCATGGCTCTCTTTTCACATCTGGTTCTCTTGTATCCTTTTGGTTTCATTAAGGCACCTTCCTTTCCTCACAATAAAATCTTACATTTTGTTTCCTGTTTATTGTGCCATAAAGATACAGATGAACAATTTTGCAAAAATTAATTTGAAAATGTAATGATACTTTTTGCTATCCAAATACAAGAACAAAATAACCAATGTACAATGAACATGCTGGCTAATGTACTTCGTATGTGATATAGTATTATTAATTTAACCAAAACAATCTTAGGAGACACAAAAATGCTTGAAAAAGAAGATATACTAAACAGACAGCCTTTTATAGATGAAATTCTTTCGATAGTGGAAACATTGTCAAAAGAAAAAAGAGGAATATCCTTTGCAATTGATGGTGACTGGGGTTCTGGAAAAACCTTTGTATTAGAGCAGCTTGAAAAACAGCTTGAGCCTGTGCAGAGTGAAGATACGGCAAATGACAGATATTTTCTCTTTCACTATAACTGCTGGCAATATGATTATTATGATGAACCTGCAGTAGCAATCATATCTGCCATGTTAGGAAAAGCATATTCCATAAACAATACAAAACTCGAAACAATAGCAAAAGCATCGTGGGGGACGGTAAAAAACAAATTAATTGACATCGGAAATGAATTCATAAAAAACAGAATAGGCATTGATGTCGTGGAAACAATTAATGATTTCCAAACCGAAGTGGATAAACAGGCATTAGATAATAGTTCCTTCGATAAATGGTTTTCATTTAAGAGAACCATCGACAACACCAGAAAAACTATCCAAGAGATCGCATCCGAAAAAACTGTTGTACTTATTGTTGATGAATTGGATCGCTGTATGCCTAATTATTCCATAAAGGTATTGGAGAGACTTCACCATATTTTCGATGGTATTGATAATGTAATTCTTATTTTTGCTATAGATGTGAGCCAACTACAGCACACTGTAAGAAGCATATTTGGCAACAAAGATGATAAAACCGTTGACAGATATTTAAAGAAATTCATAAATTTTGAATTGAAACTAAGCTATGGGGATATCCAAAATAATGTATTGGAAAAGTATCAGGACTATTTCAGACTCTTTTCTAACATACATTTCCCTGATGATGAAAACAGAGTAAAAGAAATTATCTTTAATTTATTCAAGTATAGTAAAATTGATATTCGTAATCAGGAAAAAATGATCGAGCAGGCAAGAACCGTGCATAGAATTGTCTGCCCCGAAAATAATTCTGATTATTCCATTCTGTTATTTGAACTAATAGTATCATTTTTTTTGCATTTAGCCCCTGGCACCGACCTAAAAGTTATTCCTGAAATCAACCGAGTTACATATGGGGGATTGGATAAATATTTAGGACAAGATTTTCTTAACCTATTAAAAGAGTTAGAAGACAGCACGGATGGGAATGGGCAATTAGAAGGAAACATAACGGACGGATATCTTAAATGCAACAAAACAATCAATTTAACATTTTACTATTTGTACTCACTCTTCTCAAAAGAAACAAAATATGCTGGCAGGATAATCAAAGGTAGTGCAGAAGAATTAGAAATATGCAGGAAATTTATTAAAATGAAAAGGCTTCTTATATAATCAAAACCATGGATTAAAGAGTCAATACATTCCGCCCCAAATTTCAAAAAATGCCCCAAATTCTATTTTGGGGCAGAATTTGGGGCATTTTTCAGCATTTGGGGCGGTTTTTTTATCAAACGGGGCATTTTTACAGCAATTTGGGGCATAAAAAAATGCCCCAAACATGATTTTCAAAAAATACTATGTGATTGCAGAACTCATTTTTCCTGAATGCAGATTTTAATTTTTCCTCATCCTCCCCTCCATTCTACCACATCCTCTCCCCCATTTCCACCCTCTTTTTCCCTCCTCCTCTCCCAGCCATCTTCCCTCAGAAAAAAGCTGGGAATACCTCCAGAACCCCAACACTGCGAATACCGTCTTCCTCCCCAACCACTACAATCCCAGAAAGTCCTCCCAGAAGACCCTCCCCGAAAACCATAGCGGCCTTTCTCCTCCCCGCCATCCTCCACACTCTCCGAAAGGAAAAGGGAAGAAGATGCCTGAAAACATCGTATTTATGGGCTTTTAGAGAGGTTGGGGGGAGGAAGAAAATACCCGAAAGAGAAAAGGAAAGAGGATAGGAAAATGGCTTGGCATCGCTGGCTGGCGAGGCTTTAGGGTGGAGGGGAGGACAGAAACCACAGACTTTAAGCGGGCATAGCCGATATAGAGCGGCTGTCTGGGAGCGGGGAGGAGGAAGATGGGGAAAGGGGAGGGGATGAGGAAGAAGAGGAAAAGAGCCTCACTGGGGTATCCAGCAAGGCTCTCATTACTGCTTATTTTCTCTTCCGCTCAGGAAAAATTAAAATTTGCATTCAGGAAAATCTGGTTCTGCAAGAACACCTCCGACTATTCGAACTCAATCGTCCCCGGCGGCTTACTAGTCACATCATACATTACCCTGTTCACGTGCCCCACCTCATTGATAATCCGGCTGGTCACTTTCTGCAGTACCTCCCAGGGCAGCTTGGCGCTCTCCGCCGTCATGAAATCAACGGTGTTCACCGCTCTTAACGCGACCGCGTAATCATAAGTCCTCTCATCCCCCATGACGCCCACCGACCGCATATTTGTCAAAGCCGCGAAATACTGGTTGATGCTCCTGTCCAGTCCGGCGTTGGCGATCTCCTCTCTGTAAATGGCATCCGCATCCTGCACGATCTTCACTTTCTCCGCCGTAACCTCACCAATGATACGGATGCCCAATCCGGGGCCGGGGAAAGGCTGGCGGAATACCAGATGCTCCGGTATCCCCAGTTCCAGTCCCACTTTCCGCACTTCATCCTTAAACAGGTTGCGCAAAGGTTCGATGATTTCCTTAAAGTCTACGCAGTCGGGCAGACCACCCACATTGTGATGGGACTTGATCACGGCGGATTCGCCGCCCAGGCCGCTCTCCACCACATCGGGGTAGATGGTTCCCTGTACCAGGAAATCCACCGCTCCGATTTTCTTTGCCTCTTCCTCAAACACGCGGATGAACTCTTCCCCGATGATTTTTCTCTTTCTCTCAGGCTCTTCCACACCTTTTAATTTCTCATAAAACCGCTCCTGGGCATTGATACGGATAAAGTTAAGGTCATAGCTACCCTCAGGACCGAATACTGCCTCTACTTCGTCCCCCTCATTCTTGCGCAACAGGCCATGATCCACAAAGACACAGGTCAGCTGGCTGCCGATCGCCCTGGACAGCAATACCGCCGCCACAGAGGAATCCACGCCGCCAGACAGGGCACAGAGCACTTTCCCGGTTCCGACTTTCTCCCGGATCGTCCTGACGTTTTCCTCCACAAAGGAATCCATCCGCCAGTCGCCGCTGCAGCCGCAGATATTTCTCACGAAATTATAGAGCATTTTAGATCCCTCTGCCGTGTGCAGTACTTCCGGATGGAACTGGATTGAATACAGGTTCTTTTCCTGACATTCAGCCGCCGCCACAGGACAGTTTTCTGTAGCCGCCACAGCCCTGAATCCCGGCGCCATCTCCGAAATATAATCAAAATGACTCATCCAGCAGATTGTATGAGGAGAGACATCGGTAAATAACAAAGAAGAAGTATCCACATCAACTTCTGTCCTGCCATACTCACGCGCAGCCGCTCTTTCCACCTTTCCGCCCAGCACAAGAGCCATCAGCTGTGCGCCATAGCACAATCCCAATACAGGGATCCCCAGATGGAACAGTTCGGGTGAACAGGTAGCCGCTCCTTCTTCATAACAGCTGCTTGGACCGCCTGTCAGAATGATTCCTTTGGGCCCCATGGCTTTAATCTTCTCCAGATCAGTCTTGTAAGAATAGATCTCACAGTATACATTGCATTCCCGGACACGTCTTGCGACCAGCTGATTGTACTGTCCGCCAAAGTCAATCACAACTACCAGTTCCTTATTCATCTCATTCCTCATTTCTGTGCTCCATTCCAAACATGGATGCTTTAGCACATTCACATAAAATCCCAAAAGGATCGATCTCATTCAGTATATATCAATGCCGCCCTTAAGTCAAACCTGTTGCTATCCGCTCGTCGTCTCCGCAGCCAAAACCATTTTCCAAACGGCATATATCCGCATAGGTCTTGCATTTTCGGTATCTTTGCACTATAATGATCTCAGCGTCAGTTCTGGGAAGAGTACGGTATTTATCGTATTGCCAGTGTCCAGGTTCAAACACATGATCATCCCGTGGAACACTTGGCAGCTGACGCTGTCTTATTTCTCCACAAAATCTGACAACGATCTGAAAGTATAGCCCATCTCTTCCCATTTGGTCAGAATCTCATCCATGATCTCCCCATTGGTCTGGGAAGTGCTGTGCAGCAGCACGATGGCGCCCGGGTGCACTCTGGATGTCAGCTTATCAATAGCCTCTTCATGGCTGGGCTGGTTGCTCTGATCCCAGTCCACATAGGCAAGGCTCCAGAAGAAAGTAGTATATCCCAGGTCTTTCGCCATCTGCAGGTTGGCTGTGCTGTATTTTCCCTGCGGCGGTCTGTAATACATGGCAAGTTCGCTGCCCGTGGTCTCCTGAAACAGCGCCGCCACATCATCCATCTCTTTCTGAAAGGAAGCGGTGTCCGATATTTTGGACATATCGGGGTGATGATATGTATGATTCCCAACGGTATGGCCGTCCTCCACCATGCGCTGCGCGATCTCTGGCGCACTCTCCAGGAAATGTCCTACCACAAAAAAGGTTGCAGGCGCGTTGTGTTTTTTCAGGGCATCCAGGATGGGAACGGTATTTCCGTTTTCATAACCACAGTCGAACGTCAGATAGAGTACTTTCTCATCCCCCTCCGCCATATAATAGGCATCGTACTGTTTCATCTCTGAGACGGAAGCGTTCCCAACAGGCTTCTCGCCCTCTTTTCCAAATCCCAGCCCCCAGTTCTCTGTCTCCTGCTGTACCACGCCGATACTCACGGCCGTACCCGCCGCTTCCCGCGCTCCTTCCAGGGTGGCGGCTACCTCCCTGCCCAGAAAGTACATGGCGCACAGGAACAACCCGGCGGACACTGTCTTTTCCCAATTGATTTTCTTTACCACAGACACTTTCTTTACAGCGTCACGCCACAGATTCTTCACATAGATTGTTTTCATGACATCACATCCAAAGACTTTTCTTTCCCTACAATATATGAACCGCCTTTTTCAATCATGCCATGTAGTTCGCTTACCCCAGAACGCCCTTGATAGTGGAGGATAGCTTCTCCATATCCACAGGTTTCAGCAGATAGCCCTGGGGTTTCAGGGCAAGCACTTCCCTGATCTTATTCTTCTCAGTAACGCCGGTCAGGAAGACCACGGGCAGATCCTTTGTCTTCTCGTTGGCACGGATCTTCTCCAATACAGCGGCACCGTTTTCCGTGGGCATTTCATAATCCAGCAGCACCAGGTCCGTACTTTTCGTCTCCAGGAACTTTAGCGCCACCCTGCCATTGATGGCCGTGGCCAGTTCATACCTGCCCTCCAGATAACTCTTCAACAGTCTCAATACTCTGCTGTCATCATCTACGATCAATATGTGTTTCTTACGGTTCTCGTCTATCCCCGTCTCCGCCTGGGAAAGCATTTCCCGGGCATTCTGCAGCGTCACTTCCGGGGCTTCCTGTCCTTTTGGAACAGGTCTGCGTATCCTGTTCTGTAGCATATTGATAATCGCGTTCATAATATTCTGATTGGATATGGGCTTTTGGAGCACCAATGGGTCGAGCAGGGGCGCGATCTTCGCAAAATCCTCGCAGTCCTCGGAATCTCCCACGATAACGAGGGGAATATCACGATCCGATATCTGCCTCTCTATGTTGACAAAGCGTTTCAGGTCATCAGGCCGTTCCTGGTAAAGGCAATACACAAACACATCCGGCTGCACATACTTCAGATGGCTCATGATATCATCATAACGCTCCGAAGTGCTTATGCACTCAAAATTGAAATCCATATAAGTAAAAAATTCGTTGATGATGGTCTTGTTATTTCCGGTGAGCAATACCTTATACTTCATCTATTTCCCTCCACTGTTGCAAAATTCATGTTGTCCGTATCATACCAAAAGTTTTCTCCAGGCTGTCACCACCTTTTCACAGGTCTCCACATCCAGTTCCTCCACCGCCTCTTTCATCATCAGGAAACATTGTACCTGATCTTCGGGAAGTTCCATTTTCTCAAACTGCTCCACCACCTCGTCCATGATGTCCATATCCAGATTGTCAATGGCTTCCTCCATGCCGTTCAGCAGGTTCTGCACCGCTGTACTGTCATAGGGATCCCTTAACCGCACAGCCTCGGTGGGCGACTCCAGATATTTCTCCAGGATCGGCCCATATGCCTCATATTGCTCCAACATCTCATCATGGTGTGCGCGGATAAAGTCGATATCTTTCTTATTGCCCGCCTGCTCCATCTGTGCCGCCAAATCTGACAGTTCCATGGCGCCCACCTGTCTGGAAAAGCTTTTCAGCGCATGGGCTTCTATGGTATAGTTTTTCCAGTTCTTTTCCTCCAGATACTGCTGTAACAGTCTCGTTTTACGGGAAATGCTTTTTGCATATTCCCGCAGGATCCGCCAGAACAACGTCTCGCTCCCTGCCAGCTTCATGGCCGATATCACGTCCAGCTTGGGAATGGCTATCTTCTGCGCGATACGTTTCAGCCGCTCCTGCTTCTGTTCTTCTTTTTCTCCTTCGCCCTCCACCCTCTGGATCTTCTTCGCGGGCAGCCATTGCTTGATCTTGGAGACGATGACGTCCAATTCTATGGGCTTTGCCACAAAATCATTCATGCCCTCCACCAGGAACATCGCCCGTACTTCTTCCATTACATTGGCTGTCAGGGCAATGATGGGAACGCTGTCATAGTCTTCATGGAAACGGCGGATGATGCGGGTAGTCTCGATTCCGTCCAGTTCCGGCATCATGTGATCCATAAAGATCAGGTCGTAATGCTTCTTTTCTATCATTTCAAGGGCTTCTTTTCCGCTGGACGCCTTGTCGATCTTCATCTGCAGGGGCGCAAGCAGCCCCTCCGCGACCATAAGGTTCGGCATATTGTCGTCCACCACCAGAATCTCCGCTTCCGGTGCGATAAACTCAAAATTCTCCTCCAGGTCGTTCTCCCCGCTGTACAGATCTTCATGGGCCAGTATCTTGGCCAGATCCATAATATGCAGCGGTTTGGGCACCGATATGACATTTTCCTGCAGAGGCTTGATCTTTTCCCCGAAGCGGGTGATCCATACGCCCGTTATGTTGGGGTGGGCCGTCATAAAGTCGTTGGTAATGGAAGCATAACTGTTGTCCTCCAGTTCAATCAGGAAGAACTCCACGTTTCTCTCTTCCAACAATTTCAGATCTTCCCTCTTTTCCACCATCAGGCACTCCACATGCAGCTGATCCAGCATCTGCTTCATATTCGCCCGCATGTACTTGTTAGTGCAGAACAAGCCGACCGCATTGGAATTTTCCCTCTCCACCTTTATGGAGGGCTGGTCGTCGATGATAAACTGTGGAATCTCAAAGGAGAAACGGCTTCCTTTTTCATATTCGCTCTCCACCGTAATATGACCGTTCATCAGCGTTACCAGCTGTTTTGAAATGGCGAGGCCCAGACCGGTTCCTTCTACATTACGGTTGCGCTTGCTGTCAAGCTGCTGGAAAGACCGGAACAGTTTGCCCATGTCCTCCTGCTTGATCCCGATTCCCGTATCTTCCACCATAACTTTCAGCATGATCTCCCGATCCGATACTTTCTCATAACGCATGGAAAGATACACGAAACCCACCTTGGTAAACTTCACCGCATTATTGGCCAGATTGATGATGACCTGCCGGATGCGGATGCTGTCCCCCATCAACTGCCTGGGGATGTCAGGCGCCACATCCACGATAAACTCCAGATTTTTGTCCCCGATCCTGGTCATGATCACACTGGAAACATCTTTCACAATATCAAATGGTTCATACTCCGCCAGGTTGATATCCATTTTCCCCGATTCGATCTTGGAAAAATCAAGAATATCGTTGATGATAGCCAACAGGGTCTTTCCGGAGGTCATGATCTGTTTGATATACTCCCTTGCGGCGGGCGGCAATTCCTCCCTCAGCGCCATCTCCGCCATACCGATCACCGCATTCATGGGCGTCCTGATCTCATGGCTCATGTTCGCCAGGAAATCTGATTTCATGTGAGCCTCATGTTCTATGGCGCTGTTCATCTGCAGGGTCATATACCGCTCATACGCCATCTTGAAAAGCAAGTTGGCAGTATCATACAGGAATCTTGCCGTATTTTCCATCTTTTCTCTGGGAACGATGGGGATCTTCTTCGCCGCTTCCGCATACTCATCCGGGGAGATCCCCAGTTCCTCCGCATATGCCCTGACTTTCTCTTCGGGCAGAGGCTCATACAGAATCTGTCCGCCGAAGATACATCCCAGATACTGTCCCTCCACTACGATCGGCACCGCGTAATCGCTCAGCCCCGCATGGCAGGTATACAACAGCAGCCCGCCGTTTTCTACTGCCCGTGCTCCGCCTTGCTTATCGCATTCCTGACATCTCTTTAAGCCCTCTTCCGACCCCTTTGTATACTTGTCGCAGAATTCACAGTTAGACATGTGCTTTGTCAATGCCACTCCGTTCTCATCAGAGATCCCGGTAGAAACACCCAACGCGGCAGAAAAGGAATCCTGCATCCGTTGAAGAGTCTCCCTATCAAAAAGGTCTGTCAAATGCATCCGCTCCATGTAAATACCCTCCTTTGCCTGTTCATGCATGTTGTCCGCTTCTACTCATGCAGTATACTGCTTTCCCACCCTGTGTCCAATGCGGCATTACAGGTTTCGTCCAGCCTCTTAGCGCATTCCTGAGGGGTGATGCTTTTCGACAGCAGTTCATGGATATTGGGCCAGAACACGCTGCGTACAGAAGTCTCATTTCCCTGCCAGTTCGGACTGTTGTTCATAAAGTCCACCACGTTCTCCGCATTTCGGGTAAATTCATTCAACATTATGATCTGATCCTGATATTTTTCCGATACTTTTCCGCTCACAGGGATATTTCCGGCAGACAGTTCCAACCACTCATCATTCTCATAAATAAACCGGATAAAGTCTTTTGCCGCCTGTACCCTGGCCTCGTCGCCATTGTCAAACACCTCGAAACCGGTCACAAAGGAGGTCGCCACATTGCCGGGGAAATTCACGTATCCATAATTTTCCATATTATCATAGAGCATGAAATTCGCGTTGTTAAATATATGAATCGCCAGCTGTCCGTTGCTGAACAGTTCATTGCAATCCGATATCTCCAGGTTTTCCGGATGGGGCGGATACCATCCTTTATCCACGCCGGACTGGATCCACTCCAGCGCCTTGACAGCCGCCTCGCCTTCAAAGTCAAAATGCCCGTCTTCGCCAAAGATCTCGCTTCCGTAAGCCCGAATGAAGGACATGATATGGGTATCGCCCTGATTGTTCTTGCCGTACATCATCATCGGATAGATCCGGCCAGGAAGATCATCCGCAAGCGTGTCCAGGATGTCCGTCCATTCCTCCAGCGTCCAGTTCTGTATGATAACCGCGTCGGTCATATATTTCTCAAGGCCGCAGTCCCGAAAAAGTTCTTTATTATAGATCAGGATATTCTGCATGCTCAGGAACGGCATCATATAGGTCTTCCCATCCGTCATGCTCATGGCCCAGGAAGCATTGTCGATATCGTCCCGCAATCCATCTGAAATGATGTCATCCATGGGAACCACTCTGCCGGTATGCAGATAGGATGCCATATTGAAATAGCCTTCATAGAGGATATCCGTTGCATCTTCCGTATCAAAGCTGCCAGTGATCGCCGCTACTTCATCCACATACTCAAAGGTTTCCACCCGGAACGTGACATCGGCTTCTTCATACTGTGCCGCAAACGCCTCGCCCGCCTGCTGCAGAAAGACGCCTGAATCCAAGATCTCGGGTCTGCTGACAGAATTCATGACCAGGTTCGGGACCTTGATGATAAGAGTTATGTTTTCTTTTTCTTTGCCGCCGCAACCTGCCAAAAGCCCGCCGCATAATGTAAGTGCGAGCATTGCAGTGATCATCTTTTTTTTCATAGCTGTACTCTCTTTTCTTAGCAGATTGTTTTACTTTTCGTTTTTCCTTAGTTTTTTCAGCAGCACATCCACATCGATTGGCTTCGTCAGGAAGTCGTTCATCCCACTGGCCAGGGCCTGCTCCCTGTCCTCCTGGAACATGTTGGCGGTGCAGGCATAGATCACAACGGATCCCGCATCAGCCCGTTCCAGCTTCCTGATACTGCTTGCCGCGGTGCATCCGTCCATGACGGGCATCTGCATATCCATCAGGATGATGTCAAACTCACCGATTCCAGACTGCTCAAACAGATCCAGCGCCTCCTGCCCGTTCTGCGCAAGCGCGGTCTCAAAACCTTCCATCTTGAGTATTTCCAGCAGTACCTCCGCATTCAGTTCCACATCCTCGGCCACAAGGATCTTCACCGGCCTGCCATCTTCTCTGCATACGGGTGATGCCATATCCTTTTCTTCCGCCTCTGTCTGGTCTTGCAGATCGGGCGGGATTTCCTGCACGATCTTAGAAGGGATCTTGACCGTAAACGTACTCCCCACGTTGAACTCACTCTCCACCGTGATATCTCCGCCCATGGCGTTGGCAAGAAGTTTGCTGATTGCCATGCCAAGCCCGGTTCCCTTGATGCCGTTGGTGTTCCGGTTCCGTTCCTGGCTGAAAGAGTCAAATATCTTGTCGATATATTCTGCGGATATCCCGATCCCGGTATCCTCACAGCGGTAAATAGTGACCACATGCATCTCATCCGTCTTTTCCTGCGTGACGGACAGCCGGATCCATTTGCCCTCCGGCGTAAACTTAGCCGCATTGCCCACGATATTCATCAATATCTGCTTCGTGCGGGTTTCATCGCCTTCAATGCATGGCTCCGTGATATCTTTTTCCACAATAAACTCCACGCCCCGGTTTCTGATATTGTCAGCCTGCATTGCCGCGATCTCATCGATCATCGCGGGGATCAGCATGGGCTCTTTCACAATGTCCGCTTTCCCTGCCTGAAGCTTTGACATATCCAGGATATCGTTCACCAGCGACAGCAGATAATCTGCCGTGCTGTGGGACTTTTTCAGCCATTCCTTGATCTGCGGCTTCTGGCTCTCATCATCGATATTTACCATGATCAGATGGTTCATGCCGATCAGGCCATTTAACGGCGTCCGGATCTCGTGGCTCATGTTAGAAAGGAATTCTTTCTGAGATCTGGCCGATTCCGTCGTCCGTATCGTCTTCGCCTGCAGCCTCATGATGACGAGCAGCATGACGATGACAGTGAGCATGGCGATTATCGCCATTGCCATACTGAGGGACACAAACATCCTCCTCTGCTCCACAAAAACTTCCTCGTTGACGGACATGATAAAATACAGATCAAAATTATCATCAAGGGGTATGAAATAAAAAAGTTCCTTACCCCGCTCCCCTGCGTGAGAATGATAAAAACCGAAAGTCTCCTGAGCCTGAAGCTTTTCCTGGACCTCCTCATTTGTCAGGTCGGCGCTCTCGGCTTCCGCCAGATGATCATACAGATTGTTCTGCTTGTTCAGGTAGATCTCTTTATTGACATTTACGATATAATTTCCGCTCATATCGATCAGGGCGCTGTGTCCACGACTTTTCCCGTCTTTCACAAAGCTGTCGATGACCATGTTGTTCTGGATGGACGAAATGTCGCTGATCCCGATCAACGCAAACATTTTTGTGCCTTCCACGATATAGTCCTGCAGCCGGATCCCATACAGGATAGTCTCTTTTGACAGCCATCCGCCCTCTGTCTTATCATCAAACCGAACTACGATTCTCTCATCGCCCTCTTTAAAATAAGGCAGGAAATCCAGATTCCTGTTCAGAGTGTCATTGCCCGGCGTATAGACCACGTACTTATCCGTATAAACCGTCCCGTCCTCAGCAACCAGATAGATGTGGGTAAAGTCGCTGGAAGCACATTCCAGGTTCAGTCTAGTCTCAACATCCTCGATCGTTTTACATTCAAAACTGGTAAAACGCTCCTGTATCTCCGCGAGATCTTTCCAACAGATCTCAATGTATGTCTGGATAGTCGTCTTATCGTGCTCCGCGAGCTCGCTGATGGAATGGATGATGTTCTCCGAAATTGCCTCCTCCATCCGTCTGACATAAAAGAGCACCGCCAGACAAACGACCATTGACGCGGAAACAATGATCAACAGATAAAACCATCTATGTCTCTCTTTCACTCTTCGTACCTCTTACTACTGCACTTCTTAGTATATATGGTTATATATATGATAAATCTTTTTTAGGAAAAAGTCCACCTGATTTTGAAGCGCATTGAAAGCATCTGAGTCTTTTGTAACTAAAAAAAATGTGGTGTGCCGAAAAAACGGCACACCACCATAAATGTTACATTTCTCGCAGCAATCCCTCCACCTGCTCCCTCTTCTCATATAGAACACACCCACCGGCATGATCGTCCACAAGCAGATCGCCGTCCCGCAAAGCCTGAAACAGCCTGGATCGCATTGCCTCCTTAAGCGAAGCATCCCTCACATTCATGTCCGAATATGGGGAGAAAGGACACGGTTCCGCCCCGCCATGGGAGTTGATATGGAAAAAGCCCCTGCCTGCAGCGATGCATCCTCCGGAACTCTTTTCATCGCCCGGGAAAGAAACAAAGACCATCTCCGGATATTCCTCTCTCAGCCGTCCGATACCATTCTTTAAGAGTTCCCGTTCTTCCTCTCCCGGCGCCAGTTCCCGGCTCTCTTCCGTAACAGGTACGAACTCAACATATATCACAAGTTTACAGCCTCTGCCCGCAAGGCTGTCCAGGAAACTGGCGGAAACGGCCTCCTGCACATTTTCTGTCGTTACTGTGACGGACACCCCGAACAACAGACCTTTTTCATGGAGACTGTCCATATTGGAGATCAGCTTGTCATAGATCCCCTCTCCCCTGCGCATATCCGTTTCTTCTTTCCCGCCCTCTATGCTCATAACAGGAATCAGATTGCGGCACCGGTCAAAAAGTTTGAGATACCTTTCATCCATGTAAGTCCCGTTTGTAAAGATGGGAAAGATAATGTTCTGCATTTTCCCCGCAGCCTCGATGATATCCCTCCGAAGCAGCGGTTCCCCGCCAGCGAGCAGAATATAGCTGATACCGATCTCGTCCGCCTCTTTGAAAACAGCAAGCCATTCCTCACTTGTAAGCTGGCTCACCGGTTCCGAATCCTGTGTCGCGTGGTTGCATCTGGAATAACATCCTGCACAGTGCAGATTGCAGCTGCTGGTAATGCTTGCGATCAGGAAAGGCGGGATATGTACGCCGTTTTTCTCTTCTTCCGCCCGTATCTTTGAGGCTTTCCTGCTTGCCGCCGCAAACTTTACCATGAATGCGCTTTCCCGCGGGTCTTTTAAGGTTGCTTTCAGGGAATCGGCCACGATCCTCTCTACACCCCGTGTCATATATGCCTGGATATCGAAATTCTCATCCATTGGGAATCGCCCTCCTCTTCATATCCTGATATCCCATCAGCACCATCCACACATAAGCGCAGGTCTTAGGGATCATGAGCATTCCGATCATGGGGACTGCATCCGCAAAAAGAACTACCGGAATATAGAATCCGAAGCTCAGCACGATTGCCAGCCACATGAACCGGAATCCCCTGTCGTCTGTTTCAGATGCCTTTTTGAAAAAAAGGACAATGATAAGCAGTCCAAGCGCCGCAAATGGGATATTTCTATAGATTCCCCATGCAAGCGGCGCATCCGCAGATGTCCATCTGTTTTGAGGGAAAAGGCACAGGATGATCCTTGCGGCTGCCAGCAGGCAGACACATACAGTCAGGATATTTCCGCCCTGCACACGATAACGAATCTGCCATATATGATAGAGCAGCACGTAAAATATCGTCATGGTGATTGAAGTGACCAGCTTGCCTATGCCAAGCGCCGCCGTAAAATTCTCCAGCCCTGTGGTGCATAATGCATATGCCCGGGGAAGAAGATGGAATGCATCGCCCGTGCCAAGAACGACCGCCATCATCCCGAACAGGAAATATTGTTTTTCTTTGCGGCTCCCACGCATCATCCTGATCCCGACTGTGATGACCAGGGACAGATATACGATATCGAACAGTGTTTCCATAATCGCCTGCATGATCACATTCCCTTCTTTCCCACAATCTTCTTTGCAAACGCAGCGGCATTTTTACAGTCGTTTTCATCCGGCTTTCCCTTATGCATCGGTCCGAAAGAACCCTTACAGTAAAATTCTTCTTCCGCCTGCGGAATCCCCTTTTCTTTCAGAAGTTTTCCCACCTGCTTATAAGTGGATCTTACCAGTGCGGCCGTACTGACATTCACAACTTTCCCGACTTGCACATGGATGCCTGAAATAAACCTTTTGACACTTTCGTCTACACCATAAGCATAGACCGAACTGCACAGGAAAAGGATATCCACATCCTCCCTAAGCGCGTTCCCGGTTGTCTCTGCTTTCACACCGACCGCATCCGCAACTGCTTCGGCAAGTTTCTTTGTGTTTCCTGACCTTGTGTAATATCTCACTGCTACATTCATAATCGCACCTCTTTCTGCATGCTCCAAAAAAATGCTTTACTCTTATTTCCGCACCATATATAATTATATTGGTGCACTTATCAGGTGTCAATTACCAAGTTATTTATGAGTAAGTAAGAAAAAACTGAGTTGAAGGAGAAGATACCCATGACAGTCAGCCATACCTGCCCCTGTACGGAAACATGCCCGCTGCAAAAAGTGTCAGACGCTCTCGGCGGAAAATGGAAACTTTCTATCCTGTGTTCCCTGAGCGCCAGCGGGGCTACACGTTACAATGAACTGAAACGAAAGATCAAAGGGATCTCCAATACCATGCTGGCCAAATCCCTGAAAGAGTTGGAGGACAACGGGCTTATAAAACGTACCGCATATATGGAGATCCCTGCCCGGGTGGAGTACGAAACAACAGACCTGACAAAAGATCTGCTGCCGATCCTGTCAGAACTGGCAAAGTGGTCGGTCAATATGGGCTCACCAGGCCTCAAGTGAAAGCGCTTTCCTGAACCGCTGCCATTTTGAATTATTGCATTTCGATCCGGCTTGTTTCCAAAAATTTGCAAAAGGTATCTGCCGCGAGGCTTCTCCCACGCCCCTTATCTGAAATGATCTGTACGGAACGGCTTGGAATATATTGTATAATGTTGACACAGAAGGGCATTGAGCCAACTTCTGAATCAAGTGTACGTCGGAGCGCACGGAAATATGGTATAATGAACAAAGATCTGACAGTAGGCGATCCCCAGACAGTATTATGGAAATTCTGCCTGCCCCTGTTTGGCAGCATTATTTTTCAGCAGCTTTACAATATAGCTGATAGTCTGGTCGCAGGCAGATTTATTGGGGAAAATGCGCTTGCGGCTGTTGGAAACAGTTATGAGGTCACTCTTATCTTTATTGCATTTGCGTTTGGATGCAACATGGGCTGTTCCGTTATCGTTTCACAATTATTTGGCGCAAAAGAATATGGCAGCCTCTTTTTGTACCGCAAAGGCCTCACACCCCGATCAGCGCGTCAAACGTCCCTACCATGTTCAGCCTTCCATACCCCCACTCCCGGTTCGGATACGTCATATCAATGCTCCTGGATGCACCGCGGATCAGGTAACTTTTGATCTCCTGGCTTTCCACCACGCCGTTGTTCTGCTCCACCACGGCCCACTGCATGAACTGCGCCACAGCCCCCGTGGTGATGGCCGCCGCCAGGGAACTGTTGGACTCCCGGCCGTTCAAGGTGGATACGTTCACCCCCGGCGCTGCCAGATCCGGCCTGATGGTGCCGCACCGGGAATAACCTCTTCCTGAATTGATATAAAAGCTGTCATTGGTGGCATCATAGGTGGACACGCAGATGACGTTGGACGCCAGGGACGGCTCCGTGAGCGTGATATAGGGCGACGGCTCCAGGAAATACACCGGCGCCGACAGAAACTGCGTGATGGGCAGCCACATGTTAAATTCCCCGTTGTGGATGTCCGCGGCGGCCTCCACCTGGAAAGTCCATATGCCCGGCGTGGGATCCTGCACCCTCATCACCACCAGTTCCTCGCCTGACGCCGGTTCCACCAGGAATCCGGCAATGGTCACCCTGCTCCTCTCATAAATAAAGCTGTAGGTGATGGCGTCGTTGATCCCCAGCCTGATGGGCCGGATCCGCTCCCCTCCGGGCGTGCGGACAGACACCGTATAGACATCAGGCAGGCTTCCCCACAGTTCCAGGAAGAACCCCTCCGCCCCGTCTACCACCCGCACCTCCACCGCGGCGACATTTGTTCCGCCGGAAGCCGGACTGGCCAGCTGACCCTGAAAATGATGTCCGGCGCTGCCCTCGTTACCTCCTGCCACCACCACTGCCCGGCTGCGCTTCACCGCGATTGAATTCAGATACCTGCCCAGCGGCGAACTTCCCGTATGGTCGCCATAATTGGTGCCCAGCCCCAGGCATATGACCACGGGTCTGCTGAACGTATCCACAAAGCTGTCCACGTATTGGACTGCCAGCATAATGTCGTTTTCCTGATAGGCGGGCACACTCCCCGGCACCAGGTAAAACTGCCGGAGGTATTGCTTGCACTGCTTTAATTTTACCACCACGATATCCGCGTCAGGAGCCGCTCCCTGGAAAGAGAAGCCGCCGTTCAGCTTGCTTCCCGCCGCAGCGGAAGCAAGGGCGCTTCCATGGCCAATCTCATCCCTGCTGGGCACAACGGAATAGGGATCCTCCGACTGCAGGGCACGATTGATGTCCTCCCTGGTGTATTCCGTACCATATTGAAAACCTTCCGGCGGATTCCCTGTCTGGATCGTCTGATCCCAGATCGCCAGGATACGGCTGCTGCCATCCTCATTCCGGAACACCGGGCTGGTATAGTCTATGCCGGTATCGATCACACAGATCACCACACCCCTCCCGGTGAGGGCCAGGGGTTCCCTCTGAATCTGGGTGATCCCACTGTCTATCAGACTGTTAGGGTCAAACCCGCCTATAGAGCCGCCCTCCTGCATCAGTCCGTAGATTTTCGGGACGCTTCTGTAGGAAAAAAAGTAATCCTCCGCGTCCATCAACAGATTGATTGGAAAATAAACAATCGTGTAATCGCTCCCGATATCCGTATGGCACAGTCCCTCCGCGCTGGAACCCAGCACCCACATGGGAAAGTCCAGGATCACATCATAGTATTCTTCAGAAAGTATATTTTCTCTACAATCAACAGGCATCAAAAAACCTCCCTCCTGCTATGATCCAGACTCGCAAACCCGCGCTTTCGCGCTCCTTTGTCTGCTTCGCAGACCGTTTGCTCGTTGATGGCGCAGGGAAAACAAATGCCGCTTCGCGTCGCTTGTTTTCCCCTATCACGCTTCAGACTCGCAAACCCGCGCTTTCGCGCTCCTTTGTCTGCTTCGCAGACCGTTTGCTCGTTGATGGCGCAGGGAAAACAAATGCCGCTTCGCGTCGCTTGTTTTCCCCATGCGCTCATCATATCATATGCAGAAAGGAGGGATCGGGTGCTTTTTCACTGACGCATCAGGATCTCATCAGACCGTCCACGCTGAGCACCACTCCGCTGATATAGGAAGCTTTCTCCGACGCCAGGAATACGAAAGCGTTGGCGATATCCTCCGGCTGTCCCAGACGGCGCAGGGGGATCCTGGCGATCATGGGCTCGATGACCTCTTTGGGCACCGCTTTCATCATATCCGTCTCCGTGATGCCGGGAGCCACCGCGTTCACACGGATTCCCTTGGGTCCCAGTTCCCTGGCCAGGGAGAGCGTAAATCCGTTCACCGCAAACTTGGAGGTGGGATAAGCCACTCCGCCGGGCTGTCCGGAAATGCTGACCATGGAGGACGTGTTCAGGATCACGCCGCTGCCCTGCTTCTCCATCACCGGCTCCACCGCCTTGGAACAGTTGAACATGCCTTTTACGTTCAAGTCCATCACCTTGTCAAAGGTTTCTTCCGTATAATCGGAAAAAGGAGTGTTCTCAGAAGCTCCGGCATTGTTCACCAGAATATCAATGCTTCCGTATTTTTCCGCCACCTTGCCAAAGGTCTCCTGCACATCCGCAAGGCTGCTCAGGTTCGGCCAGATCCCCTCCACCTTCGCCTCGGGATACGCTTCCTTCAACTGTGCCACGGCCTTATCCGCCGTCTCCTGGCGGCTGGCGCACAGCACCACGGACGCCCCCTGCTCCACGAAAGCCTTTACAGTGGCAAATCCAATGCCCCTGCTTCCGCCTGTCACGATTGCTACTTTTCCTTCTAATTCCATATACCCTCGTTTCTGCGCCGCCCTGTCAGCCCGGTCTGTCCGGGACTGCGCCTGTTCCGCCCTGTGCCGGACAGCGCGGGGCACAGGATCTTCCTTTCCATTGTAGTAGAATTCCCCGCGCAAGTCAACTTAATCACATCTGTTTCACAATCCTGTAATAAGTACCCGATGTCCGCTTGTAGCACAAGCCGTAAAATACCGCGAAAGCGCAGGAAGTCACCAGGGCGCACAGATACAGCAGATTTTTCTCATAGAAACGAATAGCTCCCAGCAACAGCAGAATCATCCTTATTGCCACCGCCGTGTGGCACAACGCCCCCGCCAGGGGCAACAGGAATACCATCCTGATCTGCTTTCTGATAGTACGTCGAATCTCATCGTCGTTTAAACCTACCTTCTGCATGATCTCGAAATTCTTCTGATCCTCAAAACCCTCCGTGATCTGCTTGTAATACATGATGATCAGCAGACAGATCAGAAAGATCAGCCCAAAAAAGATGCCGATGAACAGCAGACTGCCGTACATGCTCTCAGAATCCAGCATCCGCTGCCGATAATCCTGACAGCCCGCGAATCCGTTCAGCCCGGACGCATACTCCTCAAAAGCTTCGGAAAAGCCATCCGCCGCCTGGCTCTCCAGAGGAAGGTCGAAGCCGCAGACATAGACCCAGCTGTCATCCGCATCCGTTTCCAGACTTCCCGCGATCTCCCGCAGGTCGCTTTCATCCGCCGCGACAATGATATAAGTGCGCTCAAAGGTATCGACGTCCATCTTAGGGAAATCAAGCGTGCTGCTCTCCAGCTCCTTTTTCACGATAAATTCTTTCTCCTCAAAAAATACCCTGTCGCTGTCAAAATCCTTTCCCGTGGAATAAATCAGTATTTCCCCCGGCTCCAGGCTCTCCGCCACTCCCTCCGCCCGGTTGTATTCCTCCAGGGTGAGAAGCTTCAGCGTGAACCAGTTCTCATAGTCTTCTTTCTGCTCTATCTTTACGCTGAACTGTTCCCCGTTCAGATGGGCGGTCAGCTTTATCCTCGCATAACTCAGGTAATTCTCCGGCTCCACACCATACTGCGCTGTCAGGGCTGCCACCTGCTCCTCCAGCGCCTGCCTGTCCACAGGCTCCTGCCCGATGAATGTTGCCTGCACATTCCTGACATACTGTCTGCCGATGATGGAATCCATCCCCAGATATACCGCCACAGAGCACACCACCGTAATGATCACCATGGTAGCGAAAATACAGATATTGGAAAGACTGGCGGCATTTTTCTTCATGCGGTAGAGCATACCGGACACAGTGATGAAATTGTCCGACCGATAATAGAGCCTTTTCCTCTTCTTCATGCCTTTCAAAAACATGATACTTCCTGAGGTAAATAAAAAATAGGTTCCAATGACCACCAAAAAGATGGCAAGAAAGAAATCCAAAAAAATCATACTGTTTAATTGCGCACTGACCGCCGTATAATAGCCCCCTCCCAGCGCCAACAACCCAAGGCCGCTCCAAAGCCAGGTGAATCGAGGCGTCTTCTCCCCGCTTCTGGCATCCCCCATGAGTTCCACCGGATTGGTCTTACCCACTTGGATCAGATTCACAAAGAGATTCAGCCCGGTGATAAAGGCGTAAAACGCCATGGTATCCAGAATGGCAGCGGGGCTTACCGTAAATTTCACATTCACCGGCATTTTCGCCAGATTCAGCAGCAGCAGAAAGATCAGCCGCGAGAATAGCAGCCCCAGCGCGATCGCCGCTGCCAGCACGATTCCATAGATAATCAGGCTCTCCCAGAACATCATGATTCCGATATGCTTCTTCTCCAGTCCCAGAATGCTGTATAGCCCCAGTTCCCTTTTCCTGCGCTTGATGAGAAAGCTGTTGGTATAATACAGAAAGGGAACCATGATAATGCCCAACAGTGCAAAACCGATCTCCACAAGCACCAGCGCGTAGCCACCCTTGGGCAGCGTGTACATGATATCGTTCTTCAGGATCAGGTCAAAGACAAAGTAAGTGAACATGGCAAAAACGCTGATCCCGATATAGGGCAGATAGGTGGAACCGTTCTTTCGGATGTTGGTGCCCGCCATTCTGGGGAGCAGATCCATCTGTCGCTTCATTTATGCTTCCCCCTTTCCCTGGCACACGGTTTTCCGGGCATTCCGATCTGCCTGCTCCGTGTCCTCTTTACGGACGGCGTTCTGTTGTTCTCTCCTGGTTTCATGCAAATCCGCAGCCTGATTCGACTTCTCCATCTGCAGTATGGTCAGGGTATCCGATATCTTACGATACATCTCCTCATCCGGCAGGTCCCCCCTGTAAATCTGGTTGAACACGCAGCCGTCCTTGATAAACAGCACCCGCTCCGCCCGGCTGGCCGCCTGGATGCTGTGTGTCACCATCACTATGGTCTGTCCGTCCTCGTTCACCTCCGCGAAAATGTGCAGCAGCCTGTCGGAGGCTTTGGAATCAAGGGCGCCCGTGGGCTCGTCCGCCAGCACGATCTGGGGCTCTGTGATCAGCGCCCTTGCCACCGCTGTCCTCTGCTTTTGCCCGCCGGAGACCTCATAGGGATACTTCTCCAACAGTTCCGCGATCCCCAGCTTCTTCGCCAGAGGCTTAAGACGCTCCTCCATCTTCCCGTACTCACAACCTGCCAGCACCAGCGGCAGAAATATATTGTCCTTAAGAGAGAGCGAATCCAGCAGATTAAAATCCTGAAACACGAAGCCCAGATTGTCCCTGCGAAAGGCGCAAAGTTCTTTCTGCCTGATCTCCGCCATATTCTTCCCCGCCAGCACCACCGCTCCCCTGGTGGGCTTATCCAGCGATGCCATGATATTCAGCAGCGTTGTCTTGCCGGAGCCGGACTCTCCCATGATCGCCACATATTCTCCCTGCTCCACCGAGAAATTCACATCATCCAGGGCCTGTACCTTGTTGCCGCCCAGCCGCGTGGTGTATATTTTTCCTACATTTTTTACTTCTAACAGTGCCATTTCGTTCCTCCTGCCTATTTGTATGATTGATTTGATACAACAATACAACAGATAGCCAATCTCTGCAATAGAATTACCTTACATTTTGGGGTTTAACCTTACAAAAATGTAAGGATCGGAGGCAAAAACTTGTTGAACATGTATTATTTTAATGATATACTATGATATCGTCAAATCAAATTTCCATGATTGGTCATTTACGCAAGGGGATGAAAATATGAAAAAGAAACCTGATAAAACCGACATACTTTTCATAATCATCCTCATGGTCTTTATACTTGCCTGTATAGTTCCGACAATCATATTTTTTATCAGAGCGATCATTACAACCATCTACAATATGATTGATTTCATCAAAATGTTTATCGAAATGCCTTTGATAACGACCTTGATTTTTGGCGTTGTTATATTGTTTATGCGTGTCGTTTTTTCCTGGCATAAAAGAGATGATTTCTTTTATTTTGTTGCTTCGATATTAAGCAGTCCTTCCGAATATTTTTATAAAAAAAAGAAAAAACAACTACTAAGTTATCGCGATGAGATAAAGGAACTCATAGATTCCGTAACCTATTTTTCCAATATCGATCCGGAAAACTTTTCTAAAGAAGATTTCTGGAAATTTGCTGACGATATCTCCAAGCAAAACGAGCGATTGGAGCGAAACAGAAGATCGCTGGAAAAGAAGGACGACAAGATAAACATTGCCGTACAATTATTTATTTTATGCTGCGGCGTCATTACATCTTTATTGATATAGGCAGGTGATCGATAGATGGAATTTAGACTGAAATACATTTTTAATTTTGAATTCATTCTAGTTTTTTTCATGCTCATTGCCAGCATCTTATTTCTCATGTGGGTAGCAGACAGGATAAATGACCTGATAAAGAATTTCAGATCTTTTGTGAACTATGTCGCCATTGCGCTGATGATCATAATAATATACCAATCTTTTAAATGCTTCCGCCAGGAAACGGCCAATTATCCAAGATTTGATGCCGCATATCTGCTGGATGTCACAACCTGCTTTACAATGATGGATGCCGGGATATGGCTGATATATAAATTCCTGCAGGCTTACGCGAAACGCAATATGTATAAACAATCCGATACCGATAGTCCCAAAAAACTAAAAAAAAATATTGAATCCCTGCTTGACCAGCAGGAGCATGCTCAAAATGCGGAAATGGCGAAATTATATGCCACATTACAGATCAGCGCTTTGTCCTTAAAGAAACAGGAAAAAATCTTACGATCGAACTTTGTAAAAAATATTTTGATATCTATACTGTTTTTTATTTTAGGATTGATGATCCCTAAAATACTTATGTTCATCCTGTCAAAAAACTGATCCACCAGATCGATCTGAACCTGCTTACTTTGATCATATGCATGGCAGGCGTGATATGGCCGTACCTGTTTATTGACAACCTCCCACTGCGCCTAGTATAATGAATTTACAAAAAACGACAAAACAAGGAGGATTTTCAAATGGGCAAATTCGTGGTAAAGACTGTTAAGACCGGGATCAAATTTGACCTGAAAGCAGGCAACGGGGAAGTGATCGCCACCTCTGAGGTTTACACATCCGAGAGCGCATGCAAGAACGGCATTGAGAGTGTCCGCAAGAACGCTGTTGCCGCAAAGCTTGAGGATCAGACCGTGGAAAATTATGAGACCGTGACCAACCCTAAATTCGAGATGTATACGGACAAGGCCGGCGAGTACCGTTTCCGCCTGAAAGCCCGCAATGGGGAGATTATTGCCGTATCCGAGGGCTACAAGGCAAAGGCTTCCTGCCAGAACGGCATTGAAAGCGTCCGCAAAAACGCTCCCGATGCCGAGGTAGTGAAGGAAGCGGATTGACTATCGTAAATACCATTTGAAAACGGGGTCTTCCATGATAAAGCCTGAATCGTGGAAGACCCTTTTTATGGCAGAAAAAGAATTATTCAGTTCCCCGTTCTGCGGATCACATACTCCTCCGTCACACCGATCACAATGTAAACGAACCAGAACAGGGCATTCCTGGCAATCCCGACTACCGGATAAGGAGCCAGGCGGTAGCCGCCTGTGAGGAAATTATACAGGATTGACAGCGGCATAAAAGTGAGAATCCATACATTGACTGTCCAGAATTTCCGTCTGGCCTGCGTTCTGGATTCCGGTTCGGATACAGTCATTCCTATTCCATATATCATGCATCCCGCCACTATCAGGATCAGGCCTATAGCGACGGCTGTCGCCGTCTGTTTCTCATACCATATCATCGCTGCCGCTATGACCCCTGTAATGTTAAATGCCGTTCCCACTATGGTAAAAAGTCCTGCATCCGGTTTCTGCCTTATCGCCGCCGTTTCGTTTGGAACAGGCTCGATTCCCTTTAACAGGTAATCCGTGGTGACTCCGAAGAAATCACTCATGATAATCACCTTTTCGATATCCGGTGAACTCTGCTCACTCTCCCACTTGGAGATTGCCTGGCGCGAAACTCCCAGCTGATCCGCCAGTTCCTCCTGAGAAATTCCCTTTCCCTTCCTTAAACGCTGTATCCTGTCCGCTATGTTCATATTGACGCTCCTTTTTCTCTATTCCAGTTCCGCCTCTGCATTTCTGTGCCCCTGCACAGGAAGAATTTTCAGCTGCACAGTACGCATCTGAAATTTCTTCCGGGCGCTTCCATTCCGAGGCTGTTTTGATTCCAGTTCCGCCTCTGCATTTCTGCGCCCCTGCACAGGAAGAATTTTCAGCTGCACAGTACGCATCTGAAATTTCTTCCGGGCGCTTCCATTCCGAAGCTGTTTTGATTCCAGTTCCGCCTCTGCATTTCTGTATCATCATAACAAAACAAGCGGTTGCAGAGCCACCATCATACACAGGAAATCTGTCAACCACAGGTTGCATTCGTGCCACATCCCTGTTGGGAGGTTGTTAATTCTTCACACTCCGCGGAAGCAAAACCCTGAAAGTGCTCTTTCATTTCTTTCGGCATCACGTCCCCGGCACAGACTGCCCTGACGCTCATACGACTGTCCCTCCACGCAAAATCCATCCGCACGCTCCCCATATCTTCCCCAAGGATATAGCAGTTCAGGATAAAATGTCCCAATTTCCACTCGCCACGGCACTCACAGGAATATTTCGACCCCAGGAAAGGCTGCAAACTTCCATCATCGCCAAACTCAAAAGAAAACTCATTTTCCGCAATGGCAACCGTCATTTTCTGCCTTTCCCAGTCGAAACTCACCTTGTCCCATTTTAACGCATTGGAATAAAATGTATACCATTTCCCCTGCGTGTGCGCCCGCAGGCTGTCCTCCCCACCGGAAGCATCCCGCCCTATCGGCTTTTCGGCTCCCTCCCGTGTCCCACACCCTTTCAGGTACGGAAAAACGGACTGATAAAAGCAGTCATGTAAGGCCTGCACTCCCGCCGGATTTCCCATGGTATCGGCCATGGTCATATAGCAGAAGTCATACTGCGGAAAACAGACCGCCAGCTGCCCGCCCATGCCAAAGAACGTAAAGCCTTCCTCCCGGGGCATCCAGATAAAATAGCCGTACCCACACTGCTCATCCAACAGCGGCTGCATGTCCGTGGGAACCTGGCAGCTTACGGCCTCCCGCATATAGTCGCGGGGAAGATATTCCCTGTCCCGTAAAGTTCCCAGCCTGCTGCACAGATGAGCCACTATCGCCACATCTCTCAATGTGCACATCAGGCCGCTGCCCCCCTGGGATACACCCACCGGATCCGGCATGATGTACGCCTCCCTGGAAAAGCCAAGTTCATCCAGCATTTCCTCCCGCATATAATCCAGCATTTTCTTCCCCGTCAGCTTTTCCACCAACGCCGCCAGCACCTGGGAGGAAGAGGTATCATAGGAAAATACCGTTCCCGGCACATGATCAGGTTTTACCCGGAAAAAGGATTCCGTCCAGTCCTCTCCCGCATATCTTTTATAAGTTGTGGAAGAATGACAGGTGCGCATGGTCAGCATATCCTTGATGGTCATTTCCTCACACCAGGGATACGCCCCATCCTGCGGTAACATTTCCGGGAAAAAGCTGCAGATCTTATCCTCCGTCTTCACCAGACCGTTTTTCACAAGCAGCCCCACTGCCAGAGCCGTAAAGCTTTTCGTGATGGAATACATACGGTGCAGGCTCTCCCTGTGAAAAGGAGCATAATATTTTTCCGCCAGGATGCAGTCTCCTTTGGTCAGCATATAACCATGGATGCGCACCCGCATCTTCGCCAACTGATCCTCAAACTTTTCCACTGCTTCCGCCGGTATGCCGTATTCTTCCGGCCCTGCCTCTTTCCAGGTAAACATATTCCCTCTCTTTCCGCTGTATAAACAGCATTGCATTTCCGACTCCTACGCTGTCCTGCCGCTTTGTTCTCCTGTCCCGATTGCGCTTCTGCACTTCAGCTTTCTTTATCGGGAATAAATGTTCAGCCGCCACAATCCCGATCATTGTGGCGGCTGCCCTTTTTTAAACTGCCTGCTGCAATTTACTCCTCATACCCGTTAGGATTATTCTTCTGCCATCTCCAGGAATCCGCGCACATCTCTCTGATGCCAAACTGCGCTTCCCAGCCCAGCTCCTTCTTTGCCAGGCTTGCGTCGGCGTAACAGGTGGCAATGTCTCCCGCCCGGCGCTCCTTGATCACATAAGGAATCTTCACGCCGGTAGCTTCCTCGAAATTCTTCACGATATCCAGAACGCTGTATCCCGTGCCCGTACCCAGATTGTAGATCTTCAGGCCCGCCTTTTCCTCAATCTTCTTCAACGCTTTCACATGGCCTATGGCCAGATCCACCACATGGATGTAATCCCTGACGCCGGTCCCGTCATGGGTGTCGTAATCATTGCCGAAGACCCCCAACTCCTTTAACTTACCCACAGCCACCTGGGTAATGTACGGCATCAGGTTATTGGGGATACCGTTGGGGTTCTCGCCCATGGTGCCGCTCTGGTGGGCGCCGATGGGATTGAAGTAGCGCAACAGGATCACATTCCACTCCGGGTCGGCTTTCTGGATGTCGGATAAAATCTGCTCCAGCATGGATTTCGTCCATCCATAAGGATTGGTGCACTGTCCCTTGGGGCATTCCTCCGTGATGGGAATGAACGCCGGATTGCCATACACGGTAGCGCTGGAGGAGAAGATGATATTCTTGACATTATGTTTTCTCATCACATCCACCAGGGTCAGCGTACCTGCAATATTGTTCTCATAATACTCCCAGGGCTTCTGCACGGACTCTCCCACCGCCTTCAGTCCCGCGAAATGAATGACCGCATCGATCTCTTCCCTGGAAAATAAGTCTTCCAGGCCCTCCCTGTCCAATATATCGGTCTTATAAAAAGGAATCGGCTTTCCAGTGATCGCCTCCGCCCGCTGTAAGGACTTCTCACTGGAATTGCACAGATTATCAAGCACTACCACATCATAACCCGCCTGTTGAAGTTCTACCACCGTATGGCTGCCGATAAAGCCGGCGCCGCCTGTCACCAATATCTTCATATGATACCCTCTTTTCTGCACTGTCCGTGCCACACCATGTTTTCTGTTAGAAACAGCATACCGAAAAAACACCTCTGCCTCAATACAAATTTGTTACATAAACCTGTCGAAATGTTTCATAGTTCACACGTCAGCCTGTTCGGTTCCAATTCCATGCTTGCATGAGAATTGGAACTGACAGACTGACGAAAGGAGCGCCATTCCATGAGCAAAAGCAGCTGCGAAGCAGCGAAGAGTGCTGAAAGCACGATTTTGCGAATGGCGCGGGTGTGAACGGTTCACAGCGCCACCCCATTCTTCTCCAGCAGCGCCCTGGCGCTCTCCACGGAATCCACTCCCGTCCTGTTCTTGATGGGAGCGAACTCTTTCTCCCTGACCACCTCAAAGGGCAGACAGCTGTCCAGCTGGTGGATCATATCCAGCACCAGATTCTCATACTTATATCCGTTGGGTTCCTCCGGCTTCACCGGATTGCCCTGCTCATCCAGGCATGGGATCTTCTTCTCCACGATATGGAGGGGCAGGCCTCCCGCCATTTTCTCCAGATCGGTCACGCGGAACAGATAGTTCAGGATCACGCCGAAATAATACGCGGGATCGCCGCTGGCGTCCTTCGCAGTCATCAACTCCTCCGTCAGTTCATAATACTCTACGATGGAAGGCCTTCCATCTTCCAGGCATATGACCCCCACCTTTTCATCCGGCGCGTTCTTCCGCACCACTTTCGCGCCTACCGCACAGTCTTTCTCAATGGTAGCTCCGATAAAGCAGGGATCCGCAATGCGCTGGAGCACATTGTCAACCGCAAAGATATTCAGCCATTCGATGCCTTTCTCATGGATCACATCGACCAGACCGGCATTTTTCAGGGATACAAACCAGCCGCCGTTGCCGTTGGGCGATGAGGACATCTTTCCTTTCTCCTCCAGATAAATCTTTCCGTTATAATCCGTAGCCGCCGCCATCTCCTGCTGGAAGAAATGAACATGATCTTCCCTGTAGCCAAAGAAATCATAGTCTTTCAAAAAAGTCGTGGTGGACTTGTGATTCTTGTCGCTGGTCATGATAAACAGGTGGATCCAGGTATCTGTCCGGCGCACTACGTCCAGCAGATTATTTATGACACACTCAAAAATGTAGAGTTGTCTGGTCTTTCCGATATCATACATCCCCTTGGGATCATCGGAGCCAAGCCGCGTCCCCATGCCGCCGGCCAGCAATACCGCCCCGATCTTGCCCGCTTTGATCGCCTCCACTCCGGCTGCCTCAAAGGATGCTCTGCCTGCCTCAATCTCCTCCAGCTGCATTGCCGCCAGTGGAGTGATCACACCCCGCTGTACCAGGTCCTCCTTATGCCTGCAGGCATCCAGGATGCTCATATCCGTGGCCTCTATCTGATCCAGCAGCGCCTGCTTCTCCTCTTCGGAAAGCTCGTCATAATATCTCAGCACATGCTCCTGTCCGTAAGACGCCAGTTTCTCTTTCGCCTGTTCCAATGTCATCGCCATAGTTTTGTCCTGTAACCTTTCTCTTTGTTATATGCAGTATAGCAAAATTTCCCGTTCCGTTCAACGCCATGAGATCTTCTTTCAGAAAATATTTATGCAAAGTCAAATATTTCTTCTACAGTTCCAGCCCCGCGAAAAAGTCCTCCGCGCCGTCCGCTTTCTCCCCGCATCGCAGGAAATACGCTTTCATCTCCGGATATTCCCCTCCGATCTCCGTCAGCATCTCATTCAGATTGTCCTCCGACACACAGCCAATGGCCGCGAAAAGCTGATAATACTCTCTTTCAGCGCCGTGCTCCCGCAAGATCACCTGCCATGCTTCCTCACTGTCTTGTCCTTTCGTGTGGCTCCGCAGGTAATCCTCCAACTCCTGCCGGAACGGAGCGGACAGACCCTGATCATATAAAAGCCGCAGAAAACAGAGCCGCGCCTTTTCTTTCCGCCTGCCGTTCATATAGGCCGCCAGATCCGTACTGCCATAATCCTCCTCGCCGCACAAAACCTGCCTGGAAAAGCCCTCCTGATCCGGCACATGGAGCACGCTGCTCAGCCGGGCGTCCCATTTCCCAATCCATTCCTCCGTGCCTGCAGCCTCCATATCCAGAAGATATGCGGCATCCATCACGGTCACAGCCGCCGCCATCAGTTCCGCCGGAAACGCCGCACCGCTTTCTTCCCAGAGCTGCCTTGCGACAGAGATGCGCTTCAATCCCTTACACTCCATAAACACTGCCTTTCCAAAGCGAACCGCCCTGCATGGGATCCTGATTTCCGCCAAATTGCCGCAATAAGCAAAAGCCCAGTCCCCAATCTCTTCCAGCGTATCAGGCAGCCATATGCGCCGCAGATTCTTTTTGCTCAAAAAGGCTTTCCTGTCCACGGATCTCACCGGCATCCCCTGGATCCGTTCCGGCACCTCCACCTGGGAGGCCAGACCCTGAAACCGCGTGATCCTGACAGATCTTCCGCCAGATTCTTTTTCCGTTTCATAATACAGACTCGCATCCGCCAGCTGCCATTCTTTTTCCTGCATGTATTTCCTTCTTCCTTCATTGAGTCAACATATAACTGCCCCATGATCAGAAATCTTTCTGATGCTACTCCAGGTTTAGTTCCGCGATCTGCGCCTTGATATCATCACTGCGCTCCGTCAGCATCAGTTCCTCGTTATGCCGCCTGTAATCAGGGCTGCCAAATGTAGCGATAAATTGTGCGCTGTAGCTGTTCACGGTAAGTTCCGTCACCAGGATCAGCATTTCATTGCCCGCTGTCCCATCCTTTGCCGCGAATGCTTCCTCCGCAAAGGCGAACAAGGCATGGAGTTCCTGCTGCACCCCGGTGGTTTTCCGTTTCATCTTCTCCACCCGGGCGCCGTAGTGCGCTTTCAGGAGATCATAGGCCGCCGCCCCTGTCTGCGCCTCCCCCGTGTACAGTTCCTTCCTGCTCTCCTCCAGAAAGCGGATCACGCTGTAATGTTTCTTTTTATCACTGTCGGACAACGTGTTGGCAGCCTGCAGGTTCTCCAGCAGCTTCCGCCGCCCCTCCGCCTGCTTTTCCAGCAGGGAGAGCACTTGTCCCACCTGCATATCTCCCGCCTTGCCGCCAATATTTTTCAAAGGATTCCTCAGGTCGGACAGGAACGCAGCCTGCTCCATAACCTCTTTCATATCCGCCTGCACCTTGTCAAGCAGCATCCCCAGCAGCGAAAGTCTTTCATCAAAAGAAGCCTCTTTCGCCCTGGCGATGGCGTTCACGGAAGGATTCCCGCTGAGAATGTCCTCAATATGGTAGTCCTTTTTGTATTTACAATATAAGTCATAATATGCAGTAAATTCCTTTACCACTTTTTCATTTCGCAGATACTGTCCCACCAATGTCTCATCCACGGGCAGCATCTCCTCCTCGTACAGGGTCAGAATCTCCGACAGATCCTCCCAGCCCCTGGCGGTCACATAGCTGCGCCCTTTTGTGGTCATTTCCATACAGTAAAAATGCTCTTTCTTCAGATCCAGGTAATTGATCACAGCGTTGTGGATGCGTTTCTCCGCCGCATATTCTTTCCAGATGCGGTAATCCGGCTCCACCTCCATCACTTTCAGGCGGTCCAGCGTTACCACGTCGAACTCCCTGACCGATTTATTGTACTCCGGCGGATTGCCCGCGGTGACGATCACCCATCCCTCCGGAACCCTGTGACGCCCGAACACCTTGTACTGCAGGAACTGCAGCATGGATGGAGCCAGCGTCTCCGACACACAGTTGATCTCATCCAGAAACAAGATCCCTTCCCTGATGCCGCTGGCTTCCATGGTGTCATAGACAGAGGCAATAATCTCGCTCATGGTGTATTCCGACACGCTCATACTCTGCCCGCCATAGATTTTCTGCGTGATAAAAGGAAGCCCCAGCGCAGACTGCCTGGTATGATGGGTCATGGAATAGGAGACCAGCGCGATCCCCATCTCCTGGGCGATCTGCTCCATGATCGCCGTCTTGCCGATCCCCGGCGCCCCCAGCAGGAAAATAGGCCTCTGACGCACCACGGAGACACGATACTCCCCGAACTCATCCTTTTTCAGATATAGATCAATGGAATTCTTAATATATTCCTTCGCCTGCTTTATGTTCATGATTACACCTCTTGCGTGCTTCAGCACGCATATCAATCAATATTTGAAAGTTTACTTTCAAACTTGTTACCATGCCGTTCACAAGCGGCACAAATGGCCATGAAATCCACGGCATGGCAACAAGTTGATGCACACAAAACGCCAAAGGACGGCGTTTTGGCGCCTGCTGTCTCGGATTTTGGCATAAAAATGCCAAAATCTCTCGCGGTGCCGTCCGGTGACGTTTACTTTCATACTTTTCACTCCACCCTTTCCGCCTCTTCTTCCAGAGAATCCTCCTCCAAGATCACTTTCATGCTCCAGGGAGGCACCGGCGCCCGATTCTCGTCCTCGTCCAGAAAAGCGAAGATCACATCATAAGCCGGCATCCTCTGAGGGTAGATTCCATAGCCATCCGTGAAATAGATCAGTCCTTTCAGATCCTCAAATTCTCCCTGCTGCAGCAGCTTTTCAATATAGTCGAACACAGGCCGGAAATCCGTGGCTCCAAATCCCGTCAGCTTGCCGTACTGCATAAAAGCATCAAAGTCCTCGTCGTTTGTGATCTTTGTATCGCTCTGCACCTGATTGTCACACTGGATGATATGCACATTTACCCGGTGGAAAAAGTTCTCGCTGCCCTTTAAGATGGAATAAGTCTTTCTCAAAAAAGCTTTCACAACAGCGCCCCTGCAGGACGCCGAAGTATCTATGGCGATTACGAACTCCCTTACTTTATTCGCCTCCTTGTATTCCAGCGGCTCGATCAAAGGCAGGTTGCCGTAATGCTCCAACCCATAAGTATAATAAACATAATCGAACTCATCATCATTTACCCTGATGTCCTCCCCCATAACCGTGAACCTGCGCAGGATATCGCTGTAATCATAGCGGTCCCTCGTGGTTTCTTCCAGATTCTTCTCAAGGCTCTCCGCACCGCTTTTTTTCCTGGTAAAAGATTTCAGATCCGCTTTTACGCGCTGACTGATCTTCTTCCACTGCTCCTCCGTGATCTCCAGCTGCTCCTGTGTCCCGGCGTCCGCAGTTCTCCAGAGACTGTGCACATCCCTGGCAAAGAGCCTTACAAGTTCCTGCCTTTCCGTCGGTGTGACGGGGTTATGGCGGAAATATCGGTATATCCGCTCCGCTGTCAAAGGGCCGATATCTTCCCTCAAAACCATAAGCTTTCTGGCAGCGTCCGCATCCTGTTCCAGCGACACGCTTTCCAACTCCAGGTCAAGGATCACATTTTCCACCGCGATATCCACCGCCAGATCCCAATTCTCAGGCTCCAGCTTATCATACCGGAAGCCATGGGAGAAAATACAGTGCAGCAGCACATGAAGATAACTTCTTGCGATATATTTGGGATTCTCCTGATAGGTTTTCAGCACATATACGGGGTCATAAAACAGCTTCCGCCCATCCGTGGCAAAACACCCTGTTTTCGCCCTCTCTTTCCATTTCAGCTGCGCCAGTGCCATATCAAAAAAGCGAAGATGCATCAGCAGATCATCGTGGGCAAGTGTCAGTATTTGATTTGCCAGAGCCTGTATCTTGCTCTCCTCCGCCGCCATATCGATCCTCCCGCTGTTCTATCGCTGTTTTCCTTTTTCGTTTATTTTGTGTTTTCTTCTATCTGACTGCTTTTTAATATTTTCCGGTCATTCCGCCATCATATGCATTTTCCGTGTTGCCGATCTTTTTACGTTATGTTGTTTCTCTCGCTTTTCTCCCATTTTCCGCTCCTGAACCGCAGCGTAAAAATGATCCCACGGAACACCCAGTCAATGACCATTGCCGTCCACACCCCCAACAATCCCCAGCCGAAATAAATCCCCAACAGATAGGCGAACCCCAGACGCCAGACCCACATGGAGCCGATGGACACCGCCATGGGCAGTATCGCGTCTCCCGCTGCCCGGAATACATTGGGAAGCGTGAAAGAGGGCGTCCATGCCACTACCACCATACCCGCATGAAGCCACAATACCCGCTTCGCCAGTTCCGTCGCCTCAGGGCTGAGATGATACAGCGAGGCCAGGATACCCGCACCCGCGGCGATCACCAGCGACATGGCGCTTAAGCTGACCCAGGCCGCTTTCATCAGTTTTTTGGAATAATATCTGGCCTGATCCGGTTTTCCCGCCCCTATGCAGACGGACACAATGGCCACAATCCCGCTGTTGATGGCCGCTCCCGGCAGAATATTAAAGGACGCGATGGTATTGCAGACCGCATTGGCCGCAATGGCGTATGTGCCCATGGTGGAGATCATGCTGACCGTCAGGATCTTCCCCAGCTGGAACAGGCTGTTCTCCAGGCTGTTGGGAAGTCCGATGTAACAGATCCTCTTGATCATATCCGGACGGAACCTCAGGGTGAACTGCCCCTTAAAATTCAACTGCCGCTTTCCGTCAAACATCAGACAGAATATAATGACCGCCGCCACCGTCCGGGAAATGGTGGTTGATACCGCCGCACCAAACGTACCGATTCCAAAGCCATAAATAAAAACAGCATTTCCCACCACATTCAAAATATTCATGAGAATGGAGATCTTTAACGTGGTCCTGGAATCCCGCATGGTGCGGAACAGCCCCGCGCAGGCGTTGTAGACCGCCAGCGGCACAAAGGAAAGCGCCGTCACCACCAGATAATTCCGAGCATTCTCCATGACGTCCGCTTCCACCCTACCGATGATCAGCTGCAGGATCCCATTGTGAAAAAACAGGAAAACGGAGGTCACTGCCACGGAACTGGCCAAAGCAAACAGCAGAACCTGCCAGGAAGCCCTGCAGGCGTCCTCCTCATCGCCTTTTCCAAGATAATGTCCCGCCACCACCGCGCCGCCCGTTCCGAACGCGGTGAACACATTGATGATCAGTATGTTGATGGTGTCCACCAGCGACACGCCCGATACCGCCGCCTCACTCACATTAGCGATCATCAGCGTATCCGCCAGGCCCACCAGGATCGCCAGAAGCTGCTCAAATACCAGCGGAATGATGAGTTTCTTTAAGTCCTTATTTGTGTATAACATTTTATGCCTTTCTCACGACTCTCGTATCATACTACATTTTAGCTCCTGAATGGGAAAAAGTAAACTGAAAGATAGAAGCAAGACAACAAAACCGATTTTAGAATGCATGGCATGGAAGCCTGCACGACTACGCCACCTGCCATATGACAAGCATATTTACGCCATACGCTTGTCATATGGTGCGGGATTTCCTCAATAACTATGTATGTGCAGATATTTTTCTTTCGTAGCCATTCCTCCCCGGATATGGCGTTCGGATTTATTGACATCCAGCACCTGCCTTGCCTGCTTCGCCAGAGCGGGATTGATCTGCACGAGCCTGTCGGTAACGTCCTTATGTACCGTAGACTTGCTGACCCCAAAAGCCTTTGCCGTCTGGCGCACTGTGGCATTGTTGTCAATAATATAGCTGGCGATGTTCATGGCGCGCTCTTCAATATAGTCTTTCAAAAGAAAACCCCTTAAGAATCTTTTTTACAATGTATGTGAGATTCCTATGGGGTATGACTTGCGTTTGAAATATTTATCCTTTCCTTTATGCTGCCGGATGTAATCTCAGAAGAAACCTTCCAGGGACAGGCTCTCCCTGAATTCCATATCCACAATATTGACCAGGCCATCCGCGTCATAGTCGAAGTAGATATCCACCATTCCTATGGGGTCATATTTTCCCTCCGGTCCCTCCAGGCAATGAGTCGCGATCAGGCAGTTCCTGCCCTCATACGTTCCGCTGCATATCTCCCATATCCCCCAGGAAGCGATTCCGCCAAATTCATCCCCGGCTTTATAATCGTTTCCCTCCAGAATCCTGGTAAATGCCGAATAGAACATCTCATTTTCCCGATCCTCCTCAATACGCGCCTTATAATAAACCTCAATATTGTATACGATCTCCTTTTCAATCCCCTCGCAGGCGATCACGATCGTATGATCCGTACTCCCATACCGACAGGAAATAGGAAACTGATTGTCCAGCATGGTCTCCCCATGGATCATCTCCAGCGCTTTCCAGCCGTTATCCGTCTGTTTTAACACTGCATACTCTATGAGCGGCATGGAGTTGACTGCAGGTTGGAACGTAAAAAATATCTCTTTCTCCCCGTCCCTGTCCAGATCGATATACTCAGCCCCTACGGGATATAGCCACAAAAGGTCATCATACTCATAGATTGATTCCCCGTTAAAGTAAAAGCTCAGATGCCCGTCAAAAACCGCATCATCCAGAGTGGTTGTGACCAGCAGATACTCCTGTTCCCCGTTTCCATCCAGATCCCCCATATCATACCGCTGGGGCGCGTAGGGATCTTCCGCCCCGTCCGTACCTGTACCGTCTGTCCCTGACCCGTCCACGCCTGCACGATTCGCATCTGTACCGCCTGCACCTGTGCTTTCCACACCTGAATCGTCTGCCTCCGAGCCGTTCGCACTCGTCTCGTCTTCTTCTGTTCCACCCGCCCCTGACATATCTGTTTCCGCCCTGGAGGCAATCCTTACATCCACATTTTTCACAGAAACATATACATTCTTGTCCTCATCCGTGGAATTCTGCACATTCACCCCGACCCGGTACCACGCCCCCCGTTCCACTTCAAACCTGACCGGCATACCCGGCGTGATATAAGTAGGTTTATAAGGATTCTCTTCCGCACTTTCCACCGGAAGCAGCAGGATCTCCGTATCTCCCAGACCCTCCGCCGCATAGACCGTAAGCGTGCCACTCTTAGGACAGATTTCTTCATCCGAATAGGAAAAAGCTTCCATGCAGCCGGCCGGTATCGTTATCCTGACCTGATATTCTCTCGGCTGATCTGTCAGGAAACAGACCCCTACTATAATACAGGCGGCAATTGCGGCGACCAGAATCCAGAGCGTCGCCTTTTTATAATGAAGGACCGACCTGATCCGCTCCTTTACACTGATCTCCCCGAAAGCCAGCGGACATGCCATGACCATCCTTCCCTGTCTGCTGCATGACAACAGAGCCTTTGAGTACTCCTTTTTATCCTCAAAAGTCAGCTTACTGATCACCTTTTCATCACAGGCAAATTCAATGTCCTTGCAGAAAAGAAGATATGCCGCCCAGCAGAGGGGCTGGAACCAATAAACTGCCAGGAGCAGATATCCCAACGGCTTCCACCAATGATCCTTTCTCTTCAGGTGCGCCTGCTCGTGGGCGATCACATGATCCATCCTCTCCATATCCGCGCCGGATGGCAGATAGATACGGGGGCTGACCATCCCCAGGACAAAAGGGGATGCCACCGCATCGCAAAGATAGATATTCCCCTCCTGACAGACCGCTTCCCGCACCATATACTGAAGCCGGAACCGGGTAAAGACCGCATACGCCAGCATCAGTACCATGCCGCAGCACCATGCCATTCCCACCATATCGGCAATGTCCAGCGAAGCCGTCACCGTCACATTCTCCCTCGCAGGGACAAACGCTTCCGCCCCGGACGGATCATCGGTATACCCGGCCACAGGCGCCTTGCTGTCTGTCTCCGGCACAGGATCAGGAACTTGCCCGCTGTCCATCATTCCTGACCTGACTGTCTCCGTATTTAAGATCAGACTGTACGGGCTCTCAATGGAAAAAGGACAGATCAGCCGGAATGCCACAATGCCCCAGAGCAGGCAGCGGATCCACTTCGGCGCTTTTCGGAACAGCAGTCTCAGCAAAAGCACTGCCAGGATCAGCCATCCCGCCGTTATACTTCTGTTTAAAAACCTTAAAAAGATATCTCCCAGACTCATGATCATATCTCCTCTCATGCCCGCCTGCGGCGGCACAAACAATAGAATCAAAGGGCTGATTCTATTGTCAAGAACAATCGATGAACCGCTGCAAGACCGGAATGACTTAGATTTTCTTGGGTCGTGTACTTTACGACCTTAGAAAATCTTCATTCCGTTTCCTCCGCGCGGTCGATCATTTCGTGGATTGCCTCCGCTTCCTCCGCCGTAAGCCTGGTATTCTGCGTAAATGCGGCGATAAAAGCGGGAAGAGAACCTGCGAAAGTCTCCTGCACATACTTTTTACTCTGCCGGGAATAGAACTCCTCCCTGGAGATCACCGCAGTGACCAGCCCGTTCTCATTTTTAAAAAGTCCCTTATCTATCAGCCTCCGCAGTACATTATGCGCTGTGGTACGCTTCCAGTTAAATTCCACAGCCGTCATTTTCACCAACTCCGATGAACTCACCGGCTCATGTTCCCAGATCATATCCGCATACCTTGCCTCGATCACACCCAACTGAATTTCTGACATAATGGTCCCTCCTCTGTCGGCGTTCTTTCATTTTGTTCCAAAATTTTCATCCAAAAGACCACATGATGTGGTCTTTGTTATAGACTACACCCTGTGGTCTCTAATGTCAATAGAAATTTTCTTATCTTTTCTGCTTCATCTGTCTCTTATTTGCATACATCATACTGTCCGCTACATTGATGAAATCCGGATCGCTGAGACTGCAGTATCCGATGGCGTAACTGATAGGCACATTGCGGGACATATTGCGCACTTTGCATTTCTGCTCCAGTTTGCGTATGAATTCCTGCGCGTCCCGCTTATACAGCACGGCAAACTCATCCCCGCCCTGGCGGTACGCCCGTCCGTCATTGCTCACCGTGCTGTCCAGCATCCCCGCAAAACTCTGCAGCAGTTCGTCGCCTGCGGAATGCCCGATAGTATCGTTGACCACTTTCAGATTGTTCAGATCCGCAATGATATAGTAACCGCCGCTGTTCCTGTCCAGTTTTTCCAGATCTCTTTCAAAGGCATTTCTGTTATAAATATGCGTCAGATAATCCATATAGGCAAAGTGCTGTCCTATTTCCGTACAGAAAGCCATAATGTTCTGCATACATTTATACTTATTTTCCGTCTCCTCCCCTTCCAGGAGTTTTGCGGAAATAGTGACATCTTCCCGACCGTATTTATTTTCTATGGCCCGCTTTACTTCTGTCAGCGCCGTCCCTGCCCTGTCCTTTGTATTGCTGCCGAATACCACTCCGTTCTCTGCTACGCGGTAGGCGTTCAGATGGTACTGCCTGATCTCTCTGTGGATATCCTGCAGCACCAGAACGTCCTGATTCCAGTCGGAATTTCTTTCCGTCTTGCAGAAACAGATCACCGCTATGTATAATTTCTGCTTTTCAAAATCAAATTCCTCCAGCACGGTCTCCAGAGAATATTGATTGAACAGGGCCGTTTTCTCATCCATATACTTTTCCGCGTTTTCGTTGCTCAATATCAGCCCCAGCAGGATCAATGTGGAGGCAACCACCACCAGCAGCGTCTCCGGCACGAGCATCTGGATCAGGGCAATGATCACGAAGATGGGAACGGCAAGAACGATCGCCATCCTTTTCTCCCTGTTCAGGATTTCCCAATGGCGGAGACAGTAATACAGGATCAAGATCAGATAGACCACGATGCTCCCATATAAGGCATAGGCCTTAGGCCCCAGGGCATAATCCGTTGTTTCCCCATGGACATATGTGATGGGAAGCGTCAGGATCCCCAGCGCAGACACGATAAAAGGCAGGCTGTGGAGCGCCCTGATCTCTTTGGAAAATTTCAGTTTTACCTCCAGATAGCTTCTCAGATACAGGAATAAGAGGAAAATAAATCCCAGTATGGACAGCAGATAGATGATATGCGCAAGCCGGTTCACTCCCTCCGCAACACTGTCCCTGTGGTTGACCGTATAGAGCGTGATCAGGTCAAAGATCACATTCAGAAGAGCCACCCAGGCAAGCAGTTGGAATATCCTGGTGGATCTGATCGGGATATGGGGCTTCCGGTAATAGAACCAGAGCATATACAACGTAAACATAAGGCATACCGCAGATGTTTTTATCAGCATATGAATTGTACCTCTCCGCAGGCGGGCAGCGCGTCCGCCGTTTTATAATGGTATCCCTTATATTCTATCCTATATTAGTCAAAAAAGCAAACTGCATTTAACCGCGCCTGACAGACTATTCCGTAAAAACTCCCCGCTGTTCCCAGATCAGTTCCCCATTGACCGCATTGACGGCGAGGATGCTCTCGCTTCCCCGGTTCCTTTCCGTCTCCAGAAACCTCCAGACCGGCACGATCTCAGTGTCTCCGTCCGGGGCAAGAACCGCCAGATATTCCAGGGTGATCTTTTTGATAAATAGCTGTTCTTGCTGTATCTGCGCTGTATCGATCTGTTCCCTCATGGCATCGACGGCTTCTTCCACCGAGAGTATGGGGCCGTCCAGTCCGATCTCCTCCGCTGTGAAAAAGGCTCCCCATATTTTTACGGGAAAGACGCTCCGACCCGCCGTTGCCGTGGCCGCGTTATGCCAGGCCGTCACAGGCATCCCGTCCAGGGTCTGCTTGAATACCGCTTTTGCATAGGTGTTTGCATCACCTGGTCCGCAGACATAGATACTGTCGCATGAGTAGACACCCTCGCCCGCTATCGGTTCCATGCTCTGCTGACCTAATTGCTCTATCTCTGCAGGAATACAGCCTGTTACTTCCAGTAAGAACAAAACTTCTTCCAATGGCATGTCTTCTTCCGCAATAGAACCACCCGCGATCTGCACGGAGTATGCCCTTGTTTCTTTCCTGTAGTCCCTCTTAATGTCAATCCTTTCCAGATCCAATACCTGTTCGCCAAAGGGCTCCGCATCCCTGACCCGGTAGATCCAGCGCTGCCCTCCGGGAGTCACGAACTGCCATGCATCCTCTTTTTCATCATACACTGCGGCGGCATTCACATCCCAGTTTTCCGCCGGAAACAGTTTCTCAAACAGCGCTTTTCTGTCATCATCCGTAATCGCCCGGGGAATATATCTGTAACGGCTTACACGGCTGATACCGTCCACCGCAGCTTCCGCATCGATCGTTATGCGCTTTCCGCCAGACGTTTCAATGGTCTCTGTGATGATCTTTCCTGCGCAGGATGCAAGAATATCGCTGATGGAGGCATCTATGGAAGAATCCTGTTGGGAACCGGAGCCGTCTCCTGTATGGTCAGTTCCATTTCCTGAATGATCGATTCTGTTTCCCACACTGTCCGTTCCGTCCTCTGCACTGCCCTCCGCATTTTCTGTTCTGTCTTCCTCATATCCCGCATCGGTACTGCGTACTTCCGTGCCCAACACTGCGCTTTGTTCCGCGCTATTTCCCTGTGGCGCACAGGCGGTCAGCCCCCATAACAGCGCACAGATGCAGACCGCTGTCTTTCGATATGATCTCCTCATAGATACATCCTCCCTGTTATCCTAAATACTATGACCTCACATAAATTATCACTCAAGTGTATGGTAGTCCCACTTTAAACCAGGCATGTATCACCTTTGTTTCATTTCTGTCATTTGCGGAAAAGATGACGACCCTCTGACTTTCCCGATAAAACAACTGATTGTGGAATCATGCAAAAGAGTGTACAATGCCTTTAGAGGTGACAAAATGAATGTGCGGATCAGTGATGAAAACATTGCGTTAGTACCCTATTATCCCAATGAGGCTGTCGCCCTTGCATGGTATCAGGACAAAGAGATTTGCAGACAGGTTGACAATATCGACCATGTATATTCCCTGGACAGGCTCCGGGCAATGTACGATTTCCTGAGCGCCCACGGCGAATGCTTCTATATCCGGTACAATGGAAAACTGATCGGTGATATTTCCCTCCGGGATGATTCCGAGATCGCGATCGTGATCTGCAGGGAATACCAGAACAGGCATATTGGCCGTAAATGTGTTCAGGATTTCGACCTTGCAAAGGAAAAGGGAATGAGCGAAGTCAGGGGACGAGTGGTATACTTATAGCTTTCAGGGCTCCTGATTCGAGTCGATAAACATTTTTGCACAATCCCTGTACGTCCTCCTGATGATGGGAGGTCATGATGATGGTGACGCCCTCCTGCGTATTCAGCCGTTCCAGAAGCAGCCGGAAATCCCTTACCGTGCTTTGGAAGACGGCGTTAAAGGGCTCGTCCAGGATCAGCAGCGCGGGCTTTTCCATCAACGCCTGGGCGATCGCCAAACGCTGTTTCATTCCCAGCGAATACTTGCCGACCCTGACTTCGGAAGCCGGATTCAGCCCCACCAGCGCCATGGTCCTCTTCACTTCTTCTTTCGTCACTTTCCTTAAGATCCCGGCTATGATCAGCAGATTGTTCAGCCCCGTCTCGTTGGGAAGGAAACTTTCATTGTCCAGGATCACGCCTGTGTTTCGGGGGAATTTCCCCTTTTTGATCTTCTCTCCGTCCACGATGATCTCCCCTGCATCCGGCCTGACGAGCCCGCAGATCATTTTAAGCAGCATGCTCTTGCCCGATCCGTTCACGCCTACGACTGCGCAGCTTTCTCCCCGATGCACCCGGAGGTTGATGTCTGTAAATAATACGTTGCCCTTATACGCCTTTTTTACATGATTCAGTTCCACCATGATCTCTGATTTTTCCATGATTTCCATTTCCGTCCTGACCATAATTTTACCCTCCTGCATATATATCCGATCTGTAAGGATTTCGTTACAGCAGATTCTATTTGCAGAAGGGCAATGAAAGTAAAATCTCCGCAAATTTATTGAACTTGATTCTTTCTTACCGGAATCCAAAGTTCACAAAACAGACCCTTTCTTCCCTTTTCAAAATATATTTCATAATCTGTTTCCGCTTCCGGCTCATACCCCATCCGGGGCAAAAACTCCCTGTAGAACTTAGACCAGGCGTCGCTGATACAGTCACTATCTTCCCCCATGCAGTCAAATACAACATAGGTTCCCGGCTTCACATCCCATATACAGTACCCCGCCTTTTTCATCTCATCCATATCAAAGTCCATTGTCTCCTCATCGATCATGACACCAATCCCATATTCAAAAGTATCCTCTCCCTCCTTCGCCGGAGAGCATAAGCCATATAGATCCCTTTTTCCTTCCGGCCTGAAATCGCGGATCGGTTCTATGAGATTTTTAGCATGACACTCGTCCCAAAAATCGGGGATTTCCTGATTACACCCGACATCGATCCTTTCATTCCGAAAGCTTCCTGTCAATGCAATAAATTTCTGTTCCTTTGTGTGTACGATTCTGTAATCCTTAATCTTTGCATGCATGATAATCCCCTCCCAAATACAATGCCAGCCCGACCACGACCAGCGCCGCCTCATAGACGGGCAGCGTCCAGTAGCCCAGCGGATACGCCTCTGTATAGTATAATGGCTGCAGTGGCATCAGTTTCATCGTCTCAAAACTGCAGCCGATAAAAGTGTTTCTGAAAAGCCTTTTGAGAATGCTTGATGAAAAGATTGCATAGCAAAAAGGAATCGGCAACGCCAGATACCTGTTTTTGACCACGGCGCTCAGTCCCAGCCCAAAAATAGCAAAGACCGCCCCCAATATGGCGGCATGGAAAGCGTACATGACACAATACAGAACCACATGCTCCTCATAAAAGGACGGGGCAAAAAGGATATTGTGCGCGTAATACTCCCTGGCATAATCCCAGTCCGTGTCCCCAATCAGCCTGCAGACAGGGATCCAGGCAAGGGAAGGCAGCAGGATGGCTCCAAAAGCCGAAGTGGCAACCGCCAGCGCCTTGGCCCCCAGGTAGGCTTTCCGCGAGGTCTTGAGCAGGATAAGCTGCCTGTAGCCGCTGTCCCGGTCACACCGATAGGAAAAAACATAAGGGATCATGACCACAATGTAATAAAACACAGGCAGCGCGGTATTCCCTAAGAAAAAACAATGAAAATAAAAGATCCACCATGGTTTGGGAATTTCGACCGTGGGATAGGGAAACAGATAATCGCTGCTGCTGAAGGCATGCATCGCCAGCGTGATCCAACAGGCCGCCTTAAAAGATCTGGAGCAAAACGCCCTTTTCATCTCTGTCTTAACCATAATTTTACCCTCCTGCCCATATATCCGGTCTGTAAGGATTTCGTTACAGCGGATGATATTTTTGCAGAAGGACAATGAAAGTAAAATTCAGATCATAGTTTCCAATTACCCTACATTTCCGTTCTCTCGACACTTCTAGTCATGCCGCCTCCGGCGGCACAAACAATCCGTGTGAAGAATGCCTGCTCTTGGCATTCTTCTGTGTGCAACTTAGATTTTCTTAGCGGACGTCTTTTGACCGCTTAGAAAATCTTTGCACACTTATATCAAGCGTCGATGCCTTTCCATCCATATAAACCTGTCCATGAATATCAATAGTACTGTCTGTAATTTTTAAACTACCTGTAAAATCATTATGTTCCATCATGTAAAGCGCAATTTCATAATGATCAAGGAAATCCGTATCAATCACAATTTCATTTTCTTTACTTGGCACGTCATGAAAATAAATGCGCGGCGGATATAATGCCCAATTCCATTCACAATTATCATCTTTCATCAATTCATTAAAAACACCGTCATTTCCAGTAATTTCAAGATTAAGCACACCATCTTCCATGGAAAAAGAAATATCTCCAATGCCAAATTCTGTATTACCAATCTTAAATGAGTTCATAAACAATCTCTTTCTCCTTTCAATTTGTATCTCTAACATATTACCACAATTGCATTCATATTTCCATCATATTTTCATTTGGATCTATACTGCCGCAAGTCTTGCAAAATTGCAGCGGGAGTTATTGACTTTCCCTGTCCATGCAAGTATAATCAAAACCACCATAAATATCGCTCCATAGAACGAATCCTGAAATCATGAAGAAAAAAACATTGTACCTCTTTCTTATCATCATAATCATATTGGCCGTTTTTATCTTATTCAGCTATGTCAATCATCGGATCCGGCTGGATAAAGAAAAAGATCTGCGGAAGCCTCTCGGGCAGCTGGTCGAGGTAAACGGAAAACAGATGAGCGTGTATACAGAGGGCGCCGGTCCGAAAACGCTGGTCTTTCTGTCCGGCGGCGGAACCTGCTCCCCCATTCTGGACTTCAGATCGCTGTACTCATTGCTCAGTGGCGAATATCAAATTGTGGTGGTTGAAAAATTCGGATATGGTTTCAGCGATGTTGTGGATGAAGAAAGAGATATAGACACTATTTTAGCCGAAACAAGGACCGCCCTGGAAAAAAGCGGAATAAAAGCCCCCTATGTCCTGTGTCCCCATTCCATGTCAGGCATAGAAGCATTATATTGGGCGCAGCAATACCCGGAGGAGGTAGAAGCCATCATAGGTCTGGATATGGCGGTGCCTGAACATTACGAGGTCATGCAGATCAGCATCCCCGCCATGAGGATCGGGCAATACGGCGCGGCATTGGGGATCACCAGATTCCTGCCCAATATTGCGGAAAGCGATGCCATCAGATACGGAACCCTCACAGATGAGGAAAAAGACAGATACAGGGCGGTTTTTTACAGCAGAACCGCCACTGTGACCATGATCAATGAGTGCAGGGCAATCAAGGAAAATGCCAAAACAGTGGCGCAGAATGGTGTGCCCCAGGTTCCCATGCTGCTCTTTCTCTCGGACGGGTCGGGCGGCACAGGCTTTGACACGGAAACCTGGCGGCGGATCCCCAAAGAATATCTGGCCGGATCCGTTGGCGGGACATACATAGAATTAGACTGCCCCCATTATGTGCATGACCATGAATACGAGCGGATCAGTGATGAGATCAGGCGGTTCATCAGCGAGTCAGATTTTGCTTTCAGTCTGTATTTACTTCCGCCGCACATATCTTGCTGGCTAAATTTTCAAACTCCTCCGCAGATATTTCCGTTCCATTCCATATAAATTTCATTCCGGACTCTATATTGTTTCCGTCAACAGGTTCCCTGCTGAAATCCATTTCTGCGACCAGGTTATCCGCTCCTTCATATTTTTCCATGTGGAATAATTCATATTCAGCATGCATACGGTTACTGTACATGATCCAAGTGGCCCCATTAAAAACAGTATAGGAAAGCATATAACCGGTTCCCTCCCCTGCGGCAAACGCATAGACCCCGTTCTCACGCGCATCAAGGTATATCCCGCCATAAGGGCCGCAGAGGATCAGTTCGTCTTCACCGTCATTGTCAAGATCGACTTTTTCCCCAATGGAGTAGGAATCCCATTCATCAGAATCCATGTCCAGATCGGTAATATAAAATGTCGAGGCCGGATCTGCGGAATCAACTGCGCATATCGTACCGTTGATAAAGGAATCCAGCAGTTCTCCCGCAGTCATTTCCGGGTGGGAAGACACCGGGGGAACAGGCACATCCTTTTCATCCGCCCTGACAGCGTGATATAACAACTGTACGCTTTCAGAAGCCGATTTCCCATAATACACATCGATCCCTTCTGTGTCATGTTCCAGGATATAATAGCTGAACACAACCTCCCCGTCCGCAAAGACCTGTTCGGGATATTTTATGAATATCCTGTTATCTTCCATGGTCTCTATATTTGAGGAATTGGCCAGGAAACGATAAGACGCCTCTGATTCATGATCAGAAATATCATATCCATCAGATGTTTTTTCAATGATCAGCTTACCGGTTCCCGCATCCGATGGATACTCGTATTCTCCTGCCAGGCTATCCAACACATCATTGTCGATATGACCCTCCCTGTGGGAACCCGTTTCCGCCTCATCGGACGCAGCCTCTCCCTGTGGGTTTGCCGCCGGTTCCATGCTGACAAGGCCAGCCATATCATGAGGCCGGATATCGCCCGGATTCTCCGCCTGACCGCAGGATGGCAATAGAAAGACCAGCGCTCCTGCTGCGATTGTCATTGCTGTTTTTTTCATGAACGATCACTCCTCCTGTCAGTAAATCTTTATATCATAAAATGACACATAATAAAATGCCGTCTGCACAAACAACATCCATTTTGCGCAAACGACACAGATCAGTCACCAAACCGCAGCCTCCATTGAAAAAATTCCTTTTGAAACTCCCTGCCATACGCCCGCCCAATCACCGCCTTCAACCCGTTGCACAGCGTAACCTCGCGGCTGTTTACCTTTTCGATATATTTCAGATTGACAAGGTACGACCGATGTATCCGCGCAAAGCCGAACCCGGCTAAACTCTGTGCAGTCTCAGAGATCCGACCCTCGCAGACGTATTCCCTGCCATCCCGCATGAGATATCTTAATTTTCTTCCATATGTCTCAACCAGCAGAATCTCGTTCAGGCTGATCGCTATGCGGAGTCCAGAGGCGTCATTGCAGGATATGATCCGGTCCTGGATCCTGGTTTTCAGGAAAGCTCCCAGCGCCTCATCGATCTCCTCCAGACGCTTTTTGTCAATATATCTGAAAGCGTTCACCCTGTAGCCCGATCGGGCAAATTCCGTATGGGAAGTCAAAAAGCATACCTTACACCTGCTTCCGGACTCCATCAGTCGTTCCGCTATGGCAAAGCCATCCTCGCCCTCCGCCAGTTCGATATCCAAAAACAGCAGATCCGCATCCGCGTTTTTCAGAAAGTCTTTTCCTGTACCGTAGGACTCGATCTGAAAGGAAATATTTTTCTCCCTGCAATATGCTTCCACAGCCGCCTGCACCTTGTCCCGCCAGACTGCTTCATCTTCCACAATACCGATCTTCATACCGTTTTCTCCTTCGGGATGGCAATGCTGATCCGAAACAGCGCCTCTCCGTCTTCCATGACAGATTCCATATAGTATTCGCCATGATATTTTTCCACCGTGGCGGCAATATTTTTCAGGCCGAATCCGTGGTTCGCCTTATCCTTTTTGGAAGTCATGAGAGCGTCCTTTCCTGTATCTATTTTTTGGGCTGTAGTGTTGCTGACAACCATAAAAATTTCTTTCGCATGTTCCACAAGTTCCAGCCGGATCCGAGGGACATCCGCTTTTACCGCCGCTTCCATGGCATTCTGCAGTACATTCCCCAGCAGCGTTGTCAGATCGAACATCTCAAGGGGCGCCTTCCCGGCCAGCTTGCCTGACACAGTAAACGCTATCTTTTCTTTCTCCGCCAGATACAGATAATAATTGACGATCACATCCAGGAAACTGTCCCCTGTGCGGATCCTAAGTTCAAACTCATCCCGTCTGTTCCAAATGGTATCTATATATTCTTTGGCTTCTTCCGTCTCTTTCCGATTCACCAGTTCCCTGAGAACACCCATATGATTCGCCAGATCATGCTTAAAACGCCTTACCGCCGCTGACTGCTGCATCTGGTAATCATACTGCTGTCGCTGCATACGCATCAGGGATTGGAGTTCCCTGTTCTGCCTGTCTGACAGGATATTTTTCACGGCAAGGCCAAGCGTGAGGAAAATGGAATAGACCGCGCCCACAATACTGACCAAAAATACCGCATAGGCATCCCAGTCGTACCTTGCCTGGTTTTCGTTAAAGAAAACAAAGACAAGATTATAAAACATCTGGAAGATACCACCCTGTATCAGAATCGCGAACTTGTACCGGAACGCAATGTCGCACAGGTAGACTTCGTTCTTTTTCAGAAGCTTTAAATATATCAGAAGATATGCCAGAAACGAAAGCAGGTAGGCCGGTTCCATCCACCACGCCATATCCGTGCCCGCAATCCCGCCGCCTGTCAGCACGATCTGTATCAGCATGACGCTGAACGTATCCACAATGCCTGTAAAATACATCAGCGCAGCGCTCAATACAGCCAGATGCCCCAGGCGGCCCTCAAAAAACAGGCTGATGGAAAGCACGCTCCAGATGAGATAGACAAGCGGGGAATTGGTATCAAAATATGCGTTAACCATGCCTGCAGACAACATGATCGATACGGACGCGCCGATAAAAAGCCTGTTTTCCCTTGGACGCAGCCGGAATCCATAATAAAGGATGAACAGATATATGAGATAATTTGATAGGTTGTCCGCAATATAGATCATAAGGCTCTCCTGTTACAACTCATTGATCGTCTCCGTCACCACCATGTTCCTGATCCGCTTCGACGGCGCATATACCGCCACGAGAGCCGCCGCAAACACAAACAACAGGATGACCCCGATCTGTCCCACAGGCAGGCTCCATGTGAAGTAGTAAAAATGAGCGGTGACAAGGAAATCATACATCCACTTGCTCAGCGGCAGACCGATCCCACAACCGAATATACATCCAAATACCGCATAAGTAAAGGCCTCCGCTGCGATCATTTTCGTGATCTGCCCCACACTCATCCCAATGGCACGCATGGCGCCGTACTGATTGATCCTGGCGGACACGCTCATGGAAATACTGTTCACAATGTTCAGCAGCGCGATAAACGCGATGATCGCAAGGAATCCATAGACAAACGCCATGAAAGCAAGGAACACGCTCCCTGTGGCTTCCTCCCGCCTGTCCCTGAAATCATACCCCTCCGCCAGCCTGCGGATCGCTTCTGCGGCGGCGTCCGTTCTCCCCATCGACCGGCTCTCAAACTGCGCTTCCACGATCACATAGTCCGTAATCCCGGTAAGGCGCACAAACGTCTCTTCCAGGGTGATGATATTGATCTTCCCATCCGAACCGCCGCTGTTGGAATAGGGGTTGTATTTCAGCATTCCCACAATCTCCAGTTCCTCACCGTTGATGAGCACGCTGTCTCCGATCTCCAGAGGCATATCGCTGTCCCAGATCGCCAGTGCGCAATTGCCGCCCTCATCCATCTTTGCAATATCACTGCCTTTCCGCAGATCGCTGTCCTTCACCAACAGTTCAAGCTGGTATGCATCGTAGGATATCAGGTCAACGGTTCCCGCCAGAATCTCAGGGGCACCTCCCTCTCCCTTGGAATGCAGCTTTAATTCCGCCGGGACGTCGGTACAGAGGCTCCTGCCATGGGCATGAGCCACGCCCTCGATCTCCCCGATCGCGTCCACCAGGGAAGCGTCAATGGAATTGGTAATGTCCCTGCTGGTAATGTCAATGTCCGGCGCGGACGCTTTCTGGGGCACAAGACAATTCACCACCGTGATCAGCACGGAAAAGCACAGGAACAAAATGATGCTGAGCGCAAAGGAACCGGTCATCAGGAAAAGGTTCTTCTTCGCCGATATGGCATGGTGAATGCCCAGCATGGTTTCCACGTTTCCCCCCATGATTCCGCTCTGCGGAATCACACAATCCCAAAGCCAACAAGTTGGCTTAGAGAAATGCCGTTTTTCGGCATTTCCTGACACCGCCGCCACAGGGGACGCTTTCGCGGCACGTTTCGCAGGAACCTGGGCTGCCAGGAGCACCGTGACCACTCCCAGCACAACGCCGCACAAAATTCCTCCGAAACTTACCACATACGGCATACTGGATAATTCACCGCCCACAATATTTCTCACGCAGAAAGTAAGCAGCAGGGACGCCAAAATCCCCAACGCGCTCCCTATGGGTATGGCAATCCTGCACCAGTTCAGCGCCTCCAGCCTCACAAAATGGATGATCTGACTCTTACTTGCCCCGATACAGCGGAGCATGCCGAAAAACTGCATTCTCTGAGCCACATTGCTGTTCATGCTGCTGGAGATCATCAAGACACCTGCCGCCAGGATCATCAGAAACAATGCCGCAACCAGAGGATAAATATTCTGAATAGCCTTTTTATCCGCGATCCCGTTGACCGCCATAAGGATCGTATTCAGCGCGGTATCACTGTCCGCGATCCCATACTCCGCCTTCAGCTTTGCGATGGCTTTTCTTAAATTGACACGTTTCCCGAACTGAATGTAATACTGTGGACTGCCCGCTTCGTTATTTTCGCTGCAGATTCTGCGGAAAGTCCCGATATCCATAAAGGCGCCCACCTGGCCGTCCCTGACCAGCAGCGCACTGATCTCCCCTCCGTTGGAACCGACATATTTCCCGTCACCGCTTATGCGGAAGCCTGACACCACAAAAACATGATCTCCGGCGGGAGTGTTCAGCGTGATACTGTCGCCCTCGCTGACGCCCAGAAGTTCCCGGGCATTCTCCGTGAGGATCACATCATGCTCATTTTCCAGGCGTGCGCCTTCGGAAAAATAGTGCATGATATCTTCAACAAAGGAGTTCTCAATGCCGCACAACGCCGTCCGGGCACCTCCGATATAATAATCCTTGTCCATATGGAAATCTTCATCCAGATTGAGCACATCGTACCAGGATGAAACCGCCACATCAGGACTGGCGGCGATCCGCTCCGCCTCTTCCTCATCGATGCCACTCACCCTGATATGCCAGAAACCTGCCTGATCCACGGAACTTTCGGTCTCTGTCCTGAGACCTGCCTCCGCCAGCGAGAAGATAGATGTCACAAGGAAAACCGCAAGAATGATGCAGACAAGGATCAGTTTACTCTGGTTTCTGCGGACACGGGCTGAAATGGGGATCAGGCTTAAGTAGCTTTTCATCTTTTTATCCATGCTTACGCCTCCTCCATTTCAACCGGGTCAAACCCCATCTCAGGATACGCTTCTGCTTCCTCACTATATCGTCCGAAATCGGTCAGTACCCCGTCCGACACTTCCAGAATCCTGTCCGCAGTCTGGGCAATTCCCCTGCTGTGGGTGATCATAATGATGGTCTGCTCATATTTTCCGGACGCCTCTTTCAGCAGGGCGATCACCTCATTGCTGTTCTGGGAATCCAGATTTCCCGTAGGTGCTATATAGTTAGTAACAGTATGTGACCGAAACGGACACACCCCAAAAACAAGGCGGCTGCCTGCCTTTCCAGCCTGTGCAACCGCCTTTTCATTACCATTCAATATCACTATCTTTCACATATTCCCCGCTGTCTATCCGTTGCTCTGCTGCTTCCAGCCATTTCCGCTCTTCCGATGTCAGCTTTGTAAAATCAGGGTCCCATGCAAGCACCAGCCGCTTTATAAGCTGGCTTGCAAGTTCCTGTTCGCTCTCAGGCAGCATTTCCAACATCCTGACCGATTCCTGAACAATCTGTGTCATGCCCTCTACCTCCATTCTATTTATAAATATCCCCGCGGCTCCCAATCTCCATAATGATCAGTATTTCTACTTCACCATCCTTTGTATACCGATAGATCACACGATATTTCCCTACCCTTAAACGGTGTCTGCCGTCTTTGTACCCCTGCATAGGCTTTATATCGCCTTTGGGCGGCTTCTGTGTCAGCCCTTTAATGGCTTCCCTTATGGAATCCCTTGATCTCTGCGGAAGCCCCTGCAGGAACTTTGCCGCCGCTTTATCATACCTAATCTCCATATCCGCCATACCTCCTTTCGTTTTATGATTCTGTTATATACTTACGGAAGTATAGTGTCAAGCTGTTTTCGCCATTGCCGAAAAAATTATCCGTTTTCCCAAGTCAGTTCTTCCCCCGTATCCCTTTTATACTTTTCCTTTATGGCTTCCACCACATAGCTGTTATAGGAAGAATAGCCCTGCTCCTGTGCTATCTGCTTCATGCGCGCCTTGAACCCTTTCGGTACTGCCAGTTCTGCCCGGTCATATTTATTATCACGGTATCTGTTTTTTGCCGCCGTTGCCGCCGCCCCCCTAGGTACGGCCCACTTTTTCCCCTCCGCTGACTGCTCTGCCATCCATTTTCCTCCCTTGCGTTTTTATCCATCCCATTATACCATATCCCTTTCACTTACGGAAGTATACAAGATGCATAATCTTCCGGAAGCATATTTATATATCCTGCCTATTGTATTTATACTTCCGTAAGCACATAATGACATCATAAGATGAAGCACGCGGAGGTAGATTACAGTGATGTCAGCAAACAACTTTGATGATTTTGTCGATAAGGTAGCGGAAGCAGAAATAAAGGTGCTGAACACCCCGGCAGGACAGGAACTCACGCAAAAAAACTAATTATAAGTTGACCGTGCTTCCGGGCTTCAATTCCTGCACCGCCACATCGATTTCTCCCACGCCACATTCCAGGGCTGTCAGCCGCATAAGCTGCTTGCTCTCAATGTATTCCTGGATGTCCGCGTTGCTCTCCCATTTCTTCTTTACCTCTTCCACAACGGTATCCACCAGCTTTTCAAGGTCTCTCTGGCTGAAAAAGATCTTCAGCACAGCGGGGATCTTATCATACAGCCATTCGATGACAGCGGCCTGCTTGAAAATCCCAGTCCCGTTCCCCAACTCCCCCTCCGCTTCCGTCACCAGGCGGATGGCGATCTTCTTTAAAATCTTTGTCTGCCCTGTCTTTATCAGGTACAGGATAAACCCAGCCACTGCTGTCACCAGAGCCACGCTATCCCAATATTTCAGTAAAAAATGTAATACTGCCATGTTGTTTTTCCTCTTTCTTTCCATGTGTTCGAATCGGTCACATTATCTTTTTTTCTGTATAGGCAAGACTGATATACCCTGCCCCGCTTTTCAGTTTGCCCCACTTTGTAGCACCGTTCATTTCCTCGGCAATGACCGTGTATATCCCGCCCCGCTTCACCTGTGTGGCAATCCCGTACCCGGTTCCCGGCCCTTTCCGCACGTTCAGCACGTCCGCCGTTATCCTTACCATGTACGGCTCCATATCCACCCCATTTGCGGCGTTTCCTGCCTGCGATGGTATGCTTGTACTCTCTGCCACTTTTATGCCGTCTGCGGCTCCTGTGCCTGCACATGTGCCATGATACGGAAGTGGCTTTGCATCGCAGTAGCTTCTAAGTGCTTCCCGCTCTGAATCCTTTCCCGCCCCCTTTTTATACCTGATCGTGCCTGCCACGGAATACCGCTTATCATACAGAATATCCAGCAGTATTTCCGCCGCTGTTGCCTGCGGATTTATGCCTGCTGCCGCACAGGCGCTTTTGAACTCTTCATATGCCCCCGCGCTCCCCCGGTGCACCGCCCAACTCCAAATGCATTCCTGCATGGCCCTGGAATGGTTGTTCGGGTTGAAATACCCCTGTAGTTTCTTCATAATCTGTTCATAGTAATTGTTCTGTATGTACTCATGTTCATACTCAAAAAACTTTTCCGAACCCGCTGCCTGGTAACACTTCCGCCATACTTCCGTCACTTTCCCAGGGCTGGAACAGTATTCGCTTCCGGGCCATTTCCCCGTCTTTATGTCTTTCCTGCTGATGAAATAAAGTTCCTCCGCCTTGTCCGGAAAATACTTTTTCAGGAAACTTATGCAGTTCCCCCAGCGCAATGTAAGCTGGTAGGAACCGCAACTAAGCCCCCAGTCATACCCGCATGACGAAAGGGAAAGGCTCCCTTTCGTGCCACTCTCAAAACGCTTTACAAGCGCACCGATATAATCCGCCATGACTGCGCCCCCTTAACATTTCTGTGTGTAGGCAAGGCTGATATACCCGGCCCCGCTTTTCAGTTTGCCCCACTTTGTAGCGCCGCTCATTTCCTCAGCAATGATCGTGTATATCCCGCCCCGCTTCACCTGTGTGACAATCCCGTACCCGGTTCCCGGCCCTTTCCGCACGTTCAGCACGTCCGCCGTTATCCTTACCGTGTACGGCTCCATATCCACCCCATTTACGGCGTTTCCTGCCTGCGACGGCATATTTATTTTTACGCCGTCCATGGCCGCTGTCACGTCCTTTCTGAACTGTTCCATGGAAAGCCCGTACTTGCTCCAGATATGCTCCACATCACCATGGTTGCTCGCAATCCCCCTTTTATGCCCCTCGGAATGGGAAATGATCACCCCGTCCGCCAGCGGGTCCAGGTTATGCAGCCTACAGAGGTAAGCGAACAGGTCAACCGCATGCTTATAGGATGCCTGCACAAACTTCCTTGTTTCTGCCGGATCCTTGTCAATGAAAGAGGATCCTCCCGTATATTGGATGGTCGCGGGTTCCGTCATTTCAACACCGATATGCGTGTTGTTCCCGCTGCCCCTGCTGCCGCTCCCACAGTGCCATGCTCTCACATTCCAGGGAAGCAATTGGTACACCGTTCCGTCTGTTCCTACAACGGCATGGACGCATACCCCGACTGTTGGGCTGTTCCAGTTCTTCACGAATACCGTCGCATCCGGCTGCGAACAGCCCACGGAATGGAGCATAAGCCCCTTTACCGTTATCCGGATCCCATTCGTGTAGCAACGGTTCTTCTTTGCGAAACTCTCTCTGATTTCCATGTGTTTTCCCCCTAACTGCTGATATTGTTCAGGTCTACCGGAATGTCCCTTGTCTCTTCCGGGAAATACTTTTTCAGCTTTATCATGTTTTCAGCCTTTGACTTCCAGCAGTATAAAGCGATAACTGTCGTTGTGGGCGTTGCTATGTACGTTGCCAGGATCCCGAACTGTGAATAGTCTTTCAGCGCCACATACACGCCCACAGCCAAGCCGAAAAAGTAAGTGAGCAGGACAAGGGATAAGACCGCTTTCGTGAAGCTGATCTTCTCGCCGCCCTGCTTTCCTTTTTCTCCGTTTGCCCTCGTCCTCATCCGCCTTTTTAACCTTTTTCCTGTCTGTATGCGAAAAAAAAGCAGTGCCATGAAGAATCCTACCACAATCCCCGCCAGTGCCACGGCAGCATACCTCATATACCCACCCCCGCACTTACAAAAGCTATGATGATACCCACAAGCCCCGTGATCACCGCCCCCGCCGTTGTCCTGAACAGCCACTTGTTCTTTTCTTTCAGTTCTGCAATCTCCTTGTTCTGTGTGCCGTTCTCTTTTTCCAAAACATCAATCTCCCCCCGCAGTTTCAGGATTTCCTTTTCATTCTCATATGTCTTTTTCTTTGCATCGCTGTAGCTGTCAATCTTTGTTTCGATTTTGGTAAGCCTTTCCAAGATTTCAAGCATTACGTTTTCCTCTTTATCCATGACGATCTCCTTCCAATATAAAAAACTGGGGCAAATATCAGACAACCCCAGTTCTTAGTTATAGTACTATGTTTCACGCAAAATGGGACTATCCCTTATTCTCATATACCCCTCCAAAATGAATAAATATCAGCACCAACTACAATTAGATGCTCATTCACATGCTTTTTTGATTTTGTTAATTAAACACGGATATGGCCAGGGA
>JAMPFQ010000025.1 GCA_023664345.1 Lachnospiraceae bacterium | reverse complement strand
GGGTGTGAAACACCCCTCTTTGGGCATGTGCCGTGAATGAGGCTCATCGGAACGCTTATCGAGCCGTCACGGAAAGATGCCCCTGCTGTCCCGGCTCCGTCCCTTTATCACCAAGCCGCCAAGTACCATCACAGCTGAACTGTTACAGCCATGCGGATGCCTTGTATCGTGGCTGTTGACTTTTCGGCCCGGGAAAGGTATGCTATAATTTGGATTGAAGAATATGATTGAAAGGGTACATACATATGGAAAAAAATATATTATTTCCGCAGATAAAAGGATTGGTCCATGGAGGGGACTACAATCCGGATCAGTGGCTGGACAGGCCGGATATCCTGACAGAAGACATCCGACTGATGAAAAAGGCAGGCATCAACAGCGCCACGCTGGGTGTCTTTTCCTGGTCCGCCTATGAGCCCGTGGAGGGTGAATTCCATTTTGAGTGGATGGAGGAGATCATAGAGAACCTTTACCAAAACGGCATTTATACGATCCTTTCCACGCCCTCCGGCGCAAGGCCGGCATGGCTGGACGCGGCTTATCCGGAGGCTATGCGGGTGAACAGCCAGGGGCTCCGTGCGCATCACGGCGTGCGCCACAATCACTGTATGTCTTCTCCCAAGTACCGGGAGAAAGTGGGCATCATTGACCGGAAACTGGCGGAAAGGTTCGGCTCCCATCCCGGCGTTGTCATGTACCATATTTCCAATGAACTGGGCGGAGAGTGCTACTGCCCTCTCTGTGCGAAGCGTTTTCAGGCGTATCTGGCGGACAGATACGATCATGATATCGAGAAACTGAACCGCGCCTGGTGGACATCTTTCTGGAGCCATCATTATAACAGCTTTGAGCAGATCGAGCCTCCTTTCCAAAACGGAGAGACCAGCGTGATGGGTCTGAATCTGGAATGGAAGCGGTTCACCACATGGAATATGAACGATTTCATGAAGCATGAGATCAGCACCCTCCGCAGCGTGACGCCGGATATTCCTGTGACCACCAATTTTATGAGGCTGTTCGAGGGGCTGGACTACCGAAAGATGGCGCCGGAACTGGATGCAATCTCCTGGGACAATTATCCCTGTTTTCACAATGACTATGAAACTTTCGCCGATACCATGGCTGATACGGCTTTCCAGCATGCGGTGATGCGAGGGCTGAAGCGGGGGACTCCTTTCATGATGATGGAGAGCGCTCCCGGCATGGTGAACTGGCACAGGTTTAATAAGCCCAAGCGTCCCGGCGTACATAAACTGGCCTGTCTCCAAGCGGTGGCCTGCGGTTCGGATACGGTGCAGTATTTCCAGTGGAGAAAGGGCAGAGGGTCATACGAACAGCATCACGGCGCGGTGGTGGATCATATCGGAACAGACGATACCAGGATTTTCCGGGAGGTGGCCGAGGTCGGAGAGGCAATGAAGAAACTGGAAGCTGTGGCGGGGACGCTGGTAAAAGCGAAGGCGGCGCTGCTTTTTGACTGGGATAACCGCTTTGCCATCAAGGATGTGAGAGCGCTGGCGGACGAGACTAAGAGATATGACGACACTTGTATCGGCATCTGGCAACAGTTTATGAAAATGGGCGTGGAGATGGATATCGTGGGTTCCGATGAGGATCTGTCCCAATATGACCTGGTGGCGGCACCCATGCTTTATATGCTGCAGCCGGGGACGGCGGAGAACCTGAAGCGCTTTGTAGAGCGGGGAGGGCAGCTGCTTGCCACTTATTTTACAGGGTATGTGGATGTGGAACAGCTGTGCTATCTGGGAGGCTTTCCCGGGGATGGGCTTTCGGAACTGTTCGGCATCGTCAGTGAGGAGATTGACACTTACTATCCCTCCGACCGGAACCATATCCGCTTTGAGGACGGCAGAATCTGGGAGGTGGCGGACTATGCGGAGATCCTGCGGGTGAAAGATGCCCGGGTACTGGCGAGATACACGGAGGATTTTTATGCGGATACGGCGGCTCTGACCTGTAGAGAATATGGAAAGGGCAAGGCCTATTATATGGCGGCGCGGGTGAAGCCGGAGGAGATGGCATCATTGTTTGAGCAGATGCTGGCGGATGCGGGGATTCCCGTAAAGAAGCTTCCCCACGGCGTGGAACGCCACGTCCGGGAGGGAGAGGATGGCGTTTATGCATTTTACCTGAATGGAAATGCGGAAGCAGCGGAAGTGGAGGGTGTGGAAGGCGTGGATCTGCTGACGGATGCGAAAGTGCAGGGGACGCTTACGCTGCCCGGGTATGGGGTGGCGGTGATCGTATAATGTGCCTGCAGCAGCACATATGATGCGATCATGAAGCGTCAGAAGATTTCCGCAGATTGCCCAAACCGGATGAGTTCCCCGGCCACCCGGTCCAGCACATCAAAATATTCCTCGAAAGTTTTCTTGCAGCAGTCGGGATCGTTGATGACAATACCGGCGCTGCGCAGTCCTGTCAGGGAGAATCCCATAGCCATGCGGTGGTCATCATAGGTCTCGATCAGTGCCGCTGTGGGCTGACCGGGCCAGATCGTGATGCTGCTTTCCGTCTCCTCGCACCGGATCCCCATTTTGCGCAGTTCCGTGACAATGGCGGTGATCCGGTCGCTCTCCTGGAAGCGGATGTGTCCGATCCCCGTGATGGTGGTGGGGCTGTCGGCATAGGGCGCGATGGCCGCCAGGGTGATGGCCTGGTCGGAGCAGGCCGACAGATCCACCGTGATGCCATGGAAAACGCCGTCCCTGGGAGGCTCCACTAAGACCCCGTCCTCCAGATCGGCAGCTTTACACCCCATTTCTTCCAATATGTGTATCAAAGCTGCATCCCCTTGCAGGGAATCAAAATGCACATGTTCCACCTGTACCGGGATCCCCAGCAGCGGGCTCATGGCGTAAAAATAACATGCCGCGGAAACATCGGGCTCGACCTGGTAGTCCAGCGCCCGGTAGGACTGCCCTGACACGGTGCGGTAGCCCATGGGCAGGGTGCTGTTGATGCAGCCGGTACAGCTGTGGTTATCGCTGTTGCCGCCGCAGTAAAATAAAGGCGTGGCAGTCACGCCGAACTGCTCCATCATTTTCACGGTCATATCGATGTAAGCTCGCCCGTGGGTTCCCTCTATATAAGTGGTGAAGGCTTCTTTCGATAAGCAGGACGCGATCAGCAGGGCGCTCAAAAACTGACTGCTGGAATCGATGTTGACGGAAATGCGGTCTTTCTGAAAGCCGTGGCTTCTCAGGGTAAAGGGGAAATGCCCTTCCGCAGAATCGGTATCATATATCACCTCGCAGCCCAATTCTTTCAGGGAATCCAGCAGGGGAGCCATGGGGCGTTTCCGCATCTGCTTTGAGGCATCCATGTGATAGGTGCCGTTGGAAAGGCCCAGATAAGCGGTCAGGAACCTGGCCGCAGTACCGGCGCTTCCCACAAACTGATCCGCCTCCGCTTTGGGCACAGCGCCGCCGTGGCCCTCTACGACGATCGTTTTCGCCGTCTCGTCCACGGTGGTCTCAAAGCCCAGATCCTGGATGCATTTCAGGAAATGCCTAGAATCATCGGAGAACAGGACGCCTCTCAGCGTGGATGTGCCGTTTGCCAGGGTGGCCAGCAGCAGGGCCCGGTTCGTGATGCTTTTGGAGCCGGGCACGGATATTTTTAAAGGGGACGGCAAGTCTGCTGTGGTTTTGCGGGATTGGATATCCTGATAAATTGTGGGTACGGAATAAGTAGTGTGCATGGTCGGATTCCTTTTCAAAGTTCTGATATTTTCTTTCGATCAACATATTCAGTATAAAATAAAAATTCCCTCTTGACAACAGTAAAAATACGGAGTAATATACAATCCATAATATTCCTATTAGAAAACTAGGAAATAAACCATGGAGGAGCATATTATGGGAAAAATTTATGCAAGCGCAACGGAACTGATCGGACACACCCCTTTGCTTCAGGTGAACAATTATGCCAAAGATCAGGGCATCACAGATGCTGTCCTGCTGGCGAAGCTGGAGTATTTCAACCCTGCGGGCAGCGTCAAGGATCGTATCGCCCTGGCCATGATCGAGGATGCGGAGCGGAAAGGGACCTTAAAGCCCGGAGCCACTATCATCGAACCTACCTCCGGCAACACCGGGATCGGCCTGGCCAGCGTGGCGGCGGCAAAGGGATACAGGGCGGTTCTGACCCTGCCCGAGACCATGAGCGTGGAGCGCAGGAATCTGTTAAAGGCGTACGGCGCGGAGCTGGTTCTCACCGAGGGCGCAAAGGGCATGAAAGGCGCTATTGCCAAGGCGGAGGAACTGCAAAAGGCAACTCCCGGTTCGGTGATATTGGGACAGTTTGACAATCCCGCGAATCCGGCAGTCCATGCCGCGACTACAGGCCCCGAGATCTGGGAAGATACAGAGGGAAAGGTGGATATCTTTGTGGCAGGCGTGGGCACCGGCGGTACAGTGACCGGCATCGGCACCTTCCTGAAATCCAAGAATCCTGACATTAAGGTTGTAGCTGTGGAACCTGCGGATTCTCCCGTGCTTTCCGGCGGACAGCCCGGCCCTCACAAGCTGCAGGGGATCGGCGCGGGTTTTGTGCCTTCTATCTTAAATACGCAGATTTATGACGAAATCTTCACCGTGACTACTGAGGAGGCTTACAGCACGGGACGTCTCATCGCCCATAGGGAGGGCGTCCTGGTGGGCATCACCTCCGGCGCGGCGCTGTACGCGGCAGCGCAGATCGCAAAACGTCCTGAGAATAAGGGAAAGACCATTGTGGCGCTGCTTCCCGACTCCGGAGACAGATATCTTTCCACGCCGATGTTTACAGAAGCCTGAACTTGTGGTAAACTGCCTTTGAGACAGGAAAACCTGTCGATCAAGGAAAGAGGTATACACATGGAACCCATGATTCAGATCCAAAATGTCACCAAGACATTTCTGGGAAAGGATGATCAGGTAGAGGCTCTCAAAGGCATCAACCTTGATATTGAAAAGGGCGATATTTACGGCATCATTGGCATGAGCGGCGCGGGGAAGTCCACCCTGGTGCGCTGCCTGAATTTCCTGGAAAAGCCCACCACGGGCACGGTATTAATCGAGAATAAAGATCTGTCCGCCATGACGGAAAAGGAACTGCGGCGTACCAGGACGGAGATCGCCATGATCTTTCAGCATTTTAACCTGCTGATGCAGAGGAACGTCCTGGATAATGTATGCTTTCCCATGGAGATCGTGGGAGTGAAAAAGGCGGACGCCAGAAAGCGGGCAATGGAACTTCTGGAGATCGTAGGGCTTTCCGAGAAAGCGAAGAGTTATCCCTCCCAGCTTTCCGGCGGACAGAAGCAGAGAGTGGCTATCGCCAGGGCTCTGGCGAACAATCCCAAGATCCTGCTCTGCGATGAGGCCACCAGCGCCCTGGATCCTACCACTACGAAGTCCATTTTACAGTTATTGCAGCAGATCAATAAGGATTACGGCATCACCATTGTGATCATCACCCATGAGATGTCGGTGGTGCAGGAGATCTGCTCCCATGTGGCGATCATTGATAACGGAGAACTGGCGGAGCACGGGACGGTGGAGGAGGTATTTACCTCGCCCAAAACGCCCGCGGCGAAGAAGCTGGTGTTTATGGTGGATCCCAAAATGGCGGAGATGCGCAGTAAACGGTGCATCCGTATCGTGTTTGTGGAAAATTCTTCCTTTGAGCCGGTGATCGCCAATATGATCCTGGAGTGCAAGGCGCCGGTCAATATCCTGCTGGCGGACACCAAGGACATTAACGGGACCGCCCACGGACAGATGATATTACAGCTTCCCGAAGATGAAGCCACCGCGGCGAAGATGATTCATTACTTACAGGAGAGAAAGCTGACAGTGGAGGAGGTGGATTCCTATGTGGAATGATATCGTTACATCCTGGCAGCAGGAGGGAACCATTATGACCCCCATGGTCAGCTATCTGCTGGAAAATATCTGGGTGACGCTCTACATGACGGTAGTGTCCACTGCGCTGGCATATGTGCTGGGGCTTCCCATGGGAATCGCCATGGTGATCACCGCGCCGGGAGGGCTGCGCACTAATAACGTGATATACAGGATACTGGATTTTGTGGTGAATATTGTGAGAAGCATTCCCTTTTTGATCCTGTTGATTCTGGTTATCCCTTTGACCCGCGCCATTGTGGGGAAGGCCTACGGACCTACATCCGTGATCGTGCCGCTGGTGCTGGCGGCGGCGCCTTTTATTGCGCGAATGGTGGAATCCTCCCTGTTGGAGGTGGACAAAGGCGTGATCGAAGCGGCGCAGAGCATGGGGGCGAACCTTTGGACGATCATCTGGAAAGTGTTGCTGGCGGAGGCCAGGACTTCCCTGATCGTAAACGCCACCATCGTACTGGGAACCGTTCTCGGCTATTCCGCCATGGCAGGAATCGTGGGCGGCGGCGGACTTGGCGACATTGCCATTCAGTACGGCTATTACCGCCGGGAAGACGAAATTATGTGGATGTGCGTGATTCTGCTGGTAGTGTTGGTGCAGGGCATGCAGTACATAGGAACCCATATTTCCAAAAAGATGGACAAGAGAGCACGTTAATTTGGTACAGACAGCAAAGCTGTTTCGTATAGAAAAACGATTTCGGGGCAGAAGCGCCGGAACGAAGTTAAAATGGAGGATACATTATGAAAAAGAAACTGATTGCGCTTTTAAGCGCAGCTGCTCTGACAGCGGGAGTACTGACCGGCTGTGGCGGCGGAAGTGATGACAAGACGATCAAGGTGGCTGCGTCCGCAGTGCCCCACGCGGAGATTCTGGAGCAGGCGAAGCCCATTCTGGCGGAGCAGGGTTATACCCTGGAGATCCAGGTGTTTGAGGACTATGTGCAGCCTAACAATGTGGTGGATTCCGGCGACTTTGATGCCAACTACTTCCAGCATATCCCTTATCTGGAGAGTTTTAACGAGGAACACAACATGAACCTGGTGAATGCAGGCGGCATTCATTATGAGCCTTTCGGACTTTATCCCGGAAAGGAAACCGATCTGGCGAAGATGCAGGATGCTACCATAGCGGTGCCCAACGATACCACCAACGAGGCGCGTGCGCTGCTGCTGCTTCAGGACAACGGCTACCTGACCCTGAAAGAGGGCGCGGGCTTGAACGCTACCAAGCTGGATATTGTGGATAACCCTTATAATATTGAGATTGTGGAGTTGGAAGCGGCACAGATTCCCAGGACCCTTCCGGACGTTACTTTCGGCGTCATGAACGGCAACTACGCTATGCAGGCGGGCTTTACTGTGGCGGAGAACGCGCTGCTGTACGAGAGCGCAGATTCCGACGCGGCGGCTACCTATGTGAATGTGATCGCGGTGAAGGAAGGCAATGAGAACTCCGACAAGATCAAGGCCCTGGTGGACGTGCTGAAGTCTGATACCATCAAGGATTACATCAATGCGAATTATAACGGCGGCGTGATTCCTTACAAGTAGGAAAGTGTGAGAAGAGTTTCTAGCCGCTCGCAGCAAGGGCTGCTTCGCGGAGAAACTCTAAATCTCACACGGAAGAATCGCAAGAGCAGCGATTCTTCCGGACTTGCACCGATTCATCGATTGTTTGTGCCGTCGGAGGCGGCATGACTGGAAGTTTGAAAATAAAATTTCAAATATTGAAATGAGTGCCCGCCGAAAGCGGGCATGGGGTGTAATTATGAAGATTTCAACGAAAGGCAGGTACGCGGTGCGGGTCATGCTTGACCTGGCGCTGAACCATACGGGAGAGTGCATCAAGGTCAGGGATATTGCCGCCCGACAGGGCATTTCCGAGAAATACCTGGAACAGATCATCGCCGTGCTGAACAAGGCGGGGTATGTGAAGAGTGTCCGCGGCGCCCAGGGCGGTTATAAGATCGCCCGGGCGCCGGAGGAATACACCGTGGGAATGATCCTTCGGCTGACGGAGGGCTCCATGGCTCCCGTGGCCTGCCTGGATGAGGGCGCGGAGGAATGTGAGCGCTGCGATACCTGCGAGACGCTGCAGGTCTGGAAAGAACTGTATGCCGCTATCAATCAGGTCATCGACAATGTGACCATCGCGGATCTGGTGGAAAGACGCCGGAAACGGGAGGGGAACCTGGATTACAGTATATGATTCACCAGTTCACATGTCAGTGTGGCAGGCTCAATTCCATGCTTGTTATGAACAGATATATCATAATACATTGACAAAAACCAAAAAATTAGGATAAAATAAAGTATACTTTATTTTATCCTAATTTTTATGGAGGCAATGGAATGGAATATGTACAACGCACGCTGGAACGCAAATTTCTACACATGAGTTCTTTTTTCAAAGTAGTGCTTGTGACAGGCGCGAGACAGGTAGGAAAGACAACCATGTTAAAGCATCTGGCGGCGGAACAGAGCCGCACTTATGTTTCAATGGATAACACCATGGCGCGGACTCTTGCAAAGTCCGATCCTGTGTTGTTCTTTCAGACCTATAAACCGCCGATTATTATTGACGAGATCCAGAAAGCGCCGGAACTGTTTGAACAGATCAAGATCATGTGTGATGAAAGCGAGGAACGCGGGTTATTCTGGCTGACCGGTTCCCAGCAATATAAGATGATGAATAATGTCCGTGAAACACTGGCGGGCAGGATTGGGATACTGGAACTGTACAGCCTGTCAAAAAATGAAGCGGAAAGTCTGGCTTTTCCCAATGAACTGGATTTTTCCCTGTCCTGTTTATTGACCAGGCAGGCGCTTGTGAAGAAAAATGACATTGTAGATGTGTATGAGCATATCTGGCGGGGAGGCATGCCGGACGCTTTGCTTGCGGATGTGGAACAGAGGCAGGAATATTTTAATTCTTATATTGAGACCTATCTAATGCGGGATGTTTCCGAAGAGGGTGGTATCACTGATGTTGTACGCTTTCGCAAATTCTTAAACGCCTGCGCTGCTCTGACGGCTGAACAGGTCAATTATAAGACGCTGGCGGACGCGGCTGAAATATCCCAGCCAACGGCGAAAGAATGGGTGCGGCTGTTACAGGGGCTGGGCATTATTTATCTGCTGCCGCCATATGCCAACAATCAATTGAAGCGCCTGGCCAAGACTCCCAAGCTGTATTTCTGCGATACAGGATTGTGCGCCTGTCTTTCCATGTGGCTTACCAGAGACACATTGATGAACGGAGCCGCCAGCGGTCATTTTTTTGAAAATTATGTGGTGATTGAGTTGCTTAAGAATTACGCGTATGCGCCTTCCAAAGCAAATCTGACCTATTACCGGGATTCCAACGCGAAAGAAATAGATGTGTTTGTGGAAGAAAACGGAGTGATCCATCCACTGGAGATCAAAAGATCCGCAAATCCAAATCGGCGGGAGGTAAAAAAGTTTGAACTATTGGACAAGGTAAATCTGATACGCGGCAGTGGCGGCATCGTTTGTATGTGTGAGGAAGTGATTCCGATTGACAGCCAAAACTGTTTTATCCCATGCAATCTGATATAAAAATATATGAGCAAAGCCTTGTTGGCGTCCCGCCTATTCACGCCAGCGGCACACCGCATCTTCCAGTTTCAGGGTATCAATCAGCAGCTTCCCGCCCTTGACCCGGCGGTAAAGCTGTATGGTGCCCGTTCCGGCGCCGCCTGCCCAGAGCGGGCTTTTCAGCCTGTGCCCTTCGGGAGTCTCATACCGCAGCTGCATCATCTGTTCCCTGGTGCAGCTACAGGATATCTTGATCACGGAAGTCTTGTTCCGCGCCATGATGTGCCATATAAAGCGTTTATTGGTCTCTTTTACTTCCCATTTCTGCTTTGAAAAAAGGAAAGGCTTTACAAAGCCAAATTCATGATCCTCTCCCATATAGGTCAATTGTATCATCAGCCTGCGGCGCAGCGGGAAAAACAGGAATCTGGGGCAGCAGCCGTTGACAGCCAATACGGAATGCTTTAGTTCCCTGCCTGTGCGGGCGCTGCTAAGCTTCCCGGAGGCGAACTGGAACAGGGGACTGACAAAGCTGCGCCCCCAATGCTTGTCCGCGTAACCGTAGCTGGTGTCGGGGGAAACCTGATAGGAAACCCCGTTCAGTGTTACCGTTCCCCGGAAAAAGCTTCGGATCCCCTCACCATGCCAGAAGTTTTCCAGACCGTTCACTGCCCGGAAAAAGGCGCCTGACAGGATCCCTGTGTGACAGGCTACCGCTTTATGGATCTCCACATCCCATTCCATCCACCCGGCATCGGACATAAAGGAGCGGTGCCGCGCTTCCGCAGGCGACATTTCCACATATCCGCTGATGCGGTTCTCACTGTAAAAACAGTCTTCAATCTGCATGACCATGGGATCCCCCGTGACTTTCAGGGAGGAAATGGGGTAAAAAGCATGAATCTGTCTGCCTTTGTTCCCGTTTTTGCCAGGGAAGACACCGGCTTTTATCAGTATATAAGAAGGCTTCATCCCCCGTTTTTTAAAATAGGGATGCTGCCCCAGGATCGGCTGGTCGCCGCCCAGCCCGGGATTAACGATAAAATAATCTATAAAAAACGTACGTGCTTCTCCGGTTTCCGTCTGTACTCCGGTAAAGGAGTGAAACCAGCGCATATAGCCTTTTCGGGCAAGAGTCCCCCGCAGCATATAGGAGTTTCTTTTCAAGTCGGACTGATTCATCTAGCGTCTCACTTTACTTTTGTCGGGAACAACATTTCGTGGTATCTCCTCCTATTATAATACAATATCTGGTAAATGACAAGACTGTCGCTAAAAATGATGCAAATATGATGTAACAGTTTGGCCATGGAAAGATTCTCAAGCTGTGCGTGGGTGCTTGCACACTAAGCACTGATTGCGAATCTTTCCATGAGCGGAGCGCCCTCACAATGAAATAAAAGATGAGCCGCAAAGCGGCGACGGATGCGAAGCAGACGCTTTTATGAATGTGAGGGCTGAACTGTTACAAATATGATGTAACAGTTTGGCTAAGCATTCTCCCGGATGCGGATATCCACGGCTACATAGTTCTGTTCCCGCTCCGGCAGTTCTCCTGTGGTCAGGTAGGCGAAGAGCAGATCCAGCGGCCTGCTGCCCTGTACTTTGGGCTGCTGGCAGATCACGGCGGAAACGATCCCCTTTCTGATCAGTTCCCTGGTGGTGGGGACCAAATCGTAAGCCACAATACGCATCCGATCCTGCCTTCCCAGCGCGGTGACGCCGCGGCAGCCGCCGTAGACCCCGCCTGCGGCGAAGTACAGCGCGTTGATCTCCGGGTGGTCCCGCAGCAGCCGGAACGTCTTCTCATAGCTTTCAATCTCATCGTCATGGACTTCTATGATATCCGTGATGTGGATGCGGTCCTGATATGGGCGCAGGGTATTCCGGAAGCCCGCGATCCGCTCGGTATGGCAGAGAATCTGGGAAGAGCCGGTGACAATGCCTACATTGACCTGCCCTGTGGTCATAAGCTGCAGCAGGCCTGCGGCGGTGGAGCCGCTTTTTTCATAATTGCTCCCTACATAGGCCAGGCGTGAGGAATTTTCAATGTCCGTGTTCAGCGTCACCACAGGGATTCCCTGCTTCCACAGGCTGTTGATGTGCTCCCGTATGCTGTCGTCGTTGTAAGGGGCAAGGGCAATGCCGCTTACCTCCTCGGCTGCAAGTTCGTCCAGGGCCTGCAGCTGTGCCTCCAGATCCATGGAAATCTGCTTTACGATCACGGTGCAGTTATAGCCAGCCAGCTCCTCCGCTTTCTCATTTACCCCCGCCAGAACATCCACATAAAAAGGATTCTCCGGTGAAAATAGGATAACGCCCAGCTTCAGCTTCTTTTTCTGCGCCGCAAGCACCAGCCCGGCGCGGTTGGGTTTGTAATCCAGTTCTCTGGCGATCCTGTTGATCCGTTCCGCGGTCTCGGGATTCACGTTCCCCCGGTGATTGAGCACGCGGTCTACCGTCCCCCGGGATACGCCTGCCAGTAATGCGATTTTCTTGATCGTTGCCATGGTGTCACTCCTTTATGGATGGGCTGTTTTTTTAACGCTAACACAATTTGGGGGAAAATGCAATATTCTTGGACAGGCAGACCAGGGCGTTCTGCCCTTGGTAATCTGTGAAATAAGGACGAGAGAACCATTGATATTTTAATAACTTTTAAGTATAATATATTATGGCAGGAAGGATAATAACCGTGCATGAGGTATATTTTTACAAAGACAGGAACGGTAAGGAGCCTGTTATAGACTATATGAGAAAGCTTGCCCGTAAAAAGGATAAGGACAGTCGCATAAAACTGAACAAAGTACAAGATTATATCGAGGCTTTAAAGGTTTACGGTATTACTATCGGAGAGCCATATATAAAGCATCTGGACGGTGAAATATGGGAGTTAAGACCTTTAAGGGATAGAATTTTGTTTGTTGCATGGAATAAAGGCAGTTTTGTAATGCTCCATCAGTTTATGAAAAAGACACAGAAAACACCGGCCAGAGAGATAGAGAAAGCAAAGAGGGAACTGGCGGACTTAAAAGAAAGGGGATTAGACAATGAATAATGATGCTATTGGCAGCAGCTGGGAAGAGGTGCGGAAAGAATTATTCACGCCGGAGGAAATTGCGGAAAGTGATCTGCGGGTGGCTATTATCGGGGAACTGATCAAGGCAAGGCAGGAAAAGGGAATCAGTCAAAAGAAGCTGGAAGAATTAAGCGGCGTAAAACAGCCCATAATCGCAAGAATGGAAAAAGGCAGCACCAGCCCGCAATTGACAACCATTCTAAAGGTATTAGCCCCACTGGGAAAAACGCTGGCGGTCGTGCCGCTGGAAACAACAAATAAATAATGTATCATCAAAAGCCCCCTGAGAAAGTCCACAGGAGGGCTTTTTTTATTCCCACGGACAATGAGCCACAAATCCAGAGGATCATGATTCCCTTGGACTTTAGCGAATGCGAGAGGGTCAATGCCCCTGTATTGGAACTGTGCGCCGCCTGACAGGATTTGAACGCACAAAAAGCGAATGCAACATTTTGTAATGAAATGTTGCATTCGTGCTTGTTATTATATTTATCGGATCGATCCGGAAATACTTTAGGGCTGATCTGAAACTTTTTTTAAACTTTTTTTCATCTGTTTTTATCCCTTTTTTCTTCATTCATGGAAAATCCGATTCCTTTCTTTTTCTTTTTTCCTTTCAGAAGCCTTTTTGAGGGTTTTCATGGCCTGCTCTCCGGCTGTTGTCCACATTTCGATGCAACACTTCATTACAAAGTGTTGTATTCAGAACAGGCAGGGATCGCTGGAAGCGACAAGGAGGTTAGCATGTTAAGACTTACGGTTAGCACGGAAGAATATCTGATGATCGGCGAGGACATCAAGCTGGTGTTCCTCGGCGGGACGGGGAAGCACCTGAGGATCATGATCGATGCCCCCAGGGACAAGAACATCGTTAGGAGCACCGTGCTGGAGAGGAGCATCACGGATCCGGAGGAAAGGGCGAAGCTTCCTAAATACTATGCGGAGGAAGAGCATCCGGAGAAATATGTGAGGAAAGACGCCAGGAGAGCAAAGCCCGAAAAGGCGGGAGATTCCATGGAAAAGGCGGAAACAGGGGAAACGGAGCCCGCGGGAAAAGCCCTCGGGACACTGAAAAATCCCAGGATCATCATCACCCACGGAAACGCGGGGAGCAGGTGAGCCGACAAATAAGGTAATAACCGGACGGACCGGCGCTGCTGTCAGGGCCCGGCAGCGGGGCAGGACCATCCGGTCATTATATAAGCAACAATCAAACATTTCAACACCGGTGCAAACGGATTTGCACCAGGTAAGACCAAGGAGGTAAATTATGGTAGTACAGCACAACTTAACAGCAATGAACTCTAACAGGATGCTCGGTCTGACGACCAAGTCACAGGCAAAGTCCACCGAGAAACTTTCTTCCGGTTACAAGATCAACCGCGCGGCTGACGATGCAGCAGGCCTGGCGATCAGCGAGAAGATGAGAAGACAGGTGAGGGGCCTGACCCAGGCATCCTCAAACGCACAGGACGGTATCAGCGCAGTGCAGACCGCAGAGGGCGCATTGACAGAAGTCCATGATATGCTCCAGAGGATGAACGAGCTGGCGACCAAGGCCGCAAACGGGACCAACTCTTCGGAAGAGCGCGACTATATCCAGAGCGAGGTTGACGCCCTGATCGACGAGATCGACCGTGTGTCCGAGACCACCAAGTTCAACGAGCTCTATCTGCTGAAGGGCGGCGGGACAAAGGAAGTGACAGTAACAACTCCCACACAGGCGGCAATACCCGTTTCAGCGAGCTACGCGTCAGGTAAGGGCGGAGCAGAGGCAGTGGCGGTTAAAGGCACCGCTGCTAACGCAACATTTGGCACTGCAACTAATAATATCAAATGGTATGCGCAAGACGGGACTGAGGCACTCACGAATGACCAGGTTTTGGCTTACGTTGAAGTTAAGACAGATGGAACGATTGCACTCAAGGATGGCGTGAAGCTGTATACAAATGCGGCCAATGAATCAAGCGAGTATGGCGCACAGACCGAAGAAATCACATTCACCGCAGACTTATTCACGACGAAGTCCACTAAGGTTTCTACGAGTTCCACTGGCGCGAACCCGGTAGCGGCGGAAGATTTGAAGAATCTCTTTGATGATTATGGCAATGCCAACACCACAATTTATGCACAGAAAGCTGACGGCGATTGGGAACAGATCGGTGCTGAACAGTTGGATAACTTTATCACGGTGGACAAAGCGCAGCCGGAAGTGCCCAGTGGAGAGACTACGAAGACTGTTGCCAAGGATCTGGAGTTCAACCTTCATGTAGGCGCAGAGGGCAACGATGATAATAAGATCACTGTTAAGATCGAAGCTATGAGCGCAGAAGGCATTGGAGTTAAGAGTCTGAGATCGACGGATGGCGATGTCACATCAGGCGGCGTTAGAAACGAAGATGCGGCTACCGCAAGCATCGAGACCATCAAGGCTGCAATCAAGAAAGTTTCCCAGCAGCGTTCCGACCTCGGTGCAGTCCAGAACCGTCTGGAGCACACCATCAACAACCTTGATAATATCGTAGAGAATACGCAGTCCGCTGAGTCTGCTATCCGCGATACCGACATGGCTACCGAGATGGTTAAGTACGCGAACAACAATATCCTTGCACAGGCTGGTCAGGCAATGCTGGCACAGGCTAATCAGGCAAATCAGGGTGTTCTGTCCCTGCTTGGCTAATAACAGGATAACATTACGGGGAGAGCGGTCTTTGCGCCGCTCTTTTCCTGTTATAGGAGGTTACAATGGGAGAGAAGACCATATTGTCCATATCACTGCTGGCGTCCAACAGGAAAGAAACCATTCGCAAATGCCTGGATTCCTTACTGCCTATCATGGAGAAGGTATCAAGCGAGCTGATCATCGTAGATACCGGTTGTGACGCGGAGACACAGGCCATTTTAAGGGAATATACCGATCACATCATCCCCTTTGTCTGGTGCGATGATTTTTCCAAGGCAAGGAACGCGGGACTGAAGGAGGCCAAGGGAGAGTGGTTCATGTTCATAGATGACGATGAATGGTTTCTGGATGTCAGGGATATCGTGGATTTCTTTGTGAAAGGGGAATATAAAGAATATGGATTGGCCAATTATATTGTCCGTAATTTCACTAATATCGAAGGGACGGAATGGGACGACTGCTGGGTCACCCGGATGATCCGGCGGACGGCGGAAACCCGTTTTCGGAGCCGGATCCATGAATACATGGATCCGGCTCCGGGGAATCTTAAGTTGTTGAAATCTACGGCAGGACATTTCGGGTATATTTTTGATTCCCAGGAGAAGCTATATCGGCACGCCCAGCGGAATATCACCCGGCTGCTGGAAATGCTGGAGGAGGAGCCGGATAACACCAGATGGTGGACCCAGCTGGCTCAGGAGTACAAAGGGATCCGGGAATATCATAGGATGTACGAATTATGCCGGGAGGGTATCGGGCATTTCAAGGAAATGGATACGGCACTGATCAATCGGGACAGGGGTACCTTTTACGCCGGATGCGTCATGGCCGACCTTATAAGAGGGCTCTGGGAAGAAGCGGTGAAAGACTACGAGGAGGCGATAGAGGATTCCCGGAATACAGAGGCTTGTCAGGCAGTGCTGCAGTTCAACGGTGCGGTAGCGTATCTCAAGGGAGAGCGCTATGAGGAGGCGGCGCGATGCTGCAGAAGCTACTTAAAGACTTATAAGAGACTTAAGGGGGACGATATGGAGCTGCTTCGGCAGGGAACTTTCTTTGTGCGTGATTCTTTCGAGGAGGAGAACAGGGTCAATGTCTGTGCGCATCTGATTATCAGCGAGTGCAGGTTGGGGAAGGATATGGCTCTGAAGCAGTATTTTAAGAAGTTTGCCTGGAAGGAAGAAAAAATGTATTTTAATTATGACCTGATTCCGGCTCTCATAGATTTCTGGGCAGGGGCAGAGTATGATGAGTTCTATACCAGAGCGGCGGAGTTCCTGATGGGACGTGGGAGGGTGGATAAGGTCACGATTGACTGTCTGTGCACAAAGGAGACGGTGGCGCCGGAAGAGGATTTCCTGCGTCTGGCGCGGATATTCTCATTCGTGAAGTCCGATCATCCCTTTATTCGCTATCTGCGTATCCTGTATCAGGATTCCTGCGGAAATTATTCTGACATACAAGACAATCTGAAAGAACTGCTTGAGCGTCAGGAGGATTTCCTCTGCCTGCCGGACAAGCTTTGGAGCATTGTGGAGAGGGGTGGGATTGATCTGAAAGGTCTTTTCCATCGGATGGACTTTGACCAATGGAAAACGGGAGTGGATCTCTTTGTGCAGAAGTCAGACATTGACACGATTCTGAAGAGAAAGGAAATGTGGTTTGGAGCGGAGGTACATGATAGTCTGGATGCGCTGACGAAGCCGGAAACAGCAGAAGAACAGGCCAGCCCGGATTTCCAGGCGGATGTGGAGGCGGCGGCGCTCCGCCGTGAATATTTCATGCTCCGGACAACAGAGGCCTTGCTGATAAAGGAGCATTACAATAATTCTTACGAAGAACTCCATCAGGCCTTGCTGGAGTATGTGGACGGCAACCTGAAATTGTACGGAGCCTTTTTCAACGACAATGCTTTCTCGGGAGAGATGGCTTTCCTGCCCTGCTCCTGCCGTCTGGCTGTGAAACTCGGTCCTGCGTTATCGCAGGAAGGGGACGGCGATCATATAGCGGTTCTGGAAGCTTATAAGGATTGCCTTCAGATATATCCTGCCATGAACAGTGTGATCAGGCAGTACGCGCATTTATACAGGGAAAAGATGGAAGCGGAGACGCAGGAATTTGCCCGGCTGAAGGAGCAGCTGCTGGAGAAAGCCAGGGAACTGATCGACGCTCAGGCATATGAAGGGGCCGGACTGATATTAGGGCAGCTGGAGCAGCTTATCCCGGGGGATCCGGATATTCTGGCGTTAGAAGATAGGGTTCGAATGAAAAATCTGTGAGAACCGGGAGAAGTGGAAAGCTGTCCTGTTGACACCATTGCATATAATGTATATAATATGGGTAGAATATTACTATCGTTGATTCGAGGAGGTGTCCTTATGAATATTCGCCCATCAGCAGCAATCAGGCAGAATTACAATGAGATTGCTGAGCAGTGCAGAAAGACCGCAGAGCCAGTTTTCCTTACCAAGAACGGCGAGGGGGATTTGGTGGTTATGGATATTGAAACTTATAACAGACGGGAAAAAATGCTAAAACTGCGAGAGGAACTTCTTGCCGTTGAGGAAGACAGGATCGCAGGAAGGAATGGCTGTACCCTTGATGAACTGGATGCATATCTTGATGATGTGATCGCAGGGGTATAGCGTATGGCGGAAAACAAAAAGTATAAGGTGATCGTTTCCGACAGGGCAAAAAGAATGCTGGGAACACATGTCCGATTTATGGCACAGGTCAACAAAGAAGCAGCAGCGGCAAAAAAGAAAGAAATCTTGACCGCTATGCGTTCATTGTCCCAGATGCCGCAGCGTTTTCCGTTTTTTGAGGAAATATATATTACGCCCAATAAATATCATAAGATGTTCATTGAAAAATGGTATCTTGTTCTTTGCCAGATTCAGGATAGTACGGTATATGTAGAGTATATTCTTGATTGCCGTAAGGATTACGGCTGGCTCATCCATTAACAACGAAATAATCGGAAAAGGAAGTCGGTCGGCGCAGTTTGCATGATCTATCGGCACAGGGGAGTTTATCGCCTGTGCGCTGGAAATGGGCTATGAAGTCCAGTGTGTGGAACTGATCCGGGAGGATGCGCAGGAGATTGCAGATATTTTAGGGATTCCTATTTGGAACTGCGATTTCCTGCGGTTTGAAACTTCTGAGAAATTTCCGCTGATTACCATGGGCGATGTGATAGAACATGTTACCTCCCCAAAGGACTGCCTTTTGAAGTGCTGGATTACGCGATCAGCAGCCACTATAACGGCTCCATGGAACTGACCCTGAGAAAAAAGCAAGTATAAAAATCATTAAGGATCATTCAGCGGACGTTGGGTTCCCTGCGGGAAAAGGTGGTTATTGCGGTTGAGCAGTAGATGTGCTATAGTTGCTCCATGGGAAACCATGGAGCCAAAGGAGGCATATTTCAATGAAGAGAAAAGAATTCAAGGAAAGATTATTTGAGGCATTGGACGAGCAAGTGGACGGGATGTCCTATGACGAGAAAATGATCTTGATAGGAAATCTGATCGTAGAATATGAGAAAGAGCATGAAGATGAGCGGGATGTTTCCATGAAAGGTGAAAAGTGGACGGACGAGGAGTTGAAGATCATCTTGTCTGAAGCGCCTACAAAGGCAAATTGTGTGAAATTTGCCAGATTGTTCAAGCGGGGCTATGGCAGCATAGAGCAGATATACAGGTGGGCCATGACCGCGAAAACGGATATGTCAGACGAACGGAAAGAGGACAGCTTTATCATGCAGATAAAGAAAGTCGCTAAAGAATTGGGATTGAGAGGATAGGCACAATATTGTGACAGATAAGGATATATGGCGGATTGCGATGGAGCAGTCCGCCAGAGACATTAACTGCAGTGCATCCGATTTCCTCCGCAATGACCATGTTATTGTGAAATCAGCAGTAGGGCAGGAGGCGCGGAAATATTATAAGGATCCCATCGCCTGTAATCTGGTTTCCTATGGAAATAATATCGTGGCGTCGGTGCGGGACGAGTACAGGGAGATCGTGGCAGAATATATAGGGAAATTTGAGTTTTACCATTGTTTTGAAACGCCCAATATGCACTGGCTTAATGACAGGCTGTCTGAGAAAGGGCAGAAAGTATGTTTTATGGCGGAATATTACCTGCCGGATATGGAAAGGCTGCATGCGCTGCCCTGTGGTCATGAACTGCGGATCCTGGGGCAGCCTGATTTTGAGGAACTGTATCATCCGGAATGGAGCAATGCCCTGTGTAAGGACAGGAAAGAACTGGATGTTCTGGGCATAGGGGCATATGAGCGGGGAAGACTGATCGGGCTTGCAGGCTGTTCAGCTGACTGCGATACCATGTGGCAGATCGGGGTGGATGTGCTGCCGGAGTATCGCAGGCAGGGGATTGCGGCGGCGCTTACCAGCCGTCTGGCTGTGGAGATCATGGAACGGGATAAAGTACCTTTCTACTGTTCCGCATGGTCTAATATCAGGTCTGTGCGCAACGCCATGAAAAGCGGGTTTGTTCCGGCATGGGTGGAGATGACCGCGAAACCACAGAATATCGTTGATGAGATGAATCAGCAGGATCTCCGATAACTGTTCGGGCTCGGCCTTGTAAATATGGCGCGGGTCTGAACATTTTTTTCTGTATAAAACAGTTCGCAACTTTTTTGAAATGATTTTCTCCCTTGAGTATTGTAATCTGTAATTGTTCAGAACAGAGCGGGTCAGAACGGAAGCATACAGGCGTTTTGGAGCCGGTTCTGAACAGCACATCGGAAACGGTGTGCCTGATAGGGGAAGACAGGAAGCTGCCGCCGCAGTAGCTCAGCCGGGTAGAGCACGATAAAAACGGGTCTTGACAAAGACCCTGGCAGCAATACATATCACCTTGGGAGTGCGGTGTCGCGGGTTCGAATCCCGTCTGCGGCGGAAGCTTTCTGATCTTTCCCGGATCACAACAGCCTTACTGTGGGGACAATAAGTCTTGGCAAAGACTTTCACAGCAGGAACAGATTGGTGCGTTGCAGGTTCAAATCCTGCCCGGTAAGGCTGTTGGTCAGAGGATATTCGGGAGGTGTTATCATGACAGGGGAAACCAATTTCATGGAAAAGCTGCGGAATGTATTGCATAATGGGACAAAGCGGACGGAGAACGGTGCTGCGGGATATGCGACTACGGGAAAAGAGCTGGTGGATCTGAACTTCGCGGTATCGTCTCTTAGAAATATGAATGAGGCGGAGATCACAGGCAGATTTATCCGTGCGTTTTACGAGGACAGGGTACTGGCCATGAAGTGGCTGTTCTTTCTCCGGGATGCCAGGGGCGGCCTGGGCGAGAGGCGCAGTTTCCGTATCATCATCCGGTATCTGTCGGTAAGTATGCCTGAAATGATGAACAATCTGGTGGATCTGATGGCGGAGTACGGACGCTTCGACGATATGCTGTGCCTGCTGGATACGCCGGTGGAGGAAAAGGTTATCGTCGTGCTGCAGGCGCAGCTGGAGGCAGATCTTGAAAATATGGCGCAGGGCAGAGGGATATCCCTCTGCGCAAAGTGGATGCCCAGCGGGAATACTTCTTCGGAGGAATCCAGAAAGTCGGCGGCAAAGCTGCGGCGCGGCATGGGGCTTACCGCCGGGGAATACAGGAAAATGCTTGCTTCCCTGCGGTCATACTTGCATGTGACGGAGGTACATATGAGCGGCGGGCGCTGGGAGGAGATCGATTATACCATGGTGCCGTCCAAGGCCAATGTGCTTTACCGCAGGGCATTTCTGCGCCATGATGAGGCCCGCAGGAAGAGTTATCTGGAGCAGGCGCGGGTCGGTCGGGCGGTGATGCATGCGGATGTATTGATGCCCCACGATATCGTGTCACAGTATGCGGTCCGTAACGGCTGGGGGATACGGGTCGGCGGAGAGGATGCGGCGCTGGAGGCATTGTGGAAGAATCTGCCCGACACTGTGGCGGAGGCTAAGAATGTGCTCTGCGTGGTGGACGGTTCCGGCAGTATGCTGTGCTCCGTGGGTGCGGGAAGCGTTACGGCGCTGCATGTCTCCAATGCCCTTGGCATTTATTTTGCGGAGCGCATGAGAGGGGCGTACCATAACAGGTTCATCACTTTTTCCAGCAGCCCGAAGTATGTGGATCTGTCCGGCTGCAGAACGCTGCGGGAGAAGCTGGAACTGGCGTTTTGTAACAGCGACTGTAGCAACACCAATATGGAAGCCACTTTCGAACTGGTATTGCAGACGGCGGTACAGAATCATCTGGAGCAGGAGGAACTTCCCCGGACGATTCTGGTCATTTCGGATATGGAATTTGACAATGCCGTACATGGCGTCAATGCGGATATTCTTTTTGCAACCATACGGAAGAGGTTTGAGCGTTATGGATATCGGCTTCCCAGGCTGGTGTTCTGGAATGTGAACAGCAGGACCAACGTGATCCCGGTGCGGGAAAACGCGCTGGGGGTAGGGCTGGTCAGCGGATTTTCCGTCAATGTCTGCAGGATGGTGCTTGCCAACGAACTGGATCCTTTCGCGTGCCTGAAGAAGACCCTTGAGGGCGAGAGATATCGGGAAGTGGGGGAGAGGCTGTGTTCGTGACAGGACGGCGGCGAGAAATAGGAAATGTGGTAAAAATGAGATATGGGCAGCGGAGCGGGCGGCGCTGGATATCCGTATGGGTGAGTATGCCGCCGGGAACGGGCAGTATGGCTGAATTGATGAATGGGTGGAGAAGAATTTAGAGGATATATAAAGAAATTGCATTATCAATGCCGGATCTCAGTGATATAATGATAGTGCAGAAGAGATTGACGATTGTTAAGAAAGCGCTTTTGCGGCTGTGGAAAACAAAAGTTGAAACAGTTGCGGATATTGAGAAAGAAGGTTACTGCCTATGAGATCAAAATTTGTACCCCAAACCCTGGATCATGATTTAAGCCCTTATACCGGGCTGACCCGCGAAAGCTGGCTGGAAGCGGGAAGATATATGCTGGAGGGGATCTTCCAGAATATAGACGACTTTGAAAAGCCTGTGGTCATGCCCCGGAAAGAGACGGAGATCACATATCCCCACCTCAGAGCTTCCGAGGAGGTGCAGAAGACCCAGCGCACGGCGGAGGTGTTCGAAGGCCTGACCAGATCGTTTTTTATCGCCGCTCCCGTGATGCGGAATATTCCCGGCCTGAAGGTCTGCGGATACTCCATGGCGGAGTATTATAAAAATCAGGTGTTGAGAGTCTGCACCAAGGGCGATCCGCTGTATGTGGGGACTTACGCAGATCAGCAGGAGATCACCGGACATGCGGATCCGTTCAAGGCGTTCCAGCAGACGGTGGAGACCTGTGCGCTGGTGATCTGTCTCTGGGTCAGCAGGGAGCAGATCTGGGACACTTACACTAAGGCGGAAAAGGACATCATCGCGGAATTTTTACAGGGATACGCCCACGAGAACACGGTGCCCCAGAACTGGCGCCTGTTCAACATGCTGGATATGGCGTTTTTGAATATGGAGGGTTATCCCATTGACCGGGATATCATGCGGGATCATGCCCAGGCGATCCTGAATTATTATGTGGGGGACGGCTGGTACCGTGACGGGCATTCTTTCGATTATTATTCCTGCTGGGCGTTCAATGTGTACTCACCCATCTGGAATCTCTGGTACGGCTACGAGAACGAGCCTTACCTGGCGCAGAGATTTGAGGAGCAGTCCAACAGGCTGATGGAGACCTATGGGGATTTCTTTGACAGGGACGGCTGGACCAATATGTGGGGGCGCAGCAATATTTACCGTAACGCGGCTACCAGCGCCTTTGACGGAAATATGATGCTGCGAAAAAGTACCGGCGACCCGGGGCTGGCGAGACGCATTTCTTCCGGCTCCCTGATGCAGTTCCTGGGCAGGGAGGATTTCCTGTATAAGGGGGTTCCCACCCTGGGATTTTACGGGCAGTTTTCGCCGCTGGTACAGGGTTATTCCTGCGCGGAGTCCCCGTTCTGGCTGGGAAAGGCTTTCCTGTGCCTGCACCTGCCCGCGGATCATCCTTTCTGGACTGCGAAAGAGAGTAACGGCAGTTGGGAGAAGCTGGGCGAGAGGGAAGTGAAAGTCACCACGCTGGACGGCCCTGCCCTCTGTTTCTCCAACCATCAGGCCAACGGAGAGACCATCCTGCGCACGGGGAAAGTGGTAAAGCACCCTGACGACGAGCACGGCATGTGGAATTATTCCAAACTCTGCTACAATACAAAATATCCCTGGGAATCCGCTCCCACAGAGGATGTGGAGGCACAACAGTACGTTTTAAGGGACGGTACTACGGGGCATCTCTCCAAAGGGAACGTGACGTTCTGGCATGGGGAGAAAGATGGCGTGCTGTACCGCAGGCAGTTCTTTGATTACTGTCTGGAAAAGGAGTGCCACTGGATCCAGGCGATCAATCTGGCGGACTTTACCGTGCCCTGCGGCGTGATTCGCGTGGATAAGTTGCGGCTCCATAAGGCGCCCGTCTCCCTGACGCTGGGGTCTTACGGTTTTCCTGACAACGGCACGGAAGTGGAAGAGAGGACGGAGGGGAACGCGAAAGCTATTATTTTAAAGGGCAGGGATGCTCTGGGCAACGAGAAGCAGATGGCAATGACCATCTACGACGGCTGGAAAGAGTTAAAGCTGCTCCACAGCACGGGAACAAATCCCGATTCGGAGCGATCCATTGTGCTGTACGCGGTCACGGACCGCCAGAAACAGTATGGCTATGAGCCCTATGTGCTGATCTCCCAGGTGATCACTAAGGAGAGCCATGAAGCGTTTACGGCGGAAGAACTGTTCCCTGTAAGGTCGGTGCGTTACACCGACCCGGAGGGCTGCGGCGGTTATGGCCCCGTGGCGCTGGAATTAAAGGATGGCAGCAGGAAAGAAGTGGTATTCGAGGGGATCGAGGGAAAAATGATGCTGTAGGAGGTTTCTGGCTCTAAGGGCGTTTTCTCAAAGGGAGAAACTACGAGATAAGCGGCATAAACCAGCGGCAGATCTGTTATGGATCTACCGCTGAGTTTTTTGTCTTATGGATTTTCAGCAGAGGAAACAAGGAACTTCACTGCCATCTTTTCCGGGATCACGCCATCGTCAACAAGGAAAATCACCTCATGTTCCCCAACCTGGGATGCGTCCGGCCGCCAGCAAAATCGTCTCTTTTCTGCATCCAAAGCAGCATTATCCGGCAGGTTTTCCACCGATAGTTTTAAGTCCGTTTTAACACCCTTTACACTGTGGTACAGGGCGGACTGTTCACCGTGGATCATGCCGCTGTAAGGCACGTCGGAAATATCGGAGGCGGGACAGCGGATCTCCAGATCAAGGGAATAAAGTTTTCCCGCCCGCAGCTTCTGTACTCCCACAGGACGGATGTAGGGCCTATGTACGGTCAGCGGCAGGGGATATTCATCCGTATCGATCTTATAAGCGTAACCTGTTTCGCGGCAAGGCACGGTAGGGAAAGAGTAGAGGCTGTCCGCAGGTGTGCCGGGAGCCGGAGCGCTGATCTCCACCTGAACTGTCGATAAGGGCTGGCGGATCTCCAGATTTTTTACCGTGGTGGTAAAATAGGGCTGTTCGGGGACATTTTCCGCATTGGTGTGCCTGCGGAAATGATGGGTGATAATTGCCACGGGTTTTAGGGAGGGATCCTGGCCTGCAGTCAGGCCTTTTCGGAACGTGGTGTCTTCGGCGGCGCAAGGATTCCCGGAGGGATCATATTCGGCTGTCAGCCCGTCTATCAGGACGCCGTCCGCGTCGTCCAGCACACAGACATGTCTTCCGTCAGGAATTTTGCAGCTGATCCTGATATTCCGCAGAGTCAGTCCGTCCACATGCTTCGCAAACAGGCCATAGGCTGGCAGAATGCCCCAGTTGCTGGGTTCCGGGTAGACATCGGGAAGTTCCGGTACATTATATGGGTCATCCTGCCAGCTTTCCGTATCCGGGTTCCAGTCCGCCCGGGGCAGCAGGCCTTCGTTTTTTACAAAGAAAGAATTGACCAGCCAGGGGAGGCTCTGCACCTTTTCGCCTGCATGGAACTGCGAGAACTTCCAGTCAGTGTTCAGCTGCCGCTGCTCTGTGGCATGTTCCATGGTGAGGCCGCCGCGATATTCCACCTCTATGTTTTCCAGGGTGATATTTTTCAAATGAGAATCGGTCAGTCCCATTAGCAGGATAGGGTATCTGGGATCCGCGTTCGTTGCCCTGACATTGCGGATCAGGATATTTTCCACGGACGCCAGCCGGGCGCAGCCTGAGGCGTTGGCGTACAGGGGTCTGTCCCGCGCTGGAATATCATCAGTGAGGTTCACGGGGTTGCAGGTCACGGGATTTTCCTGATCCACGATCTGGAACGAGGAATGCCCGTCCGCTGTAACGGTTTTTCCCCGGTTATAATGGGGCGTATAACGTCTGGGCGGATAGCTGTGATAGTCCCCCCGGCGGGGAAGAACCCATTCCGGCCTGTCCAGGCGGACGTCATCTTTTAAGGGCAGGCTGTCCTCCGCGCTGACGCCGGTAACAGGGAATCTTCCCCGGTCTCCGGCCCGGATAAAGATGGGGGAACTGGATACGTTGTCCAATAAACAGTCCTCAAAAAGCACATCCGTCAGGGAGGAGCAGTCCACCGCTTCCAGGGCAAAACCTCTGGAACGGTCGAACTTTACCCTGCGGATCGTCACCTGATGATAGCCGCAGGTGGATTCCGTGCCGAATTTCACCCGTCCCGTAGGGCCGCAGCGGTCCTCCGCCACAAGCTTGTCCCTGGTATACATCCCGGCGTAAACGCTTCCGGCGTCATATCCGCTGACAATGCAGTCCTCGATCAGTACATTCCGGGTGGGCATAAAGGTACCTGCCCCGAAAGAAGCTTTCAGGCATATCCCGTCGTCCGTCAGGGAATTGCAGGTGGTGTGGCGCAGGGTCACATCCTGGCAGCAGTCGATATCAAAGGCGTCTCTGGTGGTATCTATAAGGATATTTTCCACATAGAGATCAGTGCACCCCTCGGCGATCACTGCAAAGTGCCCCCCTATGGTAAAAGAAAAGTCCTGAAGGATTACATTTTTACAGCGCACGAGAGCAAGCCCCTTATTGCCGAACCATGTGCCCCGATGCCCCCGGTCGCTCCTGTGCAGTGGCTCCCTGGGATCGCCGCCCTGGAGGATGTATTCCAAAATACCTGTCTCTTCGTCAAAATGCCCGCCGGTGATCAGCCCCTTGCCGTAGATCATGATATTTTCCAGATCGGCGCCATAGAGCAGGCTGTTGGCGAAATAAGAATGTCCGTGGTCTTGCAGGCCGGCGTACGGGTTTACTTCGGGCTCCGTATAGTTGACCGGCCCGTCTGCGGATCCTGTCTGCAAGGTTTCTGCGCCCGTGGCCTGCATTTCTTCCCTGTCCGCAGTCTGCGGCGCTGCCTGCATTCCCCCCGTCTCCGGTCTTGCGGCGGCGATCACTGCGTTTTCTTCCAGAAAAAGGTTTACATTGCTTTTCAGGAAGATCGTGTAGGTCAGAAAAGTGCCGCCGGGGATCACTACGGTGCCGCCGCCGGAAGCCGCGGCGGCTTCGATGGCTTTATTAAAAGCCAGGGTATTCGCGCCGGGAGCGCCCAAGGGAGCCGCGCCAAAATCCGTGATGAAAAAAAAGTTTTCTTTTTTTAATGTTTCCGGACGGATGGAAGCGCCGGTGGCCTCTAAAATGGGATGCTTAATCGACATGATGGTTCTCCTTTAAATATGGTTGATCTGAGTAACGATTCAGGCCCGCTGGGTACTATCGGGACTGAACTGCTATGGTCTGATTATACATTTTATATTTCCTCTTGACAATGATGCATTATAGATGTACTATAACAAATAGTTTGAGGCTCAAATATTTTGATTTTCAAATAACTTGAGCATCAAACCATATCAGATAGTAATAAAAACTACAAAAAATAGTATAAAAAGGAGAAGAAGAAATGTTAAAGAAAGTAACGGAAGTTATTGAGGAGAAACTGAACGCGGAGGGCATGGAGATAACAGCGGAGACCAGCTTCAAGGATGATCTGAACGCGGATTCCCTCGACCTGTTCGAACTGGTCATGGCATTGGAGGATGAGTTCGGAATCGATATCCCTTCCGAGGATCTGGAGCAGCTGAATACGGTGGGCGATGTGCTGGCTTATCTGAAAAGTAAGGGCATAGAAGAATAGGGTGAAAAGAATTTCTAATGCTCACGCCAGAGGGCGTTTCGCAAAGAAATTCTATGTTTCACCCCGAAAAACGCCTAAAATAAGGCGTTTTTCATCCAAATTTGTGATTCCGCAGAGCGGAATCAGGGGAGTTAGCGTGAAAAGTTCTAAGTCTCACGCCGGAGGCGGCATGGAGGGTCAATATGAAAACAAAAATTACAGAACTCCTGGGAATCCAACATCCGATCATACAGGGCGGAATGGCATGGGTGGCGGAATATCATCTGGCGGCGGCGGTGTCCGAGGCAGGCGGCATAGGCCTGATCGGAGCAGGCGGGGCTCCGGCTTCCTTTGTAAGGGAACAGATCCGGAAGACAGGAGAACTTACCGAGAAGCCTTATGGCGTGAACATCATGCTGATGAATCCTGAGGCGGATGAGATCGCGAAAGCGATCGTGGAAGAGGGCGTCAAAGTAGTCACCACCGGCGCGGGGAATCCCGGAAAATATATGGCCATGTGGAAAGAAGCGGGCGTAAAAGTGATCCCTGTGGTAGCCAGCGTGGCCATGGCAAAGATGATGGAGAGGGCCGGCGCGGACGCCGTGGTGGCGGAAGGCACGGAATCCGGCGGGCATATCGGTTCCGCTACCACCATGACCCTGGTTCCGCAGGTGGCGGACGCCGTAAATATCCCCGTGATCGCCGCAGGCGGGATCGCGGACGGCAGAGGCTTCGCGGCGGCTATGATGCTGGGCGCGGAAGCGGTGCAGATGGGAACCCGCTTCATCGTGGCGAAAGAGTCCATCGTGCATGAAAATTATAAGAAGAAAGTGATCGCCGCAAAGGATATCGATTCCCAGGTGACGGGTTTAAGCCACGGTCACCCGGTGCGTCAGTTGCGAAACAGCATGACAAGGGAATATCTGAAGCTGGAAAAGGCAGGCGCTTCCTTCGAGGAACTGGAGCAGCTGACTTTAGGCTCGCTGCGCAAGGCGGTGGTGGAGGGAGACGTCGTGAACGGCACCCTTATGGCGGGCCAGATTGCGGGACTTGTGAACAGGGAGCAGACCTGTGCGGAGATGATCCGGGAGATCATGGAGCAGGCGGAGAGATTATTAAAGCCTTAGGCGAAGAATCGCATGAATGTAAATGCTCTGCGGTGTACCAGGAATCAAGAAAGGTATGGATGGAAATATGGGGAAAACAGCGTTTATCTTTCCCGGACAGGGAGCCCAGTACGCAGGTATGGGCCAGGAGTTTTATGATATGCATGAGACCGCAAGAGAGGTATTTGATCTGGCGTCGGAGGCTACGGGGCTGGACATAGCCGAACTCTGCTTTACGGAAAATGACAGATTGCACATTACGGAATATACCCAGATCGCCATGCTCACCTGTGAAGTGGCAATCCTGAAAGTGTTGGAGGAACAGGGTGTAAAAGCGGATATCTGCGCGGGCTTAAGCCTTGGCGAGTACGGTGCTCTGGCGGCGGCGCGGGTGATGGATCTGAGTGATCTGTTCAGGCTGATCCGCAGCCGGGGCATCTTCATGCAGGAAGCTTATCCCGCAGGAGGCGCCATGACAGCAGTGCTGGGACTGGATGCGGACGCCATCCGCAAAGTCTGTGAAGAAACGGAGGGCATCGTTTCCATCGCCAACGACAACTGTCCCGGACAGATCGTGATCACGGGGGAGGAAGCTGCCGTGCAGAAAGCATCGGAAAACCTGTCCCGGGCGGGTGCAAAGAGATGCGTGCCGCTGAAAGTCAGCGGCCCTTTCCATTCCGCGCTGCTTGTCGGCGCAGGGGAAAAGCTGGCGGCGGAACTGGCGGGGGTGAAGGTGCACGATCCCCTGATCCCCTATATCTGCAATGTGGAAGCAGTCCCTGTGACGGATAGTTCCCGGGTAAAAGAACTTCTGGCAAAGCAGGTTTCCGGCACGGTCAGATGGCGCGAAAGCATGCTTTACATGCTGGCCGACGGCGTGGATACCTTTATCGAGATCGGCCCCGGCAAGACCCTCACCGGCTTCCTGCGCAAGATTGACAGAGAAGCGAAAGCGGTGAATGTGGAGACGGTGGCGGATCTGCAGAAAATATTGGGATAAAACAGTACAGAGAACGAAACCGGAATAGGAGAAGAAAATGCTTACAGACAAGGTTGCGCTGGTGACCGGCGCCAGCCGGGGGATCGGGCGAGCCATCGCCATCGCCCTGGCGAAAGAGGGGGCGCTGGTGTTGGTGAATTATAACGGTTCAAGGGAACGTGCCCTTGAAGTGGTGGAACAGATAGAAAAGAACGGCGGCCGGGCGGAAGCGGTGGGTTGTGACGTGTCCGATTTTGCGGCCTGCGGGAAAATGATAGAGGAAGCCGTAGCCAGGTATTCCCACATTGATATTCTGGTGAACAATGCGGGAGTGACCCGGGACGGCTTGATCATGCGGATGTCCGAGGCGGATTATGATCAGGTGCTGGACACCAATCTGAAAGGCGCCTTTAATACCATACGACATCTGTCCAGACAGCTCTTAAAACAAAAAAGCGGCAAAGTGATCAATATCTCTTCGGCTTCCGGCATTTTGGGCAATGCGGGGCAGGCCAATTATTCCGCCTCCAAGGCAGGCCTTATCGGACTGACCAAGAGTGTGGCAAGGGAACTGGCCAGCAGAGGCATCTGCGTCAACGCCGTGGCGCCCGGATTTGTGGATACGGAAATGACCCGGGCCATGCCGGAAAAGGTGCGGGAGGACGCGGTAAAGACCATCCCCCTGGGCAGGATGGGCAGCGCAGAAGATATCGCCCAGACCGTTGTTTTCCTGGCAGGAAGCACGGGAGATTACATTACCGGACAGGTATTCTGTGTTGACGGCGGACTATGCATATAGGAATGAGAGATCGGAACAAATTGCCGCAAGCGGCAACTGGAATAAGAGGAGCGTGTATGAAAAGAAGAGTAGTCGTGACAGGCATGGGGGCCATCACTCCCATCGGAAACAGTGTGGAAAGCTTTTGGGACAGTGTAAAGCAGGGGAAGATCGGCTTTGCGCCCATCACCCATTTTGATACGGCGGAATATAAATGCAAGCTGGCGGCGGAAGTCAAAGATTTTCACGCGGAGGACTATATGGATAAAAAGTCGGCCCGACGCATGGAACTGTTCTGCCAGTATGCCATCGCTGCCTCCAAAGAGGCCCTGGAGGATGCGGAACTGAAGCTGGGGCAGGAGGATCCCTACCGGATAGGCTGTTCCATCGGCAGCGGCGTGGGCAGCCTGCAGGCGCTGGAGAGAGAACACGGCAGGCTGATGGAAAAGGGACCCTCCAGGGTAGGCCCCATGCTGGTGCCCCTGATGATCTCCAACATGGCGGCGGGCAATGTCAGCATCGCTTTCGGCCTGAAAGGCAAAAGCATTGATGTGGTGACTGCCTGCGCGAGCGGCACGAACTCCATCGGCGAAGCGTTCCGCACCATCCAGTATGGCGACGCGGATGTGATGGTGGCGGGAGGCGCGGAGGGCGCCATCTGCCCGGTGGGCATTGCGGGATTCACTTCCCTGACTGCGCTTTCCACCTGTGAGGATCCGGAGAGATGCTCCATTCCCTTTGATAAGGACAGGAGCGGATTTGTCATGGGCGAGGGTGCGGGCATCGTGATCCTGGAAGAACTGGAGCATGCCAGGAAGCGCGGGACGAAAATATACGCGGAAGTGCTGGGATACGGATGCTCCTCTGACGCTTACCACATCACCTCCCCCGCGGAGGACGGTTCCGGCGCTGCCAGAGCCATGTTGAATGCCCTGGAGGACGGCGGCGTGTCGCCAAAACAGCTGACTTATATCAATGCCCACGGAACCGCCACCCACCACAATGACCTCTTTGAGACCAGAGCCATCAAGCTGGCATTTGGGGAGCATGCAGGGAACCTGAAGATCAATTCCACCAAGTCCATGGTGGGCCATCTGCTGGGCGCCGCGGGAGCGGTGGAATTTGTCACCTGTGTCAGAGAGATCCGGGAGGGGTTCCTCCACAGGACGGTGGGATTAAATGAGTCGGAGGAAGAACTGGATCTGGATTATTGTAAGGAAGCGTATCAGGAAGAAGTGCCCTATGCTCTCAGCAATTCCCTGGGCTTCGGCGGCCACAACGCCAGCATTCTGATCGGAAGATATAAGGGGCAGTGACGTGAAGAGACCGGATCACAAACAGTCTCGGAACGGAAGAAGCGGAACAGATTGCCGCAAGCGACAATTGGAATAACAGGAGAAGCATATATGTCAGTTTATTCAACCAAAGAGATCATGGAGATCATCCCGCACAGGCATCCTTTTCTGCTGATCGATACTATTGAGGAACTGGAGCCGGGAGTACGCGCGGTGGGGAAAAAGTGCGTCAGCGCCAACGAACCCTATTTTCAGGGACATTTTCCGGGAAATCCGGTGATGCCCGGCGTGCTGATCATGGAAGCGCTGGCTCAGGTGGGGGCGGTGGCCATGCTGTCACAGCCGGAATTTAAGGGACGCACCGCGTATTTCGCAGGGATCGATAAAGCCAGATTCCGCCGGAAAGTGCTGCCCGGCGATGTGCTGGAACTGGAGACAGCCATTGTGAAGGTAAAAGGCCCCATAGGCATCGGGCAGGCCGTGGCAAGAGTGAACGGCAAAGTGGCAGCACAGGCGGAACTGACCTTTGCCATTGGTCAGGGAGAATCATAAAACAGTCCCGGAACGGGAGACCAAGGTGCCGGGGCGTTGCAGAGAAGAGACCGGAACAAATTGCCGCAAGCGGCAACTGGAAAACAGTCTCGGAACGGAAACGCCCGAAAGAAATTTTCAGCCGCGCCCTTTGCGGATGAAATTTCTTTCAGTGCCGGGGCGTTGCAGAGAAGAGACGGAACTGGAATAGGAGTGATAGAAGTGCAGCTGCGCAGGATAAAACAGAGAGAATTTTTTTCCAAGAAATTCAGCAAGATATATCAGGACATCAATTTCAGCAGCGCGGAAGCGGAGCCGGAGAAAGAAAATAAGCAGGAGGAAGAATCTCCCGCGAAAGACGCTTATCTGATCAAATGTCCCAAGTGTGGAAAGATGGTGGACAGATCCAGGGTCGTGAAAAAGAAGTACATCTGCTACGAGTGTGGCGGATATTTCAGGGTGAGGGTGCCCAATCGGATCAGGATGGTGGCAGACCCTCATACGTTTGAGCCATGGTTCACGGATATGCCTGTGAGCAATCCCCTGTCTTATCAGGGCTATGAGGATAAGCTTGCGAACGCCAGGGAAAAAACGGGACTGGATGAGGCCGTTACCGTGGGACGCTGTAAGGTTTTCGGGGAGGATCTCGTGCTGGGGATCTGTGATTCCCGGTTCATGATGGCAAGCATGGGTCACACGGTAGGCGAGAAGATCACGGCGGCGATCGAGCGTGCCATTGAGTTAAAGCTGCCTGTATTCCTGTTCTGCTGTTCCGGCGGCGCCCGGATGCAGGAGGGGATCGTGTCCCTGATGCAGATGGCAAAGACCTCCGCGGCCATTCAGAAGCTGGGTGAGGCGGGGCTTTTGTACTGCACGATCCTGACGGATCCCACCACGGGAGGCGTGACTGCCAGCTTTGCCATGCTGGGCGACGTGATCATGGCGGAGCCGGGAGCGCTGATCGGTTTTGCCGGTCCCAGGGTCATCAGGCAGACCATTGGCCAGGAACTGCCGGAGGGTTTTCAGACCGCAGAATTTTTACAGGAGCACGGCATCATAGACGGTATCGTCAAGCGGGAAAATCTAAAAAAGACCATCTACTTCCTGATCAGGTCGCACCAGTGCAGGGAGAAAGAATATGCTGCGTTCACTCCGGGCACGGAGTCCCGTTTTGAGTTAAATGAGATCCTGAAAGAACAGGTCTGGAAAGTGCGCCCCAAGGACGCCTGGGAAAAGGTGAAAGCGGCCAGGCGCATGGAACGGGCGTCCGCCTGTGACTATATGGAACATATTTTTGATTATTTTGTGGAGGCGCACGGTGACAGGAACTTCCGGGACGATCCCGCGATCATCGGCGGCATCGGATTTCTGGACGGACAGCCGGTGACGGTCATTGCGGACCATAAGGGCAAGGATATGAAAGAATGCCAGATGCGCAACTACGGCATGCCCATGCCGGAGGGATACCGCAAGGCGCTGCGTCTGATGAAGCAGGCGGAGAAGTTCAACAGGCCTATCATCAGTTTTGTCAATACTTCCGGCGCTTTCCCCGGCATTGAGGCGGAGGAGCGGGGACAGGGCGAGGCCATCGCCCGGAACCTGATGGAAATGGCATCCCTGAAAGTGCCCGTGCTCTGCATCTTCATCGGCGAGGGAGGCAGCGGCGGAGCCCTTGCCACGGGCGTGGGAAATGAAGTCTGGATGCTGGAGAACGCTACCTATTCCATTTTGTCGCCGGAGGGCTTTGCGTCCATCCTCTGGAAAGATTCCGGCAAGGCGAAAGAGGCCAGCGAGGTCATGCGGATCACCGCCCAGGACTTAAAGCAGCTGGACATCGTCGAACAGATCATACCGGAATTCGGCGGCGCGGACGACACTACGGCGGCAGCGATCGCAGGTTACCTGAAAGAGCAGATCAAAGGATTTCTGGAGAGATACCGGGGTAAGAGCGGCGAGGAGATCGCGGCGGAGAGATATCAGCGGTTCCGGAAATATTAACCTGATAAACAGCCTCAGAACGGCATATGGAAAGAGTTTCAGCTGCGCCGTCAGAGGAACATTCCTTTCCCCGCCGGGGGCATTGAAGAGAAGAAACGGAATAGAAAGGCATGGATCACAGAGATGTCAATGAAGATAATCGGAACGGGAAGCGCTCTGCCTGCAAGGCAGGTGAGCAATGAGGAACTGACAAAGCTGGTGGATACCTCCGACGAGTGGATCCGGGAAAGAACCGGCATCGGCTCCAGACATATCTCCACCGGGGAGACCACCGCGTCCCTGGCCGCGGTGGCCTGTAAAAGGGCTCTGGAGAATGCGGGAAGAGATGCCTCCCAGGTGGAACTGCTGCTGGTGGCCACCTGCTCGCCGGAGATGGCGCTTCCCTGCACGGCCTGCCAGGTACAGGAACTGATCGGAGCGGCAAACGCTGCGGCCTTTGATTTAAACGCTGCCTGCGCGGGCTTTCTGTTCGCGCTGAATACGGCTTACGCGTACATTTCAGCGGGAATCTGCCATAACGCCCTGGTCGTCGGAACGGAAGTACTGTCCAAGATCATCGACTGGACGGACAGGGGAACCTGTATCTTGTTCGGGGACGGCGCGGGAGCCGTTATGGTGGAGAAGAGTGAAAATGACGGCGTGCTGGGCTTTGTGCAGCATTCCGACGGCAGCAGGGGAAAGGTGCTTGTCTGCGGCAGCCGGAAACTGGAGAATCCCTACCATACGCAGCAGGATTTCATGCAATATGTACAGATGGACGGCAGGGAGGTGTTTTCTTTTGCAGTCCGCCAGGTGCCCGCCAGCATAGAGGAGGCGCTGGAACAGACCGGCCTGGGAGTGGAGGATGTGGATCTGTTCCTGCTCCATCAGGCCAACCGCCGTATCATAGAGGGAATCGCAAAGAGACTGAAAGCGGACATTGCAAAATTCCCCATTGATCTGGACAGGGTGGGTAATATGTCCTCCGCCGCCATCCCGGTTCTGCTGGATGAACTGAACCGCCAGGGAAAGCTGGTCCCGGGCATGACGCTGGCGCTCTCCGGATTCGGTGCGGGACTTACTTACGGAGCCTGTATCCTGCGGTGGTAAAAAAACAAAAGTCCATTGACTTTTTCGGTAAAATTGGTAAATTATATTATAATGAAAGGCATCAAAACATGGCACGGAACACAAAGCGCTCTATCAATGAACTGTTGGTAAATCTGTTCAATCATGTGATGGATCTGGAAGGGAAAGCGGTCATCACGTCCCAGTTCAACGATATCACCAACAACGATATGCATATCATCGAGGCCATAGGGATCGAGGAACCCCGGAATATGTCCGTCATTGCCCACAGGCTGTCCGTCACGGTGAGCACCCTGACCACGAATATGAACGGCCTGGAGAAAAAGGGCTATATCAGGCGTGAGCGCAGCCAGGAGGACAAGCGCGTGGTTTATGTGCTTCTGACCGAAAAAGGGAAAAAGGCTTTTTACCATCACCGCGATTTTCACAAGAAAATGATAAAGGCGATCATAAAAGACCTGAGCGAGGAGGAGATGGAGATTCTGTACCGTTGTCTCCAGAATCTGAACCGTTTCCTGGATCCGGAAGAGTTGTAACAGTTCAGACAGGGCGCTGAACTGTTATGAGAATGCACAATAAAACGCAAAGAAATGTGTTTTGGCACGCAGGCATCTGACGCTGTCTGCGGCATGGACGCGGAGAGGGATCCTGCCTGCGATAACAAATCTTATAATGAGGACTAACATGAGTAAAGGCACAACGGGAAATAACCGGTTCGGAAATCTGAAGACAATGATCTATGGGCGCACGGCAGCCATCGCGCTGGGTTTTCTGGCACAGCTGGCGCTGGTGATCGTTGCCTTTTACGGGCTGCGGGGTTACAGCTACCTGTTTTATCTCTTCTTTGTGATCATCAGTATCGTGGCGGTGATTCATATTTTTAACGCCGCAGGAAATCCTGACATGAAGCTTTCCTGGATGTTTCCCATTGCCATTTTTCCCATATTCGGGGCGATCTTTTATACAGTGATCATCTCGCAGCCGGGAACGAAAGTTTTGTACGGACGGCTGCGGAAGCTTGCACAGTATACCAGGGTTTATGTAAAGCCCCGGGAGGATTCCAGGGAACGGCTGCGCCAGGAAAGTCCCTCCATGGGGCAGCTGGCCTATTATCTGGAAAAATACGATAACAGCCCGGTCTATGAAAATACCCAGGTGACCTATTACCATCTGGGCGATGAACAGTTCCCTGCCATGATCGAGGAACTGCAAAAGGCGGAAAAGTTTATTTTCATGGAATTTTTTATCGTCAGCGGGGGCAGGATGATGGAGACCATGATCGATGTGCTGAAAGAGAAGGCGAAGCAGGGAGTGGAGGTGCGTTTTCTTTACGACGGCACCAATGTGCTGTGGAACCTGCCCAATTTTTTCCCGAAGATCATGGAGGAGGAAGGGATCAGATGCAAGATGTTTTCCCCCATCAAGCCCATCTTCTCCCCTCATTACAACAACCGTGACCACCGCAAGATCCTGGTGGTGGACGGCAGGGTGGCCTTTACCGGAGGCATCAATATCGCGGACGAATATATCAACGAAAAGCTGCGCTTCGGGCACTGGAAAGATATCGGCATCAAGCTTACCGGGGATGCGGTGGAGCGGTTCACCTATATGTTCCTGGAACTCTGGGACGAGTCGGAAAAGCAGAAAGAGGCCTATGAAAGATATGCCTGTCCTGAGGATGTGTCCCGTCCCAGCGACGGCTATGTGATCCCCTACAGTGTCTGTCCCCTGGGGCCGGAGCGGGTAGGCGAGAAAGTATATCTGGATATCATAAATACGGCTCATACCTATGTGCATATCATGACGCCTTACCTGATCCTGGACCACCAGATGATGACAGCATTGTGTTTTGCGGCGAAAAGAGGGGTGGAGGTAGTGATCGTCATGCCCCATGTGCCGGACAAGAAGTATGCTTTCATGCTGGCGAAAACGTATTATAACGAACTGCTGGAAGCGGGAGTGAAGATCTATGAGTATGAGCCGGGATTTGTCCATGCCAAGCTGTTCGTGGCGGACGACCTGAAAGCGGTGGTGGGCACGGTGAACCTGGATTACCGCAGCCTGTACCATCATTTTGAGTGCGGGGCGGTGCTGTACCGGAATTCCCAGATACAGACCATGGAGAGGGATGTGCAGGCTACACTGGAGCGGTGTATCGAGATAAAGCCGGAGGATTATAAGAGATTGAAGCTCAGGGAGCGGTTCCTGGGCAGATTGATGAGAGTGGTGGCGCCCTTGATGTAGGAGGGGTGCAAAATCCACTCTCAAATTTTTCGTTTCCTGAAACCTGTGCTTAAAAAAATCGTCTCTATCATCAGGGGAGTGATACAGACCATATTGCTGCAGGAGTAAAACGGTTCCGGAGCGGGAGTGCGGGATGGAGCCGGAATGGAGGATAATTTTGAAAGATACGGAAATATTGGACCTGTACTGGGCCAGGGATGAGCGCGCCATCCGTGAGACCCAGCGCAGCTACGGCAGATACTGCTACAGTATCGCCTTTCACATATTGAAAGACAGGGAAGACTCGGATGAATGCGTCAACGACACATGGCTGCGGGCGTGGAACGTGATACCGCCCAAACGGCCCGACAGACTGGAACTGTTTCTGGGAACTATCACCCGTAATCTGTCTTTTGATAAATGGAAAGGAAAGCGTGCTATGAAACGTGGAAGCGGCGAGATGACGGTGGCGCTGGACGAACTGGCAGAATGCGTGCCTGACAGCCATAATACGGAGGAAGAAGTGGAGGCGGCGGAACTGGGGAGACTGATCAACAGATTCCTGCACTCCCTGCCCGAGAGGGAATGCAATGTGTTCCTGCGCAGATACTGGTATGTGGAGGAATACGGCGAGATCGCGAAACGCTATGGAATCAAGCTGAACACGGTAAAGACCATCCTTTTCCGCACCCGGGCGCGGCTGAAAGATTTTCTGGAGCAGGAGGGCGTGACATTATGAGCGAACAGGCAGTGAAGATCTTTGAAGCCCTGTCCGATGTGGACGGGGAACTTCTGGAACGGTGCGAACAGAAAGCGAGCCAAAAGACCGGCGCCGTTTACGGGATATACCGAAGATATGGGAAAGCGATGGCGGCGTGCCTCTGCCTGATGGCAGTGGGCGCGGCGGCATGGGGCGGATACCGCCTTGCCACAGACAGAGCTGGTCAGGATCTAAGCGGTGCTGCTGATATGGCACAGATGTCGCAGTCCATGGCTGCGGCGGACTGTGGAGCGCCGGAAGGAAATGGGGAAGCTGAAAGGGAAGAGGCTGAAAACGAAGCGGCCCTTGCGGACGGAATCATGACGGAGGCTGTTCCCGTGCCTGCAGCGGGTTCCACGGAGGTCACGGGTCCGCAGGCAGCACAGAGTATGTCGGGCCAGAAAGAGGCGGGCAAGATAAGCGATCAGACATCCCTGGACCGCAGTGACGGCACGGAGGCTGCGGGCGCTGCCAGCCAGGAAGTGAGCCAGGCGGAGAGCCAGGCGGATAAATATGCGCAGCTGCGGGAGCAGGAAAACGCCCTGTGTGATTCCAGGGAGGAGATCCCATGGGAGGAGGCATGTACCACGGAGCCTTTCCGCAGCTATCTGCCAACGGTCCTTCCTACAGGCTATGAAGCTTTTTCCGCCAGAAGGAGCGCTTTACCGGAGCAATGGAACAATATTATCTTTAAATGGGCTGACGGCGGGCATATCTTCTTTTTGAACATGACGCAGGGCGAGGTGGTGACCAGGGAGGATATAGAACGGCGGGACGGACTGAATGAATATGTGGCGGAGGATTTCAGGAAAGAACGGATGCCGGATCCGCCCGCAGGGGAACCCCTGGAGTTCACGCTTTATTACGCGGATGGCATGAGGATCGATTTTAACGGTTACATCACGGCTGACGAGATGTGGGCAGTGGTGGAGTCCATGGGCAGATAACTGTCCATGATCAGGCAGATCGCCCTGGAATGTGCCATGGATATTTGGATCCATGAGCACATCTTGGGGCGATCTGCGCGTGGTTCAGGCGTTCTCATTTTCCCGCATACGGTATCCGATGCCGATTTCTGTGAAAACGTATTGAGGCTGGGCGGGATTCTTTTCGATCTTGCGCCGGATGTTTGCCATGTTCACGCGGAGGATCCGGTTGTTGCTGTCCGTATAGGGCCCCCAGATGGAGTTCATGAGAGATTGATAGGTCAGCACCCGGCCGGAATTTTCCGCAAGCAGGGACAGCAGCTGATATTCGATCTGGGTCAGGTGGACTTCCGTTCCGTCCAGATAGATCCGCCTTCTCTCAAAGTGAATCTCCAGGCCTGCAGCCTTATATATCCTGTCTGTCAGGGCGGTGTGGCTGTGGCGCAGAGAGACCCGGATCCGCGCCATCAGTTCCGCGGGACCGAAGGGCTTGGTGATGTAATCGTCCGCGCCCAGGTCAAGGGCCGTTACCTTGTCCTGTTCCATGGTGCGGCCTGATATGACGATAACGGAGATCTTGCTCCAGCTGCGCAGCTGTCTGATCACGTCGCAGCCGTCGATATCGGGCAGCCCCAGATCCAGCAGTATCACATCGGGGCAGAAAGAAGCGGCGAGACTGATCCCCTCGCTGCCGGAGAGTGCGGTGATAACATGATAGCCGTTTCCGTTCAGGGATGTGGTGATATAGGAGCAGGTGCTTTTGTCGTCTTCGATAAGCAGAACATTGACCCTGGTATTCATGACTGTAATCTCCTTTCTGTTGAGAGATCATTCTGTTGTTTTGGGGAGCGTAAATGTAAATGAGGCGCCGCATTCATGATTCTTTCCGGTCAGTGTGCCGTGGTGCGCGGTGATGATGGCCCTGCAGATGGCGAGGCCTATCCCCATGCCTTTGTGTGAATCCGGAAAATGGGGATCCGTGTGTTCCATACGGTCGAACAGATCGCGCAGCTTTTCCCTGGGTATGCCCACACCGTAGTCCCTCACGGTAAAAGCCACTTCTCCGCCCAGGTCTTCCACGATCAGATTCACAGGCTTCGTGCTTTCAGCGTGATACAGCGCGTTTTCCAGCAGATTGATGACCACCTGCTCGATCAACAAGGCATCCATTGGCAGCAGGATGAATTCGTCCGGTATCCTCGCGTGGATGATGTATCCGGGATGACGCTTTGCCATTTTCCGGAGTGCTTCTTCCACCACTTCTTCCACAGATTCCTCGCGGGTATTGATGCAAAGAGCCTGCTCCCGGACGCGGGTGACGGAGAGCAGATTTTCCACCATGCTGATGAGCCAGCTGGAATCCTCGTAAATACTTGTGACAATGCTTGTCTTTTCCTGTTCCGACAGGCGGGCCTGATTCTCCAGAAAAGCGGCGCTGTTGCCAATGATCCCGGTAAGGGGAGTGCGCATGTCATGGGAGATAGCGCGCAGCAGATCAGCCCGCATCTTTTCCATTCCGGTCTCAGAGAGCAGTTTTTCCCTTTCGGCGATCGTGCGGGTCTGGAGCGTCATATGGGAAGCCATGGTACTGACAAAAACAGTGATCGCCAGCATGGCTGAAAAGGTTATGGGGTAGTCGGAGGAAATGATGTTATGCTTTGAAAAGAAGAGGATCGTGAGCAGACAATAGATGATGCCATACAGATATCCTGTGGTGCAGCATGATACTATGATCAGGAAAAAGATAAAGAGCAGGGCGGTATTGACGGCGTTTTGACCGGTCACTTCATGTAAAAGGCAGGAAATGCCCATAGCAGCTGTCATGCAGAAAATGAAAATGCTCAGATCGAGAATATGTTTTTGATAGGAAGGAAGCAGATTCATTTTCCTGATAAGCATAAACAACCTCCTCATTCATCATATTACCTTGTTCTGATTATAAATTTTTTTGAGGTTGATATCAATAAACTGGCGCTAAGATAGTGTTAAGAAATGAGGCAGGAAATCATTGACAGAAATCATGGACGGGCGATATGATCGAGATAACAAGAGGCAGTCAGGGCAGGGGGGACGAAAGCGAGGCTGATCACCTGCTCCATCTCCCGGAGGCGCCGCAGGGCAGGATCAGCCCCGACTCTGTGACGGGCAGGCCGATCTCGTCCGCTTCCACTTTTCCGCCGAAGCGCTTTGCGACAGCGGTGTTCAGCATGTAGGAAAGCACCGCGGGCTGCAGGCCAGTGGTGTAGGAATTGATCAGGAAGAACAGGGCGTCTTTGGCAAGGATCCGGGTGGTCAGTTCCAGGAAAGGCCAGATGTTTTCCTCCATCTTCCAGACCTCTCCCTTGGGACCTCTGCCATAGGAGGGAGGATCCATGATGATGCCGTCGTACCTGTTTCCCCGGCGAATCTCCCGCTCCACGAATTTCACGCAGTCGTCCACCAGCCAGCGGATCGGCGCACCGCTCAGGCCGGAATCGGCGGCGTTTTCCTTAGCCCAGCCCACCATGCCTTTCGAGGCGTCCACATGGGTCACGGATGCGCCCGCGGCGGCCGCCGCCAGAGTGGCGCCGCCGGTGTAGGCAAAGAGGTTCAGTATTTTCAAGGGCCTGTCCGCCGTTTTCACGGCGTTCTGGATCAGGCCGGAGAACCAGTCCCAGTTTACGGCCTGCTCCGGGAAGAGGCCCGTGTGCTTGAAGCTGAAAGGCTTCAGGTGAAAAGTCAGGACTTTTCCGGATCCGGCCAGGCAGGGGAGGGGATATGTAACGGCCCATTCGTCGGGCAGGTGGAAGAATTCCCATTCGCCGCCCCCCTTGGCGCTCCTGTGATAGTGGCCGTTCTTTTTCTTCCAGCCTATATGGTCATGGGGCGTATTCCAGATGACCTGGGGGTCGGGGCGTACCAGGATATAATCCCCCCACCGCTCCAGCTTCTCACCGCCGGAGGTATCCAATACTTCGTAATCTTTCCAGTTATCCGCGATCCACATGGATGAAATTCCTTTCTGTTATAAATGATCGATATCCTCAATATACACCAGAACAACCATATTGGCAAGAACTGCCCTTTAGTCCAGCAGCCACAGTTCGGCCAGCAGCCAGGCGGCAGATCGTATCATTTCCGCAGCGAAGAAAGCGAGGAACACAGACGGCACCGTTTTCTTTTCCCGGTACAGGATGTGATACAGGATGCCAAGGAGAATGCCGGAAAGGATGCCGCCGCCTGCAGAAAGGAGACCGCGCATCATGCTGATGAACGCCATGGCAGTGACCGCGACGGGGATGGGGAAAAGGGGTTCGTAGGCCTTTCCGCTTCCCACGTATTTTCCGTTCACGGCCAGATCAATCCTGAACCCGTCAACAACGAAGTGGCAGGCCACATCCTCAAACATGATCCGGTGATCCACCGATTGCCAGATCATGTTTAAACTGTGCGCAGTGTGCTCTTTCCCGTCCACAAGCAGACGGTATCGGAATTCCCGCCATCCCGTGAATTCAATGATATGTTCCTGTCCGTTTATGCTGACGGACCATTTCCTGGGTTTCATTTCAGTGTATCTCCTGAATGGTACATAATGTATAGGGCAGAATCATTATCTCATTCGTTTGTGAAAAATACAAGATGTACCAAAAAAAATGTAACAGTTCAGCCATGCCATTCATAAGTTGCCGAAAGATACATTTTCACCGACAGATCAACATTATTGTCGGCAACTTATTTTATGTCGGGCGTCCGCCCTATAGAAATGATTGTGCAGTTTGCCCTTAGTGTGCAAACACCCACGGCAATCTGCACGATCATTTCTGCATGGCTGAACTGTTACAAAAAAAATACATTTTTTGAAAAAAAGTCCTTGCAAAAAAGATTCTCACCGTGTATACTATTCATTGCTGTGACATGATAGCTGTGAAGCGTGAGGTTGCTGACCGTCAGTAATGGCAGGCAGGTTTTCCGTGGAGCGAATGTCAAGTTAGAAAACTGACGACAAGTCACTGTACCGATTGGAAGTCTGTGAAAAGCAGAAACGACGTGTGAAAGAAACGGTCCGAGGATGGTTGCGTAAGGATTTGGGACACACACGGGAGAGTGTACAGTCACCGCTTGTCGTACTTTACCCTTTAAAAGTGCGAAAAGGAGGCGACTTTTTTTATGGCAAGTCAAGTAATGAGAATCACCCTGAAAGCGTATGAACATCAGCTGGTTGATGCGTCTGCCAAAAAGATTATCGAAACTGTAAAGAAGACCGGATCTGAGGTGAGCGGCCCGGTGCCTCTTCCTACCAAGAAAGAGGTTGTCACCATCCTGAGGGCGGTCCACAAGTATAAGGACTCCAGGGAGCAGTTCGAGCAGAGAACCCACAAGAGGCTGATCGATATCATCACTCCCACCCAGAAGACGGTGGACGCGCTGCAGAGGCTGGAGATGCCGGCTGGTGTTTATATCGACATCAAAATGAAGAACAAGTAATGGCAAAAACCTCTACTTAGACGTAAGAACACGCAAATCGCAACGTACAGACAGCGCGTGGTCCGCTATGTAGACAGTCCGAAAGGACAGAAAGAGAGGAAATATGAAGAAAGCAATTTTGGCGACCAAGGTCGGCATGACCCAGATCTTCCATGAAGACGGCACCCTGATCCCTGTAACGGTCCTTCAGGCAGGCCCCTGTGTGGTAACACAGATTAAGACCCCGGAGAACGACGGTTACAGCGCGGTGCAGGTGGGTTTTGTTGATAAGAAGGACAGGATCATCAATAAGGACGCGAAAGGCAGGAGGGAGATCATCCATGCCCATGGCACAAACAAGGCGGAGCAGGGCCACTTCAGAAAAGCAGGCGTAAGTTCCAAGAGATATGTGAGAGAGTTCAAGTTTGAGAACGCAGATGAGTATGCCTTGGGCGCGGAGATCAAGGCTGATATTTTCGAACAGGGCGACAAGGTAGACGCCTCCGCTATCTCCAAGGGAAAAGGTTTTCAGGGCGCGATCAAGAGGCACGGACAGCACAGAGGACCCATGAAGCACGGTTCCAAGTTCCATCGCCATCAGGGTTCCAACGGTGCATGTTCCTCCCCCAGCCGTGTGTTCAAGGGCAAGGGAATGCCCGGTCATATGGGCTGCGTAAAGGTGACGGTACAGAATCTTGAGGTGGTAAGAGTGGACGCGGAGAAGAATCTGCTGCTGATCAAAGGTTCGGTGCCCGGACCCAAGAAAGCGCTGGTGACCATCAAAGAGACCGTTAAGGTAGAATGCTAGTTTCGGGCGAAAGGAGGACGGATCAAATGGCAAAAGTAGCTGTTTACAATATGGAAGGCAAAGAAGTTGGCACGATCGAACTGAGCGATGCGATATTTGGCGTGGAAATAAATGAGCATCTGGTACACATGGCAGTCGTACAGCGGCTTGCGAACAAGCGTCAGGGAACGCAGAAAGCGAAGACCCGTGGCGAGGTATCCGGCGGCGGAAGAAAGCCCTGGAGACAGAAAGGGACCGGCCACGCAAGGCAGGGTTCGACCAGAGCTCCCCAGTGGACAGGAGGCGGTGTGGTATTCGCTCCCGTTCCCAGAGACTACTCGTTCAAGATGAACAAGAAAGAGAAGAGGGCAGCCCTGAAGTCCGCGCTGACCAGCAAGGTACAGGACAACAGGCTGATCGTAGTCGATGAACTGAAATTTGATGAGATCAAGACAAAGAATTTTGTGAAAGTGATGGAGAACCTGAAAGTTCAGAAAGGCCTGGTGATCATGGCCGATAATGACATCAATGTGGTGATGTCGGCGAGAAACATAGCTGATATGGACACTGCGCAGGTGAACAATATCAATGTATATGACATCATGAAAGCCAAGACGGTCGTCCTGACTAAGGATGCTGTCGCGAAGATCGAGGAGGTGTACGCGTAATGGCAGATATCAGATACTATGACGTGATCCTCAAACCGGTCATTACCGAGAAGAGTATGGCTGGTATGGGTAACAAAGAATATACTTTCCTGGTTCATACGGATGCGAACAAGACCATGATCAAGGAAGCTGTTGAGAAGATGTTCGACGGCGCCAAGGTAAAGAGAGTCAACACCATGAACTGTGTAGGAAAGAAAAAGAGACGCGGCACGACAGTGGGTAAGACGGCCAAGACCAAGAAGGCTATCGTTACCTTGACTGAGGACAGCAAGGATATCGAGATCTTCACGGGTCTCTAAAACGGTGAAAACCAATTAAGTATGCGGCCCCACGGCGGGCTGCGCAAAATCGATCAAGATAAGGAGATAAGACAATGGGTATCAAGACATACAATCCCTATACACCCTCCAGAAGAAATATGACCGGCTCCGATTTCGCTGAGATCACTAAGAAAACGCCTGAGAAGAGTCTCTGCGTTTCCCTGAAGAAGCACGCCGGTCGTAATAATCAGGGTAAGATCACTGTGAGACACCATGGCGGCGGTTCCAGAAGACAATACAGGATCATTGATTTTAAGAGAAATAAGGACGACATTCCTGCGAAAGTCATCGGCATTGAGTATGATCCCAACAGAACGGCGAACATCGCGCTGATCTGCTATGCGGATGGCCAGAAAGCATATATCATCGCTCCTGAAGGCCTGACCGATGGCATGACCGTTATGAACGGTGCGAAAGCGGAAGTGAGAGTGGGCAACTGCCTGCCTCTGTCCGAGATTCCTGTAGGTACACAGGTGCACAATATTGAGTTATATCCCGGCAAGGGCGGCCAGCTGGTACGTTCCGCAGGCAACAGTGCGCAGCTGATGGCAAAGGAAGGAAAGTACGCAACGCTCCGTCTTCCCTCCGGTGAGATGAGAATGGTTCTCCTGGTATGCCGCGCTACTGTTGGCGTTGTGGGCAATGCGGACCACAACCTGATCAAGATCGGTAAGGCAGGGCGTAAGCGCCATATGGGCATCCGTCCTACAGTGCGCGGTTCTGTTATGAACCCGAACGATCATCCTCATGGCGGCGGCGAGGGCAAGACCGGTATCGGACGTCCCGGTCCCAGCACTCCTTGGGGCAAGCCTGCTTTAGGTCTGAAGACCCGTAAGGCAAAGAAAGCTTCCAATAAGCTGATCGTGAGAAGACGTGACGGCAGGGCAATCAAGTAAAACAGGAGGAAAGACAATGGCTAGATCACTGAAAAAAGGACCTTTCGCAGACGCAAGCCTGTTAAAGAAAGTTGACGCTTTAAATGCATCAGGACAGAAGCAGGTCATCAAGACCTGGTCCCGTCGCTCTACAATTTTCCCTTCTTTCGTGGGACATACATTTGCAGTGCATGACGGCAGAAAGCATGTTCCTGTATATGTGACCGAAGATATGGTTGGCCACAAACTCGGTGAGTTCGTAGCGACCAGAACTTACAGAGGCCACGGCAAAGATGAGAAAAAGTCGAAAGTGAAGTAAGACAGTGGCCTCTTGGCCACGGCAAAGATGAGAAAAAGTCCGCGTTCCAACGCACAATCGCCCGGGAGGGCATTGCGGCTGTCTGTCTGCGGGTGCAGGCCTGTAGCAGATGCGTTGCTGTTATTCTGAAAAGGAGGATTTATATCTATGGCTAAAGGACATAGAAGTCAGATCAAGAGAGAGAGAAACGCCCAGAAAGACACCAGACCTTCCGCAAAGTTGTCTTACGCGAGAGTGTCCGTGCAGAAAGCATGTTTCGTATTAGACGCTATCAGAGGCAAGGATATACAGACTGCGCTCGGTATCCTGGAGTACAGTCCCAGATACGCTTCCAGCCTTATCAAGAAGCTGCTTGAGTCAGCTATCGCGAATGCCGAGAACAATAATGGTATGAACAGAGAGAACCTGTATGTGGCGGAGTGCTACGCGAACAAGGGACCTACCATGAAGCGCGTTCAGCCCAGGGCACAGGGCAGGGCTTACAGGATCGAGAAGAGAATGAGCCATATCACTGTTGTGCTTGATGAGAAGAAATAAGGAAAGGAGCAAACAAAATGGGACAGAAAGTTAATCCTCACGGCCTTAGGGTCGGTGTTATTAAAGATTGGGATTCCAAGTGGTACGCTGACGGCGAGTTCGCAGAGTATCTGGTAGAGGACTACGAGATCAGAAAGTACCTTAAGAAGAAATTGTACAATGCAGGTGTCTCCAAGATCGAGATCGAGAGAGCATCTGACAGAGTAAGGGTTATCATCCACACTGCAAAGCCCGGCGTGATCATCGGCAAGGGCGGCGCTGAAATCGAGGTTACAAAGACGGAACTTGCGAAACTCACTGATAAGAAAGTCCTGGTTGATATCAAGGAGATCAAGAAGCCCGATAAGGATGCGCAGCTGGTGGCTGAGAACATTGCCCAGCAGCTGGAGAACCGTGTGTCTTTCAGACGTGCCATGAAATCCTGCATGGGCAGGACCATGAAAGCGGGCGCTCTTGGCATCAAGACCTGCTGCGCAGGCCGTCTGGGCGGCGCGGATATGGCTCGTACAGAGTTTTACAGCGAGGGCACCATCCCTCTTCAGACGCTGAGAGCAGATATTGATTACGGCTTTGCGGAGGCAGACACCACCTATGGCAAAGTAGGTGTCAAAGTCTGGATCTACAAGGGCGAGATACTTCCTACAAAGGGAAATCAGATGGAAGGGAGCGATAAATAATCATGTTAATGCCGAAAAGAGTAAAACATCGTAAACAGTTCCGTGGCAGCATGGCCGGCAAGGCTACAAGAGGCAACACTCTTACCTTCGGTGAATATGGTCTTGTTGCTATCGAACCCTGCTGGATCAAATCCAATCAGATCGAAGCTGCACGTATTGCGCTGACCCGTTATACAAAGCGTACAGGTAAAGTATGGATCAAGATCTTCCCCGATAAGCCTGTGACGGCAAAACCTGCTGAGACCCGTATGGGTTCCGGTAAAGGTACTCTGGAGTATTGGGTAGCGGTTGTAAAGCCCGGTCGCGTTATGTTTGAGATTGCCGGCGTCCCTGAAGAGTCAGCAAAGGAGGCTCTGCGTCTGGCTATGCATAAGCTTCCCTGCAAGTGTAAAATCGTTTCTAAGGCAGATTTGGAAGGCGGTGTAGAATAATGAAATCCAGTAAGTTTGTAGAAGAATTAAGGGGCAAGTCCGTTGAGGAACTGAATCAGGAACTTGTTGCCGCAAAGAAAGAACTTTTCAATTTGAGATTCCAGAACGCAACCAATCAGCTGGATAATACGGCAAGGATCAAGGAAGTAAGAAAGAACATTGCGCGTATTCAGACAGTCATCACCGAGAAAGCAAAGGCTTGATCGTTGAGAGCGAGGAAAGGAGACCGATCATGGAAAGAAATCTGAGAAAAACCCGTATTGGCAAGGTTGTCAGCAATAAGATGGATAAAACGATCGTTGTGGCTATCGAAGAACGTGTAAAGCATCCCCTTTACAAGAAGATCGTCAAGAGAACATACAAGCTGAAGGCTCATGACGAGAACAACGAGTGCAATATCGGCGATACCGTAAAGGTTATGGAGACGAGGCCCCTGTCCAAGGAAAAGAGATGGAGACTGGTCGAGATCGTAGAAAAAGTGAAGTGATTGACCGTGATCACGGTGAAGGAGGAAAAGTTTGAAAGTAAACTTTCAAATATGGATTGGTATGCGTGCTGAAGCACGCAAGGAGGTGTAATCATGATTCAGCAGGAAACAAGACTGAAAGTTGCTGATAACACCGGTGCGAAAGAGTTACTCTGCATCAGGGTTATGGGCGGCTCTACAAGAAGATATGCACACATTGGCGATGTGATCGTTGCTTCCGTTAAAGATGCAACACCCGGCGGAGTTGTAAAGAAGGGTGATGTGGTCAGGGCTGTAGTTGTCCGTACCGTAAAGGGTGTCCGCCGTAAGGACGGTTCTTACATCAGGTTTGATGAGAATGCTGCGGTCATCATCAAGGAAGACAAGACACCCAGAGGAACCCGTATTTTTGGGCCGGTAGCAAGGGAACTTCGTGAAAAACAGTTCATGAGGATCGTGTCCCTGGCTCCCGAAGTGTTATAAGGAGGCGCTATATGGCTACAATGAAGATTAAAAAGGGTGATACCGTAAAGGTGATCGCCGGCAAAGACTGTAATGCAGAGGGAAAGGTGATTTCCGTAGATGCCAAGAAAAGAAAGGTAGTAGTGGAGGGTGTGAACATGATCACAAAGCATGCGAAACCCTCTCAGGCGAATCCTAACGGCGGCATCATTCAGAGAGAAGCTCCTATTGATATATCCAATGTCATGCTTGTCTTCAAGGGCAAGCCTACCAGAGTCGGCTTCAAGATGGACGGCGACAGGAAAGTCCGTTTTGCGAAAGCGACCGGCGAAGTGATCGACTGATCAATAGGAAGGAGGAACGAAAAGTGGCAAGATTAAAAGAATTGTACTACAATGAGATTGTAGATGCTATGATGAAAAAGTTTGGATATAAGAATGTTATGCAGGTTCCCAAGCTGGAGAAGATCGTCGTCAACATGGGTGTGGGCGAGGCGAAGGAGAATGCTAAGATCCTTGAGAATGCCGTGGCTGACATGGAGATCATCACCGGCCAGAAAGCAGTCCTCACCAAAGCGAAAAAATCCGTAGCGAACTTTAAGATCCGTGAGGGTATGCCCATCGGCTGCAAGACCACTCTCCGCGGTGAGAAGATGTATGAGTTCCTTGATCGTCTTGTGAATCTGGCACTGCCCCGTGTGCGTGACTTCAGAGGCGTCAACCCCGATGCTTTCGATGGCAGGGGCAATTACGCGCTGGGTATCAAAGAGCAGTTCATCTTTCCTGAGATCGAATATGACAAGATCGATAAGACCAGAGGTATGGATGTTATCTTTGTGACCACCGCAAAGACCGATGAAGAAGCACGCGAACTGTTGACCCTGTTCAATATGCCGTTCGCAAGACAGTGATAAGGAGGTAAATTCTCATGGCTAAGACATCAATGAAAATAAAACAGCAGCGCAAGCCCAGATTTTCCACGCAGGCGTATACACGCTGCAAGATCTGCGGCCGTCCACATGCGGTTTTGAAGAAATATGGAATTTGCAGGATCTGCTTCCGTGAACTGGCATACAAGGGTCAGATTCCCGGCGTAAAGAAAGCAAGTTGGTAGGAAGGAGGAAATAAACAATGACAATGAGCGATCCTATTGCAGATATGCTTACAAGAATCCGTAACGCGAACACTGCAAAACATGATACGGTCGATGTTCCTGCTTCTAAAATGAAGCTGGCAATCGCAGGCATCCTTTTAGAAGAGGGCTATATAAGGAAATATGAGATCATTGAGGATGGCAGCTTCAAGACCATCCATATCACTTTGAAATACGGCGCAGATAAGAACGAGAAGGTTATTTCCGGCATCAAGAGGATCTCCAAGCCCGGACTCCGTTCCTATGTCGGCAAGGATGATCTGCCCAAGGTACTTGGCGGTCTGGGTATCGCTATCATTTCTACCAATCAGGGTGTGATCACAGACAAGAAAGCAAGGGAACTACAGGTAGGCGGCGAAGTGTTAGCATTTGTATGGTAGGGAGCAGAAAAATCAAGCGCGGAAATGAGCGGTTTTTGCTCATTGGAGTATTTGATTTTTTGCGATAATTCCAAGTTTTCATGACGAACTTGCGGAAAGTGTAAGGCAGCAATCGTTCTAAATATAAAAACAGGAGGTACGGGCATGTCACGTATAGGTAGAATGCCAATCGCGATTCCCGCAGGCGTTACTGTGGAAGTTGCAGAAAATAACAGGGTGACGGTCAAGGGACCCAAGGGTACTCTTGAGAGGGTGTTGCCCACTGAAATGGAGATCAAGGTAGAGGGCGCTGAGGTGCGGGTTTCCAGGCCTAATGACCTGAAGAGGATGAAATCTCTTCACGGCCTGACCAGAACTCTCATCCATAATATGGTTGTAGGTGTTACCGAGGGCTTCCAGAAGAAGCTGGAGGTGAACGGTGTCGGATACAGAGCGGCCAAGAGCGGCAGGAAGCTGACACTGAACCTGGGATATTCCCATCCCGTTGAGATGGAAGATCCCGAGGGCATCGAGTCCGTTGTAGAAGGACAGAACGTGATCATCGTAAAGGGTATTGATAAAGAGAAGGTTGGCCAGTTCGCAGCCGAGATCAGGGATAAGAGAAAGCCTGAACCTTATAAGGGCAAGGGTATCAAGTATGCCGATGAGACGATCAGACGTAAAGTTGGTAAGACCGGCAAGAAATAATAGATAAGGAGAGTATGAAGATGGTTAAAAAGAAATCAAGAAAAGATGTTCGTGTGAAAAAGCACATGAGAATCCGTAACCGCTTCAGCGGTACTGCTGAAAGACCCCGTCTGGCAGTATTCAGGAGCAACAATCATATGTATGCTCAAATTATCGACGATACTGTTGGGAATACATTAGCATCCGCTTCCACTCTTGAGAAAGATATCAAGGGCGAGCTGGAGAAGACCAATAATGTTGAGGCGGCGGCATATCTCGGTACTGTGATCGCGAAACGCGCACAGGAGAAAGGCATCAAGACAGTTGTTTTTGACAGAGGCGGCTATATCTATCATGGCAAAGTGGCAGCATTAGCCGAGGCAGCAAGAGAAGCTGGCCTGGAATTCTAGGAAAGGAAGAGGGATACAACACCATGAAACACACAATCATAGATGCAAGCCAGTTTGAGTTAACGGATAAGGTTGTTACTATCAAGCGTGTAACCAAGACTGTCAAGGGCGGCCGTAACATGCGTTTTACCGCGTTGGTAGTTGTAGGGGACGGCAACGGCCATGTAGGCGCCGGCCTTGGTAAGGCTGTAGAGATTCCCGAGGCGATCCGCAAGGGTAAGGAAGACGCGATGAAGCACATCGTCAAAGTTGCATTGGATGAGAATAATTCCATCACACACGATTTTATCGGTAAGTATGGCTCTTCCAATGTATTGCTGAAAAAGGCTCCCGAAGGTACCGGTATCATCGCAGGCGGTCCTGCCCGTGTGGTATGCGAGCTTGCAGGCATCAAGAATATCCGTACCAAGTCCCTCGGTTCCAACAACAAGCAGAATGTTGTTCTTGCTACGATCACCGGTCTGAGTCAGCTGAAGTCTCCTGAAGAGGTAGCTAAGAGCCGCGGCAAGTCAGTTGAAGAGATCTTGGCCTAGCGGAGAGTTGGAACAAAACTGGAATAAAAAGGAGAACAACAATGGCAGATAAGAAGTTAAAGATCACTTTGGTAAAGTCCACGATCGGGGCGGTGCCGAAGAATAGAGCAACTGTTGAATCTATGGGACTTCGCAAGATCGGTAAGTCCATAATACTTCCTGACAATGATGCCACCAGGGGACAGATCCGCCAGGTTGGCCATTTGTTGAAAGTTGAAGAAGTAGAAGTATGATGAGATAAGGAGGTGTTAGAAATGGAATTATCCAATTTGAGACCCGCAAAAGGTTCCAAGCACAATGATTTCAGAAGAGGCCGTGGACATGGTTCAGGAAACGGCAAGACTGCAGGTAAGGGACATAAGGGTCAGAAAGCCCGTTCCGGGGCGCCCAGGATCGGTTTTGAAGGCGGTCAGATGCCTTTGTACAGACGAATTCCCAAGAGAGGCTTTAAAAACATGAACGCAAAGGAAATACTGGCGATCAATGTCAGTGCTCTCGAACGCTTTGAGGACGGGGCAACAGTGGATGTGGATGCCCTTGTGGAAGCTGGTATCATCAAACGCCACAGAAACGGAATGATCAAGAATGGTAAGGATGGCGTAAAGATACTCGGAAACGGAAAACTTACCAAAAAACTCAACGTAAAAGTGGATGCTTACAGCGCATCTGCAAAGGAAAAGATTGAGGCGCTTGGTGGAACAGCAGAGGTGATGTAATGCTTACAACACTGAAAAACGCATTCAAGATCAAAGAGATCAGAGATAAGATACTGTTTACTTTCGGCATGCTGGTTGTGATCCGTATCGGGTCACAGCTGCCTGTTCCGGGGGTGAACGGCGCATATTTCAGGAATTGGTTTGCTGCTCAGTCTGAGGGTGCGTTCAGTTTTTTTGATGCGATCACAGGTGGTTCCTTTTTGAATATGTCCATTTTGGCATTGAACATCAGCCCCTATATCACTTCCTCCATCATTATCCAGCTGCTCACGATCGCGATCCCCAAGCTTGAGGAGATGCAGCGTGACGGTGAGGACGGCAGGAAGAAGATGACGGCGATCACAAGATATGTGACCATCGGGCTGGCGCTGATCCAGTCTACGGCAATGTCCATCGGTTTCGGCAGGCAGGGCTATCTGACGGAGTTTAACGCGCTGAACGTGATCACGGCCATCGTGACGCTGACTGCGGGCAGTGCGTTCCTGATGTGGGTTGGTGAGAGGATCACGGAGAAAGGTATCGGAAACGGTATCTCCATTGTACTGGTTATCAATATCATTTCCAGGCTTCCGGAAGATCTGAGCAACCTGTTTGAACAGTTTGTCTTTGGAAAAGCGCCCGCTACGGCTATCCTGGCGGCAGTGATCATTTTTGCCATCATCATCGCCATGGTGGTGCTGGTCATCATCCTGAACGATGGCGTGCGCAAGATTCCGGTACAGTACGCCAACAAGGTACAGGGCAGAAAAATGGTAGGCGGCAATACTTCCAGTATTCCGCTGAAAGTGAATACTTCCGGTGTCATTCCGGTGATCTTCGCGCAGTCCCTGCTCCAGCTTCCCATCATCATATCCTCTTTTGCGGGGTATAAGGGAACAGGCGTATGGAGCGAGATCTTAAAGTACCTGAATGCCGGTTACTGGTGCAATCCCAGTCAGATCAAATACTCCGTCGGACTGCTGGTATATATCGTGTTGATCATATTTTTTGCGTATTTCTACACGTCCATTACCTTTAATCCGCTGATGATCGCCGACAACATGAAGAAGCAGGGCGGCTTTATCCCCGGTATCAGACCCGGCAAGCCTACCAGCGATTATCTGAACAGGGTTCTCAACTATGTGGTGTTCATCGGCGCTGTCGGATTGACCATCATTGCGGTACTGCCCTATATTTTCAGCGGCGTGTTCAAGGCGTCCGTGTCCTTTGGCGGCACCAGCCTGATCATTATCGTCAGCGTCGTCCTGGAGACTATCAAGCAGCTTGAGTCCCAGATGCTGGTCCGCAATTATAAAGGCTTTTTGGAGAACTAAGCGTGCACGGAATGAAGATTTTCTAAGGCCAGAAAGGACCTGACCTAAGAAAATCTAAGTCATTCCGGGAAGAATCCACAAGTGGATTCTTCCAGACTTGCACCGGTTCATTGATTGTTTGTGCCGCAGGAGGCGGTATGAACTGAATTGTATTCATATAAGGGAAAGGGAACTGTCGGCTCAGACGGTTTCCTTTTTTCAGTAAAATCAAAGATAGATATTGAAAATTCTTGATAAAATAGTTACAATAGAACTGTTATTTTAGAGTCGGTATCATATGTCGGCAGATTGAGAGGCAGAGAATGAAGATTATCATGTTAGGCGCACCCGGCGCAGGCAAGGGCACGCAGGCGAAAATGATCGCGGAAAGATATAAGATCCCGCATGTTTCCACGGGAGATATCTTCCGTGCCAACATCAAGAACGGAACGGAACTTGGCATGGAGGCAAAGAAATATATGGATCAGGGGCTTCTGGTGCCTGATGAACTGACTGTGAAGATTCTCCTTGACAGAGTAGCGCAGCCGGACTGCGCATCAGGATATGTGCTGGACGGATTTCCCCGCACCATCCCTCAGGCGGAGGTACTGGACGAGGCGCTGAACAGGCTGGGCGAGAAGATCGACTATGCTATCAATGTGGATGTGCCGGATGAAAACATCGTGAAAAGGATGTCCGGCAGGCGTGCCTGCTTAAAGTGCGGCGCCACCTACCATCTGGAGCATGTTCCGCCCAAGAAAGAAGGCATCTGCGACAGCTGCGGCAGCGAACTGGCGCTCCGCGATGATGATAAGCCGGAAACAGTCCAGAACCGGCTGAAAATATACCATGAGCAGACACAGCCCCTGATTGATTTCTACATCGGAAAAGGCGTGCTGAAGACTGTTGACGGCACAATGGATATGCAGGATGTGTTCGCGGCGATCGCGGAGATCCTGAGGTAAAGCGCCATGGGGATCATAATCAAGACGCCGGAGCAGATCCAGCTGATCCGTGAATCGTGCAGGCGACTGGCAATTGTACATAAGGAACTGGAAGAATTCATAAGACCCGGTATTTCCACCAGAGATATCGATATCAAAGGCGACAAGCTGATCCGACAGCTGGAGGGCATTCCCAATTTCCTGCATTATAACGGATATCCCGCAAGCATCTGCGTGTCTGTGAACGATGAGGTGGTTCATGGGATCCCCAACAAGCATCGGATTCTGCAGGAGGGCGATATCGTCAGCCTGGACGCGGGGATGATCTACAAAGGATATCATTCCGATGCGGCCCGGACCCATGCGGTGGGCCAGATCAGCAAGGAGGCAAGGCAGCTGATCGATGCCACAAGGGAGAGTTTTTTTGCGGGTATAAAAGCAGCAAGAGCCGGAAATCATTTATTTGACATTTCCAACGCCATTGCTTCCTATATAAAGCCTTACGGATATGGGATCGTGAGGGATCTGGTGGGACACGGTGTGGGAACACAGCTTCATGAGGATCCTCAGGTGCCTAATTTCGCACAGATCCGCCGGGGGCCGAAACTGCGGCCCGGCATGACCCTTGCCATCGAGCCCATGATCAATATGGGCAGGGCGGATGTGGAATGGCTTGACGATGACTGGACCGTTGTTACGGAAGACGGCTCCATATCGGCTCATTATGAAAATACGATACTGATCACGGAGGGCGAGCCGGAGATCCTTACCCTGTATTAACGGAAGCCGGGTGGTCCGTGCGCATGGAGAATAGATGAGAAGATGATAGGACAGTTTGTGATCTCGAAAGCGGGACATGATAAAGGCAGCCTGTATGTGGTCGCGGCCTGCGAGGGTGAATTTGTTTTCCTGTGCGACGGGAAGACGAAGACGCAGGAGCGGCCCAAGAAGAAAAAGCTGAAACATATCCAGCCCATTAAGAGGACGGTGGAAGATGGACTGCTGCGGAAGCTTCAGACAGGCGGAAAAGTTTATCCCGAAGAGATCAGGTATGCGATCAAGAAGTATATCGAAACACAGTAAAAAGTATGTTGGAGGAAGTGTATGTCTAAAAGTGATGTGATCGAAATTGAAGGAACAGTAGTGGAAAAGCTGCCCAACACCATGTTTCAGGTGGAACTGGAGAACGGGCATCGTGTGCTGGCTCATATCAGCGGCAAACTGCGCCAGAATTTTATCCGTATCCTTCCCGGTGATAAGGTGACTCTGGAACTGTCTCCCTACGACCTGAGCAAGGGACGTATCATCTGGAGAGATAAGTAAGTGAAAGCGCAGTTTGGAAAACTGCTGCGCAATATGGCGGTATCGATCCTGGGAAGCGCCCTGTTCGGAACGCTGCTGCTGATCTTGGTCTTTTGCCTGCCCACAGAGGGAATGAAACGCCATGTGGCGGTCAGTACAGATGTCATGTTAAGGGATGTGGATCAGGGATCGTACAGCGGTTTTGCGGTCTATCTGCAGACGAAGCGGGAATCCTACACGGATGCCATCATGGTACAGAATGCCATAGAACGGATCCCGGGAAAGAATGTGTTCGAGCATGCAATGTGGATGTACCACAATGACCTGGAGGAAGAGGTCTGGACGCCGGAGGATTCCCTGAAAGCCTATTGTGCCGGACAGGATACCGAGAGTATGCATCTGCATGAGTATTCCCGATATTGGCACGGATATCTGGTGTATCTGAAGCCACTGCTCCTGGTGTTCAGCTGGAAGCAGATATCTGTGATGGGTGTGCTGATGCAGTTTCTGCTGATGGCTGTGGCGGCGGCGCTGTCCGTCAGGAAGAAACAGCCCGGTGTGGCAGTGGCGATGATCGCTGGGTTCCTGTTCATGAAACCGCTGCTGGTGCTGGTATCGCTGACCATGACAGTGTGCTGGGTCATCACGCTGGCGGCCCTGATATTCATGCTTTTGAAGAATGATCGGCTGCAGGAAAAGAAACGGTATCCGGAGTTTTTCCTGATGGTGGGGATCCTGACTTCCTATTTTGATTTCCTGACTTATCCGATAGTAACGCTGGGATTTCCTCTCTGTGCTTTCTTCCTTATCAATGAAAGTAAAGCAGTCAGAAGCCGGTCAGAGGCAGTTCCGGCGCTGAAGGATATCCTGCAAAAGACGATCGGCTACAGCGTATGTTGGGGCATTGGCTATGCGGGCATGTGGGCCATGAAATGGATCATTGCGGATCTGACGCTGCACACGGGCACCATCAGGGATGCCATATGGTCCATCATCGGCAGGACGGAGGCCATCGGCGGCAGGCCCCGCTTGAACGGAGGCTTTTATGTGATCGGCCTGAACCTGCAGGAGTATGATCATGTGATCTATCCTGTTATGGCGGCGGTCATAGCGCTGGTCTCCCTGACGTTGATCATAGCAGCCTGCAGGAAAAAAGGGATGGGGGCATTGATCGGTCTGATTCCCTACATGCTCGTTTTCTGCATCCCCTTTGTATGGATCATCGCGGTGCAGCATCACTCGGCGCTGCATGCCCGGTTTACTTTCCGCATCATTGCGGTGGCGGCCCTGGCCGTGGGCTGTATGGGGATACAGGCATGGAAAGAAATTTCAAAAAAATAGAAAAATATGGTCTAAATGTTATTAGATAGGGGTTGCCAAGCGGCAGCCCCTATGCTATAATATAAAGCGGTCTTTTTTGAAAGGAGGGTTTAAGATGAAGGTTAGATCATCAGTAAAACCAATTTGCGAAAAGTGCAAGATCATCAAGAGAAAAGGACGCATCAGAGTAATCTGCGAGAATCCGAAGCATAAGCAGAGACAGGGATGATCACTGCCCGTATGCGGTCTGGCTGACAGACCGGCAGGTCAAGTGAGTTCTTGTCCGGTTTTTATGTGCGGCTGAACCAATGGCGCAGCATTTTTGATGCCATTGATTATCATAGAACTGGGATAGGGCTTACAGGTGATTACTTCTTGGCACTGTTTCTTTTCGGAAAATATTTCCCTTGGAAATGTTTCTCTTGGAAACAGACAGATTGGATGCAGATCCGATTGGGTGAAAGCCCCAGTCAATTAGTAACAGAATGCGCACGTTGAACAGACCATAGCGTGCGCGGGATGCATCAGGATAAGGATGCATAGAAATGGAGGAAATGTAAATGGCTCGTATCGCAGGTGTTGACTTACCCAGAGAAAAACGAATTGAGATCGGTCTGACCTATGTCTATGGGATCGGCAGGTCTACTTCCAACAAGATTCTGAAGGAAGCAGGCGTAAATCCTGACACCAGGGTCAGGGATATCACCGATGAGGAAGTGAAGAAGATCACCGAGGCTCTTGAGAAGCTGAACGTCATGGTAGAAGGTGACTTGAGACGTGAGGTCGCGCTGAACATCAAGAGACTGCAGGAGATCGGCTGCTATCGTGGTATCCGTCATCGTAAGGGGCTGCCCGTCCGCGGACAGAATACCAAGAACAATGCGAGGACCCGCAAGGGACCCAAGCGTACTGTGGCTAACAAAAAGAAATAATGAAACGAAGTTGAATTATTTCTTGATACTAAGGTTCCATGGTTCCATGTAACTGTAAATTTAAGGAGAAAGTAGGTTAGTTTAAAAATGGCGAAACAGGTTGCAAAAAAAGTAACAAAGAAGCGCGTAAAGAAAAACGTTGAACGCGGACAGGCACATATCCAGTCTTCTTTTAACAATACGATCGTTACCCTGACCGATAATGAGGGCAACGCTCTGAGCTGGGCAAGCGCCGGTGGTCTGGGATTTAGAGGTTCAAGGAAATCTACTCCATATGCTGCACAGATGGCAGCAGAGAC
>JAMPFQ010000024.1 GCA_023664345.1 Lachnospiraceae bacterium | reverse complement strand
GCTTGCTGCGTTGCAAGATTGATACCCCGTCAGCTTGCTGCGGGGTCTTTGATTTGTATCTATTGACTATCCAAACCCGACACCGCTTATAAATATACAGAAAATGAATATTCCTGCTTCTGGAAATGAGAAGACTAAAAGACACCCTATTGCTTTGTAATATCATAAATCTAACATTTTATAAAAAATATAATTGCATTTCAACATGATTGACAAGCATCCTTATTGAATTAGCTATTTTATGAAAATGAAACTGATTTATCAATAATACTATTTTTCATGTTGCTTACACAAACCTGAATTATGATAAGACACTTTTTATAGCATTTATTAACTGTTATATCTTATCTTCAAAAAGTCCGCAAACCCTTGAAAATGCTAAATTTATAGCAAGTGAGTTTGCCCTTACACTTTCCAATCCAATCTCTGATTGGATTTTGTTACCGAACGCCCATAAGGGCAGAAATAAGAGCACAAGATGTCCGATGAACATCTGCTCTGTGCCAACCGGAGCGGAGCGAAGACAAGAAAAACCTGTAACAAAGTATAACACAAAATAAATCAGGCGAAATGAACTGATTGAAATGCGTTCTTGATTTCTCCGAAAATGCGATTAGAAAAGAAAGGCAAGATAAGATATGAGATTCATATATGCAGAATACAATAGCCCTTTGACAATAGAATCTGCCCTATGATTCTATTGTATGTACAACAGCGTTGATGTAACTACCTTTGACAGGTATATCCTGCGAATTGACTATAATGTGGCGGAAGATGGACTGCGGACCACTCCCTGCTCTCAATGTGCTTTGGACTTGCTGGCAATAGACGAGCCGCTCGATATATGCAATCCAATGAACATTGGATTTGATTGGCACTCGATGATAACTTACAGATGTGGGTGGATGCGGAAGATCCCTTAGAATTGTGGTAGATGCGTAAAAAGCATGACCTACTTATTTGAAATCATTGCAATAATTGTAAAAATAATATCTATTCCATTACCAAATAAATTACCTATAAAATGTGCAGTCATCGGTACATAAACATTTTTTGTCTTGATATATGAAATACTTAAAGGCAACGCCCAGATCATTGTCAAGAAAATTCCCCAAACAGCAAGCGAATGTTCAAGAGCATACATTAACATCTCCAATAAAGTTGTAATGATCAGTATAACTTTATTGTCAAAAGAAATCATATTTTTTCTAAAAAAAGTTTCTTCTACAATTGGCGGAAGTAAAACTGTAGATATAGCAAATATTATCAATGTTATCCACGAATTTCTCCGTAACCCGATCATTCCCGTATTAAAATCCGAGAATATACTCTCTAAAACCATTGTTATTACAAACGCACCAATAAATCCTAATGCCGTCAAAATAACATGCTTCCAAAATTTTTTCCCATTTTTTAGGTTATGTGACCAGTTCTTTAACGAAAAATCTTTTCTGCACCAAAAATATATTACTAATATCAAATAAAAGCAAAAATTGGTGTATATGTAATACTCTCTTGGAACAATAAAGCATGATATAATAAATATCACTTCTATGATAATTGGAATCATATTTGTCCTTATATAATTTTTCATCTACATTCTCTCCGCCAACTTCAAATTCGCGTTTGTTGAATAGTCCAACATGGCTATTTTACTACAAACACATTCACAATTCCATTAAATTTTCTTTAATCTTCTTTTGCCCTGTTCCGTTTGATCATCATCTGCATTGCCCGTTCCCTCTGTTCCTTGCTGACTGCCCTCGGCTTGCGATAGCTGATGTATGATTTTGGAAAAGAATAGGTCTTAGATATTTTGTCCTGTCTTACAATGCATACAGGGCTGTTTTTCATCTGACGGTATTTCTTCTTTGATCTTTTCTGACTTTGGCTGTCTGGCATTTATGGTTGATGCTGATTCAGCAAGCTGCTGCCATGCTGACACGCATGCAACTCATTGGTAATGTATAGCCCTTTTTTGCCTCCGCACCATATTCGATTTTCGGATTATTGCGTATGTTGCATAAAAAACGCTTGAAATTTCTACATTTTGAGCAGGTACAAATCCATTACAAAAGCCTGTCAGCCATTAACTGATAGGCTCATAAGTTTACATAATATTCAAAATGTATCTTTATATACATATTTCATCAGCAATCATTAAATGAACCGGGATTTGTTTTTTGGTAACAGTTGGGGCTGGACCGCTGTTTTTTTTGCAACATCCGGACGCGGGCACGCTTTACGTTATCCGGATTTTGTGTTACACTATACCCATGTGCGCAGCAGGAGAACGCGGAAAGCGTCAGGATAAGCGGACAGGGAGGTATGAATTTGAAAAGAAGTAAAGCAGGGATCCTGGCAATGATCCTGGCCGCCGGATTGATGGTCGGCTGTGGACAGAGCAGGGAAGAGAACGCGCTGCGGGATCTGAAGACAGATTCCTATGTGACGTTGTGCGATTATCAGAATATGAGCATCAGCGTGGAACCGGTCACTGTCACGGACGCGGAGCGTGATTTAAGCGTCATGGAAGCATACAGCGGATTTGCAACCCTGGAAAACAGCGGGATCACGGATCGGGCAGCGGCGGACGGAGATACCGTGAACATTGACTATGTGGGAAAGAGGGATGATGTGGCCTTTGACGGCGGAACCGCTTCCGGCGCTTTTCTGGTTCTTGGCTCGGACAGTTATATCGACGGGTTCGAGGACGGTCTGGTGGGAGTGCGGCCTGGCGAAACGGTTGACCTGAACCTGACTTTCCCCGAAAATTATGGCAACACGGAACTGGCAGGACAGGCGGTCATATTTACCGTTACGGTCAATTATATCGTGGAACTGCGGGACGAAGTGGCAGCAGCCATGGGATTGGAAAATGTCAGCACGGTGGCACAGCTGCAGCAGTATTATTATGACAGGATCTATGCCAGCAAGGCGCAGGATCATGAGCGCAGCGTAAAGGGCGCCATCATGAAAGCGCTTTTTGACGGGAGTACCTATGGGGAACTGCCCGATGCCATACTGGAGAGCAATAAGGCATATGTGAGCAGCATTGTCAATTCTGCCGCGGCATACGGGCTGGACGCGGATACGTACACCTATACATTCTTTGGGATGGATGCGGAGACGTATATCAATGATTATGCCACGGAACTGACGAAGCAGGACATTACTCTGCAGGCCATTGCAAATCAGGAAGACCTGAATGTGAGCGACAAAGAATTGAAAGAAACGCTGCAGCAATACGCCGAGAATGCCGGGGCAGAAACGGTGGAAGAATATCTGGGAAACAATTCGGCGGAGGAATACCGCAACGCGCTCATGATGGAAAAGGTGATGGATTACCTGATGGAGCATACGCAGATCAATTAACGATCAGCCTCGAAACGGAAGCGCCGGAAAGGATTTCAGACGCGGGAGCGGCTGAAGATCACTTCCCTGGTATGGGGCGCAGGAGTGAAGAGGCGGAACAAATTGTCATATATGGCAATTGAATAGGAGGTAGAAAATGGAACTGACAGACATCCGCGATCTTTATCGCAACCGGGAGGAGTATTTTGGAAAGGAGATCACCGTGGGCGGCTGGGTGAGAAATAACCGGGATTCCAAGACCTTTGGTTTCCTGGTGATCAATGACGGTACTTTCTTTGAGCCGCTGCAGGTGGTCTATGGGGACAAGCTTGATAATTTTGAGGAACTTTGTAAGATGAACGTGGGCACGGCGGTGATCGTCAAAGGCACGGTGGTGGCCACGCCGGAGGCAAAGCAGCCTTTCGAACTGCAGGCGGGGGAAGTTGTGGTGGAGGGCGTTTCCACGGCGGATTATCCCTTACAGAAAAAGCGCCATTCCTTTGAGTATCTGCGCACCATTTCCCATCTGCGCCCCAGGACGAACACGTTCCAGGCGGTCTTCAGGGTGCGTTCCCTGATCGCCTACGCCATCCATACGTTCTTTATGGACAGGGGATTTGTCTATGTACACACGCCTCTGATCACCGGAAGCGACTGTGAGGGCGCCGGAGAGATGTTCCAGGTGACCACCCTGGATCTGGAAAATCCTCCCCGCACGGAGGACGGGAAAGTGGACTTTTCACAGGACTTTTTCGGAAAAGCGACCAATCTTACCGTCAGCGGGCAGCTGAACGTGGAGACATACGCTTTTGCGTTTAAGAACGTATATACTTTCGGCCCCACTTTCCGGGCGGAAAATTCCAACACCACCAGACATGCGGCGGAGTTCTGGATGATCGAGCCGGAGATGGCGTTTGCAGATCTGAAAGACGACATGATGCTGGCGGAGGGCATGTTAAAATATGTGATCCGCTATGTGCTGGACAACGCGCCGGAGGAGATGGCGTTCTTTAATCAGTTTGTGGACAAGGGGCTGATCGAGAGGCTGGAGCATGTGGCAAATTCTGACTTCGGCCATGTGACTTACACGGAGGCCATCGAGATCCTGGAGAAGCACAATGATGCTTTCGACTATAAAGTGTATTGGGGCTGCGACCTGCAGACGGAGCATGAGAGATACCTGACAGAGGAAGTGTTTAAACGTCCCGTGTTTGTGACCGATTATCCCAAGGAGATCAAGGCATTCTATATGAAGCTTAATGAGGACGGCAGGACAGTGGCGGCCATGGACTGCCTGGTCCCCGGCATCGGCGAGATCATCGGCGGCAGCCAGCGTGAGGACAAGCTGGGAACGCTGGAACAGAGAATGGATGAACTGGGATTGAAGAAAGAGGATTACGACTTTTATTTGGATCTGAGGAGATACGGTTCCGTGCGGCACGCGGGATTCGGGCTGGGCTTTGAGAGATGCGTCATGTACCTGACGGGCATGAGCAATATCCGCGACGTCATTCCGTTCCCCAGGACCGTGCATACCTGTGACCTGTAGTTACAGTTCGCACGTCAGCCAGTTGCGTTTTTATAATTCCTTAAGGTTTTAACTGATGAAAATTGCGGGAAAGTGTGGTATGCTTTTAGGTATGAAAAAGCAGAAAGCGATCATAAAAAACTTTATAACGGCTTTTGCCGTTGCCGCACTGACCCTGACGTGCCATCCTCTGACAGCGGAGGCTTCCACGATCTCCGGTATCCAGAACAATATCGACAGCATCACCCAGCAGCTTCAGGATATCAACAATGAGATCGCGGCCATGGAAGACGAGCAGGATCTGATACAGGAGGCTATCGACGACCTGAACGCGGAGATCCTCAACACCATGACAAGCATCAGTATGCTGGAGGACGAGATCGCCCAGAAAAGGGCGGAGATCGCGGACAAACAGACCCAGATCGAGGCCACGGAGGCGGAGTATGAGGCGGCCCTGCAGAAAGAAGAGGATCAGCGGGCAAGCATGGCGGCGCAGACACGCCTGATGTATGAAAACGGGAATGACTCCTACCTGAACGCGCTGTTAAAGGGCAAGGGGATCGGGGATGTCCTGAACAGTATGGACTACATTGAAAAAGTATATGAGTACAACAAGCGGATGCTGAACGAGTTCATCGAGACAAAAGAACTGGTGCAGGAACTGTGGAACCAGCTGGAGGCAGAAAAGGCCGCGCTGGAGCAGGACATGCAGAATCTGCAGGCTGACGAGGCCGCGCTGCGGGAACAGAAAGCCGGTCTGGATGTGCTGCTGGAACAGAAAAAGCGGGAGTCAGCCAATTATGCGGCGGAGATCAGCCGCCTGCAGCAGGAAGCGGCCGTGTCAAAGACGCAGCTGCAGCAGGAGCAGAAGCGGCTGAAAGAGTTACAGGCCGCATTGGCGGCACAGAATAAGAAGCCGACGACCAATCCTGTTTCTTCCACCACGAATTATACGGCGGTGATCAATGCCGCTTCCGGCAGCGACCTGGGCAAGCAAATCGCTAATTATGCCTGCCAGTATATCGGCAACCCTTATGTGGCAGGCGGCACCAGCCTGACGCAGGGGGCGGACTGTTCCGGGTTTACCTACAGGGTATACGCGGATTACGGTTACTCGCTGCCTCGGACTTCCAGCCAGCAGAGGAGCGCGGGCACCGGTGTTTCCTATGAGGAGGCGCAGCCCGGCGACCTGATCTGTTATGAGGGCCATGTGGCGATCTACATTGGCAATAACCTGATCGTCCATGCCAGCAGTTCCAGGACAGGGATCAAGATCAGCAACGCGCAGTATAAGACCATACTGGCGGTGAGGCGTATCATATAGAAAAAGGATCTGCGATAAGATGATTCACGATCCGGGCGCAGCATGGCTGTATGAGCCCGGGGCGTGGATCATTTCCGTGAGGGCAGAAACAGAAGGGAAAACAGAGAGTTATGTTAAGGATCGGATGTCATTTATCTTCCTCAAAAGGGTTTCTGGATATGGCGAAGACGGCGCAGTCCATCGGAGCGGATACTTTCCAGTATTTTACCAGGAATCCCAGAGGAGGCGCCGCGAAAGAGTGGCAGAGGGCGGATATAGAAGCCATGCTGGCGTTGTTTGAACAGACGGGGATCGGGAATCCCCTCGCCCATGCGCCGTACACCATCAATGCCTGTGCCAAAGAGGACAGGACAAGGCAGTTTGCGCTGGAAACACTGGCCGATGATATCAGGCGTCTGGAAATGATCCCGGACGCACTGTACAATTTTCATCCCGGAAGCCATGTGGGACAGGGGGCGGATCAGGGGATCGAACTGATCGCGGACGCGCTGAACCAGGTGCTGAAACCGGAACAGCACACCACGGTGCTTTTGGAGACCATGGCGGGAAAAGGCACGGAGATGGGCAGAAGCTTTGAGGAACTCCGCAGGATCATCGACAAAGTGGATCTTTCCGATAAGGTGGGCGTATGCCTTGATACCTGCCATATCTGGGACGGCGGTTACGATATTGTGGAGCATCTGGATGATGTGGTCAGGGAATTTGACAGCGTGATCGGCCTGGGACGGCTCAAAGCGATCCATCTCAATGATTCCATGAATCCCTGCGGAGCCCATAAGGACAGGCATGAGAAGATCGGGCAGGGACAGATCGGAATGGAAGCTTTCGGCAGGATCGTAAATCACCCCGCCCTGAAAGATTTACCGTTTTACCTGGAGACGCCCAACGAACTGGACGGGTATCAGGCGGAGATCGCCATGCTGCGGGAGATGGCGGAGTGAATGCGGAGAGATACCGGGTATCAATGGCGAGGATGGAGGAAGCACCATGGACAACAGGAGTATCGAGGAACTTTTACAGGGAATCCCCGGCAAGCTTACTGTGTATTATAAAAATCTGACCACGGGAGAGATCATGGATCACAACGGCGATGTGCCCATGATGGCGGCAAGCGTCATTAAGATCCCCATTCTGGTCGAGACTTTCCGTCAGATGCAGGCAGGAATGCTGAAAAAAGACCAGCTGTATGTGCTGCAGGAAGAAGATAAGATGCCCTCCTGCGGCTGCCTGAACAGGATGCACGCGGGCCTGAACCTGACGGTGCAGGATCTTTACAACCTGATGATCATACTGAGCGATAACACCGCCACCAACATCCTGATCAGGCTGCTGGGGGGCGTAGAGGCGGTCAATGATTCCCTGGCAGGGATGGGCTATTGCACCTGCCGCGTCAACCGCCTGCTGTTTGACGGATCCGCTTCCGCCAGGGGGATCGAGAATTATGTGTCCGGGACGGAGATCGCGGATATGTTGGAGAGAATGTATCGGGGGATACTGATCGACGAGCCGTCCTCCCGGGAAATGCTGGATATCCTGAGATCCCAGCGGCTGAAAAACAAGATGCCCTTTGATTTTCAGGGATGCGTTCCCATTGCCCACAAGACGGGCGAGGATGACGGCATCACCCATGATGTGGGCATCATCTTTGGCAGGCAGCCTTTCATCCTCTGCTGTCTGGGCAATGAGACGGACTGCCCCGCGTTTAACCGTTTCATACAAAGGATTGCGTGGGCGCTTTATCTGGAGACGGAAAGACAGGAAATGTCTGAAACAGGTTATGGAAAGGCATGGATGGAAGTATGAAGATAGCAAAAATAGAACTTGGAGAAATACAGATCCCCCTTGTGACACCGTTTAAGACGGCGCTGCGGACGGTGGACTCCGTAAATGACATTGTTGTCAGGATTATGGCGGACGATGGTCAGACAGGATTCGGTGAGGCTCCTGCCACGGCAGTCATCACGGGAGACACAAAGGGTTCCATTGTGGTCGCCATCAGGGACTTTATCGCGCCTGCCATCACAGGTATGGATATCGAGGATCTGGACGGAATTATGAACAGGATGCACAAATGCATCGTGAAAAATACTTCCGCCAAGGCGGCGGTGGATATGGCGGTATACGATCTCTATGCGAAGAACCTGAACCGTCCTTTATATAAGGTGTTGGGCGGGCATCAGGATGCCATAGAGACGGATATCACCATCAGCGTCAACGACACGGAAGAGATGGTGTGGGACAGCATAAGGGGCGTGGAGCGGGGGTTCCGCATCCTGAAAGTCAAGGTGGGCAAGGAAGGCCTTAAGGACGTGGAGCGTATCGCGGCCATCCGCCAGGCGGTGGGAAAGGATATCCTGATCCGGGTGGACGCCAACCAGGGCTGGCAGCCCAAGGAAGCGGTGCGCATCATCCGGGCCATGGAGGATAAGGGTTTGGAAATCGACCTGGTGGAACAGCCCGTGGACGCCCATGATTTTGAAGGGATGAAATATGTCACCTCCAATGTGTTCACCCCCATTCTGGCGGATGAGAGCGTCTTTTCGCCAAAGGACGCCATCCGGCTGATCCAGGAGGGCGCCGCCGACCTGATCAATATCAAGCTGATGAAAACGGGCGGTCTTTATGAAGCGTTAAAAATCTGTGGCATTGCGGAGAGTTTTGGAGTAGAATGTATGACAGGATGTATGCTGGAGAGCAAGCTGGCGGTCAGCGCGGCTTCTCATCTGGCGGCGGCCAAGGGCGTTATCACGAGGCACGACCTGGACGGCCCGGCGCTCTGTAAGACAGACCCCTATGAGGGCGGCCCCATATTTGACGGGGCAAAGATCGCCATGACAGATGCGCCGGGCATCGGCATCACTAAAGTGCCGGCTGTGTTTGCGTAAAATGTATCATAGCATGGCGCCAGACCGGAAAGGAACAGATCATGGAAAATCTTCGCCTGACCCGGCAGGCAGTGGAAAGACATGGTCAGCAGGGAATATGAAAGCAATCGCGATCAAAACCATAGTATCATTGAGAGAGAAACCGTCGGAACAGGTATGCCTGGATGATGAACTGCTGTATGGAATGACGGCGGAGATTCTGGAAGAAGTTCCCGACGCGGACGGAAATGCCGTCCGGTGGGTGCATATCAGGACAGAATATCGATATGAGGCCTACTGTAAAAAGGAGGATCTGTTGACGGAGGAGTGCAGGCTTGCCAGATGGGAACAGGGCGGGCTCTGCGTGGTGATGCAGCCTTACGCGGATGTGCTCTCCCAGCCGAAAGTGCAGGGCGTCTGCCTGGCATCCATTCCCCGTGGCAGCAGGCTGATCAGGATCGGGGATGTGCCGGAGCGGGAAAGCTGGGTGGAAGTGGAACTGGCGGACGGGCGCAGAGGATATACGAAAGAAAAATTCCTGGGCACATACTATCCCCGGCGGTTTACGGAGGATGAGGCAAAATTCCGCAGCCGTCTGGTGGACCTGGCAAAGGGGTATCTGGGCACACAGTATCGGTGGGGCGGGAAAAGTCCCCTGGGCATCGACTGCTCGGGACTGACCAGCATGTGCTATATGCTCTGCGGCGTTCATATTTACCGCAATGCCCGGATCATGGAGGGATTTCCCATAAAGGCGATCAGGGCGGAAGATAAGAAGCCCGGAGACCTGCTCTTTTTCCCCGGACATATCGCCATGTATCTGGGAAACGACCGGTATATCCACTCCACGGGAAAGAGCGGCAGCGACGGCGTGACGATCAACAGCCTGAATCCGGAGGATGAGGATTTCCGGCAGGATCTGTGGGAGAAACTGGAGTGCGTGGGAAGCATGTTTGTGCCGCAGGAGGCGGCATGTCTGGAAGTGTGAGAAGAATTTCTGGTCTGCAAAGAGAAGTACAATAAGCGGGGGATGGTTCGATGGACGAAAGATTAAGCCTGGAAAACAGAATCGGCGTGGAATTGAAAAGCTATGACGGCCTGATGGGTATTTACATTGACGACCTGAAAGGCAATGTTATCAAGATAAACGAAAAGGAGAGATTCGAGACCGCAAGCACGATCAAGCTTTTTGTCCTGGCGGCATTGTTCGAGCGCATTGAAAAGGGCGAGATTGCCCTGTCGGACATGCTGGAATACAGGCAGGAGCATGTGATCGACGGCAGCGGCATTTTGAGTTCCATGGAGGTGGGCACGAAGCTTTCCATCAAAAATATCGCCACGCTGATGATCATTGTCAGCGACAATATTGCCACCAACATGCTGATCGATCTTCTGGGGTTGGGAGCGATCAATGACTGCATACAGCGGCTGGGCTGCGGAGACACCGTCCTCCATAACCGGATCGATTTTGAAAAGTACAGTAAGCTGGGCACTTCCACGCCGGAGGATTACGCGGGTATGTGGGTGCGGATGGCACAGGGAAAACTGATCAGCCGGGCGGCATCGGAGCAGATGCTGGAGATCTGCAGGCAGCAGCATTATAATTCCATGCTGACGAAAAATCTCCCGCCCTATTATCTGGATGCCGACAACTATGATGAGGAGATCATCTATGTAGCTTCCAAGAGCGGCAGCATGAACGCATGCCGCAATGACGGCGGAATCGTTTCCACGCCCTATGGAAAATATGTGATCGTGCTGTTTAACAAGAATTTCAGCGATTCCCAGTACTACCCCGACCACCCGGCGACAGTCTTCGGGTCAAAAGTGAGCAGGCTGATCTTCGACCAGTACCTGGCGCTGGAGGGAAGACTGAGGTTGTAAAGGGCGTTGCAGTGGAATCAAAAAACAGTCTCGTAACGAAGACGCCCGAAAGAAATTTGCAGCAGCGTTTTTTGCAGCTGAAATTTCTTTCAGAGCAAGGGGCGTCGCAGTGCAGAGACGGAACTGGAATAGGAGAATGACCAATGAAGATTATCGTTGCGGGAGGCGGAAAGCTGGGGGGTATGCTGACCAGGCAGCTGTCCGCGGAGGGATATGACCTGACATTGATAGACGCGGATCTGAAGCAGCTGGAATCCAGCGAGGAGCGTTTTGACATCATGGTGGTGCAGGGCAACTGTGCCTCTATGGCGGTATTGGAACAGGCGGATGTAAAGGAGACGGATCTGCTGATCGCCGTCACGGGCGCGGACGAGATCAACCTGCTCTGCTGTATGACGGCCCATGGGATGAATCCCAGGCTGCATACCATCGCCAGGGTGAGGAACCCCGAATACACGGATCAGATCTATAAAATGCGGGATATGTTCGCCCTGTCCATGACCGTGAACCCGGAGAATCAGGCGGCGGTGGAAATAGAGCGGCTGTTGAAATATCCGGGCTTCCTGAAGCGGGACACCTTTGCCAAGGGGCGGGTGGAGATCGTGGAACTGCGGATAGACGCCAACAACAGGCTGTGCAATGTGGCGCTGAACGATATGAACAATATCGTGAAATGCAAGATACTGATCTGCGCTGTGCTGCGGAACGGAACGGCAATAGCGCCGGACGGTAATTTCGTGCTGCAGGAGGGAGACCGTATCTTTGTGACGGCGGCCACGAAAGAATTGACCATGCTCCTCAAGAATCTGGGGGTGATCACCCATAAGGTAAAGCGCGTGATCCTCTGCGGCGGAAGCCGTGTCAGTTTTTATCTGGCAAAGCTGTTGAGCAGGAGCGGCATTGAGGTGCAGATCATTGAGAGGAATCCTGAGAAATGCGTGCAGCTGGCGGCGGTGCTGCCTGATGCGGATATCATCCAGGGCGATGCCAGCAGCCAGTTTATCCTGGAGAGAGAGGGGATCTCAAGCTGTGACGCGCTGGTGACGCTGACGGGCCTGGATGAACTGAATATGATCATTTCCCTCTATGGGACGGACTGCGGCGTGCCTCAGGTCATCACCAAGCTGGGACGCTTTGACAATACCAATATCCTGGGGAATCTGTCTCTGGGCAGTATCATCAGTCCCAAGGAACTGTGCAGCAATACCATTGTCCGTTATGTGCGGGCCATGCAGAACCAGACCGGGGCGGCTCAGACTGTGTATACCATAGCCGACGGCCAGGCGGAAGCGGCAGAGTTTCTGGTGGAAGAGGGAACGAAGTATCAGGGAAAGCCGCTGAAAGAACTTCATTTGAAGAAAAACGTGCTGGTGGCGTGTATCACCAAAGGCGTCAGACAGGAGATCCCGAATGGTGATTCCTATTTCGAAAAGGGCGATACGGTCATTATCGTCACTAACGGCAAAAAGGGCATTTACCAGCTGAATGATATTTTTGAGTAAATTAGCGGGATCATGGGGGTTGTGTCGATTATGAACTATAAGATGATGGGACGTTTTATCGGGAAAATGCTGATCGTGGAGGCAGTGTTCATGCTTCCTGCCCTGCTGATCAGTCTGTTTTCGGGGGAGCGTTCTTCTGTTTTGGCTTTCCTGATCAGTATGGCGGCGATTGCCGTGGCAGCGGCAATCCTGCTGTTGATCTGCAGAGGTTCTAAAAATAAGTTTTACGCCAGGGAGGGGCTTGTGTGCGTGGGTTTAAGCTGGGCGATCATGAGTCTGCTGGGATGCCTGCCCTTTTATCTGTCGGGGGCGATCCCCGGTTTTGTGGATGCGTTTTTCGAGATCGTGTCCGGCTTTACCACCACGGGGGCGTCCATTCTGCCGGAAGTGGAGAGCCTGCCCAAAGGGATCCTATACTGGCGCAGCTTCAGCCACTGGCTGGGAGGCATGGGAGTGCTGGTTTTCCTGCTGGCGATCACTTCCGCAGGGGGCGGCGACAACGGTTTTACCATGCATCTGCTGCGGGCGGAGAGCCCGGGCCCCAATGTGGGCAAGCTGGTTCCCAAGATGCGTAAGACGGCGAGGATCTTGTATGAATTGTATATTCTTCTGACAGTGCTCAATGTGATTTTCCTGCTGGCTGGCGGGATGTCAATGTTTGAAGCGGTGTGTACGGCATTCGGCACGGCGGGCACGGGAGGATTTGGCGTAAGAAATGACAGCATAGCGGGCTACAGTCCCTATATCCAGAATGTCTGCACCGTGTTCATGATGCTGTTCGGCGTGAATTTTACCTGTTATTATCTGCTGCTGCTGAAACAGTTCAAAGCGGTGTTTCGGGATGAGGAACTGCGGATGTACCTGGGGGTGGCGGCCGGGAGCGTGCTGCTGATCGTCTGGAACCTGAAAGACTTTTATCCTACGCTGAGGGAGACCGTGCGGCACGCGGCCTTTCAGGTTGCCAGCGTTATGACCACCACCGGGTTTGCCACGACGGACTTTGACCTGTGGCCTGCTTTTTCCAAAACGATCCTGTTCGTGCTTATGGTCATAGGCGCCAGCGCCGGGAGCACCGGCGGCGGATTTAAGTGCGGGCGGGCGCTTCTGGTGATCAAGAGCCTGCGCCGCAGCGTGCGGCAGGTCATCCACCCGGAAAAAGTGCAGGTGGTTCGTTCCAACGGCCACCCGGTGGAGGAAAAGATCCTGCAGAATACCAACGCGTATCTGGCGGCTTACGTGATCATTATCTTACTGAGCTTTATCCTGATCTCCATAGACGGATTTTCTATCACCACGAACCTGTCCGCAGTGATGGCATGCTTTAACAATATAGGGCCGGGATTCGAGGCAGTGGGGCCCGCCTGTAACTTCTCCGGGTTCAGCAGCTTTTCCAAGATCGTGCTGATTCTGGATATGCTGGCAGGCAGGCTGGAGATTTTTCCCATATTGATCCTGTTCTCCCGGACTACTTGGAAGAAACGCTAATGTCCCGGTTTAGCAAGTCACCAGACACCGTCGGGCCGAATTGTCATGCTGGTCACAGCAATCCTATCGTCCTCAAGAGAAACACAGCCAGGAACGTGGTAAAGATGGACGCAATGGAAGTCCAGACCACCAGCTGGCCGGCCAGGATGCCGTCGTTATCCATCTCCTGCGCCATGATGGCGCTGGAGACTGCCACGGGAGAACCGAACAGGGCGATCAGCGCCGGGTAAACGGTGGCGTCAAAGCTGATGAGACCGGTGTATCTGGACAGGATCACCGCAAGCCCGATGACCACCAGGGGAACCACTGCCACACGGACAGCGGTTCCGATCACAATCTCTTTCAGCATTCCCTTTACCGCGGCGAAATCAAACAGGCCGCCCAGGATCACCAGCGCCAGGGGCGAACTGATCCTGGACAGATTGTTCACAGCGTCATAGAGGAATTTCAGGCTGCCTGACAGGGAAAATACAAGGTTCCCGTCCGCGTTCACAGGGATCAGGGAACGGATGCCCAGCGTGACCAGGCCGCATACGACCCCAATGATCAGGGGATTTTTCACGATCTTCAACAACACATCTTTGATATTTGCCTTATGTCCGTCCTCATCGTCCAGAAACATGGTCAGCGCCAGAACCGCCAGAATGTTAAAGGTGGGGATGGAGAAAGCGCTCAAAACGGCGGCGATTCCTTTCCCTTCCGCGCCGCCCAGGGATTCCGCAAGGGGAAGCCCGATGATGGCGAAATTAGAGCGGAACACGCATTGCAGTATGACGCCTTTCTGCCTGTGGTCGGGGACAGTCAGCTTTACCAGGATCAATCCGAGGAAAAAGGCCGCAAAGATGGCAATTTCCGAATAGACCACCACGGACCAGTTGATATCGGTGAAAGATTCGATATTGTATACATTTACGAACAGCATACAGGGCAGGCAGACCCGGAAGATCAGTTTGTTGCCCTTTTTAAACCAGTCCTCATCCAGAAAGTTTTTCCGTTTCAGCAGATAGCCCAGGAAAATCAGCAGTATGATGGGCAATATGGCGTTTAGCGCAAATAGTAATGTATCCATGGATTCCTCGCATTCCGCCGCGTATGCGGCACTGATTCGTTAGTGTGACCAACTGTAGTACAAGCGTTTCAGCTGATCTCGTGCACTTCCGTTACATTGTTCAAAATATATTTCCGGTCGGGCTCATCCGCAAAATGCACCCGTTCCAGTTCCAGCAGCTTTACATTCTCACAGACAACCCCCGTATGTAAAAATTCCTCTTTCCAGGCGGTCATGGCCATCTGGCCGGGAGAGGCGCCTGGCTTGTAGGACACGGAAATATTCCTCAACGCCACCTTTTCCAGCATGGATTCCGGCAGCCCCAGGAAAAATCCCACACCATAAGATACCTTTTCACAGATGATGTCCTCAAATGTAAATTCCTGAAAAACAGGCGTAAGGTCAGTTGGCTCCTGATATTCCCGGATAAAGCGTTCGTCATACGCATCATTTCCCGCCTTGTAAAAGGCATTGATGACAAAAGGGGCTTTCACGTCCTCCATGCGGATATTGCGGAAAGTGATGTCCCGTATCACGGCCAGACTTCCCCGGCCCCGCTGGCTTTTGATCCTGAGGCCTCTGTCCGTCCGGCGGAAAATGCAGTTTGTCACCAGCACATCCCGGATGCCGCCGCTGTTCTCGCTGCCCAGGGTCACGCCTCCGTGACCATATTCCATGAGGCAGTTGCGGATGGTGATGCGGGAGGATGGAGTGTGGTATCTGCGGGCAAGATCGATCTTCCCCGATTTGATGGCAATGCAGTCGTCCCCCACGCTGATCTGTACGCCCACGATCAGCACGTTATCGCAGGATTCCGGGTCGATCCCGTCGGTGGTAGGGGATTCGGCGGGGTTGAGCAGCTTCATGTTGATATATTTCAGGTCTCTGGAATAAAAGGGATGCTGGTTCCAGGAGGGAGTATTGCACACGGTAATGCCCTCCAGCGCAATGTTTTCACAGGTGTGCAGGAAGATCCCCTTGGGACGCCTGGCGATCCGCTTCGTCCTGTGGTCGATCCACCAGTCGCCTGACTGGGCATTGCAGTCCACGATACCCTGGCCGTAGATGCAGACATTTTTCACGCCGATACCGGTGAGGATACTGGCAAAAGAATCGTCCGCGCAGCCCTCCCAGGTGCCAAGGACGATGCCGTTTCGCTCTTCTCCTGCGCTCAAGATGGGGAAAACGGCGCGGTCTGTCTCACCCACCAGCCGGGAGCCTTTCGGAAGATGCAGGATCAGGCCGTCCCGCAGGAACAGGGATACCGCCTTATAGACGCCCCGGATCGTCAGGAATTCGTCCGGTTTCAGATGGTCGATAGCCTGCTGGATACCGGCGGTGTCGTCCTCCGCACCGCCGTCCTTTGAAGAACGGTAAACGATCTCCCTGCGGTCCAGCGTATGAAAGGAGACGGATTCGCTTCCGTTTCCCGACGATATTTTCAGTTCATAGTCCCGGTCAGGCTCCAGGCCGTACAGGGAAAAGGAATTATGCTCCCGCATTCCCAGGGAAGAGCTGTTTAAGAGCACTTCAAAAGGAGCGGTAGAGTAGCAGTCCTTATTTTCCAGTTCCACCGATACGGAGGTGGGCGTGACCAGCAAAATGTTCATGTGGATATAGTTCCTTTCCATAGGAGGTTTCCTGTTTTATTATATTTGAAATTGCGGGGAAGGACAAGACCTTGTTGTGAAATACGTTTTTTGATGTAACAGTTTAGTTTTGATGGTGGCTGCTCCGTTACTCCTTGACAAACCCCCATGGAAATGATATAGCTACTATTTGGAAAGCGATAACAGGGAGGACAGGGAGATAAAATGAAATATATTTTTCTGGTGGAAGATGATTTGAGCCTGATCGGCGGGCTTTCTTTCGCCGTGAGAAAACAGGGATATGAGATAGACATTGCCCGCACCAGCCTGGAGGCGGACGCCCTGTGGGCGGAGGGAAAATATGATCTGGTGATCCTGGATGTGGCGCTGCCCGACGGCTCCGGCTTTGACCTGTGCAAAAAGCTGCGCAGGACGTCGAAAGTGCCGATCATGTTCCTGACGGCGGCTGACGAGGAGGCGGATATTATCATGGGACTCGATATCGGGGCTGATGATTACATCACAAAGCCTTTCAAGCTGGCGGTATTTTTATCCCGGATCAATGCGCTGCTCCGCAGGAGCGATCATTTCAGCCAGCCGGACACGGAACTAAATTCCAACGGCATCAGGGTACAGCGACTGAAAGGGGAAGTCTATAAGGACGGGAAACCTCTTGACCTCACCGCAGGCGAATACAAACTTCTGTGCCTGTTCATGGAAAATCCCAATGCCATACTGTCGGCAGAGCAGATCTTAGGCAGGCTGTGGGACTGCGATGAGAATTATATTGACAATAATACCCTCACGGTCTACATACGGAGGCTGCGCATGAAGATCGAGGACGATCCGGGCAATCCCAAACGGATCGTGACCATCAGGCGCATGGGGTATAAGTGGAACACTGCGGATTGAAAGAAATATAATCCGCAATGCAGCGGAGGAACGGGGGCTGGAATGAATCTGCTAAATATATTGTCGGACAGGAATATCAGGCAGCTTTTTCGCGAAATATTGCTTTGCATGCTGGCATTCGCTGCCATTGCAACGGTTTTCACATTTTGGGGTTCGAATGATGCGGCGGGCGGTATGTGGCTTTGCTGTCTGGGCATGGGCACTGCGGTCATGGCGGCCTGTTATCGATATTTAAAAAAGCGGAATGCGGCCATGGAGACCGCCGTAGAGCAGATCAGGGAATATATTTCCGGCAATGGAACCGCCCGGATCGAGAGCGATGAGGAGGGAGAACTCTATCGATTGTTTCACGAGGTCAATCATCTGGCGGCGATCCTGAGCGCTCATGCGGAAAATGAGGGCAGAGAGAAAACCTTTTTGAAAAATACCATTTCCGATATCTCCCATCAGTTAAAAACGCCTTTGGCGGCGCTGAATATTTACAACGGCATTATCCGGGAGGAGGCGGCGGACAACCGGACTGTCAGGGAGTTCCTTGATTTCTCGGAGCAGGAACTTGACAGGATTCAGGCGCTGGTGCAGAATCTTCTGAACGTGGCGAAATTTGACGCGGGGATCATCGTGCTGGATAAAAAGCCGCAAAATGTATCCGAAATGATGGAGGACGTGCGAAAGCGTTTCGCATTCCGCGCAGGACAGGAGGGAAAGGATATTCTTTTGGCAGGAGATGAGACGCTCTGTTTTCCATGCGACTGCAGCTGGTTTACGGAAGCCATGGGCAATCTGGTCAAAAACGCGCTGGATCACACCCGGGCGGGGGAGAAAGTGATCGTGGAATGGAAACGATCCGCTTCCACGCTTCAGATCGCGGTGAGGGACAACGGGAGCGGTATCCATCAGGAAGACCTGTATCATATTTTTAAGAGATTTTACCGCAGCCGCTTTTCGGAGGAGCATCAGGGGGTCGGGCTTGGGCTGCCCCTGGCGAAATCGATCATAGAGGCTCATAACGGCTCGATCAGGGTGGACAGCCGATTGGGGGAAGGGACTGTCTTTACCGTAAATTTCCTGTCGGCCTTGTGATTCCTACAAAATTGTAGGGAAAAAGTCATTTTGCGGTAGGATTACGGTGATATGCTTTCAATAACATAACAGGAAAGAGGTGCATGCCATTATGGGTTTATTGGAAGTAAGATCAGTCTCCAAAGTGTATGGCAGCGGGGAAACGGCGGTTCATGCCCTGAAAAATGTCAGTTTTTCCGTGCCAAAAGGGGAGTTCGTGGCGGTGGTAGGAGAATCCGGTTCCGGGAAGAGCACGCTGCTCAATATGATTGGTGCGCTGGATATGCCCACCACAGGCAGGGTATTGATCGACGGCAGGGACATTTTCGGAATGACAGACCGGAAGCTGACGGTTTTCCGCCGCAGAAATATTGGATTCATTTTCCAGAGTTTCAACCTGATCCCTGAACTGACGGTGGAGCAGAATATGGTCTTTCCGGTGCTGTTGGACTATCAGAAGCCAAACCGGAACTATCTGGAGGAGTTGCTTGAGGTACTGAACCTGCAGGAGCGCCGCCACCATCTGCCCAGTCAATTGTCCGGCGGCCAGCAGCAGAGGGTGGCGATCGGACGTGCACTTTTTACACGTCCGGCGCTGATCCTGGCGGACGAACCCACCGGGCACAATAAGTTAGTAACAGCTAGGACAGAAAATCGATCTCAACTATTTCATTTGTGTCATTGAGATAGACTTTATTGATTATGGAAGCCCAGAAAGCGCGTTTTTCCTGTGGGGTAAAGGATCCATATATACTTTCTATGTCCCTTGCAAGGAACTCTTTCAGCGGGGCAAGGTTCCGGAGCCTTGGGGGTTCGCTGATGGAATCAAGCTGGTCCTGCAGTTCGTCACAGCGCGTCTTGAACTCCTCAAAATCCATATAGCCGTTTATGTATAATTCCTTTACATTCCTGATCTTCTCTTTTATCCGTGCGGGATCGTTTTTATGGCTGGCAGCAGGGCTGGAAACGGAAACTTCATAGCGGGCAATATATCTTCTGATGGCCGGTTTGATGCTGTCAAGCATCAAACGCTCCAGGGCGGATTCCCGGATGGTTTTCTTATGGGTGCACACTTTGGCGTTATAATATTGGTTGCATCGGTATGATATGTATTCCCGGCGGTACCTGGAATCAGCGCGTGTATTGGCGACCATGGCATGGCTGCATGTTGCGCATTCCACCAGGCCTGTGAACACATAGTAACGGTTGTTTTCCCGGACGCGCACATTCCTTTTGCCCTGGATCTGCAGGCGGTCAAAGCGTTCAGGTTCGATCAGGGCAGGGCAGAAATCAGGGTTGCCGCGCTTGCAGCCCTTATACAGTTCGTTGGAGAGCATGCGGGCGACGGATTCATAGGTGAGGTACATATTGTATTTTTTCATCAGGTAAAGCATGACGCCGCGCTTGGAATTGTTCAACTCAAAATGGTCAAACAGGTCACGGGCGATAGGGGCCGTCTCCTCATCAATGACGGCCTTTCCGTCAACATTCTTGTAGCCGATGGGGAGCGAACCGCTGATCAGTTCCCCCTGGCTGACCTTGTGCTGGAAGACAACATGGATCCTTTCACTCGTCCGGTCTGCCTCATCCTGTGCCACGGAAAGCCGGATGTTGACGTTCAGCCTCCCGTTGGCCGTTTCCGTTTCGTAGCGTTCCTGGGCTGTGAGCCAGTTGATCCCGTGCTTCTCCAGTATCTCCTGGATCTTGTAGTAATCGGCAATGTTGCGGAACCAGCGGTCCAATTTTGTGAAAACTATGATGTCGAATTTTTCCGATTCCGCATCCTTGAGCATGCGCATGAATTCCTTGCGCTTGTTGTACTTCTTCCGGGCGGTGTACCCCTCGTCAATGTAGTAGTCAATGACCTTAAGCTGGTGCATTTCCGCAAATTCGGCAAGCACTTCCTTTTGTGTCTGGATGGTGTCCCCGTTCAGTACCTGTTCTTCCGTACTGCACCGGACATACAGGGCCGCCCGCTTGCATTGTATGGATTGGTAATGGTTTAAGAATTTTGAATACTGCATACATGGCACCTACTTTCTGAAAAAAATGTATAAAAATAAAGCCTATGCAAAAGCAGGGCTTCCGTGCTATAATATACCTTGTCAGGGGTGCTGTTATGGCACAGTGAGCCATGCTTTATGCATTGGTGGTTAAAGACCGTCTGCTATTGTCAAAGGCAGGCGGTTTTTGCGTCATTCCCGCAGGGTTTCAATATCAGGGTCTTTTGAAGCCAACATATCAAACTCCACCTTTCGTTCCGCAATATGGAAGATTCAGTTAAGAACCGGGGCGGTGCTTAAGCCTGCTGTCTTTGCTGATAGAGGGCGGTCAAAGAATCCTGAAGAACCTGTGAAAAATTAATGTGGTTTTTTTCGGCAAATGTATTGAGCCATGCGGGGATGGTGAGATTTTTTCTCACAGCCTTTTCGCCATATTTTTCAGCATAGGCATCCATATCCAGGACAAGCATGCTTACAAAGCCGCCTGGATTGGGGGTAATGCTTTCCAACGGGCTTGCTTCCGGGGCAGGCTTTCCATCCTCCAGTTCGTCAAGCACCCAGCCGGATGCTGCATCTGTCCCCATAAGGATGGCTTCAGCCAGTGTATTGCCCTCGCTGACACAGCCGGGCAGATCTGGAACTTCGACAGTAAAGCCACCTTTTTTCTCTTCACAAGGATAAAAACAAGCAGGATAAGTTAATTTCATGGATGAAACCTCCTTTATGGTGTTGCAGCACCGGGCTTTTATAGCCCGGCCTGCCTCAAAATGGATTTGATTGTACGGGGGTCAAGGTCTCCGGGATGGTTTGGAATGGAAACCTTGCCAGGCTTTGTTGGATGGATATAAGAACAGTGGGAGCCTTTTGCTTTTTTGAATTGCCATCCATCTGCCAAAATGATTTTTTCTATCTCCCGGAATCTCATGCTGTAACCTCCTTACAACTATATTATACGCATTATGCGCATAAATGTCAAGAGGATATTTTAAAATAATGGAATGCATGGGGATTCGGTGTAAAACCCGGGTTTCCTTTTTATGTACGCCGCAGGATTTCCCCTGCACCTGTATCCAAGAAGAGGTAATTCACATTAAATTCTCGGCAGATGGACTTTCTGACTGTTTCGGGTACGGAACGCTTGTTATTTTCGTATAGGCCTATTGCTGATTGTCCAACACCTATTTTCTGCCCAAAAGCAGTCTGATTAAGTCCTAAGAATTCTCTGATTTTCTTTATGCGTTCCCCTATGGAAACACATTCCTTTTCATTCACAACATTTCACCACCTTTCTTGACATCACTATATCACAGAAATGATATTGAAACTCAATTCCTCTTTTTCGTAAATAAGTTCTTTTTGTAGTATCCCCGATATACCACAATTAGTTTGCACGGTAACTGCAATATGGTGGAAAGGGGGGCGCACAAATGTTATTGAATGAGTTAAAAGCAGCCATTCATAAAATGGTTGACGCAATTTCAGATAAAAACATTTTGATCAAGATTTACACGTTCATCAAGTATCTGAAATAGCAGGTTGTTTTTACTGATGGTATGTGGGGGCTTACTCCTGCCTCCGCATATTGTCTGATAGTTTATGTATAAAGTCCTTGAAAAGTTTTCTGCTGTCTTCATCCAGTTTCCAGTATTCAACGATCAGGCTCCTGACAAAAGGATCGTTCGAGAGAGTGGCGGCAGCCTTTGAAAATTCGTCTTCCGTAAAATCAAGAAACATATCTCCGGTTCCATTTCGTAGCCAATCTTCCCGCACGTTAAATTCACGACAGATTGCAAGAACCATTTGTTCAGTTACAGCCCTGTTTCCAATTTCTATGCGAGAAATAGCAGTCCCGGTAACTCCAAGTCTTTTGCCAAAAGCTTCTTGGCTTAAAGACAATTCTTTTCTAAGAAGTTTCAGACGCTTATTCATTTTATCACCTCTTTCCTGTCTGCTTAAAGTGAGAATAACAGAAAAACTAACCATAGTCAAGAAAAAACAAAAAAACATATTGACAAACTGACCATAGGCATATATAGTAAGACCATAGTCAAGAAAAACACGGCAAAAACAGAAAGGAGGAAGACCATATGAAAGACGTGGAAGAAACCAGGAAAACAATGCTTTCTTCCGACACGGAAGAGGTGGCAAGGCTTCTTGAATCACTGGATGAAAATTCAGTAGTGCTTGCCAGGACTTATATGACGGCCCTGTCTGACAGACAGAAAATTGACCAGGCGAAGCTGGCAGCAGCGGCTGTATAAGAGAAGTAGGAAAGAGGTGAGGAAGATGGGAGACAATACAGTTTTCAAGGAATTTCATACATGCCCCTCATGCGGGAGGGCAATCGGTGGGGAGAAAAAAACTTTTTTTACCTGCCAGTCATGCGGGAAAGCATTGTGTGAGGAAAGCAGGCTTGCTGGTTTTGGTGATAAACATTGCGGGAATTGTGGCACGGAAATAGCCAGTGCAAAAAAAATGGCGCTGGCGGGAAAAAATGCAGTATTCAAGGAATTTTATGCATGCCCCTCATGCGGGCGGGCGATCGGTGGAGAGAAAACACATTTTTTTACCTGCCAGTCATGCGGAGCGGCGTTGTGCGAGGAAAGCAGGCTTGCTGGTTTTGCTGATGACTATTGCGTGAATTGTGGCGCAGAAATAGCCAGTGCCAAAAAACTGGCACTGGCGAGAAGAAACTAATGTCCAATTGCAGCCTGGACTTTCTTCCAATAGGTGGTCGCAGAACCGCATTTCCCACAATGAAACTTTTTTGCTGCGGTACTCATAAGTGGGCAGAACTGCTTTTGGAATTCCATTGTAATGACATCTCCTTTGTTTATATATTTCAGCCATGCAGGGCTGATGAAACGATTATACCAGAGACAAAGGACGCTGAAAAACAGAACCAAGAATTCGGAAAGGCGGGGCAGGCAAAACTGGCAACGGTGGCAGCAGGACGGCAGCCAGTGGCAAGTTGGGAGGTGGCAGGGCGTGGGACTATATAAGCGATTGGATTGGTGGTCGATCACTGAAATGGTCGATGAGATCATAGAGGGAAGTGCAAACAGATGTTTCGGGAACAGTGAATATGCCGGATATTATGACGAACTCCTGACAGAGATGGCAGATGCGGCAGGGGACCTGTGGTGTGATATCGACAGCATCAAGAGTGAGATCTATTTCCATGAGATCCCGTGGAAAATGCGAAAGTTCGCAGAGGAAGACGAGGAAACGGAAACAGCGGCTTTCTGGTTCAACACGGTTGCCTTGACACTGACAGAAACCGATGTTTCAACACTTTTCCACAGGGAAAGTAATTACGAGGACGAGGAGAGCGAAAAAGAAAAGCGGTTGCGGATGTTGGAGCGGCTTTCAAAGAAAGACCTTTTGTGGATCGTTCCAACGGTCTGCAACCTGATATTCCGATATCTGGACCTTTGCGGGGCATGGGAAGCGGTAAAAGGGACCATTGACGAACTGGACAGCCGACAAGCATTTGTCAGGGACAAGGACGGATTGAGGGAGCCAAAGGCGGCGTATCTGTAGGAAAGCGGGGTGATTGAATGGAGGGGCAGCAGGCACAGGAAACGCTTGTGAAAGAAATCCATATGCGTACAGTAGATTTTGAAAAATGCTTCACAGCCCTGCAGCGGTTGTCCATGCCGCTGAAATTGGGTGAAAAAATGCGGGCCGTCATGGAATACGACCCGCAAAAGGCAACAACGGCATTTCGGTATTTCAAGATTGAAGAATGATGTACTCAGGGGGGATTTTCAGAATGTTTTCAATAGGTCCGGGAGAATCCCAAAATACATCATAAATGCCTATGTGTTCCCGATCCACATAAGGGTTGCACATGAAAGAGAAGCCGTCCATAAGGCTGTAAAGTGCTTCCCGTTCTTCCAGGGAAAAGGAACGTAAGTCTACATGATAGTGTTTCATAAGTTACACCCCGCTTTCTGTAATGGATTCGGTATTGCAGTACCGTGGATCCATTATAGGACAGGCGGGGCAAAAAGGAAAGGAGAGAAAAACAATGCCGGAAGAGAGATCGCTGGAGATGGAAGCGGAGAAGCAGGAAACAAGGGAATTCATCGAACTGCTCAGGACCATGCCGAAAGATAAGCGCCGTGACATTAAGTACATCATGGTGGGCGTGAACCTCGCAGGCCAGGAGCAGGCGGAAAGCCAGCTGGTATAAAAAGGGGGCGGCATATGGCAAAAACAGTAAACGTGGACCGGGTGTTTGAGGCGATAGCGCGGATCATTACGCAGCGGGAAGAGGGCGCGAAGGTCACCCTCCTGGAAGTGGAGCGGGCAGAGGAGCGGGAAGCACCGGGGGAGCCGCAGCAGGCGGCAGCAGGCTAGAAGGGCGGAGGGGATAAGGACGGATGGATAAGGAGCATATGGCGATAGAACGGATAAGGGCGGCATGTGAGATGTCCATTGTATTTTATGACAGGCCGTTGGCAGTCACCATATCAGGGGGAAAGGACAGTGATGTCCTGCTCGAACTTGTAAGGCGTTCGGGAGTCCCTTTTGAAGCGCAGCACAGCCATACAACGGCAGACGCACCGCAGACCGTCTACCATGTGAGGGAGCAGTTCAGGGAACTGGAGGGCAAGGGGATACATTGCATTTTGAGCATGCCAAAGCTGACGATGTGGCAGTTGATCCCGCACAAGAAGATCCCTCCCACCAGGCTCATCAGGTATTGCTGTGCGTACCTGAAAGAGGGGTTCGGGAGGGAAAGGCACGTCCTGACTGGCGTAAGGTGGGCAGAGAGCAGCAGGAGGAAAAACAGCAGGGGGATCTATGAAACCATACATAGGGACAAGGACAAAAAGATCATCCTGAACAATGACAATGATGATAGGCGCAGGCTGATGGAGCGTTGCGCGGTAAAGGCGAGAACGATAACAAATCCCATTGTGGATTGGGAGGATCATGATATATGGGATTTTATTGAAAGTGAGCATATAGATGTCAACCCCCTTTATGGATGCGGGTTTGACCGTGTGGGCTGTATCGGCTGCCCCATGGCTGGGAAAAAGAGATGGCATGAGTTTGAAGTCTTTCCCACATATAAGAGGGCATACATAAAGGCATTTGAAAGAATGATCGAAGAACGGGAGAAAGCCGGCCTGGAAGTAAGGGAAGGACTGAGCACGCCTGAAAAAGTATTTTCAAGGTGGATGGAAGAAAAAGAAATGGATGCCCAGCAGATATCGCTGCAGGATATTTATGGAGATGAAGATTGGTGAAAAAGAGGAAAGAGAAATGAGATATAGAGGCTTGACAGAAAAAGGGGAGATGGTCTATGGCATGCCGTCCTATGGCTTCCAGTCGGAAGAGGTCGCGGAGATCGGGACCCCGGACGGGGATTTTCAGGAGATCATGCCAGGGACGCTGGGAGAATACACGGGATACACCGACAGGAAAGGGAACGGCATATACACGGGGGACATCACAAGGCTGGTCCTTCCGGGAGGGGAGGCAAGGCTGTTTGAAGTCGCAAAGATGATCCTGGACCGGGAAATGGTGCCGCCGAAAGGCTTCACGGCGGCAGGGAGGAACATGGTGAGGCTGAACACGTATGCGTTCATCTGGCTTGAGAACGGGGCCGTCCTGCTGCCCTGCGTGGATCAAAAGGGGCGGTGCGACACGGGGAAGATGGAGATCATCGGGAACGTGCACCAGAACCCTGGGCTGCTTGTGAGAGGGGGCGGGGGTTCATGAGGTACAGGGCTAAAACACGGGTAAGGAAAGGGGCGCCTTTCCCCATATGGGTGGAGGGGAGATACACCACGGAGCCGCCCAGGAAGCCGGGGAGCAGCGAGTACAGGCCGAAAGGGCATTACATAGACAGGGGCGGATATCCGGGGGCGAACGTGTACGAGATCGACATAGAAACGCTGTGCAGGGGATCCGGTGCGGAGGATCTGTCAGGAGATCCGATCTTTGAGAACGATCTCGTGCGGTTCATGCACCTGGATGAGGAGGGGAAAGTGGCCTGTTCCTATTGCGTGGCGATGATCGGCAGCAGCGGGGAACTGGAGGTAGTGGATTTCATGACCGGGGAGGTCATGGGGCAGGCGCAGGGGAACCGCCTGAAAGTGATCGGGAATGTCTTTGATGATGGCTCTTTTATGGAGGATATGGAAAGGATCCGCGAGGATTCGGGGGATGGCCGCCTGCCATATGTCCCCGCCATAAATGTGCAGCACGGGCCTTACCCATACTGGAGGCTGCAATGCCGTGAATGCGGCAGGCTTGTGCACGGGCTTGTCTTTACGACAAGGTGCGGGGCCTGCGGTGGGTTCGTGGATTGCACCTTGGCAACTGCAATACAAAAAGAAAGCCTTTCCGGGTAGTGGCATACCTCGGAATGCTTTCTTCCGTGATCCATGGTACAGTGGATCCAACCTATATATATTGTACCATGGGCCATAAGGAAAGTCAATACATCAGTTCGATGGACTGGCTGAAAAGGGCGTGCCGGACGGGTGCGTTCGGGACCTTGTATGGGGTATTAACACTGTGACGAAAGGGCAGGATCACAGCTGATAGAACAGATGTTCTTCCCCATGCATGGGAAAAGGAATGTATGGAGGAAATGGTACAGTGAAGAAAAAAGGCATGAAAAGGTTTGTGCGGGAGAAAAAGATATACTGTGGAAAGGATTACCTGGAAGTGGATGTGATCCCCTGCAGCAGCCAGGAAAAGGGCAGGGCGGAAAAGAGCAGGGGATCGTCACAGGCCCAGAAGAACCTGAACGAGAAAAATGCCAAGAGGCGGTTCGTGCAGCTGGGGAACACGAACTTCGGGAAGGGTGACCTGTGCGTGGACTGCACCTATGCGGACGATTTCCTGCCTGGCACGCTGGAACAGGCCTTTAATGACATGGAGAACTACATAAGGCGGATCAAGTACCACATGGGGAAAAAGGGGCTGGAATTGAAGTACATGGCGGTCACTGAATACAGCACGGAGGATGGGGAAGGGGAAGATGGCGGGACTGATGAAAGGGCAAAGCCCGTAAGGGTGCACCACCACCTGATCATCAATGGGGGGCTGGACAGGGATCTCATTGAAAGCCTGTGGAGCAAAAAGGGCAGGGGGAAAAAGGAGAGGGTGAGCATGGGGTTCTGCAATGCGGACAGGCTGCAGCCGAACGAGAACGGCATAGAGGCCCGCTGTAATTACATGCAGAAGCGGAGGAAAGGCTGCAAGCGGTACAGCTGTTCACAGAACCTCAAGAAGCCGGTGGTACGGAAGAACGACAGCAAGTACAGCTTCAAGAGGATAAGGGAGCTGAGCAGGGTGCCGGAGGATAAGGAGCATTGGCGGGAGCAGTTCCCGGGCTATGAGCCGTCCAGGATCGAATGGGAATATAACGAGTTTAACGGTTGGGCGGTGTACGTCAAGTTGAGGAGGGTTAAAAGTGAGGGAAAGGGACAGCGGGGTGAAAGGAATAGATGCGGATAGGGTTGCATGACGCAGAGCGGGAACATTTCAGGCATAAGACATTCCCGAACTATGCCCTCATGAAGATATCGGCTTTCCATAAGATGCAGGGTGACAGTGTGGAGTGGTGGCAGCAGGGGCAGCAGTATGACCGGGTATATTCCTCAAAGATATTCGATTTCACGGCAGAGAACCCGGATCTGCCGCCTGATGCCATAAAGGGCGGGACCGGGTATGACCTGAAAGCGGTTCTCCCGCAGGAGATAGAAGATGCTTACCCGGATTATTCCATATACCCTGAGTGTGACTATGCGATAGGGTACATCACAAGGGGCTGCCCCAACAGATGCCCGTGGTGCCTGGTCCCGCAGAAAGAGGGCGGCATAAGGCCATATAGGACGTGGCAGCAGCTGGTGAGGTACGACACGGATAAGCTGGTGCTCATGGACAACAACATCCTGGCCAGCAGGTACGGCATAGGGCAGCTTGGGAGCCTGGTAGGTTCCGGGTATCGGATCGACATGAACCAGGGCATGGACGCAAGGCTTGTGACGCCTGAGATAGCAGATATCTTGTGCAGGCTTGAATGGATCCGGTACATACGTTTTTCCTGTGACACGATAGGGCAGATACCGCACATTGACAAGGTGATAAGGCTGTTTGGGGAACGCGGAGTGAAGCCCTATAGGGTCATGGTGTATGTGCTGGTGAGGGGTGACCTTGAAGATGCGGACTACCGCGTGGGATCCCTGAAAAAGCACAAAGGCATACGGCTGTATGCCCAGGCGGAAAGGAATGAGCGCATGGGGATTGTCCCGAACAGGGCGCAGCTTGAATTTGCTAACAGATATGTATATGGTGGCACGTTCAGAAAGGAAAGCTGGAAAGAGTATATAAACAAGCGCCCTGGGCTGGGATTGTGAAAGGCGGTGCTGGGAGCGTGGCCTGGAAAGGCTGGGCATGGCATTCCGATCGGGTACATGGATCCGGAGGACGAAAGGAGGAAAGGAAGTGCAGGGGAAAGCAAGGCAGGTTGCAAAGTGCGACGGATGCAGCAGGAATATAAAGATCACTCCCAGGTATAAACGAGTGGGCGATCTGGAATACAGGTATTTCAGTTGTAGGCGGTGCGGCGCTGTCTATATTGTTTCTGTCACGGATGAAACCTTGCGGCAGGAGGTCAAGAGATATCAGGGGATCATGGAAAGATTTCAGACAGCGGCCATCCCGCCTGAAATTTCACAGGAAGCGCAGCTGGTCTTAAAGAACAATGTGCAGAGGAGCAGGGAACTGAAAGAGAAATACCCGCTGGAACTGAAACCGTGGGAAAGGTAGGGGAGATATGCGGCAGAGTATGGATGTGACCGATTCGGGCACACAGGAAATAAAGACCATATTGAAGTATCCGGGAGCGAAGAACCGCATAGCGGATTGGATAGTGTCCTTTATACCTGAACATAAGGTTTATCTGGAGCCATTTTTCGGCAGTGGTGCTGTTTTCTTCCACAAGAAAAAAGCGAGGATCGAAACAATAAACGATCTGGATAACAATGTATATACGTTCTTTAAGGTTTTGAGGGATGAGCCGGGAGAACTGATCCGGCGGTTAAGGTATACACCGTATGGACGGACGGAATATTACAGTGCCTTTGAACCGGCACAGGATGAGATAGAGGTTGCCCGCAGGTTTGCGGTGAAGTGCTGGCAGGGGTTCGGCTGTTCCAATGTCTATAAAAACGGGTTCCGTTCGAGCCAGCAGGACAGCAGCCCACAGACGACAAAGCACTGGATCGAATTGCCGGATAGGCTTGAATGGGCGGCTGAAAGGCTGAAGCAGGCACAGATCGAGAATCTCCCTGCAACGGATCTTTTGCAGCGGTATGACACAGAGGACGTTTTTGTTTACCTGGATCCGCCATATCTGCATGAAACGAGAAAGAACTATCTGTACAGGCATGAAATGGCGGACGCGGAGCACATTGTATTGCTGGAGATGGCAAGGAACCACCCTGGAAAAGTGCTGATCAGTGGGTATGAGAATGAAATGTACAATGTGGTGCTGTCCGGCTGGAATAAAGCGCATAAGGAGACCCAGGCGGAATTTGGACTTAAGAGGGTGGAAACGCTTTGGTTCAACTACGATTTGACGGAGAACGGGAGATAGACGGAGGGATAAACATGGAGCGGTTTACATATTGGTTAGGGTCATATGCATGTGTGAGATCGGATAGGGAACCAAGGCGGTTTGATTCTGTGTGTTTTAATTGCAGCGGTCTGGGCAAGTGCGCAGAGGAGCATAAAGAGTGCAACCTATATAAGGCGGTAAACAGGCTGGGGCAATATGAGGATATGCAGGAAAAGGTTGAAAAACGGCTTGCGGAGGTAAGGGCAGGACCCTGGTTTCCCGTATGGTTTCAAAGGGCAGGTGGCGGAAGACCTTGAATGGGTGATGAATATGCTTCCGGGAGGAAAAGAGAATGGATATAAAGATCGAACCGAGGAAAACAGCAGACAGGGGCGGATATATGACCATGCCGCTGAAAGAGAATGTACCGCAACCGAAAGATGGAACATGGTTTCCGGCGGTCTGCCCGGAATGCGGCTGTGAATGTTGGGATAGGACGCTGCCGGAGGGCTTCACGGAAGAAATGTTTTCAGGGAAATTATGTACCATATGTGCATTAAGGGCAGTCTTGCGGAATGGTGGGTGAAACGGGTGCTTGGATCTGGGTATTACAATATGGATGCCGCAACAGGTTAAGCAACGCACAGGGGCAGCATTTTGAAAAACAGCTTGCAGGCAGCTGTTGAAAAGCTGTTCCTATATGAGGAATCTGGCGCGACACCGTATGGGATACATATCCTGCAGGAGCGGGCGAAAAGCCTTGAAGAACGGGTGAAGCGGTTAGAAAGCTATGATTAGGAGTGGATGGGATGGAAAGGCAGTTGACAATGGGAAGCCTGTTTGACGGCATAGGCGGATTCATGCTTGCGGCGCAGTCGTGCGGGATCACCCCCATATGGGCGGCGGAGATAGAGCCGAACTGTATCAGCATAACCCGCAGGCATTTCCCGGAGGTGATGCACGTTGGGAGCGTGACAGAGTTAAAGGGCGATGAAGTGCCGCCCGTGGACATCATCACATTCGGTTCCCCTTGCCAGAATTTGAGCGTAGCGGGGAACCGGAAAGGATTAGCCGGGGAGGAATCCGGGCTTTTCCTTGAAGCGATCAGGATCATAGAGGAAATGAGGGAATCGACCAATGGAATATACCCAGCTTTCATTATTTGGGAAAACGTGCCCGGTGCTTTTTCATCAAACGATAGACAGGATTTTAGAACCGTGCTTGAAAAGATCACAAAAGCCCGTGTTCCTCTGCCTAGATCTGAATGGACCAGAGCCGGAATGGTACGAGGGGGAGAAGTTGACACAGCATGGAGGACATTTGATGCCGAGCATTGGGGAGTCCCCCAGCGTCGCCGTAGGATCTACCTTGTCGGAGATTTTGGAGGACAACGTGCCGGAGAGATACTCTTTAAGCCGGAGAGCCTGCTGGGGTATCCTGCGCAGGGCGCTGAAGCGGAAAAGGAAGCTGCCGGGGATGCTGGAGATGGCGCTCATGCAGAGGATACAAGAGGGCGGGCAGCAGGATTCATATATAGGGTAGGGGCAAAGGCAAGAGGGATAGGCTACCGGGAAGAGATTGCCCCCACGATAAAGACATACAATAGTTCGGCGGTGGTCATTGACATAACGCACACTGATGATGTTGCAAGGGTGTTTGAGGATGTGGCGCCTGCCCTGCTGCAGAGGATGGGAACGGGAGGGAACCAAGTGCCGCTGATCGCGAAAACCATTAAAGAAAATGTAATGCCTATCCGGAGTGAAGCGAGCAGGCTGAAAGAAAGCAATGGTCTGGGGATAGGGGGGCCGGGGGCGGCAGCACCGACGCTTACCGCAAACGATGTTCACGGGGTTTTCTATGAAGTGAAGAACAGGAAGTATTACGAGGGGCAGCAGTTCGGAAAATATAAGGAATCGGAGATCTCAGGAACCTTGTTAGCGAACCAGGCAAAAATGCTGAGTTGCAGTACGGGTGTAGTTGTCGAAGAGAAACTTTTATATGCACAGAAAGCATATGACAGATTGGAAAGGAGCGATAAAAGCGCAACATTAAAAGCGATGGGCGGGAATTGTCAGGGCGGTTCCGAAAATATGGTTGTAAGCACCATAAAACAGGAGTCAAGGAAAGCAAAGCATATCATCCGCAGGCTTACCCCGCGGGAATGTGAGAGGTTGCAGGGGTATCCTGATGATTGGACGCGCTGGGGAGCGGACGGGGAGGAGATCTCTGATATGGCAAGGTACAGGGCAACGGGGAACAGTATAGCGGTTCCCTGTGCGGTCAGGGTATTCCGGGGGATACTTTCGGAACTGGAGGGATGAAAGGTAATGGAGGACAAAAGGAAACGGTATAAGATAATCTGCCCATATTGCGGAAAAGTTCAGTATGCCTGCAAGAGCGTTTTGCAGGAAATGGGGGTTGCGGATGCAGGACACGGGGATTGTCTGGAGTGCGGCGGATTCATGAAGCTGGTCTATGACCAGCCAGCGGATGCAATGGCGGCTGAGATATGGGAGATAAGGAGGAAGAGAGATTGAAATGCCAAGTATGCGGCAGGCGATCAACGGACAGCTTGCTTTGCGTGTGTGCGGATTGCGCAAAGGGGGCAGCAGGCATAGGGCAGGCAAGGAAGATAAGGGATGTTGCAAATATCTTGGATATTACGGCAGATACAGACGGCAATATAAAAGACGCTATGGAAAGCCTGCTGGAAATAGCTGGGGATTTGGAGGTCTTTGGCCATGCCGAAAAGCAGGAAAAAGAATAAAGGGAAGCATAAAAGGAAATATGGGCAGCAGGACAGAGTGGTGTTGAGGAGGGGTGTGCGCCTGGAAACAGTGGAACAGGAACGCCCGCTTACGCTGAAAGAAAAGGCGGTTCTGTTCCGGGACCGGCAGCAGGCGGGGCAGGGATCGGCGGAACGGCTGAAAAGCATACAGGAGAGGGCAACGCCGCCTGGAATGACTTTTTCGGAATATCTGCAATACATAGAGAAAAAGAAAGAGGAGGCTAGGGAAAAGGGCGCACGCTTCCGTTATTGACCAACGACTTACGGAAGTATACAGAATGTACAAATATACTTCCGTAGGCTTATGCATCCTGCCTATTGAAAGTATACTTCCGTAAGTATATAATAAAGACAGTTGACGAAATAAAACAAGTGGAGGTACACAACATGAGATTCACAGAACATGGATACAGAATGCATGATGAAAAGCACCAGAAATTTTACTGCATGACAATGGGGGACTTAAAGATTGATTTAATGCAGAACTTGACGAGGACGGGAAGAACGGGGCTGAAAATTAGATTGGTTGACGCGAAAGCTGGAGAAGTTGAAGAATATGAAAACATGACGGAATTTTTGATGAAAGATTTCTGTAATGGATGGGAAATTGAATTGTTGGATGTTCACACGGTACATATGAACACGACAAACGAAGATATTGTTGTTGCTTGTTTCCGTGATGATGAAACGGAGTGGAAATAAGTAAGCACCGGGAGCCGCAGGGGCAGCAGGGATGAAGTTCCTGCCAGGCGGGTTCGATCCCCGCCCGGTGCATTAAGGCAAGGCGGCAACTTGTTTTCTGCAAAGGCAAGCCGAAAGCCGTAGCAGGGATACCGTGGAAACATGGCGGTGGGCGCACCTTACCAGAAAGTGCGCAGTCGGTCAACAGGTTTTTATCAGTTTTTTAAGGTGAAAAATTGAAAGCGGCATCACAAGCCAAAAAAGGCGGTGGGTTCCATGAACAGAAACAGAGGGCCACCCGGAAAACAGGAGGGAACACGGTGCAGGAGATAATGATCTCCATTCGGGGGAAATGGTGGGATTTGATCAAGGGCGGAGAAAAGCTGCTGGAACTTAGAAAGACCGCCCCGAAAAGTCTTTTAGCGGGGAAGAGCAGGGTAGAGGTAAAGGGAACGGCGGTGATCTGGATCCCTGAAAAGCCGTTCCTCTGCCTGGTGTATGTGCCGGAGGAAAAGGCGGTTTGCGGGCGGTTTTCCTGTCCGGGGGTGGAAGCTTTGGACGGTGCGGACGTTTCCGGGCGGAGCCGGGTTCCGTATGGGGAACAGGAGAAGTACAGGCAGCAGGGCGGCGGGAAGCTATACGGCTGGCAAGTCGGGGCGGTGGAAGTGTTTCAGGAGAAAAGACCGTTGGCAAAATACGGCCTGGATCGCCCGCCGCAAAGCTGGCAGTATTTACGGGTACAGGCGTGGTGATAAAAACAAAGGCTGAATGGAGGTATCAGGAATGAAAACGGTTGCGATCATCAATATGAAAGGCGGATGCGGGAAAACAACAACGGCGGTGAACATGGCGCACATCTTGGGAAGGCATTATGGGAAGCGGGTTCTGCTGGTGGATAATGACAAGCAGGGGAACGCTTCAAAGGCATACGCTGTACACAGCTATGGACTTCCGTCCGTGGCGGATATCCTGACGGGGGGAACGGATATCCTGGAAGTGATCAGGAAAACGGATTTTGATTTTATAGACGTTATCCCCGCAAATATGCACCTGCTGACCGCTAACCTTGAGATCATCATGGATCAGGAGATAGAGCAGCAGACGATCTTAAGGGATCAGTTTGAGCGGGTGGATCCCATGTATGATTACTGCATTATCGACTGCCCGCCGGACATAAATATTTCCGTCATAAATGCGCTCGTGGCAGCAGATGAAGTGATCATCCCGGTTAAGATTGATGGGTATTCCTTGGACGGCATGGAGGAACTGGAAAAGCAGATAGAGAACGTAAAGGAACTGAACCCGAAAATAAAGTTCCGCGGCTGCCTCGTGACAATGTTCTACCGGACGCTGTGGAAAGATGAAAACGGGGAATACCAGCAGGGGGTGAACGAACAGGGGAAAGAATGGCTGAAAATGCAGAAATACCCGGTATTCCATACGCATATCAGGCGGACGCCGAAAAAAGTAGATGAAAACACTTTCATGGACATTCCCTTGATCGAGTACAGCCCGAGGTGCGGCGCTTCCAAAGATTACAGGCAGTTTGTGGAGGAATATTTAGGCACAGGCGCCTTGTTAATGTAGTACATACATGATCTTGATGCGGGGAAAGCAAATGAATGAAAAACAAAATGCGGATAAAGGGGAACTGATGGGCGTAACGACAGGGGAAATAAAAAGCGTAACGACACCACGGAAAAGGGCGGCAACCCTCAACCTGCGTGTCACACCCCAGGAAAAGGAGGACATTGAACGCTGTGCCGCAGCCCTGGGCATGACCCAGACGGAACTTGTCCTTAACGGGGTGGGGATCATCAAGGGGATGATAGAGAAGCACAGGGAGAACCAGGAAAGGAGGGAATCATGGAGAGATTGACCAGGAGATTTAAAGATAGCGGTGCGGTCTGGTACGTGGACCGCGAGCGCGGAGGGGCTGGCCGGGAGCCCTGCGAGATGGATGCGCACCACGCCAGGCTCGCGATCGAGAGGCTGGCAGGATATGAGGACATGGAGGAACAGGGGAAGCTGATGGGGCTGCCCTGCGCTGTGGGGGATACGGTGTATTCCCTTGTCTTCGGCGAGATCGTCCCGCTGACCGTGGAACGCTTTGTTACATACAGGGATCATACGGATGTAATGCTTGAAAGCGATATGGAGGAACATAAATTCCTGAGGATCGGATTTGATGTAAAGAATCTTGGTAAGGAATGGTTCCTGGCACGGGAAGAAGCGGAAGCCGCAAGGAAAGGAGATGCCGGGAAATGAGGGAAATTTTATTCAGAGGAAAAAGGAGAGATAACCTGGAATGGATGGAAGGATGTTTTTTGATAGATTACATAACGGGGCAGTATTTCATACATGCGCAAGGTAACAGCGTGAATGAAAGCGATGGGGTTGGAGAAGAAGGTTGCGTATCGTTCCAAGCATTTGAGGTATTCCCGGATACCGTCTGCCAGTACACAGGCCTGACCGACAGGAACGGAGAAAAGATTTTTGAGGGGGATATTGTAAAATGTGGGGGAAATCTCGTTGTAACATGGAACGAAAAATTTGCGGGATGGTGTCTCACAAAAAAAGGATGGGCATATAAACATTTCTTTGGTGAAGCGTGTGAGCCTAAAGACTGTGAGGTTATCGGTAATATTTTCGACAATCTCGGACTGATAGGAGGAGCAGGATGATCGATGAAAATAAATTGATAGAATGTCTGGCATATGACATATCGTGTTATGACGAACTGAAAGGCAAAGACCTCTCAAAGACCTATGTGAGTGTTGCCGACATGGTAAGGATGATATGCGGCCAGCCCAAGATCGGCGGATGGATCCCATGCAGCGAGCGCATGCCGGAAAATGAGGAGGATGTCGAGATAACGTATGTGCAGGAAGCCTGGCCGACAGGAGAGAAACGCTTCCTGACCGCAAGGGCGTTCCATGAGGACGGGACCCTTGCCATGGTTGACAGCGCCTACGACTGGGATGAGGCATATCATTGTGAGTATGACGAGGAAGCTGATCTCTGCACCGTACTGGAGGGATGGTGGGAATCCATTTCATTTTCGGAGAGGTTTGGACAGGTTGATATGCCGGTCATCGCATGGAGGCCATTGCCCCAACCGTACACGGTTGATTATCAGGATTGAAGATTTGTAACGGCTACATGACAAAGTTTGGGTTTAAGCAGGAAAATAATGTGACCGATTCGGGCACAGGAAAGCGGAGATAACAAGGATATGGAAAAGGGAAGCAATAATTTCAATGCGCTGGCATTGCTGAACAAGAAAAGCCAGAAGCAGGCAGAGCATGAGCGGGCGGCAGTCGAGGAAAGGAGGGGGAATTTTGAAGTTGTCATGCTGGACGTGTATGACCTTGTGCCGTCTGGAAACAATTTCTATTCCACAAAGGATATAGAGGAACTGGCACTGTCGATAGAACTGCTGGGAGGTATCCGGCAGAACCTGGAAGTAAAGCCGCCTGTACATGGAAAGTATGAAGTGACGGCAGGACACAGGCGCAGGCTTGCAAGCCTCCGCCTGGTGGAAGAGGGGAAAGAGCAGTTCAGGTATGTGCCGTGCGTGGTGAAAGACGATAGGACGGAGATCATGAAACGCCTTAGCTTGATCCTGACAAACTCGACCGCAAGGGATATGAGCGATTGGGAGCAGGTGCAGCAGTACAAGGAATTGAAAGCGGTACTGGAGGAATACAGGAAAGAGATCGATCAGGAAGCGCAGGACGCAAAAGAGGGGAACGGCTGTCCATGCGGAAGCTGTGCTTACGGAGTGGCGGGGGAAACGTGCGGAAACGCTGAAATGCCCACAGGGGATAAGAAGAAATATTATTTCGACCGTGAACCGGGATGCCCGTATTATGAAAAGGTGAAGCTGGGGAGGACACGGGAGATCATCGCTGACCTGCTCCACTTATCAGGCACACAGCTTTCACGGTATGAAAAGATAGATAACAGCTTGAAAGAAGAGTTCAAAGAGGAACTGCGGGCGGGGAATATCAACATTTCGACCGCCCATGAGATAGCGAGGAGATCCGGGGAAGAACAGGAAAGGCTGCATGAGGAATACCAGCAGATAGGGGAACTGCATATAAAGGACGTAAAAGAGGAACCGAAAAAAGAGCCGCAGGAATTACCGGAAAGCCAGGTGAAGAGCGTGCGGGCCGTCATAAAGGAGATAATGACTGGGGAAGTGAACCGGGCGGTATTTAAGGATACCGATATGGCAGCAGTCGTAAATACATTGAAGCGTTTCTTCTATCAGTCATACAAAGGCGGGAAAGTGGAGCCGGAGGGCGGCGAACAGGTGATATACAGGTTTTCCAATGAGGGCGTATACATCATGTCGAAAGGTTTTACTGAAAAGTACCTTGTAGATTATGAAAGCCTTGCCGGGATCATAACGGCTATGATCCTGGCGGAGGAACTGGAAGAAGAGCCGGAACCAGAGATCGCAGGACCGATGGAAAGGCGGGGAGGAAAAGAGAAAATCAGGGCGGCAGAGGAAAGGCTGCAGGAGCCGTTGCAGGGAATACAGGACAATATCATGAATCACCCTGAATATCTGCCGGGGATCGAATCTGGGCTGAGTTTCACGGAGTGGCTGGAAAGGAAAAACGGCAGGGGGCAGCAGGAGATCATAAGCGGGATCATCAGGGAGCAATTCGTGGAGATCAGCATAAGTTCTTTTGAGGAATTGGAAAGGAACATAGTGGCGGCAGTAAATGACTGGCTGACAGTTCAAAATGAAGCGTATGCAGGCTATCTGAAAGGGTAATGGTATGATGAGGGTGATCGGCATAGATGATAAAGGGAATGTGATCATAGAAAAGACTTCCAATGTGGGGAAAACAGAAGAGATGATCCTGATGGCGGAAACAGTTTCCGCCATTCAGGAATTTGGGAAAGCGGTAACGAAAGCATTTCAGGATATTGCACAGGCGCTTGCGCCAGCCTTTCAACAGCTTGCGGATATTGCGGAACTTATGGAGCAGGCGGCAGAGGCTCAGAGGGAAAGACGAATAAGGGGAGAAATAAGGGCATACCAAAGGAAACGGTGCAGCAGGATAAGGAGCAGGACGCGGCGGCAGGCGAAAAGCACATTGAAATACAAACGCTATGAATTACGGATTTATGGCAGGAAAGAAAGGCGGGGTTTTCATGAACAAGGCAGATACGGAAAAGATATTGAGATTCTATAGCCACATTGATGATGATATAAGGATGTGCAAGGCTTCCATTGCGGAGTATTATGATACCAGAGGTGCAATAACGTATGACGGTATGCCGAAAGGCAGCGGTACAAGTGATAAAGTGGCAAAGCGGGCGATCAAGAACGTGGAAGCAGACACAAAGGCGCACATTGATTTCCTGCACGAGCGGATCCGGGAACTGAACCGGGTGCGGACAGAGATTTTAAAGGAACTTACCACAATGCAGGCAGTCCATAAGCTGATCCTGACGGGGTTTTACATAAAGGGGCTGAAATGGGAACAAATTGCAGCACAAGCGGGTTATTCTGTGCGACAGGCGCAGAACCATAGAACAGAAGCACTGGAAATCATGGCGAAAAAGATAACCCGGAACAGGTATCTTTCACGGAGCAAATTTATCAAGAAAAATGTGCTGTGAAGATTGCGCACTATTGCGCATTTTTTCTGTTATAATGGTATCATGCAGGATTTGGAAAGCGAGTTGGCATGCAGAAAAGTCAGCCCGCTTTTTCTTTTGCTTTTTTGTGAAGATTCCAAAATGCACGCACTTCCGGCAGAACGGAGAGACCGGAGATGGAGAAACAAACGAAAGGAAGGGGAGGGCATGGCGGGCGGACCGAGGAACCCGGCAAGGGATAAAGGGCTTGAAATATTCCTTGAAATGGGCGGGGAAATCAAAAATGCGGAAATAGCGGAAATAGTAGGGGCAACGGCGGACCAGATCAGGAAATGGAAGTGCGTTGACAAGTGGAAAGAAAAACTTGCCGAAAAAAACAAGCCCAAACGGGGCGGACAGCCGGGAAACCAGAACGCAAAGGGGCATGGTGCGAAAAAGGGAAATGAGAACGCCCTGAAGCACGGAGCCTATAAAACCGTAAACCTGGAAGATCTGCCAGAAGAGGACCGGGAACAGATAGAAAATATCACGCTGGATGCAGAGAGGAATTTATTGCGGGAACTGAAGATACTGCTTGCGAAAGAAAGCGATCTGCGTAGGCGGCTTGAAATATTGCAGCAGGCACCGGATACGGATTTGTACGTTGACAAGGTGGTGGAAATGCTTACTCCCAAAAGCAAGGAGGAAATAGAAGCGGAGCAGGAAAGATTATATGAACTGCAAAATCTGGGGGTTGGGGAAGCGGAGAAAAAAAGGCAGGAAATAAAAGATAGATTAAAAACTGCCATGAATACCGTCATAAAATCAAGCCCTTTTGAAAGGGCCATGAAATTAGAGGTAGAATGGAATAAAACACACGGCAGGATATTGAAATTATTGGACACTATAAAAAGCTATCAGTTGGAGAATAAAAGGATAAGCCTTGACGAAAAGCGGTATGTGCTTATGAAGCAGAAGATAACAGGGGCTTATGACATAGGGGAAGATGGGGAGATAGACGACACCTACACAGAGGGAGAGGACATAGGGGAGGGCATGGAAGCCTGACAGCGGGCAGCAGAGGACAGTAGGCGGCAGAGGGGCAGCAGGGGCGTACGATAGGGCTTTCAGTGGGCGGGAAGCCGCCCCTGAAAGGTACTGTGGAAGCCCCGGAAAGCCCTGCGGGTTCGCCGGCCCCACGGCCCGTTTAGATCCGGGTGGGAAAAACCGCTTCCAGGAACCCGGAAATTTTTTATAGGGGGTGCGCTTTTTGAAAGTTTTTGACAAAAATGCCGTTGCCCGCCACCTGGACCTGACCCCGAAGCGGGTAAAGCAGCTGACCGACAAGGGGATCCTGAAAGAGTACCGCCCAGGGCTGTATGAACTGGGGCAGGCCAGGGTTGACTATATCCGTTACCTCAGGAACCAGAACCCGGAAACGGAGGAGAGCATCGACTACCAGACGGAGCGGGCGAAGCTGGTACGGGCAAAGCGGAAGAATGAGGAAATGGAACTTGCGGTGAAGAGCGGGGAACTGCACCGGGCGGAGGACATAGAGCGGGTAATGTCCGCCATGCTGATCAATTTCAAGGCCCGCCTTATGGCGATCCCTGCAGAGCAGGCCCCAAAACTGGCAGGGATAAAGGAGCCGGATAAAATATCAAGGATCATCATGGGAGAGGTCAGGAAAGCGCTGCTGGAACTGTCTGACTTCCGGACGCTTTTCTGTGGGGATGTCAAGGAAGATGAAGAAAGAAACGATTGAATTGTTTACCGGGATATTCAAGGTATTGGAGCCGCCCCCGGAACTGACGATATCGGAATGGGCTGACAGGTTCCGCAGGCTTTCCAGTGAATCGGCAAGCAAGGGGGGCATGTGGAACACGGATGATGCGCCATACCAGAGGGAGATCATGGATGCCATTTCGGACGACAGCATCAGGAAAGTGGTTGTGATGTCCGCAGCGCAGATAGGAAAAACGGATGCCTTCCTGCTGAACACGTTGGGATATTATATCCACTACGACCCATGCCCCATCATGCTGATGCAGCCGACATTGAGCCTTGCGGAATCATTCAGCAAGGACCGCCTCATGCCCATGGTGAGGGATACCCCGGTATTGAGGGGCAGGATAAGCGAAAAAGCCCGCACAAGCGGGAACACGATCTTCAAGAAGTCATTTCCGGGCGGACGCATCACGATGACGGGTGCAAATTCCCAGACAGAGTTAAGGAGCCGTCCCATAAGGGTACTGCTTGCGGACGAGATAGACGCATACCCTCCAACAGCTGGGAATGAGGGGGATCCCCTCATGCTGGCGGCAAAACGCCTTACGACGTTCTGGAACCGGAAAGAAGTCTGTGTCTCCACGCCGACAGTAAAAGGTGCTTCCAGGATCGAAACGGAATACGAGAACAGCACACAGGAAGAATGGAACGTACCCTGTCCGTCATGCGGCGGGTACCAGCCGCTTACATGGGGGCAGATAAGATTTGACCGTGACGAAATGGGGGAAGTCACCAGCGTTTCCCATGTTTGCAAGCACTGTGGCGTCATTTCTGGTGAATACGAATGGAAGGAGCAGTTCATAATGGGGCAGTATGTTGCAAGGTATCCCAGACGTAAAGTGAGGGGGTTCCACCTGAATTCCCTTGCCTCCACGTTGATCCCGCTGGGCTGGAAGCAGATCGTAAAGGATTTCCTGGTTGCGGACGAGGAACGCAAAAAGGGGAACATAGAGTTATACAAGGCATGGACGAATACCGAACTGGGGGAAACGTGGGAAGAAGACGGACACCAGATAGAGGATTCCGTGCTGATGAAGCGCAGGCAGAAATATAACTGTGAAGTGCCGGAGGACGTCGTGGTGATCACGGCGGGGATTGACACGCAGGACGACCGTTTTGAGGTTGAGGTTGTGGGCTGGGGAACCGGGTATGAAAGCTGGGGGATCCGGTACGCAAGGATATACGGGGACCCGAAACTGCCGGAAGTATGGGAGAAGCTGGACGAATTCCTTTTGCAGACGTTTGAGAAGAAAGACGGTACGGGGATGAAGATAAAATGCGCCTGCATGGATTCAGGCGGGCATTTCCCGAACGAAGTATATAAATTCTGCAAGGCGCGGTACCACAGGGGGATATTTGCCATTAGGGGCAGGGGCGGCGCGGATGTGCCATACATCCCGCGCCCGACAAAAAACAACCGTGTGAAAGCGTTCCTGTTCACGCTGGGGGTTGACACGGGGAAATCCCTGCTGTTCCAGCGGCTTGTGATAGACGAGGAGGGGCCGGGCTACTGCCATTTCCCCCGCGAGGAGGAAAAGGGCTATGATGAGGATTATTTCAAGGGGCTCACGGCGGAAAGGATGGTGCTGCATTACAGGAAAGGCAGGCCCATGTTTGAATGGGAACTGAAGCAGAAAGGAATGAGGAATGAGCCGCTGGACGTCCGCAATTACGCCCAGGCGGCGGTTGTGATCTCCGGCGTGACCCTGAAAGGGAAGAAAGGCGGGAAGCAAAAGCCGCAGGAACCCGGGCAGGAAGCCCCAGGGCAGCAGGCGGCAGCAGGACGGCAGACGGCGGCAAGGAGACGGAGGAAAAGAGGGCAGAGAAGCGGAGGTATTTAAGGCATGAGAAAAGGCAGGGAAAGGAAAGAATTCGAGGGTATCACCCTGGAAATAGCAAGGAAGCATTTGGAGGCATGGCTGAATGCGGAACTGGAAGTGTCCGTGAACCAAAGCTATACCATAGCGGGGAAATCGTTCACAAGGGCTGACCTGGGGGAGATACGGAAGCAGATAGACTATTGGAGGAACATGGTGGCGGGGCTGAACAATGCGGCAAAGCATAAGGGGAGGAACCGCGTATACAGGATTGTCCCCAGGGATTTGTAAAAATCCTGATTCGATAGAACATTGTCGGAAATGATGGTATTTTTGTAAAAGGGTGTTGAAAAAGGCAGAAACCATGGTAAAATAGTCATGTTGCTACCCCCACACCGGCGACAGGAAGGGGGTGTACATCATGTGGTGGGAATCGTTTGTCATTTCCGTACTGGCAGGCATAGCGGCATACTATATCTGCAAATGGTTAGACGGTAAGGACAGCAACAACTAGCCTCGGCCTGCTCCGCCGCAAAAAAGAGAAGAATCCCCGGTAGCGGCAACTACCGGGGATTCGCCATTTGTGTACACCTGATGTGGGAATCGTGTACCTGTTAGCATTGTAACATATAAACCGCTGCTTTGCAACGACAGATTATAGTATAACACCAGCCTACGCATATTGTCAACACATAATGTCAGCAAACAGAATTTTTTTTATGGCTGAAATCAAAGCAACTTGGTATATGTATATTATCAAAAATGCTGGCTTTTTTCTTTAAAATGTGCTTGACTTTTGGAACACATAAATTATAATGGACTTATGGAACACGAAAGTGAGGTGAAAATGTGAGTCCAAGAACTGGAAGACCAATAGTGGGGGGCAAAAAGGATATTGATGTTAAAGTCCGATTTGACAAGGAAACGCATGATAAACTTCTTGAATATTGCGATAAGCACGGTGTAACAAGGACAGAAGCAATAAGAAGCGGCGTTAGACTATTGGTTTCAGATGAAAAGAAATAGAGCGTTACCGCCCTGAGAAAGTAGTAAACGCTCTATCGCCCACTCCCTAAAGGAATGATAAATACATTATATCATTTTCTTTAGGGAAATTCAAGGACAAGGAGAATGATGATATATGCTCGAATTGGAACAAACTCTTGACAGCCGGGAAGTGGCTGAAATGATTGAGAAGAACCATAAGGATTTGATAAGGGATATTAAGAGATATATCAAACAGATGAATGAAGTAAATGAGGAGAATACTAACGAGCGCAATCTTGCGCCCGTTGAATTTTTCAAGGAAAGTACCTATGTTGACGCTAAAGGCGAAACCCGACCGTGCTACCGTATCACAAAGAAAGGCTGTGAATTCATAGCCCACAAGTTGACGGGGACAAAAGGAACCACTTTCACCGCCAGGTACATAAACAAGTTCCATGAGATGGAGAACACGCTGGCAGCAGGCGGGGGACTGGAAGGGCTTGCGGAACTGCGGGCAGCAGTGGAAGCGCAGGGCAGGCTGCTCCATCATATCGACAAACAGTTATCCCACAACAGGATGATAGGGACGGGTGGCACAACGGAGGAAGACAGGTACAGGACGGAGATCGTGCGGATGGCCAAGGCCATGGACAGCGTGGAAGCATTGCGCAAGGTTTTCACATTCGCAAAATATGTTCCGCAATAAACACAAAAAAACAGCGGCAAATTCATGCCGTGAAGATTGCGCACCATTGCGTGATTTTCCTGCTATAATGGTATCATGGAGAAATCGGAAAGCAGGAAAAACCGCATAAGGTGGGAATGGCAGGGCATGGGAAACATGCGGAAAGGCGCTCATGGGGGCGCCTTTTGTATTGCGGAAAAAAGGAGGTGGAAAAGGGTTGGATGTCATTGGTAAAATGCTGGTGAACATTGCGCCAAACTTTGTATTGAAAAGGGAGATCGCAAAAAGAAAGATCAGCATCATTGATTCCGGTTACGGCAACCATGGGGCCAGCGAGGTAAAGAAATCAATGCGCGGCTGGCTGTACCACGGGGGAAGCGCAAAGGAGGACATCCAGGACAACCTGGACACTTTGCGGCAGCGCAGCAGGGATCTATACGCAGGCTCGCCGATCGCGACGGGTTCCACAAAGACCATGCGCACGAACGTGGTAGGGACCGGCCTGAAGCTGAAAAGCACGATCGACGAGGAGTTCCTCCACATGACGGAGGACCAGGCGCGGGAACTGGAAGCGGCGATCGAGCGGGAATTCTCATTGTGGGCGGATTCCACGGACTGCGACCTGGAAAGGATCGATAATTTCTATGAACTGCAGCAGCTGGCTTTCCTGAACGAACTCATGAGCGGTGACGTCATAGCCCTGCTGCCGACCACGGAAAGGGCCGGTTCGGTGTATGACCTCAGGATACAGCTTATCGAGGCCGACAGGCTGTGTACGCCGGATTCCGAGACCCTGAACCCGCTCATCACCGGAGGGGTGGAAAAGAACCAGTACGGGGAAGTAGTGGCGTACCATATCGCAAGACACCACCCGTTGAGTTTTGACTACCAGACCCCCATGAGGGAATGGGTGAGGGTGGAAGCATACGGGGGATCCACGGGGCGCAGGAATGTGATACATATCATGCATCGGGAGCGGGTGGGGCAGGTGCGGGGGATCCCGTTCCTTTCCCCGGTCATAGAGAGCCTGAAGCAGCTGGAACGCTACGCGGAAGCGGAACTGACCGCAGCGGTAGTGAGCGGGCTTGTGACCGTGTTCATACAGAAAGAGAACAACAGTGAGGAACCGCCCATAGGCGAGGGGATAGAAGAAGAGTACCTTGTTGACACGGAAGATGAGAGCTCGATCGAACTTGCCCCTGGAGCCGTCATTGACCTGGGGGAGAATGAAAAAGCGAACATGACGAACCCTGGCAGGCCGAACGCAAATTTTGACGGGTTCGTCATGTCGGTCATAAAGCAGATCGGGTGTGCGCTGGAAGTGCCTTTTGAGATCATCCTGAAATGCTTTTCCAACAATTATTCCGCTTCCAGGGGCGCACTGCTGGAGTTCTGGAAAACGGTCAATATGTACCGCGGCTGGCTGGCAGCGGATTTCTGCCAGCCGATATTTGAGGAGTTCATGTGTGAAGCCGTGGCGAAAGGCAGGATAAACGCTCCCGGATTCTTTGCTGACCCGCTGGTCAGGAAAGCGTACTGTGCCGCGGAATGGAACGGGCCGAGCGCCGGGCAGCTGGATCCGAAAAAAGAAGTGGAAGCGGCGGAACTTCGGGTGCGGGGCGGGTTCTCTACCCGTGACAGGGAAACCACGGAACTGACGGGCGGTGACTACTACAAGAACATGAAGCAGCGCAAAAGGGAAGAAAAAGTGTTAAAGGAGGTAGATGGGATTGGCAGGACAAAACAGCAGCCAGGGGCAGCAGGGAAAGAGCCAGACAGAGGGACCGGCACGGACACGACCAGCACAGACGTCAGCGAGGAAACCGAGGACGGCGGCGGAGATTAACCGCTTCTGGGATTTCATAGCAAGCCAGGAAGCGGAGAGCGCAGAACTGATCCTGTACGGGGATATCTCTTCCTATTCGTGGTGGGGTGATGAGATCACGCCGGAAATATTCAATGAGGAATTAAAGGAGATCGGAGCCGTGAAAAGCCTGGTCGTCCGTATCAATTCCGGGGGCGGTGATGTGTTTGCGGCAAACGCGATATACACGCGGCTGAAAGAACTGGGAGAGAACGGAACGGAAGTCACGGTGAAGATCGACGGGTGGGCCGGTTCCGCCGCAACGATCATTTCCTGTGCCGGGATCCGGACGGAGATCCCGGCAAACGGGGTATTCATGATACACAACCCTAAATCCGGCATTTTGGGATATTACGAAGCAAGGGAACTTGCCAAGATGGCGGAGGAACTGGAGGTCATAAAGCAGTCCATTGTGAACTGCTACAAGCTGAAGACCGGGAAGAATGACGAGGAGATAAAGCAGCTTATGGATTCTTCCACCTGGTACACGGGGGAGCAGGCGGTAGCGGAGGGGTTCTGCGACAGCATTATGTTTTCCGACATAGAAATGGAGGTTGAAGACGCGGAAAGGGTGATCGTGAACCATGTGGGCATGAGCCTTGAACAGTTCGAGAGCGTGCCCAAAAGTTTATTAAGCTATGCAAATAGCCTTAATAATAGGCAGGATGAAGTAAAAACAGGGAATAAGGAGGATCACAGCATGGGATTGACGATGGAGGAACTGAAAACACAGCACAAGGACCTGTATGACCAGGTGCTGGATGAAGCGGCGCAGGCGGCGGCACAGAAAGCGCAGGCAGCGGAGCGGGAGCGGATACAGCGGATCGATGCCCTGACGGTCCCGGGGTTTGAGGATCTGGCGGAGCAGGCGAAGTTCAAGGACGGCATGAGCGCGGAGCAGTTCGCGGTGAAGCAGGCGGAGCAGATGAAAGCCCAGGGCAGCAGTTTCCTGGACGGCAGGGAAAAGGATGTGCAGGATTCCGGCATGCGCGGCATCCCGCAGGACAGCCGCGAGGGGACGGGTGGGGATACGGATCCGTTCGGGGCGATCATTGACCAGATGTATCCGCAGGCAAGATAAGGACAAGGAGGGATGGAAGAATGGCAGGGAAAGAGTTGTTGGGGACCTATACCCCCAAAATGACGCTGGCGGGTGATTTCCCGGTCGTGACCGATTCGGACACGATGAAAGCCGGGGAGAGCGCAACGGAATTCCAGGTCCTGTGCAGGACGGCGGACGGGATGGCCGCATTGACCGCAGATACCGTTGGGGATATTTATGGTATCGCGGCGGCTGATTCTGACGAGGATGGGAACGTGGTGATCTACCTGACGGGTGAGTTCTTTGCGGAAACGCTCATCTACCCGGATACCGTTACAGCCGCAGATCTGAAAGCGGCATTAAGAAAACTGAATATCTTCATGAAATAATCATGGAATAAGCTGAAAGGAGATCAAGGACATGGGAGAAATCAGCATTTATGACCCGCGCACAATGGGGAAACTGATCGTGCGCATGCCGAAAGTAAGGACGTTCATCAGGGATACGTTTTTCAGGAACGTGCAGACTTTTGACACCAAGAAGATAGACGTGGATATGAAAAAGGGGAACCGGCAGCTTGCACCGTTCGTACACCCGAAGATGGGGAGTGAGACCATTCCTAACAGCGGATACCAGACCAGCACCTATGAGCCGCCGCTGGTTGCGCCGGATAAGATCACGACCATAGACGATATCCTGGCAAGGCGGCCCGGTGAATCCCTGTACAACGGCAAAAGCCCGAAGCAGAGGGCTGTTGAGAAAATGCAGGAGGATTTTGCGGAACTTGATGAAACCATTACCCGCCGCGAGGAATGGATGTGCTGCCAGACGCTTTTCACGGGAAAGATCCCTGTGATCGGCAAGGGGCTGGACTATGAGATCGACTTCGATTTCACCAACAGGGAAACGCTGTCCGGGACCAAGCAGTGGGGGAAGTCCGCCGCGGACCCGCTGGGGGATATTGGCCGATGGAAAGAAAGGGTGCAGAAAACAGGGTATGTGAACACAGATATCTGCCTGATGGGGAAAGCGGCATGCGCAGCGTTCCTGAAGGATGAGAACGTGCAGAAACTGCTCGACAACCGCAGATATGACCTTGCAGTGATCAAGCCGCGGGAACTGCCCAACGGTGCGACCTACATAGGAACGCTGGCAAAGGATAACATTGATATTTATACCTATTGCGAATGGTTCCTTGACGACTGGACCAATAAGGACAAGCCGGAGGAAAAGCCGCTCGTGCCGGATAACATGGTTGCCATGCTGAGCACGGAAGCCATTTACAGCATGTATTATGGCGGGGTCCCCGTGGTTGACGAGAGGGGCAAGGAGATCGGGGTCGCAGAGGGCACGAGGATCCCGGATCAGTGGGTGGAGAGGAAACCGCCCCGCCGCTTCCTGGGATTATCCGCGGCGCCGCTTCCCGTCCCGCATGAGGTTGATGCCTGGTTCACCGCCTATGTGATGTAGGGCGTTGCCATGAAGAACTTCAAGCAGCTTTTGGAGCAGGATCTGGAAAGCACGTTCTACCGCACGGATGAATTTGCAGAATTAAGGACGGTTGAATATGACGGGAGGATGAAAAAGATCCCCGTCATATTTGCGTCTGATACCGTAAGCGATCGGAAGATATCTGTCAAAGACAAAGCGGAGGGGCTGTACAAGGTCAGCGTGGTTGTACGGATGCAGCTTGAAAGCTTGGGGATCACGCCCCGAAAAGGCAAGACGCTGTACATTGATGATGAAGAGTACAAGATCGATACCGTGTCAAGCGAGGACGGGGAGATCATTTTAGGATTGGAGATCATGGGCGAATGATCGAGATAACGGAAAGCCAGATAAACCGGGTTGGTGCTATCCTCTCCGGCGTGAAGAACGCACGCTACAAAGTGTTTTCCAGTGCCATCAACCGGGGGCTGACAGCAGGCCGGACGGAGGGAACGAAAGCGATCCGGCAGACCTACAACGTGAAAGCCGGGGATGTGGACAGATACGGGAAAGTAAGGCTGGATAAGGCGAGTGAGAGCAGCACCGTAGGACAGATCGAGTTTGCCGGGGCTGTCATTCCTTTGATGCAGTTCAAAGTATCTCCGAAAGAAGCAGGCAAGAGAAAGACCGTGACGGCGGCGGTACTGCGCAACGGGACAGGGGAGCAGATCGCGCAGGCATATGTGGCAGACCTGAAAAGCGGCATAGGGGTGTTCGAAAGGCTTACCCGGAAAAGGGAAACGTCACAGACGCTTTATGGACCGTCAGTCGCGCATATGGCGGAAAACATGAACGTGCTGCCGAAAATGGAGGAAAAGGCACAGGAAACCGTGAACGAAAGGGTGGAGCATGAGATAATGCGCCTTTTGAACGGGTACGGGAGGTAGGGCATGACACCGATAATGCTTATGCAGGCACTGCAGGGGTTTATCGAAAAGGAGACAGCAGGCCTGAAGATGCAGGCACATGTGAAGCGCAACAGCGGGGAAAGGGCGGAACGCCCGCCGGGAGTCTACATAGGGGAACTGCCGGAGCCGGAGGGAGCGGAGAAGCTGGCGCCATATGTCCTGATGAAGTTCCTGACCGGAAAGCATGAGAGGAATCCGGGGGAAGATGAGAACAAGTGCATGGTGCGCATCGTCTGTGTCGCCTATTCGGAGGATCCGCAGGAACGGTACATCCAGGTCCTGAACCTGTTATCCCTCATAGAGTTCCGGCTGCTGGAAGAAACGGTGATAGACAGACGTTTCATCCTGCAGTCCCCGCTGGAGATGATCGTTTATGAGGACGACACGGGGCCGTATAAGATAGGCGAGATGGTGACAACATGGGAACTTCCGGCGATCGGTCGGAAAATAGAATATTAGGAGGAAAGGAACATGGCAAAGACAAGCAAGAGCACGGCAGGAACTGCCACTGTGGACGCGCAGGACGGTCAGAGACAGGCGGAAGAGGCAGCAGGCGGGGAGATTACCGTTGAGGCCGGGAAAACGGCTAAAAAAGGCGATAACGGGGATGTAAGGGAGATCCTTATCTATATCGGGCCGACGGTAAAAGGTGGGGCACTGAAAACAAACGCCACCCTTACCGGGACAAGGGGGGAGATAAAGGAATACCTGAAGGGGATCCTGGAAGACATCCCCCAGGTGGAAAGGCTTCTCGTTCCCGCCACAAGGCTGGCGGAGAGCAAGGGGCGGGTGACAGAAAAGGGGACCCTGCTGAACAGATATTACAATGAGGTCGCTTCATTGGACAATGCGGAAAAGGAGGAATGATCACTTATGAGCGGTTTTTATCATGGAATAAAAACGGGAAAGCTGGCCGCCAGCATTTCTGCGCCCGTAGCGGCAGACAGCGGCATCCACTTTGTCGTGGGTACGGCGCCGGTACAGGCAGTGGGCGGAACGGTGAACGAAGCAGTCCTGTGCAACAGTTATGCGGAAGCGGTACGGGCAGTGGGCTACAGTGACGATTGGGAAAAGTACACCTTGTGCGAGGAGATCTATGCGGCGTTCGTGCTGTACGGGATCGGCCCTATTGTGCTCGTGAACGTACTGGATCCCGTAAAGCACAGGAAAAAGTTTTCTGCTGATAGGTTTGCGCTTTCGGAGGAAAGGACGGTATTGCTGCCCCGTGAAGCGATCGCGGAAACAGTGGAGATCGATGGATATGTGGAAGACGAAGATTACGGGCTGGTCCATACGGATACTGCGCTTGTGGTGGAAGTGATCGAGGGCGGAAAGATCACGGGGGATATTGCGGAGTTGAGCATTGGGTATGCCGCAGTCGCCCCGGAGCTTGTCACGAAAGCGGATGTGATCGGCGGCTACGATGTGGCGGGCAATAAGTACAAGGGGCTGGAACTGCTTGATTCGGTATTCCCTAAATATGGGGTAGTGCCGGAGATCATATTGTGTCCGGGATTTTCAACGGATTCAGAAGTAGCGGCGGTAATGAGCGCGAAAACGGAGAACATCAACGGCGTGTTTTCCGGTATCTGCATCATTGATGCGGATACGGAGGAAACAGTGCGGCATACGGACGTGCCGGAATGGAAGAAAAAGAACAATATCACAAAGCCGGGACAGATCCTGGTGTACCCGAAAGTAAAGCTGGGGGATCGGATCTTCCATTATTCCACACATGAAGCCTGCAGGATGACGGCTACTGATGCAGCGGCGGATATGGGAGATGGTACGCCGTGCGAATCGCCGTCAAATAAGTCCCTGCAGATAGACAGCATGGTACTGGCAGACGGCACGGAAGTGCTGCTTGATCTGACACAGGCAAACTACCTGAACCAGAATGGCATTGTAACGGCGCTGAACTTTATCGGCGGTTATGTGTCATGGGGCAATTCGACCGCCTGCTATCCGTCAAATACGGCCATGACAGATTATTTCATCAATATTTCACGCATGTTCAAGTGGGTGGCGAACAGCGTTGTCCTTTCCACGTGGAGCAAGGTGGACAGGCGGCTCAACAGGCGGCTGCTTGAAAGCATCACGCAGAGCCTGAACCAATGGCTGAACGGCTTGGCGTCGGAAGAAAAGATCCTGGGCGGGCGCGTGGAGTTCCTGGAAGACGAAAACCAGGATGTTGACCTGATGGCGGGAAAAGCAACATTCCATATCTATCTTACGCCGCCGAGTCCGGCACAGGAATTTGAGTTCCTGCTTGAATATGACACAAGCTATCTGTCTGGCTTGATGGATGCTTAAGGATTGGAGGATTGATCAAATGGCGAAAATAGATGAAACCGTGATCGGCTTTGCGGTCTATGAAGATGGGAAAGAGTATGTGGGGTTCAGTGAAGTGGCCCTGCCGGAGGTCTCTGCCGTAACGGAAGAGATCACTGGGGCGGGGATCGCAGGGAAGATCGAAGCTGTTGTGCTGGGGGCGATCGAAGCCATGACAGCGACGTTCAACTTCCGGACCGTAACCGGCAACGCCATCAGCCTGCATGAGCCGCGCATGCACAACATTGATCTGCGGGCGGCACAGCAGCAGAACGACACTGCAAAGGGAACAACAAAGGTAGTCAAGGTACGGCACTGCCTGAAAATGATCCCGAAAAAACTCAATCCGGGAAAGCTTGCGAGTTCTTCTGCGGCGGAGGTGAGCGGTGAGTATGCGGTGCAGTATTACGCGACATATATCAACGGGGAAAAGAAACTGGAGATCGACCCGTTGAACTATATCTATTTCGTGAACGGAAAGGATTACCTGAAAGAAGTCCGTTCCGCACTGGGGAAATAAATAAGGCGGGGCAGCAGGCGATCAGCGCAGGGCGCTGATTTTATTTTGCAAAAATACAGGAGGATCAGAACAGTGGAAGATAACAACATTATGGCAATGACAACGAGCCAGGAAATGAGAGATGTGCCCGATTCGGTCACGTCGCGGGAAAAGAAAGCGGACAGCACGGACAAGAGCAGGAAGCAGATTGGGAGCGCAAGGGTGTATGTGCATGTTTTTGAAGAGCCCTTCACCTATGAGGATCAGACTTATACGAAGATCAAGTTTGATTTCGGGAAGCTGAAAGGAAAGGATGCCACAAGCCTGGAAGATGAACTTGCTGCAGAGGGCAGATATGTGATCAGCCCGGAACTTTCAGACGTGTATCTGAGCAAGGTTGCAGTGAGGGCATCAGATCCCACGATCACATTTGACGCTATGGAGGAACTGCCGTATGTGGATTTCAAGAAGATCATCAATGCGGCAAGGGATTTTTTAGTGAGATCGGGCTTATAAGCCAGAGATCCATCGCAAAGTGGGTAAGGAAAGAAAGCTTCAGGATGGCGAGCGTGACAGGCGGCGGTGTGGGATTCTGGCTGGACCTTACCCTTTTGGAGATGATGCGGTGGATCCAGGATGCTTTGGAAGCCCAAAGAGAGGACGAACAGGCGCGGGCGGAAATGGGGGTGGATTAGTTGGCGGCTTCACGGAAGCAGTATGAACTGCTCTTTCAGCTGAAAGCCACATACGGGAACAATTTTGTACAGACGTTTTCCAGTGCGGCAAAGACAATGAAAGATATGCAGGGAAGCATAAGCAAGATAAATTCACTCCAAAAGGACATATCAGGTTATAAGAAACAGCAGGAAGCCCTTGACAAGAACAACACTAAAATGCAGCAGCTGCAGGAGGAATATGACCGGTTGCAGAAAGAAATGTCTGAAACGGCGGAACCGTCTGAAAAGTTGCGGAAAGCACTGGAACGCAACGAAAGGCAGATGATGAAGACCATACAGGCGATAGATTCCGAGGCACAGAGCCTGGCCGAACTACAGGAGCGGTTGCGGGCAGCAGGCGTGAACACGGATAACCTGGATGCTTCCACGGAACGCCTGCAGCGACAGTATGAGCGGCTGCAGCAGTCACAGGAAAGGATAGGGGATTTATCGAACCGGATCGAGCGGAACAACCAGGCGATCTCACAGACAAAAGGGCAGTTGATGGGAGTGATAGGGGCGGCTACCGCATTGGGAGCCGCCTTTTATGCTGGCCCGATCACAAAGGCGGCGGAGTTTGAACAGCAGATGTCGAAGGTGAAAGCCATATCAGGGGCAACAGCCGAGGAGTTGGCGGAACTGTCAAGCAAGGCAAAACAGATGGGAGCCACAACGGAGTTTACCGCAGCGCAGGCCGGGGAAGCCATGGAATATATGGCCATGGCAGGCTGGAAAAACGCTGATATGCTGAACGGTATAGAGGGAATCATGTACCTTGCCAGTGCTTCCGGGGAAGATTTGGCAAGCACTTCCGACATTGTGACGGATGCACTTACAGCGTTCGGGCTTTCTGCTTCCGATGCAGGGCATTTTTCTGACGTACTGGCGCAGGCTTCCAGCAACGCAAATACAAACGTGGGTATGATGGGTTCCACATTCCAGAAAGTTGCGCCTGTGGCGGGTGCGCTGGGGTACAGCGTGGAGGATATGTCTTTAGGCATTGGCCTGATGGCAAATGCTTCCATAAAGGCGGAGGTTGCAGGAACCAGCCTGAAAACCGCTCTTGCGAACATGGCAAGCCCCACGGATAAGCAGGCGGCGGCTATGCAGAAATACGGGATCAGCCTTACACGCGCAGATGGGACTATGAAGTCATTCGGTGAAGTGGTGGAAAATTTGCGAGGCAGTTTGGGTGACCTGAATGAAACAGAACAGGTGGCAGCCGCGACAACGATATTCGGGAAAGAAAGTTTTGCGGGTATGCTTGCAATCGTGAACGCCACGGAAGAGGATTTCAACAAGCTGCATGACGCGGTTTACAATTGTGACGGGGCGGCAAAGCAGATGTCGGAAACCATGCTGGACAATTTCAACGGGCAAATGACGCTTGCAAGATCGGCGCTTGACGCCTTGCAGGTGAGCCTGGGCGAAGCCCTGCTTCCCACGTTCACGGCAGCAGTAAAGAAGATAACGGAGGTGGTTTCAAAGGTTGCGGAGTTCGCAGAGAAGAACCCGGAACTGGTGCGGACGATAGCAAAAGTGACAGCCGGGTTACTGGCACTGACAGCTGGGGGGCTGGTGGCAAAGCTGGGGTTCCAGGAAATACACGGCGGCATCCTAAAGGTGCAGGATGTGTTGGAAATATTCAAGGGGAATACGATCAAGGCAGGGTTCAGTGCCATGGGGCTTGGCGCGAAACTGGCAGGCATGGGGAGCAGCGTCGTGGGCTATTTTGGGAGCCTGGGCGGTGCTTTTTCTAATGTCATAGGTTCAAGCAGGATATTGAGCAAGGTAACGGGCGTTGCCCGCCTGATAGGCGGCAAGCTGTCAGGTGGAGTGCTGGGAGTGTTGGGGAAAGTGACCGGGAAGGTGACCGGGATTTTCGGGAAGATAGGCATGGCAGTCATCAGCGGGCCGCTGGGAAAGCTGGGAGGCGCTGTCAGTGGCATAGTCGGGAAGATAGGCACGGCATTAGCCCCGGTGGGGAACCTTTTCAAAACGGCATTTTCACCGCTTGCAAAACTGGGTGGTTCGCTGTTCGGCAGTTTCGGGGGCGTAGTAGGAAAGATATTCCCCATTGTGGCGGCGATCACTGCGGTGGTGACGGTCATACAGTTAGTGAGGAAAAACCTTGACAAGATACGGGATCTTGTCGGGAAGGTCTTCGGCGAACAGGGGCTTGTGATATTTGACAAGATCGTAGCCGTTATTTCCAGCATAGGGGAGACCATAAAGAATGTTTTCAGTGATGGGAACCTGGGGGCGGCGCGGGATAAGATACAGGAGATCTTCGGGGATAAGGGCGTGGCGGTATTTGACGGTTTTGTTTCCTCTATCAGGGTGGTGCAGGGGATCATAAGCCAGTTCGCAGGGTTCGTGACGCAGCACATAGTGCCTGTGGCAGAGCAGATCTTTTCCGTGATTGCCACAAAAGTGATCCCTGGGATCATGGACACTGTGCAGGCGGCAGCGCCTACCATAATATCGATCATCCAGACGGTAGTAGCTTTCATAGGGCAGACGGCAACAGTGATAGGGGGATTTATAGCGGGGATCATGCCCGTTATCAGTGAAGTGATCTCTTTCCTGCAGGCAAATGTGTTCCCTGTTATAGGCGCTGTTTTTGACCTGATAGTGAGCACCGTTCTTCCGGCGATAGCGAGCGGCATACAGACAGCGGCAGAAACCATCATGTCGATCATGGGCGCACTGCTCCCGTTCATCCAGACGGCAGTAACGAACATATGGGCGGTGGTACAGCCGATCCTGCAGGCGGCGCTTAGCTTCATACAGTTTATGATGCCTGCCATCCAGGCGATCGTTTCAACTGTCATAGGCACGATAAGCGGGGTCATAAACGGCTTAATGACGGTGCTGCAAGGGATCATCCAGTTTGTTACCGGGGTGTTCACGGGCAACTGGAGCCAGGCCTGGGAGGGCGTGAAGAACATATTCGGCGGGATTTTCGACAGCTTGAAATCTATAGTGAAAGGCGTAGTGAACGGGATCATCAGCGTGCTGAACGCAGCCATACGTGGGCTGAACAAGCTGAAAATCCCTGACTGGGTTCCGGGCATAGGCGGAAAGGGTATCAATATCCCGGAGATCCCGCAGTTTGCAAAGGGAACGGAGCGCACGCCGGACACGTTCATAGCAGGCGAGAACGGGCCGGAACTTATCACGGGCGCAGCGAACAGGAAAGTGTTCACCGCCATGCAGACGCAGAATATTTTCAACAATGCCATGCGGCAGGGCGGAGTGGCCGATCCGGGCACGCCGACAGCGCAGGGGCTGAAAGTCGGCGGCGGCATGATACAGATCCATATCACCAACAGCCCGCAGATCCAGGCGGCGGGGGGTGACGCAAAAGAGATCGAAAGCCTGTTGAGGCAGGCGAACGAGGAATTTTTGACCAAAGTAAAGGCGTTGGTAAAGCAGGCATTAGCGGAAGCGGAAGAGCAGAAAGCGAGGGTGGCATATGCCTAAAATTTATGCGACCATAGCGGGGGACACATGGGATATAGTTTCCTATAAAACGCTGGGGAGTGAAATGCATAAAAACGCGATACTGGAAGAGAACATAGCCTATCGGGAAACGGTGGTCTTCCCGGCAGGCGTTTCCCTTGTGATACCAGACATAGAGCCGGGAGTATCGGAAGACCTGCCACCATGGAAAAGGGGGATGGGGATTGAGTGACAGGAACCGGGCAAGGCGGACGGAAATAAGGCTGACGTTCAAAGGCGTGGACATAACCAAGGATTTAGAGAAATACCTGCAGTCAATGACCTATACGGACAACGAAGAGGACAATGCGGATGATATAAGCCTTACCCTTGACGACCGGGGGAGCAAATGGCTTACAAAGTGGCTGAACACGAAAAATGCAACAAAGACGGTCCAGAGTCCGGCAAAGAAAGATATTGCCGTGGGCGACATAGTACAGTTCAAGGGCGGGCCGGTCTATATTTCCTCTATGGCGGCAAGCCCGACAGTGAACAGGGGTGCTTCCCGGTGCAAGGTGACGATAAAGAACAGCAACGCACACCCGCTGCACCTGATCTCGGAAGATGGCGCAAGGGTGTATGGGTGGGTAAATGCTGCAGACGTGGAGGGCGCTGAGACAGGCCAGCCGCAGCAGGAAAAGGAGCGCAAGGCGTTCAAAGGGACAGAGATACACGCGATCATCATACAGAAGAACCCGTTCACGGACGGCAAGGACAAGGTGCACGATTGCGGCGTGTTTGAGATCGACAGCGTGGATTTTTCCGGGCCGCCTGACAAGCTGACGATAAAAGCAACCTCTATCCCCTATTCGAGCACATTGCGGCAGACAAAGAAAACAAAGGTGTGGGAGAACAGCACGCTGGAGAACATTGGGGCTGCGATAGCCGGGAACAACGGCCTGCAGCTTATGTATCTGTCAGAGTACAACCCCACATACAAGAGAAAAGAGCAGCTCAACATATCAGACATCGTCTTCCTGAAAAATCTGTGCAAGGGTGCAGGGATTTCCCTGAAAGTGACTTCAAAGAAGATCGTCATGTTTGACGCAGCGGCATACGAGAAAAAGCCGGAAGCAAAGAAGCTGAAAAAGGGAAAGAAAAACATATTAAGCTACAAAATGAGTACCAGGACAGCGGATACGGAGTATGTGAAATGCACCGTAAGCTATACGGACCCGGTAACGAAAGAAAGGATCGAAGCGACTTACACAGATCCGGGGGGCGGCGGTGGGAACGCACAGGAATTGAAGATCGAAGAGAAAGTGGGCAGCAAGGAAGAAGCCATGGCTTTAGCCGGGAAATATCTGAGGGCAAAGAACAGGGGGGAGACTACGGCGCAGATCACCGTGATAGGCGACGTTGACTATTGCGCAGGGATCACGGTCCGCCTTTACGGGTACGGGGAATATGATGGGAAATATATCGTGGAAACGGCAACGCACAACCTGACGGGGGGATATACGACAGATTTAAAATTGCGTAGCTGTCTGGAGGATTATTGATGAACGAAGATGGTGCTATGATGGAGGAACTGAAAGCCATGGTGCGGGTGGGGATAATCAGCAGGGTGGATGCCGGGAAGCTGACCGCAAGGGTGAAGTACGTGCAGCAGGGGACAATGTCGGGGGATATGAAGCTGCTGCAGAACCACCCGGACGATTGCACGGCAGAATGCAGATGCCCCTCATGCGGGAAATGCAGGTGGATGCCAAAGCCGGGGCAGTATGTGTTATGCGTGCTGATCCCAGGGGGCGACGGTGACGGCGTGATCTTGGGAGGTATCTAGCCATGGCAAAGCTGGGAACGCTGGGGAATATCGTGTTTTCCGTATCGGATAAAAAGATACAGACATTTGATGATATGAGCCTTGAAACGTCCGCGAGATATTATACCCATGACAGGCATCTGATGAAGCCTCTGCTTGAATTTGGGGGACTGGAAAGTGATAAGCTGTCTTTCACAATGCACCATTCCGTCTTTCTGGGGGTGGATCCCGAAAAGCAGGTGAAACAGATCGACGAATATGTGGAGCAGGGGGAAATACTTTCCCTGATAATCGGTGGGAAAAGATACGGGAGCAAATGGGTGATCAAAAAACATTCCAAGGCTTATAAGAGATTCGATAGGAAAGGAAGAGTCCTTGAGGTGGAGAGCAAGGTGACGCTGGAAGAGTATGCCAGCAGGTAAAAGGCGGTGATGGAAATGTCTTATACTGTATCGGCTGCGGAGGAAAGGGAGATCAGCTTCCGGCCCGAAAGCACGGTGGAAGAGATCCTCCAAAATGTATGGTTCATCCTGAACACAATGGAACATGACTGTCCGCTTGAAAGGGGGCTGGGGATGGCTCCGGGGTTCATAGACCGCCCCATAGGAACGGCACAGGCATTGAGCGTGGCGGACGTGTTCGACAAGATAGAAGCATACGAGCCCAGGGCGGAAGTTTTGGAAGTCAATTTTAAAAGCAGCCATGCGGATGGAAAGATTTATGCGGAAGTGGAGGTAAACGTGAATGGCGATTTCAACGGAGAGGAATACACCTGACAGCTGTCCGGAAGTAAAGTTCTGTGAAGTGGATACTGTGAAAATCGTGAACACACTGATCACAGGGTATGAAGCGATAACAAAGCGGACGCTGTATCCGGCAGACCCCGTGAGGGTTTTCATATTGTGGGTGGCGGATATCATCAGTCAGGAAAGGGAATTGATCAATTATTCCGCACGAATGAACCTTCCGAGATATGCAACGGGCGATTTCCTGGATGCGCTGGCAGAGTTGTTTTACGATGTGCCCCGTCTGCAGCCGGAACCGGCAAAATGCATGCTCCGATTTGAAATATCCGTGATCCCGGAAACTGCTTATACCATACCACGGGCAATACAGGTGACAGTTGACGGTAAGATCATATTCCAGACAACGGAAACGCTTATGTTTCCTGCTGGACAGGATCATGCAGAGGTTCCAGCAGTATGCCTTACAGCAGGGACTGTTGGAAATGGGTTTGCACCAGGGCAGATCGACAAGATGGTAGATGAACAGTTCCTTTACTTCAAGGATGTTTACAATGTCACAGAAAGTGGGGGAGGAACAGAGAAAGAGAGCGATAATGATTTTTACAACCGCATGAGGGAAAGCATGGAGAGCCATTCAACAGCGGGGGCAGGGGGCAGCTACATATACCATGGGAAGACTGCATCAGCCGCGATCAGCGACATTGTGGCGGATTCGCCAGAACCGGGGATCGCGGACATAAGGGTGATGCTGCATGATGGGGAACTTCCTGGGGAAGATATCCTGAAAAAAGTGGAAGAAAAACTAAGTGCGGATGATGTCAGGCCAATGTGTGATCTGGTAAGAGTATCAGCACCAGAAACAACACCTTTTCACATTGATATAACTTATTACGTTCCAGAAGAAAAGACGGCGGCAACTGCTGAGATCATGCAAAATGTAGAAACAGCAGTACAGAACTATATCACATGGCAGACTGAGAGGATGGGGCGCGACATCAATCCGTCATACTTATATGGCCTGCTCATGCAGACGGGGATCAAACGCGCAGAAATCCGGGAACCAACATTCATGAGGTTGGAAAAGAAATATGTTGCGATCCTTGACGGAGAGCCGCAGATGATAAATGGGGGGACAGAAGATGAATAATGACATTTACAACATGGATCTGACAAGGACGCTGCCCCCCGCTTTAAAGCAGGATAAAACCATGTGCGCATTGTCCCAGATGATCGCCAAGGAACTGCAGGAAACTGCAGGATCGATCTGTAGAAATATCATTTATGCAAGGATCGATGAACTGCCGGAAAAGATACTTGATATATTGGCATATGACATGCATATTGACTGGTATGGTTATGATTATCCGATAAAGATCAAACAGCGAATGATCAAAACCAGCATCAAGGTACATAAAAAAATGGGGACAAGGTACGCTGTTGAAAGTGTTTTGCAGTCGCTCCATCCCAAAAGCCATATTGAGGAATGGTTTGAGTATGGGGGTTCGCACCATTGTTTCCGGATAGTTATCAATGCTGACAGCAGGGAATATGAAATTGATCTAGATAAGATTATAAAAAGCGTCAACCTATATAAAAGGCTCACTGCACATCTGGAATCTGTAAATATAGAAAGAAGAAAAGAAAAAAGGATGTTTGTAATGCATGCGGAAGGGATTTTTGTAAGCCGAAGGATAGGGATAAATCCTTATAATAAAACGGAACATAAGATCTGCAATACGGAAATAGGAAGCGCAGAGGCGGTATATGTATCGCTGACCTTGCGTAGAAAGGGAGGCAGCACATGGAAGGAACAGTGATTACTAAAAAAGGGATACAGTTATTGGCAAAAGCGATTGCTGGCAAAAGCGCATTGAACATTACAAGAACAGCAGTCGGAACAGGAAAGATTTTAAGCGGATATGACCCGGCGGGCATGACAGGGCTGGTTGAGTACAAAATGGATGCTGTGATCGCTAAATGTGTGGCCAATGGAGATACAGCAGAAATAGTGACACAGCTGGATTCAAATGGGATACAGACAGGCTTTCTGATCTCAGAAGCCGGGGTGTATGCGGAAGATCCTGACGAGGGGGAAATATTATATGCATATGTCGATCTGAGCGGTGATCCGCAGTATATGTACCCGGAAGGTGGCCAGGCGATCAAATTCATGGAAATAACATTAGAGATAGTGATAGCGGAAGGGACAAAAGTCACAGCTTATATCAATCCGTCAAGCCTGGTCATCAGACAGGAATTTGAAGAGGCGGTCAGAGGATTGGAAGATCATATCAAAGATAAAAACAATCCGCATTGTGTTACAAAAAAAACCATAGGCCTTGGGAATGTTGATGATACTGCTGACAGCGACAAACCGGTATCTTCTGCACAACGGAAGGCTATAGATAAATGCTGTGAAGATGCAAAGCAGTATGTGGATGAAATAAGTGAGCACGCAAATGGCAATATGAACCTCCATACCGGGAATATGGATAATCCGCATAACGTGACCAAAGGACAGGTGGGCCTTGGGAATGTTGATGATACTGCTGATAATGACAAACCGGTATCTGTGGCGCAGCAGGCGGCATTGGATGAATTATATCAGCAGATGGCTGCCTACACTATGCAGAAGATCGCAGACCTGATCAACGGAGCGCCGGAATCAATGGATACGCTCAAGGAAGTGTCAGATGCGATCGCCGCAAACAGGACTATCATGGATGCGCTGGATGCAGCGATTGGGAAAAAAGCATCTGCGGCAGAGTTTGACAGCCATACCAGAGATAGTACGGCACATGTTACATCCACCGAAAGAGCAAAATGGAACGGCAAGGCAGACAATACGAACATGAAAGGAGCAACAGCCAGTGCGGCAGGCACGGCAGGGTTAGCCCCTGCCCCGGCAAAGGGCGCCCAAGATAGCTATCTGACGGGTGCAGGGACATGGCAGTCGGCTGATGACCATACCGCTGCATTTACAAGCGTGGATGTTGCAGACGCGGGCGCAACAGCGTGGACGGCGGTCACAAAGCTGTCGAGCGGGGAGACACATAGGTCTATCTTTAACAAAATATCGGCTATGTTTAAAAATGTGAGATATCTCTATAAGCGTCTGGGGATCACTGATATATCCAAAATCGGGGACGGCACGGTGACGGGGGCGATCAGCGAGCTAAACACGGGTATGG
>JAMPFQ010000023.1 GCA_023664345.1 Lachnospiraceae bacterium | reverse complement strand
TACGGGGAGATTTTATTTTGTCAAAGTTCAAATTTCATTCTCTATAGGAATGCTCTGTTTTAGCATTGAACAGCCAAACCCACTCGTCCAATGGACTATCCCCGACCGCATCTTTTCCCAGCTCTATTACATGTACTTCAAACAGATCCGAGAATTCTCCGCCGTTCTCATCCCGCAGCCTGTACATCCGGTGATATGACGGGGTATCCTCCAGACTGAAGTCCAGAATGTTGATGCTGATGCATTTTTTCAGTTTGTGGTATTGCTCCCCTGCCAGCAGGGGCTCTGTGTACATCTTCGCCAGGTAGAACAGGCTGCGTTTATCCCAGCGCATCATCATTCGAACCTGTAGTTCTATGTTGATTCGGGTGCCATCGTCCAGGTCTATCCGTATATCCAGAATCCCCTGTTTCTGTCTGGCATACCGCTTCCATAGAAATGTGTTGGACAGATGGGCGGAGTGGATTTTTTCCACAGGGATACCCAGAACATCGCTGATGAAATGCTTCCGCACCATTTCATTCAGCATGATCTGCTTGAAGCAAAAATCGTACTTTAATGATACCATATCCAACTTTTCTCCTTGCGTGTGCGCAGGAGCGTCGAATAGTCATGTGCCATCTCCGGAAACTCCTGCTTTCTGTTAATAATGGGATTAAAAGCATGAATTTCCATGAATAAAACAAAATTGACAATACTCAATGATATGCACTGCGAAAGTCCATGCAGGCAAAAATAAGAAAAATATGCTTTGATATCATTATAACCGATAAATTGTAGATGTCAATACGTAAATCGAAATTGTTTTGCGGAAAGCAGTTTTCGCAGCAGATACAACTATTTTCCGGCTGCGGTTTTTTTCAGAGTTATGTATTTTTTTTAAATGAAGTATGTTATAATACACTCATAGGTTTGGACAGAGGTAATACAACGGAAGATCATTAAATTGCCAATATGGCGGAACGGAGGGTTATTTATGTTACAGCTGGAGTATGACAAGAAAGAGATTGAAGAGGTGATCGACAAGATCGTGAAAAAGACCATGAACATGGATCTCACATGGGACTGGCCTTGCGGCGTGGCTTATTATGGGATCGGTGAAGCTTATGAGAAGACCGGCAAGGAAGAGTACCTGAAGCTTTTAAAGGACAGGGTTGATGAACTGATCGATCTGGGGCTTCCCAAGGTATGGACGGTCAATGCCTGTGCGATGGGTCACTGCCTGATCACTCTGTACAACGCTACTAACGACAAGAAGTACTATGACATCCTGATGAGCAAGATCGAGTACATATCCAAGGACGCACTCCGCTTTGGGGACAATGTACTGCAGCATACCGTATCCGCCAACAACGATTTTCCGGAGCAGGCGTGGTGCGATACGCTGTTCATGGCGGCATTCCTGCTGCTGAGAGTGGGCGTGATGAATAAGGACGAGGCTATGATCGATGATGCCCTGAATCAGTATTACTGGCATATCAAGTATCTGCAGAATCCCAGCAGCGGTTACTATTATCATGGTTATGATAATATCGCGGGAGATCATATGTCCGGTATTTACTGGGGCCGGGCAAACGCGTGGGCAGCTTTCACCATGTCCCAGGTGGGCGGCATCCTGCCGGAGTGCTATCTGTATCCCAAATATATCGATATCGCGGGCTCCCTGAACGAGCAGCTGGCGGCATTGAAGACCGTACAGACGGAAAACGGCCTGTGGAGGACCGTGCTGGACGATCCCGAGTCCTATGAGGAGATCTCCGCGTCCGCGGGCATTGCCGCGGCTATGCTGACCAGAGGAAATCCTCTTCACTCCAAGTATATCAATAAGTCCATCAAGGGGCTGCTTGCCAATGTCAGCGAGGACGGCAAGGTCATGAACGTATCCGGCGGTACGGCGGTTATGAGGGACAAGGAAGGCTACAGAGGCATTCCCAAGGCTTATATCCAGGGCTGGGGACAAGGCCTTGCGCTGGCATTCTTCGCAACATTGCTGGTATCGGATGAGATTGAAAAGGATGGTGCGCTGTAAATGTTTCACAGCAGATTTCTGTTCGGCGCGTTGGAGGATCCCGCAGACGGTATCCGCGTCACGGCGGGAGACCTTTATCGGCCGGATAAGGCTTACGGATTTGTAACGGAACAGAATAGAAGAGAGCAGGAACAGCTGCGGATAGCGGAGTTAAATTCCGCGTTTGATACGGTGTATTGGTATCAGGACGAGAATCTGACACAACTTCAGGAGGACGCCCACGGCGTCTTCCTGGATTCCGATGCGGTGATCACTTCCCTGGAAGATAAGACCGGGGAACGGGAGCAGGGAGAGCACAGGCGGATCCCTCTTTCCTTTAAGATGGATGTGCCCCATCAGGGCAACTATAAGGTGACTGTCACCATATGCGCCGACGAGCCTATGAGAGATGCGCTGATCTATACTGGGCGCAGGCGTCTGGGGTATCGCGGGGATATTCCCGCGGGCACGTTCACCCATACCATGATGGTAAATGTGTGCGATATCGTGCCCAGGGGACATACAGAGCGGTTTGCGGATAAGACGCTGGATATCACCGTGGTGGCGGACAAGCCGCGCATCAGCGCCATGGATGTGGAGGAGGCAGAGTGTCCCACCGTTTATATAGCCGGGGATTCCACGGTGACGGACCAGAGTGCCGATTACCCCTATGCGCCGGGAACAAGCTATTCCGGCTGGGGGCAGATGATATCGGCTTATTTCAATGACGGGATCGCGGTTTCCAACCATGCCCACTCGGGATTGACCACGGAGAGTTTCCGGGAGGAAGGGCATTACGCCATTGTGGAGGAGTACGTCAGGCCCGGAGATTTTGTGTTTTATCAGTTTGCCCATAATGATCAGAAACTGGATGCGTTGAAAGCCAGGGGAGGCTATCATGCGAACCTGGCCAGATATATCACGGAGTGCCGTGATAAGGGGGCTTATCCTTTGTTGGTGACGCCCCTTGCCAGGAATACCTGGAAAGGCAATGACGGAAGCTATAATGACCTGCTGGAGGAATACGCGGAGGTTTGCAAGGAGATCGGGGAGGCTATGGAAGTGCCTGTCCTGGATCTGCACGGGCTCAGTATGGAGTTCGTGGTGGAACACGGGCTGGAGGGTTCCAAGCCCTATTATTTCCCCGGTGACTATACACACAGCAACGATTACGGGGCTTATTATATGGCAGGTTTGGTGGCAGAGGAGATTGCCTGCGCCTGTGCCGGACATCAGGAAGCGAAGTATGCTTTTCTTGCGGAGTGTGTGACGAAAGGGTTTGGATCCTGGGAACCCGCAGGAGAGATCGTGCCGCCTGTAAAGCCCGCGATTTATGAAAATGTGGCGAATCCGGATGAGGGAGGCGCGCTGCTGTCGGAGGTAGAGAACCTGTCGGGGAATGCGGACAGGGCTTCCGTGCTGGATATGATCATCAAGACCGCGAGATTTTTCCCCACAAATGTGTACAATGATATGTTTACGGATGTGGTGGGCCATGAGTGGTACGCGGGAACGGTGGAGTGTGCTTACCAGAATGGTATCATAGATGAGAACCTGGTGGAGGAGCAGCGTTTTTATCCGGAACGGGATGTGACATTGGAGGAGTTCCTGGTGTTTGCCATGAACGGCTACAAGAGCCGCAAGACGCTGCCGGAGGAGAGAGCGTGCGCTTATGACGATAAGTGCAGGGAGTTTGCGAGGCCTTTTGTCAGGGCGGCCTGTGCCATCGGCCTGATTCCCACGGACGGGAGCGTGGATCTGAATAAGGCGATCACCCGCGGTGAAGCCGTTGAGTATTGCCGGAAAATGAAAATATAAATAAGAATTGGAATGGAGGACTATAAGATGTCTCAGACAAAAGGTGGTTTTACACTGCCCGGGGAGTCCGGATATGAGAATCTCACGTTAAAAATGGCAGAAAAATGGGGCGCGGATGTGATCAGGGACAGCGATGGCACTGTGCTTTCCGATGAGATCGTACACGCGGGATACGGTATTTATTCTACCATCTGCATTATCCGCGACCATAACGAATGGGCGAAGAAAAATACTGATAAATTGCAGCAGACTTTTCTCTGCACGCCTGCGGCCGTGGCGGAGAGCGAGAGCGTGACCATCGGGCTGATGGACAGCTTCTTTGAGGAACAGTTTACCGTCAATGACAGCGAACGGGCCATGAAATACTGGGAGGTGTACGACCGCACTTCCAACACGAAAGTGGACGCTTCCAAATGGAGTTACGCAAAAGAATCCGGGAGCGTTACCGTAAACGGCATCACGCCTTTTCACAAATATACGGTCAGCTTCCTGGCATACCGTATCTGGGAAGAAATCTCCATGTACAACCATACCACCAACAATTGGGATAAGGAGCATCTGATGCAGATCGACCCCAGATACCCTGAGACCCAGGAATATATGCTGGGGTGGATGAAGAACTGGTGCGAGACCCATCCTGACACAACGGTAGTGCGCTTTACTTCCATGTTCTACAATTTCGTGTGGATCTGGGGAAGCGATGAGAGAAACCGCCAGCTGTTTTCCGACTGGGGTTCCTACGACTATACCGTCAGCGATATTGCTTTGGATGAATTTGAAAAGAAATACGGTTACGCCATGACCGCGGAGGATTTCATAAACAAGGGACAGCTTCACGTCACCCACATGCCCGGAGATCGGAAAAAGGCGGACTGGATGGCATTTGTCAACGATTTCGTGATCTCCTTTGGCAGAAAGCTGATCGATATGGTGCATGAGTACGGCAAGAAAGCCTATGTATTCTACGACGACAGCTGGGTGGGTGTGGAACCTTACAATGGCAGATTTCAGGAATTTGGTTTTGACGGCCTGATCAAATGTGTGTTTTCCGGCTACGAGGCAAGGCTTTGTGCCGGTGTGGATGTGCCCATCCATGAACTGCGTCTCCATCCTTACCTGTTCCCCGTGGGCCTGGGAGGAGCGCCTACTTTCGCGGAGGGCGGCGATCCCACGCTGGATGCCAAGAAATACTGGAACAGCGTAAGGCGTGCCCTGCTTCGGGCGAAGATCGACAGGATCGGTCTGGGCGGATACCTGCATCTGGTGGAGGATTTCCCCGATTTCTGCGATTATATTGAAAAGGTGTCCGATGAGTTCCGGCTGATCCGCAGCTTCCACGACGCGGGCAGGCCCTATGCCATCAAGACCAGGGTGGCCGTACTGCACAGCTGGGGAGCGCTCCGTTCCTGGACGCTGTCGGGGCATTTCCATGAGACTTATATGCATGACCTGATTCATATCAACGAGGCTTTATCCGGCCTGCCGGTGGATGTAAGGTTTATTTCCTTTGAGGATGTGAAAAAGGGCGCACTGGCGGATGTGGATGTGGTGATCAACGCCGGATACGCGGGAAGCGCGTGGAGCGGCGGCGATAACTGGAAAGATGATGAGATGGTGACGGCGCTGACCAAATGGGTGTATGAGGGCGGAACCCTGATCGGCGTCAACGAGCCTTCCGCGGTGGAGGGTTACGATCATACGTTCCGCATGGCTCACGTACTGGGGATTGACGAGGATACGGGGGCAAGGGTCTGCCACGGCAAATGGAACTTTGAAGCAGGCGACGCGGAGGGGATCCTGCCCGGGGGAGCCACCGTAGAGTCGAAGGATCATCTGTACCTCACCGACGGCAAAGCGAAAGTACTGATGGCTGACGGGGATAAGCCTCTTGTGACGGTGAATGACTTCGGAAAAGGAAAAGGGATCTATCTGGCCTCTTTCCATCAGAATCTGGAGAATACCCGTATGCTGTACCAGCTGATCCGTTACGCGGGCGGCGAGGGCACGCGCGGCCTTTATATGACCGACAATCTCTATACGGAGTGCGCGTATTATCCGGAGAGCGGGAAGCTGGTGGTCATCAATAACAGTGACACGGAGCAGACCACGACCATTCCCACGGATAAGGGAGATAAGACAGTGACGATCGCGGCGTATGACACGACATTTATGGAACTGTGATCCCTGGACTGATATAAGGCGATCAAACAAGCCACAGCAGTGATATCATCTGCTGTGGCTTTTCCGTACGCATATTCACACTTCCAAACATGTCGCCTGCGGCGGCACATACAATAGAATCAAAAGGCTGATTCTATTGTCAAGAACAATCTATGAATCGGTGCAAAACCGGAAGAATCCGCTCTGCGGATTCTTCCCGGAATGACTTAGATTTTCTTAGGTTGTGTACTATGCCGAACACAGTTCGGCAACAACCTTAGAAAATCTTCATTCCGTTCACATTTTTTTAAGACGGAATATTTTCAAACCCGTACATTACTGCATTGTGATCCACGGTGTTGTAGCGCAGCTGCATGAACTGTCCCAGATTATTCTTATACATTTTCCGTAATTCATCCGAGTAACCCAGGACCACCCAGGGGAACTGTGCGGCAAAATACTTCAGCATCTCCTGTGCGGTGGCCTCATTGGGCATACCGATGGTGGCGGCGTTCTTCCAGCCGTCCACCCAGATCATGACACTGTATGTGGTTCCGGTCTTGATGCCGTTGGTGCGATGGGTGGTGGTGTTCTGGTAAGCCCACAAAATCTTCGTGTTGGGGATTGCCCTGGGCTTGCTGCCCTCCATATAATATGTAAAGAGACGCCCTATCTTCACGTCTTTACAGATCTCGCGGGCGGAGTTCCAGTCGGATTCCGCGGAAGTCTCGCTGACATTGATAGAAGCAATGTCTTCTTTCAGCTTCTTCAGGAAACTGCCGTTCATGGCCTTGAGCAGGCGTACCACAGCTATGACGACCAGCAGCAGGCCCACCAGGAAAGCTCCCAGGGTACATGCGTTTTCCATCGGTTCGTTGGCATATACCTGGATGTAATAAGGAAGCGTGTATTGCTCCAGATCTTCCTCTGTAAAGCCGCCGGCCATCAGGTATTCCTTGAACCATCCGTAGATATCATCCCCCATTTTCCTGATACGACCGGAGAGGAAAAGGGGATTGTCATAAGCGCCATACTCTTTCATCGATTCCATCTTCTTTTCATAACTCGCCGGAACACTGACCGCCATGTAGCGGAAATCAGTGGCATAATCGTCTCCGGTCAGGATGATGTAGTAGACATTTAGGGTCTTTTCCAGGCTTCCCTGACGCTTCTCCGTGGTCTCGGCAAAGGCACCCCAGTTTTCCTTTAATTCCAGCGCCACCCACTGGTTGGAGATCTCATCCGGCTCCAGATCCACAAAGGAGACATAACCGGTCACCACATACCATGCGCCCGTAGCAAAACCGATCATCATCCCGCCGCCGATCAAGGCAAGCAGGATGGTCAGGAAAAGCGAACTTTTTAAACTCTTTTTCTTCAGTGCATCAAACATACTGTTACCCTCCAACATAATTTTATAGAAAAATGAGCACATTACAGTTATTTTAGTATCATTTCAGGCATAATTCAAGAAAAAGCGCCGATTTTGTGGAAAAAATAAAAGAAATCATGTACAATCATATCAATAGCGGGATTGGGCCTGTGCGCTGCCTGCCACAAACTCGTTATGCACAAAAGCAGCGCAGAAAAGGGGTAAAAGATGAAATTTCAGGATATGCCTTATGAACGCGTGGATTTCACGCAGGTGGAAAAGGAAATGAAAGAACTGATGGAGGCCTTTGACCGGGCGCAGAGCGGCGAGGAACAGTTTGAGGTGCACAAGAGATATTATGCGCTGACGGACAGGGTCTCCACGCTGATGACCATTGCCAACATCCGGTTTGACGTGGATACCACGGATGCATTTTACAGCAAGGAGCATGAGTACTATGATGAAAAGGGGCCGATCTACAGAAATCTGGCACTGGCCTATGAGAAAAAGCTGTATGATTCCCCTTACAGGGATTATCTGGAACAGAAGATAGGCCCGGTGGCATTTAAAAACATGGAACTGGCGCAGAAATCTATGGATGAGAAGCTGATCCCCCTGATGCAGGAGGAGAACAATCTGACCATGGAGTACGACAAGCTGATTGCCGGAGCGAAGATCAACTTTGATGGCAAGGAGCTGAACCTGTCCCTGCTTCGCCCTTACCTGATCCATAAGGACAGGGACGTAAGAGCGGCGGCATGGAAGGAAATGAGCGCTTTCTTTTCCGCAAACGCGGAAAAGCTGGATGAGATCTATGACAAACTGGTGAAGAACCGCACCGCCCAGGGGAAGATGATGGGCTATGAAAATTATCTGGAACTGGGTTATTATCGCATGAACCGCAACTGTTACGGCAAGGAAGAAGTGGAGGCATTCCGCAGCCAGGTCAAGAAGTATTTCGTGCCTTTCGCGGAGAAGCTTCATGACCACAGAAGGCAGCGTCTGGGGCTGGAAAAGCTTGAGTTTATCGACGAGCAGGTTTATTTCAAGGAAGGCAATCCCACGCCCACAGGGACGCCGGAGGAGATCCTGGCGGCAGGCCAGAAGATGTACAGCGAACTTTCTCCGGAGACGAAAGAATTCTTTGACTTTATGCGGGAGAACGAACTGTTCGACGTGCTGGGCAGAAAGACCAAGAGAGCGGGCGGCTATATGACCTACCTGCCCCTGTATCAGTCTCCCTTTATCTTTGCCAACTTCAACGGTACCAGCGGGGATGTGGATGTGATCACCCACGAGTGCGGGCACGCTTTCCAGGGTTATCTGGCGGGCAAGGATCCCATCAAGGAGCACGCGGACATCGGCATGGAGACGGCGGAGATCCATTCCATGGCCATGGAATTCTTCGCGGAGAAATGGATGCCCCTGTTCTTCGGCGACAGAGCCCGGGAGTACAGGGAGATGCATCTGGAGGACGCGGCGGCGTTCATCCCCTACGGCTGTATGGTGGATGAGTTCCAGCACATCGTCTATGAAAATCCTGACCTGACGCCGGCGGAGAGAAAGGCAGAGTGGAAGAAGCTGGAACAGGAATACAAGCCCCATCTGGATTACGGTGACGACAGTTTCTTTGGGGAGGGCGGTTTCTGGCAGAAGCAGCTGCATATTTATGACTGCCCGCTGTATTATATCGATTACTGCCTGGCCCAGACCTGTGCGCTGCAGTATAAGGTGAAGATGGATGCGGACTTTGAGGGAGCATGGCAGAGTTACCTGAAACTCTGTAAACTGTCCGCAAGCGATTTCTACACCGTCATGATCCGGGAAGTGGGACTGGACAGTCCTTTCGAGCCGGGATGCATCAAAAATATTGTGGAAAAACTTGAAAAATATGTGAAATAACTTCACATTTACCTTAAAATGAGATAAAATAGGCATTGCGCACGAGTGCGCAGGGAGGAGACATTCCGCTATGTCTGAAAAAGAAACAAAAAAAGAGACGGCATCAAATAAACAGGATACAAAAGAAAAAGTAGTCACGAAATACGATCTGAAAGTACAGCGCAGGGAAGAGGCGAAAGCCAAAGCGAAGCGGGACAGGCTTGTGGGAAATATCACGGGGATCGTCGTCGTGGCGGCATTGTTCTGCCTGGTGGCATCCTTTCCCATCCGGAGTTATCTGGCGGTGAACGAGACCATTGCCAAAGTGGGCGGCGACAAGATTTCCAGGGTGGAGTTTGACTATAATTACAATATTTCACTCAATGATTACCTGAACCAGTACGGCGCTTATATGTCCATGTTTGGCATGGACTTAAGCGGGGATCTGTCCACCCAGATGTTTTCTGAGGAACTGACCTTTGAGGATTTCTTTACCCAGATGGCCATAGAGAATATCACCAATAACAAAGCGCTTCTGGCGGAGGCGCAGGCAGCAGGCTTCACATATGACACGGAGGCGGACTATGCCGATTTCCAGCAGAGGCTCAAGGACGCGGCCTCAGAGGCGGGAATGACGGTCAGGGATTTTGTCCGTACCAATTATGGTACCTTTGCCACTCTGCCCCGCATTTCCGATTATGTGAAAGAGGCGCTGTATCTCAGCGCGTATTATGACAGCGTGATGGATTCCAAAATGCCCTCCGATCAGGAAGCGGAGAACTATTATAATGAGAATCGGGATGACTTTGACGCCGTGGACTACAGGCTTCTGACTGTGAGCGCACAGCTTTCCGAGGCGCCCACGGAGGAGGAGACTGCCAAGGCCATGGAGGAGGCGAAAAAGGAAGCTGACGCCGCCCTCAAGACAGTTGCCGCAGAGGGTGAACTTAGCGAGAACATGACAAACGCATATGTGCCTTATCTGCTGCGGGACTGGCTCTTTGACAGTTCCAGAAAAGCAGGGGACACCACGGTGATCGAGAATACATCGGCGCACTCTTATTACGTGGTGGCATTTGAGGATCGTTATCTGGATGAGACCCCCACCGTGAACATGCGTACCGTTATCACTGCGGACGGCAACGCGCAGGCTATCCTGGAGGAGTGGCAGGGAGGCGCCGCCACGGAGGAAAGCTTTGCGGATATCTGTGATAAGTACAACGATCTTTCTCTGGTCTCCACTCCCGGCGGGCTGATGGAGAATGTACAGCCGGGGTCAATGCCGCTGGAGATGGAGGCGTGGCTGTCGGACAGCGCCCGCAGCACAGGCGATGCCACAGTCATTTCCCCGGAAGGTGACGCGTATTCCTATGTATTGTATTATCTTGGCGAGAGCGATCCATGGTGGATGGTGAGCGCGAAGAATACGCTGCTTGGCACGGCCATGGAAGCATATATGGAGGAGATCACAGCGGATATCTCCGTGGAAGATCCCAAAGGCAACCTGAAGTATCTGTACGTATCCGAGGAGGACGGGGATGGAGAGGCAGGTTCTGACGAGGCGGGAAGTACGGATACAGGAGAGGATTCTGGCACATCAGGAAGCGCTGATGCCGCAGGAAGTTCCAGCGCACAGTAGCAGGAAACAGCAACACAGAACAGGCGGTGGGGATTCCTCACCGCTTTTTGAAAAAACGGGAAAAAGACATGGCGGAGCGGAACGAAAAGGTGTTGGTGCTGGATATCGACGGCACATTGACAAATTCCAGAAAAGAGATCACTCCATCTACGAAGGCGGCGATCCAGGATGTGATGAAGAGGGGGCATAAGGTGATCCTGGCCTCAGGCCGCCCCACTCCGGGAATGCGCCGTTATGAACAGGAACTGGAACTGGAGAAATATGGCGGATATCTCCTGTCCTACAACGGCGGGCGGATCGTGGACTGCCGCAGCGGGGAGATCCTTTATCAGAGGACGCTGCCCCAGATGATTATTCCGGGGCTTTATGGCTTTGCCAAGAGAAATGGCTGCGGGCTGATCACTTATCTGGGAAGCACGGTGATCTCTGCGTTTGAGCCGGACGAGTATATCACGCTGGAGGCCCGCATCAACGGACTGCCTGTGAAAACGGTGGAAAATTTTGTGGATTTTGTGGATTTCGAGGTGCATAAGTGCCTGATGACCGCGGACAGCGACAGGGCGGCGGTCTTTGAGAAAGAATTGCAGGAGAAATATGGCGATCTGGTGAGTATCTACCGTTCAGAACCGTTTTTCATAGAGATCATGCCCCGGAATGTCAACAAGGCCACATCCTTGGAGAGGATGCTGGAGGCTGTGGGGCAGAGGCAGGAAAATACCATCTGCTGTGGAGATGGATTTAACGATATTTCTATGATAAAGTACGCAGCAGTGGGAGTGGCCATGGGAAATGCCCAGCCGGAGGTAAAGGCTGCGGCGGATCACATCACTGGCACAAATGATGAGGATGGGCTGGTACAGGTGATCGACAGATTTATAAGGTAGGGTTTGTGCCGTCAGCACGGAGAAGCGGGAGTAATGGAAGAAAGAGAGCAGAAAACAGGTGAGATCAGAATAACGATACCGGAAAAGGCACAGCATATCATGGATGTGATTACCGCCGCGGGGTATGAGGCCTATGTGGTGGGAGGCTGCGTCAGGGATTCTGTTCTGGGCAGGGAGCCCCAGGATTGGGATATCACTACCTCGGCGAAACCGGAGCAGGTCAGGGCGTTGTTTTCGCGTACCATCGACACGGGCCTGCAGCATGGGACAGTCACGATCCTGCAGGGCAGGGAAAGCTTTGAGGTCACTACGTATCGCATTGACGGAACCTATGAGGACAGCAGGCATCCCAGGGAGGTTACGTTCACGCCGGATCTGACGGAGGATCTGAGGCGCCGCGATCTTACCATCAATGCCATGGCTTATAATAAGGAAACGGGGCTGGTGGATCTTTTCGGCGGTATGGAGGATATCCGTGCGGGGCTTATACGCTGTGTGGGGGATCCCATGGAACGGTTCGGCGAGGATGCGCTGCGGATCCTGCGGGCAATCCGCTTTTCCGCCCAGCTGGGATATGGGATCCAGGACGAGACCAGGGAGGGCATCAGGAAACTTGCCCCCACCCTGATGCATATCAGTGCGGAGCGCATTCAGGCGGAACTGGTAAAGCTGCTCGTTTCTCCCCACCCGGACGCTCTCAGAACAGCCTATGAACTGGGCGTGACTAAAGTGTTCTTCCCGGAATTTGACGTGGCCATGGTGACGGAGCAGAACCATCCCCACCACAGGTACACCGTGGGAGAACATACGCTGCACTCCCTGAACTATGTAGAGCCGGATAAGAAACTGCGGCTGGCAATGCTGCTCCACGATATCGGAAAGCCTGCCACCCTGACAGTGGATGAGGAGGGCGTGACTCATTTTCACGGGCATCCCGCCGTCAGTGAGAGGATGGCGAGGGATTTCCTGCGGCGGCTGAAATTTGACAATGATACGATTCATGACGTCTGCAAGCTTGTGCTTTACCATGATCACGGCAACGGTGTGGAGCCGGATATGAGGATCGTCCGCAGGTCAGTCAACAAAATAGGTGAGGATGCTTTTCCGGCGTTGTTCGACATAAAGCGGGCGGACGTCATGGCGCAGAGCGACCATATGCGGCAGGAGAAGCTGGAACTGATAGACAGATGGCAGGAACTGTATGAAAAGGTACTGGAACAGAAGCAGTGCGTCTCCTTAAAAGGCCTTGCTGTCAACGGTTCGGATCTGATCCGGGCAGGCTTTAGACCGGGAAAGGAACTGGGAGAAGTCCTGCAGAAACTGCTGGATCTGGTACTGGAACAGCCCTGCTGCAACAGGGCGGATATCCTGCTGGCGGAAGCGGAAAAATATAAGGAAAAACCTTAAACATACTTTGAGACCCCTTAACATAAGATAGTTTAGACGCAAAAGCTATCAGGAGGGGGCCGACGGTGAATGACAGGGCATTAGGGTTACTGGAACAGTATGGGATAGAGGTGCGCGGCACCAGGAAGGGCAGAGGCGCCATCCTCTGCGACACGGATCAGGGATGCCTGATTTTCAAGGAATATGCGGGAAGCTGTGAAAGGATAGGATTGCAGGACAGAGTCTTAAAGGCCGTTGAGAGCGGAGGGAGGGTGGCTGTGGAACAGATCATGCCCACAACCGAGGGCGCCCTTTTTGTGCAGGATAATGACGGGATAAGATATATTCTCAAGACCTGGAAGGACGGCAGGGAGTGCAGCATTTATGACAAGGGTGAATGCATGGAGATCGCCCGGCTGCTGGCAAGGCTTCATAAGAGTATGACGCTTCCGGCGGATACGCCGGGGCTTCCGCCGCTTTTTTCACCTGAAAAAGAGTATGATAAGCATAATAAAGAACTGAAAAAGGTGAAAAAATATCTGCAGCAGAGGAGCCAGAAGCAGCCTTTTGAGATCAGCCTGCAGAATGCGATCGATCATTTCCTGGAGCAGGCGCTTGCGGTGACGGAGGAATGGAATGCGTACTGTGCGGTCAAGAATAAAAAAGATGCCGAGGCCGCGGCCAGCGGAGAGCCGGTGGCTTTCTGCCATGGAGATTATCAGTATCACAATATCATCAGACATGACGGCGGCTGGTTCCTGATCAACTTTGAAAAATGTATTTCTGACAGCCCTGTCAGAGACCTGTACTTGCTGATGCGGAAGCTTTTGGAGAAGAGTAACTGGTCCATCCCTCTGGGACAGGAACTTCTGGAGGAATATGAAAAAGAATCGCCGATGACGGCTATCGACAGGATCGATCTGTATTATCGCCTGGCATATCCGGAGAAATTCTGGAAGATCGCCAACTTTTATTTCAATTCCGGCAAAGCATGGATCCCCGGCAGGAATCAGGAGAAACTGGAGAGACTTATGGCGCAGGAAAAGGAGAAACAACATTTTCTGGAGGAAGTGTTCCGCGATGTAAACGCCCTGAAAGGGTAAAGGAGAAAAAGTGACGCAAAAGAAAAAAGATCGAAAAATGGGAAAAGGAAGCCTTGCCGCCGCCATTGCGGCAGTGCTGGTCATGGCAGTGGCGGTGGGTTACAGTGTATTTCCCCGGAAGGATCCCCCTCCTTTGGCGGAGGCAACGCCTTTCCCGGACAGGGTGGACACCGGCTTTGTGGTAACGGGGCCGGAAAGCTTTGATTCCGCGGACACGGCGATCCTGGTTGACAGAAACGTGAAGGAAAATACGCTGACTTTTCTGAACCTGGAATTGGGGAAGCGGTATACCCTTTCCATGGACGGAACTACCCGGATGTACGATAAGTATGGGCAGAGCCTGTCCCTGGAGCAGTTTGCCCTGGGGGATATCGTGGATATCACCTTTTTGCGGTCCAAAAAGCATCTGACTTCCATGCAGCTTTCCCTCTCCGCGTGGAGTTACTTGAATGTGGAGAACTATGAACTGAATATGATCCGAAGGGAACTTTCTATCGGGAAGGACATCTATAAACTGACGGAAAATACACAGTTCCTGTCCGAGGATCGGAGCATTGAGATGATGGATCTGAACCCATCGGATGTGCTGAGTTTTCAGGGTATCGACAGCCAGGTACTGACAGTCCGCGTGGATAAGGGACATGGCTATCTGCGCCTGGTGAATGATGAGAATTTCGTGGGTGGATGGATCGAGATAGGACAGGCACAGATCCGGCGGATCACGGAGGATATGCTCCTCACCGTGCCTGAGGGAAATTATCAGGTGAACATCAGCAACAGGGGCGGCGGGGGGATCAAGACCGTTGCCATCAACCGGAATGAGGAGACCTGTCTGGATATCGGCGACCTGGTGGTCCCGGAACCTCAGTCCGGTATGGTGCTCTTTTCACTGAACCCCTCCAATGCAGAACTGTATATTGACGGCGAGAAAGCGGACGTATCGGGGCCTGTCACCCTGGAATACGGGCTTCACCAGCTGATCGCCAGGGCGGATGGCTATCATTCCGTCACCCAGTATATCAAGATAGCTCAGGAATCGGGTGGATTTGATATCACGCTGGATGCGGTGGATCAGGATTCCGAGGAGAGCAGCAGCGTTTCCGCAAGTTCGTCCACACAGGCCGTCACAAATTATTATAAGGTGTACGTGGATGCGCCGGAGAATGCGGAGATCTATCTGGATGGCAATTATATCGGTATTTCTCCCTGCAATTTCAGGAAGACCGCAGGATCGCACACGATCACGCTGCGCAGAACCGGTTTTGTGACCAGGAGTTATATGGTGGAGATCGACAATGAGGCCAGGGACCTGACGCTTTCCTTTGCGAATCTGGTGCCTGTGGATGCGCCGACTTCTTCCGCGAATTCTTCTTCCGCCAATTCTTCCTCGGCGAACTCTTCGAACTGACAGGCGGAACGGATCGGCATGGCGGGAGACATTTAACAGACGGATACAGGAAAGGAACAGATCATGGATCAGAGAAACTATACTTATGAAGACTTTGTGGAGATCATCAAAAAGCTGCGCAGTGAGAACGGCTGCCCCTGGGACAGGGAACAGACCCATATGAGCCTGCGTCCCTGCATGATGGAGGAAGCGGCGGAAGTTGCGGCAGCCATCCGCATCTATGACAGGACGGGCAGTTATGAGAACCTCAGGGAGGAACTGGGCGATGTGCTGCTCCAGGTAGTGATGCATGCCTGCATCGCGGAGGAGGAAGGCCTGTTTACCCTGGAAGATGTGGTGTCCGAAGTGGCGGAGAAAATGGTGCGCCGCCACCCTCATGTGTTCGGGGATGTATCGGCGGAGACCTCCGGCCAGGCGCTCCGGAATTGGGAGGAGATCAAAAAGCAGGAGAAAGAGGGGAAGAAACAGACGGAGACGCCATTAAGGGAGATTCCCATGGAACTTCCCGCCCTGACCAGAGCGCCCAAGGTGCTGAAAAAAGCGGACAGGCTCTATGAGCCCCAGAAAAGTTACGCGGATTCTGCGGAAAAGTTGCAGGAGATTGCCGAAAAGATATCCGGTATGACACCGACAGATCATAGTGAGGAATTATCAGCGCTGACCGGCGAACTGCTGATGGAGATGTCCAATATCTCGAGGATCTGCAGATTGTCTCAGGAGCAGATCCTGACGGATAAAATAGAGGGAATCATAGAGAAATATGAAAAAAGCCCTAAAATATAAGGAAATGCCTTGACAAACACCGGGAAAACAGATATATATATACTTAGTGCTTCGCAAGGGGCATGACATTGATACAAAAAGAAAACTCATTACAGGAGGAGTTCGATATGAACAAAACAGAATTAGTAGCAGCTATGGCTGAGCAGGCTGGTGTATCTAAAAAGGACGCAGAGAAGACCTTAAAGGCATTCACAGACGTGGTTGCAGAGGAGTTGAAGAAAGGCGGCAAGATCCAGCTGGTTGGATTCGGTACTTTTGAAGTGACCAAGAGAGCAGCAAGAGACGGCAGAAATCCTCAGACAAAAGAGCCCATGCGGATCGAGGCTTCCAAGGCTCCCAAGTTCAAGGCTGGCAAGGCTTTGAAGGATATGCTGAACGCATAAGGACAGGGATTCACTGCGGAGAACCTTTCGGACGGGTTCTCCGTTTTTTTCGCGAATGAGCAGAGGCAGAAGTCCATTCATGCAGATGTTATGCTTGCATGAACAGATGCATGAATGGACTTCTGACGAGCAAGGCGAACATGCTCAACATTCGTTGAGGAGAAAGGCAACGCCTTTCGAGCCTGCTCATGGAAATTAGGAAAGAATATTATGAGACTGGACAAATATCTGAAAGTATCAAGACTGATCAAGCGCCGCACCGTAGCCAACGAGGCCTGTGACAGCGGCAGAGTGCTGATCAACGATAAACCTGCAAAGGCTTCCGCCAGCGTAAAGGCAGGCGATATCATAACCATCTCTTTCGGCAATAAGGAAGTGAAAGTGGAAGTCCTGGATGTGCAGGAGACAGTGAAAAAGGAAGAGGCAAAAGAACTTTTCCGATATATATAGATCGTTTCAGGTGCTTTTTTCCCCAATGCCCTCATATACTTTATTGGTAAAGAGAAACGCAAGGGCAGGAGGGGCTTATGGAGGATCTGAACAGCAGTGCGCGTATGCACAAAGTAACAATGACGAATCGAAGGAGCTGTATCATAGGCGGTGTCAACGACGTGCTCTCCTTTGATATACATGAGATTCTTCTGGAGACGGAGCAGGGAATGCTCATGATCAAGGGCGACGACCTGCATGTCAGCCGGCTGACCCTGGAAAAGGGTGAGGTGGACATCGACGGGAGGATTGACAGTTTTACATACTCGGATGCCGGGGGAGCCGGGCACAAGGGCGAATCCCTGCTTGCCAAACTGTTCCGCTAGAGGTAGCCTATGGCATCTGAAAACGAGTTTTTATTACATGCCCTGTTGATGGGCATTTTTATTACTTTCGTGTATGATATCCTGCGGATCCTGCGCAGGGCGATCCCCCACAGCGGATTTGTGGTGTCCCTGGAGGATCTGGGCTTCTGGATCTTCTGTGCCGAGAAAGTGTTTCTCATGATGTACCATGAAAGCAACGGAAACCTGAGATGGTTTGCCGTGATCGGTGCGCTTGTGGGAATGCTCCTGTATAGAAAGCTGGTCAGCTCCTGGTTCGTGAAGTATGTCTCTCTGGGCTTGGAAAAGGCGCTGGGAGTCCTGATGAAAGCGGCAGGCTTCCTGTGCAGGCCTTTCCGGGCAGCGGGCGCCAGAGCAGGCGCCGCCGCGGGCGCGGCAGGGAACCGCTTCCGCAGGCTGCTGCGGGGCGGTATGCGCAGGATAAAAAAGAAGTTGACGTTCTTTCTGAAAGTGTTAAAATGTAAGTAGGAGAACAATCTTGGGGTAAAGATCAGTCTCGGAGCGGAAACGTCGAAAGAACTTTTCGGCTGCGGCCTGTGCGGGGGCATCGGCAAGCAGGGACGGGACTGGAAAGGAATTGATCATGGCAAGGAGAGTGGCATATCGGAAACGCCACCAGAATCGGTTCAGTATGTTTCTGGTGACGCTGGTAGTAGTGATGGTCATGACTGTGGTGGCTGTCAGGAGCGTGGGACTACGACAGAAGATCGATCTCAAGCGGGCGGAACTGGCTCTGCTGGAAGCTCAGATCGAAGAAGAGAGTTTAAGGACTCTGGAGATAGAGGAATTTGCCAAGGAGGTTCAGACCAAAGGCTATATCGAGAACATAGCCAGGGAAAAACTGGGTCTGGTTTATGAAGGTGAGATTCTTTTTAAGCAGGACGATTGAGCGTCCTGCTTTTTTTGTCGCAAAATATTAAGGGAAAGGCTTCCCGTTTTTGACAAAAAATATCCCTGCTCCTTTCTATAATGGATACTGCTGTAACTGCTCAGGATCGATCTCAAAAATACCGTATGTTTCTGAACAGCTGCATACCGTTTCTCCGGACAGGCGGGGAAAAGTTTTCGGGAAATGGAGGAGTTTGGCTATATGATGACAGGACAGGAGCTGATAGGACACTACAGGGGAAAAAAGACGGCAGACAGACGGCTTCGGGAGGAAGAGCTCCGCCGACTGCAGGTCTCCGACCTGTGCAGGAGAAAGTTGTTGAATTATGCGGATACTTTCAATGAACTTTCCAGGAGTTATGGCGGAGAATTCCAGCCTATATGGACTGACAGGCAGAGGCTGCTGTCAGAAAAACGGCTGTGGGAAAACCGACAGATCATCGGAGAGCATCTGGCGGAAATGGCAAAGATCATGACGGAGGTGGCAAGTGAGGTCATATGCTTTTATCCCATGGAGGAAAGAAAGAAGCGTATGCTCACCACAGCCTTAAAGGAAGAGGGCATCCGGGTGGAAGATCCGGGCTATCTTCCCCGCACCATGGGAAAGCAGGCGGTATCGCTGACATTGAGTACGGAGATAAAAGGAGGCATCTTGGCGGAAGAGGCGGCAGATATGGTTTCCGTGCTTCTGGACAGGCGTCTTCAGCTGTCAGCTGCCAGCCCATGCAGGATAGAAAGACAGCCGCGCAGTTTCTTTCTGGAGGAAGAAGCCGGGTTTCAGGTGCTTACAGGCTTTTCCCGTGCCACAAAAGAGAACGAGACCATCTCCGGGGATAACTTTGCCGTCATGGAGGCGGAAAAGGGCAGGATCACGGTGATGCTGTCCGATGGTACGGGCTCCGGTGAAAAAGCGGGAAAGGACAGCGAGCGCGTGCTGGATCTGATGGAGAAGATGATCGAGGCGGGATACAGCATTGACGGGGCAGTCAATCTGGTCAACACGGCGCTGTTCGTCACCGGGGAAGACCGCAACCATCCCACACTGGATATCTGCGACATTGACCTCTATCAGGGAAACTGCAGGCTGTATAAAGCGGGAGGCGCGGCCACTTTTTTAAAGAGAGAGGAAAAGGTGGAGCAGCTGAAAGCGGGAACGCTGCCCCTTGGCATCTTTCAGCAGGTGGATATCCCATCCGTTGAAAGGCTTCTTCAGGACGGGGACTATCTGATCATGGTCTCTGACGGCGTGATAGACGCTCTTCAGGGGCACGATTACGAGAATACGCTGGAAGAGGCGATCTCCGGCATCCGGGAACAGAATCCGGGGGAGATCGCGGACAAGATACTGCGGATGGTGATCTGCGCCGGAGGCGGGCATATCCTGGACGATATGACGGTGGGGGTGATCGGAGTTTGGGAAAATAATGCGCTTCCCTCTTGATTTTTTATCTTTCATGGTTTAAATTTGTCATATGGATATACGGCGGAATACAGAGGAAAAGGTGTTTTCCTATCTGGAACGGCACCATATGATCTCCCCCCATGACCATGTGATATTGGGGGTGTCCGGAGGGGCAGACTCGGTTTGCCTCTTATTTGTATTACTGGAATACGTGAAAAGAACGCCGTTTCAGCTGTCCGTAGTCCATGTAGACCATGGGATTCGCCCCGATGCCGGGGAGGATGCCGGATATGTGGAGGAACTGTGCAGGAAACAGGGGATTCCTTTTTACCTCGTGGAGGCGGATGTGAAAGGCTGTGCCAGGCGAGAGAAATGTTCCGAGGAGGACGCAGGCAGGCGGCTCCGCTACGAGGCTTTCCGCCGGATCGCGGAGGAGACCGGAGCGGAAAAGGTGGCCGTGGCGCACAACTGCAATGACAGGGCGGAGACCATGCTCTTTCATCTGTTCCGGGGGAGCGGGTTAAAGGGACTCTGCGGGATACGTCCCGTGCGTCGGGAAATCATACGCCCCTTATTATGCCTGGAGCGGAGGGAAATAGAGGATTATCTGACGGCAAGGCGGATCGCCTGGCGCACGGACAGCACCAATGAGACGGACGATCACGCCCGGAACCGTATCCGACACCATATCTTTCCTTATGTGGAACAGGAGATCGTGCGGGGCTGCGCGGCGCATATGGCGCAGACGGCGGATATCCTGGCGGAGACGGAGGAGTATATGGAGCAGCAGGCGCGGCTGGCAGGGGAAAGCTGCGTGAGGAAGGAAGAGGGACGGTTTGAGATCTCCGTGGAAGCATTCCGCAGGCTTCACCCGGCCATCCAGAAAAGACTGCTGCATCTGCTGGCGGAGGAACTTTCCCCCACGGGAAAGGATATCCTGGCCGTCCACATTGAAGCAATGCGGTCGCTTTTTGAGGGAACGGGCAGCCGCCGTGTGAGCCTGCCCATGGAAATAGAGGCGATCCGCAGTTATACAAAGGTGATCTTGGGCAAGAATAGGGAATATGCCCGGCCTCCTCTTGGATACGTGGTGTCCAGGGAACAGCTTTCGGAAACAAAAGGGTGCCGTGTGGATCTGGACGGGAGAGGGATGTTGGAATTTACCCTGCTTTCCGGTGGACAATATGAAGAAGTTCCCAGAAATCGGTATACGAAATGGTTTGATCATGATAAAATAAAGGAATCGATATGTGTCAGATACCGGGAAACGGGAGATTTTCTGAGCATTGCAGGCGAGCAGGGGCAGATCGTCCACAAGTCCCTCAAAGAGCATATGATCGGGGAAAAGATCCCCCGGGAGGACAGGGAAAGCGTTCCCTTGCTGACGGAGGGCAGCCACGTGCTGTGGGTCGTCGGCGGCAGGATCAGCGAATATTACAAGGTAAACAGGAATACGAAGCGTATTCTGCAGGTACAGTTAAAGCAAGGCAGCCACGGCGGCGAAACGGAGGATGAAGATGAGTGAACATGTGAGAGTACTTTTGTCAGAGGAAATGGTAGATGCCCGCATTCAGGCCATTGGCGAACAGATCAGCAAAGATTACGCCGGAAAACAGGTGCATCTGATCTGTGTCCTGAAAGGAGGCAGTTTCTTTATGTGTGAACTTGCCAAGAGGATCACAGTGCCGGTGTCCCTGGATTTCATGTCGGTATCCAGCTATGGCGGCGATACCAAGTCCAGCGGTGTGGTGAGGATCGTGAAAGACCTGGATGAGTCCCTGAAAGACAAGCATGTGATCGTGGTGGAAGATATCGTGGACAGCGGCAGGACTTTAAGTTATCTGCTGGAGATGCTCCAGGACAGAGGCCCGGCTTCCCTGCGCCTGTGCACGCTTCTGGACAAGCCCGACAGACGCGTGAAAGAAGTGTTCGTGGACTACACGGGATTTGAGATTCCCGATCAGTTCGTAGTGGGCTATGGCCTGGATTATGACCAGAGATACCGGAACCTGCCTTATATTGGGGTGGTAGAGTTTGATTGACCAGTTCAGCCAGTCAAAGTGAGCGGACGAAAATCGTGCTTGCACGAATTTTCGGCGGTTCATTTTGACTGAGGGCACGCCAGTTCAGCCAGTCAAAGTGAGCGGACGAAAATCGTGCCTGCACGAATTTTCTGCGGTTCATTTTGACTGAGGGCACGCCATCACATGGGCAAAAAGGAGCTGCAAAGCAGCGGAAAGTGCCGTGCAGGCACGGTTTTGCGAATGGCGTGCGCTGAACGTAAAAACAGGAGGCTTGTAAGTGAAGCAGAACGGAAGAGGATTTCATTCATATTTCATATTTATCTTGCTGCTGCTTATGGTGGTGGCGGTGCTCAGTAGTTTAAAGAGCAGCGAGCAGGATTATTCAAGGGCTGAGTTCATTGCCGATATGGACAACAAAAAGGTCACCAGTGTGGAGGTGAACCCAAACAGTGAGACTCCTACCGGCTACCTGAGGGTGGTGCTCAACGACGGCACGCTGAAACGTCTTTATGTGACGGATATCGTGGAGGCGGAGCAGCTGGCAAGGGAATATGGCTTTGATCCTCTGGTAAAGGATGTTCCCAGGGAAAGCTGGGTGCTGACCACGCTGGTGCCCCTGATCGTGGTGCTGGGAGTCGGCGTGTTCCTGTTCATGATGATAAATGCCCAGAATGCGGGCAGCAGCAACAGCAAGATGATGAACTTCGGCAAGAGCCGGGCCAGAGTATCGCTGGGAGATAAAAATATCACTTTTGCCCAGGTGGCAGGCTTGAAAGAAGAAAAGGAAGAACTGGAAGAGATCGTTGATTTCCTGAAAGAACCGGGAAAATATACCCGAGTGGGAGCAAGGATCCCCAAGGGAGTGCTCCTGGAGGGCCCTCCCGGCACAGGTAAGACATTGCTGGCGAAAGCGGTGGCAGGGGAGGCGGGAGTCCCTTTCTTCAGCATATCCGGTTCCGATTTCGTGGAAATGTTCGTAGGCGTGGGCGCTTCCCGTGTCCGCGACCTGTTTGAGGACGCGAAGAAGAATTCCCCCTGTATCGTGTTCATTGACGAGATCGACGCGGTGGCGAGAAGGCGCGGTACCGGCATGGGCGGCGGCCATGATGAGAGGGAGCAGACGCTGAACCAGCTGCTGGTGGAGATGGACGGTTTTGGCGTCAACGAGGGCATCATCGTTATGGCGGCTACCAACCGGGTGGATATCCTGGATCCCGCGATCCTGCGTCCCGGGCGTTTTGACAGGAAAGTGGCGGTAGGAACCCCTGACGTAGGCGGCAGGGAGGAGATCCTGAAAGTACACGCCAAGAACAAGCCCCTGGCGGAGGATGTGGATCTGAAACAGGTGGCCCAGACCACGGCGGGCTTTACGGGGGCGGATCTGGAGAACCTGCTGAACGAGGCGGCCATCAACGCGGCCAAGAACAGAAAAGCCTATCTTGCCCAGGAGGATATCAAAAAGGCCTTCATCAAGGTGGGCATCGGGGCGGAGAAGAAGAGCCGGATCATTTCTGACAAGGAAAAGCGTATCACCGCTTACCATGAAGCAGGGCACGCGATCCTGTTCCATGTGCTTCCGGATGTGGGGCCCGTCTATACGGTGTCCATCATTCCTACCGGAGTGGGCGCGGCGGGCTATACCATGCCCCTGCCTGAGAGGGACGAGATGTTCCGGACGAAAGGGCAGATGCTGCAGGATATCATGGTATCCCTGGGCGGGCGCATCGCCGAGGAGATCATCTTCAAGGACATCACCACAGGCGCTTCCAGTGACATCAAGAAAGCCACCAAGGTGGCCCGGAAGATGGTCACTAAGTTCGGCATGTCGGACAATATCGGCGTGATCTGCTATGACGACGATGATGATGAGGTGTTCATCGGGCGTGACCTGGCTCACGCGAAAGGCCACAGTGAATCCGTTTCCGGTGAGATCGACAGAGAGGTCAAGACCATCATCGATGACTGCTATGCAAAAGCGAAGAAGATCATCCTGGAGCATGAGCAGGTGTTGCACAGTTGCGCAAAACTGCTTCTGGAAAAAGAGAAGATCAGCAGAAATGAGTTTGAAGCATTGTTTTCCTGTTAATTTTCACAATAAGTCTTTGTACAAAAAGCACAAAAAACACATGTTGTTTTTGTAATGTTTGTGAAATGTGGGGATAGCCAAAGCGGGGCGGGGATGGTATTATAATACTCGTAACCCCCCAATACATTATATAGTTTTTTGCTATACCCCATAAGTAAGAAATACCTTCTCTAAAAAGGACAGTCACCCCATGACTGTCCTTTTTACTATCTTGTGATCACCCTGAAAAAAAGTGTTGAATTAGGACGCTGTTTTCAGTAAAATAAAAGTAAGTTCGCTTTATGCTGAGTATAGGAGAATGAATACGCAAATGAGTTTGGATTTGGAAAAGATAAAACTGCTTGAGAATAACAGACAGTATATTTCGACCATGCGTCCGGTTTTTAATAAACGAGCCCTTTTTTCGGATACCACAGGCAACTATATCAGCCCTGCGGAACCGGAACCTTTTGACAGGGTCACGATAAAGTTCAGGACCGCCAAGAATAATGTGGACAGAGTCCTTCTGGTCCATAAGGGCGAGCGCCACCTGATGTACAAATCGGAAACGGAAGGAAATTTTGACTATTATACCTTTGAACTGCAGCTGGAGCAGGAAAAGGCCGCTTATTATTTCGAGATACTGACAGGCAAGCTGCGGTGCTATTATGATACCAGGGGACTGGCGCAGGATGTCAACGAATACTATGACTTTGTGATCATTCCCGGCTTTAAGACACCTGACTGGGCCAAGGGCGCCGTTATGTACCAGATCTATGTGGATCGTTTCTGCAACGGCGATCTTACGAATGATGTGCTTACCAACGAATACGCGTACATCAACAAGCCCGTGAACCGTGTGGAGGACTGGGGGCGGTATCCGGCGCAGATGGATGTCAGGGAATTTTACGGCGGCGACCTGCAGGGCGTTCTGGACAAGATGGACTATCTGCAGGATCTGGGCGTGGAGGTCATTTATTTTAATCCCCTCTTCGTCTCTCCGTCCAACCATAAATATGATATTCAGGACTATGATTATATAGACCCTCATTTTGGCCGGATCGTGGATGATAAGGGAGAACTGCTGCCGGAACAGAACCAGCAGAACTGCGAGGCCACCCGCTATATCAACCGGGTCACGAACCTTGCCAACCTGGAGGCCAGCAACGAACTGTTCATCCGGGTGGTGGAGGAAGCCCACAGGCGCGGCATGAGAGTGATCCTGGACGGGGTGTTCAATCACTGCGGCTCCTTTAATAAGTGGATGGACAGGGAGCGCATCTATGAAAATGCAAAGGGTTATGAAAAGGGGGCTTATATCAGCGCGGACAGCCCCTACAGGGATTACTTCCAGTTCCACGACCAGAACCGATGGCCTTATAATGGCAGCTATGACGGCTGGTGGGGGCATGATACGCTGCCCAAACTGAATTATGAGGGTTCTCAGAACCTGACGGAGTATGTGCTTGAGATCGCCAGGAAGTGGGTCTCACCGCCTTATAGCGTGGATGGCTGGAGATTGGACGTGGCAGCCGACCTGGGACACAGCCAGGATTATAACCATAAGTTCTGGCAGGAATTCCGCCGGGTGGTAAAGGAGGCGAATCCCAACGCCATTATTTTAGCGGAGCATTACGGCAATACCCGTGACTGGCTCCAGGGCAATGAGTGGGATACGGTCATGAACTATGACGCCTTTATGGAGCCGGTGACCTGGTTCCTGACAGGCATGGAGAAGCACAGCGACGATTTCCGGGAAGATCTGCTGGGCAACGCGGAATCTTTCTGGGGCGCCATGCAGCATCATACCGCAAGCTTTACCATGCCCAGCTGGCAGGTGGCCATGAACGAACTGTCCAATCATGACCATTCCCGTTTCCTGACCAGGACCAACCATAAGGTGGGCAGGATCAGCACCATGGGATCGGAAGCCGCGAACCAGAATGTGAACAAGGCTGTTTTCATGGAGGCGGTGGTGATGCAGATGACCTGGATCGGAGCGCCTACAATCTATTATGGGGACGAAGCCGGCGTCTGCGGATTTACGGATCCGGACAGCAGACGTACTTATCCCTGGGGCCGCGAGGATAAGGAACTGATTTCCTTCCACAGGGACATCATCCGGCTCCGCAGGGAAAATGACGAACTGCGGACAGGCTCGCTGAAATACCTGGAGAGTGATTATAATTATCTTGCTTACGGGCGTTTTCACAGAGGCGGTCAGTGCCTGATCCTGATCAATAATAACAATCATCCTGTCACGAAGAGAGTCTTTGTGTGGGAAGTGGGAATCCCCAAGGTGGGAAAAGTGAAAGCGCTGATACAGACGGATGAGAACGGGTATCATCTGGATGGTCAGGAATATGAGGTCAATGCGGGCAAGATCGTGATCGAACTGCCGAAGACCAGTGCCATCATCCTGAAAGGCGTGTAGCAAAAATGATGCATTTATGAGTTATACTGGCTTTGCAGATGATGTAAGGCCAGTATTGTTTTTGGAAAGGGGCGGTGCCGATGAAAAAGACAGGGATACTGATAGTCCTGACAGCCTGTATCTGCGGCCTGAGTTTTGCTCCTGTAAAGGCGGCGGAAAAGGACGGTCTGGAACAGCTGATCCAACAGTATGAAGACTATCAGGCGCGGTTCGCAGCCATTGAAAATGCGGAAGACGTACCGGAGCAGGGCTTTTATGCCATAGAAGATCAGAGTTTCCCCGTGATCCTGGAGAGTTTTGGGGAGGAGGAAGTCACTTTCCTGCCCATCATGGACAACCTGTACCGCCGGATGGCGCTGCTGATCACGGATAGCGACGGAAACGTGCTGTACAAGACGAACCAGCTGGAGACCAACAACCGCTATCTGGGAGAGATGACGCAGCCCACCAGGGATCTGGCGGCGGTTTCTTTCCTGGATGTGAACAGGGACGGGCTGACGGATATCATCCTGATCACGGACTGCATCAATGACGTGGGCGATTACGCGGGCAAGACCTATAAGGTAGGAGATGTGCTGTTCCAGCGGGACGGCGGCTTCTACCGGGACTGGCGGATCTCCGACAAGATCAACCGGTTCAGCATGAACAAGAGCGCGGGAATGATCATCTCCTATGTACGGGACGGCAATTCCGCGGAGGTGCTTTATACGGCGGCCACGCTGGACGAATTGCTGGAACAGGGATTCCAGGTGGTTAAGGAACACAATTATTACAGGACTTTTGAAAAACAGGGGCGGCTGCAGGTGGTCCCGGGCACCATATTGATGGGACATTATCAGATCTTCATGATCTATCTGGTCAACGAACAGGGTTCCATCGTGTGGAGTTTTCAGCCCATGGGGGATCATGACAGCCTGTATGCCCTGAAAGGCATGACCTGTCGGGATCTGGACGGAGACGGCATGAAAGATATCCTGGTGCTGGGGAGGTACAGCTATTCGGGAATGGAGGGCATCACGGGGATCGATACCAGATGCGGCATCTACTACCAGCGGACGGACGGATTCGAGACGGACACGGAATTTGAGAAAACTTATGAATGTACGGAAGAGGATACCGTAGAGGGCCTGGTGCAGCTGATACGGGCATATTGGGGGTGGACAGCAGAAGAATGATCAAGATACTGATTGTGGATGATGAAAAACCGATCTGTGACCTGATAGATATCAACCTGTCAGCAGCGGGTTATGAGTGCAGATCCGTGCAGGACGGCTTACAGGCCATCGACCTGATCGAGGCGGAGCAGTTTGACCTGATCCTGCTGGATATCATGCTTCCCGGCGCGGATGGTTACGATATCATGGAGTACATACGGCCCCTGAAGATTCCGGTGATCTTTATCACGGCCAGGCACGAGGTCAAGGACAGGGTAAAGGGATTGAAGCTGGGAGCGGAGGATTATCTGGTGAAGCCCTTTGACGTGGTGGAACTGGTGGCCCGGGTGGAAGTGGTGCTGCGCCGCTATAATAAGACAGAGACCATCCTTACCGCAGGGGATGTGGTGGTGGACGAAGACGCCAGAAAGGTACTGAAAGCAGGAAAGCCGGTGGTGCTGACGAACAAGGAATACGGGCTTCTGGTGCTGTTCATGCGGAATAAGAACATTGCTCTGTTCCGGGAGAGCCTGTACGAAAAGGTATGGGGCGACGAATATCTGGCGGACAGCCGTACCCTGGATCTTCATGTGCAGAGGCTGCGCAGGAAGATGGGCTGGGAGGATAATCTGGTAGCGGTCTATAAGGTGGGATACCGGCTTGAGATATAGAGGATTTATGCAAATGAAATTTCTATACAAGATTCTGCTGTGGACCATCATCATCATGGCGGCGGCTTTTGGCTTCAGCGGATACTTTTTTGTCAATTATGTGTTTGAGACCGCTCTGGACCGTGAGATCGAGCAGGCTATGAGCGACAGCAATATCCTGCAGTTCGCTTTTGAGACTGCGGCGCTGAACATCCCGACAAAATACGATGTGCTGCAGGATATCGCGGTGGAGCAGATCGGCTCCAAGCTGGAGAGCGGCGGTCAGGGAACGGGGCGTCTGCTGCGCCTGTCCGATGAGGAAAAGAAGATGCTCTATGCCAGCGAGGGTTTCCCGGAGGATGCCGGACTGATCCAGCAGGTGGAGGAGAGTACCGGAGCGTACCAGGTGGTGGAACAGGACGACCATTATTATATCCAGACAGGCATCATGGTCAATGTCCTGGATCGACATCTGTATCTGGAGACCATGGAGGATGTGACGGAGGTATTCGCGGAGAGGACCATGGGGTTCTCCGTTTATCGGAGAGTGACGCTGGTGATGCTGGCCGTTTGTGCCGTGGTCATGTATGTGATCTGTTTCTGGCTGACAAAGCCCATCCGACTTCTGGCAGGGGCGACCAGAAAGATGGCGGAGGGAGATTACAGCTATCGCGCCCAGATCATCAGCAATGACGAGTTAGGCGCACTGACGGCTGATTTTAACAGCATGGCAAATGTCCTGGAGGAGACCATCGGCGAACTCCAGGATGAGATCAGGGCCCGTGAGGACTTTATCGCTGCATTTGCCCATGAACTGAAGACGCCTCTCACGGCCATCATCGGATACGCCGACCTGCTCCGTTCCAGAAAGCTGGACGAGGAAAAGCACTTCCTGTCTTCCAATTATATCTACACGGAGGGGAAACGTCTGGAGAACATGTCTTTCCGCCTGCTGGATATCATCGTCACCAAGAGGGATCAGATCGAGACCCAGCCCATAGCGGCGGCGAGCCTGTTCCAGTATCTGCAGGATATGTTTGACGGCAATACGGAACAACAGATCGATATCATGTTTGAACCGGCTACGGTCTACGGAGAGATCAACCTGATCAAGTCCGTGCTCCTGAACCTGGTGGATAACGCCTGCAAGGCCTCCTCCCAGGGCGGCGTGGTCGAAGTGGACGGCGCCTGCCGTGAGGAAGGCTATCTGTTCCAGGTAAAGGATTACGGTGTGGGGATTCCTGAGGAGGAACTGAAGAAAGTGACGGAAGCTTTCTATATGGTGGATAAATCCCGATCCCGCAGCAAGAACGGCGCCGGGCTGGGACTGGCGCTGTGCGTGGAGATCTTAAGGCTGCACAACAGTGTGCTGAACATAGAGAGCAAGTTGGGGGAAGGCACCTGCATCAGCTTCTATCTGTCCTTAGATCCTGATCAGGCGGGAGGTACGCATGAAGACTAAGAAGATCAATATACTGCTGCTCCCTCTGGCAGTGATCATCGTGGCGGCGGCTGTCTGGGGCCCGGAGGCACTGGCAGGCTATCGTGACGGAAATGTATTGAACCGGATCCATGTCAGGGAAGCGGAGAGCGGCATGGAGGGATATCGCTATTCCATGAGCAATAACGAGAGAGTGTATATCCTGTCCAAATGTCTGAACAATCAGATCCTGCCGGAGAGCGATCAGAATGCCATGACCAGCGTGGATTCCGTTAATCTGGATTATCAGGGGCTGACGGGGACTTACGCTCTTGTGGTGAACCGCAAGGATTCCGCCGGACAGGAGATCGACGAGACAGTGGGGCTGCAGCTTTGCGATCAGGCGATTCAGGAGTTGAAAGAACTGGAGATACTGCCTCAGGCGATACAGTCTCTGTCTGCCAGATCTTACAGCGCGGTCATGTATTCCGCCATTGATGTGCCGGAACCCAGGAATAACGTGCTGGTCTGGAAGATCAGCTTTGCTTCCCAGAAACAGAATGCCAGTAAGGAAAACCGTCTGCTGGATGCGTATGTGGACGCCGATACGGGCAAGATCTACGAATTTTATGTCAGGACGGAACTGGAATGGAAAGACATCGACCCGGATGAGATCATCCGCATCTGGGGCGAATACATGGAACTGGGCGAGCCTGAGGAGTATGCCGCGACCAACCCGCTGTCCGAGTCCACGCCTTATTTTAAAAAGTACAGTTTTCCCGGAATGGAGGAGGGAAACACCATTGTCACGGTGGGATTTTATGAGGGGATCAACGAGCTGTTTTTAAAGATCTCACGTTGATGCAAAAAGTATGGAAAAAGGATGAAACTTTTATGCCAAAAATATGAAAGTTTGATGGGGCTTCCCCGTATGCTGTTAGTAACGGCTGCGGGGAAGCTTTTGCGTTATGTGGCATATCGGCAGGAAAGAGGATGATAAGATGAATGGACAAATGGGCAGGAAACAGGTATATGGCAGGGAAGTGAAGCTGGTAAGGGCGGACACCTTTGACAGCAGGATGCGGGAGAGGAACATGGAAAGCGGGAACGGCCTGTTCCGGCGGTTTTTGGTCTTTTTTATCATCTTTATGGCATTGTCGGCAACGGGGCTGGCAGTGATCTGCCTGTTTCGGGACTTTCTCTCCGCGCCTGAGGAGAGCATTACGGTGATGGAGGAAGAAAGTTTCTCGATCGGTACACCCCAGGCGGAGCCGCCCACCGTTTCCGCAAATGATATCGTAGTGATCGAGGAGGAAGCATCTGCGCCCGTGATCGTCATCGATCCCGGCCATGGCGGTGATGATGACGGCTGCTGCAGAGGGGGCGTGTCGGAAAAGACCGTGAACCTGCAGATCGCCCTGAAACTGGCGGGGAAACTGGAAGAGATGGGATATGAGACGGCGCTCACCAGAGAGGATGATGATACCGCCCTGACACTGGAGGAGCGGGTCGATATCGCGGAAGCCGCGTCAGGCAGCCTTTATATCAGCATACACCAGAATGCCTGCGATGAGAAAGAAAGCTCCATAAACGGCATTGAGACATGGTTCAGCGGCTGCCCGGAAAAGGCGGAGGGCGCAAACTGGTACTGTGACTGCTGTGATGACAGCAGAAGGCTGGCGCAGCTGGTCCAGATGGGCGCCGTGAGCGGCACAGGGGCAAAAGACAGGGGCTTGCAGCAGAGCCAGGATCTCTATGTGATCCGTGAGACCACCATGCCCTCCTGTCTGATAGAGACTTCTTTCCTGTCCAATACGGCGGAGCGCAATGCCATCGGCAGCCAGGAGTATCAGGAACAGCTGGCGGCGGGGATTGCCAGGAACATAGATTTCTATTTCCATCCCAAGACCATGTACCTGACCTTTGACGACGGGCCTTCCGAGGAAAATACATCAGCGGTGCTGGACATTTTGCAGGAGCGAGGGATCAAAGCGACGTTCTTCGTGGTAGGGGAGAATGTCCGCAAACACCCCGAGGTCGCCCGTCGGATCGTGGAGGAGGGACATACCATAGGGATCCACTGCAACAGTCATGATTATGATAAGGTTTATGAGAGCGTGGAGGCATATCTGGCGGATTTCCAGGAAGCCTATGACGCGGTTTATGAGATCACAGGGGTGGAAGTGGAACTGTTCCGCTTTCCCGGCGGCAGCATCAATGCTTACAATAAGGATATTTATGAGGAGATCATCCAGGCGATGGCGGAGAGAGGGTTCATTTACTTTGACTGGAACGCCAGCCTGGAGGACGCGGTGAGCAGTTCCACCCCGGAACAGCTGCTGCAGAATGCAAGGGAAAGCACCCTGGGAAGAAAAAGGATCGTGATGCTGGCCCATGATATTGTCTACAATACCAGACTGTGCCTGAACCGACTGATCGATCAGTTCCCGGATTATGAGATGGAGCCGCTGACGGCGGATGTGATGCCGATAACTTTCTGAATGGCATGGCTGAACTGTTACACTTTCTGTAAAACGGTCTTGCAATCTGTGTGAAACTATGCTACAATTTCACATTGTCAGGGTACGTTTACGGACGGTACGCTGCCATGGATGGATTCCCGAGTGGCCAAAGGGGACAGACTGTAAATCTGCTGCAAATTGCTTCGGTGGTTCGAATCCACCTCCATCCATTGCATACCATAACGGATCAATGGGGTTCGGGTATGCATAGCGGGTTCGCGGTGCGGACTCCATACTGCGTCAGCTGGTGTGGCGGAATAGGCAGACGCAAGGGACTTAAAATCCCTCGGGGGCAACCTCGTGCCGGTTCAAGTCCGGCCACCAGCAGTTATCTTAAGGATCCACTTTATCAGCCGGAAAGCTGTGGTGGGTTCTTTTTCTTTGCCCGGTATGAAAACCAAAATCATTCAATCTGAATGAAATGGAATGATTTTGGTTGTATTTTGCTTTGAACCATATTATGATGGGGACAGAAAGGAAGTAACGTCATGACCACTGTAAGCCTTCGATTTGATGATGAAATGAAAAAGCAGATGAACTATTGACGTTTCTTTTGGTTTTGGACGTAAAATTGTTGGCACAATGTCCATGTACCATGTACAATGTCCAATGTTTGCATACCATGGTACAGATAATTCTGACACATCAAAACGTGCCAATAAAAGGTGATAAAAAGCAGGAGGAGAATGTTATGAGGAAGAAATATGTATTGGCAGCAATGCTTGCAGGGACGCTTTTTATGTCTGGCTGTGCAGAATCAGCAGGCACAGACGATACCAATCCATTATCCGGATTGGATAGCAGAGTTGTAGAAACAGTGTTGGAAAATGAGGAGTCCGGAGATGTTGTAACGGCATCGGATGTCGTTATAGACCAGGTGTTTTACGGCTCTTTTTCAAAGCCTGAGACGGAAGAGGCGCTTGTGGTCTGCAGGATATTAAATACGCCCCATGTTGGCGGGCTTGACAGGAGAGCAGTTATTATTTTGGATGTTGGGTCTATGGATGTGGTGGCATATGATGAGATTTCCGCAGACGAGGTGTGGGTATCAAGTCTTGCTATGTCCAACGGACAGGACAGGATAATTATTTCTGCATGGTCTACCTATCAGGGCATATCGACACAGGATGTTATGTACTTTTGCATTGAGGACGGACAATGGGCGGAAACGTCGGTCGAGGAATTAGGGTTGCCTGGGGAAAGCTGCTTTTATTTTTTGGCCGGTGATGTGATGCTCGTTACCTCCGAAAGAGAATTGACAGGAACTTCGGATATAACAGCCGTATTGACGTGGGATCAGGAACTCGGAAAGTTTACTACGGAGCAGTTATCGGAAAATTCAAATGCCCTTACGGAAAGTGAAATCATCGGATTCAATAAGGGATTCTTTAACAGCGAGGCGGATATCATGAATAATATGCTGCTGTCCAGCGAATATACGGCTCCCGGCGAGATTAACCTGTTCCAGCTTTTCTATAATGGTATCAGTGGTACAACAGGGCAGATCACCGAAGAAGAATTGGAACTGTTGACAGAAATGGACAGTGCGGCGCCTGATTTGGACATTGTGAAGGTGTCGAGGGATGAGATGGAAAACTTTCTGCGGGAAAGACTGGGGATCGGGCTGGATGATACCCAAAGAAATGGTTTGGACGATTTCTATTACCTGGAGGAATACGACAGTTATTATGTGATTGCCGGGGATACAAATTATGAGCATTGCACGGTGCTCTCTGGTTGTTGGGAGCCGGACGGACGGCTTAGGATTGATTATACCAAAGAGAGTGATGAGGAACGGTGGGAAGTTACGTTACAGAAAGTCAAAGATGGTTACTTGTTCGTCTCTAATACCAGGGCGGACTAAATTGTCCATAGGAAAGCAGAGGGAAAGCTTATTTAAGTGCATATCATATGGGGCGGAGTGCTTTATGATACTGTTGGACTTATGATAGTGTTGCTGGAGAAGAAACAACGGAGCCGGATGTCGCCGCATAGAGAGAGGAAAAGATACGATATAGTGATTTTGTGATTATGTCATTCTATTAGCGATACAGATTGGCGATTTTAGGCTGAAAGGAATTTTTGAGGATGGATAAAGCACGAGTTTATGTTGATTTAAATGAAATGGTTACGGATAATATTGTATTGCTGTCAAAAGATGATACCCAAATTGATGATAGGGGTAGCATAGTTACATTTTATGAAGGAATGCCTGTAAGCCTATATTCTGATGATATGTCCGACAGTGGAGAAATAGATAATTTAATTTTTGAAGGCACTGCCATAAAATATGATTTAAATAACTATCCAAATTGGCGGCATGTAAAATGGTGTGCCTATATTGATTGGGATAGCTTTATGCATGAATCGGATATGAGATTTTTGCGGTTATTACCCATAGAAATAGAGAAACACCCAAATGATTTACTTGCTCTCCAAAAAATTTTAGAATTTTTTAAAAGGCATGGAATGAATAAAGATAGTATGTTAAGAAATCTGGAAAAAATAAGAAAACAAAATAACTTTAAGGCAGAGGATATTTTGATGGATTTAATGGATTTTGTCGTTGGCTGGTGCAGTCAGGACTTGTCAATCTATCAAACCCACAATCACAACTGAATAAGTAATACAGCGTCAGAGCGCATAGATCATCACAGTCTATGTGCCTTTTTACGTCCAAAAGGAGGAGCAATGAGGCAAATCCAATGAATTGGATTCAAACATTCACACCAACACCACAGGGCGATTAACGCCAAGACATCCTACTTAGTCGAGGTACATTTCAATGACAAAAAAACCCAAAGCGTGGAGGACAGATTAAAGCGTGTCATTCTCCATGACTTAAAGCAATGCGAACAAGTTCGCATGGGAAACAGGGCAAATATGTCCTTGGCAAGCTGCAGCAGGATTTGCCGCCTGTAAAATTTTTCTTCCAGGCGGTGTAATAGAAAGAGATAAATCCATAGTACATATACAGGAAAGGAAAGGCGGTGATAAAATTGGAGGACTGCGAGATCATCGATCTGTTTTATGCCCGCTCAGAGCAGGCGATCGCAGAGTTGTCGCGTAAATACGGAGCCGTATGCCGTAAAGTCGCGGGGAATATCCTGAACAGCCGCCTTGACGCGGAAGAATGTGTCAATGACGCTTACCTGGCGGCGTGGAGCACCATACCACCCCAACGTCCCGACCCGCTGCTGACTTATGTCTGTAAGATCGTCCGCAACCTTTCCATTATGAAATATCATTCCAATACAGCGGTAAAGCGGAACAGTTTTTATGACGTGGCGCTGGATGAACTGGAGGAATGTCTGGCTTCCGCCGCAACGGTGGAGGGGGAGATAACCGCGATAGAACTGTCGGGGCTGCTGGATCGGTTTCTGGAAACACTTGACCGGAAGAGCAGGGTGATGTTTGTGCGGCGTTATTGGTACTCCGATTCCGTGTCGGAGATTGCTGAGAGGCTCCATATAAGCAATAATAACGTGTCTGTGCGCCTTTCCCGTATCCGGGGACGGCTGAGGAAATTTTTGAAAAGTGAAGGTTATGAAGTGTAAATGCGGGTGGGAGGCATCAATATGAAGCGTGAAGCAATATCACAGGGAATCAGCGATATCAGTGACTGCTATATCCAGGAAGCGGCGGACTATCCTGGTGTGGGAAAGCGCACAGGATGGTTTGGAAAAGCTTTTATAAGGAACATGTCAGCGGCAGTGCTTGTATTGACAGTGCTTGTATCCGGTATTTTTTATTTGCAGACTTTTCGCAATGATATGATAACCGTTTACGCCTATGAAACCGATGAAGAGATCACATCAGCCGGGGCAGTGCTCCACACTGGCTACATCAATGGTAACGGGGCCATGCAGGAGCAGCCACTGATGTTTTATCTGATCGGAAAGGATATCGCCACAGTCCGCTTTTCCTGTAAGAATCAGAAACTCTATTTCACGGACTGGACGGAGAAGCGGGACGAATATGGCAATGCCCAGAATTTTACGGTGACTTATGGAGAGGATGAAAATGAATATTACTATCTGACCATCGGATGGTTTCCTGACACCGCCATCCGGGAACTGAAAGACCATGAGGACAGCCGGATCGCTGCCTTGCCTGAAGAACTGCGGGAGGATCTGATCGTTATGGAGATCTCTTTCGGAAATGGGGAAACGGTCACAAAGGCGATCGCCATATCTCTGCAGGAGGATGGGACATTCCTGGCTGTTCTGGAGGATTACAGGATCGGGGACAATGATACTTTCATACAACGTCCGGACAGTGCGGCGTTAAAGGATATTCCCTATGAGGAGGGCAGTCCCTTAAATCCGGGTTTCGATATGGATGCGATGCAGGCGAAATGGCCGGGAACCACCCTGACGGAGGAACAGATCGAGGAGGCGGAGCAGGCCGCCCTTGCCTGGTATGAGGGTACAGTCTTTTCCGTAAACAGGATAGAATATTTTGAGGGTAGGCTGCCCTATGGGGAGGAGACGGCCAGCGACTGTAATTTCATTGTAAATGTAAGCAAGGGAGGCGTAGTGCAGGAACCGGACCGCACCATCAGCCTGCGTCTGGGAGAGGATGGCTGGAGGGTGGTGAATGAGGGCTATTAGTGCTGAAGAAAGCCTGGCTGAGATCAGCCAGGCCGGATATTATTGTATACAAACAGGCAGAAAATATTTATACTATTTCAGTCAGTGTTTTCCGTTTTTCAATTCGTACTATTTATGACTGGCCAGTTAAATGCACCATTTGAGAAAGAGGTATGGCATTGAATGATAAAAAGATAATCTCCGCGATCGCAGCCCGGGATGAGCGGATGCTGGCGTTTGTTGTACAGAAATATTCCCGGCTTCTCTGGAAGATTGCGGCGCCCATTCTGATCAATGCGGCGTCCGCGCAGGATGTGGAGGAATGCGTTGCGGATGTATTTATCCACCTGTGGCAGCATCCCGACAAGTATGATCCTGATAAAGCGAAGCTGTCCATATGGCTTTCCGTGATCGCAAGGTCGAAAGCGGTTGACAGATACCGTCATATCATACGGAAAAGGGAAGTGCCTATGGAGGAAATCATGGTGGAAAGCCTGGGATATGACGCGGCGTTGACGGCGGAGGAGGAAAAGGGAGAACTGCTGTCCTGCATCGCCGGACTGGATGAAAGAGAAAAAGATCTGATCCTGAGGCGGTATTACTATGAGCAGAAACCCGCCGAGATTGCGATGGCGCTGGATATGTCCAGAAAGCAGGTGGAAAACAGGCTGTACTATGTAAAGCAAAAATTAAGGAAGATCATGGAAAAATAAGGAGAGCAGTCATATGAGAGAGAAGTATATTAAAGAAAAAAGGAACTCTGCGGAAAAATTTACCGGAAAAAATCTGAGAAATATCAAGACCATTGTGCAAAGGGAAACAGGAGCGGCCATTGCTCCTGGCAGGAAGCTGGCGGGATATCAATGCAGGCGTATGGCGCTCCTGGCAGGCAGTCTGTTATGCTTTGTGACATTATGTGCGTTCGGGTATGCGAAATTTTCCGATCTGAATGGAGATACGGCAGGTTTTGCACCGGCATATCAGGGGAACGGCAGATTTGAGATCGTCATTATGAATGATTCGGATAAGGAGTTAAATCTGCAGGACAAAGTTAAGGTCATGCAGTGGTCAACCGGCAAAGAAGTGGAAGGGGACAGCGACAGGATCAGGATGTCAGGATTGACCATAGCTCCCCATTCCCAGGGGATAGTGTCCATTGACATATCGGAGGGCTATGATGTGGAAGCCATGGAAGAAAATCTGGGGGAAAAGGATGGCTATTATTTTGTCCTGACCAATAACAATTTCGCTTTTGGGCAGGACTGGATGTGTTTCTTTGATTTTGAGATCAGGGAGACAGAAAAAGTCGGGGACAGTCTGGCTGCCTCCATGGAGCAGAGGGCGGCGGCGCAGGCGGAAAGGGAGCAGCAGCTGGAAGAGACTTTGTATGATACAGGGGAATTGGTTTATCCCGATTGGATCTGGCCTACCGTCAGCCGGAAGATATCGGCGTCCTATGGTGAGCAGACAAACGGAACCTGTTCGGATCATATCAATATTGCCGGAACAGCCGGGGATGACATATATGCGGTGGCGGACGGAACCGTGACAGAGACCGCTTTTGAGGCAGAATGTGGAAATGTTGTTGTAGTGGATCTGGGAGATGGCATTACGGTGAAGTATGGCCATTTAAAAGAGGTACAGGTATCCGCAGGGGATGAGGTAGAGCAGGGACAGGTCATCGGGACGCTGGGCAAGACCGGAATGGCAACAGGTCCGAACCTGCTGTTTGCGGTAACTGTGGACGGAGAGAGCATTGCCCCGCTCATGGATTGAAATAAAAACGGGAACTGGGTCCGGTGATGCGGCTTGAAGTTACATGGGAAAAATGATATCATGGAATAAATCTGCAGAAGTGCATAATCATTCATTTCCCCGGAATTGTTCATTACAGGATATCCATTTTTATCCTGCATCCAATGAGAGTAGTAATGGCGGCGGTCTCAAATCAGGGAACGGCATATTATTTGAAACGTGATGGGGAATATGATCATAAGAAAAGGAGATTTCCATGCTGCAGGCGATCACAGACAGACGAAGTATCCGAAAATACAAAACCGCACACATACCCCGTGAGGCCATAGAAGAGATCCTGAAGGCAGGAACGATGGCGCCGTCCTCGAAAAACCGACAGCCCTGGAAGTTTGTAGTGACAGAGGGCGATGCCAGAGAGGAAGCGCTGGCGGCTATGGAAAGAGGGCTTGAGAGGGAAAAGGTCTCCCCGTTTCTTCCGGAAAGCGGCGTCCATTTAAGCGATGCATGGCATAGCTTAAGTGTCATGAGGCAGGCCCCAGTGATCATTTTTATTGTCAATACTTTAGGCGCGAACCTGAGCAGACCATTAACGGCAGATGAACGTATTGCGGAAATCTGCAATGCGCAGTCCATAGGCGCGGCGGTGGAGAATATGGCGCTGGCAGCCACGGAACTGGGGCTGGGAAGTCTGTGGATATGTAATACATTTTTCGCTTACAGGGAACTTTGCGAGTGGCTGGATACGGATGGTGAACTGTATGCGGCGCTTGCCGTAGGATACGCGGACGAGGAGCCCACCGCCCGACCCCGGAAAGATATGCGGGATGCGGTGGAGTGGAGGGATTAAAATTAAAACCATTCCATAAAAAACCGTACTTAGTGTCTGCTGATCATGAAAGGAATCTGTTATGGAAATTACAGAAAAATGGAAGACCTGTCTCAAATATAACATTATGGGAGCGGCGGATGTGATATCTCCTACGGCCGATCCCTTTGATCCTGACGCTTTTTATATTTCCGACGGATGGGGAACCGCGTATGGCGCGACCCGACTGCGCAGGTTATCGCTGGGAACAGGGCAAGAACTTGCAAATGTCCTTGCGCGGAATGTGACAAGATATGTTTATGCAGACAGAGATTTCATCTATGCCATCCTGTCCGAGCGGATATTAAAACTGAACCGGGGGGATCTCAGCATTCAGGAATCCTATAAGAATAATGTTCCAAAATACAGCGACTATGCGGAATTTGTTGACGAGGATACGCTCCTACTCATGAATTATTATGGGGGAACGATCGCGTGTTTTAACCTGCAGGCGTTAAAAAGCCGCAGAAAGAAAGTGGATGCGCAATATGTCTATTATGGCATCATAAAGAAAGACGCGGAAACCTTTCTTCTCTTTCAGGAAAGGGCGGTGTTCCAGTATTCCCCTAAAACGAATGCGGTTAAAAAACTGACTGACACGGAACCCTGCATAAGGTGTGCTCTAGGAAATTCCGGGAAGATATATTTGTTATGCAGGGATCCCGTTCAGAAAGTTTCCGAGGATGGAAAGGAACTTCCGTTTTCCTCGAAGATACTGGTGTATCCGTCGTTGTCACAAAATATTTATGAGGAACTGGAGTTAGGCTGTATCGCCCATTATTTCTGGCTTTCAGAGGAGGAAGACTTGCTGTATACTGCGTACAACGGAGAGTTTGGGGTTTATTCCATTGCTGAAAGAAAGCTGATCTTCCGGCATGTATTTGAGGATGGTTTTATCTATAGCTTTTTCGTTGAGGCAGGTAAGATTCTCATTTACAACAGAAGTGAATACAGTTTGACCTGCTACGAGGTTACTTCCACGTGACATAATAGTCCTGGATGGCGGAGTAGGAATCTGGAGGCAGCTGGCCATGGAATCCTGCGGATCTTACATATTTGCGATAACAGGGAGAGTGCTCCGCGATGCTGCCTATATCCAGATGCCTGCCAGCGTTATGCCGATCTGTCCTGCAGCTTTTTCAGAGCAAGCAGGATATGCTCCGACTGGAAAGGTTTCGTAACGTAGCCGGAAACATTGTACCGGAGAGCGGTCTGCAGGGCGGCTTCGGAATTGTCCGCTGTTACCATGATAACCTTTACAGAGGGATATTTTTCGTTTATCTGTTTTAAGATATCAAAGCCGTTTTCGTCCGGGAAATGAATGTCCAAAAATAAAACCTGGGGGATGTTTTTGCTCATGGCAGCCCACAATTCTTTACTGTTTTTGACGCTCCCCTTGCAGTGATATCCTTCTTTTTCCAGTATTTCTTTCAGGCATGAACGGAGAAACTCCGCATCATCACAGATCATAAAGGTTTCCCTGCCAACCCTGTCAAGCAGTTCGTCCGTTGTGATCCGGAAGAAATCTGCCAGGGCGCAGAGCATGGTGATGTCCGGCAGGGTGCTGCCCGTTTCCCACTTGGACACCGCACCGACAGTGACACCCATTTCAGCGGCCAGAGTTTCCTGGGTAATGCCGCGCTTTTTGCGCAGTGATAAGATCTGTTTTCCGATATTCATGTAAAATGCCTCCTGTGCTTTTGTTTGTTCGGGCCCGATGCGTTCATTATAGCGGATGTGGCTGACAGATACAATGGAGTTTTGAGAAAGTAATTTTCCTGGCAGGAAAAGCAGACTATAATATGTACCACAATGAAAATAAGATAAGGGTATGCAGGATTGCTCCAACATACCCTTAAACTCTCAAAATATTGACTTTACGGCATTTTGATCAACCAAAGTACCTCTCCAGCAGGCCCTTCAGAGCCTTACCGTGTCTCGCCTCGTCCTTCGCCATTTCATGCACGGTATCATGGATCGCGTCCAGATTGTTCTTCTTGGCGCATTTAGCCAGATCGGTCTTGCCGTTGGTCGCACCGAACTCGCATTCCACTCTCCATGCCAGATTTTTCTTGGTGGAAGCGGTCATATTTGCCTCCAGGTCGGAACCCAACAGTTCCGCGAACTTAGCGGCATGTTCAGCTTCCTCATAAGCGGCTTTCTCCCAGTAGAGGCCGATCTCAGGATATCCCTCGCGGTGAGCGATGCGGGCCATGCAGAGGTACATACCGACTTCGGAGCACTCACCGTTGAAATTTGCTTTCAGCTGTTCGAAGATGTACTTCTTATCCTCTTCGCTGATCTCGGGATTGTTCTTTACGGTTGTGCCGTAAACGCCGAATTCATGCTCAGCCGCAAGGACCATTTCGCCCTCCACTGCCTTGAACTTATCAGCGCCTGCGTGGCAGACGGGACATTCAGCGGGTGCTGCGTCCCCCTCATGAACATAACCACATACCTGACATACAAATTTCATAATACTTATCTCCTTTTCTTTTTTATTTTTCGTAACTGTCCGGAGCCGATCTGGCCTGATCCCGGATAATCACGTTTTTTCGGTTTCATGATGATCCTGCGGTGTAATGTGGCGGTTTTGATCCTGGGATTTTGTCCGCACTTTGGTGCAGTTGCCGCAGGTTCCGTAAAAGTGTGTTACATGGCCCGCTATATTTCCGTCAAAATTCGTCCTGGCGACTTCCAGGATGCTTTCGATGCTGTCCATCTCCAGATCTGTCACACTGCCGCATTCCGTACACACGAAGTGATAATGGGGAGAAGTATCCGCATCAAAATGGTCAACGCCGTCTCCCACACGCAGGCGGCTGATCTCGCCGATATCCGCCAGAAGCGTGAGATTGCGGTAAACCGTTCCCAGACTGATGTTGGGGTCTTGCTTCCGTACATTCATATATACGATATCCGCAGTAGGATGATCTTTCCTGGTCAGCAGAAAGTTCTTGATCGTTTCCCGCTGTCTGCTGTATTTCAGCGTCGCCATATACACTCCTTTAAAATAATAATAATTATTGTTTTTATTATATGCTTTTTCTGATATTTGTCAACAGTAATTTTCATTCCCGCGAGGCTCTGATACTGTTCGGCCTGTGAACGCATTGCGCGTTAAAGCATCGCAAGCTTGATGCCCTGTTGCTTGCAGCGGGATTGTTGACTTCAAAAGTCCTCCCTGCGCTCGACTCTCTCCAGCCTTTCCCCCAAACGGCTCAGCAGTTCGTTGGTTATAGTGCCGCATCGGGCGGCCAGCTGCGCGGCGGTGATTTCCCTGCCTTTTGAGGTTCCGATGAGCACGGCGATATCCCCGGCGGAAACATGGGGAATGGCACTGATATCCACCAGGGTCTGATCCATACAGATCATACCGATGATGGGGGCTTTCAGGCCCCGGAGCAGCACATAACCTTTGCCGCAGGACAGTTCCCTTGGCAGGCCGTCCGCATAGCCGATGGAGAGCACAGCGATCCGCATATCCTTTTTGGCGGTGAAAGCAAGACCGTATCCGGCGTGATCTCCGGCGTGGAGCGTTCGGACGGAGGCCACACGAACTTTCAGGGACAGGACGGGAGACAGACCTATGAAACAGCCGATATTTTCGTCAGGATCCGCAGGGCTGTCCGGGGTCATATTTCCAGGATCACCGTTTGCCATCGAACTGGGAACTCCATAAAGGGCAATGCCGACACGCACATAGTCCGCATCCAGTCCGGGATAGTTGAACAGGCCATAACTGGATTGCAAATGCAATTTCGGGCAGGGAAGCCCGCTCTCTTCCACCATTTCCGCTACTCTGTAGAATGCCTGTATCTGGCTCTCGGTGAAAGCCCTGTTTTCCGGCAGGGAAGAATCGCAGGCGCACAGATGGGTGAACATTCCGTCTATGGTCAGGTTTTTCATTTCAAAGATTCCAAGGATGTCCTCCACATCTTCACACCAGATACCGAGTCGGTGCATGCCTGTGTCGATTCCTATGTGCACATGGAGCCTTATGCCTGCATCTTCCAGTTTTTGCGCATACGCATAGTCCACGATGGTCTGTGTCAGTCTGTAGCGGGCAAGCAGTGCAAAGTCCTCCGGCGCGGTATAGCCCAGGATCAGGATCTCACCCTTTATGTTTGCCCGGCGCAGGGCAATAGCCTCTGAAAGACAGGCAACGCAGAAAGCGTCTACCCCCAGACGGTTCAGTAATCTGGCAGTCCATACTGCGCCGTGCCCATAGGCGTTTGCCTTCACTGCGGGCATCAGGCGGCAGCCCTCCGGCAGAAAGGAGCGCAGATATGCCACGTTTCGGGCCAGCGCCGTTTGATCCAGTTCGATCCACGCCCGGCTGCGAGAGAGATGTGGGAAAGAAGCCGGAAATGCTTTTCTGCATAAAGCATGGACAGGCGCCGCGAGAAAAGCGATCCCAAAACCTGCGCCCACAGACAATGCAGACACGGCAAGGTAATGGATCAGACTGTTTTCCACAAGGAGCGGCGTCAGATGCAAAATTTTTGCCGCGCCCCGCACTGCGATGATCAAAGCGGGATGCAGGATATAGATCCAGAGGGATGCACTGCGGAAATATTTTTCCGTTTTTCCACAGGAGCAGGGGAGGGACAGCAGGAGGCGGTACAGAGAGATCATGACCGGAACCAGCATCAGATACATGCTGTCATGGCGCTGCCAGGAAAAATGCCGCAGTATAAAAGCCTCCGCGGTCATCAGCAGGAATGAGAGGAGGAAAGCTGTCAGATGCACGGCTGTTCCCCGTCGGCTTCCTTTCGCGCACCATGCCCCCAGAGCCAGGAACAAAGGCGCGAAAAACAGTCCGTTCCTGGTGTAGGAGCAGATCTGGAAGAAGAATCCATATATTGCCCTCAGGGCGGGCATTTTCTGAGCCAGTCCAAAGTAGCTGTCCCCCGGCAGGCCGACCAGATAAAGGATGGCTGACACCATAAGTATGCCGCGGAGTTTCAGGAATCTGCTCATCAGGTACACCAGCACAATGCCCAGCAGGCAGGCGGGGAAGTACCAAAGATGGTAAAAAGTGCCGTCAAACAGGGCCATCTTCAAAACTGACATAAATGTCATGCCATGATAATGCCCGGCATAGATGCCCACAGGCAGGTATAATATGATCGCAAACACATAGAGAATGGAAATCTTTCGCAGATAGCGTGAGAGAACCCGATGTCCGCCAGGGGGCGTTGTCCAAGGTTCAAGGGGATTCATTTCCCGGACTTGTGGCTCATTATTCGCGGGAATAAATTTTCCTGCCACAAACTGCCCCGTCACCATAAAGAAAAAGGGAACGGCGATCCTTGCCAGAACTCTTGTCAGAAAGAAATCGCCTTCTGAACTGAATGTGCCCAGGGGCGAGGTGTGAATGGCAATGACCAGCAGCGCCGCCAATAGGCGGAAACGGTCAAGCCATCCGTGATCTTCTTTGGTATGCATCCTGTTTCCTCCATATCGTTTTCGTTATCGTATCAGGGAACCGTTTTCCAAATATGACTGTTTCCTTTCCAAAACCATAAGGTTTTCCTGCGTAAATCTTAAAATTATCATAAACTGCGAGTTTACACTTTTTTTAGGATTAAATTTTGGGAAGTTTATACTTTTATCGCGGGAATATGTTATACTTTTTAATAGGATAAGGAGCCGATCCGTTATGAAATTCAAGACTCGATTGTATATCACCTTTGTCACCATTGTAATGCTGCCGCTGATCCTGACCGCGCTGGCTTTCTGCGGGATTGGAATGTACCTTGTGAACATGCAGAAAGGCTTGCCCGCCAGGCTGGAGTATCTGGATGTGACTCAAAACATGCAGGAGATAACGGAGAATACGGACAAGGCGTATTTTGTCCTGCGCAGGCAGGCGGAGCAGGATCCCTCCAAGCTGGCTGAGATAGAGTTTCTGGAAAATGTCTGTTCCAACATTGCCAGGCACTCCACCTATATCATCGTCAGGAAAGGGGAAGAACTGTATTACACCGATGATGAAGAGGCTGCGGGGGCGATCTTTGCCGAATTGCCGGAATACGGCGAAAATGAATTGTCGGAGAACGCGGGGATCTATTTTGACGAACTCAACAAATTCGTAAAACAGGTCAATTTCCTTTTTCCGGATGGCAGTGAGGGCAGCGCTTTTGTGGTGACGAAAGCCAATGCCCTGATCTCCAAGCATCTGCTGGTGGATATGATAGTGGCCATTGTGATCATCCTGATATTTACCAGCCTGATGCTGACACACTGGATATACAGGAGTGTTTTCCGCCCCATCAATGAACTGAATGTAGCCATGCGCAAGATCAAAGAAGGAAATTTCGGGTACACCCTTCAGGTGGATGCGAAAGGGGAGATCGGAGACCTGTACCGGGATTATGAGGATATGCGCCTGCGCCTGAAAGAGTCCGCGGAGGAGAAAGAGGAGCATGAAAAGCAGAACCGTGAACTGATCAGCAATATCTCCCATGACCTGAAAACGCCCATTACCGCTATCAAGGGGTATGTGGAGGGCATTATGGACGGCGTGGCGGATACGCCTGAGAAGATGGACAAGTACATCAGGACGATCTATAATAAGGCGAACGATATGGACAGGCTGATCAATGAGCTCACCATTTACTCCAATATCGACAATAACCGCATCCCCTATAATTTTCATCGGATCAATGTGGCGGATTATTTCGGGGACTGTCTGGAAGAAGTGGGAATGGATCTGGAGCAGAAAGGGATCGAGTTGAACTATTCTAACCTGATACCGCCTGATACCATTGTCATTGCCGATCCCGAGCAGATGAAAAAGGTGATCAATAATATCATCAGCAATAGTGTAAAATACATGAATAAGCCCAAGGGAACAATCGATATCCGCATTTTGGATGAACTGGATTCCATCCGCATCGAGATCGAGGACAACGGAAAGGGGATTGCCCAGAAAGACCTGGGCAAAATATTTGAACGGTTTTACCGCACGGACACCTCCCGCAATTCCGCCCAGGGCGGCAGCGGGATCGGTCTTTCCATCGTAAAGAAGATCATCGAGGATCATGGAGGCTATATCTGGGCCACCAGCAAAGAGGGCGAAGGAACCTGTATGCATTTTGTATTGAGAAAATATATTGAACTGTCAAACGAAGATTAGAGCAGGAAGGGTTGAGAGAAAATGAGCAAGATCTTGATTATTGAGGATGAAGTCGCGATCGCGGACCTGGAGAGGGATTATCTGGAGTTGTCCGACTTTGAGGTGGATATCTGCAACAGCGGGGACGAGGGGCTTGCCACGGCGCTGGCGGGAGAATACGATCTGGTGATATTGGATCTCATGCTTCCGGGGATCGATGGTTTCGAGGTATGCCGCAAGATTCGCGAGGAGAAGAACATTCCCATCATCATGGTATCCGCCAAGAAAGACGACATAGACAAGATCAGGGGTCTGGGTCTGGGCGCGGACGATTATATGACGAAGCCTTTCAGCCCCAGCGAGCTGGTGGCAAGGGTAAAGGCCCATATGGCCAGATATGACAGGCTGGTGGGCACGAACCAGAAGCCCCAGAATGACATTGTGGAGATCAGGGGCATCCGCATCGACAAAACGGCGCGCCGGGTCTATGTGGACGGCGTGGAAAAGACTTTTACCACGAAAGAATTCGATCTGCTGACATTTCTTGCGGAGAATCCGAACCATGTGTATACAAAGGAAGAATTGTTCCGGGAAATCTGGGATATGGATTCCATCGGCGACATTGCCACCGTGACCGTGCATATCAAGAAGATCCGCGAGAAGATAGAGGCGGATACCGCAAAGCCCCAGTATATCGAGACGATCTGGGGCGTTGGGTATCGGTTTAAAGTGTGAACGGAATGAAGATTTTCTAAGGTTGTTGCCGAACTGTGTTCGGCATAGTACACAACCTAAGAAAATCTAAGTCATTCCGGGAAGAATCCGCAGAGCGGATTCTTCCGGTCTGACACTGGTCCTTGGAACAATTTCACTGCGGCCATGGGTGATCCATGGCTGTTTTGCTTGCATTTTCATAAATGTCTGCGGCAGAGAATCTATTTGCAAAACACCCCGAATAAGGTATAATGTTGACACAGAAGGGCATTGTGCCAACTTCTGAATTGAATGTGCGCCAAAGCGCACGGAAAATATATTTCAGATCCATAAATGGAGGTAAATATGTTTTATTTAAAAGCTGCCAGGCTGTCTGAGATCCAGGATGCGTTCAATCCAAATCCTCTGCAGGAAAGGGAGGAAATAGAATCCTATTACCAGGATGTGACGGAGGCCAGAACAGGGGATATCTATTCCGGCTTTGTGGAAAAAATGGAACTGTTGCTGGAAGATTCCCATAATTCCCTGATACACAAACTGTTTGTGGGTCATGCAGGAGTGGGGAAGACCACGGAACTCTATCGCCTGAAGCATGCAGCGCTGGAAAAAGGATTCCTGACCTGTTTTGGCAGATGCGATATTGACCTGGATTCCGGGGATATCGAGTATACGGATGTGCTTCTGTATATCCTGGATCTGCTTGTGATGCAGGCCTGTGAGAATCATCTGAAGATCAGTGAGAGGATCGTCAAAAATATAGAGAATTACTGGAATACGGACATGGAACTGAGCAAAACGATCTCCATGCAGGCGGAAACGGAAATTTCCGGCAGCGTTCAGGCAGAGGCCGGGGTGAAGAAGATCGTCAAGCTGCTTGCGGGAGTGCGCGCCATATTGAAGAACAGCGCGGAGTCAAAGAAAGTCATCCGGACCAGAGTGGAACCGCGCAGCAGTGAACTGATCGCCCAGATCAGGGAAGTGATCGAGGAGATCAGAAGCCAGCTTTCAGCGTCCCACAGGCCGGATATTCCGTTTGTGATACTGGATGGTCTGGATAAGATTCCTCTGGAACAGGCAAGGAAAATATTCATGGAAAACGGTTCCCGTTTCCAGAGCCTGCAGATCCATCTGCTGGTTACGTTCCCCATATCGTTGTCTTATACGCCGGAGTATAAGGATATCCAGATATGGTTCCCCAATCCCGCGAAGCTGCCCATGATAAAGCTGCGCAGCTGGCAGAACGGGGCATATGTGAAGAACTATGCGGAAGGGAAAGAAACATTAAAAAATATTGTAAGAAAACGGGCGGATCTGTCACTGTTTACGGAGGACGCGTTGGACGAACTGATCACTTATACAGGCGGGTATCTGAGAGACTTATTCCGGTGTATCTGTGACGCGGCTTTAAGGGCGAGACTGAGGAAGTCTTCCCGGATAGAACTGTCCGATGCGAAAAAGGCACTGGAGGTTTTGGAGTCTGATATCAATGGCAGGTACGGGGAAGAACTGATCGGCAAAATGCAGGAGATCTACAGGGGTGAAAAATATGTTTCCTCATCGGAGGAGATCACCACACTGTTACAGATCGGGGCAGTTTTGGAATATAATGGAACAAGGTGGTGCGATCTGCATCCCCTTGTGGAAAAGTGGCTGATCCAGAATAAGAAGATAACAAAGTAATACGGAGGTATATGCTATGGATGGAATGTTCGGCGGTAATGAAGAACAGTTTCAAATGCTGTTGCTGGCGCTGGAGGACATGAAACATGGCATATGCCTTTTTCGATCCGAAGAGCAGTCCAGATGGGTGGAACTGATCCAAAAAAAATTGGAGAACCGAGAAGTGATCCTTCACAATATTGCGGAAGACGACGAGGAAGCAGGTATGCCGATGATCGCTGACTTTAAGCGATGGGCAGGGGAATCGGATGCGGAGATTGTGATCGTATATAATCTGCAGCTGCTGGGTCTGCGTTTCGGCGACCGGAAAGCCGTGGAACATCTGAATTTCATGCGGGATCAGATCCAGCATATCGGTAAACCGTTCTTATTTGGGGTTTCCCCCTATTTTGACCTGCTGCTGTCACGCAATGCCAGGGATCTGTATTCCTGCATCCGCTATCACTTTAAATTTACCGGAACCGTGGCAGAAAGAGGCGGGATAGAGCGGGCGGAATACCGGGAACGGAGCGGGTTGGGCGGCGACTATGCGCTGATGATAGAAAAGTACTGGGAATATAAGAAACGCGCCCAGGATGGGACGGGAGAAGAACAGATTCGGCTTTATCTGGAATGCATGGACAGCTGGCGGCATGTCAGGGGGAATCTGCCATATCAGGAAAAAGAGGATATCCGGTCAATGACGGATTGTGTGGAAAAATATTACAGGGATAAGCAGACAGACTTGTCCGATGTGAAGCAGATATGGATTCTGGCAGATGTGTGGTTGGAATTGGAGGAGTGGACAAAGGGACTCTACTGGCATAGGCTGATGATCGACAGGATCCGGGAAGAGTTGGGGGAAGACCATAAGCTATATGCGGATGCATTGGTACATATTTCTGATTGTTACGAGCGCACAGGCGATTACGAACAATGTGAAAAAAATTATGATCGGGCAATCCGGATTTATGAGGAAGAAAAGGCGCCATTGGAAGGTGAGTACCAGGACGCATTGATAAAAAGAGCCATTTTATTCCGGAGGAAAAGTCAGTTTGACCAGGCGCTGGAAATTTACGAAAAACTGTTACGATATTATACCCCAAAATACGGTTCCGGATATATAGAAAATGCAACATGCTTTAATAATATCGGGAGGGTTTATCATGAGCAGGGAGATGCATCGGCCGCCCTTGAGAAATATAGGGAAGCGTTGTCCCTGCTGCTGGCTTCCGGCGTCAGGACTCCTTTGTTGGGCATATTGTATCATAATATTGCCATTATTTATCTGGAAAACGGAGATACGAAAAGCGCATGGAAGAATATCAGGTTTGCCAAAAAGGAGACGGAAAAGCTATATGGAAAGGGATCAGCGGAATTGATTGGAATCTATAATCTGATGGCTGGTATCTGGAATGAGAGGGGGCGCACGGACAGGGCCAGGGAATGTCTGGAAAAGGCGCTGGGAATTATAAGGAAGACCGGGGTCGGAGAGACGGAGCAGGCGGCGTTCGTCTATCACAATATGGGTCATGCCCTTGTGCAGGAACGTGACCCATGGAAAGCAATCTCTTTCCTTAACCGCGCGTTGGAACTGAGGTTGAGGATTTATGGCCGGCTGCATGTTATGACAGCCGGTACATATGAGGGATTGGGGATTGCCTTTTACTGCCTGGAAGAGGATAAGGAATGCCGGAAAAATATGAACGAGGCAAGAGAAATATACGTGGCACTGTATGGAGAAAAAAATCCAAGGGCCATGGAATTGGAACGATTTATGGACGGCCTGACGTTATAGACTGTGGGTAGATCGATCAAGCGAAAGGATTGAGTGGCAGGAGATAACAGATGCGCATAAAAAATAACAGAAAGATCAGCTTGGCCATCACGCTGCCCGTGTTCGCGCTCTGTGCGCTGGCAGCGCTGATATATAGCGGCAGGCTTGTCCCTAACCGCTTGTTTGCCGCAGGCTACCCGGTGAAAGGCGTGGACATTTCCGCCTATCAGGGGACAATAGACTGGAAGACATTATCTGCCCAGGGTATTTCCTTTGTATTTATCAAGGCCACGGAGGGAAGTTCTTTTGTGGATGAGAATTTTGCCTGTAATTACGACGGAGCCCGACAGACAAAACTGCGGGTCGGCGCCTATCACTTTTTCAGCTATGACAGCGCGGGCAGCACCCAGGCGGATAACTTCATCGAAACGGTTGCAAGGTTCGAGGGGATGCTTCCTCCGGTGATCGATCTGGAATTTTACGGGGATAAAAGGCAGAACCCGCCCTTGCAGGCCGACGTCAGGAGGGAATTGGACGCTTTTATTGAAAAAGTGACGGAGTATTACGGCATGAAACCGATCATTTACGCCACAGAAAAGTCCTATTCGCTTTATCTTGACGGAGCCTATGAGGACTGTGATATCTGGATCAGGAATGTCTATATGCCGCCCACGCTCTCAGACAACAGGGACTGGACGTTCTGGCAGTACACGGACAAAGGGTTGCTGGATGGATACCAGGGAGAGGAAAAGTATATCGATCTCAATGTTTTCTGCGGGACAGAGGAAGAGTTCTCAAACTATTTTCAATAGAAGAGGATAAGGACGTTTTGCATTGCCAATTTTCAGTATATGAAATATAATGATTTTATTGAGTTTTGTTCACAATCATAGATGGAAGCAGGAGGAAAATCGCATGTTGGAATTCAGGTATGATACACAGCTTTTGATCGAGGGAGAGGATCTGGACGAGGATGTGATCACGGATTACATTACCGAACACTTTGAGGGGGATTGTCTCCTGGCAGTGGGGGATGAGGAACTGATCAAGATCCATTTCCACACCAACAAGCCCTGGGAGGTATTGGAGTATTGCGCTTCCCTTGGGGAGATTTATGATATTGTGGTGGAAGATATGGACAGGCAGGCGAGAGGGCTGAAAGGGTAGAGAGAAAACAGAGATATTATGCTTGATGCCTGTAGAAAATGATGGTACAATCAAATTACCTGATGGGTAATCTTAAACAGGGATGGGGATATGGAGTTAGTATATGCTACAGATAAAATCCAACAGCAGTGTACTTTAGATGGGTATTTTGCGATTGATGTTAAGTCACGCAAAGAACAGTGGAGGATCATTTTACAGCCTTTGGACGAGAACCAATGCCCATATGTCCCCTGTAATATAGACCAGATAGCAGGAACTGTAAAGATTGTGGAGATTATGGAGGTGAGCAAACATTATGAGTAACTATGTAGAATATAATGATATGATTGCATTTCACCCGGGGTATTATGTAAAAGAACTGATCGATGAGAGTGGACTTACACAAGAGGATTTTGCTAAAAGACTGGATACCACACCGAAAAATCTTAGTCTTTTAGTGAGAGGCGAGCAGAACCTGTCTATTGATATTGCCATGAAGCTGTCCAGAATGATGGGAACCAGTGTGAATTACTGGCTTAATCTGCAAAATGCATATGACACTTTAGTTGCAGAATTTAAGTCAAAGAAAGAACTTGTAGAAGAACGTAGAGTCTTTGAAGACTTGGATTATGCGTATTTCAGGAATCATTTTGGCTTGCCGGATCTGCCAAGGAAGATTGATGAGCAGATCAGGCAGGTCAGGGAATTCCTGAATGTGGCAACATTATCAGTGCTTACGAAAAGAGATATGTCTGTAAATTTCAGAAGTTCTACAGAGGAACTGACAAGATCCAATACTGTAAAAGCAAATGCTATGATACAGATTGCTGTCAATAAAGTATTAAAAACAAATGCACCCAAATTTGAAAAGGCAAAATTTGAAAAGGCAGTTAAGTATGCATTAACCTTAACAAGGAATCATGGAGACTTCTATCCGCATATATATGATGCATTCCGTGAAGCTGGGGTAATCTTTATTATTTTGCCGAATCTTTCAGGCTCAAAGATTAACGGAGCGACAAAAAGGGTAGGGCATAATGTAATGCTTATGGTCAATGACCGAAGATTAAATGCCGATTCATTTTGGTTTACGTTATTTCACGAAATCGGTCATATTATGAATGGAGATTATGGTATATCGTTTGAAAGAGAAACCGGAGAGCAAGAAGAGGCAGCTGACCGATATGCGGAAGATTCTTTGATCCCGCCGGAAAAGTACCAGGACTTTCTTGATAAGCATAAATATGACATACAGTCTATCAGGCTTTTTGCAGATCAAATAGAACGTGATCCCGGAATTGTTCTCGGAAGACTACAGAATGATAAAAAAGTTGAATTTGATGATTGGACAATGAAGCCGCTAAGACATAAATATAAAATACAGATGGTGATATGAGGACACATACATGCTTCCCCAGAAATTTTCAGACAGGATGCAGCAGATGCTGGGTGATGAATATGAAGCTTTTCGGGCCGCTTTTGCACAGGAGCGGTATCAGGCGCTGCGGCTGAATGCCCTGAAAACAGGATGGAACGGGCGGAACGCGGCGGAGGCGGATCTGGCAGGGTTCCTGCATCTATCCCCTGTGCCCTGGGCGGAGAACGGCTATTATTACGAGGCGGCGGATCAGCCGGGAAAGCACCCTTATCATGCTGTGGGTGTGTATTATATCCAGGAGCCCAGCGCCATGGCTCCCGCGGAACTTCTGGACGTACAGCCGGGGGAGTCCGTACTGGATCTCTGTGCCGCGCCCGGCGGGAAGAGCGCCCAGATCGCGGCAAAGCTGGGCGGGAAAGGCTTCCTGCTCTGCAATGAGATCAATGGGGCAAGGGCGAAGATACTTTCCGAAAATGTGGAGCGCATGGGTATCGTCAACGCCTATGTGACCAATGAGACGCCTGCCCGTCTGGCGGAGTTTTTTCCGGCATATTTTGACAAGGTATTGGTGGACGCACCCTGCTCCGGCGAGGGGATGTTCCGCAAGAATGAAGCGGCCTGTGAGGAGTGGAGTCCGGAGAATGTACTTATGTGCGCCGCCAGGCAGGATGAGATTCTGGACTGCGCTGCCGGGATGCTGCGTCCCGGTGGAAAGCTGGTCTATTCTACCTGCACTTTCGCACCGGAAGAGAATGAGGGAAGCGTCAGTCGTTTTTTGGAGAGGCATGGGGAATTTTCCCTTTTTCCCATTGAGAAAGAGAAGCTGGGGCTGGCGGGATGTGACGGCAGCGCTGATTACCTGAGAGAAAGTGTCATGCGATACGGAGGATCAGACCCACAGGACAAGGCTTTCCGGCTGGAATACACGTTGCGTCTCTGGCCCCATAAAGTGAAAGGCGAGGGGCATTTTGCCGCATTGTTTCAAAAGGCGGGAGATCTTCCGGAAGAGTATCGCGACAGTATCGCGAACAGATTTGTGACAGGAGTGTCAGATAGGGAGTTGGGGGAATATTTCCAGTTTTGTCAGGAAACCTTTGGCAGAAAAGAACTGCCCGTCAGGCAGGATCGACAGCCGGTATATATCAGGTTTGGGGACAATCTTTATCTGACATCCCCGCAGATGCCGTCGGTCAAAGGCTTAAAGGTGCTGCGTCCGGGGCTTCATCTGGGGATCCTGAAAAAAGATCGCTTTGAACCTTCCCATGCGCTGGCTCTTGCGCTCTCTCCGGGGGAGGTAAGAAATGTCTGGAACCTGGACTGTGAAGAGGGCAGGGACGCTGAGAAAGGGACAGGCTCTGAAAGGAACATGGCAGCGGCATATCTGAATGGACAGACCTTTCCCGCCGAGGGAGGTAAGGGCTGGTATCTGATCTGTGTGGACGGTTTCAGTATGGGCTGGGGCAAGCTGGCTGGAGGGATCATGAAGAATCATTACCCCAAGGGACTGCGGGGTAAAGTGTGAGAAGAGTTTCTAGCCGCTCGCAGCAAGGGCTGCTTCGCGGAGAAACTCTAAATCTCACACTGAAGAACGCAAAGGCAGCGTTCTTCCCGGAACGGAATGAAGATTTTCTAAGTCATTCCGTTCCGGGAAGAAGCCACAGAGCGGATTCTTTCGGTCTTGCGATGGTTCATCAATCGTTCTTGACAATAGAATCAGCCTTTTGATTCTATTGTATGTGCCGCCGCAGGCGGCATGATTATAAGTGCGAGAAGAGTTATATAAATGAGAACAAAGATCATTTACGAGGACAACGCTCTGCTGGTAGTGCAAAAGCCCGCCGGTCTGGCGACCCAGACCGCAAGAGCGGGGCAGGCGGATGTGGTCAGCGAACTGAAGAATCATCTGAAAGATCCCTATCTGGGCGTGGTGCATCGCCTGGATCAGCCGGTCGAGGGACTGCTCGTCTTTGCCAGGAACAGGGAAGCGGCTGCCGTTCTGTCGGCACAGCTTGCAGACGGTACGCTGAACAAACGGTATCATGCGGTGATCTGTGGAAGACCTGCGAGCGAACAGGGTGAACTGGTGGATCATTTATATAAAGATGCGCGGAACGGAGGACACGCCGTTGTAGTGGAGGAATGGGAACGCCCGCGTTTTCCGGAGGCGAAAAAAGCCGTTCTGCAATATCGTCTGGCGCAGTACGCGGAAGTGCCGGATCTGTCTCTTATGGAAATACATATCGATACAGGCCGTTTCCATCAGATCCGAGCCCAGATGGCACATGCGGGCATGGCGCTGTTGGGCGATGCCAGATATGGGGATGAAACTGCGCGGGAGAGAGGTCGGGATATGAATGTCCGTAACGTGGCGCTCTGCGCGTATGAGCTCACTTTTGAGCATCCTGTGAAAAAACGGGAAATGTGTTTTCAGATCAGGCCGGAGGGCAAAGCGTTTGCATATTTTAAAGATTTCCTGCCATACTAATCAGAAAAACAGGAAGAAAAGCAGGACAGGGAATCGTATGGCAGGGAAGATATTGCAGAACAGACCGATATTACTGCTCCTTTTGACGGGAGCGGTATTTTTTTTCTTGAAGATTATCACGCCGTTGACGGCGCCGGTGCTGCTGGCGCTGTTATTTGTCACCATTTTCGGGCCCCTGCTGCAAAAGTGGCAGCGAAGGCTGCACCTTCACCGTCAAGTGGGAGTTATCATCCTGCTTCTCCTGGCAGGAAGCATCCTGGGCATATTGGTGTGGGTGCTGTTCTCCTGGATCGTGGGAAGCCTGCCGGACTGGATCATGGGGCTTGACACGCTGGAACAGGCTGTTTCCGGCGTCTTACATGAAATATGCCGGTTCGTGGAACGGACCATAGGCATAGACGGGGAATATCTGGAGCAGATGATCCTGAGCCGTCTGCAGGAGGGGATCGATTATTTCCAGCTGGAATTCCTGCCCGGCATGCTGTCACAGTCGCTGGAATATGTAAAGGGGTTTGCTGCAATCGGCGGATTTCTGGTCACATTCCTGATTGCGGCAATCCTGCTGGCAAAAGACTATGATGAGATTATGAACCAGCTGTTGGATCGGGAGGAATGCCACGTGTTCCTGGAGATCATCTGCGGTATCATCCGCTATCTTGCCACCTTTGTGAAAGCGCAGGTCATCATCATGAGCGTCATAGGCGTTCTGGCAGCCGCAGTCCTGGGGATATGCGGCATCCGGCACGGGGCTTTGTGGGGAATGCTGGCGGGGGTCTTGGACGCACTGCCTTTCATAGGCACGGGGATCGTGCTGATCCCGCTGGGGATCCAGCAGATATTTTACGGACAATATGGCAGGGCGGTGGCATGCCTGCTGCTTTACCTCGCCTGTATCTTTCTGCGGGAGATATTGGAACCCAGACTGATCGGACGGAGAGTGGGGGTTCCCGCGATCGCGATCCTGCTGTCCATTTACGCGGGGATCAAGCTTTTCGGCATCTGGGGGATTGTAGGCGGCCCCCTGGGCTTCATCATGATCCAGCAGTCTTATCTCAGTCTGGAACGGCGGAGAAATAAATTGACGAACTTTCCCGAGTAGATTATCATAAAGAGAGAACCTCGGGAAAGGAAACAGGATGCGCTGGGATATCAGGAAAAAAGAAACAAGGGCTGCTGTGGCCACGCTGCAGAAATATATACATATCATATTAGATGCGGTGATATGTCTTTATATGCTGCTGATCCTTGTGGTGATGCCGTTTTACAGCCAGGAAGGCTACTCCCATATCGGCACGGATAAGTCCGTCTTTTTTTTCCAGGTCAGCGTGAAGATAGCCAAAGTGGCTGTGCCTCTCCTGATCCTGTATCTGCTCTTAAGACTGATGATGGCTTGGCGTAAAAAGGGAAATATCGCCCGGTCATGGGCGTTCATAAAGGAAGATATGTCCGTCACGGACTGGTTTGCCGCCTCGTATGCCGTCTGTATTTTATTGTCGTATCTCTGCTCCGATTATAAAAGAGAAGCGTTCTGGGGCACTTCAGGCTGGTACATGGGATTATGTCGACAGCTGATCCTGGTGGGGGTCTATTTTTATATCTCAAAACTATGGGAGCCGAAAAAATGGGTATTTTATTTGATTTTTCCGGTATCCGCGGCAGTGTTCCTGCTGGAATATCTGAACCGTTTTGAAATCTATCCGCTGGATATGGGGTCTTACGGGCCGGGTTTTGTCTCCACTATCGGCAATATCAACTGGTACTGCGGATACCAGGTGTCAGTATTTTTTGCGGGAATGGTACTGTTGTGGCGGGAAACATCCTGTAAAATGTGGCAGAGACTGTTGCTGATGGCTTATGTCCTGCTGGGCTCTGCCAGCCTGATCACACAGGGCAGCAGCAGCGGCATTGTGGCCATGGCAGCAGTGAGCCTGACCATGTTCTGCATGTCGGTGGCGGACAGTGGCAGGATGTGCCGCTTCTGGCAGGCAATGACGCTGTTTGGCGCAGCGTTCCTGCTGACATGTGGGATACAGTTCCTGGCTGGCAGGAAGATCAATTATGAAGATGAGTTGATAGATACCCTGATCTCAAAAAATATTGCCGTTTTAGTGACGGGCGTGTCGCTTTTCATGCTCCTGCTGGCAATCATGGACAGAAGAGGGAAGAAACATCTGGAAGGCTTCTGGCGCACTTTGGAAAGAGTCTGCGTGAACCTTATCGTAATATTGCTGGCAGGTTACACGGCGGCGCTCATCGTGAACACGCTGCGTCCGGGCAGCCTTGGTGTATTATCGGAGAATCCGGCCTTTATCTTTTCTAATCAATGGGGCAGCGGCAGGGGAGCCACCTGGAAAGCAGGTGCGTTATGCTTTTGGGAGCAGGATTTGCTGCATAAGCTGGTGGGTGTAGGCCCGGATGCCATGGCGGCTTATATCTATCAGGGAGGAAGCGCCCGCTTGCTGGAGATCGTAACGACTACGTTTTCTACGGCACGGCTGACAAATGCGCACAGCGAATGGCTGACAGTCCTGGTGGATATGGGAATCCTGGGATTGATCAGTTATGGGGGACTGATGCTGTCGGGCATGGTGCGCCTGATGGGCAGGAAAGACAGCGATCTTATCTCCTGTGCCTGCGGATTTTGTCTCCTTGGCTATACCGTCAATAATATATTCAGTTTCCAGCAGTCTATGAACGCGGCTACGATCTTCGTGATATTTGGCATAGGAGAGGCTTTTTACAGACAGCGGCAGCGCCGGTGAAGCGCTGCCAGTTCTTTCTTGTTTATGACAATAGGATTCTATTATTTGGTCAGGTCTATGACCAGTTCTGAAAAGATTCCCGAAATACTGATCTCATTTTCGCTGTCAGCGGCATTTTCATACTCGGTCGGCTTTCCGTCCCTTACGAAATAAACACTACATTTCCTGCCCTTATTTATCGCGTTTACCATATTTTCTTCCGGAATGTGAACGATCGCTTTTGCTTTCCACTGGTTGATATCCAGTCTTCCCGTGATCTTATCCACAGTGAACTCATAATCTGTCTTTGCCGTGAATTCCAGGCTTCCGCTGCTGTCCGAGATCAGGATCTGCTCCGCATCGCCGTCGTACTCCAGACGGTTCAGATGAAGGCTTTTTATCACGAGGAGCTTAACACTGGCGGCGATCTCGCAGGTGTCGGAATATTTATCCGGAAGAATGATATCAACCGTCAGCGACTCTTCTGCTTCATAGCGGCTCAGCTTATTCTTGTTAAGACAGATTACATCCAGCTTGCTTTTCTTTTCATCCAACCGAATCTTAAACATAGACTCCAGGTTCTCAAGGATTTCGGAGGACAGCCTGATATGCAGCTTCTCATCATCTCCGGAGGACAGCCTGATTGCGGAGGCGCTGCCGATATCGATGTCGAAATGTTTCTCACAGTCAATGTCATAGATCGTTTCGCTGGTATACACAGACATTTCCGGGGTTTCCTTTGTGGCGGGATCCACAAGCAGTTCATCTATGGTAGTCTTGAAAATCTCCGCTATGATCACCATATTTTCAACATCCGGCAAGCCTTTTCCGGTCTCCCATTTCGTGATCGCCTGCCTTGAAACGCCGATCTTTTCGGCAAGCTGTTCCTGTGAGATTCCCTCTTTTTTACGTATTTCTTTTAATTTTTCTGAAAAATTCATATGAAACCTCCCTTAATCTTTTAAAAGTGAATATGCGGTAATCTTTTTGATCGGTGCGGAAAGAAGCACGCTGATCGCAAATGCCACAGCAGTGAACATGATAGCACATACGGCCAATATCCAGACCGATATTTCAAAATGATTCTTTACAGCCCCGATCAGGGAAAAAACAGCATTGTTGATGGCGGGAAGATACCACAGCCCGGCTATGGCCGAAATGACCGATGCCACAGCCACAATGGGGATAAAACTGAGCGCCGTCTTAACGGTAAGCTGCCTGTTCGTGTATCCGATCGCCTTATATATGCCAAATTCCTGCCTGCGCCTGCTTATCATGGAATTGATGAGCACATACATCACAAGCAGCACCATCAGGACAGAGATCACAAACAGGATGATCACAATGACCGAAACGATACCCGCATACATCATTCTGCTGTTTTCACTCATCTGCTCAAAATTTACGGATGATCTGATGAGCGTATCATGGTTTTCTTCGTACTCGTTTATAAACTCATCGGCATTTTTATCGGATAAGTAAACATTGACCGAATCCGTTTTTCCGCTGATCCTTTCGTATCCTTTATCTGTCAGCTGGCATACCGCTCCGGCATTGTTCACGCTTTGGATATATCCGGTCACAGTGTAAACTGCAGACCCGGAGTCCGCTGTTATCTCTATTTCGCTGCCCACGGGATAATGATCAGAGAGCGCACTGCCCACCGCGATCTCATTCTCTTCCTCAGGGCTGCGGCCTTCGTAACAGATATCGTTTGTCACTTTTGAAAAATCCTCACACACAAAAGCAGTCAGGCTTCCGTCCTCATAACTGACGGAGGCAGACGCATATTCCAGAGAAAGCCTTACCCTGCTGTCATTTTGGAGCAGTTCCTTAAGTTCCGCCATTTTTCCATCCTCTGCCGTAAAGATAACGGACGGTGATTCCTCGGAAAGGGTGTTCATAAAATTGTCCGGCCTGACATTCACATTGTACAGGAGCGTTCCCGCGAAAGACAGCAGCACCATGATGCCAAATGAAACTGCGGATAATAATATATTTTGTCCCGCCGACCCGTCTCCGGTGATGCCTCTTATGGCATTGATGGGCTCCAGTCTGTGTATTTTCCCTGCGGATAAATAAGAAAATAGGGATATTGCGGATGTCAGCACCAGTATGACGATCAGCAAAGCCGTCCTGTCAGGTTCCGGCGTATAGGAAAATCCCGACTGGATTGCCAGAATATCTGCTACGAAAGGCAGGACCGCATAAGACAGGGCTATCCCGATCACGGTAGAAATAATCCCTGTAAGAACGTAGGGTATCACCGCGGAAGCAATGATCATATGGCTTGTATAGCCAATCGCTTTTAATACCCCCATCTGCGCCAGTTCGTCCTCGATCGCGCTTTTGATCCGAAAGTTGCTGAGAAAAATGCTCACCACAAGTATGATGGCCGCAAGCGCCAGAAATATCGCGATCAGCAGGGTGCAGACCATTGTCCGGGCCTGTTTTGATGCGGCTCTGTCACCGATGTTCAATAATGCGGTCCCGTTCTCCCTTAAGATTTCTGATATGGTATTCCTGATCTGGCTTAAGTCAGCATCGTCGGTTGTCTTTAAGGAATATTCCGTAACAATGTGATCGCTGTGCTCCCGGACAAGATCCTCATAGACAGCCCTGGGAAAATATGCGCCGATCAGTCCGGTACCGTAATTTCCATACTGCATTTCCAGTACAGTCCCGCCAATATCATAGGTGTGCTCCTCGCCATCTATGGAATAAGTAATGCTGCCGCCCTCCGCAAAACCGCCCAACTCTTTCATGTACATGGGAATATAGACAGAACGGTCACTCTTTTCGGAAGATTCCGTAACATCGAGCAGGTTCAGCTTTTTTTCCTCGTCAAGATCATAAAAGACCGTATTCATATCAAAGTCAGATCCTGCAAATTCACGGACTGTTACCGGGATAAAGACCCCGCCATGCTTTTCCGCAAATGATACCCCGTCTATCGCTTCCACTTCCGCGAGCAGATCTTCCTTATCCTGGATCTGCGGAATGATGAAATTGACATCTGCTGTGTTAAGTTCATCAAACAGACCATCGTAAGCGTCAAATGTCTGAAAAGCGAGCACAAGGGCGATATTGATGATGAAAGCGGTCAGGCAGATAAATACTCCAAAGGATATGTACTGTCCCTTTGCTTTCTTCAGATCATGCAGGACGAGCGTAGATAGTTTCATGTCACCACCCCATTTCCTGAATGAATCTGTCAAGTTTATCGGTTCTTTCAGTATGATTCTGTTCATATTTTCCCAGATCGCACTCGCCAAAGATCTTTCCGTCCCTGATATAAATGATGCGGTTTCCCCGCAGGGCCGACCTTTTGTCGTGAGTGACCATGACAATGCTCTGCCCTTTCTCGTGAAGTGAGGTAAAAACATCCAGGACCGCAGCCGAATTTGCGGAATTTAACGCGCCTGTGGGCTCGTCCGCAAACAGTACGTTAGGGCGATTGATGATCGCTCTGACAATGCCTGCCCTCTGTGCTTCACCCCCTGAAATTTGGGCAGATGTTTTTTTCCATGTCTGTTCGGGGATATTTACCAGGGAAAACAGTTCCTTTGCACGATTCCTGATATCTTCCCTGTCCTTGCACGTCAGCACCCCGGCTGCAATGACGTTATCCATAAGGTTCATCTTCTCGATCAGATAGATCTGCTGGAACACGAATCCGCACTGCTTCCGCCGGAACACAGCCAGCCTGTCATTGTTCAATTTCGTGATGTCCGTTCCGTCAAAGTCGATCTCCCCGCTGTCCGGCTTATCCATTCCGGAAAGGGAATACATCAGGGTGGACTTGCCCGCTCCTGAGGAACCCATGATAACGGTAAAATCTCCCTTGTAAATATCAATGTTCAGGTCAGAATAAATGACCTGGATGCTTTCGCCTTTGCCAAAAGCTTTTTTTAAATGCCTGGCCGATATGACCGCCTGTTTGCTCATAATGCAACCGCCTTTCTTTTTATCATGTGGAAAGCATAATGAAAAAGCTTCCGTTGCACCACCAACAGTTGTATACATTTGATCTTTTTACGCTACTTTCCGTTGCATATTCGGAATGGGACTCTTTCTTCCGTTTTGGAGAGTATATCTTTTTGGATATGAAATAACCCCTTTCATTAGACCTTTGCTTTGTCTAACAAAAGGGGTTCATTTCACTCGCTAAAGTAGGTTGCTTTTTTGATCAATTAATAGACTGAGGCGAACCGTTTGCTGTGCGGTAACACCTCTTCTTTGGACATTGTAGCAAAGTGGGGATACCTTGTCAACTGTACCAGAGATATTTTTAGGGTGGGAGTGATCTATCCGTAAGTGCTGAAACATATATCATTTAACCCACTTTCATTCAGGCTTTTCCTGATGCGCTTCTTTAAGATACCACATATATCATTTGCCACTTGTGCATTGTCGGCAAGCTGTCTGTCTGCTGGCAGGAGTATCTGGGCAATGACCTGCACATCCCCGTTTGATTCATATAAAATGACCAGACAGTTCCCCTCGAACTTTGGTACCAGCCTGAAATTTGCAGCCATGATGTTTTGTCCTCCTTTTTTCTGGTTTTCTTCCATATTCATTTTCCTGTTCCGGGCAGGGCGTATCAACATTTTTACGCCCATGGGCATTTTGGGGAAAATAAAATCACAATTCTACTTCTGGAATTCGCAGAACCAAACCTTAGACAAATACCCTCCCCCATATCCCGGAACCCGGATTTTTTCCCCAGAATTCAACATTTTTCAAAAAAACCTTACCCCTATACCCCTTACTTTTCCAAAATTCAGACCAAATACTCTTGATAATACAAAACCAAAATCCAGAATGGGGACCATGCATTTTTTTCATACATGCCATTGGATTTTTTTTGGACATGGGTAAAAATAGTGGATGGATGGAAATTGCAGGGTGGCGCATGCTGAAAAATTTTCCCGGACATACAGGGAGGCCTGGAAATCCCATGCCGATTTCCCATTATTGGTATTGGCAGACAGGCTGTACCCTGCTATAATGGTCATGGGTGTTACCAAAATGGTGTGCGGTTCGCCTTTCGCCAAAATGAGTACATTTTGAGGACTTCCAGTACCCTGGGGGTGGTATATGATGGAAAATAAAGTGAAAGGTACATAGGATGCTTGAAATTGTCGTGGGTGTCGTTGGTATTGTGGTGACGGTCATCAGTATTGTTGTCACCATTATCAGTATCATGCAGTCATCCACCAAAAAGACAGATGAGAGACATCAAAAAAGCAACCGCGACTCGTCAAAGTAGGTTGCTTTTTTGATCAAAAGTAACTAATTGAGGCGAACCGTTTGCTGTACGGTAACACCTTTTCTATGGACATTGTAGCAAAGTGGGGATACCTTGTCAACTGTACCAGAGACATTTTTTGGGGTGGGAGTGGGTTATTCAAAGGAGCCAACTATTCTAGAGATCCTGTCCAACCAGCACCAGCCCCATCACCTGTGCCTATTCCTGATGAATCACCGCCAAATAAATCTCCAAATGTTCCCATATTACCTAGTCCAGCTGGGGGATTGCTGGGTTGCTGTATTGGTTGTGACACTGGCTGTTCAACTGCTGGTGGCTGCTGCTCTGGTTGTTGCTGTTGTGCCTCCAGACTTTCTATGGCGGTTTTGCTTTCGGCTACCTCGCTTTCCAACCTTGCTATCTCCATTTCATTCCCTGTAAGGGATGCGGTGAGACGGCTTATCTCCTCATCCCTTTGTGCCAATTGTTCCTGCAGGTCCTTGACTTTGTTTTCCAATTCCCCAAGTCCTGAAAGCTGGTTATTTAATTCCTCAATTTCGTCATCAACCATGACTACCTGGCTGCTGAACACGGATATTTGTTTGTTGGCTGATGATATCCTCCATAGGAAATAAACATTTAATGCTACAGAAAGCATGATACAGCCTATAAGAATTGCAGTTATTTTCTTTTTCACTGGCTACTCCTTTCTATTACCCACGGTGACAGGCTTTTTCGTGTCATCGGGGGTATGGTTGGGATTATTGGGTGGGAGTGGGTTATTCAAAGGAGCCAAAATCGCCACTGTGTTCCATACCTGTGCCTGTTCCTGTTGGAGTACCGTCGAATCCAGGACCTCCAAATGTGCCCATATTACCTAGTCCTGCTGGGGGATTGCTGGGTTGCTGTATTGGTTGTGACACTGGCTGTTCAACTGCTGGTGGCTGCTGCTCGGGTTGTTGCTGTTGTTCCTCCAAACTTTCTATGATGGCCTGGTTCTCAATGATTTCATTTTCCAGCC
>JAMPFQ010000022.1:22983-67508 GCA_023664345.1 Lachnospiraceae bacterium | reverse complement strand
TTAAAAGATCGGATCTGATTTGACGTTTCGTCTAGCCGCAATTCGCCGTTCCACATTAGAATAGCAAAAATAGGACTAAATCATGGAAATCGCTTCTTTACAGCAAATCTCTTGACTTAGTCCTATTATAACCTCATCATCAAAAGTAATGGCGATCTTGCGCACATCCTCTGCCCGGACATCTCTGCCCTCCGCGATCTCTCCACTCCCGGCGTGATCTGCTGCAGCCTGCGCTGCGCCTGCGGTCTGAATCTGTCCCCTGCTCTCCAGCGATCCTAAAAACAGCAATCCTGTCATCAGACCAAACACCAGGATTGCTGCTGCGATTTTTTTCATATATGGCTCCCGATCTTCCTGCGCTCTTCATAGAATTATATGAGATCATCCCGGAATATATACTGGCAGACAGGACAGATCCCTACTCAAACTGCGCATTATAAAGCTTCCTGTACACGCCGCCTTTCGCCATCAGTTCTCCATGGGTTCCCTGCTCCACCACTTCCCCGTCATTGACCACCAGGATCCGGTCGGCATTCTCGATGGTGGACAGCCTGTGAGCGATAACAAAACAGGTCTTTCCCTCCATCAGTTTCAGCATGGCTTTCTGGATCTGGCGCTCCGTGCGGGTATCCACATTGGAAGTGGCCTCGTCCAGTATCAGCATCTTGGAATCCAGCAGCATGGCCCTTGCTATGGTCAGCAACTGTTTCTGTCCTTTTGAAATGTTGGTCCCCTCGTCCGTCAGTATGGTATCATAACCCTCAGGCAGCCGTTTGATAAAGGAATGGATATGAGCCGCCCTTGCCGCCGCTTCCACATCTTCCCTGGCAGCGCCCTCCTTGCCGTAGGCCAGATTTTCATAGATACTTCCGTAAAACAGCCAGGTATCCTGAAGCACCATGGCATAAGCTTTCCGCAGGCTGCTCCTGGTCATCCTGTCATTCCGCCTGCCGTCCACAGTGATATATCCGCTGTCCGGGTCATAGAAGCGCATCAACAGGTTGATCAGCGTGGTCTTTCCTGCCCCGGTGGGGCCTACTATGGCGATCAGCTTTCCCGGTTCCGCCCGGAAACTGAGGTCATGTATGATCGTCTTGCCGGGCAGGTATCCGAACTGCACATGGTTTAATTCCACCTCTCCCCGCACCGCGTCCAGCACCGCCGCACCCTCCGCGTCCGCAGGTTCCGGCGCCTCCTCGATCAGGCGGAACACCCGCTCCGCCGCAGCCAGAGCCGACTGGAGTTCGCTGAAGATATTCGCCGCCTCATTGATAGGCCCTGAAAATTTCCTGGAATAGAGCACAAAAGAAGAGATATCCCCGATGCTCATGCTCCCCGCCAGATACAGCAGCGCACCGAACACACTGATCAGGGACAGGGACAGATTGTTGATGAAATTAACGCAGGGCCCCACCACGCTTCCGTAATATTCCGCCCTGTAATAGGCTTCCACAGCCTCTTTATTCTTCCGGTCAAATTTCTGCTGGGTATAGTCCTCCCTGTTATAAGCTTTCAGGGTCTTCTGTCCGGAGATCATCTCCTCCACAAAGCCGTTCAGCTCCCCCAGCTTTGCGGAACGCTTACGGAACAGGGGTCTGGTCTTGCCGGTAATGTTCTTTGTGATCAGAACGGAAAGCGGCACCGTAAAAGCAAACACCAGCACCAGTCTGGGCGAGATGGACACCATCATCAGCAATGCCCCCGCCACCGTGATCACGGTGGTCAGAAGCTGCACAAGGTCATTGGACAGCGACGCGTTGACCGTATCGATATCATAGGAAATGCGGCTGATGATATCTCCCGTCTGGTGCACGTCGAAATATCCCACCGGCAGAGTCATCAGCTTCTCAAACACATCCTGGCGCATACGGTATACTACTTTGCGGCTGATGGTCAGCATCAGCACCTGCAGGCCGTAAGACATCAGCGCCGACACCACATAAAACAGCGCCATCCACCCGGCATAGTAAAATACCCTCTGGAAATCTACCTTTCCCCTGCCTCCCTCGATGGCCCCGATGCTGAGTCCCGTCAGCTTGGGCCCGATCAGGGAAAACAGATTGCTCCCCAGCGTGCACAGCATTGCCAGCGCCAGAAGCCATTTATACTGCCACATATACTGCCCCAGCCGCAGGAGCGTCCGCTTGGAATATCGCTTTTTTTCAGTGCCCATAGCTGATTTCTCTCCTTAATATAACTTGCTGCAGCCCTTGGGAACATAGAAACTCTTAGCTTGTGTACTCTACAAGCTTAGAGTTTCTTTTCGCCTTGGGTCCTGCTGATCTCACTGTAGGCCTCGCAGCATTCCATCAGTTCTTCATGGGTTCCATATCCGATTGGTTCCCCGTCCTCCAGCACCAGGATATGATCCGCATTCCGGATGGAACTGACCCTCTGCGCGATGATGACCAGGGTGGTATCCTGAAAATGCTCCCGGATTCCTTTCCGCATCTTTGCATCGGTGCGGTAATCCAGTGCGCTGGAAGAATCGTCCAGTATCAGGATCTCCGGCCTGGCCGCCAGCGCCCTGGCGATCAGCACACGCTGCTTCTGACCGCCGCTCAGGTTCGCTCCTTTTATGTTCAGAGCCTCGCTCTCTTTCCCTTCCCGGTCCGACACGAACTCGCTGGCCCTGGCATACAGCAGCGCCTCCTGCAGCTGCTCACTGCTGATATCCCTGCCTAACGTCACGTTCTCCGCAATGGTATCTTCAAAAATGGTATCGTTCTGAAACACTACGCCAAATTTCCTCTTTAACTCAGGCTGCTCATAACTGCGGACATCCTTTCCCCCGATCAGGATCCGCCCCTGATCCACATCGTACATCCGCATCATCAGATTGATGATGGTAGACTTGCCGGATCCGATCTCACCAATGATTCCAAGGGTCTCTCCCTTTTTGATCCTGAAAGACAGATCCTGTATGTTCGCATCTCCTTTCTTCCTATAGGAAAAGGTCACATGGTCAAAGCATATCTCACTGTCCTCCTGCGCTTCCCCATAAGCCTCCAAAACCTGCATGTCGTCCTCCGCCTCCAGCACATGCCAGATACGGTTTCCTGACGCTATGGCCTTGGACAGGACGGTGAACATCTTGGAAATGGACATCATGGCATTCAATATAATGGTAAAGTAAGTGGTAAAGGCAAGTATCTTCCCTACCTCCGATGTTCCTCCGTTGACCCGGTGCGCTCCCACAAGAATCACTCCTACCAGCCCCAGGTTCAACAGGATGTTCATGGACGGATTGATGATCGCCATGACCATGCCGTTTTTCCGTTCCCGCTCCACCACTTCTCTGTTCACCGTCTGGAATTTCTCCGTCTCATAATCTGTTTTGGACAGCGCCTTAATCACACGGATCCCCGCGATATCCTCCCTCACCATCCTGACAAAGCGGTCGTTAGCCTCCTGCAGCCCACTGAACATGGGAATGCTCCTCCTGGATACGTATACCGTGATAAAGCCCAGCAGCGGCAGCACCGCCAATAGCACGCAGGCCATGGCGTGATCCAGGGTAAAAGTAACGCAGATGCCGCCGATCAACAGGATCGGCGCCCGGACTCCCAGCCGCTGGATCCGCCCCAGCATCTGATGCAGGTTATAGGTATCCGATGTCATTCTGGAGATCAGGGAAGGCTTTGTATAGGCATCCGTTTGCGCATTGGAAAGATGCATGATTCTGAAAAAGAGATCATGACGTATCTTCTCCGTGGCATCCGCGGAAACTCTGGACGCCATCCGGTTGGCAATGATATTAAAAGACACCGCGAGCAGGGAGCAGACGATCATCAACGCTCCCCAGCCAAATATCAGCCTTCTGTCCCGCGACAGGATGACTGTATCGATGATATATGCCAATATATACGGAATGCACAGATCCATGATGGTTCCGATGAATTTAATGAGAAACCCTACCCCCATTCTCGGGAAGTAGGGCCTCAGATATTTTAATATAATCTGTTTCATTATGTCATACCTTCGCAGATCACGGCACAGGGAAAACAAATGCCGCTTCACGACACCTGTTTTTCCCTTGCGTTCGTCAGATCTTAAATACGGAAATCTCCGTCTTCAGTTCCTGCATGTTCTTGCCAAGGGAATCCGCCGTCTCCGTCAGTCCCTCCACATTCTCCATCAGCTTTTCCACCGAATCCCGAACAGTTATGACACTGTCAGCCGTCTCTTCAATGCTTGTTGAGATCTGGTCAATGGCCGCCACTGTGTCGGATTTCTCCTCATCGGCGCGTTCCGTACTCTCCACGATGGCATTTAAGCCCTCTACCAGCTGTTTCATGCGCAGCTGCATATTGTTGAACACGGTCACTACCTGCTCCACGGCTTCCGTCTGGGACGCCACCATGGTACCGGCCTCATGAGCGCTCTCCACGCTCTGGTCTGTCCGGGCAGTGATATGGCTCACATTGTGGCTGATCTCACCGGCCGCTTTCGCGGAATCGTCAGCCAGCTTGCGGATCTCTTCCGCCACCACCGCGAACCCTCTTCCTGCCTCCCCGGCTCTGGCCGCCTCAATGGAAGCGTTCAACGACAATAGATTGGTCTGCTCGGAGATCTCGGTAATGGTGCCCACGAAGCTGTTGATGATCTCCGTCTCCTGGCGCAGGGATTCGATATTCTGTCCCACCGTTGCGGTGATATCGGTGGTCTGCTTTGCCCTGTCCCCCAGCAGCCTGATGATCTTGACACCCTGGTCGATCATCTCTTCCGTCTCATCCACCAGCCTGCCCACTCTCTCAACGGTATTGCTCACCTCCTGGAGTTCTTCCGCCAGGATATTGGTCTTGGCAACGCATTCCTCCACATGGGAAGTCTGCTGGGTCATGGTCTCGCTGATCTCATTCACAGCCTTGGTGATGCTTGCGGAATAATCATTGATAACACCTGATACCTGTTCCACATCCTTTGCGGATACCTCCAGCTGATCTGTGGCGCCGGTAACTTTATTTACAAGACTCTTGGTATTTCGGATCATATTATTGGCAGAGCCCGCCAGATTCTGGAACTCATCATGGCCTTTCGCGTCCACGCGCACCGTCAGGTCTCCCTGGGCCACAACGCCGAAACCCTTGGAGATCCGTTTCATATTCTTCTGGATGCCCGACACGATCAGCAGGCCCACAAGCACTACGACAACGCATGCCACCACCACCAGCGCAAATGTCAGCGACCGGATCTCCTCAGCCTGTCCTGTGATAACATCCATGGGAACCAGCGTGCAGACGGTTGCCGCCGTCTTTTTGCTCACGCTGTAGATGAACAGATACTGCCGCCCTTTAAAAGTCACTTCCTGAGAGCCATACTGTTCTTCATCGCTCTCCTTATCCGGTATCGGGAAAAATTCCTGCCCGAAGAAAACCACTTCGCCTTCCTCAAAAATGCTCTCTTCCCCTTCCGCCAGATTCTCATATATGATCTCACGGCCATTCTCCGTCACGAAGCCCACGATGCTCCCATCGCCCAGATCCAGCGACTCAAGGAATTCCCGGATCGTCCTGGTCTTGATATCGATAACAATACAGGCATTGCCGGACTGAGACAGTATCTGATAAGCCAGTATGTAATCCTGCGGCTTGAGTTTCAGGGTATCATCCAGGAAAGCATGACTGTCTATCCATCTCTGCAGGCCCTTGCCCTCCTTGGGCACGGAATCTTCATATTCCTGAAAGAAGCCGTTCTGGGTAGTGGAAATGCCGGTACTGAACATATTGATCCCGTCTTTTGTGATGATATGTATGTTGTTGATAAAGATATTGGACGTCTGGGACGCCAGGATATCCATTCTGGTATTATCGGTAACTTTCATCTTGTTTATGGGATCGTCATTATATAATCCGATATAATACTTGCTCAGATCCTTGTCGAACGCATAGGTAGTGCCCTCCGACTCAATAAAGGAGCAGCTCATATCCACATATTCCGTTGCCATGTTCATGGTCTGGGTGGTGGAATCCGTAAATTTCTCACTCATGCCCTCCGCCGCTTTCTGGTAAGCGGAAATGCCTACTATGATCATAAACAGAATGGGGACAAGGAAGCATACTATGATCTTATTGCGGATACTGAAGAGCATCAGTCCTGTCTTCTTATCGCCGCCCGCCGCAGCGGACTGCCGGGACGATCTGGGGCTTTTGGGTGTTTTAGGCGCTTTAGGTGTTTTAGGCACTTTCGGCGTCTTAGGCGTCTTAGGCGTCTTAGGCGCCTTTTCTCTTTGAACCTTCACTACTTTTTCACCCATTCTTTTTCCTCCAAGTTGTAATCTTAATATGTACTATAACAAATTATACACTACTTTTCCAAATATTGAAATAGATACCGACAAAATAAATACTTTTATTTAGTGAAATTATCTAAATTTCCACTTTTTATTTGAGTTTCTTTATTCATTTTTCTTCCTTTCAGTTCCATCCGGTCTATATATCTCTGTTCAAATCCGGGTTCCATGGCAAGATTCACGATCATGGTATCTCTCCTGTATCCCTCCAGCTTTTCCCGGACGTTCTCCCAGCCCGCGGACAGCAGTTCCCTGCCTGCCTGCAGCGCTCCTGTCAGAGCCGTGTTGCCCCCCGCTGTCGTTCTTTCCGCCAGCCCACGGGGCAAAAGCCCGATCTCCGCCGCATCTGCCGGATCCAAGTAATAGCCAAACCCTCCGGACAGCACCACCCGGTCTATCTCTCTCTCAGCGATGCCATATTTCTCCAGAAGGATCTCTATTCCGGCGGCAATGGCAGCTTTGGCGAGCTGAACGCTGCGCACGGATCCCTGCGTGACGCACACATTGCCCACTCGGATTCCTCTGTCAAAATACGGTTCCGCCAGCAGCCCCGTCTCATCCAGGATGCCCCTCCGGCGCAGGATCGCCAGGAATCTGACCATATCCGCTCCCCAGATCCCTCTGTTCGCTCCCCCTTCAAAAGCCGGGCCCGCTGCCGTGGCGCAGGCGATCCGTCCGTGGCGGTTCCCCAGGAGCAGTTCCCCGTTGGTCCCCAGATCGATCAGCAGGATCATCTCTTCCCTGTGCGCCATCCCGCAGGCCTGACAGCCTGCCAGGATATCACCTCCCACAAAAGCGGAAAAGCCTGGCAGCACAAAACAGCGCACACCCTCCAGTTCCGTCTCCGCCCCGGAGAGCCTGCCCGCTTCAAAGGGCGCTCTCCCCAGTTCGGCGGTATCCCAGCCCATGAACAGGTATGTCATGGTGGTATTGGCCGCCACCGTCAGATACAGTTCTTCCCCCACAGACAGCTTCTTTTGAAACTTCCTCAGTCCTTTTCCCAGCGTATCCTGCAACATTTTCCGCATCTGCGCCGCCGCTGTGGGCTCCTCCGCCGCCCTGATCCTGGACAATACATCCGCACCATATACCGTCTGCGGATTTCCCTCCAAAAAGCGTTCCGCCACGCCGCCGTCCAGATCATACAGCAGCATAGCGATTGTGGTGGTACCGATATCGGCCACTGCAAGCCGCTTTCCGTTTCGGGAAAAGGGAATCTTCTCCCCTCTCAGGGCGTCCTCCGTCAGCACACGCAGCCTGCCCGGGCAGATCTCCCCCAATCCTGCTTTGGAACGCAGTCCATCCATGCTTCCGCCCTCCGGCGTCACTCCAGGGCACAATCCGCATCCGGTGCAGATCTGGCAACGCAGCCCTTTTCCTGATATCTTACACAAACTGATTCTTCTCCTCATCGTAATGATAATCTATGAACGCCAGCTTCTCCGTCAGTTCCCGACGATCCACATCCAGATCCTCACAGAGCGCTTCCAGGCTTCCATAAAAATCCCTGAGCTTCAGATTTACAAAACTCAAAAGCATTACCGGATCCTTTGGGATCATACCTGTACCTCCGTTCCTGAAAAAGCAACATACCAGATTATTGTATCGGAAAAAATACAATTTTACAAGAGAAAAGACAGGAAGAAGCCTCCGGGGATTGTTCCGAAGGCTCTTCTCTTAATATTACATCTGTTGTTTTATTCCTTTACTTTCGCCAACAGTCCTCCGTCCTCCACATCGATCAGGATTGTATCTCCCGAACGGACACGGTCTGCCAGGATCAGCTTCGCCGTCAGCGTCTCCACATATTTCTGGATATAGCGCTTCAGGGGACGGGCGCCGTAGACAGGATCGTAGGCATTGTCGATGATATGCCGCTTTGCCGCTTCCGTCAGTTCCAGCTGCAGTTCCTTATCGGAAAGCCGCCTGTTCAGATCCGCAATGATCAGATCCACAATGCCGCCGATATTGTCCTTTGTCAGGGGCTTGAACAAAATAGTCTCATCCAGACGGTTCAGAAACTCCGGCCTGAAATGGCTGCGCAGATCGTTCATCACCAGATCTTCCGCTCCCCCGCTGATGGAGCCGTCCTCCTGGATGCCCTCCAGCAGATACCCCGCCCCGATATTGGAGGTCATGATCAGGATAGTGTTCTTAAAATCCACCGTCCTGCCCTGGGAATCCGTGATACGGCCATCGTCCAGCACCTGCAGCAGCACATTGAACACATCCGGGTGGGCTTTCTCGATCTCATCAAAGAGCACCACGCAGTAATGCTTTCTCCTGACCGCCTCGGTCAACTGGCCTCCCTCTTCATACCCCACATATCCGGGAGGCGCTCCGATCAGCCTGGACACCGAATATTTCTCCATGTACTCGCTCATATCGATGCGGACCATGTTGTTTTCATCATCGAACAGCGCCGCCGCCAGCGTCTTGGCCAGTTCCGTCTTGCCCACGCCGGTGGGGCCAAGGAACAGGAACGAACCGATGGGCTTTGTGGGATCCTTGATGCCCGCCTTGGAGCGGATGATAGCCTCGGACACCTTGGTGACACCCTCCTCCTGGCCGATCACCCGCTTATGCAGTTCCTCGTCCAGGTGCAGCGTCTTATTCCTCTCGCTCTCCGTCAGCTTCGCCACAGGGATGCCCGTCCAGCGGGAAATGATCCTGGCGATCTCCTCATCGGAAACTTTCTCATGCACCAGGGACAGGTCGGATTCCCCGATTCGCTCTTCCTCCTGTTCCAGCTGCTTTTTCAGGGCAGGCAGCCTGCCGTAGCTGAGTTCCGCCGCCTTCTCCAGGTTTCCCTCTCTCTGGGCAATCTGGATCTCGCTGTTGACGCCGTCGATCTCCTCGCGCAGCTTGGAAAGTCTGTCCACGGAGGCTTTCTCGTTATCCCACTGGGCTTTCTTCGCCGCAAATCCGTCCTTATATTCCGCCAGTTCCTTCTGCAGGCTGGCCAGACGTTCCACGCTGAGACGGTCGTCCTCCTTTTTCAGGGCCGCCTCCTCGATCTCCATCTGCATGATCCTGCGCTGCAGTTCGTCCAGTTCCGTAGGCATACTGTCCAGTTCCGTCTTGATCAGGGCGCAGGCCTCATCCACCAGGTCAATCGCCTTGTCCGGCAAAAAACGATCGGAGATATAGCGGTTGGAGAGCACCGCCGCGCTGACCAGCGCGTTATCCATGATCTTCACGCCATGGTAGACCTCATACCGCTCTTTCAGTCCCCTCAGGATGGAAATGGTGTCCTCCACCGTGGGCTCCTCCACCATCACCGGCTGGAAACGCCGCTCCAGGGCGGGGTCTTTCTCGATATACTGCCTGTATTCGTCCAGGGTGGTGGCGCCGATGCAGTGCAGTTCGCCCCTTGCCAGCATGGGCTTTAACATATTTCCCGCATCCAGTGCGCCGTCAGTCTTGCCCGCTCCCACAATGGTATGCAGTTCGTCGATGAACAAGATGATCTGGCCGTCGCTATTCTTCACATCCTCCAGCACCGCTTTCAGACGCTCCTCAAACTCGCCCCTGTATTTCGCCCCTGCCACCAGGGCTCCCATATCCAGGGCAAATATCTTCTTGTCTTTCAGTCCCTGGGGCACATCCCCCCTGACGATCCTCTGGGCAAGCCCTTCCACCACCGCAGTCTTGCCCACGCCGGGCTCCCCGATGAGGACGGGATTATTCTTGGTCTTGCGGGAAAGGATGCGGATCACGTTCCGGATCTCGCCGTCCCTGCCGATCACAGGATCCAGCTTCTGGTTCCGGGCTTTCTCCACCAGATCCTGCCCATATTTTTCCAGCGTATCATAGGTGGCCTCCGGGTTATCCGAGGTCACCCGCTGATTGCCCCTGACCGTGGACAGAGCCTGTAAAAACCGCTCCCTGGTAATGCCGTACTCTTTCCAGATGGCGCCGATCTCCCGGTTGGGACTTTTCAGCATGGCAAGGAAAAGATGCTCCACGGACACATACTCGTCCCCCAGCTGTTTCGCCTCGTCCTCCGCGTTGATCAGCGCTTTGTTCAGATCCTGGCCGATATAGACCTGGCCTCCCTGAACCTTGACCCGCTTTTCCACCGCCTGGCGGGCACGGTTCATGAAATGTTCTTTCTGGATCTCCATCTTCTCCACAAGCTTCAGGATCAGGCTGTCCTCTATGGTCAGGAGGCTGTATAACAGGTGTTCCTGTTCGATCTCCTGATTGCCGTATTCGTAGGCAAGCTTTTCACAGCCCTGCACCGCCTGTATGGACTTTTGCGTAAATTTCTGAATGTTCATATGCTTTGCCTCCATTCCAGTTCCGCCTCTTCTCTACAGCGCCCTTGGCGGGGAAAGGATCTTCAGACACCTTGTGTCTGAAATCCTTTCCGGGCGCTTTCGTTCCGAGGCTGTTTGTCATACTATTCAATTGTCGCTTGCGACAATTTGTTCCGCCTCTCCTCTACAGCGCCCCTGGTATGCGCTTTCGTTCCGAGGCTGTTTGGTTTTCAATTGTCGCTTGCGACAATTTGTTCCGCCTCTGTTATTGTTTCTTTGTTCTATAAACAATATAACACGGATAGGGCAAAAATCAAGAAAGAAAGTATAAAGTTTTTATAAAGGAGAAATTTAATCAAAAAGGCCGTCAAACAGGCCGCCTTGGGCTTCCTCCTCTTTGGCAGCCTGCAATTCCTCCTTTATGACCGGATCTTGCAGCAGGGCTCTCGCCCTGTCAAAGATCTGCTTTAAACCCGCTATGGCTGCACCATTCGGTCCGTAAGACACGGCATAGGTATTGCCAAGAAGTTCCAGCCTATAGCGCGCCTGCTGCAGTTCATTCTTGTTGATATCCATTTGTATCTGCTCCAGATAATGGGTAAACACCACTGTCCAGTTATCGATCTGCCGCTGAGTCGCATTGCTTACATCCAGAATGCACACCGCACCTGTCCCTTTTCCTCCTGCATGTTTGTCATAGGCTCCCTGAAGCCAGGCATTACACTGCTCAATATCCATCGTCCTGGGCAGCTGCAGCGGATCATATTTTTTCAGCGCATCTCTCCCGGGATCGGTTCTGTAAACAAAATCCGGTTCTCCGGAGTGTCCGCGATGATAATTTGCAAGAAATCCATTCTTTCCCCCCAGCGGATCTGTGGGTTCATATTCCCGGGTATATGCCTCCAGGGCAAGCAGTTCCCTGATATCGGGAACTGCCTCCGGATTCGGATGATCCGGATCCTTTTGTGCGAAAAGATGCTCCGGGATACGGCTTAAGGCAGGTATGAGCGATCCTGCTGCCGACATGATCTCCTGCTGGTAGTCCGCGGGAAACACGGCTGATGTTTTCGCGTACCGTTCCCCTATCTGCCCGGGAGGCAGAGGTTGATCGATCTTCTGCTCCCTGCTGGATCGATGCAGATTCGCACCCAGCCGATCCAGGAACATATCGATGGGTGACCTCACATGCAGTCCGGCACGGCCGGCCAGGATAAAAAGCTGTTCACCTATATCCAGTTCCCCTCCTGCACTCAAACCCTCTTTTTCAAAGGCTTTCTGGGGAATATTGCCTATACCTGCCATAAGTTTCGGAATCGCTGCCTCGAAATGCTCTAATTCAACTGGCAGAAATCTGCTTCCATACTCTTTACAGATCATCTTATATGCTGTATCACACGCTTTTCCTATGTCACCCGCAGACAAAGGGCCGTTCATATTGCGGGCATATGCCTGCATGAGCGCACTTTTCAGTTTTAACACAAACTGCTCGGCGGCTTTTCCCATGATTGCCCTGGGGCCGTCGCCAAATCTCTCCTGATATGTTTTCGGAATGTCCATATCCCGACTCGGATCTGTTTCCGCCGCATATCGGATATCCTGGGGTGCGGGCATTGCCCGGTCGTCGTCCCTCGCTCCCTTGCGCTCCCCATATTGTGGAAGTCTGCCGGAAATGCTGTTTCTCCTTTTTATGGAAGTTCTTTGACCAGGTGGTTTCAGATGTGTATCGAGCATTGTTCTCCCCCTTTCCATGGATGCCAGAGTCCTGCGCCGTCATTTGCAGTTATCAGCATAACATATTTCCGGGAAAAGGCACGGAGCCACTACAGATTGGTAGTAAAGAAAGGGCTGCCTGTTCTGAATACGGCTCTTTGTAAGAATATGCTGCATGACGTATATCAGAATTGTTGTATACAAAATTTCGACTTGAAAGATTAGGCTGTTTGTGCTAGTATGAAAATATCAATTTCCGCCTGCTTGATGATGATTTCCTCACAAGATGTTTTGAGGGAAACACGGCAGGCATGGAACTGGTACTGCGAATCGTGCTGGAAAAGCCGGATTTAAAGGTACTGGATGTCCGCACGCAGGTATTTGTGGAAAACCTTTTGAACCGCTCCGTAAGACTTGATATCCTGGCAACAGACGATACCGGCGCAAAACTGAACGTCGAAATACAGCGCTCCGACCAGGGAGCCGGAAGAAAAAGGGCTGCCGCTCTATCCCATTGAACGGTGCTTTTTAGGGACAGGTGAGAAATTTGAGGACGGTTCGCATATACTGTATGTAAACGGCGCTTACCGCGGGGATACTCCGGTCGGAAAGCTGATGCATGATTTTTCCTGTACCAGAGCGGAGGACATGCATTATGAAACGCTGGCAGACAGGGTAAGATTTTTTAAAGAGAGCAAGGAGGGTATTTTGATCATGTGCAAAGCCATGGAAGATATGAGAAAAGAATCCCTGAAAGAGGGAATAAAAGAAGGCGCAATCAATACTGCCAGGAAAATGCTGTCAGACGGAACCATAACCCTGGAAAAAATTTCGATTCAGCCCTAAAACATTGCACATAAAATTGATTGCAAATTGTTTTCACTTATGTTATTATGAGGATGAAAAAGGGGCAATCGCCCACAAAGTGGTTAGCCTCCCGGATTGACAAAAGCCTACCTGTACTGGCTAAGTGACAAGGTAGGCTTTTTTATTTCCGCTTGTTGTTCCTATCCATGTAGGCAAGCAGCGCGATCAGGAATGTACCGCCCAAAAACAACAGGCTTAAAACTTCATACGTCTCCATACGCACCACCTCCCTTCTTTTTCAAGTTCGGGAGGCTGCCACCTTGTAACACGATTGCTCCATGAGTCAATCATAGCACTTTCGATAATTGTTGGCAATAGTTGAAAATGCTTTTGATCAATCTGCCACTATGACAAATCGAAAACTGCGGGAGAGACTTTCGCCTCTCCCGCTCTTTTTTGTTGCTTATGAAACTGTGTCTCCGTCCTGACGCCATCCTGTCATTAGCCGAGCAGGGACAGAACGCCCTGGTTTGCCTGGTTAGCCTGTGCAAGCATTGCCTGGCCAGCCTGTGCAAGGATGTTGTTGTTCGCGTACTTGACCATCTCGGTAGCCATGTCAGTATCGCGGATAGCAGACTCAGCGGACTGCGTGTTCTCAACGATATTGTCAAGGTTGTTGATGGTGTGCTCCAGACGGTTCTGGACTGCACCAAGGTCGGAACGCTGCTGGGAAACTGTCTTGATAGCCCCTTTAATGGTTTCAATAGCAGCGGTAGCCGCTTCTTCCGTCTTCACGCCAGATCCTTTCAACCCGTCAACTCCAATTCCCTCTGCGCTCATAGCTGCAATCTTTACTTCGATCTTGTTGGCTGTATTGCCTTCTGCACCTACATGGAGATTGAATTTCAGGTCACCGGCTACGGTCTTGGTCTCTGTTCCAGCATCCTGTGCCTCTACCTTAGGGGTCACTTTCACGAAATCAAAAATCTTATCAGCACCGACTTCTACCACATCACCAGCTTTTCCTGTTCCGGGGGTTGCTTCGTCTTCTGTAAGCTTATAGTACAACTTACCCGTATAAGCACCAGTCTCCTGATCGAAAGCTCCTTCCAGATCCGTCTGCTCAGCAACATCACCACCCGTATTTTTCAGAAGCTTTGTGTTGTCCGCCTCGAAAAGATTGGTCAAAGTTGTAGTGGTTACTTTTTCAGCATCAAGCTGATCTCCCCACTCACCATCTGCTGCCGCTTTCTTATAGAATGTTACGCCATCCTTTACCTGTACGGCGCCATTCTCATCCAGTTCCATGTACGCTTTCAAGGCATCCAATGTCTTAATGGCGGTATCGCTGTCGGCCGCGAAGATTCCATCCCCATTGATGTCCGTGATATTACTATCCTCCGCGCTACTTTTAGCCTTGACACCGCCGTCTACGCCGTAACCCGTCTTGTACTCCACCGCAAAGTCCTGTCCCTCTACAGCAGCGGTAGCAACTTTTACTTCCTTGTTACCTTCGCCTTTCAGCAGATAGATCTCGTTGAACTTGGTGGTCTCGGACACACGGTCGATCTCGCTGATCAGGGCGTCAACCTCGCTCTGGATATAATCGCGCTCTTCCGAAGAGTTGGTCCCGTTTGCGGCCTTGGTCGCCAGCTCGTTCATCCTCTGGAGCATATCATGGACTTCTGTCAATGCGCCCTCTGCGGTCTGCACTGCGCTGATACCGTCCTGTGCGTTTGAGGATGCCTGGGTCAGGCCCCTCACCTGTCTTCTCATCTTCTCGCTGATCGCCAGGCCTGCTGCATCGTCAGCCGCGCGGTTGATCTTGTAACCGGAAGAAAGTTTCTCGGTGGACTTTGCCTGTGACTTGGTCGTCAGACCGAGCATCCTGTTAGAGTTCATTGCTGTTAAGTTGTGCTGTACTACCATAATTTACCTCCTTGGCCTTACCTGGTGCAAATCCGTTCGCACCGGTGTGAAATGTTTGATTGTTTCTTATATAATGACCGGATGGTCCTGCCCCGCTGCCGGGCCCTGACCGCAAGGCCGGGCCGTCCGGTTATTACCTGATGGAACTGCTTCTTACATTCCCCTGGGTGATGATGATCCGGGGATTCTTCAACGCTCTGGGCTCTTCTTTCCCGGCTACTGCTTTTTCCGCAGAAGATCTCGCTTTTGAAGTGTCTTTCTTCACATATTTCTCCGGATGCTCTGCCTCGGCGTAATACCTGGGAAGCTTTGCCCTTTCCTCCGGGTCTGTGATGTTCCTCTCCAGCACGGTGCTCCTGACGATGTTCTTGTCCTTGGGGGCATCCACCATGATCCGTAAGTGCTTCCCCGTCCCGCCGAGGAACACCAGCTTGATGTCCTCGCCGATCATCAGATATTCTTCCGTGCTCACTGTCAGTCTTAACATGCTTAACCTCCTTGTCGTCTCAGGACGATCCCTGTCTCTCTGCGAATGCAACTTTTGATATAATGTGTTGCATTGAGGCGATTACCTTACAGCAGCGCTGAATGTGCCTGGATGGCACATTGGTATCCGGCTCCCGCGGCATCCGTCAGGCAGGCTGACATATCAGCCCGGCCTGCCGTCCGCGGAAAAACATTTCAGGAGGAAAAAACATGAACACGACACAACCCATCAGGAACCACGACAAACTACGCATCTTCAAGGACTACTATCTGACAGAAAAGCCCCATTGCAGGAATTACGCCCTCTGCGTCCTGGGCCTGAACACCGCCCTGCGCATTTCGGACATCCTGCAGTTAAAGTGGGGAAATGTCTATGATTTTTCACAAAAGGCCTACCGCTCTCATATTGCGGTGACGGAACACAAGACGGGAAAGACCAACCGGATCGCCATAAACCACTCTATCATAGAAGTCCTGACTTACTGCGCTTCCTTATATAAGACCATCCCCTCTGCGGGCGATTACCTGTTCCAGAGCCGGAATGGGGCAAACCGTCCTCTGAGCCGCAGCCAGGCTTTCCGCATCGTCAAGGAAGCGGCGCGACACGCGGGGCTGGAACAGAATGTCAGCTGCCATTCCCTGCGCAAGACTTTTGGATATCATGCATGGCAGCAGGGAACCCACCCCGCTGTATTGATGGATATCTACAACCACTCTTCCTATCAGATCACCAAGCGGTACCTTGGCATCGAACAGGACGACAAAGACAGTGTTTTCCTGAATATTTCCCTTTGATCAAAGGAGAAAAAAGAATGTTAGAAAATTTTTGAAAAAATTTGTAAAGCCCTCTAAAGTATTTTTCCAACTCACCGATATATCTAGTGTAAGGCAGGAATGCAACACACTATATCATGTGTTGCATTCCTTTTTTTATACCTGTACAGCAAAAAAGTCCTGCTTTTACAGGACTTTTTGCCATTTTTTCAGTGGAAAATTTTCTTCCGATGCTCAGGCAATCGCTTTCACCTCATACCCGGCCTCCGTGACTGCCGCTGTCAGCGTCTCGTCCGCCACATCTCCCGCCAGTTCCACGGTGGCGGTCTTATCCTCCAGGCTCATCGTTACCGCGCTGACGCCTGTGATCTCCTCCAGGGCTTTCTGCACTCTTCCGGTGCAATGTGCGCACATCATCCCTTCGATCGTCATTACTTTTGTCATGTTCTTATCCTCGCTTTCCTTATTTGATATTTTATTGTTTCCTATTTCATCTGCTTCCACATCCGGCGCTTTTCCCGGCTGTTCTTCCACCGCTTCTGCAAAGATCGCTTTTCCCGCAGCCCTCGCCTTTTTGGCAAAGCCGCTCTTAAACCCTCTCAGCCGCAGTGCGTTCCCCACCACAAAGATGCTGCTCAGGCTCATGGCAGCGGCTCCGAACATGGGATTCAGCCTGATCCCAAATACAGGATACCACACTCCCGCCGCCAGGGGAATCCCTATAGCATTATAAAAGAACGCCCAGAAGAGATTCTGCTTGATATTGCGGATCACCGCGCGGCTGAGCCGCACCGCCGTCACCGCATCCCGCAAGTCGCTCTTCATCAGTACGATATCCGCGCTCTCCATCGCCACATCCGTCCCGGCGCCGATGGCCATGCCCACGTCTGCCGCCGCCAGCGCGGGAGCGTCATTGATGCCGTCGCCGACCATTGCCACTTTCCTGCCGGATCTCTGCAGTTCACGGACCTTCTTCTCCTTATCCTGGGGCAGCACCTCCGCGATCACTTCCTCGATGTCCAGCTGGCTGCGCACCGCCTCCGCCGTCCGGCGGTTGTCCCCGGTGAGCATCACCACATGGATGCCCATCTCCCTAAATCTGCGGATCGCGTCATGGGAACCGGATTTCACGCCGTCCATCACGTCGATCTCTCCCAGAAGCCTGCCCTCCGCCGCCACCAGAAGGGGCGTCCTGCCCTCCTGGGCGATCCTGTCAAGCCCCTGGGCATGGACAGGGGCAATGGTGATTCCGTTTTCTTCCATGTACGCGCGGTTTCCCACCAGGAAGCGGGTTCCCGCTTTCCAGCCGCAGTCGAGCCGGTTCCGCGCCCCTTTGCTCTCCGCCAGGACAGCCTGTGTCAGCTTTTCGGCGTCAGCTTTGCCCAGGCTCTCCGCATCGACCTGCCCTGAAACCCCGGCCAGCACAGAACCATCATCCGCTTTCCCCGCCACAAACACCGCCGTAGGGCCGTCGTCTTCGGGAAACATGGGGCGGGGCGGAATATCTTCCGCCAGAACGCCCTCGATCCCTCTTCCCGCCACCGCCTTAAAGTCACGGATCTCCGGAATGGGCAGCTTATCTCCTTTGGCTCTTTCCAAAATGGCCTCCGCCAGGGGATGCTCGCTCTTTTTCTCCAGCGCCGCCGCGATCTGCAGCAGCGTTTCCGCGGACAGGTCAGGGACATAGCAGCCACAGCCGCTGAAACGCAGCCTGCCGGAAGTGATGGTACCCGTTTTGTCCATGACCACGGTGTCGATCTCTTTCGCCTGCTGCAGGGCCTCGCCGGATTTGATCAGGATGCCGTGGTTTGCGCCCACGCCGGTCCCCACCATGATGGCCACGGGCGTAGCAAGCCCCAGGGCGCAGGGGCAGGAGATGACCAGCACCGCTATGGCGGAGGAGATAGCGAACTCGGTTCCCGCTCCTGCCAAAAGCCACACGATAAGGGTGACAAGGGCTATCCCCATCACCGCAGGCACGAACACGCCCGCCACCTTATCCGCCAGTTGGGCGATAGGCGCCTTGCTGGCGCTGGCCTCCTCCACCAGACGGATGATCTGGGACAAAGTGGTGTCCTCCCCCACCCTGTCCGCACGGCATTTTAAGAATCCGCTCTTGTTCACAGTGGCGGATACCACTTTGTCGCCTGCCTGCTTCTCCACCGGAACGCTCTCTCCCGTGATCGCCGCCTCGTCGATACTGGAATTGCCCTCCAGGACAGTCCCGTCCACGGGCACCAGGCTTCCCGGCTTTATGAGAAAAATATCACCCGTTTTTAATGTTTCCGTGGGCACTTCCATCTCCTGCCCGTCCGCAGTCAGCAGGATCGCCGTCTTGGGGGACAGATCCATCAGCTTGGTGATGGCCTCGCTGGTCTTCCCCTTGGAACGGCTTTCCAGATATTTTCCCACCGTGATCAGGGTCAGGATCGTTCCCGCCGACTCAAAATAGAGATCGTGGGAATACTGCTCCACCAGCGCCATATCCCCATGCCCCATCCCATAGCTGATGCGGTACATGGCGAAAACGCCGTATCCGATGGCAGCGGAAGCTCCCATGGCGATCAGGCTGTCCATGTTGGGCGACAGATGCCCCAAAGTCTTAAATCCCACGGCAAAAAATTTCCGGTTCATGTACACGATGGGCAGCAGCAGCAACAGCTGGGTCATGGCAAAAGTCATGGCGTTCTCGTTTCCATGCAGATACCGGTGCACAAACCCCGGGATCGGCAGTCCGAACCATTCGTTATACATATGGTACATGGCCACATACATCAGGGGGATCAGGAACCCAATGGAGATACCCAGCCGCCATTTCATGGCTCTGGCCTCTTCTTTCGCCTTTCGCTCCACACTGCCCCGGCCCGAACCGGACTGTGCCGTCCGGGTTCCCGCGCTTCCCGCCGCGCCGCTATCCGCAGCCGCTCCATGGGCGCCGCCAATGATCAAAGACGCCCCATATCCCGCCTTTTCCACCGCCGCGACGATCTCTTCTCCCGTCAGCTGTGTCTCGTCATAGCTGACTTCCATAGTCTCCGTCAGCAGATTCACCGATGCCTTTTCTATTCCCGCCAGTTTCCCAACCGCTTTCTCCACATGGGAAGAACAGGCGGAACAGGTCATTCCGGAAATATGATACCGCTCCTTCATATATGATCACTCCTATTCCAATTCTGCGCTAATCCGTATGCGGACTTATCCGCATTGTGCCATCCGGCGGCGCACAATCCCAACGCCAGCCAGCTTATTAAAACGCCCGCATCCGGGACTCACTTCAGCTTCTTCATCAGCTCCACCGCCTCGTCAACAATGGCGGTGTTGCCTTTTTTGATCTCCTCCACCACGCAGGTCTCCATGTGGTCCTGCAGGATCAGATACCCAAACGCCTGCAGGGCGCTCTCCACCGCCGCCACCTGGTTCAGGATATCCCCGCAGTACCGGTTCTCCTCCAGCATCCTGCCGATCCCGTTCAGCTGCCCTGTCATGCGGTTCAGGCGATTCTTCAACTGCTTTAATTCCGTTTCCCCTCTGGGTGTAGCTTTCTGATGGCAGCCGCAGCACGGAGCCGCCTGCGCCTGCCCCGCTTCCACCGCATTCTCCCGTAAATCCTCCATTTCCATCCCCCACTTTTTTTCTATAAATTATAACTGACTTCACATCTCAAGATACCCATTAGGGGTATCTGCAAATAAGTATATACCCCTAATGGGTATCTGTCAACCCCAAATAGCCGTCAATTCCACAGCTGCCAGAAAACAGGCGGTGGCGCAGTGTCCTGTGCCGGGCAGACTTTGGGAGGCGTCCTTAGCGGAAATGAAATCCACTGCCTACGGAGACTTGGACGCGAAATCCCTATTCGCGCCCTAGTCGCAGTTGGCAGTTAGTTCAGTTCCGCGCTGCCTCGTCTGCCCGACACAGGACACTGCGCCACCGCCGTCCCTTTTTCTCGCAGCCGCCCTCCCCCCTCTCAGGAATGCACCGGCTGCCCCAGACACCCTTCCGCCTGTTCCGCCACATCCTGCATCCACAAGATTTCTTCCCCGGCCCTGACCTGTTCCGACGCCGTGGCCGCCACATCACATCCGAACACATAATGTTCCACCCGGACGGATACCTCCACAAAGACCCCCTCCGCTTCCAGACCCTGCCTGTCAAATTCCAGCAGCAGTTTTCCTTTGCATACGATCTCATTCTGTACGACCCTGGGCCGGAAATATCTGCCGAGCATATCGTCTTTCACATCCCCCACCCGGATATACAGTTCCGCCCCGAACTCTGTCCGGAACCGGAACGCATTACCCATGGGACAGAGTTTTATGACCTTGCCCGCTGCAGGCGCACAAAGCCTGTCTTCCACTGGCTGAATCACCACCTCGGCCTCCGGACCTTCCTGCCATACTGCCGCATGACCGGACACCGGACTGCCAACCGACCATCCCTTTCCGCTTCTGACTATTCTTTTTTCCCGGCTCTTCACCGCCTCTTCCTCCTCGTCCACACCCTCTTCAGGCAGCCACAGCCGTCCCGCGAAAAAACCAAAACACACTGATGCCGCCAGACAGGCCGCAAGGATCAAAAAATGAATTGTGATCATTGTAATAAACCTCCTGATAAGCCTGATTATTTCCCAGATTCAGGGAAATGATACTTTATTTCAGAATCATTTAAATAATTAAAAAAAACTGTTGACACTACAGTAAATTCAGTGATATACTACGCTTGTATTCTAAATGAAAGTCATTGAACTCACATTTTTTTGTAAGTCATTGCAACTTTGATGATGGTTTACAAAAATATGTGATTTTTTTTGTCATGTATTTTAGAATCTACTAAACCAATGGGCATAACGCCCTTTATTATGAAGGAGGTACCCGAATGAATAACGGTACAGTTAAGTGGTTCAATGCACAGAAGGGTTATGGTTTCATCACAAATGATGCAACCGGCGAGGAAGTATTCGTACATTTCTCCGCGATCAACGCTGATGGGTTCAAGTCTCTCGAGGAAGGCCAGAAGGTTACTTTCGATACCGAGTGCGATCCTCAGAACAGCAGCAAGATCCGTGCTACCAATGTTTCTGTTGTAGCGTAAGGCTTACCACACAGACAAAAAAGCACATCGAATCATCGATGTGCTTTTTTTGTACAGGGGAGAATCATTATGAGTCTGCTTACCTTATTTATCACTGCCGTAGGCCTTTCCATGGATGCATTTGCGGTGTCCATCTGCAAAGGACTTGCCATGAAAAAGCTGAACCTGAAAAAGGCTCTGGTCATCGGCCTGTGGTTCGGCGGTTTTCAGGCACTGATGCCCACTGTGGGCTACCTGCTGGGAAGTCGGTTCGAGCAGTATGTGACTGCTATCGACCATTGGATCGCCTTTGTACTGCTGGTCCTCATTGGCGCAAATATGGTCAAGGAATCTTTTTCCAAAGAAGAAAATGGCGCAGACGATTCCACGGATATCAGGACCATGTTCCTGCTGGCTGTGGCCACAAGCATTGATGCTCTTGCGGTGGGCGTTACATACGCGTTCCTGAAAGTTGCCATCATCCCCGCCGTATCCTTTATCGGCATCATCACTTTCGTGCTGTCTGTCGCAGGCGTCAAAGTCGGCAACCTCTTCGGCACAAGATACAGATTCAAAGCGGAACTGGCAGGCGGGATCATCCTGATCCTCATGGGTGCCAAGATCCTCTTGGAGCACTTGGGGATCCTGCAGCTGTAGATCCAGGGAACTTCCTGTTCCTGCCCAATGAGCAGGTTCGAAAGGCGGTGCCTTTCTCACTCGCGTTGCTCGCCATAAGTCCTTTCATGCATCTGTCCATGCAAGCATGGCATCTGCATAAAGGAACTTCTGGCTCTGCTCATTCGCGCAAATGAGCAGGTTCGAAAGGCGGTGCCTTTCTCACTCGCGTTGCTCGCCGTAAGTCCTTTCATGCATCTGTCCATGCAAGCATGGCATCTGCATAAAGGAACTTCTGGCTCTGCTCATTCGCGCAAAAAGGAGGAACCGATCTCTCAGTTCCTCCTCAAAGCCATCTCAGTCAGCCAGCCTCCTCATCTCCGTATAGGCAAGCAGCAGCGGCCCCACTCCCTTTGCGTCATTCTCAACGATAGGCTCTGACATATAATATTCAAAAGTACCGTCACGTCTGGTATCGCTTGCAGGCCCAAGACCGGCCACCAGACAGATGCCGCCCAGGTTCAGATTCCCGTCAGTCTCTTTCAGGTAGCGGTCGCAGATGCCGTTAAAGGCTTTCAGCGCAGGCTCCCTGTAGCTTTCCGGCAAAAATCCAAGACGCACGCCCTTTAACAGGGAATAGGACATGATCGCGCTGCCGCTGGTCTCCAGATAGTTAGGCTCCCTGCCGCCCAGCGCGGGCAGCTGATACCACATGCCGCTCTCGTCCTGGAACTTCAGCATGTCGTCCACCAGCTGGACAAATACTTTTTTCAGGTTATCATACTCCGCCTGATACTCCTCTCCGGGCTCGCACTTGGCCAGCGTATCCAGCAAAGCCATGGAATACCATCCGATAGCCCTGAGCCAGAAATTTTGGGAAAGGCCTGTATCCTTATCGCACCAGAATATTTCTTTGGAAGCGTCATACCCATGGTAATAAAGACCCGTCTTTTCGTCCCTCATGTATTTCATCACATTGGCGAACTGAGCGAAGATATCGCTGTAATTCTTCCTGTTATTAAATTTCGTCTCATACTCCATGTAAAAGGGCTGTCCCATGTACAGGCCGTCCAGCCATACCTGGTTAGGATATATCTTCTTATGCCAGAAATTGCCCTCCGAAGTCCGGGGCTGCTTCTGGACCTGACTGTAGATCAGGTCGATGGCCTTGCGGTACTTTTCCTTGCCGTTCAGTTCATACAGCGCGAACAGCGTCTTGCCCGCGTTCACATTGTCGATATTATAATCCTCAGGCTTATAACCCTTGATGGTGCCGTCCTCATTCACTCTGAAATCGATAAAGGCGTCCGCGAAATCGTAATATTTCTGCTCGCCGGTAGCCTGATAGATTTCCAGCATGGCAAGGATCATGCAGCCGTCGATATAATTCCATCCGGCGCCCTTTCCGCCCGCTTTCGCTTTCTCAATGTTCCACACGGGAACTTCCACGGTGCTCTTCTCGATCAGACCGTCAATATACCTCTCAAAAACAGGCATCTGCATATCCTTATACCTCCGCATAAAAAGTAGATTCGTATAATTTGATTCTACACGGTTTTCCAGATTTAGTCAATGCACTTTCCTACATCACAGCAACCCATCCCAGTCCCAGCATCATGGACACAAGCCAGATCAGGAGCAGATGCACCGGATAAAAGGCATAGAAGAAATACTTCATCTTCAGTCCCCTCTCCCCATTGTAGAAACCTACAGGGATAAATGCCAGAGGCGCCGTCAACTCCCAGAGGAAAGCCACACAGCCCGCAGCGATCTGCAGGGGCTTCTTTTTACGGAAAACATACAGCACCATGATACAAATAACACCTTTTGCGGCATAATCCGTCTTCATAAAATGAGCCGCTCCCGCGCCCACGGCCAGCGCCGCCGCCGAAAACACTACTTTAGCCGCAATGTTCCGTCCCCTGCCTGCAGCCCATTCTTTCTTCTCGATCCAGTCAAACGCAGCCATGGTGAGCAGCCCCCAGAACAGGGTAAAATATACGTTCTGGTAACCAAACTCCAACACTGCTCCGTTAAAGCACAGGTCGAACGGAATCTCCGAGATCAGCGCGAAAAGCCCCAGCCGCATCGCGTATTTCCTTACATCACGGGTCCTCTGGAACCCCTCCACCAGCAGAAAACAGAAAATAGGGAATCCAAGCCGCCCGATCATCCGCATGGCACTGTATGTATAATAAAGCCTGCCATTTTCCATCAGCCACCGCATCACCACATTCAGGTCGTTGGAAGCCATCGCGCTCATATATCCTGACGTAATGAGAAATCTTCCCAGGAGCCCTGCCCCGATATGGTCTATGAGCATGGAAACGATGGCGATAATCTTGATGGTGCTGCCCGAGATCCCTCTCTTTTTCTTCTCAGGCAGGACTGACGTCCCTATCTGTTGATCCAACTGTGTGCTATCCATCTTCCTATCCTCCTATTGCACTACTTTATTAATACAATAGTGCTTTTTAATCCCCTTGTCAACCATAATTTAACGTACGCAGGGACAGGTTTTATGCCTGTCCCTGTCTGCTTTACCGTTCAGCCTACCTTATATCCGATCCCCCACACCACTTTCAGGTATCTGGGTTCCTTGGGATTGCGCTCGATCTTCTCCCTGATATGTCGGATATGTACGGCAATGGTATTATCCGCGCCGATAGCCTGCATATGCCAGATATTCTCATAGATCTGGCTGTTGGAGAACACCTTTCCCTGCTGCTGCACCAAAAAGCGCAAGATCTTATATTCGATCGGAGTCAGCCTTACGTTCCTGCCTTCCACCGTAACCGTTCTCTGAACATCATTGATTTCCAGTCCTTCCACCCTGTAGATCCGGTCTACTTCCGTGCACATATTTACCAGCTGTACATATCTGCGCAACTGGGACTTGATCCTTGCCAGCAATTCCAGCGGATTACAGTCCGTGGTCACATAGTCGTCCGCTCCCGCTTCCAGCGCCATGATCTTGGCCGTCTCGGCAGACTGCGCGGAAACAACGATAACGGGAACGCTGCTCTTCTGACGCAGGGCCACGATCATCTCGATCCCCTTATCCCAGCCCTTGTCATTCAGTTCCACATCCACCAGCATCAGCTGGATATTCTCAGATATCTTCTCATGCAGTTCCTGCAGATCCGCAGCCACCAGGCACTCAAGCCCTTCCCCTGATAATAATGGCTCCATTTTTTCGGCAATCTTTGTCTGATTATTATATATTAATATTTTCTTCTTCATAGCTACCTCCATTCTCAGACATTAACCCCTTTCTGCTTTGTTACTAAAGGCATTGTAAAACACATTTGTATCAAAGTTGCATAAAAAACCGGAAAAATTTAAAAAAATAAAATAGAGAGCATTTTCATACTCTCTATCTATCAGACTGCTTTTCCCGTTAAAAAGTTTCAATATTTTCCGATTTTTCTTTTTTTATCTTATCCATCAGCTCTTCATTCGTCGCCGCCATTGCCTGCACATCGGCAAGATCCTCTTTCTTCAGCCTCCGAAAGCGGTTGATCCCCGACACCAGAATCAGCAGGCTGTTCTTCGTGGTGTCAAAAGCGCCCTCCTGATACATGGTGTAGATGAGAAGCCCCAGCGGGACCGCTATGATCATTCCCACGATCCCTCCGATCTTATATCCTATGTACAGCAAGATCAAAGTAGGGAGAGGGGGCACCCCGATGGAATCACCCACGATCTTGGGCTGGATCAGCTGTCTTGCCAGCTGCCCCACACCCCACATGACCAAAAGCCAGATCGCCATCTTAAAATCCCCCGTAAGGACCTTGATCACCGCCCAGGGGATCAGCACCGTGCCGGTCCCGAAAAAGGGCAGGAAATCCATAAATGCGATCAACAGCGCGATCAGGGCAAAATAATCGACTTTCAGCAGGCCAAGGCCGATCAGCAAAAGCAGGTACATCCACACCTCGATCTTCAGCTGCGCCTTTAAATAACCGCCCACCGACTTCTTCAAGCTGCGGCGCACCGTGCGGAAGCGGATCTGTATCATCGCAGGCGTATGCTTACGGAACCAGTCGCCGATGATGTTCCTCTCCGCCACAAAGAAATATGCAGACAAAAGCGCCATGATCACTCCGATGAACATGGACGGCAGCTGCCTGGCGAAACTTCCCGCAGCCGCTATGGTAGGTGTGCTGATCTTCCCAAAGAAATCGCCCAGGGAGGCCGCAATACTGTCCGCTGCGTCCACAAATCCCTCTTTCAAATCCGCAGGGAACTTATTAAATAACACATCAAATTTATGTCCGATATCATTCAGATCCGACTCCATGCCGGACCACATATCCGGCAGCGCTCCTATCAGTCCCCCCACCTGCTTGATGAGCCATGAGGAAACAAAATAGAGAAGCAGCACCACCAGCGCGATCACAAAGACGATCACGAAGGCGCTTCCGATCTTCCGCTTCAGCTTGACCTTGTCCTCAAAAAAATGCACCAGAGGGCCTGCTATCAGGGCGATCAGCCAGCCTACCACAAAGGGCATGAAGAAAACGATCACCCTGGGCAGCAGCAGGAACACCGCCAGCAATATCACTGCGGCGATCGCCAGATTGACCACAGCCTTACTGTACTTTCTCATGGATATACCCCTTATCCGTTTTTCATTGTCAACTGATCCAGCAATCCATAAATCTCCTCACGCCCCTGCCTTGTTTCCGCCGAAAACGGGATCAGTGTCGTCTCCGATCCTATCTCAAGCGTTGTCCGGATCAGCTTCATCTGTTTCTGTACCTGGCTGCGCTTGATCTTATCCAGCTTTGTGGCGATGATCACAGGGTGATATCCGTTCCTGCAGATCCAGCCATACATGATCCTGTCGTTCTCCGACGGTTCATGCCTGATGTCAATCAGCAGGAATACGATCTGCAGCTGCTTGGAACGGTGCAGGTAATTCTCAACCATTTTACCCCACTGGGCTTTCACCGCCTCACTTGCCCTGGCATACCCATATCCCGGCAGATCCACAAAATAAAGGGCGTTATTGATATTATAGAAGTTGATAGTCTGGGTCTTTCCCGGCTGTGCACTGGTGCGTGCCAGGGATTTGCGGTTCATCAGCGCATTGATCAGAGAAGATTTCCCCACGTTACTTCTCCCCGCAAATGCCACCTCCGGCAGCATATTGTCAGGAATCTTGCTGGTGACGCCGCAGACTGTCTCCAGACTGACATTTTTAATAATCATATGTGTTATCCTACATAGCCCTTTCCAGACGACGCCCTCTCTGCTCGCCCTTGTGCAGTGTCAGAGGTTCGCTGTCACCCTCCACCGCTTCTTTTGTGATGACGCACTCCTCAATGGTATCATCTGAGGGAATCCTGTACATGGTATCCATCATCACGCTCTCCATGATGGAGCGAAGTCCTCTGGCTCCCGTCTTGCGCTCAAAGGCCTTGTCAGCGATAGCGCCGATGGCATCCTCCTCAAAGGTAAGCTGTACCTCATCCATGTCAAACAGTTTCTGATACTGCTTGATCAGGGCGTTTTTGGGTTCTTTCAGGATCCTCACCAGCGCGTCCCTGTCCAATCCGCGCAGGGATACGCATATGGGCACACGCCCTACAAATTCAGGGATCAGGCCAAACTTTACCAAATCCTGAGGCGTTACCTCCTGAAGCAGGTCGCTGAGTTCCTTGGTCGTCTTCTGGGACACCTCGGTATTGAATCCAATCGCCTTGCGGTCCAGCCTGGACTCCACAATCTTATCCAGTCCGTCAAAGGCTCCGCCGCAGATGAACAGGATATTGGATGTGTCAATGGTAAGCAGTTCCTGATGAGGATGCTTCCTGCCTCCCTGGGGAGGTACGCTTGCCACCGTGCCCTCCACAATCTTCAAAAGCGCCTGCTGCACACCCTCACCGGATACATCCCTGGTGATGGATACGTTTTCGCCTTTCTTCGTTATCTTGTCAATCTCATCAATATAGATGATCCCATACTGGGCGCGCTCTATATCATAATCCGCCGCCTGGATCAGCTTTAACAGGATATTCTCAACATCCTCGCCCACGTATCCGGCCTCGGTCAGCGTGGTGGCATCGGCAATGGCAAAGGGCACGTTGATGATCTTTGCCAGAGTCTGCGCCAGATAGGTCTTGCCGGAACCGGTAGGCCCTACCATGATAATATTACTCTTCTGCAGTTCGATATCATCCAGATCCTTGGGCGCCGTCACACGCTTATAATGGTTATAGACAGAGACCGCGAGGACTTTCTTCGCCTCCTCCTGCCCTACCACATATTCGTCCAGGAAAGTCTTGATCTGGATCGGTTTCAACAGATTGATCTCCGGATGGACAGTTTCCTCCATCTCCTCATCTTCCAGTTCTTCCTCCAGGATATCGGCACAGATATCGATACACTCGTCACAGATATACACTCCGGCAGGTCCCGCGATCAGCTTGCGGACCTGCATCTGGGTCTTATTGCAGAAAGAACATCTGATGTCATTGCCAGTGGTCATTTTCGTTGCCATTATCTTACTCCTAAATGTTATTTGTCGTTCTGGGCATCATGGGATGTGATCACCATGTCGATCAGTCCGTATTCCAATGCCTCCTCGGCGCTCTTCCAGTTGTCGCGCTCCGTATCGGCACAGACGGTCTCATAATCCCTTCCGGTATTCTCAGAAAGCATACGGTTGAGCTTCTCCTTGGTGCGCAAAATGTGCTTTGCCGCGATCTCGATCTCTGTCGCCTGGCCCTGCGTCCCGCCCAAAGGCTGATGGATCATGATCTCCGCGTTGGGCAGCGCATATCTCTTGCCTTTCGCGCCTCCGGCCAGCAGGAACGCACCCATGCTCGCCGCCATGCCGATACATACGGTGGACACATCGCATTTGATATAGTGCATGGTGTCGTAGATAGCCATGCCGGCAGTCACCGACCCGCCGGGACTGTTGATATAGAGATGGATGTCTTTCTCGGGATCCTCCGCCTCCAAAAACAGAAGCTGCGCCACCACGATACTGGCAGAAGTATCATTTACCTCTTCTCCCAAAAATATGATCCTGTCCTTTAAAAGCCGGGAATAAATATCATAAGATCTTTCACCCTTACTCGTCTGCTCAATGACATAAGGCACTAAACTCATCACAAAAACCTCCATTCGCTCTCATATTATATTTTAAAGGTTGTACCCGCTAAAACAGGTACAACCTCCTTTGTATCAAGCCGGATCTAAGCTTCTTCTGCGTTCTCCACCACAAACGCGACTGCTTTCTTGATGCAGATGTCTTCCCTTACCTGCCTGGTGCCGTCTTCGCCGAGAAGTTCTTTCACTTTATCCGCTTCCATCTGATAAGCTTCGCTCATGGTCTTGATCTCTTCCTCAAATTCTTCCTCGGAAGCTTCGATCTTCTCAGCCGCCACAACGGCCTCCATGACCAGACGGGACTGGATCCTCTTCAGGGCCTGGGGCTTTGCCTGCTCCATCAGCGTATCGGTATCTGCGCCGGTGAACTGCATGTACTGATCCATGGAAATGCCCTGCGCCTGCATTCTCTGCGCGAATTCCTGGACCATCTGCCTCTGCTGGGTCTCCACCATTGCATCAGGGATATCCATCTCAGCTTCTTTAATGATAGCGTCGATAACGGCATCTTCTTTTGCGATCTTCGCTTCCTCTTCTTTTCTCCCGGTCAGTTTCTTTTTGATCTCTTCCTTATATTCCTCTACGGTATCGCTCTCTTCGGAAACATCAGCCACAAAATCCTCATCCAGCTCAGGCAGCTGCTTCTCCTGAATCTTCTTTACAGTGCACTTGAACACAGCCGCTTTGCCAGCCAGTTCCGCCGCCTGGTAATCCTCGGGGAAAGTCACGTTCACATCCGTTTCCTTTCCGATCTCCGCACCGATCAGCGCCTCCTCAAAACCGGGGATGAACGCGCCGGAACCGATGGTCAGGGGATAATCCTCTCCCTTGCCGCCCTCAAAGGCCACGCCGTCCACAAATCCCTCAAAATCAAGAACGGTCACGTCGCCGTCCTTAACGGCTCTGTCCGCCACATCGATGGTCCTGGCATTCTTCTCTCTCTCCCGGTCGATCTCCGCGTTCACCTCATCATCGGAAACCTCCACGTCCATCTTGTCCACTTTAACGCCCTTGTACTGGCTCAGGGTGACAGCAGGCTTTAAGGCCACTTCCGCCGTAAAGATGAAAGGCTTGCCTGCTTCGATCTGGATAACATCGATCCTGGGATTGGAAACGATCTCTTCCTCGCACTCTTTCAGCGCCCTGTCATACGCATCAGGGATCAGTTCATTTGCCGCATCCTCATAGAATACCTCTTTGCCGTACATCTGCTCGATCATCTTGCGGGGCGCCTTGCCCTTACGGAATCCGGGAATGCTGATCCTGTTCTTATTCTTCCGGAACGCGCTCTCCAGCGCTTTCTCCAGTTCTTCGGCAGAAACTTCAATGGTCAGCTTCGCCATATTGTGTTCCAATTTTTCTACCTGTAAACTCATTGTTATATTTCCTCCTTCATGGTTACTGTGTCTCCTCTATATCAATCTGTTCCCGTAAAACGCAGGACACAGTCACAGTCATTTTAGAATTATAACATGAATGAGGCAAAAACACAAATATTTTTTGATCTTATCTGCTGCCATACACACATTTGCTGCTGACGCCGGGGATCATGCCCAGCTTTCCCGACAGGGCGCTGACAACGCTCTGGGGAGCATCCAGCACCACACTGATGATGTTCACCTGCTTTTCCCTGTATGGGATGCCCATCCTTCCTATGATATATTCGCTGTATTCGTGGAGCAGGCCGTTGATGCGCGCCGCCGCGTCCCTGTCCTCCACAATGATGCCGACCAGCGCCACGCGGGTATTTGGATCTGACATAATATGATATATCCTTTCTACTGTTCCAGTTCCGAGGCTGTTTGTTATCCTTTCCCAAGCCTGTTCCGGTCATGGGTCACCAGAATCACCAGCCTTCCGTTCTGCTTCTGCCTGATGCATTCCTCCGCGCGGCTCCGGGTGTCCGCATCCATCCCCGTGAAAGGCTCGTCCAACAGCACGTAGTCCGACTCCGCTTCCATGGCACGGATCAGCGCCACTCTGCGCTTCATGCCGCCGCTGAGCTCCCCGCAGGGCTTTTGCAGGGATTCCGGTTCCAACAGGGTCTCCAGAGCCGCTTTTGCCTGCAGGGGATCGCCTGTGACCATTTCCACATTTTTAACCGCGCTGTAGTCCAGGCAAAGCCTGTCCTCCTGAAAGACCATACTGCAGATTCCGCCGCCCTTTATCACGCCGCTGTCAGGCTCCAGTATGCCCGCCAGCATGTGCAGAAGCGTAGTCTTGCCGCTGCCGGAGGGAGCGTCCAGGATGTAAGTTCTCCCCGGCTCATACACTGCGCAAAAATCGGATATGACCTGCTGGGAGCCAAAAGACTTACAGAGATGACTGACCTCCAGCCTGCCTGAGGATGCCGCCAGGGTTTCCGCCTGCTTTCCGCCCGCATTTCCTCTCCGTTCCTCCGCCGGAATCCTGTCGGAGACCGTCTGCCCGGAACATGCAGGCTCCCATTTGAAAAACCGTCCGGCCATCCACAGGATCATCTTTTCAAACAAGACACTGAGTAAAATAACAACCGTTGTCCACGCAAAGACCCCCGCTGTGTCCAGATACACCTTGGACAGGTAGAGCCCTTCCCCGATGGAATGATCCGGCGTGCCTATGACCTCCGCCGCCACCCCCGACTTCCAGCACATGCCCAGGGATATCTTCATGCCGCTGTACAAAAACGGAGCAATGGCGGGCCTGTATATGTAGAAGAATCTGTTCTTTACCGGCATATGGAATACCTGCGCCATCTCCAGAAGCTGCCTGTCCGTATTTTTCAGTCCCTCCAGCGTATTGATATAGATATTGGGCAGCACCACCACAAAGCAGATCGCCACCGCCAGAAAGGAGGAGCCCCACCAGATCAGCAGCAATACCACAAAAGACGCCACGGGTATGGTCTTTAACAGCGCCATCATCGGGGAGAGCGCCTCCTCAAAAAGGGGATGCCCGCTGCTCACAGCCGCCAGCGCCACCGCCACCGCAGATCCCGCCAGGAACCCGCATCCGATCCGCAGCAGCGATGTGCACACAGTCTGATAAAATCCCGCATCTCCCAGCATGGAAAACAACTCCCCAAGAACTTCCAGGGGAGCCGCCATCAGGATGCTGTTATCCACGGTCATGGCAGCGATCTGCCATACAATGAGCCATGCCAGTATGATAATGGCCTTACGCAAATTTTTTTTCTTCATGATCCCCCTGCCGCCTCCGGCGGCGTCAATCATCACGGAATGTAGTAAAAGTTATCCCCCGGTATCGCGCCGCCCGTCAGTTCCGCATTAAAATCATAAAGCACATCCAGGTATGCGGAAAGCGCTTCTTTCATCTCCTGCCCGGTGACGCATACAATATTACACTGCGGTATTGCTTTCTGCGCAATGGGCTCCTTTGCCACGATACCCTGCTGGACCGCCAGCGCCGCACCTGTGTCCGGATCGTCATTGACCGCCCGGGTGCTGGCGGCATGTTCTTCCAGAAAAGCAGCCACCGCTTCCGGATAGGCTTCCAGGAACTCCCTGCGGATTACGGTAACACCTGTTACCATGCCATTGCCGTTCCCTGCGCCTCCCTGCGCACGGATCCATTCTTCATTGATATCAAGCACGGTATTCAGATCTTCATTCTGCATACATGCCGCTGTGACAAAAGGCTGCGGGAGCAGGCCGATGGCATCAGGATCCTCCGCCAGCACTGCGGCCACTTCCGTGGCTTCTGACTTGAACTCCAATGTCACATCCTCCTCTGCCAGTCCGTTTACATCCAGCAGATACCGCAGGGAAGCCTCCGGCGTGGTTCCCTTGCCCGTAAGATAGACCGTCTTTCCTTTCAGGTCGGCGATACCGCTTATTTCCGCCGTTCCCGTCACCAGATAGAGCACGCCCAGGGTGTTGATATCGATCACCGCCACGCCGCCGTCCGTCTTCTGATAAAGCACAGCCGCCACATTGGCAGGGACAAGCGCGATATCCAGATCGCCCTTGACCATCAGGGGCAGCAGTTCATCCGCGCCCACCGCCATCTGAAATTCATAATCATCGGTTGTCTCCCCTTTAGACGACTTGTCCATCAGGTTCAGAAGCCCCAGAGATGTGGGGCCTTTCAGGGAACCTATGCGGACCGTTACAGCCTGCACCCGTCCACTAATCGCAGATTGATCGGCCTCTCCGCATCCACCCAATACGCCCGCCAGCATCAACAGGCTCAAGCCCAGCGCCGCCGCTTTTTTCAAAGGATTTCTTTTTGTTTTCTTCATATTCATGCCTCCTGTGATAAATAATATGTCTTAACATCTGAAAGGCATAAAAAATAAGCCCTTTCTGCTCAGAACGGATCTTCGCAGGTCAGAATGTCGCGTGCGATCCCGGTCAGCCGCGGCTTTCCGGTCTCAGTTAATACTATAGCATGATCCCCCAAAAAGAAGCAACCAAAAACTACCATTATATTTTTTTCGTCAAGGCAGATAATAAGACCAAGATAAGTCGCGGCAATTGCTTGACTGAGAAATTTTCAGGATAAGTGATCGCAGCACTTATCTTGAAAATAGAGAAGGTAGCAAATATGTAATGTTTGGAGGTGAATGAAATGTCCGGTAACAGAAGTAATAGAGTAGAAGTTCCTGAAGCAAAGGCAGCCATGGATCGTTTTAAGACCGAGGTTGCTTCCGAGCTTGGCGTAAACCTGAAAGAGGGTTACAATGGTGATCTGACTTCCCGTGAGGCAGGTTCTATCGGCGGCGAGATGGTCCGTCGTATGATCAAGAAGCAGGAAGAACAGATGAAATAAGGCTCCCCGAACGAGCTGAAAAATACGCGCCGCATGGCGCACCATCAAAGGATCGCCGCGCTGCATGGCCAGCGCGGCGGTTTTCACACTTCCCGTCATGCCGCCTGCGGCGGCACAAACCAATCGATGAACCGCCGCAAGACCGGAAGAATCCGCTCTGCGGATTCTTCCCGGAATGACTTAGATTTTCTAAGGTCGTATACTTTACGACCTTAGAAAATCTTCATTCCGTTCACACTATTCGCCAAACACAGCCTTATAGTCCGCCTGGAACTTGGCGATGCCCGCTTCCGTCAGGGGATGCTTTACCATCTGTTCGATCACGGAATAGGGAACCGTAGCGATATCTGCGCCTGCCAGCGCACAGTCTGTCACATGCACGGGATTGCGGACGCTTGCACAGATGATCTGGGTCTCCAGATCTGTCATGGCAAAGATAGCCGAGATCTCACGGATCAGGTCCACGCCCCTCTCGCTGATATCATCCAGACGTCCAAGGAAAGGAGATACATAGGTGGCGCCGGCGCGCGCCGCCAACAGCGCCTGATTGGCTGAGAAGATAAGAGTCACATTGGTCTTGATCCCCTCGGAGCTCAGTACCTTGCAGGCTTTCAGCCCCTCCGCCGTCATGGGAATCTTGACCACCATATTACGATGGATTTTCGCGATCGCCCTGCCTTCTTCGATCATGCCCTCCGCGTCCACGGTGGTGGCCTTTACCTCCCCGCTGATAGGCCCGTCAACGATGGATGCGATCTCCGCGATCACTTCCTCAAATACCCTGCCTTCCTTTGCGATCAGGGAAGGATTGGTGGTCACGCCGCAGATCACTCCCATATCGTTTGCTTTCCTGATGTCCTCTACCTTTGCAGTATCAATAAAAAAACGCATAACAAAGATCTCCTTTTCTATGTATTTTGTCCTGCCGTGCCCGTGCACGTGTTCTTTCTTTAAGTATATCAGACCGGCGGTAAACTGCAAGAGTTTTTATAGCTGCTTTCCCAAATACTTTTTTCACAGACGATTCCCTCCTCCCTTTTCCTTTTCCCGGTGAGGATATCGGATACGCTGATCATATCCTGAGGACGCTGCCTGAAATCCTCGCGGGTGCTCTCTTCGATCATATGTTCCAGCCGCCTGCGGCATCTCCTTTCCGCACTTCGCCGTTTTCTCTCCCCGTCACAGCATCTTCTCCCCCTGCGATGCCATATGCCGATGCCTCCATGATGTCTCTCTCCCCCATTTGGGAACGCAGATCCCGCATCAGAGCCTGCTCCTGCGGCCATGCCTGTCCGCCGTCTGCAGGTTCCCATCACACTCTGCATCGTCCTGCCCAGCCCATACACATCGCTGCAGATCCCCGCTGTCTGACCTGCGGACAGCTGTTCCGGCGGTGCGAATCCGGGCGTCCCCACTCTCTCTCCTCCCTGCTCGTCCAGATAACAGGCACAGCCCAGATCGATCACCTTGACATGCCCGTTTTCACAGACCATGATATTGTCCGGCTTCAGATCCCGATACAAGATCGGGGGCTGCCGCTCATGCAGATAACGCATCCCGTCCGCCAGTTCCTCCGCAATCTTCAGCGCCTGTGTGGCTGAAATCCCTCCCCTGCGCCGCGCCAGCTGACCCAGACTCCTGCCGGGGATATATTCCATAAAAAGCCTGCCCGTGCCCTCGCTTTCCTCATATCCCAGATATGCCGGAAACAGCGGGTGATACAACCGACTCAGCATTTCCGCTTCCTTTCTCAGCATTTTTATCGCCCTGCTGACCTTGCAGGCATATTGCCGTCCATGTCCGTCTTCTACCAGATAGACCTGCGCAAATGCGCCCTCTCCCAAAGAACGCACAACGTGATAGTGGAAACCAACTCTCTTTCCTGCGGTTTTTCCTGTATCCTTTTCCATACCCATCTTCATTTCCTTTCTTTATCCCCGCGGACAGTCAAAGACCCCGCAGCAAGCTGACGGGATATTTGACCTTCGCGAACAGCCGACTCTCCCTTACCGGACTTCCAAAAGCAGCGCCCCCATTCCCCTGCCGCCCCGCTGTTCCGCCATTTCACCGAGTTCCCTGATTCTCTTCCGTGTCTGTCCGGAGTCATTGATATCCTTCACTGACAGACAATCTTGCATATCCGACCGGGGAATATGATTGTAAAAGTTTTCTGAAGCCAGCAGTATGCCTATTCCCGGCTCCATGCTCCCCCTCAGCATACGCATCCGCCGTTCCCCGTCACCTGCCCTGATCTCATGCAATGACGGACGCCCAAATCCAATGTTACAAAGAGATATTTTCACCTTTCCCTCTGCAAAAAGCAGGAAACTCTCCCCTGCGCACAGGATCCCCGCCATCCAGAACGCAGTCGGAACATCACAGTCTGCCCTGCATCTGTATATCCGCTTTTCCATCTTTTTCAGGAATCTCGACGGCTTCTCCACTGCCTGTGACAGGTCAGCCCCCCGAAATGCCCTCAAAAGCAGCCCGGTAAACAGCCCGCCTGCCATTCCCGCCGCGGAGTCCTTCCCGCCGCAGACGCATCCAAGACAGACCGGCACCCCGTGGCACACATACTGCTGCAGCAGTAAAGCCGTGGAATCCTCCTTCTGCCTGTAATATCCTGACATAAATTCCATAGACATCCTCCGTTTTGTCACATATGTTATTTAATTGTGTACATGAGTCAACGATCATCTCATTTTCAACCGTGGAATCATAAAAAGAAAGATTGCTCCGCCTGCGGCATACACCAGATGTCCGTGTCTGTTCAGGCACGGCATCCGGCTCTCTGCCCGGGAGATCAATGCATAAAGATATTTGCCAGATCATTAAAGAAGATAAATACCATCAATACCATAAAGAACACCAGACCCACAAAATGCACCATGCCCTCTTTCTCCGGCGGCACAGGCTTTCCCCGGATGACCTCCAGCAGGAGGAACACCAGCCTGCCTCCGTCCAGCGCCGGAACGGGCAGCATGTTCAGGATCCCCAGGTTCACCGACAGCATCAGAACGATATTGAGCATACTGATCAGGACACTCTGCCAGCCATAATCCTTCGCCTCATCATAGGTCTTGCCCACCACATTCACCGCGATGCCCACGGGCCCCGCCACATCCTCCCGGCCCACCTGTCCGCGGAACAGCATCCCCAGGCTCTTATAGGTGGCCTTGACGGAATAGCGTATCTCATACCACGCGTATTTCAGGGTATCAATCCCTTTCGGCTCCAGGAACTCACCGTTCACCACACCCAGCAGATAAGTTCCCATCTCCTCGTCATACTGCGGCGTCAGGGTGGTGGTAAACCGCTCTCCGCCACGCTCATAGACGATCTCCAGATCGCCGCCCCGGTAGGAAACCTGCATATAAAGCGAAATCTCCTGGTACAGCCTTACCTTCTCTCCGTTGATGGAGAGAATCCTGTCCCCGGCCTGCAGTCCCGCCGCTTCGGCGCCGCCGCCCTCCGCGACCTGTACCGCCATGGCATCCCGGATGGCAAACACATCGCTCATGTTCACCATGAAAAAGGCTACGATAAAAGCAAGGATCAGATTAAAGAACGGTCCTGCCACCACCGTGGAGATCCTGGCCCAGACACTGGCTTTGTTAAAAGATCCCTCGCCAGGCTCCCCCTCTTTCTCATTCAATCCATCCTCGCCCTCAAACATGCAGGCTCCGCCGATGGGGAAAAGCTTCAGGGAATATTTCGTGCCTCCCTTTTTCGTCGAAATCAGGTTTGGTCCCATGCCCACCGCAAATTCCACCACATGGATCCCGTTCGCTTTCGCAAGCAGGAAATGTCCGAACTCATGTGCGATAACTACCACCCCGAATATAAGAATAAACAATATCAGAGTCATTTTTTACCGTTTCATCCTTCCTGAAATAGATTCGTAAGTCTCCGCCTCGGCGTCCAGTATCTGCTCCACCGTGGGATCTTCGATCACCTTATGCCGTTCCATGGCCTCCCCGATCAGTTCCGGTATCTGCAGGTAGGATATCCTGCGTTCCAAAAACAGCGCCACCGCCTTTTCATTGGCGGCATTATACACCGTGGGCAGGCTCCCGCCCGCTTTGGCCGCCTCATAGGCCAGCGCCAGGCCTGTAAAGGTCTCCGTGTCAGGCTTCTCAAAAGTGACCTGCGCCAGGTCAAAAAAGTCCACTCGCTTTCCCCCCATGGGACGTCTGTCAGGATAGAACAGCGCGTACTGGATGGGCAGCTTCATATCAGGGACGCCAAGCTGGGCCATGATGGCGCCGTCCACGAACTGCACCGCGGAATGAATGATGCTCTGGGGATGCACCACCACCTGGATCCTGTCAAGATCCACCCCAAACAGCCATTTGGCCTCCATCACTTCCAGCCCCTTGTTGACAAGGGTGGACGAATCGATGGTGATCTTCTTTCCCATAGCCCAGTTGGGATGCTTTAACGCGTCCTCCACCCGGATCTCCTGCAGCTGTTCCCTGCTCTTGCCCCTGAATGGGCCGCCGGAAGCGGTCAGCAGTATCTTTTCAATCTTATCCGCGGGCTCTCCGTTCAATGACTGGAAGATGGCGCTGTGCTCGCTGTCCACAGGCAGTACCGATACGCCGCACCTCTTTGCCAGGGGCATGATGATATGTCCCGCCGTCACCAGCGTTTCCTTATTTGCCAGCGCGATATCCTTTCCCGCCTGGATAGCCGCGATCGTGGGCCTGATACCAATCATTCCCACAATGGCGGTGACTAATACCCCGCTTTCCGGGAAAACAGCGATCTCCAGCAGTCCTTCCATTCCGGAAACCACCTTGACGCCCGTATCCGCTACTTTAAGACGCAGTTCCGCAGCCGCTTCCTCCGTCCACATGGCCGCCAGCACGGGATGAAATTCCCTGATCTGCTCTTCCATTTTCGCCACGCTGCTGCCCGCCGCCAGCGCCACCACCTGCAAGTCAGGATTGCTGCGCACCACCTCCAGCGTCTGTGTACCGATAGAACCGGTAGAACCCAAAATCGCTATCTTTTTCATATGTACACCCCTTGCGTGCTTCAGCACGCATACTAATCAATATTTGAAAGTTTACTTTCAAACTTACACCCCTTGCGTGCTCCGGCACGCATACTGATCAATGGTTCCGGGAAGAACGCCTGCCCAAAGCGAACCTGTTCGCTTGGCGTTCTTCAGTGTGAGATTTAGAATTTCTTTGCATGCGGATTTATCCGCATTATGTCCCTCTGGCATGAGCATTAGAAATTCTTCTCACGCTTTTGTCTGTTAATGGACAATCAGGAACATGGTCATAAAGTAGACCAGGGGCGCTGTCACGATCACACTGTCAAAACGATCCATGATGCCGCCATGGCCGGGGATCAGCTTGCCGTAATCCTTGATCCCCTTATTCCGCTTGATGGCGGATGCCGCCAGATCTCCCACCATGCTGATGACCGCGCCCAGGGCACAGATCAGCGCCGCCTGCCAGGCAAAAATATCAACCGTTATGGGAAAAAGGCTGACCAGGAACTTTCCGTACAGAAAACCCAGAAGCGCCGCTCCCAGCACGCCGCCGACACACCCTTCCAGAGACTTCTTGGGGCTTAAGAGGGGAAAGATCTTCTTTTTCCCGATCAGCTTGCCCACCGCGTAAGCACAGGTATCACAGCCCCAGGAACTGATCAGTATGAGCCATACCGTGATGATGCCCGCGCCCGTCATTCTCGTCAGTTCAATGAACGACATCATCACAGGAGCGTACATAAAAGAAAAGAATCCGGCGATCACCTGTTCCGCCTGATACTTCGGAAAAGCAAAGACATAGGCGAACAGCTGCGCCAGAAAGACCAGCACGATGCAGGCCAGAAGCCATACTGTGCCCGCTGAACCGTTCCACACTGCCAGCTTCGCGCCCTCCGTCCTCAGATGGATCACACCATAATAGAGCACCGTACCGATCATGCCGATCACCTCAATGGCCGTAATTTCAGGCATCACCATGAAAAACGAGGTCTTTGAGGCGGCGTTGTCTGCGGTAATGGTCCTTTTCCCGGAAGACACACCCAGGGCTTTCGTCAATTCCAGGTATCCTATCAGGGAAACCACAAGCAGCACCGCCGTCAGCACCGGCCCGCCCAGCCAGATGGAACCGATGGCGATCACCAACAATATGATCCCGCTGAACAATCTGGTCCAAAACATGGGTTTATTCCTCCTTCACTCCGCCGTACTTTCTGTCTCTATGATTATATGCTTCCACAGCTTTTATCAATTCTTCCTTTGTAAAATCCGGCCAGGGCACAGGGGTAAAATAAAATTCCGTATATGCCAGCTGCCAGAGCAGAAAATTTGAGATCCGCTGTTCGTTACAGGTCCGGATCAGAAGATCCGGATCCGGAACCCCCGCGGTATCCAGGAAACTGTTTATGGTCTCCTCCGTGACGTCCTCCGGCTTTAATTCTCCCGCCGCGATCCTGTCCGCCATTTTCCTGGAAGCCCTTACGATCTCATCCCTTCCGCCATAATTGATAGCGATCTGAAAATGGAGGCCGTCATTATCTTTTGTAGCCTCCTCCAGTTCTTCGATCCTGGTGCGGATATCCTCGTCCAGCCGGGACTTTTCTCCCAGGACCCTGACGCACATGCGGTTTTTCTTTGCTGTCTGCAGACAGGTCTTCATATAATTGCGGAGCAGCTTCATCAGAGCGTCCACCTCGCTCTGGGGCCGGTTCCAGTTCTCCGTGGAGAACGCGTATACCGTCAGGTACTGTATCCCCATCCTGTATGCTTCCTCACAGATGACTTCCACCGTTTTTGCCCCCTGGACATGCCCATAATTGCGGGGCATTCCCTTGGACTTTGCCCATCTGCCGTTGCCATCCAGAATGATTGCCACATGACGCGGCATCCTTGATCTTTCCTCCATACTGCCTCATCCTTCCTGCTCCAGTCCCGCCTCTGTACTACGGTGTCTGCGCTGCATATGGAAAAGGGGAGCGGATTTTTCTCCACTCCCCGCTTTTTCATTACCGTAAGATCACTGCAACAGTTCCTCAGACTGTCATGATCTCTTTGGTTTTCTCTTCCATCAGCTTGTCAATATCCTTGATGTATTTATCAGTCATCTTCTGCAGCTGATCTCCCAGCTGCTTGATCTCATCCTCGGATACGTCTTCTTTTGACAGTTTCTTAAAGGCATCATTTCCGTCCCGGCGGATATTGCGGACAGCCACTTTGCCCTCCTCCGCTTTCTTCTTGATATCCTTTGCCAGGTCTTTTCTGCGTTCCTCGGTCAGTTCCGGGAACACCAGCCTGATCACGCTTCCATCATTGGTGGGATTGATCCCCAGTTCAGAGGTCAGGATCGCCTTTTCAATGGCTTTCAGCAACGACTTTTCCCATGGTGCGATCTGGATAACGCGGGGATCGGGCACGCTCACATTGCCTACCTGCTGGATCGGGGTAGGCGTGCCGTAATAATCCACCCTGATCTTATCCAGAACATGGGGATTCGCGCGTCCCGCACGAATGGCCGCATAGTCCGATACCAGAAATTCCACCGTCTTTTTCATCTTATCATCATACTGCTGTAGTCTTGCGTCCATAGTCTGTTCCTTTCTTATACCAGTACCTTTGTTCCGTTAAAATTCCCTTTTACGGTATTGACAATACTGTTCTCTTCATTCAGTCCGAACACCCACATGGGCATCCTGTTATCCCTTGCCAGAATGGACGCCGTCATGTCAACTACCTGAAGATTCCTGGCTATGACCTCATCAATAGAGACTTCCGCGTATTTCTTCGCGTCAGGATTCTTATTGGGGTCATCATCATAAACACCGTCCACGGCTTTGGCCAGCAGAATCACTTCCGCCTCCACCTCGATGGCACGGAGTACCACGCCGGTATCCGTGGAAAAATACGGATGCCCTGTGCCTCCCGCGAAGAAGACCACCTGCCCTTCCTCCAGACATCTGACTGCCTCATCTTTCGAAAACAGCCTGGTAAATGTCCCGCATGCAAAGGGCGTCAGGATATTGGTGCGCATCCCTGCGGAACGAAATATCTCCGACACATAGATACAGTTCATGATGGTGGCCAGCATACCGATCTGATCGGCCTTGGTACGGTCAATATTCTCGCTGGTGCGGCCTCTCCAGAAATTCCCGCCGCCTATCACGATCCCCACCTGGATACCGTCATCCACCAGCTGCTTCACCTGCATCGCCACTCTTCTGACAGTTTCCTCATCGAAGCCCGTCCTTTTATCACCGGCAAGCGCCTCTCCGCTTAATTTTAAAAGAATCCTGCGCATACTGGATATTCTCCTTATTTAGACTTTGTTTTGCGTACAGGCTCCGGCTTATATTCATCAAAGAAAGTAGTAGGGCTGACATCCGCGTAGCACTGAGAGCACATACCCTCGATCACTGCACCGTTATTGATCTGTACGGACTTGGACTTGATATTGCCCATCACGATTGCGGAAGTATCCAGGATAACAGGCCCCTTCACATCAATGTCACCCTTTACAGCGCCTGCGATAACAGCGCTGGTAGCGGTAATGTTGCCAATAATCACAGAACTTGCACCAATCTTCACAGCACCCTCACTGGTAACTTCACCGTTGATCTTAGCTCCCTCCGCATAGATCTCAGCCGCTTTCGAATTACCGATGATATGGCCGGTGATGTTCAGCTTGCCATAGGATTCGATATTACCGTTTACGGTACCGATCACATCGATCGATCCCTCTGTGGTGATATCACCCTTGATGACCATTGCGCCCGTGATAACGGCCGTCTCGTCTGCGGCTACTCTTTCGCCTGCCGCGTCCATTGTTTCCATTGTCTCCATTGTTTCCATTGTCTCCTCTGCTCCTTTGCTTTCTTCCTGATTATTTTCTGTCATGCTGACTGTGTCCATACTTTCAACGGGCTCCTTTTCCTGCTCTTCTACCTGCTCATGGATCCCTGACAGTGTGTCTCTCTGAACAGCATCCTCCTCAGACGCTTCCTCTGCTGCCTGCTCCTCCTCAGCAGGAGGCTCAGCCTCAGTTTCTTCCTGAACAGACTCCAGGATTGTCGGCGCTTCCTCTGCAGGTTCCTCCGCCATCGGCGTTTCCTCAACAGAAAGCTCAGCCATTGACCTTTCCGCCAATGATCCCTCTGCAGGTACGGGCGGCATTTCCGGTTCCTGCTGCCGGACTTCTTCCATCGCAGGCACTTCTACAGGCGGCTGCTCTGCAATGGGCTCTCCGACCGCAGGCACTTCTATGGACGGCTCCTCCACCGCAGGTTCCGCGATGACCGGTTCTTTCACTGGTTTTGATGTCCCCAGCAGAGATTCTTCCGCCTCGCCTGACTCCTCTCCGTCGAGTTTGAAACTGTCAATGTTCTCCAGCATCTCCTCCAAAGAATACGCAGGCTTTTCAGGCGTCGCTGCAGTCGGCTCCGGCGTTTTTACTGTTGCATGGTCCGGTGATTTTGCTTCTGCGGCGGACAACGCCGCAGCCTGCTCACCTCCGGGCCTGATCTGTTCTTCCGCAGGCATCAGTTCATTGACCGCCTGCGACAGATCTTCCCTCAGATCTGAGAAAAAACCCATGTTGATCTACTCCTCCGTTCATTCGTTTATCAGTGTATATGTTGAATAGGCACGGTTTCATCCGTGATCGGAAGAATCACGGTATCCTCCATTGCCAGGATCCTCTCGATAATGATGGGCAATGCGTCCACTGTAGTCCGCTTGTCCGCGGAATCGTGAAAAAGTATGATGGAAGTGCTGTTCTCCCCGATTCCTGCCGTACTGTTCCTGACCAGCGTATCAACGGAAAGCTGTATGCTTGAGGCATCTCCCGAAGAAATGTTCCAGTCATAGAATTGCACGCCCTGGCTTTCCAGATAATCAGCAAACTCCTGCATATCGATATCGCTGACCGTGTTGGAGGATCCTCCGGGGAAACGATAGAATTTACTCTCCACTCCGGTCACCTCATAGAGATAACTCTGTAATCTCACGAAGTCCTCCGCAAAAGCTTCCACCGACTGATATACTTCCGCATATCTGTGAGTATAGCTGTGCATACCCAAAGTATGCCCACCATCCACGATCATAGTCAGGGCTTCTTTCTCCAGATCCGATTCTTTCCCAACCACAAAAAAAGTCGCTTTGACGCCATACCTGTCCAATATCTCAAGGATATCATCCGTATAGATACTGGGACCATCATCAAACGTCAGGTACACTCTGCGCAAAGGCTGTTCCGGATCCGATCGTGGTTCCGGATCTCCGGATGCCGATGAGGCTGTCCCATCAAGTCCTGCATGTCCCTGCCAGCTGCCTGACCGACCAGTGACAACGGGGCCTGCTTTCCTGCGCACATGAACTTCCGCCGTTAATCCTTCCAGTTCCTGCTGCTGTTCCCTGACCGTCCACGTCAGATCATCCAACTGTGACGATAACACATCCAATGTCTGATTCAGGCTGGAAACCCGGACGAGCAGGACGATGCACAATATAACGGGTATCACTATGGCCAGTGTCAGGATCAGGATGATGTATTTTTTCAGCCGCTGTACACGTCTGTGATTCCTGTCAGAGGATTGGTTCGTATTTTCTGGCATGATCCCATCTGATTCTCCGCTTGGTATGAGGTACAGGGCAGAGACCAAAAATGCTCAGATCTCTGCTTGGTACAGGG
>JAMPFQ010000022.1:0-22883 GCA_023664345.1 Lachnospiraceae bacterium | reverse complement strand
CAGAGACCCGAAAAACCGGATCTCTGCTTGGTACAGGGCAGAGACCCGAAAAACCGGATCTCTGCTTGGTACAGGGCAGAGACCCGAAAAACCTTTGGTTTTTCGGGTTCGCTTCGCTCGTCAAATGGGCAAAGGCACATCCGCTCAAGCAAGCTTGGCAGATGTGTCTTTGTCCATTTGACTCTGCCCTTTTCGAACATTATAACATATTCCTCAATATTCGCAAAGAAAAAAATAAAAAAAGGACATATAAAAATGTCCTTTTAGGTTTCCGTCTTCTTTATCGGAGCCTCACAGCAGCCACTGCAGCTTCCGCAGCAGCCTGCACATCCCCCGCCGCACTGTCCTTTCCTCAATTTACGGAGCTGACTGCGCACTATAAAAAATACGACGATCGCTAACACGGTAATAATAATCACATCTGCCATTTCGTCCATCCTTTCCGCTCTATCCCTGATGTGGATATTGTATGCAAATCCGGATTTTCTGTGAAAAACTATATTTTGAGAACCATTCTCATTTATAGTATATCTTTTCCCCTTTTTACTGTCAAGTAAAACTTGCACCTTTTGAACGCTTGTACTATAATAAAATAGCTGTCCGGCCCTGACAGATACCTATTTAAGAAAGGATTGAACATATCATGAGTTTTGAATTTATACAAAAGCTGCCCTCCCCCGAGGAGATCAGACAGCAGCTGCCCCTCCCGGCAGCCCTTGCCGAGATCAAAGCGCAGAGAGATGCCGAGATCAGGGATGTCCTGACCGGAAAGAGCCGGAAATTCCTGGTCATCATTGGTCCCTGTTCCGCGGACAATGAGGATTCCGTCTGCGATTATATCACCCGACTGGCAAAGGTGAACGATAAGGTGAAAGACAAACTGATCCTGATCCCCAGGATCTACACCAATAAACCCCGCACTACCGGCGAGGGATATAAGGGCATTGTCCATCAGCCTGACCCAGAGAAGAAGCCCGACTTTCTCGCAGGACTGATGGCCATGAGAAAAATGCACATCCGTGCCATCTCCGAAACAGGACTGACTGCCGCGGACGAAATGCTCTATCCCGACAACTGGGGCTATGTATCGGATATCCTCTCTTATGTGGCTATCGGCGCACGCTCTGTAGAGGATCAGCAGCATCGCATCACCGTCAGCGGATTTGATGTGGCTTCAGGCATGAAGAACCCTACCAGCGGAGATCTGTCTGTTATGCTGAACTCTGTCTACGCGGCACAGCACCCTCACTCTTTCATATACCGGGGCTGGGAGGTGAAAACTTCCGGCAATGACCTGACCCACACCATCCTGCGGGGCGCGGTAAATAAGCACGGGAACAATATCCCCAACTACCACTACGAGGATCTGAACCTTTTGCTGGAAATGTATGGGAAAATGGATCTGAAACACCCCGGATGCGTCATTGATGCGAACCATTCCAACTCCGGCAAGCAGTTCGAGCAGCAGATCCGCATCGTAAAGGAAGTCATGCACAGCCGTAAGCTGAACCATGATATCTATAATCTGGTAAAAGGCGTCATGATCGAAAGCTATATCGAGGAGGGATGCCAGAAAATAGGCGATGGCGTTTATGGAAGATCCATCACCGATCCCTGCCTGGGCTGGGAGGCTTCCGAAAAACTGATCTACGATATCGCGGAGTATGAATAGGGTGAAAAGCTTTTCATCTGGATTTGAGTCGCCGCCGAGCGCTGCGGATACAGAGGATTCAGAAGATCTTCAATAAGCTTAAAAACACTGCGGGATTTACATATCCCTCCAGGGCGCAGCCTGCCACGGTCATTCCGATGACCGCCGCAAGCTGCCCCATTTTTTTGATCGGGATATTTTTCTCCGGCTCTACGCCGGTTCGGTGATAAATGCTGCCGTATACGCTCTCCCCCCATGCCAGGAGCGTAAATATGGCGGGAAAAAAGATCAGATAATGAGGAAACAGGCTTGCCGCCGCAAGCAGGATCCCTTTCATGCCGTAACGCAGCACCATCACGGCCAGCAGCCCTCCCGCCGCCGCTCCATACCACAGCGCCGCGCCCACGCAGATTGCCAGTCCCAGATAGGTAGTGGACAGGACCGCCAAGATCAGGACGACCAGCAGCCTCTTTCTCAGGGCATAGCAAAAGAGAGCATTACAGTCAACGGTCATGTATTTCATATGGTAAAGTACTTCCTCATCAAACAGACCCGTTTTTTCCAGTAAAATGCTCTCTCCCATGTTCACGACCAGAATCCCTGCCAAAAAGCCCGCTATGAAAAGCTGCCATACCGGAATCCTGCCAAGACCAGATCTCTTTCCCACCAAACGCATATCCATGCCCGCACTTCCTGCCTGTCTTACAGGCCCTCTCACACCAATCTTATGCGGGCGCAGTACTGCCTATGCATACTTTGCGGCATAGGTCAGGATCCCACAGATGGTCTTGGAATCCTGTATCTTACGATCGAAGATCAGCTGCTTTAACTCCTCCAGGGTGTATGCCTCCACATTGATGAACTCATCCTCATCCAGATGCTGCTCCCCACGCTTCAGTTCCCTTGCCAGATAGATATCTATCTTCTCATTGCAGAACGCCACCGTGGTATAGATGGAATTGAGCAGTTCCATACTGCCGCAGATATAACCAGTCTCTTCCTCCAGTTCACGCCTGGCGGCGTCCATGGTAGGCTCTTCTCTTCCGTTCAGGCCGCCTGCGGGAATCTCCAGCGTATCCCTCTCCAGCGCATTGCGGTACTGGCGCACCATCAGCAGTTTTCCGTCCTCCCGCACCGCCACTACGGCTGCCGCTCCCTTGTGGTCTATCAGATCCCACTTTGCCGTATTCCCGTTAGGGATTAACATGGTATCCTGATAATAATCCAAGATAACGCCTTTTGCCACCAATTCCCTTTTCAATCGTTTAAATTCTGCCATTACAATATCCGCTCCTCTCTCATCACGCAAACGTCAGCACATTGCCGACAGTTTCTCTATACTTACCAGATCCACGGCCATCTCCTCCGACGTGGGAAAATGTCTTTGAATCATAGTAAACAAAAACCGCTGCACATTTGCACAGCGGTTTTCATCCATATGAAATTTTCAAGCAAAAATATCACGGTTACTTTGCGTAATCAATCACACGGCTCTCACGGATCACATTTACCTTGATCTGCCCCGGATATTCCAGTTCTGCCTCGATCTGCTTGGAGATATCACGAGCCAGCAGAACCATATCGGTATCTGTGATCTGCTCCGGCACTACCATTACACGAACCTCACGACCTGCCTGAATAGCAAAAGATTTGTCTACACCTTTGAAATTGTTTGTTATTTCTTCTAACTGTTTTAATCTGCTGGTATAGGTCTCCAGAGTCTCTCTCCTGGCACCCGGCCTTGCAGCAGAAATCGTATCCGCGGCCTGAACGATACACGCGATCAGGGATGTGGCTTCCACATCACCGTGGTGAGATTCCACAGCGTTGATGACTGTAGCATTCTCCTTGTATTTCTTGCAGAGTTCAACCCCCAGCTGGATATGGGATCCTTCCATCTCATGATCCACGGATTTGCCGATATCATGGAGCAGACCCGCACGCTTCGCAAGCCTCACATCCAATCCCATCTCAGCAGCCAGCAAGCCTGACAACTGCGCCACTTCTATGGAATGCTTCAACGCATTCTGACCGTAGCTTGTCCGGAATTTCATCTTGCCCAGAAGCTTGATCAGTTCAGGATGGATGCCATGCACACCGACTTCCAGCGTGGCCGCTTCACCCTCCTCCTTGATCATGATCTCGACTTCTTTCTGAGCCTTTTCTACCATTTCTTCAATCCTGGCAGGATGGATACGTCCATCAACGATCAACTTTTCAAGAGCAATCCTCGCAACTTCACGGCGGATGGGATCGAAGCCGGACAGGATAACTGCCTCGGGAGTATCATCAATGATCAGATCGACACCGGTCATAGTCTCCAGAGTGCGGATATTACGACCCTCTCTGCCGATGATCCTGCCCTTCATCTCATCATTCGGAAGCTGCACGACGGAGATCGTAGTCTCCGATACATGGTCCGCAGCGCATCTCTGGATGGCCGACACCACGTACTCTTTCGCTTTTTTGTCTGCTTCTTCTTTGGCGCGACTCTCCATTTCCTTGATCATCACAGCCGTTTCATGCTTTACTTCATCTTCAACAATTTTCAATAAGTAGTCTTTTGCCTGTTCAGAGGTCAACCCGGAAATACGTTCCAGTTCCTGTACTCTTTGCTCGTTCAATTTGGAAACTTCATCCTTCATCTTATTGAGGGATTCTTCCCTGGACGCCAAGCTGGCTTCCCGTTTCTCAATTGCCTCGGCCTTCTTATCAATGTTCTCTTCTTTCTGCTGGACCCTGCGCTCATAACGCTGAGCCTCCGCCCTGCGTTCCTTGATCTCCTTATCCAGTTCATTCTTGGTGCGAATGGACTCTTCCTTGACCTCAAGCAGCGATTCACGCTTTTTAGTCTCCGCAGTCTTCAGAGCTTCATCGATGATCTCCCTTGCTTTCTCCTGCGCGTTCCCCACTGTGGATGCAGCTGCCTTTTTCTGATAAGCAGACACAGCAAGCGAGGTAACAACAGCCGTCACAAGGATGCTGACCAATGCAATAATCACATAGATAAGCATCTTACAGGAGCACCTCCTTATTCAATTTTCATTGTACACTTCAGCCGCTGCCAAACGGCCATTCATAGAATGTATGTACATGTCCGTCATGGACCGAAAACATTCTAACAAGCAATCACAACACTTAAATTTTAAACTTTATTTTGTATATTGTCAAGCGAATTGTTTCCGCAACCCAATCACCCTTGTTTTTACCACCCGATCACCCTGCGGATCACATCCGGCGAGAAACCTTTCCGCATCAGAAAGCCATAGTTCTTCTGCCGCTCTTTCAGGTCTGCCGTTTCAGGGTCATAGTGTCTTTTATCCAAAAGCTGCCTGACCATCCTTTCCTCGTCCTGAACGCCGCCTTTCTGTTCCCACTGCTGCCATGCTTTCTCCAATGTGACCCTGTCGATCCCTTTCTCCAGGAGGTCCTGCTCTATCCGCCGTCTGCTTCTGGTCTCCTCATGGTCAGAAATATAGGTCTCCGCATACCTCAGGTCATCCGTATAGTGATAGCCAGCCACATATTCCAGCGCCTGCTGGATGATATCTTCAGGATACAATCCGTCTTTTAGTTTATCATGCAGCTGTTTCTCAGTGTATTCCCTGCTCTTTAACAGATTCATGGCACGGAGCTTCGCCCGCCTGGGCAATATCGTGTTCATGATCTCATCATAATCGGCCTGGGCAAGTTCTTCTCCCTCATGTATATGATAAGAACGCAGTTCGCCTTTGTACAGCACAAAGGCGAACTCCTGCTCAATAAATACCTTGCTGCGTGATTTGGACAGTTCCTCCAATCCCGTTACCTTCACGCTCAACCTCCATCACTTATGCTTCCGTCGCAGGATCCGTCCCTGCCTTGGCTGCGGTTTTCTTCTCTTTGCTTTCCCTGGCCGGAACTTTTCCGGTATCCTGCACATCGCCATCCGCTTTTGCCTTCTCCCCGAACCCGTAATGGGCGCGGACTTTCTGGCTGACCGCCTCACAGATCTCAGGATTGTCCTTCAAGAACTGTTTCGCGTTCTCACGTCCCTGTCCGATCTTATTTCCCTCGTAAGCATACCATGCTCCGGACTTGACGATCACATCTATCTGAGCAGCCAGATCCAGGATATCTCCTTCTTTGGAGATACCCTCGCCGAACATGATATCAAATTCCGCCTCTTTAAAGGGCGGCGCTATCTTATTCTTTACCACTTTCACACGAGTACGGTTGCCGATCACCTCGCCGCCCTGCTTCAAAGACTCGATACGGCGCACATCCATACGCACGGAAGAATAGAATTTCAGCGCACGGCCGCCGGTAGTGGTCTCGGGATTGCCGAACATGATGCCCACTTTCTCACGCAGCTGGTTGATGAACACCACCGTACAGTTGGATTTGCTGATCACGGCGGTCAGCTTGCGCAGCGCCTGGGACATCAGACGTGCCTGGAGTCCCACATGGGCATCACCCATGTCACCGTCGATCTCCGCCTTGGGCACCAGCGCCGCAACGGAGTCCACCACCACGATATCGATCGCGCCGGAACGCACCATGGTCTCCGTGATCTCCAGCGCCTGCTCACCGTTATCCGGCTGGGAGATATACAGGTTATCGATATCCACGCCAATGTTCTTCGCATACACGGGATCAAGGGCATGCTCCGCGTCAATGAATCCCGCGATGCCGCCGCACTTCTGCACCTCTGCGATCATATGCAGGGTCACTGTGGTCTTACCACTGGATTCCGGTCCATATATCTCAACGATCCTTCCTTTAGGAATGCCTCCCAGCCCCAATGCAATATCCAGGCTCAGGGAACCAGTGGGAATGGTCTCTACGTTCATCTGATTAGCAGGATCTCCCAGCTTCATGACCGCTCCCTTGCCATACTGCTTCTCAATCTGGCTGATGGCTGCGTCCAATGCTTTCAGTTTCTCATCTCTTTCCATATTAATCTCTCCTTTTTTCAGGAACAAATGTTCTGCTTTTATCAGGATAAAACATTTGTTCGGTTTTGTCAATCACTTATTATATTTTTACAGTAACATTTTTTGTGTACCATAAAACTGCCTCAAAGACATTTCACCTCCGTTTTTCAAATTTTTGCTGAAACTTGTGGCGATATGCCGGAATGTTATGACGCGCCTCACGGGTGGCGCCTGCCCGGACCGGGCAAAATGTCATATGAAGTATCAGACAGGTAAAGTATACCACACAAAATGATCTCAGGCAAGAGAATGTGATGTCATATTCGGAAAAAAGCGGCAAAAGGATTGTACTATCCTCTGCCGCATTTTTATCTTTTCAATCCTTTTTCCCAAAAGTCACTTTGCTGAAATATTCCAGGACACACTCCCGCATCAGGGACAGCGCCGCAGACACGGCGGATTCCCTGATCTTGCCGCGGTTTCCGCTAAACTGGTATCTCTTCACCGTCACTTTTCCCTTGACGCAGCAGGCGATATACACCAGGCCCACAGGTTTCTCTTCCGTGCCGCCGTCTGGCCCCGCGATCCCGGTCACGGCCACTGCCACGTCCGCCTTGGCGAACAGGGCGGCTCCCTTTGCCATCTCCTCCGCTACCTGTTCGCTGACCGCGCCGTATTTCTGCAGCGTGGTCTTCTTCACTCCAAGCAGCTTCCGCTTCGCCTTGTTCGAATAAGTAACATAGCCTGATTTATAAACCTCTGACACACCGGGAACATTGATGATCCTACCTGACAGCAGACCGCCGGTACAGGATTCCGCGCAGGTCAGCGACAGATCGTTGGCGATCAGCAGATCCGCCACCGCCTTTTCCAGGGTGGTATCTTCCTCCGTAGTATAAATATGATTGCCAAAGCGGGCCTTCAGTTCTTTCACCGCAGGTTTGATCAGTTTATTGGCCGCTTTCTGGTCGTCCGCAGCGGCTGTGACTCTGATATGGACCTCACCGGTCTTTGCATAGGTAGCAATGGTAGGATTGGTCTGTGTGTCGATCAGGTCTTTCACCATGGTCTCCACCTTGCTCTCTCCCAGGCCGCAGATCTTCACTGTCTGGGAGCAGATGACCCGATCGGTCAGGCTTCTCAGGTAAGGTTCCACGCTCTCCTCAAATAAGGGATACAGTTCGTTGGGCGGCCCAGGCAGGAGCACCACTTTCGCCTGTTCCGTCTCAATGATGGCACCGGGCGCCGTACCGTTATGATTTTCCAGTATCAGGGCATCCGCGGGCATCATGGCCTGTTTCCAGTTATTTTCCGTGGGAACGGTTCCCCGCGCCTCGAAAAATTCGGAAATGTTTTTCCGACTGGGCTCGTGCATGATCAGTTCCTTTCCGCAGACCTGCGCCGCCACTTCTTTCGTCAGGTCGTCCTCCGTGGGTCCCAGACCGCCGGAAAGGATCACGATATCGGAACGCTCCATGGCCGTCCTCAGTACCATGGCAAGACGCTGTGCGTTATCCCCCACCACGGTCTGGAAATAGCAGGAAAGCCCCAGCCCCGCGCATTTTTCGGCGAGATAGGCGGCATTGGTGTTTACAATGTTTCCAAGCAACAGTTCCGTACCTACACAGATCAATTCTACTGTCATACTTTCCTCTCTTCCTTGCAAAAACTTCTATTTCTGTTCTTTCATGACACCCTTGTTCTTGATCAGATAATCCGCCAGGGAGATCACCGTCAGCGCCAGCGCGATCCACATGATGATATCGGTCAGGATCCCCCACCAGGGCAGAAATCCCGACAGGTCAAGGAGCATCAGGCACACCATGACCATCTGGAACGTGGTCTTGAACTTTCCCCAGTAGCTGGCCGCGATCACCACATTGTTGTCCGACGCGATCAGGCGGAAACCGCTGATGATGAACTCACGGCTGATAATGACGATCACCACCCAGGCGGGGATCCTGCCCAGTTCCACCAGGCCGATCATGGCAGCGCTGACCAACAGCTTATCCGCCAGGGGATCCATAAATTTTCCGAAATTGGTGACCATGTTATATTTTCTGGCGATCTTCCCGTCGATCAGGTCTGTCAGGCTGGCAACGATAAAAATCGCCAGCGCCGCGATATCAGGAATCAGACGGTTGCTCCCGAACCATCCCGCCTCGCCCCCCAAAAGCAGGATCACAAAGGGAACGATCAGGATCACCCGGAAGATAGTCAGTTTGTTTGGCAGATTCATATTACTCCTCATTTCCGCGCTGCCCTGCAGCGACTCAAATTCTGATGAGAAATGCCTGCTTTGCAGGCTTCCCACACTTCCAGTCATGCCGCCATCGGCGGCACATACAATAGAACCAAAAGGCTGATTCTATTGTCAAGAACAATTGGTAAACCGCCACAAAACGGAATGACTTAGATTTTCTTAGGTCGTGTACTTTACGACCTTAGAAAATCTTCATTCCGTGTGCACACTTCGCCGATCAGGTCGTATCCGTTGGAATCCGTGACAAGGACTTTCACAAAATCGCCTGTCATCAGGTTCGCAGTCGTATTCAGGAACAGATAGCCGTCCACATTGGGGGCGTCCCGATAGGTTCTGGTGACATACACATCCTCTTCCGCCACTTTGCCCTCTACCATGACGGTCAGCACCCTGCCGATCATGTCCTCCGCCTTTTCAAAGGCGATGGCCTGCTGCAGTTCCATCAGTTCGTCCCGACGGGCTTCTTTCACGGCTTCATCGATCTGATCCGGCATTTCCGCGGCCGCCGTGTCCTCCTCCTGGGAATAGGGAAAGACACCCAGTCTGTCGAATTCCATCTCATTGACGAATCGGTACAGTTCCTCGAAATCTTCCTGTGTCTCGCCCGGGAATCCGCTGATCAGCGTGGTTCGCAGGCAGATATCGGGGATTCGCTCCCGCAGCTTCCGGACCTGCTCCCGCAGTTCCTCCTCCGTAGTACGCCTGCCCATGCGCCTCAGTACCGGATCGGAAGCATGCTGGATGGGAATATCCAGATAATGGCACACTTTAGGTTCTGTGGCAACGGTCTCCATCAGTTCCTCCGTGATCTCCTCCGGATAACAGTACAGGAGCCTGATCCAGTAGATACCGTCTGTCTGCGCCAGCCTGCGGAGCAGTTCGGGCAGACGTTTTTCCCCATACAGATCCACGCCGTACAGGGTAGTCTCCTGGGCCACCAGGATCAGTTCCTTTACCCCCTGTTCCGCCAGGATTCTTGCCTGGGCCTCCAGTTCTTCCATGGGGATGCTTCTGTAATCCCCTCTGACTTTGGGAATGACGCAATAGGTACAGCGTTTGTTACAGCCTTCCGCGATCTTCATGTAAGCAAAATGACCGCCTGTGGTCAACATCCGATCCCGGTATGTGGGCGGCGCAATGTTCAGATCCCGGTAATGGTTCCTGGCTTTTCCGCCAAGCGCTTCTTCCAGGGCATCCCCGATCTCCTTGATGGCCATGGTTCCCACGATGGCATCCACCTGAGGGATCTCCTCCTGAATCTCCTCCCGGTAACGCTGCGCCAGGCAGCCTGCGGCGATCAGCGCTTTCAGCTGTCCGCTGTCCTTTAACTCCGCCATCTCCAGCAGCACATTGACGCTCTCCTCTTTGGCATCTCCGATGAAACAGCAGGTGTTGACGATCACCGCCTCCGCCTCCGTCTCATCATCCGTAAAAGAATATCCCCTGTCCCGGAGCATTCCCAGCATCATTTCCGTATCCGCCAGATTCTTGTCGCAGCCCAGCGATACAACCAGTATTTTCATACCAACCCCCATGCCTGTCCGTAAGATAAGGTAGCCAGCACTCCAGCTACCTCCGCTTTACTCTTCATCGCTCAAGATCTTGATGACTCCCTGATTTAATTCGTCTACCGCGACCGACAAGGGTTTATTTCCTGCTTTGCCCGGCACCAGAGGATCCTCTCCCGCAATGATCTGCCTCGCTCTCTTGGAAGTCGCCATAACGATGGAATAACGGCTGTTCACCACAGGCGCCTCTCCGGGTTCTACCTCGCTGTTCACTACCTTTATCAGATCGGAATAAGATGGATGTAACATATTTTTATTCTCCTTTCGCAAACGCTTTTAATTCACTTCTGATCTCTTCTATAAATGCCGCTCTTCTGATCGGCGCCCTGCGGGAAGCCTCCACCAGCTGATGCACTTCCTCCACACAGACATCCAGATCGTCATTTACCGCTATATAATCATAGGCTTCCATGCCTCCTGATTCCTCCGCAGCCCGGGCCAGACGCTTTGCGATCACATCGCTGCTCTCCGTCCCCCGGCTCACCAGCCTGCGCTTTAACTCCGCCGCGTCCGGCGGCGTGATGAAGATCAGCAGGCTTTCGGGAAACTGTTCCTTTATCTTCAGTGCGCCCTGGATCTCGATCTCCAAGATCACATTGTTTCCCGCCTCCATCTGCTGTTCCACATATGCTCTGGGCGTACCGTAATAATTGCCACAATACTGTGCGTACTCGATCAGCCCGTTCTGCCGGATAGTCTCCTCAAAACGCTCCCTGTCCGTAAAAAAGTACTCCACGCCGTCCTGCTCCCCTTCCCTGGGTTTTCTGGTCGTCATGGAAATGGACAGGGCATAATTATCATATTTATTTAAAAGCGCTCTCACAAGGGTACCCTTACCGGCTCCCGAAAAACCTGATATCACGATCAGTATTCCCTTTTTTTCCATAGATAGCCTCCATTCCAGTTCCGAGACTGTTTTTATCCCAGTTCCTACACCTCATCGCCAGCTTCCGCGTTTTCCGGCTCCTGTCCCATGTGGACGCGGCCCGCGATGGTCTCCGGAAGCAGCGCGGACAGCACCACCTGGCTGTTCTCCATGACCAGCACGGACTTGGTCTTGCGCCCCTGGGTGGCGTCTATGGCCATGCCTTTCTCCTTGGCGTTCTGCACCAGACGCTTGATGGGCGCGGATTCAGGGCTGACGATGGCGATGATCTTCGATGTATTTACGATATTTCCGAATCCGATATGGATCAGCATGGGGATACCTCTATAACTTATTCAATATTCTGTATCTGCTCGCGCACCTTTTCTATCTCGGTCTTTAACTCAATGGCGCAGTTGGATATCTCCAGGTCATTGGCCTTGGATAAGATGGTGTTTGCCTCCCGGTTCATCTCCTGGGCGATAAAGTCAAGCTTCCTGCCGATGGAACCACCCTCCAGCAGCGTACTCTTTGTGGTCTCAATGTGGCTTCGGAGCCTTACGATCTCCTCGTCCACGCACACTTTATCCGCGAAGATAGTGACTTCCGTCAGCAGCCTTCCCTCATCCACCGCCGCATCCGCCAGAAGTTCTTTCACCTTCTCCTCCAGCTTCCGCCTGTATTCCGCGATCAGTTCCGGCGATCTCTCCGCGATAAGATCCACCAGCTTCAGCATCCCGTCCAGCTTCTCGATGAGATCGTCCCGCAGATGCTCTCCCTCCACAATGCGCGTGTCCACGAACTGCTTCGCCGCCCCGGCAACCGCTTTCCGCAGTTCCAGCCAGAGTTCCTCCTCATCCACATCGGCCTCCTCCATGGTGAGCACTTCAGGATACTTGGACAGGGTGGAAACACGGATATCGTTATCCAGCCCGAAATCCTCCGCCATCCGGTTCAGGTATCTCAAGTATTCCTCCGCCACGTCCTTATTGTAACGCACCGCGGAGCGGCTCTCCGAGAAATCCTCATAGGTAATGAAAACATCCACCTTGCCCCGGGAGATATCGTTTTTCAGTTCCGTGCGAATCGCCGCCTCGAAAATCCCCAGCGCTTTCGGCATCTTGATGTTCACATCCAGATACCGATGATTGACCGATTTCATTTCCACCGTAAACTTCCTGTTGTTTTCGACAATCTCACATCTGCCGAAACCTGTCATACTCTTTATCATGGGTACTCCAATCCGGATAAACAATTTATCACAGGTAACATTCTACCACAAAGATAAATTTTCATCAACAGAATATTCCGTCTGGGGTGGTTTTCCGTATTTCTTTTTCCCTGAAATTCTGGTATACTTACTTTCATTATAAGGAATCGAGGTTTCAACATGGCATTTGACGGCGTGACCATAGCAAACGTAGTATCGGAAATGAAAAGGGAACTCCTGGGCGGGCGGCTTTACAAGATCGCTCAGCCGGAAGAAGACGAACTGCTCCTTACCATCAAGCAGCCCGCTGGGCAGAAACGGCTGTACCTCTCGGCGGAAGCGTCCCTGCCCCTGATCTACCTGACAGAGCAGAACAAGCCCAGCCCCATGACGGCGCCAAATTTCTGCATGCTGCTGCGAAAGCATCTGCAGAACGGACGGATCACGGAGATCTCACAGCCGGGCCTGGAGCGCATCGTCCATATCAAAGTGGAGCACCTGGACGAGATGGGCGATCTGCGCCATAAGACCCTGATCGTGGAGATCATGGGCAAGCACAGCAATATTATCTTCTGTAATGACGACAATGTGATCATCGACAGCATCAAGCATGTGTCCGCCGCCGTCAGTTCCGTCCGGGAGGTTCTCCCCGGGAAGCCCTATTTCGTGGTACAGACCCAGGACAAGCTGGACGCCCTGGCCACGGACTATGACACTTTCCGCAGCGCCCTGGCGTCAAAGCCCCAGCCTGCTTTCAAGGCGCTCTATGGCAGCTTTACCGGCATTTCTCCCATTCTGGCGCAGGAACTGTGCTTTGAGGCGGGGATCGACGGAGAACGCCCCACCGCCGCCATGGCGGAAGGGGACTATCAGTCCCTGTTCGGCGCGTTTACCAAAATGGTCAACGCCGTCCGCGAGGAGCGCTTCTCTCCCTGTATCGCTTACACACATGGCAGACCGATGGAATTCTGTGCGCTTCCGCTGACCATATATGGCTACCCCCTGACTCCGGGAGACATCCGTTCTTCCCTGGGTCAGCAGAACCTTGGCAGCCATACCGTCCCCTATGATTCCATGTCTGAACTGCTGGAACATTATTATGCGGAAAAGAACACCCTTACCCGCATCCGTCAGAAATCCTCGGACCTGCGCCGCATCGTGCAGACCGCCCTGGAACGCAACGTGAAAAAATATGACCTGCAGCTGCGCCAGATGCAGGACACAACAAAGCGGGACACCTACCGGGTCTACGGCGAACTGCTGAACACTTACGGCTATGGCGCCGAACCCGGCGCAAGATCGCTGCAGGCTTTGGATTATTATACCAACGAGACCGTCACCATCCCTTTGGATCCAACCCTGACCGCCACGGAGAACGCCAAAAGATACTTTGACAGATACAACAAACTGAAGCGCACCAACGAGGCGCTGTCTAAATTGACCGAAGAAGTCAAAGTAGAGATAGACCATCTGGAATCCATCTCGGCCGCCCTTGACATCGCCCTCCATGAGGAAGACCTGGCAGAAATCAGGGAAGAACTGGCCGAAAGCGGCTACATCCGCAGGAAAGGCGGCAAAAAGCAAAAGATTACCAGCAGGCCTTTCCACTATATCAGCAGCGACGGCTTCCATATGTATGTGGGGAAAAACAATTACCAGAACGATAACCTGACTTTCAGGTTTGCCACGGGAAACGACTGGTGGTTCCACGCCAAGAAGATTCCCGGCTCCCATGTGGTGGTGAAGCTGGAAGGCGCGGAAGAACTGCCCGACCGCACTTTTGAGGAAGCGGCGAGACTTGCAGCCTACTATTCCAAGGGCAGGGATCAGGAGAAAGTGGAGATCGACTACATCCAGAAAAAGCATGTGAAAAAGCCCGCCGGGGCAAAACCGGGCTTCGTAGTCTATTACACCAACTTTTCCATGGCGATCGACAGCGATATCTCAGGAATACAGCAGGTGTCGGAGTAACTCCGCGCCTGGTTTCATGCCTGTTTTTATCACCAATGGAATATTGACACAGATTTACAGGCTTGTTAAAATACAGATACAGACATATTTTTCATGTATGGAGGAAAGATAGCCATGTACAACTGTCGTCTGCATATCGTTCTGGCAGGCCGCCCATGCCGTGCATTTAAGGTGATCCGAGAGATGTCCCCTTTGGAACATTTTACCCACGGATTCTCTGAAAGCTGTGATCTAAGGGAATCTCTGGCGGCAAAAGCAGATGTGATCATAGCCAGCCTGTCTGATATGAATGTCGGGGAAGTCCTGCAGACCCTGACATCAGACAACAACACTGAAACACAGATGATCCTGCTGGCGGACAGCGGGCAGATGCGGATCCTGACCGGAGATCCCGCGTTCGCGGGCTGTGCGGCCATCCGGGACGTATGGATCAGTCCCATGTCGGATGAGGAGATCCGGTTCCGCTTTTCCAGATGGCAGCAGCTATATAAGATGAGCAGGGATCACTGGCAGACCAGCCAGTACCTTGAGGCCACCATTAATAACATCCCCAATCTGGTCTGGTATAAGGACAAGAACGGCATTCACGAGAAAGTAAACGACAGCTTCTGTCGGGCGGTGAATAAGACAAAACAGCAGGTGGAGGGCCGCGGACACGCCTATATCTGGGATGTGGAACAGGACGATCCTGCCTGCATCGAATCGGAACGCGAGGTCATGGACAAAAAGCAGACCTGCGTGTCCGAGGAAATCATCAAAGCCGGGGACGGCATGAGAACGCTCACCACCTACAAATCTCCCCTCTACGACCTTGACGGCAGCGTCATGGGCACCGTGGGCGTAGCCATCGATGTGACGCAGGAACGGGCTTACGAGGAGGAGATCGTCCAGAAGAACCAGACTCTGGAAACGATCTTTACCAACATAGACTGCGGCGTGATATGCCATACTCTGGACGGTTCCCGCATCCTGAACATCAACAGGGCCGCTCTGAAGATCCTGGGATATGAGACCCAGGAGGAACTGCTGGACGACGGCTTCGACCTGGTGTCCGCGACCACAATGAAAGAAGACAGGGACAAACTGCGGGAACGGATCAAGGTCCTGAAAAACGAGGGGGACAGCGCAAGCGTGGAATACCGCGTACAGCATAAGGACGGCGAGATCCTGCATGTCATGGCAAACATCAAGCTGATCAGGGAAAGCGGCGAACTGCTCTACCAGCGCTTTCTTCTGGACTGCACCGCCCAGAAACTCCAGGAAAGAAAGAACGCAAGGCATCAGATGGAACTGGTCCAGGCTCTGAGCATGGATTTCAATCTGGTCTGCTTCCTGGATCCCGATACGGGCATGGTCACTCCCATCCGAAGTGACAAGAGCGGAGCGTTCAGCATTTTCAGCGAAAAGATCCCTCTGCGGGAAAGCATGGAACAATACATACGGGAATATGTGTACGAGGACGACAGGGAAATGCTGCGACAGGCCGTTGCCCTGGATACCCTGAAAGAAGAACTGGCAAAAAAAGAACAATATTATGTCAATTACCGCAAATACAAGGATGGCAGCGTGGTATATTTCCAAATGAAAGCCGTGGGAGCGGGAACCGGTGAGGGCAGCCTGGGGATCGTCCTGGGATTCCGCAGCGTGGATGATGAGATCCGCCGGGAAATGGAACAGAACAGCCTGCTGGAAGCCGCGCTTTCACAGGCAAACAAAGCCAGCAAGGCAAAGAGCGTGTTCCTGTCCAATATGTCCCATGATATCCGCACCCCCATGAACGCTATCGTGGGATTTACCAACCTGGCCATCACCCATATCGACCAGAAAGAGCAGGTTGCGGAGTACCTTAAGAAGATCATGACATCCGGCAACCATCTGCTGAACCTGATCAACGATGTGCTGGATATGAGCCATATCGAAAGCGGAAAGATCCACCTGGAAGAAAAACTCTGCAGCCTGCCGGATATCCTGAGCGGACTGCGCAATATCCTACAGGCGGATGTCAGTGCGAAACAGCTTGACCTGCGGATCGACACCGTGGATATGGTGGATGAAGATATCTACTGCGACCAGCTGCGGCTGAACCAGGTCCTTTTAAATCTTCTCAGCAACGCTGTGAAATATACGGGCACGGGCGGCTCGATCAGCATGCGCGTGACGGAAACATCCGGGACATCCACAGGCTATGCAGGCTATAAATTCCGTATCAGGGACAACGGCATTGGCATGAGCCGGGAATTTGTGCAGCATATTTTTGAACCCTTTGAGAGGGAGCAGAATTCCACCATCAGCAAGATACAGGGCACAGGCCTTGGAATGGCTATCACGAAAAATATCGTGGATATGATGGGGGGTTCCATCGAAGTAAAAAGCGAGCAGGGCGCAGGCACGGAATTTACGGTTTCCTTTACTTTCCGGCTCTCTTCCGGGTCAGAAAGTTCCCAGATTGCGCCGGAATCAGAAAACGACCTGCCTGCGGCGTCCCAGCCGGATACTCCCGACCATGTCATGAACGCCATGAAGCATCACACCGGACGCATCCTGCTGGTGGAAGACGTGGAACTGAACCAGGAGATTGCCGTAGCCATACTGGGGGATGCCGGATTTACCACGGAGGTGGCCGGAAACGGCAAAGAAGCCTTGGATATGGTAAGGCAGTCCGAGCCGGGATATTACCAGGTAGTGCTGATGGATGTCCAGATGCCGGTCATGGACGGCTATGAGGCCACCCGGGAGATCCGCAGCCTGGAGAACCATGAACTGGCCTCCATCCCCATCATCGCCATGACCGCCAACGCTTTCGAGGAGGACAGGCAGGACGCCTTAAGATGCGGCATGAACGGCCATATCGCCAAGCCCATCGATATACAGAAACTGTTTGAGACTTTGGATAGTGTGCTTTAAAAAAAGCACCTGTAAAGGAGGCAGGCTTTTGTGAAACGTATCTTATTGAGCGCGGACAGTAAGATCAGCGTGTTCACCGTTCCTGACCAGGTGGCCGATCATCTGGAGCAGTACTGCCTGGAATTCAGCGGCCGCTGGCTGCACCAAAGCCCTGACGCGGCAAGATACCGTGTCAAGATGGGCGATACCATCGGTGTACGCTATTGTGAAACGGATTTTATCGATTACCTGAATCAATATGTCTGTGACGGGCAGGCTTCCCTGGTTACCACCCTCGAGGGTGTATATGTGGGGGATGAAATACCCGGGGAATATGCGGGACTGCCCTATTTCAATTTTTGAGAAATCTCAAGTTTACAATCCATGAAAGGGCAGGAACACTTAAATGAACATCAACTGGGACGGACAAAAATATACTTCCGATTTTTCATTCGTACATCAATACGGAAACAGCGTGGCGGAATTGATCGAAGCCGGGAGCAGCAGCGCCATATTGGATCTGGGATGCGGCAACGGAGTGCTGTCCGGGGTTCTGCGCGATAAAGGTTACGTTGTAACGGGAATTGACGCATCTCCGGATTTTCTGTCCATTGCCAGGAAGTACTATCCTGACATAAATTTCATACAGGCGGATGCCACGGATTTCTCACTGCCGGAACCTGTGGATGTGGTTTTTTCCAACGCCGTATTCCACTGGATCGACCGGGAAAGGCAGCCTGCCATGCTGAAATGCGTACATAACGCCCTCAAAAAGAACGGCGAATTTGTATTTGAATTTGGCGGATACGGGAACAACCGGCTTATCCATGAAGCCCTTGAAAAGACTTTTTGTGAATACGGATACGCTTACAAAATGCCATTCTATTTCCCTGCCATCGGCGAATACGCATCCCTTTTGGAACACATGGGATTCCGGGTAAAATACGCCGTCCTTTTTGACAGGCCAACGGAATTGAACGGTGAAAACGGATTAAAGGACTGGATCCATATGTTCCTGCAGACTCCCTTTTCCGCCGTGGAAAGTGAACCGGAAAAAGAAGCCATCACAGACAAGGCCGTAGAGGCTCTGCGGGATGTCCTGTATCAGGATGATAAATGGTACGCCGATTATGTCCGGATCAGGATGCGAGCCATAAAAGAATAACCCAGACAGAAAGGCAGATGTAGACATGATACTATACAGACCCGTTGGAACAAAGGAACTGGAACTGATCAAAGCAAGCGGTTATACAAAATACCCGCCCAGGCTGCCGGAGCAGCCCATCTTCTATCCCGTCCTGAACGAAAAATACGCCACTGAGATCGCCGCAAACTGGAACGTAAAATATAACGACGACCACAGGGGTTATGTGACAAGATTTGAGATCGACGACGCCTATGCCAGGCAGTTTGAGATCCACACCGTGGGAGCCGGTTATCACCAGGAATTGTGGGTTCCCGCAGAGGAACTGGAAGTTTTCAATCAACACATTCTCGGTCAGATACAGGTGATCAGCGAATTCACCTGATCAGCCTGCACTTCCTGGCCACCCTCACCAGCAGATGCCCCTTGGGAAAGCCCCGCAGTTCTTTCTCCGTCACTCCCCTCATCAGGATCAGCATCACAAAATACACCACCACAGCGACCAGGATAGCCGGGATCACTGCTATCCGGGGAGAGCCTGCCAGAAGCAGCAGCCCTTCATACACCGCCCATGCGGCGGCGCCCATAAATCCGGCGGCGATGCCGGGGATCAGGAAACTCCTCACGATCTCCTGCCTGTATCCCACCGCCCTGCGGACCGCCCTCTGGTTCAGCAGGCACATGAGAAAGGAATAGGCTGTATTGGCAATGGCAATGCTGTACAGATCCAGCTTTGTCCAGTACAGCAGCCCCATGGCAAGCCCCGTCTGCACCGCCAGCGCAATGGCGGCATTGATGATGGGCGTATTCACCTTTCCCAATCCCTGCAAGATAGAACTGTTCAGGGTGGACAGCGCATAGAAGATCACGGACAGCGCCAGCGACATCAGAAGCCTGGTGGCCAGGTCCTCCGCCGACGGCTCATTGCCGGGGAACAGCAGCCCGGTGATGGGCCGTGCCAGGACCAGCAGTCCCACCGCGCAGGGAATGGAAATGATCATGGTGGTCTTCACGGACAGACCGATCTTCTCCCTGGCCCCATAGATATCCCTTGCCGCCGCCAGCTGCGCCACAGAGGGGATCATGGCGGAGGCCATGGCGGAAGCAAACGCGATGGGAATATTGGAAATGGTCAACGCCTGGGCGGAGAAAACACCCCATCTGGAAAAAATATCCACCGAACCCAGCTCCCTCACATTCAGATACCATTTCGTATAGATCGCGTTGTTCACCGTGCTGCTGAGATTGTAGACAGCAGTACTGAGGATAAATGGCAGCACCACGAAAGTGATCGTCCGGATCATCTCTCCATAAGAATCCACATTCCTGTGCCTGTCCCTGGCGATCCGCCGCATGATCATGCCCCGGTTCAGGCCATACATCCCCAGCATGAACAAAAGCGCCGCCAGAACGCCCGCCCCTGTTCCAAGGGCGCTTCCCACCGCGCCGTTGGTGGCCCGGACGACCTGATCTGCCTCCGCCGCCGGAACTTCCATGGTTCCCATGGCGGATCTGATCAGCAGGTACGCCGCGCCCACGCTGACCACCGCGTTGGCGATCTGCTCCAGGACCTGGGACACGGAAGTCTGCGCCATGCTCTTATGTGCCTGAAAATACCCTCTCAGCACTCCCAGGATACCATAGACAAAAATCGTGGGCGCAAAAGTCCTAAGCACGGGCACGACCTCCTCGTCCAGGAACAGCCCCGCCCCAAAGAACAGGAACAGGCTGGCAGCGCCTCCCACCACCAACACATAAGCAAGGGCACAGAGGAACAGCCGGTGGGCGTTCCTGAATTCTTTTGCCGCCAGCTTCTGGGCGATCACCTTGGAAATGGCGGAGGGAATACTGTAGGAAGAGACCAGCAGGATGATGGTATAGTAATTATAAGCGGTCTGGTAATATCCGAGTCCCAGGTTTCCGATGACACGCTGTAAAGGGCTCCTGTAAAGGAGCCCTATGATCCTGCTGATGATACCGGCCGCAGCCAGTATTCCTGCCTGCATGATGAAGCTGTTCTTCCTGCTTCCGTTGTCTGCCATATGATCCCTATCCTATGAGCCAGTCGTACATTTCCTGATATTTCAGCGCGGATACATGCCATGAGAAATCTGCTGCCATGGCGCGGTCAACAATCTTGTTCCATTCACGCTTCTTATCATAATAGATATGCTCCGCATAGCGGATCGTATTCAACATTTCATGTGCATTATAATTGACAAAACTGAATCCGGTTCCCGTATTCTCAAACTCATTGTAAGGCTGTACCGTATCCTTCAGGCCGCCTGTCTCGCGCACGATGGGGATCGTGCCGTAACGCAGCGCCATCAGCTGGCTCAGTCCGCAGGGCTCGAACATGGAAGGCATCAGGAACGCGTCACAGGAAGCGTAGATCTTGTGGGACAGATCCTCGGAATAGTAAATATTGGCGGAAATCTTGTCCCCATATTTCCAGTCAAAATGACGGAACATATTCTCATAACGCTCCTCGCCGGTCCCCAGAACCACCAGCTGGACATCATCCTGGCACAGTTCATCCATGATATAGGCGATCAGGTCAAAACCTTTCTGATCCGTCAGACGGGAGACGATGCCGATCATCATCTTCCTGTCATCCTGGCACAGCCCCAGCTCCTGCTGCAGCGCACGCTTGTTCTTCACCTTTTCCTTGCGGAAATTATTGGCGTCATACTGGCGCACGATACGCTTGTCTGATTCGGGGTTGAAATCCGTATAATCGATACCGTTCACAATGCCCCGCAGGCTGTTGCTCCTGGCACGCAGCAGGCCGTCCAGGCCCTCCCCGTAAAAAGGCGTCTTGATCTCCTCGGCATAAGTATTGCTCACGGTAGTGACCGCGTCCGCAAATACGATACCGCCTTTCAACAGGTTGGCGTCCTTATATGCCTCCAGCTTGTCGGGCGTAAAATAATGGGCGGGAAGACCGGTGATCCCCTGGACCGTCTTCGTATCCCATTTCCCCTGGAATTTCAGGTTATGGATGGTGATCACCGACTTCATGTCCCGGAAGAAATCTCCCTCATGGAAGCGTTCCTTTAAGTACACGGGCACCAATCCCGTCTGCCAGTCATGACAATGGATCAGATCCGGCTGGAATCCCACAGCGGGAAGCGCAGACAACAGAGCCTTGGAGAAGAACGCGTATCTCTCGATCTCCCACTTGGGATCGTCAGTATACACTTTCATGCCGCTGAAGTAATATTCATTGTCGATAAAGTAATAATGAACGCCGTCCTCAACGATCTCCATCACTCCCACGTACTCATTCTTCCAGTTGAAATCCATGTAAAAATGAGTCACATACTGCATCTTGTCTTTCCATTCCTGTTTCATACAGGCATACTTGGGAATAATGACCCTCACATCAAAGAATTCCTTATCAATACATTTGGGCAGCGACCCCACTACGTCCGCCAGACCGCCCGTCTTGATAAAAGGTACACCTTCAGATGCTGCAAATAATATTTTTTTCATCGTAACCCTCCACCGAAATGTATATATAGTTATTATACATCATTCCCCATTCAGTGGAAAGTATTTCTTTTTTTAATTTCGATAGGATAATCTGATCCTGTCAGCGATCAGGGCTATGAACTCCGAATTGGTGGGTTTGCCTTTCCCCGTATCGATGGTATAGCCGAACAGCGCGTCCAGCGTCTCCATCCTTCCCCTGCTCCAGGCCACCTCGATGGCATGCCTGATGGCCCGCTCTACCCGGCTGGGTGTGGTCTGGAACCGTTTCGCTATGGTAGGATAGAGAATCTTCGTGATGGAGCTGATCATACTGGGATCCTCCACAGACATCATGATCGCTTCCCGCAGATACTGATAGCCCTTAATATGGGCCGGGACACCGATCTCATGGATCATGTTGGTGACATCTTTCTCCAGGTCACGGACAGTCTGTTCGTCCTTTTCCGCACTCTGTATGGCGGCCCTGGCGGATTTATTCCTGGCAGAAGGAACCGTGATCATGATCTGAAATTCCTTGTCAGCATCCATCAGATCTCCCAGAATTTTGTATATTTTTTCGTTATCCTTCGCAGCGGTAATGTTCAATTGTTCCATAATGCTACCTCCAAGAATAAAAACATCTAAAATTCGTGCTTTCCCTATTATAAAAGATAAAAGATTGCCGAATCAACTCAAAGATATCGCAAAAAAACCTTATCTTCACCGCAAAGTGTGATAATTTCTTAAATTCTCTCTGTATTTGCCTTTATTTACGGAATAATGCTATCGTTTTATGTCGGATTTTTGGGGAATTTTATTGTAGGATATGGTGAGCAAGATTGTCCCCTTTCAGTTCCAATACTTGCACGGCAGGAAATAATAGGGTATAATGTTGACACAAAAGGGCATTGTGTCAACTTCTGAATCGAATGTGCGCT
>JAMPFQ010000021.1 GCA_023664345.1 Lachnospiraceae bacterium | reverse complement strand
CCGTAAGGACATTTAACCCTTTTTAGGAGCATCCACTTTGGAATGGGTGCTTTCCTTTTTCATATGTACATAATAGCATTGATTTTTGCAGATTTCAAGTGTTTTTTACGCAGCTGCTACAATTCTAAGGAATCTTTGTAACAGTTCAGACAGTTCCTTCCGCGAAGTCAAAATTGCATTTCTATGCAATTTTGCGAGACTTTCAATCAGTTCTTTTCGCCCGATTTATTTTGTGTTATAATTTGTTACAGGTTTTTCTTGTCTTCGCTTCGGTCGGCACAGAGCAGATGTCCACTGGGCATCTTGTGCCCTTATTTTTGTCCTTATGAGCGTGACTGTACTGTTATTAGATAAGGTTTGTTGATATTTTATGTGTGATCGGAGATATGTCATATAATGAAACAGGAATACAGCGGCAGATATCATAAAAGTGAAATAAAACACGCTTTCCTAACAGGCACTATTTCTATGATTATATTTATTGTGACAGCTTTTGGAGCAGGTGCTTTATTCAAAAAAAGTGCAAACGATATAGGTGACAATTACGAGACAGTTCGTGTGAAAGCCATTGAAAAAATTGAACGCAGACCCGTGAGATCAAGCACAAAATACTATATCCGCGGTGTGGCGGAAGACGGATATGAGGGCGTCTTCTGGGTGCCTGGTGAGCTTTACAAAGAAATTGAAACAGGGGATTTTTTTAATGTATATAAATACAAAGACTGCTACGGTTCAACACTTGACAGCCTTATAGAAGAAAATGCAGGTGCAGTATATCTGATCTTGGAGTTGACTGCAATCATGGCGCTGCCCGCAAGCGTAATATTTGTGGGGATTGGGATTGTGCAGAAAATTAAGGGGAGGAGAAAAAGTTAGCCTTTAACCATTTCGTCACCCCGTCAGAATTATTATCTCCAATCGTTTCAGTGGCGATGGATTTTAGTTCATCAATCGCATTTCCTGTCGCATATGCCTCGTCCGCCATACGGAACATGGGGATATCATTCACCGAATCGCCAAATACAACTACCTTTTGGCAGTCGCATAACTTTTTCACTCTTTGGATCGCTGTTGCCTTAGTTGCATTCCCCGGACAAAGTTCTAACCAATATTCTGGTCTGTATTTATCCTGTTGAAAAACGCAGTTGATTTCCCTGATTCTTTTCATGCGCTCATAAAGAGGCTGCAGCTCCTCTTTTGGTGCGATAAATGTGAAATAACAGGTTTTTCCTTCATATAGTTTATCTTCTGTATCCACTATGCGAAGCCGCTTGTCATTGGAATGGTTGTGCAGATAATTCCGAAAACCGTCATTCATCCTATCAGCTAAGTATAATTTTACTTCCTGTTCGTCCAGATATGCTGTTGCGAACCCCGGAATCATGTTATCAGCTAAAATCTGCCGTATGTATTGCAGTTCCTCTCCAAACATTGAAATTTCTATTTTCCTTTTAGACTGTGGATCAGCAAGGATCGTTCCGTTTCGGAGGATGACAGGCAGATAAAAGGAAATATCCTTTGTGATCATAGAGGCAGAGCTAAGCGACCTTGCAGTTGCATAAGTAATGCACACACCCTGGGAAAGCAAATGGTTTAATATTGCAACACTTTCCTCCGAAATGGTTTTGTCATCCCGCATCAATGTTCCGTCTAAATCTGTGACATACAGCGTTTTCATGATAGAATCAACTCCATTCATTTCATCTTTTCCGCAATCACAATATCCATACAGTGCTGATGGGGGATGCCGCCACTATTACAGTCAAAGATGATTTCTTCTGTTTTATGCAATTTCCAGTTGTGGTAATGCATGAAGAGTTCCCCTGATTTCCAGCGAAAACGATTGCTGCCCTTATCAGGAGGAATCTCTACAAAGGGTTTTTCCACAAACACATTCATTGTATGAATCCCATTTTTATTTGTGTGTTCCTTTAAATCAGAGATAAGCTCTTCTCGGATTTCGGACCGGATAAAATGAAATACGCCGCTGCTGAAAACGATATCATACATTTCAGTCGCACGGAAATCGGTCATGTCGGCTTTGAAAAAGTCAACGTATGTATCACATCTGTCTGCAAGTCTTTTCCCCTTTTCTATTCCGGTTTCCGATAGATCAAAAGCAGTTACGATATAGCCGTTCCTGGCAAAAAACACGGCGTCCTTTCCTTCGCCACAGCCAATATCCAATACTTTTAATGGTTTTACCGGCGGACGTAATCTCATGACTTCATAGCAGAGACTGTTAGGAGTGATCCCCCAATAATAATCTTTCATATCATATCGTTTATCGTAATCAGAATGTATCAGGGATTGATATCCCAAAAGAGAATCAATGCTTGTATCTAATGCTTTCGCGATCATGGGAAGCATATCCACTTCCGGATAATTTGTTCCGTTTTCCCATTTTGATACTGCCTGGAATGAAACATTCAGCTTATCCGCTAATGTTTGCTGTGTGTAGCCCAAAGCCTTTCTCTTGTTCATGATCACTGCTCCGATATTCATGGATGCATCTCCTTTTCTGCTTTTGAATATATTTTACTATAAAGACATGTAAGAATCTATAACGGCATCGGATAGTTTGTTATATAAATTCAACCGGAGGTAGAAATAAGAGGCAACCATTCAGCCCAGGACTTTGCATTCGTTGCACAGTCCGTAAGAGCGTGTATCTGTTTGAGGAGAATCCGCCACTTTGCCGTAGGCAGACTTTAAATAGGCTACATAGTTGCGAGATGCGTAAAAGTGACAGTTCTTATTGTGTCTCTATTCATATCGTGATACAATCTTTGTACGGAAAGTACCCATGACAGGGTGGCAGCCTCCTGACTTATTCCTGGTTTATCGGAGTACAAAACGTACATAGTACGTTGGAAGTTTTTCTTTCCCTTATCAGGGTTCATAATGCCCTATGGGAAGACGATAACAAAGCTATTTATAACATGGCTTTGGGAAACGATAACAGCTAATGTTTCTTTTAAAAAGCATCAAATCACGATTGGGAGTTGTGGCGGTAGAGAGATGGTTTTTGATCTTTTCAGAATGCATGGCTGAACTGCTATATAGATTATAAAATATTTTGATATATGTATTGCTTTTGTACGCAAGAATAGACCCCGATGTAAAAGAACAGGCAGAATCTATTTTATCAACATTTGGCATTCCGGTATCCGGTGCGATCAATATGTTTTATAAGCAGATTATTTTAAACAGGGGACTTCCTTTTGATGTAAAGATACCAAGAACAAAGCCTGCAAAACAAGTATTTGCAGATATGCGCAGGGATTACAGGGGGTAATATTATGGGAACCAGTATGTTTGAAGGCATCAGAACAGCGGAGATCAGCAACAGGGATCTTGCCAATACGATGAACCGGGTGAGACGTCTGACAGCAGGCGGTTATTCCAGCTATGAGCAGAATGAGGAAGCGCTCTCGAAGCTGCTTTCCCGGATCATGAAATTAAGCCATGAGGAGAAAGAGTGGTATGTCTACTTTGATGCCCTTTATTACCGGATCTACCTGGCCAGCCGCTCCGGGGATTCCCGGACGATCGTCAGATACGCGGAAGTCTATTACAGGGACAGCGCACTGTATATGGATAGAGCGCTCCCTGACTATCCTGGTACGGACATGGCAAAGCTTAATGTGTGGATCTGCATTTATATCCGGAATGCGTATGAATCTTACTGCGAGATCGACGATCAGAAAATGGATGCCTTCATGAAACTGTTTGAAGAGACGGTGCATAAGTACGGGCAGCGTTTCTGGTATTATCGGGGGGAGATGATGCTGGCGATCCTGTACAGGGATAAGGCCCTGATGGAGCATGGCAGGAAACAGTTTGAAAAATACGAGAAAGAGATGGACAGCTGTTATATCTGCGGTCATATCGAATGCCTGGCGTATGAGATTATGATGGACAGGCTGGAGCGGGCGGAGGAACTGCTGCTGGCATACAGGGACCGGAGGATCCCCAAACGCCATCAATGGTGTTACAGATACTGTCAGAGAGCGGAGGCGCAGAGTCTGTACGCCGATGCCCTTGAGTACAGCCTGGATCTGGGAAAGCCGGAGGCGTTCCGCTATTTTTATGAGAAATACTGGCTGACACTGCCCAGGGACTGCCAGAGAGGGGAGAGGGAGCGCTGGTATTGCAATCTTTCCATTTATGCCTGCGCCATTGCCGGGAATTTTGACGCCCTGGAGACGGACTGCGCCGAGGCCCAGGAGGATATCGACAGGATGGAGACCTACTCCGCCGTGGCCCGGATCAAAGCCGCCCTGAAATGGCGCTGTTATTTTGCCCTGCTGGACCGGAGCGGCGTCCATGAGGTGAAGATCCGTCTGCCGGAGGGACACAATGCCGGACAGGAAGCTATGGCTGACGCTGCGGACGCTGTGCCAACCCTTGAGGTCAGCCGTTACATGGAGCGCATTGCGGATGAGAATGGAGAGAAATTCTCGAAAGCCAGGGCAAAGTATGACTATGGACTTACCAGGGCTTCCTATCTGGAGTGTGCCGGGCTGCTGAATTTTTAATCTGTTCATATTGCTTTTTTCGCAATATCAAATTAGAATAGAAATTGGAAGATATGAAGCTGTCCATAACGGTATCATCAGATGCGGCAAGTCAGCTTGATTCGGTGCTGGGAGGAAAGGATATGGTAGAAACAGCGGGAATGACAGATTTACAGTTTAAAAGCTGGTTAAAACAGATCATCAGAGGACTGGAAGGAGCAAAAGAAAAGAATACAAAAGAGGAAACAGACAGACAAATCGATGAATTATTGAAAGACCTGAAAGAGGATCTACAGGGATGAATCAAAGCGGAGGGCTTGCCACTCCGCTTTTTTCATCTTTTCGTAAAGCATCTTCTTACCCCAGGTTCTTCTGCGCCGTAGACAGCATCAGCTTGATCCGGTTCAGCTGGTTCACCTCGCTGGCGCCGGGATCGTAGTCGATGGCCACGATATTGGACTTGGGGTACGCCTTTCTCAGCGCCTTGATCACGCCCTTGCCCACCACATGGTTGGGCAGGCAGCCGAAAGGCTGCGTGCAGACGATGTTGGGCACGTCGTCGTGGATCAGTTCCACCATCTCTCCGGTCAGAAACCACCCCTCGCCTGTCTGGTTGCCGATGGACACAATGGGCTTGGCAAACTCCACGATCTCCCGGATGGGAGTGGGGGGCGTAAAGTGCCTGCTGGCCTGAAACTCCTTCACTGCGGCGCCCCGCAGGAGGTGCTCGATGGCCCAGATGCCAAAGGAGGAAACCTTTGCCGCCTTTTTGCTGGTGCCCAGGTGTTCCGCCTTGTAGATCTGGTTATAGAAGCAGTACAGCATAAAGTCGATCAGGTCGGGAACCACGGCCTCCGCGCCTTCCGCTTCCAAAAGCTCCACCAGATGATTGTTCCCGGCGGGAGAGAATTTTACCAGGATTTCCCCCACGACGCCCACCCTGGGCTTGCGGATATCGTTTAACTCGATCCGGTCAAAATCCCGTATGATCTGCCTGCACAGCCTGTTAAATCGCAAAAGATTGATGTGCTTTGCGGAAACAAATTCCCGCGCTGCCTTCAGCCACTTCTGATGCAGGGCGTCTACGCTGCCCGGCACTTTCTCATAGGGGCGCGTCCGGTACACGCAGCGCATGAAGATATCGCCCAACTCCGCGCTGACTGCCACACGCAGCAGCATATCGGCATTGATGTGGAAGCCCGGATTGCGCTCGATGCCGCCCAGGTTCAGGGAGATCACGGGGATCTGCGCCATATCCGCTTTCTGCAATGCCCGCCGGATGAAGCCCACATAGTTGGTGGCGCGGCAGCCGCCGCCGGTCTGGGTCATGACGATGGCGGTCTTATCCAGGTCATATTTCCCGGACAGCAGCGCCTCCATGATCTGTCCCACCACTAAGAGGGAGGGGTAGCAGGCGTCGTTGTTCACATATTTCAATCCCACGTCAACGGAATGCTTGTTGTCGTTGTCCAGTACCACGAAATTGTAGCCGCACGCCCTAAAAGCAGGCTCCACGATCTCAAAGTGGATGGGCGACATCTGGGGACAGATGATGGTGTAATTTTTCCGCATCTCTTCCGTAAACTGCACTTTCTCGATGGAAGAGGGGTGCAGGGTGCGCTGTTTGTGCATCTTTTCCCGCACCTTGATGGCGGACAGCAGGGAGCGCACGCGGATCCTGGCGGCGCCCAGGTTGTTGACCTCGTCGATCTTTAAACAGGTATAGATCTTGTCGGAACCGGACAAAATATCATTGACCTGATCCGTGGTCACGGCGTCCAGGCCGCAGCCGAAAGAATTTAACTGGATCAGATCCAGATTGTCCACCGTCTTTACATAGCTTGCGGCGGCGTAGAGGCGGGAGTGGTACATCCACTGGTCGGACACGATCAGGGGACGCTCCGGATGCCCCAGATGGGAGATGGAATCCTCCGTCAGAACCGCCATGTCAAAGGAAGTGATCAGTTCGGGGATGCCGTGGTTGATCTCAGGGTCCACATGGTAGGGACGGCCTGCCAGCACGATGCCCCGCTTGCCTGTTTTCTTGAGATAAGCCAGCACTTCCTCTCCCTGCTTCTGCATATCCCTGCGGGCGTTTCCAAGTTCCTCCCAGCCTGCTGCTGCTGCCTCCTTTACCTCCGCCGGGGGCAGTTCCGTGAACTCCTTCAGCAGCGCGTCCGTGACAGTGCCCAGATCCCGGAAGGACATGAATGGGTTGCGCAATATCATCTGCCCGTCGGTGATGGCCTCCACATTGTTCTTGATATTTTCGGAGTAAGAGGTGACAATGGGACAGTTGTAATGGTTGTTCGCCCCCTCCACCTCGTCCCGCTCATAGAACAGCGCAGGGTAGAAGATAAAGTCCACCCCCTGGCTGATCAGCCAGGATACGTGTCCGTGAGCCAGCTTCGCCGGATAACACTCGGACTCGCTGGGGATGGATTCGATGCCCAGTTCGTAGATCTTGCGGTTGGAATTGGGGGAAAGGATCACCCGGTAGCCCAGCCTGGTAAAAAAGGTGTGCCAGAAGGGATAATTCTCATACATATTCAGCACCCTGGGAATCCCCACAGTGCCCCTGTGCGCCTGATCCGCCTCCAGGGAGGGGTAGGAGAAGAGCCGCTTTAATTTGTATTCAAATAGATTGGGCACGTTATGGGCGTTCTTCTGGCCTCCGATGCCCCGCTCACAGCGGTTGCCGGAGATGAAGGTGCGCCCGCCGGAAAACTTATTGATGGTAAGGCGGCAGCTGTTGGTGCAGCCCCGGCATTTGGACATGCTGGTCTCATATTGCAGGGCGCAGAGTTTTTCGTAGGAGAGCATGGTGGTCTGATATCCCGCCTCATAACGCTCCCTGGCGATCAGCGCCGCGCCGAAAGCCCCCATGATCCCCGCGATATCGGGGCGGATGGCCTCACAGTCCGCGATCTTCTCAAAGCTTCTGAGGACGGCGTCATTGTAAAAGGTGCCCCCCTGCACCACGATATTCTTTCCCAGCTCGGAGGCATCGGAGACCTTGATCACCTTGAACAGGGCGTTCTTGATCACGGAGTAGGCAAGTCCCGCGGAAATGTCCGCCACGCTGGCGCCCTCTTTTTGGGCCTGCTTTACTTTGGAGTTCATGAACACGGTACAGCGGGTGCCCAGGTCGATGGGATGTTCCGCGAAAAGCGCCGTCTCGGCGAAATCCTGTACGCTGTAGTTCAGGGATCTGGCAAAGGTCTCGATAAAGGAGCCGCAGCCCGAGGAGCATGCCTCGTTCAACTGCACGCTGTCCACGGTGCGGTTCTTGATCTTGATGCATTTCATATCCTGGCCGCCGATATCAAGGATGCAGTCCACCTCGGGGTCGAAGAAAGCGGCGGCGTAATAGTGCGCCACCGTCTCCACCTCCCCGTCGTCCAGCAGGAAAGCGGCTTTCATCAACGCTTCCCCGTAGCCTGTGGAGCAGGAGCGCAGGATATGCACGTCCGGGGGAAGCTGCCCGTAAATGTCTTTTAAGGCGCGGATGGCGGTCTTTAAGGGGCTGCCGTCATTGCCGCTGTAAAAAGAGTAGAGCAGGGAGCCGTCCTCCCCCACCAGAGCGATCTTGGTGGTGGTGGAACCGGCATCGATGCCCAAAAAAGCGTTGCCCTTATATTCGGAGAGCGGGAAAGCGCCCACATGATGTCTGTTATGGCGGGCGGTAAATTCATCGTAAGCCGCCCGGTCCGCGAACAGGGGTTCCATGCGCTCCACCTCAAATTCCATCCTGATCTCGGAGGAAAGCCTGCCCACCATCTCCTCCATGGAGTACGCCACGTCCCCCTTTGTGTTCAGGGCGGAGCCGATGGCGGCGAAAAGATGGGAGTTGTCGGTGTCGATGATATGCTCCTCGTCCAGCTTTAAGGTGCGGATGAAAGCCGCTTTCAGCTCCGATAAAAAGTGCAGAGGGCCGCCCAGGAACGCCACATGGCCCCGGATGGGCTTGCCGCAGGCCAGGCCGGAGATGGTCTGGTTCACCACCGCCTGGAAGATGGAGGCGGACAGGTCTTCCTTGGTGGCGCCCTCGTTGATCAGGGGCTGGATGTCCGTCTTGGCGAACACGCCGCAGCGGGCGGCGATGGCGTAGAGGGACTGATAGCCCCTGGCATATTCGTTGAGCCCTGCGGCGTCCGTCTGCAGCAGGGAAGCCATCTGGTCGATAAAAGAACCTGTACCCCCGGCACAGATTCCGTTCATGCGCTGCTCCACATTGCCGCCCTCGAAGTAGATGATCTTGGCGTCCTCGCCGCCCAGCTCGATGGCCACATCGGTCTTAGGGGCAAGTTCCTTCAAAGCGGTGGCAACGGCGATCACTTCCTGGGTGAAAGGGACGCCCAGATGGTTGGCCAGGGTCAGTCCGCCGGAGCCGGTGATCATGGGGTGCAGGGTCAGGTTGCCCAGCTGCGCATATGCTTTATCTAACAGGGAGGAAAGCGTCTCCCGAATGTTGGCGTAGTGGCGTTCGTAGTCGGAGAACAGGATATTGTGATCCCTGTCCAGTATCGCTACCTTTACGGTAGTGGAGCCGATATCGATGCCGAGAGCCGCAGTTTTGTTGCTACTTTCCATGTAAAATCATCCTTCCTGAATCTATAACCATTAACATAGGGTAAAATTCGACATACTCTGACATTATAGTACACCCGGATTTAAATTGCAACGAGCAAAGCTTATGAAAAATTTGTAAAAAGCGTGATTTTTCTGTAACAGTTCAGCCATGAAATAATTTGCAGGCTGTGCGTGGGTGCTTGCACACAAAGCACTGATTGCAAATTATTTCATGAGCGGAGCGCCCTCAAATGAAATAAAAGATGAGCCGCAAAGCGGCGACGGATGCGAAGCAGACGCTTTTATGAATGTGAGGGTTGAATTGTTACATTTTTATAAAGTTTGGAAATGGTTGGTTGCCTTATGGAAACTGGAATGGTACAATGTATTCGAGTGTTTTTTTGAAAATGACTGCCCCCGGCGGGCGAAAGGAACGGTTGTCTTATGGGTAAATGGGAAAGAAAATTCGGAAAGTACGCGATCAAAAATCTGTCGCTGGTCCTGATCCTCTGTTATGCGGTGGGGTATTTGATCGGACTGATCAACGAAAATTTTTTTATGTATCTGACGCTGGATCCCTATCAGATACTGCACGGGCAGATCTGGAGGATCTTCACATGGATCATCGTACCGCCGGGGGAGTTCGGTCTGCTTACTCTGATCACACTGTATTTTTATTACAGCATCGGCACTTCCCTGGAGCGGACCTGGGGAACCTGGCGTTACAATGTGTATCTGCTTTCCGGTATGCTGTTTACGGTGCTGGGCAGCTTTGTATGGCTTGTGGCGCTGTACCTGATGACAGGGGGGATGAGCGGGGAAGCGGCGGCGTATGTTATCAGCCGGGATTCCCGGTATTTCAGCACCTATTATGTCAATATGTCCATCTTCCTGGCGTTTGCGGCCACTTTCCCTGACGTACAGGTACTGCTGATGTTCGTGATCCCCATCAAGGTCAAGGTATTGGGGATCATCTATGCGCTGATCCTGGTGTGGGATTTCATAGCCGTGAGAAATCTGGCAGTCAGGATCGCGATAGGGTCCTCGCTGCTGAATTTTGTGATCTTCTTCTTTACCACCAGGAGCCATATGCATATGTCGCCGAAGCAGGTGAAGCGGCGGGCGGAGTTTAAGCATGAGATCAAGCGCAATCCCAAGATCACAAAGCATAAATGCGCCATCTGCGGCAGGACGGACGAGGACGATCCCACGCTGGAGTTCCGTTTCTGTTCCAAGTGCAACGGAAATTATGAGTACTGCCAGAATCATCTGTTTACCCATACCCATGTGAAGTAGATTGAGTCAGGAGGGATCCATGGATAAAGAAATATGGTTTGCCAAAACATTGGAGCAGGTCAGGCAGCGGGCCAGGGAACAGGGCGGCTGCATCGGCGAGGAGCAGGTGAGGGAGGCCTTTGGGGAACTGGAACTTTCCGATACCCAGCTGCAGTTGGTCTTTGACTATCTGAAAAAGCAGAAGATAGGGATCGGCGAGCCGGTGGATGCGGACGAGTATTTGACGGATGCGGAGCGCAGCTATCTGCAGGATTATCTGGACGGGATCGCTGCCCTGCCTGCCTACAGTCCGGGAGAGATCGAGGGCTATACCATAGCAGCCATGGCGGGAGAGGCGGACGCCCAGGCGAAGCTGGTGGAGGCATATTTAAAGGATGTCACGGACATTGCCAAACTCTATACGGGACAGGGCGTGCTGCTGGAAGACCTGATCGGCGAGGGCAACCTGGCCCTGACTTTCGGCGTGGGGATGCTGGGCAGCCTGGAGAAGCCGGAGGAAGCCCAGGGAATGCTGGGAAAACTGATCATGGACGCCATGGAAGAGCATATCCGGGAGACGGCATCCAATGAAAAGACGGACCGCAGGGTGGCGGATCAGGTGAACCGGGTGGCGGAAAAGGCAAGAGAACTGGCGGAAGAACTGCACCGGAAAGTGACACCGGAGGAGCTTGCCGCGGAGACGGGCCTTTCCGTAAAAAGCATCTGGGACGCCATGCGCATGAGCGGCTTTAAGATCGAGGACATAGGGTGAAAATTTCACCCCGAAAAACGCCTAAAGCACGGCGTTTTTCATCCAGATTTGTGATTCCGCAGAGCGGAATCATGGAGGTTAGGGTGAGAAGAATCAGGCATTCTTCGTAGATTCTGAAAGAGGTAGGATATGCAGAAGAAAACCTATGAGGATTATAAATACAGTATGCAGGATACCAGCAGACTCTATGTGGGGAGCAAGTATACCATGGGGGAACTGCTGGAGGATGAGGATATCCTGTTTAAATTCCGTATGATCGTGGAACGATATATCCTGCCGGAATCGGATCTGGAGGACACCCTGGAGACCCATCTGTATTATCTGGAAAAGGGAAAATTCCTGGTGCAGACCTACAAACATATGAAAGCCCGGGTCAAGGTGAATCTGATCGAGGAGAAAAAAAACCTCCTTGGGAAGCATAAAAAAGAGTATGTCACCAGAAGCCTGACCATCGACGAACTGGTGGAAATGCCGCCGGAGGAAAAGGAGCGTAGGGGGCTGGTGATACAGGAACTGTCCGTCAGCAAGCTGGCGCTTATGGGGCTGTAGCTGTTGTAACGGGGCGGCGTAGGTACTTCTTAAAGATGTTGCGGGAATAGGCAAAATATGATACGATTTGACTATAAAACAGTCTCGGAACGGAAGCGCAATGTGCCAGAGGGCGCTGAAGGGAAGAGACGAAACTGGAATGGAGGCATGAAATGGAGGCAGTGATCAGACCGTCAGCAGATCTGAGAAATCATTACAGCGAGATATCGAAGCAGTGTCGTGAGGAGAGGACGCCGGTGATCATTACGGTAAATGGGAGAGGAGATACCGCAGTCCTTGGGCTTCAGGACTATTACCAGATGAAATCCGAACTGGAGCTGCTCAGGAATCTGGCCGAAGCGGAGGAGGATGTGCGTGCAGGCAGGGTAGCGCCCATGGAAGATTCTTTTGACAGCATCCGTGCTGCCCTGGCGGGGAGAAACGGATGAAGTATACGATCATAAGAACAGACAAGGCTGATGAACAGTTGAGGGACATTATTTTTTACATTGCGGAAGATTCCGGGAGCGCAGAGATCGCGCTTGCTTATCTGGATAAGCTGGAAAAGGCGATCAGGAATCTGGAGGAATTTCCATATGCGGGAGCCACTCCCAGATATTCTATCTTGAGGAAACAGGGCTATCTTGTTCTGATCGTGGAGAAACATCTTGTTTTTTATAAAATCAATGAAGAGAGAAAAGAAGTCATCATCTATTCTATCGTAGATGGCCGCAGGGAATACAAAAATTTGATTTAGGGAAATCTGTGCATTTTACAGTCAGAGATTGCAGAAAGGTATGGTTTGAACAAAATGAGAGTAGAAGACTTATCGGCTTACGAGGTGATTGAAAAGAGGGAGATTGGCGACATCAAAAGTACAGGTTATCTGGTGCGTCACAGGAAGACAGGGGCAAAGATAGCGCTGTTGGAAAACGAGGACGAGAACAAGGTATTTTACATCGGGTTCCGCACGCCCCCCAAAGATTCCACCGGCGTGGCTCACATCCTGGAGCATTCCGTGCTCTGCGGTTCCAGGGAGTTTCCGGTGAAGGATCCCTTTGTGGAGTTGGTGAAAGGTTCCCTGAACACTTTCCTGAACGCCATGACCTATCCCGATAAGACCGTCTATCCTGTGGCAAGCTGCCATGACAAGGACTTCCAGAACCTGATGCATGTGTATCTGGACGCCGTGTTTTATCCCAATATTTATGAAAACGAATCCATCTTCCGTCAGGAGGGCTGGTATTATGAAATGGATGAGGAGGGTCAGCTTTCCATCAATGGCGTGGTCTACAACGAGATGAAGGGCGCCTTTTCCTCCCCCGATGATGTGCTGGAGAGGGAGATCACAAACGCCCTCTATCCCCATACCATCTATGGCTGCGAGTCGGGCGGGGATCCTGATGTGATACCGGATCTTACTTATGAACAGTTCCTGGATTTTCACAGGAGATATTATCATCCCTCCAATAGCTATATCTACCTTTACGGAAATATGGATATGGCGGAGAAGCTTATCTTTATTGACGAACATTATCTGTCCGCCTTTGAACCCCTGGAGATCGATTCTTCCATCGGGGAGGAACCGGCCTTTGCGGAGCCGGGCAGAAAGGTGAAAGAATACCCCATCAGCGAGGGGGAGGACGAGGAGGAGAATACATTCCTTTCCTGGAATCTCTCGGTGGGGAACAGTCTGGATAAGGAACTGTATGTGGCGTTCCAGATTCTGGACTACGCGCTCTGTTCCGCCCCCGGTGCGCCCCTGAAGCAGGCGCTGGTGGAAGCGGGCGTGGGCAAGGATGTGTACAGCATTTATGAGAACGGCATCAGGCAGCCTTATTTCAGCGTGATCGCCAAAGATACCTCCCTGGAAAAGGAGCAGCAGTTCCTTGCCATCATCAGGCAGGTGCTCGGTGACCTGGCGGAGAAAGGCTTTGACGAAAAGGCGCTGCTGGCGGGCATTAACTATTACGAGTTTAAATACAGGGAGGCGGATTTCGGTTCCTATCCCAAGGGGCTGATGTACGGGCTCCAGATTCTGGACAGCTGGCTCTATGACGACAGGAAGCCTTTCCTCCACATCGAGGCCAACGATACCTTTGCTTTTTTGAAAAAGCAGGTGGGCACAGGCTATTTTGAGAAGCTGGTGAAAGAGTACCTGCTGGACAATCCCCATGGCGCAGTGGTCATCTTAAAGCCCGAAGCGGGTCTGGGCGAGCGGCAGGAGGAGGCGTTGAGGACTGCGCTGGCAAAGAAGAAGGCGGCAATGGGCGAGGAGGAACTGGCGAAGATTAGGGAGACTTTTGAGGCATTGAACGCTTTTCAGGAGAGGGAGGATTCCCCGGAGGATCTGGCAAGGATCCCCCTGCTCACCCGAGAGGATATGAAAAAGGAGGCCGCCGCCCTGATCAACGAGGAGAGGATCATTTCCGGCATGCCCCTGCTGTATCATAAGATCGATACCAACGGCATCGGTTATCTCAGGCTGATCTTCAAGTGTCAGGAGATACCGGAGGAATATTTCCCCTATATCGGGCTCTTAAAGGGCTGTCTGGGACTGCTTGATACGGAACATTTCGCCTACGGGGATCTGTTCAATGAGATGAACCTGGTGACGGGAGGCATGGCGGCGGTGAACAACGCCTACTCCAGGGTGGAGGATCCTGACCGATATACCCTGACGATGGAAGTAAAGACGAAAGTATTATATGAAAATATCGGCAGGGCCATAGATCTGATCGGCGAGATCCTGCTGACCAGCGACTTTGCGGACGCAAAGCGTCTGAAAGAAATCCTGGCGGAGGGAAAGTCCAGGATGCAGGCCCAGATGATCTCCAGCGGGCACATGGTGGCGGCGGGCAGAGCGCTGTCCTACGGCAGCATGGCCGGTGCGGTCAGCGAGATCATTTCCGGCGTGCCCTTTTACCGACTGACGGCGGATCTGGAGCAGAACTTCGAGACGGAGAAAGAGCAGCTGATCGAGAAACTGCAGACCTTGAGCAAGATGATCTTCCGGCCGGAAAACCTGACGGTGGACTTTGTGGGGGATGAGCAGGTCATCGGAAAGCTGGAAGAACCCATCGCGGCATTGAAAGAAAGGCTGTATACCTGTCCGGTCAGGAAAGAGGTTTATGCGCCTGTAGTCAGCAGACAGAACGAGGGTCTTATGACCTCCGGACAGGTGCAGTATGTGTGCCGGGCGGGCAGTTTCCGCAGAAAGGGGCTGCCTTATCAGGGTGCGCTGCGGGTGCTGAAAGTGATAGAGGGATACGAGTATCTGTGGATGAACGTCCGGGTGAAAGGCGGGGCTTACGGCTGTATGTGTTCCTTTGGCAAGACCGGAGAATGTTACTTTGTGTCTTACCGGGATCCCAATCTGGGGAAGACGCTGGAGATCTTTGAGAAAGCGGCGGATGCCATCGCAGCCTTTGAGGCGGACGAGCGCACCATGACCCAGTATATCATCGGCGCCGTCAGCGAACTGGATATGCCGAAGAATCCCGCCGCAAAGGGACTGCAGTCATTGAGTGCCTATATGATGGGCATTACTTCCGGGATGCTGCAGAAAGAGCGGGACGAGATCCTTGCGGCCACGCCGGAGACTATCCGTTCCCTGGCGGAGTATATCAGGGCGTTCATGGAGGAGGATAATCTCTGCGTGGTGGGCAACGCCCAGAAGATCAGGGCGGAAGAAAATAAATTCATGAAAATAGAGAACCTTTTCTGACAGGTTTCGTCTTATAGGGTGAGGTACAAAGACTTACCAAGGGAGGACGGAATCATGAAAAGGGAATTATGGAAAAGCAAGGGATTCTTATCAAAAGCTGCAAAAGAGGAAAACAGGAAGAGCCGCGGGATATACCCCGTGGCAATGGCAGCAGCCATGATGGCGGCGCTCCTGCTTTCCGGCTGCGGCGCTGCGGGTCTTTCTACGGACAGCGCCATGCCGGCCGTGGCGACAGAGTACAACGGTTCCAGTGCGTCCTATGCGGCGGGCGGCGCTTATGACACAGGCTATATGGAAGCGGGGAACGCTGTTTATGATTCCATGACGCCCATGGAATCGCTATCTGAGGAAAGCAAAGCGTTCTCCAGCCTGCCCCAGGATCGGAAGCTGATCCGGACAGTGGAACTGGAGATGGAGACCAAAGAGTTCGAGCGTATGATGTCCGAACTGGAGGCTCAGGTCCAGGAACTGGGCGGATACATAGAAAACATGGAGACCTATAACGGCAGCAGTTATACAGGCCACCGTTCCTCCCGCTGGGCGAATCTGGCCATACGAATCCCCAAGGAGGCGTTGAACAGTTTTCTGGAAAATATGTCCGTGATCGGGAACGTGGTCAGACGGTCCGACAGCGTGGAGGATGTGACGCTGAATTATGTGGATATGGAAAGCCGCAGGGATACCCTGAAAGCGGAGCAGGCAAGGCTTTTGGAACTTCTGGAGAAAGCGGAGACAGTGGAGGACATGATCGCGCTGGAGGAGAGGCTTTCCAATGTGCGGTATGGGCTGGAGAGCATGGAATCCCAGCTTCGCACCATAGACAATCAGGTGGATTACAGCACCGTGAACCTGTACCTTTCCGAGGTGAAAGAACTGACGCCTGTGGAGGAAAAGACGGATCTGCAGAGGATCACGGAGGGCTTTGCTGACAGCCTGAAGGATATCGGGAACGGGATCAAAGAGGGCGCGATCTGGTTTGTGGTGAATATTCCCTATCTGGTGATCTGGGCGGCGGTGATCGCGGCAGCTGTGGTGATCTTAAGAAAATGGTTGAGGAAGCGTAAGGAGAAGAGAGCGGCGTTGAAAATGAAAGCGGAGGCAGTGCCAAAGAATACAGATGGGGTGGAGCAGTCTGTTGAGACTGGGAAAGATGATTCTCATCAATAATGAGCAAGTCAACGCAGTTGACTTTGTTAACGCAGTTGACTTTGTTGTAACTATTCAGTCTCGATAGTATCGGTGGCTTGGTGCTAAGGAGACGGCGGAGATGTGCTGCCCTGTTCTGTGCGGACGGAGCAACGCAGCGCTGAACTAACTGCCAACTACGACTACGGAACTGTCGCGAAAATATGCGCCAGTTCCTATGGCGCGAATTGCGTCTTCGCGCCATAGTCTCCGTAGGCAGTGGATTTCATCTCTGCTAAAGGCGCTCCTCAAAGTCCGCTCAGAACAGGGCAGCACATCTCCGCCTGATGCCTGAAAGTTTTCAATCAAAGGATTCCATTCTTAAGTTGTAAATCAGCGGTATGTCTTTTGATAACTTGAGGTTCCAGTTCCGTCCCATTATCCACAAGGCACCAGATACTATCGAGTTCGAGTGAGTTACACTTTGTTCCGATGCCTGCAGCGGAGGCATTGGCTCACAATAATGGAGGCTGAGCAATATGAGAAGAAAGAGTTGTCGTTTATTCGGTCTTATTATGATTATCATGCTGCTATGTGCCTGCGGCAATGATATGCCTACGGATTCCGGTTTGTCCGGTACAGCAGCTTCCGACTTTCCGGAGGATGGCGGCTGGGTCAGCGGCAAGTATCTTAAGGCGAAGCAGGCGGATCTGATCATTACGGAAAACGGCGAGCCGATAGAACTGCATACCGCTGCTGAAACGATTTCCTTTGAAGGGATAAGTGACGGCGACGAGATCAGGGTCTACATGGGCGCGGTCATGGAAACCTGGCCCGCCCAGGCCGACGTCTACGCCGTGGAAAAGCTGTCGGATGGGGACATCGCGGATATCCCGTCCAAACTGCTGGAACAGCTGACAGAATTTGGCTGGCTGGAAGGCGCAGAGGCGGATGGGACATAACTGACGGTTAAGAAATATTTCATCGCAGTTGAAGCAGGCTCCATTGTGGAGCCTGCTGATTTTGTATATACTGATATTGTCAGCTGACAGACCAAAACAGTCTCTCCATTTCCCCGCCAAGGGCATCGGAGTGAAGAGACGGAACTGGAATAGGAGAATAAACATGAAGATAGGCGAAAAGATCATTGAATTGCGGAAAGCAAAGAAACTGACCCAGGAACAGCTTGCGGACATGCTGGGGGTGTCGGCCCCGGCGGTCAGCAAATGGGAGACGGACTCCTCTTACCCGGACATTACCATGCTCTGTCCGCTGGCAAGGGCGCTTGGGACGAATGTGGATACGCTGTTATCCTATGAGGAAACGCTCTCGGACGAGAAACAGGGACAGTACATGACGGAGGTCGTTGAGATGATCCGGGCGGGGAAAACAGAGGAAGCGGAGGAACGCGTGGAATGGCTTCTGCACAGTTACCCCTCCTCGGTTCCCCTTAAATTCAGCGCCGTGGCGGCTTTTTCCCTGTTGGAGATGAGCGATGTGGCCGACGGAGAGGGTGCAGCGGAGAAGAAACAGAGATGGACAGCCAGAAAGAAGGAACTGGCGGAAGCAATGTACCAGAGTGGAGAGTCTGCTTTTTACATGCCTGCGCTCGCCATGCTGATCACCCTGGAACTGACCGACGGGAATCTGGAACGGGCGGAGAAGCTGCTGCAGGAGACAGTGACCAATACGGCTGATTTTACCATGCTCTGGGTGAAACTTTACCAGCAAAAGGGCGATAAGGATAAGGCGCTCTCCACCATACAGAGCAATCTCTATAAGCTGGTTGGCGAGGTGCAGAATTGCCTCTTGCTTTTGCTGGAGGAAGACATGGGGTTTGACCGGGAGAGGACGCTGGCGATCTGCGACGTCCTCTGTAAGATGGAAGAACTGTATGTCACAGGCGGCGGCGCGGCGGCGGGAGCCATTGCGGAGGTGTATCTGCGGCTGGGAATGAAAGAGGAGGCGCTGGAGTATCTTGAGAGATTTGCAGATCGGATCACAACCCCCGCGCCGATCAATCAGGTGCTGTTTGCTCCCACTTTTTCCAGTGACTCATTAAAGACGGGATTTACCAGGGAACTTCGGCTGGTGGTGATCAACGGGTTGGAACAGGATGCCTGCTATGACAAACTGCGGGGTGAGGAACGGTTCCAGGCAATCGTCAGGAAGCTGAAGGATTACCAGAAATCCGAAGATAAGTGAAACGAAGAACGCCATTGATACAACGGGCTGGTTATAGGAGGACCACACCTCCGTTTGGAGGTGTGGTCTGCTGATCATGCATTATTTCATCAACATTTTCTTAAGCCCCTTGAACAGATGACCGTTAAAAATTTCTACCAGACCATAGATCACATTCCGCGTTCCGCCACCCATGCTGAGACCACGGATCGGCATGGATTCCATGGTTTCTCGTGCCATCCTTACAGCTTGCGGTGTGCCGCCCATTTCCCTGGCGGCGGTCTTGCTGCCGATGGGAAGTATCAGTTTGCCGAGCAAAGAGTCCGTTGTATGGAGCAGCAGGGAATCCCTGGTAAAGGGACGCCGGGGCGTATCTTTCGGAACCGGATGCCCCAAAAGCTTCTCAAATTCCTTCTGTCCGGCAGCGCCTACGGCATAGGATAATGTTTCCGGTATCACACCCTCATCCATATGAATTTCCCCGGACAGCCGGATGTCACGGCTGGAGGAACCGAGCTGAACCTGATAGGTTCCGGGTTCGATATTCCAGGATCTGCTTCTGGGATCGAACCAGGAGAATGCATCCTTCGTCAGTTCAAAGGTGACGCGGATCTCTTCGTTTGGTGCGAGACGTACCTTTTGAAAGGCCTTTAATTCTTTCTCCGCACGGAACACCTTTGAATCCGGCAAGGAAAGATATAGCTGCACCGCTTCTCCGCCGAAACATGCTCCTGTGTTTTTTACAGTACAGCTGACGGTTTTTCCGCTCACCTGCAAATCCCGGTATTCAAAAGTCGTATAGGAGAGCCCATAGCCGAAAGGATATGCCACATTTTTGCGGGCAGAATCGTAGTATCGATAGCCGACATAAATGCTTTCCCGGTACTGGATATGCTCATCCCTGGATGCAAAAGTGCTGTGATTAGGCGTATCCTCTATGGAGAGGGGCCATGTTTCCGCAAGCCTGCCCTCCGGACATGCCTTCCCCGAGAGCAGATCCCATGCGGCGTGTCCGCCCTGTTGGCCGGACAGGTACATCAAAAGGATGCTTTTTATTTTGTCTGCCCAGGGAAGAACCATGGGACTGCCGCCTTGCAGGATGACCACTGTATTGGGATTTACCTCTGCCACTGCTTCGATCAATGCGTTATGTGCCGAGGGGAGTTCCATGTGCTCACGGTCATAGCCCTCGCTTTCGGAAATGTCAGGCAGCCCGGCAAATACCAGCACAACATCTTTGCCCCGGGCAGTGTCAGCAGCCTCGCGGATCATTTGCGCGTCCGGCTCCACAGCGTCCTGGCGGTATCCTTCCGCATAGTCGAAAGCCACATGGGCATCTTCCAGCGCCTGGCAGAAGCTGTCCAGGCTATGGGGACAGATCTTGCTGGAACCGGCTCCCTGATACCTGGGATGTTTTGCCATTGCGCCGATGACCGCTAAACTTGCTCCCGGCCTTACCGGCAGGAGTCCATCGTTTTTTAACAATACGGCGGATCGCTGTGCGATTTCTCTTGCCAGTTCACTGTGCGCGTCCATATCACAGGTAAAAGGGATGTGGTTTCGTTGTGCAGACCGTTCCAGAAGCTTCAGTACGTTGGCGGCGGCCCTGTCAATGTCAGATTCTGCCAATACGCCGTCCCGTACTGCCCGGAGAAGTTCCTTATCAGTTCCCTTGCAGGTTCCCGGCATTTCCAGATCCAGACCGTTGCGGAAAGACTCCACCGGGTCGCTCATCGCCCCCCAATCTGTGACAAACAATCCGTCAAATCCCCACTCGCCTCTGGCAATATCTTCCATAAGCCACTTGTTTTCAGAACAGAATGTACCATTCAGGCGATTGTAGGCAGTCATGATCGTCCAGGGCTGCGCCTCCTTCACTGCAATCTCAAAGGCTTTCAGATAGATCTCGTGCAAAGCCCTTTCATCAACCACAGAATCTTCCCACATGCGCTGCTTTTCCTGATTATTCGCGGCAAAATGCTTGATGCTGGTTCCCACCCCCTGGCTCTGGACGCCGCGGATCAATGCGGCGGCCAGCTTGCCGGCGAGGAACGGATCCTCTGAAAAATATTCAAAGTTGCGCCCGCAGAGCGGATTTCTCTTGATGTTGACGCCGGGGCCAAGGAGCACCGCAACATCCTCCTTCCGGCACTCCTCCCCCAAGGCTTTTCCCATCCGTTCCAGGAGATCGGGGTCAAAGGAACAGGCAGAAGCGGAAGCCGTAGGGAAACAGGTGGCGGGGATAGATGCCGCAATACCGAGATGGTCTCCGGCAACGCCCTGTTTACGGAGGCCATGGGGGCCGTCGCTGAGCATGATGCCGGGAAGCCCAAGGCGCTCACAGTCCTCCGTATGCCAGAAATCCCGCCCGGAAAGCAGTTTTGCCTTTTCCGCCAGGCTCAGCGTTGAAAGAATCGTTTCTTTTTTCATTGCCCCACACTTTCTTACGCATACCGATCAATATGTAAAAATTTACTTCTTAATGGTAAGACCGCTAACCAGGTTGCTCACTCCATCAACAGTAAGACCGAGTCCCATGATAAAAATCTGAGAGAGCGCAGCGCCAAATGGTTCAATTACCATGAGAATTCCGATAATAGCAGTTGCAAAGCCTACGATCAGCGAAATGATCCATTTGCTGTTCTGGTTTCTGTTCAGGATGGCTTGTATGATGTTTACCGCGCTATTGACAATGATAAGTATTCCAATGATAAAAGGTAAAATAGAAACTACGGTTTTCATTTTTGCGAGCAAAACAATGCCTACTATTATGATAACAACAGATTTTATGATAGTGATCACATTTTCCCTGCTGATGCTATCTTCCCCGCTTTTCTTTCGCTTGGCAAAAAGAACTGTTAAACCTATCGCACCTGTTATGATAAGTCCACAGCCGATTATCATGCAGGCGATATCCATAGCTTCTCCCGGCCAAACCATCAAAATAATGCCAAGGACAACCATGATAAGGGAAGATACCACTTCGTTTTGAAGAATTTTTTTCATTATAATGTCACTCCTTTTATTAAAGTATTTTCTATGATTTGGGTCAGTTCAAAGTGACCCAGGCAGTTCCCGCTACAGTCAAACCGCTTCCGATAAGGAATAGGGCCCGCTTTTCGAATTTCTGTTGCGGTAGTAAAGCAGGCTTTCATCTGCTTCATGTAGGGGATTCACACTTATTTTGGTGTTTTCTTCATTTTCCGCCTCTGTGATCCGTTCCTTGGTGAAGAAGTATTCCAACAGTCCCAAGGGCAGTGCAACGATAGCCACAATGCAGATCATACAACATTATCTTGAATCACTTTGGAATACCAGCAGGCGGAATCTTTCAAGGTGCGCTTTTGGGTTGAATAGTCTACATAGATAAGACCAAACCGCTTGTCATAGCCATCAGCCCATTCAAAATTGTCCAAAATAGACCAATAACAATAGCCAAGCAGGGGCAATCCTTCATGGGCAGCTTTTTGCAGTCCGGACAGATACCCTTTTAGAAATTCAATGCGCTGGGGATCATGGACCTTTCCATCACTCATCACAAAATCGGTATTAGCCATCCCGTTCTCGGTAATTAGCAGCGGAAGACCATATCGCTCGGTCAGGAATTTTGCCGCCCAATAGAGGACATCCGGGGTGATCGGCCAGTCCATGGCTGTCCGGGGCATCCCGGGGCTCACCGCCGGATTAGAACCAACGTACTCATCATAATTGGCGGAGTTGTAGCAGTTATATCCGAAGAAGTCCAGCTTTTGATGAACAAAATCCAACTCTTCCGGGGAAAAGACCCCTTGCATGGTAGCAGGGACTTTACCCAGGAAGGTCGGATCGGCCCACCAGTTTACATGGCTGAAAAAGGCTTGCTCCGGGAAAGAAGCTGCTTTTGCTTCTGTGATAGCTTGGGCATCATTTGAAGCAGGTGTAATGATTCCGCCATTGAGCGCCATACCGATCAAAGGAGGTTTCTTAGCTGTCGCCCGGATTACCTGCACTGCTCTGCCGTGCGCCAGGAGCACAATTTTAGTAAGGTTTGCTGCCAGTGCCGCCATTTCAGGCATAGGACGGCCTAATGCCGATTCAAACGGTGCGTGGAGCCCTGTGATATATCCGTTGCCAATGAACGATGCGGGTTCATTGAGGGTGAGCCAGTAACGAACCTTGTGTGAAAGCGCCTCCACGACAGTTTTTGTATAGAAAGCAAAATCCTCCACAAGTTCTGGGGTGTGCCAACCGCCCTTTTCATGCACCCACATGGGCAGATCCCAGTGGAACAGGGTGCAGATCGGTTCGATCCCGGCACTGACAAGCTCATCGACCAGGCTGCGGTAAAAGTCCAGTCCTGCTTCATTTACTTGCCCAGGAGCTGGTATAACGCGGGGCCAGCTTACCGAAAAACGGTAACTTTTCAGCCCCATCTCTTTCATCAGCGTAATATCTTCTTTGTAGCGGTGGTAATGATCGCAGGCTACATTACCGTTCTCGCCGTGCTTGACGTGCCCCGCGCTCAGCGCGTCCCAAATACCCAAGCCTTTGCCATCCTCGTTATAAGCGCCCTCAATCTGGTAAGCGGCGCTGGCTGCGCCCCACATAAAGTCCTTTGAAAAGCTCATGTTCTATTCCTCCTGATTCCAGTTCCGCCTCTTCACTTCAGCCCCTTGGCGGGGAAGGAATTTCCATCTGCAAAAATCGCAGCTGCAAATTCTTTCCGGGGCTTCCGTTCCGAGCCTGTTTTTTTGCATTGTGAAATTTTTCCGTTCTCCATATCATTCGCATTATCCGTTCTGCTGCCCGTTTGCTTTCAGGTTCTTTTCGACCCGCAGGAAGAAGAACAGAACCATCATCAGCACCGCCCCGACAAGTTCCACGCCGTAGTAGGAGCCAAGGATGCCGACCAGTGTGGCCGGAGCCTGCGCCGCCGCCACGGTTACGCCGTCCACAAGGCTGGGGGGCACATATCCGGTGCGGGACAGGATCAGGTTGAATACGCTGGTACAAAGACCGGACATGACCGTAATGATGATGCTGTAGACCGACATACCGAAGCCGTCGCAGCGGAAGTGGTGGGTCAGCTCAAAGTGATCCAGGCAGTCCGCAAAGAAAGCCATGAAGATATAGGAACTGGGAATGGTTCCCACATTCTTGATGATCTGTCCGGCAATGACTACGCCCATATTGGCGGGAGCCAGCAGGCAGATGGCGGTTCCTGCTGCCGTCAAGCCGCTCCCAATCAGGAACAGAGTCCGCTTCTCAAACTTTTTTAACAGCGGGATGACGATGAACATACCCAGCCCCATGGGGACGCCGCCGATCACCTGCAATATGGTGGGTGTGATGCCGTCGTTGTAGGTACCCAGGATATAATTGCAGTAATAGAGCAGACTGGTGCCCCGCATAACATTAATAAACTGAAGGACGACAAAGATCAGCAGGACCATGACCATATATTTGTCCGTAAAGCAGGCTTTCATTTGGCGGACGTAGGGAATCGCCTCCTTCTTTTCGGCTGTCTCGCTGTTCTCCGCCTCCGTGACTCGCTCCTTGGTGAAGAAATATTCCAGCAGGCCCAGAGGCAGCACGAAGATGGACACGATGCAGACCATGGTGATCCATCTCGTCTGATTCACGCCGATTATCGGCAGTACCAGCATGGGCACCAGAGTCGCCGCCAGGGTTCCCGCCAGGACAGTGGTGGAGATGCTGGAGAAGGTGGAGAGGGTCGCCCGCTGGCTGGAATTTTTCGTGGAGAGGGGGATCATCATGTTATGGCTCATGTTGTAAATCGTGTAGCTGATGGCGTAGAACAGATTATAGGAGATGACGATCCATACCAGCTGGACGGCTATACTGGCCCTGGGGATGGCAAACATCAGGATGCCTGCGATGGGCATGAGAATCGCACCCAGCAGGATGTATGGGCGGGCCTTGCCCTGCTTTGTTTTCGTGTGGTCGATCACATACCCCATGAACACGTTGGTCACTGCGTCCAGGATTTTGGAAATCAGAGGGAAGATGGCAAGGAACGCGCCGCCTGCCACGGCGGTCAGCCCCAGCACGTCCGTATAGTAGACGTTGATGTACCCATTGATGATGGCATAGAACAGCAGTGCGCCCACCGGTCCCAGCAGGTAGCCGAAAGCCTTTTCCCTGAATGTTGTGTCCTCCGTGGTGATCTTGCTGTTCCAGAATTTTTTCTCGAAAAAGCCTTTTTTGCTTTGTGATGTCATAGTGTTCCCTCCTTTTATTGAACAGAGACTTTAGCGTGGTGAATCCTCTGTTTCACCGGCAATGTGTCTCCTGTAATGGCAAACCTGTCGCGCAGACGGATATCCGTGCTGGACGCACCAACCAGCAACTCCATTTCTCCGGGTTCCACCGCCAGCTGCATCCGGCTGTCATGGAATGCCAGCTGGCGAAGATCTAATTCCACCGATACGGTCCTGGCTTCGCCCGGCATAAGAGGTACCTTTGCAAATGCCGCCAGCTGGAGGCAGGGGCGGGCAACGCTGCTGATCATGTCACGGATATAGACCTGTGCCACTTCATCCCCGGCGCATTCCCCCGCGTTGCGGACGGTGAAACTTAAAGTTAACGTCCCGTGGATGTCCACTGTCTTATCAACGGATAAGTTCTCATAGGTAAACTGTGTATAACTAAGGCCATGGCCAAACGGATACAGCGGGTGGTTTTGTTCATCATCCACATATTCGGCCCAGACTTCCGGATCGGTGAACAGCTGTAAGCGGTCATAGTGCATGGGGATTTGGGATGCCTCCCGCACCATGGTCACCGGAAGCTTTCCGCTGGGGCTGCGCTTACCGGTCAGGATGTTTGCGATGGCCTCGCCCCCATGCTCGGCGGGCAGCCACGCATGGAGCAGCGCCTTGCTGTTTTTGCTCACCGAGGAAACAGACAGCGGGCGGCCGTCGATGAGAACAGACACCACTGGCTTTCCTGTGGCGAACACTGCCTCCATCAGTTCCAGCTGAGCCTGCTCCAGATCTGTGTTGGTATTATCTCTGTTTTCGCCGCATGTCGCGCCCTCATCCACCATGCTCTCCAGGCCGCCCAGAACCGCGACCACGATATCCGCACTCTCCACACAGCGGAGCGCTTCCTCGATGCCGCCCGGAATGGTCTCCTTGATACCGCACCCGGCGGCGCAGAGTACCTGTTCTGCCCCCAGTTCAGTCTCCAGCGCTTCCCTGACGGAGCGGCAGCCCGGATAGTAGCGCTCCATGAAATCCGCCTGGGAGGAATACACTGTATTGCTGCTGGTAAAGTTCTGCTTCAGGATGGACAGGATGATCTCTTTCTGCTCCGGTGAGGGCTGGTCGTCAAATTCCATGCCAAGCTGCTGCTTGATGCTGTCCTTGAACTCTGTGATGGCTGCCTGATACGCCATGGCCAGGAATTTGTCGTTCTCTGTCTGGTCAAAATCCCGGTTCGTCGTCCCAACGGAGCCTACAGAGGAATACCCGCCGAACATGACCGTCTTAGCGTCTGCGGACGGGCCAATGAGCGCCACTTTCAGATCCGGACGCAAGGGTAAGATATTTTCCTCATTTTTCAGCAGGACAATAGATTTTTCCGCAATCTCAAGGGAGAGGGCGCTCGCCTCCGCTGTGGCTGTCTCCTGTCCAAAATTTCCAATGCCGTAGGGGTTTTCAAACAGCCCCAGACGGAACTTCACGGTCAGGATACGCTCCAGCGCCCTGTCTATGTAGGCAGCATCCAGTTCCCCGTCGTTCACGGCCTGGACTAAATGCTGGAAGCAGACGTTGGTGGGCTGCTCCACGTCGATCCCCGCCTGGATCGCCTGAACCGCGGTCTGGCGCTGGTTTTCCGAAGTGCGGTAGCGTGCGTCCGCCCGTCCGATGCTGCCGTAATCTGAGACAACGGGTCCTTTAAAGCCCAGATCATCCCGGAGCAGGTCTGTCAGAAGTGTTTTGGAGGTGGCGATAGGTTCGCCGTTCAGGATACCGTAGCCGTTCATCACGGCCATGATGCCCGCATCCTGGATAGCCGCTTCAAAGGGCCAGCAGAACGTGTCACGCAGGCTGCGCTCGCCCAGCTGTATCTCGCCGCCGTTCCTGCCGCCCTCGGCATTTCCATAGCCTACGAAATGTTTGGCGGTCGCCATCACCGCATCATCCTTTTGCAGTCCCCGCACATAGGCTGTTCCCATCTGGGCAACCAGATAGGAATCCTCGCCATAGGTCTCGCTGATGCGCCCCAGCGGGGGTCGCGGCCTAAGTCGAACAGCGGGGAGTGGAGAGCGTGCATCCCAAAGGCGAGAAGCTGTTTCTGCTCTGTTTCTCCCATTTTCTCCGCCAGTTCCGGTTCCCATGTGGCCGCCATGCCGAGGGCTTGCTGGAAAGTAGTCGCTCCCGGAATCTGAAGTCCGGCGATTCCCTCGTTGTGGATCAGCGCGGGGATCCCTAAGCGGGTCTCCTCCACCAGGAACCGCTGTGTTTCCCGCAGCTGTGCCATGTCCTTTTCTGTGTCTCCGCTCATGGACGCGTTCAGATAGCTCAACGTGCCGATTCCGTTTTTGATCGTTTCCCGAAGACTTTCCTGATCCATGAGCATGGCGCAGGAAAGCTGCGCCACCTTTTCTTCCAGCGTCATAAGGGACATCAGATCCCGGACGCGGTTTGCGATGGGTTGGTTTTTGTCTTTGTAAAGCATGATGATTCCCTCCTGTTTAATTCCTTATTTTCTCCACATTAAAGAGGTCCTATTGTTTCTCCGTGGGTAATGCCGCTTTCATTAAAGGCGTCCACCCGGATAAAGCATGCCTGTCCTTTGTTCAGCGCACCGATATGACAGGCATTTTTCCCGTATATCATGACGCTGTGATACAACTTATCCGGCGCGTGGCCCCACAGGACTGCATGGCCGACTGCATCGCCGCTCTTCATCCAGGACAGATCCAGATCCATATTGTCGCGCTCGATTTTCAGTTCAGAAACCTGCCGGGGGTTCGGGCGCTTCGATAAGCCGAATACACGCAGCGCCGAGATGGCTGCGGCCTGATGGAAAGGCAGTTCTATGATCGTGCACCGCAGATAGCGGGCTTGGATGCCGTCCTCCATGCAGATGAAGTCATGGGACAGGTCTGTCTCCGCCCGGCTTTTGTCGCAGAGCATGAAAAATGACTTTCCATCCAGGGAACCCTCCAGCTTCCATCGTGTCTTATGGATTTTTGTGTCAATGATACGCTTGATGGGCCATTCACCGCCCCATTTTGCATCCTCAGGCGGATTTCTGCGCAAACCGTCATCTGCGAAATTGATCTGGATACCGTGGACGGTCATCGTTTCGCCCAGGTCTATCTGTAGCCATTCGCCGCTGTCCGACGCGGCTTTCCACCAGGTTCGCTCGCACTCGTCCGCCGCCAGGCTTGCCGGATGCCCCGGCGCGCAGGAGGATGCGGTCATGGCTTTCTTATAGCTGAGCAGCATCCAGTCCGGCTCCCGCCAGGGATCAAAGCGATCCTGATCCACCCGGATCGGCCAGTCGCCGTAGCGCTGGTTGCAGAACAGTTCGCCGTCCTGATCGAAACCTGCGGGGAACAGTCCTATCCGCCGCTCAAAGCTGTGGTTCACGCTGATCCGCATGGTGGCGGTATGCCAGAGGTTTCCGAACTTATCCTCCATGGTACTGCCGTGCCCCGCACCGGGCATGAACCCACCGGGGCGGTAGGAATAGGGATTGTTCTGTGCATAAGTAAACGGTCCCAGGGGACTGTGACCAATATAAACGCCGTCAGAGTACACATTGTACTCCGCGCCGGTAGCGGCATATTGCAGATAGTATTTTCCGTTATGCTTAGTCATCCACGCGCCTTCGATGTAGGGTGCGCTTCCTCCGGCCAGGATGCGCATGATGCGCTCACCCATCTTCTTTGCCGGGGGCATGATATGGTTCTCACCGTTGCGCTCAAAGCCGTGATGTTCCGTATCGCTTTCAATCATCTCTTTGGGCTTGCCGATGGGAGCCATGGTTTCGGGATCCAGCTCCACGCCGTACATGGGCTTTTGGTTGGAGCAGCCCCAATAGAAATACACCCGGCCATCATCGTCCTGAAACAGGTTCGGATCCCAGAAAGTCAGCGTGGCAGCGACGCGCTCAAACTGTCCCAAGCAGGGATCCTTCGTCCGGTAGAAAGGGCATTTGCTGTTCCGCCTGGAAGCGCAGAAGTACATATATTCGCCCATCACACGCACATCAGGGGCATAATCATGGATGGGGAGACCAGTCAGCGGGTAGTGCTGCCACCTCACCAGATCGTCCGAGACCCAGAATCCCGCCGACATGGACGGGAACAGATAGTACCGTCCATGAAACAGGATCATGGACGGGTCGGCAGCTTCTCTACAGATGGCATGACCGTAAAAGGTGCCATGAAATTGGTATTTGTAGGAAAGGTTCATCGGGTTGCAAATATGCTCCATAGGCAGTGTCCTCCGTGAGATAGATTAAAGTTTGTGATAAGCAGATATTTTTCACAGAAAAATCCTGTACTTATTAGCATAGTACAGGATTTTTCTTGATTTGTAATGTAAAATGAACTATATTATTATAAAATTGTCCACAGAAGGCTTTTTGGGGAAAATTACGGAGTCTTTTGCAATCGATAAGCATCATCTACTTTTTTATGATTTTGCCGATATTTTGTAGGGGTTATCCCATAATATTTCCGAAACACATTCTGAAAATAGGGCTGGCTGGAAAAATGGAGGTAGCTGCTGATCTCAGCCAGGGACATTCCGGTGTATTTTAAAAGTGTTTTGGCTTCCCGCATACGGCAGTCGGTAATGTATTCACCAATGGTTCGGCCTGTTTCCTGTTTGAATTTTGCAGTAAGATAAGCGCGGCTTTTCCCGATGGAAGCCGCCACATCCTGGACTGTGATCTGGTCGATCAGATGTGCGCTGATATATTGGATGCAGGCGAAAATTTCATCAGATACTCCATCGGGCAGTTTAGCCTGCTGTACACGGCTGGTAAAGTCGATCACCATATTGTACTGCAGGCTTTTGATGGCATCCAATGATTGGAGTCGTTCACATTCCTGGATATAAGTATCGATCAGCTGATAAGCCTGTTCAATGTCCATGCCGCCGGGGATGGCTCCATCTTTACCTATCATGGTGACGGTCCCGATAAAAATGTTTTTGGCCTGCCTTAAGGGGGTGTCTGCCAGAGTTCCTTCTGTAAGCTGTTGTTTTCCAGCAACATCCAGCAGAAATTGTCTTGTCAGTTCGGGATTCCCCTGCCGCACATATTCCAGCAGCTGTTTTTCGATAAAATAGGTTCCGTGCTGTTTCCCGGCGTCTCTGGTTGCGTAAGATGCCCTGATATGCCGGGAGGCGATTTCTTTTTCCATATCCGTATCGGAAATTCCAAAATGCTCTGTGATAGAAAGTTCTTCTCCATTCAAAACCAGATGCAGGTGTAACAAAAGGTAAATAAAACGATTATAGCTGAAGTGCGGAATGGAACAAAGAAATTGCGTAATATCGTTTTGACGGTCGCGTCGGATGGCATTCTTGGACATATAGGTCCGTACTATTTCAGGGGAAATAGCGCTGCTGTAAGTAGGGCCTAACACGAAGCAGCCATTCCTGTCATTTGATTGGACGAGACCGTAAAGCCCCATATCCGGCATCATATAGACAGCGGGACTCTGAGGAGTTGCCAACAGGATGCGCAGGACAGAACCGTAAGTGGGAATGTCCTCCGGGAAGCCTGCCACATACAGTTCCCTGCCATTTTCATAATAAGCGATTGGTAAAAAGTGGGAAACGTAAAAAGTTCTGCAAAAGGATTCATATTTCTCCATAAAAGTTTCTCCATAAGATTTATAAATTTATAATATGGTAGCGTATTTTACATTACAAGTCAAGAGCAGTACTGTAAAATAAGAGGCGAAAAGCATTGACCTGGGTAGCGTTCGCGGTGATGGGCTTGAGGTTTAAAAAAAGCATTACGATAAGAAGGCATGTTGAGAGAGGAGGTAACGGATGATGGAATACTATGGCTATGTATATGCTTATTTCAGATGGAGAGGTGTTGCGAAAGATATGCAGTATGTATATCTGGCGCTGAGCAGGGACGGGCTGCATTTTACACCGCTTAAAAACAACGAGCCGATACTGATCCCGGATAAAGGGACAAAGGCGGCCCGTGATCCGCATCTTATCCATTCCCGGATAGACAATAAATATTATATCATTGCTACGGATTTAGACGTGAACCGGAACCGGTGGAGGGAGTATAAGCTGCGTGGAAGCAAATCGGTGCATGTGTGGGAATCGGAGGATCTGGTTCATTGGAGCAAGGACAGCCTGAGACAGGTCATAGACGATTCACTGGGATGCATATGGGCGCCGAAGGTCTGTTTTGATGAGGAAAAAGGGGATTATGTGATGGCGTTTTCTGCCGCGGCGGCAGGAGAGATGGACATGAGCGTGTATTATACGCGGACAAGGGATTTTAAGCATTTCACAAAAGCAGAGATTTTGGTTCCTAAGGAACGGAACTGGAAAAAACAGAAGTGGATATGGTTCGTCCCGGCGAAAAAATATTGTTCTTTCATCGATTCAACGACGGTAAAGGTAGGTGACAGCTACTATCGGTTTACAAAAAACGACACGTTACACACAATCAAATGTGAAAAGAGCCCACTGATCGTAGGGGAATTTAGTTTGGTCGAGGAGATTGTGGCGGGGGAACACGGCGTGGAGGGACCCTGTGTGTATAAACTGAATGACAGTGAAGATTATATCCTCCTGATGGATGGGTATGCCAGTCCGAATGCCGGTGTCGGGTATTTTCCGTTGATCGCCTCTGCGAAAGGGATCGCATCAGCTGACTTCCGGAGACTGCAGCCACAGGAATACAGCCTTCCGGAGGGCTGCAAGCATGGTTCCGTGCTTCCCGTATCAAAGGAAGAATATGAGCGATTGGAAAACGCATTTGGAGGAGCAGACTAAGAGAGGAGAATTTTATCATGAAATATGAATTAAATCTAAACTGGACTTGCAATGGGAAATCAGTGAACCTTCCCCACGATGCCATGCTGGAGGAGCAGCGGGACAGCAGCTGCCGGAATGGTGTTAATTCGGGCTATTTTCCGGGTGGGAAATACACCTATGAAAAAGCATTTGAAATAAAAAGTGAGGACATCGGAAAGAAAATCGTTCTGCATTTTGAGGGAGTGTATCAGAACTGCATGGTTTCCGTCAATGGCAGGCAGGCTGGCGCACACAAATACGGCTACACGGCCTTTGATGTGGACATCTCCGATACGGTTCGTGCGGGGGAAAACAGTCTGCGCGTGGATGTGGATAATTCCCTGGAGCCTAACTGCCGCTGGTACTCCGGCTCCGGCATCTATCGCCCGGTGAGTCTGCTGATCGATGAACTGGATGCACCCAGGATTGTCACGAAGTCCTATGCCCCCGCCGTGATCGAGGTGACTGCCGATGCGGACACAGTGGAAATACTTGACGGAGAAACGGTGGTGGCCTTTGGTCTGCCCGGTGAGATCACAGTTCCTAATGTCAGGTTGTGGACTGCGGAAACGCCGAATCTCTATACCTGTGTGATCCGCAAGGGAGGAAGAGAGAGACGGGATACTTTCGGCATCCGGCTCCTTCAGTGGGATGCGAAGAAGGGTCTGCGGGTGAACGGGCAGCGTGTCCTGCTCCGCGGCGGTTGCATTCATCACGATCACGGTGTGCTGGGTGCCTGTGATTTTCAGGACGCGGAATACCGCCGCATTTCCATTTTGAAGGAAAACGGTTTCAACGCCCTGCGCATTGCCCACAATCCCGCATCCCAGATTACTTTGGATATCTGCGACAAACTGGGTATGTATGTGATGAACGAAACCTTTGACGGATGGTATGTCCCCAAGACCTATCATGACTATGCAAGGTGGTTTGACGCAGAGTGGAGAAATGATATTGCCGCTATGGTGAACGCTTCTTTTAATCATCCCTGCGTTATCATGTACTCCCATGGAAACGAGGTTTCCGAAACAGCTTCCCAGAAAGGTGCGGAGACCTGCCGGATGCTGACGGATTACATTCACACATTGGACAGCAGCCGTCCGGTCACAGCCGGGGTAAATGTGCTGCTCAATGTTTACACCATGATGGGGATCGGCGTCTACAAGGATAAGGGTGAGTACAAGCCGGAACCCCTGCCCCAAAAGGGCGGCTACAGGGAAAAGAAAACGGGATCAGCATTTTTCAATGCCATGGCGGGTAAATTAGGCAGCCTGATGTTTTATATGGCGGCCGGGAAAAAGGGTGATAAAGCCTGCAGGGGCGCCGCCGACGGATTGGATGTGCTTGGTCTGAACTATGCCGCCTCCCGGTATGACGATGATGCAAAAAATTATCCGGATCGGCTGATGGTCGGAAGTGAGACCATGGCGGCGGATCTGCCCTATAACTGGGAGAGGGTAAAGAAATATCCCCAGGTGTTGGGTGATTTTGTCTGGTCGGCATGGGATTACCTGGGCGAAGCGTGTATCGGAGACTGGACTTATCACTCTTACAAGGGTCTGCCTCTGCTGGCAGGACAGGGGATGATCGATATTACCGGCAAGCCGCTGGCGGCCATGGCCTTTATGCAGACCGTGTGGGGGCTGCGCAAAGTTCCTTTTATTGGGGTGCGTCCGCTGAACCATGCGGAAGAAAAACCTACCACCGGCGCGTGGCAGTTTACCAACGCCATCGACAGCTGGACGTGGCATGGCTATGAGGGAACAAAAGCGGTTGTGGAGGTATATGCTGACGCCGCCTCCGTCCGCCTGGAGCTGAACGGAAAGGAGATCGGCACTAAGCCTGTAAAGAAGTACAAAGCGATTTTCAAGACGGCTTATACACCCGGTACATTGACTGCTGTTGCGTTGGACGAGAGCGGCAGGGAAATTTCCAGGCATAGCTTGAGTACCGGAGGCAAGGCCATAAAATTATCTGTAATCCCAAATAAAACAGTCTTAAAAGCGGACGGACAATCCCTTTGCTATCTGCCCATTGAATTTACGGACGAAAATGGAATGCTGATCCCCTATATTGAGCAGCCTGTCACTGTCAAAGTAGAGGGCATCGGCAAGCTGCAGGGTCTGGGCAGTGCCTTATGCAAGACGGATGAAAGGTATGTTGACGATACTTTTAACAGCTACAGAGGGCGTCTGTTGGCAGTCGTCAGGACAGGGATAGAAGCAGGAGTGGTGAAGGTCACCGTCACAAGTAAGGATGTGAAGCCGGTTGAGATAGAGTTGAAGGCGTTCGCATGACTGTAAAGGAAAGGGTTCTCATGGCGTATTGCGTTCCGTTGCGGAAACAGACACACAGGCATTTCAGGCTTATGGCGTGGGGCAGCCGGAATGATAAAATGGTGGATAAGGGATGGATATTCAGACTATGATCAGACAACATACAAAATATTTTAGGGACAATGGGGCAGAATGCACGGTCCTTCTGAACAAAGACGGCAATTTCCCGCTGGACTGCGCCGGGGAAATTGCCGTTTACGGAAGCGGTGCGCGGCACACGCTGAAAGGAGGAACCGGTTCCGGAGAGGTCAATATGCCCTTTGTCACAGTAGAAGAAGGGCTTAAGAATGCCGGTTTCAGCATCACCTCCTATGAGTGGCTGGATGCCTATGACAGCCTGCTTGAAAAAGCGGAAGAGGAGTTCTTGGCTGCTATCAAAAAAGAAGCACGGCAAAAGCGGATGATGGCTGTCCAGATGGCAATGGGGCGTTCCATGGAGGAGCCGGAGTATGAGTTTCCCTTGAATGGGGAAGGCAGTACGGCAATTTATGTGTTGTCCCGCATATCGGGAGAGGGCAGCGATCGAAAGCCGGTTCCGGGGGATATTCTGCTGACAGAAACCGAAGTACGGGATATCCTTGCCTGCAATGAACGGTATGAAAATTTCATGCTTGTGCTCAACACAGGCGGTATGGTGGATCTTAGTCCTGTGGCAGGTGTCAAAAATATATTGCTCCTGTCCCAGCTTGGCGCTGAGACGGGGAATATCCTTGCTGATATCCTGCTTGGGTATAGCGGCCCCTCCGGAAAACTGACCGCCACATGGTACGCATGGAAAGATCACCCTAAGATAGGTGAATTTGGCGGCAAGGATGACACCGCATACTGGGAAGGTATCTATGTGGGATACCGTTATTTTGATACATTGGGGATTGAACCGCTTTTTCCTTTTGGGCATGGATTGTCCTGGACAGAATTTCGTATGGAACAGGCTGGTTTTGCTCTGGATGGTGAAACTGTCTCCGTTTCGGTTGATGTTACCAACATCGGAAAATATCCTGGGAAACAGGTTCTCCAGCTTTATGTTTCCGTGCCGGATGGGCGGTTAGATCAGCCCTATCAGGCGCTTGCGGGTTTTGCAAAGACGGCGGAATTATGTCCGGGGGAAACACAGCGGGTAACGGTCAGTTATGCCATTTCTGATCTTGCTTCTTATGATTTGGAGACAGAAAGCTATATTTTGGAAGCCGGAAACTATATTCACCGGATCGGTGCAGACAGCCGGCATACCACGGTTGCCGGGATCATCTGCAATGACAGGGAAATAGTCTGCGGGCAGTTTGCCAGAGCTTTCGGTGATCCGGGTTTTCGGGATTTTGTACCGGAAGCGAACGCACAGACAAAGACGGCTGACAACGTGACGGTACTTCGGCTGTCGGCGGATGGGGTTACTGTACGCAAGCCTCACGTCCATGCCACGGAGATTGATGAAGCTGTCAGCCGGATGACAGAGGATCAGCTGATCAAAATGAATCTGGGCGCCTTTGATCCAAAAGGCGGCATCCAGAGTATTATCGGCAATGCGGCTTTTACCGTGGCGGGAGCTGCAGGCCAGACATTTATGCAGGGCGGATCGTTTGGGATACCGTCTGCCGTCATGGCGGACGGCACAGGGGGGTTGCGTATCAGCAGGGAGTATGTCCGGGATGCAGAGGGAAATGCCCACGCTATCGGGGTGGCCCTGCCGGAATCCCAGTTGAAGCTCATGCCGCGCATCATTGTCTGGTTTATGAAAAGTCTTGGCTATCACCCTAAGAAAACAGATACTGTCCTGTCCCAGCCGACCACGGCAATACCCATTGGCACTGCCGTGGCGCAGAGCTTTTCTGCGGAATTTGCGGAAGGCTGCGGAGATATCGTGGCTGCTGAAATGGCACAGTACGGGGTGCATCTGTGGCTTGCCCCCTCCATGAATATCCAGCGGGATGCCCGGTGCGGCAGAAATTTTGAGTATTATTCGGAGGATCCTGTACTGAGCGGGGAAATAGCCGCCGCCGTGATCAGAGGCATCCAAAAGCACCCCGGCTGCGGAGCCACGATAAAACACTTTGCCTGCAATAATCAGGAATTAAACCGTACACAGAATAACAGCCAGGTGAGCGAACGGGCGCTCCGCGACATTTATTTAAAGGGGTTTGCCATAGCTGTCCGTAAGGGTAATCCCATGGCGGTCATGACTTCCTATAACCTGATCAATGGCATTCATACAGCGGAACACCGTGGACTGATCGAGAACTATCTTCGGGAGGAGGCTGGCTTTCAGGGGATTGTCATGAGCGATTGGGTCATTGCGGATTATGCCACGGAAAAGGGCTGCAAGTGGCCTATCGCCACTGCCGTAGGGGCTGTCATGGCGGGCGGGAATCTGTTCATGCCGGGTTCCCCATATGACTATAAAGGTATCGCGGAGGCATTAAAGGCAGGCAAAGTAACGAGGGAACAGTTGATGATCAACGCTTCTGAAACAGTGGCGGTCATCAGGATGTTGACAACGGGTAAATAGCCTTATTGGAACAGAAATGCCCCAGAAGATAAGTGACATTGGAGTGCAGAGACAAAATTTTTAGAATGGTGGGGGAAGAGGTATGCTTCATATTGAGCGTTTGCAGATCAATCATCTGGAGAAGCCTTTTGGAATATCTGTCTCGCCGATCAGGCTTACATGGACACTGACCGGAAACGGTAAGCAGGCATCCTATGAGGCAGAAATCTTGCTGGATGGCAAATCCGTGGAAACCAGCGGTGTTGTGCAGACATCCGCCATGTTCTGGCAGTCTGAAAAAGAGCTTGCGTATAAAACAGATTATACCGTGAAAGTGAAGGTAGCCGACGAAACGGGCATTACTTCCGAAAGCGCTGAGATCGCCGTGACAACAGGGATTGGTCAGGATCAATGGAAAGCGCATTGGATCGATCCGGAGGTTCCGGGGAAACCTTTCGTTCAGAAATTTCTCTGGAACCTCCGGGATAAACTGATGCTTCCCGGTGTTGACCTGCGTACATATGACAGGGGCGCTTATCTGAGAAAGGAATTCAGGGTGGAGGGATCTTTTGGCAAGGCGAGATTGTATGTGACCGCGCACGGCATCGTGAATGTTCGGCTGAACGGTCAGGAGATCACCGATGCGCAGTTACTGCCGGGAACTTCCCAATATAATCGCCGTCTGATGGTGGAGACCATTGATGTGACCGAACATCTGAAAGCAGGAAGCAATATTCTGGAGGCCACGCTGGGAGACGGATGGTATCGGGGCTCCATGGGGTATCGTCAGTATCGCCATGTGTACGGGGACGACATTGCCCTGCTTGCCCAGCTGGAGATTGATGATGTACCCGTTGTCATGACAGATGAGAGCTGGGAGGCTTCGACGGATGGCCCGCTGGGCTTAAACGACATGATGGCCGGCGAACAGTATGACGCAGAGAAAGAGAAAACCATGACATGGCATAAGTCGGCTGTCAGGAATTTTGGCTATGACCTTCTGACCTGCCGGGATACAGTACCCATGAAGCTTCATGAATGCTTTACGCCGGAGATCATCCGGACGCCTGCGGGTGAGACTGTTCTTGATTTTGGGCAGAACATGGCAGGCTTGGTCGCTTTTGAGTTTGAGGGAAAAGCCGGGCAAAAACTTGTCCTGACCCACGGCGAGACGCTGGACGGCAATGGTAATTTTACCACAGATAATTTTCAGGCATGGGGCAGACCGGTCAGACAGCAGATCGTCTATATCTGCAAGGACGGAAAAAACAGTTACCATCCCACCAAGACATATATGGGATTCCGCTATGTCAGGGTGGAAGCGGATTTCCCCATACAAAAAGAGTGGTTCAGGGCATATGCCCTCTATTCGGATATGCGGCAGACGGCCTCCTTTACCTGCGGGGTGGAAGAAGTAAACAGACTCTTTCAAAATGCTGTATGGTCCATGAAAGGAAATTTCATTGATATCCCCACGGATTGTCCTACCAGGGAAAAAGCCGGTTATTCCGGAGACTGCCAGACCTTTATCCACACGGCAATGTATTTGATGGACTGTTATCCGGTCTATGCCAAGTGGTTAAGGGAACAGGCCGCAGCTCAGTTTGAAGATGGCTGCGTGCCGCAGATCGCGCCGACATCGGCTTTGGAGAAAACCGAAGAGGATGGCGGCATCGGTTGGAGCGATTCTTTTGAGATCATTCCCTGGGCGCTCTATCAGCGTTATGGCGATGATACCCTGATGCGGGAACTGTACGGGCCGCTGGCAAAGTGGATGGCATACCGCAAAAGCCGGAGCGGCGCTATGCGGCGGGCAAATAGGCATATCGTGCCAAAGTCTGTGCAGCCCTATACCCTGGATTCTGAGTGGCTGTTTGGCGAATGGCTGGAGCCGGGCGCCGACACGGCGGAATACCGCAGTAATCTGCGTAAATACGGCGATCTGGAGGTCAGCACGGCCTATATGTATCATAGTCATCTGCTGATGTCTCAAATTGAGGAAACTCTGAACCGATCGGAGAGTGCCGAAGAATATCGGATGACAGCCGAGAAAGCAAAGGAAGCTTATCGCTGCCTGTTTGTGGAAGCTGGCAGGATCAAGCCGACCATGCGGCAGTGTCGTTATGTCCGTCCGGTGGCGCTGAATCTTCTGGACGAAGAAGAAAAGAGAGAAGCCGTTGAAACCCTGGCGAAGCTGATAAAAGAGAACGGGGATCGCATTGGAACCGGCTTTCTGACGACCCATGAACTGTGCAGGGTGCTGTGCCGGTATGGTCAGGCGAAAGAAGCCTATGACCTTTTACTGCAAAGGGAGAGACCCGGCTGGCTGTATCCGGTGCTGCACGGCGCGACCACAGTCCCGGAGAGCTGGGATGCATATCAGGATTCCGTAAAGAGAGTGGAATCCATGAATCACTACGCTTATGGCGCTATTGCGGGCTGGCTGATGGACAGCGCCGCAGGGATCTGTCTGGAGCATGGAAATATTATCATCCGGCCATATCCGGACAGGCGGCTGGGCTATGTCACCGCTGCCTATGACTCTCCGGTTGGACGCATTGGTTCCTCCTGGAGAATCGAAAATGATTGGATCACATATGAATTTCATATTCCGGCGAATGCGGAGGCCACGGTGATCTTGGAAGATAAGACACTCAGATTGGAGGGTGGGGAGCACAGTTTTACCTATCGCTATTGACAAAATAGGACTACAGGTGTAGGATATATACAAACCTACATTTGTAGTCTTTTGCGTTATATGAAACCGAAAATATGTTACATGAAAGGCTGGGCAGAAAATGGAATCTAAGATCACGGAAAGCGAATGGCAGCTGATGGAATTGGTGTGGCAGGGTGTTTCGACCCAGCCTGAAATGATGGAGCAGTTAGGGAAAAAGTGGAATAAGAATACGGTACATACGTTTCTCACCAGGCTCTGCGCAAAGGGATATCTGGCGGTGGACAGGGAATCCTCGCCCCACGCATATCGGGCGCTGGTGCAAAGGGAAGACTGCGAACGCCGGGAGCGGCAGAATTTTTTACAGAGGGTCTATCAGGGTAGCGTGGGGAACATGGTGGCGTCTTTTGTGAAGGACGGCCAGCTGTCGGAGCGGGAAGTGGATGAACTCCGCAGGATATTGGACAGTGCAGGGCAGCGGGGGAAATGATGGGAACCGTGGCAGGAATCGCGTTGTAACAGTTCAGACAGCCCCTCCCGCAATTTTGAGAGACATCGTGCTTCCTGTGCGGAAAAAGCCAAAGCGTCCATGGAGGATGCAGTTGTAATGTGGCAGGGGACGCGGAAAGGTATGGAAAAATATGGATTTCTGGAAAATACTGGAATACACGTCATCAGTGGCGATTGTAGGGATGTTGATCTGGCTGGTGAAGCTGGTGCTTCACGACAAGCTGGATGCCAGGTGGCATTATTTTATCTGGCTGGTGCTGCTGGTGCGCATGGCCATCCCTGTGGATTTTTCCCTGATCCGTACTCCGGTATCGGTCTTCCAGGGGATCCCTCTGGGGCGGTGGATAGAGTTTGGCAGGCTGTGGGCGGGGAAAAACGGATATGGTGAAATCGTGATCATGCTGGGCAGGATCTACGTCTGGGGCGCGGCGCTGTTGGGCGGGTATTATCTTGCCACATGGGCGGCGTTGAGGATCGGCCTGAGATCGGCTCCGAAAGCGGATGCGGAGACAAGGAGATATGTGGATGATATTGCGGCGAAATACGGATTGAAAAGCTGCGACGACATTCGGATCGGCAAATGCGGATCACCTTATATCTGCGGACTGATCCGCCCGGCGCTGGTATTGCCGGAGGACAATACGCGTCCGCAGGAGCCGGTCATCCTCCATGAACTGCTGCACAGGAAATGGAAAGATGTGGCGGTGAATATAGGGCTTCACATAGCGAGGGCGCTTAATTGGTTTCATCCGGCGGTCTGGTTTCTCACCGGTGTGGTGCAGAATGACGGCGAAGCGCTGTGCGATGAGCGGGTGCTGGAATGCTGCGGCGGAGGGATGGAGAAAGAGTATGGGGAGATGCTGCTTGCCGCAGCCCGGCATAAAAGGCGGAATCCGGTAAAGGTGGGAACCTCTGATATGGCGGGTTCCTACAGGAATATGAAAACGAGGATCCGGCGCATCTGTGATTTCCATAGGGTACCGGAGGGGATCGGACTTGCGGCGTTCTGCATCACGCTGATGCTGGCGGTATCCGGTATCGGCGTCTCGGCGCAGGAACAGGGTTTTGAGGCCGCCGCCTTTGAGACGGAAGCGGAATTACAGAGGGAATTGTGGAAAGCGCAGCTTTACCATGCCCGTACACCGGAGGAGGCGGTCTGGCTGTTCCTGCGTGCCGCTGCGGAGCGGAATGTATTCTACCGCATGGCAGTGCTCCCCGGGGAGCATACGGAAGCATTTGAGGCATGGGCGGAAGCCTGCTTAAGGCATGGGCACTTGAACGGGGAAGGCGTCCTTGATGCCATGGGTGACCTGCAGGCCGTGGGAGGGCAGGAATCCGGAGAGGCCAACGGGCATACAGGGACAGGAGGATGGAAAGAAGCGGGAATATATGGGGAAATGACGGCATATTTTCCCGGGGAGAGCAGGGAGATTGCCGATTGGCAGAGCCACCGGGTCTATAACCTGCAATATGGGGAAAGACAGGGGACTGCGACTGTCTTTGTCAGGCTCCGAAACGGGGAGGACGGAGCGGGTTATACGGAGTGGAAGCTGAACCTGACGGAGGAAGACGGATGGAAAGTGTGGCTTGCCGGGGATACGGGCAGGACAGCGGGAGAATATCAGGAACCCTGCCTGCTTTATGGCAGAGCGCAGCTGGGCGATTTCGTGCTGGAAGCATCCTCTTATAACGAGGCTTACTTTGACTTTCAGAAAGTGACGGCGGAACCGGCACCGTCCCCGGACGGCTTCTCTCAGGAGTATCAGGTGACGGAATATACGATCGCTTATAGGGGGCAGGAGCCTCTGGACGGTCGCTCTGTCCGGGTGGAGGTCGTGGCGGACGGAGAGGGGGCGCCAATAGAGGAAAGGCTTTCTATGGAAGAGGAGATTTCCATGGAAGAAGGTCTTTCCATGGAAGAAATGGCAGCCTTGCACAGGATGATGGCCGGGGATGCGCTGAGCCCGGGAGACAGCGACGAAGGGGCGTCCGGGGAGGACGGGGCATTGGAGACGCCGGATCATTCCTATTGTTTGATCGGGAACGGATATGTGATTACAGGATTTGACGGCAGCGCCCTGACAGGCGGGTTGCCTCATGCCCTGGGCGGCGGAAGCGTCGATTCCGGCGGATTCGGCGGGCGCTGGAAACCGGATGACAGGATATGCGCACATGTGAGGATCTATGTGGACGACAGGCTTGTGGAGGAGGGGGAAATATGGAGCGGAAATCTCTGATTTTTTTAAAACTGGGAATCTTGTTTCTTTTTCTGGATTTCAGGATTGGGAATCTGGATCTGATGCCGGAATTTGCGGGAATGCTGTTCCTGTTCGCCTCCCTTGCAAGCCACACGGAGCAGACGGAGACGGAGAAAAGGCTGAAGCCGCTGCTGCTGATCCTGGCGGCGGATTGTTTTCTGCATTGGGTCATCCGGTTTGAGCATCCGGTGGAAAGCCTGCTCATAAGTGCGCTCATGGTCTATGTGATCTTCCTGCTCATGGGGGAGGTCATAAAGAGGATTCGGGAAGATCAGCCGGACAGAGCCTCGCATTTAAATTTTGCCCGCATGGGAACCGTGATCTTCCTGACCATGAATTTCCTTTTGGCGGCATATGACAATCCTGTGATAAACGGACTGCTTGTCGGGTGCTCCCTGGCCATGTTGATCTTCCTTATGGTGGTGGTCTGCAGGATCAGGCCGGGAGAAACTATGGTCTGAGCAGCGGGGTTACTGACTTTTTTCAAATAAATTTCAGATCCGCTCAATCTGTCCGCCCAGCCATGTACGCGTTCGGGAGTGGTGAAAGCATTGTCTTCTACCTTGTATCCCAGTGGCTGTTGTGTGTCGTATAACGCAAAGATTTGCAAGATATGATTGACACCGCCTGTCTAATGTGTTAGACTGCCATTATACAGAGAGTCTAACACATTAGACAAGGAGGATCCCATATGCCAGCACCGAAGATTTTTGAGAGCGAATACCGTTTCTGCCTGATTCTGTGGGAGCATGAGCCGATTAAGACCACGGAACTGGTGCAGCTTTGCAAGGAGCAGCTGGAGTGGAAGCGCACCACCACCTATACTGTCATCAAACGCCTTGGCGAGCGGGGCGTGTTGAAGAATGAAAACGGGACCGTGGTCTCCCTGGTGTCCAAGGACGAGGTCCAGGCGGCGGAGATAGAGGAGCTTTTGGAGAAAAAGTTCGAGGGTTCCCTGCCGTCTTTTATAGCGGCGTTTACAAAGCATCAGAAGATCTCCGAACGGGAGATTGACGAGGTGCAGCGGATGATCGACAGCTTTCGGAAAGGAGGGGCGCAATGACAGAACTGTTTTTGAAGATCGTGAATATGAGCATTTCCGCCGGATGGCTGATTCTGGCAGTGATTCTGTTGCGTCCGCTGCTGAAAAGGGCGCCCAGGCAGATCACGGTGGCGCTGTGGGGGCTTGTGGGGGTGCGGCTGGCGCTTCCCTTTTCCATCGAAAGCATTTTCAGCCTGATCCCCAGCAGGGAGACCATCAGTCCGGATATCATGCTGGAACGGACGCCTGCGGTGCATACCGGCATTCCGGCGCTGGATGGGGCAGTGAATCCGGTCATAGGCGTTTCCCTGGCTCCGGCCCCGGCGGCAAGCGCAAATCCCCTGCAGATATGGATTCCCATATTATCGATCATCTGGATGATGGGGATGGCGGTCATATTGTCCTACACGGCGGCAAGCTACTGGCGGCTGCGCAGGCGTGTCGCCACGGCCATTCCCATAAAAGGGAATCTATATCGGAGCGACAGGGTGGAGTCCCCCTTTGTATTGGGGCTTATCCGTCCCCGGATCTACCTGCCCTGTACGATAGCGGGCAGGGATGCGCGTCCCATCATCGCCCATGAACGGGCCCATATCCGGCGCAGGGATCACTGGTGGAAGCCGCTGGGTTTTCTGCTGCTGACGGTTCACTGGTTCAATCCCCTGGTGTGGATCGCCTATGTGCTGCTTTGCCGCGATATCGAACTGGCTTGTGATGAAAAGGTGATCAGGGGGCTGGACAATGACCAGCGTGCGGACTACTCCCAGGCGCTGCTCTCCTGCAGCGTCAGCCGCAGGGGCATTGCCGCCTGTCCGCTGGCGTTCGGGGAGGTAGGAGTAAAGGAGCGGGTGAGGTCTGTTCTGAACTATAGGCGTCCCGCTTTCTGGGTGATCCTGGCAGCAGTCGTTGTCTGCGCGGCGGTTGCGCTGTGTTTCCTGACAGACCCTGCAGGGCAGCCCGGCCCGGCGGAACCGGAACAGCAGCCGGTGGCGGGAGCGGGCGGAGACTCCGGTGTTCCAGCGGATGGCTACGGCTCTGCAGCCGGGGAACGGGAGCAGTCGGTCTTTCAGGATGCGGCAATCTGGGAAGGCGCGGACCTTGACCATGACGGGGAGACGGAACTGATCCTTGTCCGCGAGCATAACGGCGGAGAGTATTATGAGCTGGAAGTGGTAAAACAGGACGGAACCCTGCTGTGGAGCAGGGAAGCCGGGACGGTTCACACAGGCGAGGCCGCGTTCCTTTTGTATGAGGGCGACGGGGAAGATTACCTGGTGGAATATCTTCCCGCCATCTATCAGGGAATGGGCAGTTATTCCTGCACGCAGTTTTCCCTGGAGGGCGGCGTGGAGACGGAGGAAAACCAATGGACGGCGGATTTCCAGCTGCCGGTGCAGGAGATAACAGGTAAGATGCGGGCATTTGCGGAAGTGGGCAATATGATCATGAAAGATGGCATCGTCCTGCTTGGCACCGTGGGGGGAGAACTTGTGATCGGTCCCAAAGCTGCGGCGGAAGTATCCGGGCTCTATCCCGTATCCTTTGGCGGGGAGGATCAGATGCCTGGGGACGATGCGGCGTCCGGGCAGGATATGACGCAAGGGGACACCAATGGTGTGGACGAAAGCGCACAGTTCGGGGATCCCCTGTTTAAGGATGGCCAGCCCCTGGAATTTCTCTTTGCCAGCGGCGCGGGCGCCTGGGGAACAACGCTGACCCTGTATCCGGACGGACGCTTTGAGGGCGTCTATGAGGACGGAGAGGCGATAGCTGCCCCGGAGTACCCGCGTGGAACGAGTTACATCTGCAGATTCAGCGGAAGGTTCAGCGAAATGACCCGGATCAGCGACTACGCTTATTCCATGCAGCTGGAAGAGTTGAACTGTGAGACGGAAAAAGAGAAAGAATGGATCGAGGATGAGATCCGCTACATCGGTTCGGAGGCCTTTGGCGTGGAGGGCGGGGAGGAATTTATCCTCTATCTGCCGTATACGCCGCCGGAGGGACTGGATGAGGAGTTTTTAAGCTGGTGGCCGGACAACTACCTGTGGCGGGATGGTTCCGTCACAAGGCTGTCCGCCTACGGGCTGCACAATGTGAACACGGGGGCGGGATTCTTTACTTCCTGGCTGGAGTGACCACAGGGGGAGCAGGCTGTTTTGGCCTGCTCCCCTCGATCTGTCGGCGATCAGTGATTTTCCAGATATTTCCTCAAAAACGGTTCATAGCTTGATTCCGCGTCCCGGAACCGCTTATAGAAGCTGTCGGCCTCTTTATCTGTGGCACGGATGAGGTAATACTGAAAGATATGGTTTTCGGCGCAGTCCCGCTCCAGTTCCCTGAACAATTGCTGCGCCACGCCTCTGTGCCTGTATTCCTTTAAGACATATACCCAGTCCACATACGCCATCCGGTATCCGTCCTGCATACATCCATAGAAATGATATTCTATGCGCCCGATCACAAGGCCGTCCTCCATGGCCAGGATAGATTTCGTTTGCTGATAAAAAGGGTCTCTCAGCCGCTCTCGGATACCATCCTCATCTAAAAATTCAGCGGTCATTTTATCCGGTTCTTCTGACATTGCTCTTTTCAGGTATGCGATATAGCGGTCTGCATTTTTCGGATTCAAAAGTTCAAATACCATATCCTGCTCCCCTTTGACAGTGCGGTGGGTTGTTCACGAAACAATTTTATCGTAAATAGGATATTTCTGTCAACGAGAGAAATAATTTTGAAAGATTTACTTTTTTTCCGGTGTTTGATATAATACAGTCACTGTGGTTTGGGGTGTCAGCGTTTTCAAACCGCAGAGAGAGGAAAATAAAACACATGAACGAAAATCCATCTTTTAAATCAGGCTTTGCGACACTCATCGGCAGGCCTAACGTGGGAAAATCCACATTGATGAACAGGCTGATCGGCCAGAAGATCGCCATCACATCTCATAAGCCCCAGACCACGCGCAACAGGATACAGACGGTCCTGACGCTGGAGGAGGCGCAGATCGTATTCCTGGACACGCCCGGCATCCATAAGGCGAAGAACAAACTGGGGAATTATATGGTCAGCGTGGCGGAGCGCACTCTGGATGAAGTGGATGTGATCCTCTGGCTGGTGGAGCCCACGGACTATATCGGCGCGGGAGAGCGCCATATCATCGAGCAGTTGAAGAAGACGAAGACGCCTGTGATCCTGGTCATCAACAAGACAGATACCGTGAAAAAGGAGGAGATACTCCGCTTTATCGATGTTTACCGCAAAGAATATGATTTTCAGGAGATTGTTCCCGTGTCCGCCCTGAAAGGGGATAATACGGACGAACTGGTCAAGTGCATCCTGAAATATCTGCCCTACGGTCCCGCTTTTTATGATGAGGACACTGTCACCGACCAGCCCATGCGCCAGATCGTGGCGGAACTGATCCGGGAGAAAGCGCTGCGGCTTCTGGAGGACGAGATTCCCCACGGCGTGGCGGTCAGCATTGAGAGCATGAAAGAAAAAGGGAAGATCTGCCATATCGAGGCCACCATCGTCTGCGAGAAGGAATCCCATAAGGGGATCATCATCGGAAAGGGCGGTCAGATGCTGAAGAAGATCGGTTCCACGGCCCGTCCTGAGATCGAGGATCTGCTGGAGAAGCATGTAAATCTGCAGCTGTGGGTGAAAGTGAAAAAGGACTGGCGGGACAGCGATTTTCTTTTGAAAAATTTCGGGTACGATCCGAAGAAGATCGGTTCCTGACAGGAGCATTACCAGATTTTATGAAGTCCTCAGCACGCATAGAAAAGAGAAAAATGCAGACCCTAATCCCTGTACCTCTTGGCAGGTAAAAGATACGAATCGGGGGATGCGGAAAATGGATCTGGAATACTGGAAGCGATTTGAGAACAGCGGCAGGATCGAGGATTATCTTTCTTTTGTAGCCCGTGACAGGCAGGAGGATGCAGAAAGCCGGAACCGGGCGGGAGAACATAGGGATGCAGGAATATATATGGGTGACAGGGATCATACTGAAGCAGACACCCGTGGGGGAATACGACAGACATATTAGCCTCCTGACTAAGGAGCGGGGAAAGATATCCGCCTTTGCCAGGGGGGCGAGGAAGCCGGCGAACCGTCTGGCTGCGGCCACCAATCCCTTTTCATTCGGGACGTTCAAGCTGTATGAGGGGAAAAGTTCCTATACGGTGGCGGAGGCCGACATTCAGAATTATTTTGAAGAACTTCGGACGGATTACATCGGGGCATGTTACGGTATGTATTTTGCGGAGATCGCGGATTATTACACCCGGGAGAACAATGACGAGCGGGAGATGATGAAGCTGCTGTACCAGACGCTCCGCGCCCTGTGCGCCCCGTCCCTGCCCGATCCGCTGATCCGCTGCATCTACGAGTGCAGGGCCATAGCGGTGAACGGGGAGTTTCCGGGGCCGCCTGAAGATGAGATGCTGGAGGAGTCCACTGTTTATGCATTACGGTACATAGCGTCAAGTCCTGTCGAAAAACTGTATACCTTTAATGTGACGGAGACGGTCTTACGGCAGCTGCAGCAGGTTTCGGCACGGTATATGAAACGGTTCGTGGGCAGGGAATTCAAGAGTCTGGAAGTTCTGCAAACTCTTTGTTGAAAAACCGGAACATTTTTGGTACAATAATCCAGTGCAACTCTTTACGGATCTGTGTGTTGTCTGCGGCCCGGATCCGCAGGCTGCGGAAAGGCATGTTGATCGATATGAAGAAAATCTCAAAGATGGTGTTGGGTATCCTGCTCATCGCACTTATGATGACCGGCTGCGGGGAAGCCAGAGTTCCGGATACCATTGACAAACCCATGCTCGCCATTGCGAAGGGCGGAGAAGTCACAGAATATCTGGTGGGAGAGTTTGGCGCGAAAGAATATTACAGCGTTTCTGAACTGTCTTCCATGGCGGCGGAAGAGGCGGCACACTATAATACCGCTAACCAGGCGGGGACCGAGACTCCGGTGAAGCTGGAGAAAGTGGAAGCTTTGGAGGACGGATCGGGTCGTGTGTGCATTATCTATCAGTATGACAGCGCTGAGAGTTATACCGGTTTCAATGAGGCGGATCTGTTCTACGGAACCGTGGAGGAGGCGGCGGAGCAGGGATATTCCGTCGATATCGAACTGAACAGTGTTGGCGCTAAAGAGGAACAGACGCTCACGGCGGCGCAGTTAAAGGAAGCTGTGAACAGGCAGTTGATCATCGCTCCATATGGCGTATATGTATATTGTCCCGGAAAGGTGGAGTACATCAGCGGCAACGCTGCCTTGGCAGAGGACGGGAGCGTGGATACAACGGCGGCGGAAAGCCCCGTCTATATCCTGTTAAAATAAAACAGTGAAGAGACCGGAACAAGTTCCTGCAAACAGGAAAAGTTCCTGCAAGCAGGAAAAGTTCCTGTAAACAGGAACTGGAATAAAGGAGATTATTTTATGGAAAAGTCAATGGAAAAGATAGTGGCGCTGGCAAAGGCGAGGGGCTTCGTGTACCCCGGATCCGAGATTTACGGCGGCCTTGCCAATACCTGGGACTATGGCAATCTGGGCGTGGAACTGAAGAACAATGTGAAGAAGGCATGGTGGCAGAAATTCGTCCAGGAAAACCCCTATAACGTGGGCGTGGACTGCGCCATCCTCATGAATCCCCAGACCTGGGTGGCCAGTGGGCATCTGGGCGGCTTCTCCGATCCGCTGATGGACTGCAAGGAATGCCATGAGCGCTTTCGGGCGGATAAATTGATCGAAGATTACTGTGCTGACAACGGCATAGAACTGGAAGAGAGCATCGACGCCTGGAGCCAGGAGCGGATGAAGAACTTTGTAGAGGAGAAGAACATTCCCTGTCCCAGCTGCGGCAAGCACAACTTTACGGATATCAGGCAGTTCAACCTGATGTTCAAGACGTTTCAGGGCGTTACCGAGGACGCGAAGAATACAGTGTACCTCCGTCCCGAGACGGCCCAGGGCATTTTTGTGAACTTTAAGAATGTGCAGAGGACTTCCCGCAAGAAGATCCCGTTCGGCATCGGACAGATCGGCAAGTCTTTCCGCAACGAGATCACGCCGGGCAACTTTACGTTCCGCACCAGGGAGTTCGAGCAGATGGAACTGGAATTTTTCTGTGAGCCCGGAACGGATCTGGAATGGTTCCAGTACTGGAGGGGATTCTGCCGCGACTGGCTGCTGTCCTTAGGGATGAAAGAGGAAGAGATGCGCCTGCGCGACCACAGCCCTGAGGAACTCTGCTTCTACAGCAAGGGCACTACCGATATCGAGTTCCTGTTCCCCTTTGGCTGGGGCGAACTCTGGGGGATCGCGGACAGGACGGACTACGACCTGACCCAGCACGCGAACACTTCCGGCGAGGATATGAGCTATTTTGACGATGAGAAGAAAGAGAAATACATACCCTATGTCATCGAGCCTTCCCTGGGCGCGGACCGTGTGGTGCTGGCATTTCTCTGTGCAGCCTATGATGAGGAAGAACTGGAGGGCGGCGATATGCGTACCGTGCTCCGTTTCCATCCCGCGCTGGCGCCGGTGAAGATCGGCGTGCTGCCTCTTTCCAAGAAGCTGAATGAGGGCGCGGAGAAGATTTATATGGAATTATCGAAAAAATATAACTGCGAATTTGATGAGAGAGGAAATATCGGTAAAAGATACCGCCGTCAGGATGAGATCGGCACTCCTTTCTGTGTTACTTACGATTTTGAATCTGAGACAGACAACTGTGTTACTGTCCGGTTCAGGGATTCCATGGAGCAGGAGCGGGTAGCGATCGCGGAACTGGATGCATATTTTGCAGATAAGTTTACGTTTTAAGGTAAGATGACCTGGGAGGGCAGAAACGGCATTCTGCTCTCTCTCTGCGTTATGGCGGTCCGGCGGTGGAAAGACGGCTGGACTGCATATGGGAAAGACGGTATGGTTTGATGTTGTGGATGGAGATGGATGGGATGGATCGGACGGAGATATTCCAGATCCTGGGAATAGAAGAGACAAAAGATGAAAGGCAGATCAGGAACGCTTACCGTGAGAAGCTGTCCGTGACCAATCCGGAGGACGATCCGGAAGGGTTCAAGCGGCTCCGCAGCGCATACGACGCGGCATGTATGCTGGCCAGGAAAAAGGACGAGGACAGGCAGGAACAGCCAAGGGACACAACGCCCTCCGGACTGTGGATGGAAAAGGCGGCGGAGATCTACCGGGATATCCGTACCAGACAGAATCTGAAACTCTGGGATGAACTGTTCATGGACGACTGTTTTTTGTCGCTGGAGGATGAGGAAAACTGCCGTTTCAAGCTGCTGCGCTTCCTGATGGAACATAGCAAGCTTCCCACGGATGTGTGGAAGCTGTTGGATAAAAAGCTTTCCATCACCGGCGATGCGGCCAGGCTGCGGGAACAGTTTCCCGGGGATTTTGTGCGTTATATACTGAATAGATGCGAGCGTGGCGAAAATGTGGATTTTACGCAGTTCGAGGGGCCGGAGGACGGGGATTACGACCTGTTTTTGCAGTATTACGACCGTACCAGGCAGGCGCTTATGGAGAATAAGCCCGAGGAGGCGGTACGGTGTATTGAGAATGCGGATCGGCTGGGGATCCGCCATCCTGAACTGGAGATCTGCCGGGGAGAGCTGCTGAACAGGCAGGGGAAATTTGAGGAAGCGCTGGTTCTGATGGAGGAACTGGGGAGAAAATATCCCAAGGATATCCTGGTGAAATCCAGCACTGCGGAGATGCTGTGGAAACATGACCAGGACAAAAAAGGGCATTTCCGGGAGAAAGCGGCGCAGATCTATCAGGAATTAAAAGAAGAAAATGACAGCCACTATATGGCGAACTTACGTCTGACGGAATGGTATTATGAACAGGGACAGTACAGGAAAGCGAAAGGCTGTGCGGAGAAAGTGCTTTCAGGCGGTTCCAGCGACACATTTATGGAACTTCTTGGAAAAATCAACAAGGAGATTGAAAAGGAACTGGAACAGGAATACCAAAAGACGAAAGGATGGCAATCGGCGCTGGAACTGTGCTGGTGCTATCTCCAGGATGGAAAGATAGCAAAAGGGATCATGCTTGCGGACAGCCTGAAAGGACAGCTGCCGCCGGAAAAGGATGCGGAATATAAGGGACTGATGGCGAAGCTTTATGTGGAAGAGGCGGAGTATGAGGACTCCATTGCCATGACCCGCGCATGGGAGGAAGCCTTACATAAGAAGCTGGAATCCGATGAACCCAGGGAGAGGGAGAAAGACCTGGATCGGCTGAAGCAGGCGCACCTGATCCGTATGCAGTGTTATCACAACCTGGGTTTCCGGGATGGGGAGCAGTTTCGCAACGCCCTGGAAGAGGGCAGGGCGGTGCTTACAGACAGTGTGAAGGATATCGGGATCCTGATGGAAATGGCACAGCTGTACATGGAGATGGAGGAGTATGAGCAGTGTCTGGATCTGGTGGATAAGCTGGTGGAAGAATATCAGGTCTATGCGGCCTATGCAGTTGCCCTGGAGGCTTACCTCAAGCAGCGCGACGCTGCCGGGGTTGTCCGCAGCAGCACCCAGTGCATCCGGTATTTTCCCGGCTTTGTGCAGGCATATGAATACGCAGCGGAAGTGTATCTGAACCTGAACTGCAGGGAAGACCTGGAGGAACTGCTGGAAGATGCGGAGAAAAACAATGTAAAGAGCGATGTGCTGAACGCCTATCGGTATCTGCTTACCCATAAGGCCATGGAAGCTTCCATCCTGAACAATAAGCTGCGGTTTTTCCGTACAAAGTACCGCGACCGGGTGGAAAAGGGAGAGACCTTTTTATATCAGGAGGGTCTGCGGATCGTGACGGAATATCTCTATCTCCATCCGGATGCTTTTATGTTCGTGGAGAGGGGCATGTTCCATAAGGCGGCTCATCATTATAAAGAGGCAAAAGAGGATTTCGAGAAAGCCCTCGTCATGGAACCGGAAAACTGTTATGCGCTGAACGGGCTGAGCAAAGTCTACAGGGCCATGGGGGACTGTGAGAAAGCTTTGTTCTATGTCAAGAGAGCCATCCTGTACAGGGCGGATGCAGACCTCTCTTTGTATGTGGACATGGGGCATCTGTATTCCCTGCTGGGCGATTTTAAAAGGGCGATGGAAGCGCACTTGCATGTGGCGGAACTGACCGGGCAGGAGCAGCGCGGCATGTGGAACCTGGTGGAACTGGCGGACTGCATGGTGCGTGTGGGAGAAGCGGAGGCGGCGGAAAAATTATATCTGCATGTATACAGGGACGACTCCCAGACCTGTTATCTTTACAGGGTGGGCCTGGCCATCAGCAGCGGCAATGAGCAGAAAGCGAGGGAACTGCTGGAAGCCTGGCGGAAAGAACTGGGGCTGGAAAAGGATAACCCGCTCCAATGGCGTCTGATGCGTTCCCTGCACGTTGAAATGGTCCGGGCTTACAGCCGGTATTTCCAACAGGCGGCCTGGGTGGAAATGGTCTTTGGCAGCAGCAGGGCGGCGGACAGGTATTTCCGCCAGGTCATTGCCGACAAAGGAGGGGACCTGGGGGACGTGGTGTTCGGTTTCATTGTCTGCGGCGACCACAGGCAGGGGAAAAAGTACAGCGGCAAATTACGGATATGGCTCAACCAGCAGTCCTTTCAGGCGCAGGACGACTATTATGACAGCCCCAGGATGAAGTTGTTTTACCGGGCGCTGGGCAGCTTTTACGCCTCCGTTCCCGGGACGGTGCAGACGATCTTAGATCAGCAGGAAACCACGGAGATCTGCAGCTTCTGCACCAATCCTTTCTGCAAGGAACTGGAGGGCGTCCGCGTCCTGTACCTGTATCATCAGGGGAAAGAGGAGGAAGCCCGAGAGCGCCTCCGGCGGAATCTGGAGATATTCCCCCGGGACGAATATATGCTTGCCATCAGACACACGGTGTTTCATGATACCATATAGAAATGAGGAAATAGATGATAGTAGGGATCGATCTGGGAACGACAAACAGCTTGATAGCGTATTTTTCGGAGGAGGGGCCGAAGATCATCCCCAACAGGCTGGGGAAGAACCTTACGCCCTCCGTGGTCAGCGTGGACGGGGAGGGAAACGTGTATGTGGGGGAGACCGCCAGGGAGCGGATGAGCCTTTACCCGGACACTGTGGCGCAGACCTTTAAACGGAGCATGGGGACGGAGCGGGACTATGTCCTGAGCGGGAAGCATTATAGACCGGAGGAACTCTCCAGCATGGTGCTGCGCTCCCTGAAGGAGGACGCGGAGGCCTTTCTGGGGGAGGAGATCACCGAGGCGGTGATCAGCGTGCCCGCGTACTTTGATGACAAGAGGAGAAAGGCGACCAAGCGGGCGGGAGAACTGGCAGGGCTTAATGTGGAGCGGATGATCTCCGAGCCCACCGCAGCCGCCGTGGCTTACGGACTGTACGACAAGACCCGGGACACTCGCTTTCTGGTGTTTGACTTAGGCGGTGGGACCTTTGACGTGTCCATCCTGGAACTGTACCACAATATCCTGGAGGTCAGGGCCGTGGCGGGGGATAATTACCTGGGCGGCGAGGATTTCACGGAAGTTCTGGCAAAACTTTTTTTACAGAAGCGTAAGATGCAGCTTCAGAACCTGAACGAGAAAGAGCAGGTGCGGCTGTTCCGTCAGGCGGAAAAGGCAAAGTGCGCCATCAGCGGGCAGAGCCAGGCGACCATGAGTTTTTTGTATCAGGAGGAAACCCTGGAGGAGGTCATCACCATAAAGGAATATGAGGAGGCCTGCGAGGAACTCCTGATGAAGATCCGGGAGCCGGTGAAGAAGAGCCTGTCGGACGCGGGGCTGAAATTGTCGGATATCGATGAGGTGCTGCTGATCGGTGGCGCCACCAGGCTTTCCATTGTCAGGGATTTCCTGATACGCCTGTTCAGGAAATTTCCGGATACGAAGCTGAACCCGGATGAGACGGTGGCACTGGGAGCCGCCGTGCAGGCCGCCATGAAAGAGCGCAGGGAGGAAGTGAGGGAGGTCATCCTGACAGATGTATGTTCCTTTACCCTGGGAACGGAAGTGGTGGTGGAGTATGAGGAGGATAAATTTGAGGGCGGACGGTTCTGTCCCATCATCGAGCGGAATACGGTGATCCCCGCAAGCCATACAGAGCGTCTCTACACCGTGCGGGATAATCAGGATAAGGTCCGCGTCAGGGTGCTCCAGGGGGAGAGCCGTTTCGTCAAAAATAATCTGTTCCTGGGGGAACTGACGGTGGATATCCCCAAAGCGCCCAAGGGGCGGGAGTCTGTGGACGTGACTTACACGTATGACATCAATTCCCTGCTGGAGGTGGAGGTCACCGTCACATCCACGGGGGAGAAGCAGAAAATGATCATCAAGGGCCAGGAAAACCAGATGACCGACGAGGAGATCGCGAAGCGCATGGAGGAACTGTCTTATCTGAAACTCCAGCCCCGGGACTACGAGGAGAACCGGCTGGCGCTGCTGCGCGCCGAGCGGATGTACGAGGAATCCCTGGGAGACCGCAGGAAGAAGCTGGATCATTACATTACGGCCTTTGAGGCGGCGCTGGAGAAAGGCGATCACGATGAGATCATGGATGCCAGGAAAGCGCTGAACGAGATTCTGGAAGATGAGGACGAGTAACCGTGCTGTTTAATTCTTATATTTTTATATTGTTTTTTCTGCCCGTAACTTTATTCCTGTATTTTGGTCTGAACAGGCTGGGAAAAGAGCGGGAGGCGAAATGGGCGCTTACAGGCATGTCCCTGTGGTTTTACGGATATTTCCATGTGGCTTACCTGCTGCTGCTCACAGGAAGTATTCTGTTTAATTTCGTTTGTTCCAAAGGGATATGCAGGCAGAAGGACAGGTTGAAAGGCAAACTGTTCCTGGCGGCGGGGATCCTGGTCAATGTAGGCCTTATATTTTATTTTAAGTATTTTAACTTCTTTATCGAAAATGTAAATGTGCTGTTTCATATGGATATCGCGCTGGGGAAGATCTTAATGCCTCTGGGGATCAGTTTTTTTACTTTCCAGCAGATTTCCTACCTGGTGGATTCCTACAGAGGGGAGACAGCGGGCTATTCTTTTGTGGATTATGCATTGTTTGTGACTTTCTTCCCGCAGCTGATAGCCGGTCCCATTGTGCTGCACAGCGAGATGATACCGCAGTTTCTCGACCCGTCCAGGAAGAAGCTGGATCAGGATAAGCTTGCAAGGGGAATCCATCTTTTTGCCATCGGCCTTTTTAAAAAGGTAATGCTCGCCGATGTGCTGGGAAGAGGGGTGACATGGGGTTATTCCGATCCTGAAATATTGACGGCTGTTGATGTGGCAGTTGTGTCGGTCTTGTATACCTTACAGCTATATTTCGACTTCAGCGGATATTGCGATATGGCCTGTGGGATCGCCAATATGTTCTGCTTTGACCTGCCGGTGAACTTTGATTCTCCTTATAAGTCCACGTCTATTTCAGAGTTTTGGCAGAGATGGCATATGACCCTTACCAGATTCCTGCGCACCTATATTTATTTCCCCCTGGGAGGCAGCCGGAAAGGGCAGGCGCATACTATGGCAAACATTATGATCGTCTTTCTGGTCAGCGGCATCTGGCATGGGGCGGCATGGACTTTTATCCTGTGGGGTGTCCTGCACGGTATTGCGAATGTGCTATACAGGCTGTTTCGGGATATCTGGGAAAAATTCCCGAAGTGTTTGCGCTGGCTGATGACGTTTACCTTTTTTGACCTGACCTGTATTGTCTTCCGTGCCGAATCCATACAGGAGGCGGGCATTCTGTTCAGGAAACTGTGCGGCCCCTGGGAGTGGCGGATGAGCGAGGGCTTATGGAGTCAGTTCGACCTTCTGGAATTTACTTATGCAGAAGAGCATGTGGCCTCCCTTGGGGCTATGATAGACAGGTTTCCGGCGGCGCACCTGGCCATTGTGCTGGCGGTGGCTTTGTCTGTGGCGCTGGTTCCCCGCAACTGTCATGAGAAGAAGTTTGTCCCCAATGCGGGAAACGCGGTGGGAAGCGCCGTACTGCTGGTATGGTCCATTGTCTCGCTTTCCGGGCTGACAACTTTTCTGTATTTTAATTTTTGAGGTGAACTGGTATGAAAGCAAAAACATGGAATCTGTTGGCGATAGGATGCACGATAGGAGTTCTGGCAGTGTGGGGAGGCGTTACCATGTTTGTGGATCCCTTTTTGCACTACCATAAAGGACAGGATTTTCTGGAGTATCCTTTAAAGGATGAGCGCTACCAGAATGATGGGATCGCAAGGCATTATGACTATGACAGCATCATTACAGGGACCAGTATGTGCCAGAATTTCAAATGCAGTGAATTTGACGGACTCTGGGGAGCGCAGTCCATAAAGATCGCTAATTCGGGCGCCACTTACCATGAATCGGGGGAGACGATACGGAGGGTGTTTTCCTATCATGACAATGTGATAAATGTATTGTGCAGCATGGATGGAAACCGTTTGAACGAGCCTGCTTTCCGGGATGAGTATGAGGGATATCCTGTGTATCTGTATGACAATGATCCCTTTAATGATGTGAACTATCTGCTGAACAAGGAAGTCATGCCCAAGACCATAGCCGTATTGAATTATACAAGGTCGGGGCAGAAGACGCCGGATATGGACGAGTACCAGAATTGGAGCCGGTACAAGACGTTCGGCAGGGAGGCAGTCCTGGCTTCCTTTTCCCTGGTGGAGGAGCGGGAGGAGGAGATCTTGCTGACAGAGGAGGACATCCGGCGGATTCGTGAAAACGTCGGCGTCAATTTTCTGGAACTGGCAAAAGAGCATCCCGACACGACTTTTTACTTTTTCTTTCCGCCATACAGTATCTGCTATTGGGAGGCGCTGGTAAGGACGAAGCAGCTGGACAGCCAGCTGGAGGCTCAGAAAACGGGCGCGGAGGTATTGCTGTCCGCAGAGAATGTCAGGGTGTATGATTTCAGCTACAGGATCGACATTATAGAGGATCTGGATAATTATACGGACAGCATCCATTACGGGGAGTGGATCAACTCGGAGATGCTCCGCATGATGAACGCCGGGGAAGGGCGGCTGACTGGAGACAATATAGAGGAATACTATGCTTCCGTCAGGAAACTGTATGCGGAGTATGATTACGGGACAGTTCAACCACTCCGTGCAGATCAAGCCCGGCATTTGACAATCCGGGCAAATGAAATTATAATAAGCTGTATCTCTTTACAGTTGAAAGAAAGGCATGGATATCAGTTATGAAACAATTTACATCGGACGAACTCAGAAAGACCTGGAAGCAATTTTATATTGACCGCGGGCATGTGGATGTGGGGGCGGTCTCCCTCGTCTCCGACGGTTCCACGGGGGTTCTCTTTAACGTGGCGGGGATGCAGCCCCTGATGCCCTATCTGCTGGGGAAGAAGCACCCGCTGGGGACCAGGCTCTGCAATGTGCAGGGCTGTGTCCGCACCAACGACATTGACTCCGTGGGGGATAAGAGCCATGGAACCTTTTTCGAGATGCTGGGAAGCTGGAGCCTGGGGGATTATTTCAAGGAGGAGCGCTGCAAGTGGAGTTATGAGCTTCTGACGGAAGTGTTCGGCTTCGACGCGGATCACCTTGCCGCTACCGTGTTCGCGGGGGACGAGAACGCGCCCAGGGACGAGGAGGGCGCCCAGTACCGCATTGCCTCCGGGTTTAAAAAGGAAAATATCTACTATCTGCCGGCGGAGGATAACTGGTGGGGGCTGGAGTATGGTCCCTGCGGTCCTGACAGCGAGATGTTCTATATTGAGGACAGGCCGGACTGTGGCCCGGACTGCGGCCCCGGATGTCACTGCGGAAAGTATACCGAATTGGGAAACGATGTGTTCATGCAGTATGAAAAACATCAGGACGGGACGCTGACGCCCCTGAAGCAGAAGAACGTGGACACAGGCTGGGGGCTTGAGAGGGTGCTGGCATTTTTGAACGGCACCAGGGATGTTTACAGGACCGATCTGTATGCTCCGGTCATTGCCTATATCGAGAAAGTTTCCGGTACAAAATATGAACAGGACGAGAAGCTGACCAGATCCATGAGGATTCTGGCTGACCATATCCGCACCAGCGTCATGCTGATCGGCGACGAGGCGAAGCTGCTTCCCTCCAACGCGGGCGCGGGCTATGTGCTCCGGCGTCTGATCCGCCGGGCGGTGCGGCACGCAAGGATCCTGGGGTTAAAAACCGGGGACATCCTGAAGATCGGGGAGACGTATATCAGGGAGATCTACGGGGAGAGTTATCCTCTGCTGGTCAAAAATCAGGAATTTGTGCTGTCTGAACTGAAAAAGGAGATCGACCGTTTCGAGAGTACGCTGGAGAACGGCATGAGGGAATTCCGTAAGATCCTGGACGCCCGGAAAGGGGAAAAGGCACAGGAGATCGACGGGAAAGCAGCCTTTTACCTATATGATACCTTTGGCTTCCCCCTGGAACTCACGGTGGAACTGGCGGAGGAAGAAGGCCTGAAAGTGGATGAGAAAGGCTTTGCGGAGGCCATGGAAAAACAGAAGCAGCTGGCAAGGGACAATCAGAACTTTTCCGCGAAGCTGAATGTGGGCCCCGGACTGTTTGACGGGGTGGACAGCAAGATTACCAGCGAATTTACAGGCTACGACACTCTGGCTGATGAGGATACGATCGCGGTCCTGGCTTCCGAGACGGAGGTGGAAGATCATCTGGAGGCGGGACAGGCCGGTACGGTCATCGTGCGAAAGACGCCTTTTTATGCCACCATGGGCGGCCAGAAAGGAGATATCGGCATGATCCGCACTCCCGGCGGTGTGTTTGAGGTGCAGGATACCGTGAAGGTTCCCGGTGGAAGAATCGGGCATGTGGGCAGGGTAGTGAGCGGGAGGATAAGCGCCGGGGAGAAAGCTTCCCTGGAGGTGGCTCCGGAAAACCGCAGGAATACCTGTAAGAACCACAGCGCTACCCATTTGTTACAGAAGGCTCTGCGGGAGGTGCTGGGCGATCATGTGGAACAGTCCGGCTCCTATGTGGACGGCGAGCGGCTGCGCTTTGATTTCAGCCATTCCGCCGCTATGACAAAAGAAGAGTTAGAGAGGGTGGAGGCTCTGGTCAATGAGAAGATTGCGGAGGATCTCCCTGTGGTGACCGAGGTCATGAGCCTGGAGGAGGCGAAAAAGACCGGCGCGATGGCACTGTTCGGGGAGAAGTACGGCGACAGCGTGCGGGTGGTCAGGATGGGGGACTTCTCCGTAGAACTTTGCGGTGGTACCCATGTGGCAGGCACCGGCATGATCACTCTGTTCAAGATTCTGTCCGAGAGCGGCGTGGCGGCGGGCGTGCGCCGTATCGAGGCTCTGACCGGAAGCGGCGTTCTGCAATATTATAAGAATCTGGAGCAGACCCTGGAGGAAGCAAGCAAAGCCCTGAAAGCGACTCCCGCCACCCTGGTTGACAAATGCGGCCATGTGATGGCGGAGATGAAGAGCCTGCATTCCGAACTGGAATCCCTGAAAGCCAAGGCGGCAAAGGACGCTCTTGGGGACGTCATGGAGCAGGTGAAGGAAGTGAAAGGCGTCAAACTGCTGGCTGCCAGAGTGGATGGCGTGGATATGAACGGCCTCAGGGATCTGGGCGACCAGCTGAAAGCAAAACTGGGCGAAGGCGTTGTGGTGCTCCTGTCCGATAAGGAGGGCAAGGTGAACATGATTGCCATGGCTACCGACGGCGCTCTGGCAAAGGGAGCCCATGCGGGCAATCTGATCAAAGGGACCGCAGCGCTGGTGGGCGGAGGCGGCGGAGGCCGTCCGAATATGGCCCAGGCGGGCGGCAAGAATCCCGCAGGCATCCCCGACGCCATTGCGGAGGCGGCAAAGGTGCTGGAGAACCAGATCGGTTAAGGAATGTTGGGGGACAGATCAGGCGAAGCGCAAAGAGAACGTACAAGAGAGGCAGCAGTGATGAGCGAAAGGATAAAAGAAGGATTTGGCAGCATATGCAAGAAACCGCTAAACATTGTATTGTCTGCATTAATGGTAACATTTATGTCCGTATTGTCGATTCTTGCATGGGATGGGATCGCAAAGCGGCTGGTGATCTGTGTGGGACTGACTGTCATAAGCGGTCTTCTGCTGTTGCTGCCCAGAATGTCAAATCGCATAACGGTTCCGCTCCTGGCCATTTATCTTTTTTATGTTCCTGTGAAGATTTTCCAGCGAATGGAACTGCCGATATGTGATATGAGCAGCATCAGTGACGGAGTGGAGGAAGCCACAGTGGCATTCATTATCTGCGCATATTTGCTGGTATTTCTATTTACTCAGAATAGTGCGGTGGCGTTGGGCGCCGGAAGCGGATTTTTCCTGATCCTGTTTCTGGTGGAATATTATATCTGGAAGTTCCGGGGGGATTTTCTGATGCCCAGTGACCTGGGCGCTGCAGGTACGGCCATATCCGTCATGGGACATTATGATTATTCTTTGTCTTCGGAGGCCATGTATTCTGTGATCTATTTTCTGTTCTTTATCGTATTGGGGGCGCGGATCAGAATCCGGATGCATAAATGGGTGCATATCGGGATTTCAGCATTGGCGGTACTGCTGACAGGGATATGGTATCATGTGGTGACGGATACCTCTGATCCTCTGAAAGCGGAAGTGAATTATTGGAATATGTGCGAAGCCCGCGTTCAGACAGGCGCATGTCTGAGTTTTTTTCTCATGCTGAGAGACAACAGGGTGGATATCCCTATCGGATATTCTGATAAAATGGTGGCGGCTATCGCAAAAGCGGCCGTAACGGATCATGAGTTGGGGGGGCAGAACGGAAACCGAATATCATCATGGTCATGAATGAGGCATGGAGCGATCTGCGGGTGCTGGCGGAACTGGATATGACGGGAGAGTGCATGCCCTTTATGGACAGCCTTACAGAAAATACCCTGCGAGGAAATTTATATGTATCCATATTGGGAGGGACTACCGCCAATACGGAATTTGAAGCTTTGACCGGTAATTCCCTGTCCCTGCTCGCACCTGTAGTGGTTCCCTATCTGAATCAGGTTGATCACGATATGCCATCGCTGGCGAGAGTACTGGAGGCACAGGGCTATGAGACCATGGCCATGCATCCCAGCGGGGAAAGTGCATGGAACAGGGGTAAAGTATACACTTATTTTGGGTTTGACACGTTTATTCACCAGGGAAAGTGGGAGGTCCCTTTTGAAACGATCAGGGCGTTTGCTTCTGATGCCTGTAATTATGATGAGATCATCTACAGGTATGAACGCAGGAATCGGGATGTCCCATTTTTCCTGTTTGATGTGACCATACAGAATCATGGAGGTTACTATGGGGATGTTCCCATGGATATCGGTTTGACGCGTGTGGGCGGCGTTTTGGCAGAGGAAGCGGGAGATCTGTACGATGCGGAGACCTACCTGAACCTGATCAAGATATCCGATGATGCTTTTAAGGAGCTTGTGGCCTATTTTGAGCAGGTGGAAGATCCGGTGATCATCTGTATGTTTGGCGATCATCAGCCCCTGCTGGGAGATGATTTTTATGAGGCGGCCTTTGCTGGGCAGAGTATATCCGAAGAAGAGAAAAACCTGAAAAAATATATAGTGCCTTATGTTATCTGGGCCAATTATGACGTGGACTGGAAAGAATATGGGGATATGAGCGCCAATTATCTGCCTGCGGTTCTGACGGAGTGCGCGGGTCTGCAGATGCCGCCGTTTTATCAGTACCTGACGGAACTACGGGAGGAGTATCCTGTCCTGACCAGGAAAGGGTGTTTCGATAAGGAGGGAAAACAGGTAAATATAACAGATATTCAGGAGCATGAGTGGATTCGCAAGTACAGAATGCTGCAATATAATCAGCTTTATGAGAAAGATTACATCAGCTGGATATTTGAGGGAACTGCTGCGGGGGTGTAGGGATGAAAGGAAAAATGATCCGGAAACTATGCGGTGTTACTGCGGCGTACATGCTGCTGGCACTGCTCATGACTATGGCATGCCGCAATTACCTGGCGAGACCCTGGTATGAAAAATATTCTGTGGTATGTCATGCCTTGGGCAGGACAAAAGAGGGGGACAGCCTGACAAATTCAAAAGAAGCCTTTTTCTATAATTATCAAAGGGGGCAGCGGGTTTTTGAGGCGGATATCCAGATCACTTCCGATGGCGTGATGGTCCTGAGGCATGACTGGGGCTCCGACCTGGGACAGGCGGACAGCTTTGGCTGGACAGAAGAACGTGGTGCTGTCACGGCGGAAGAATTTCTGACAACTCCCATTTATGGTCAGTATACGCCGCTCAGTCTGAAAGACTGGTTTGCGATCATGCACAGATATCCCGACATCTATCTGGTGACGGATACGAAATATTCGCAGGAGGTAGGAGCGCAGTTTGAACTTTTTGTGGATACGGCCATCGATAACGGATATGAGGATGTGCTTTCCCGGGTGATCGTACAGATTTATTACCGGGAGATGTATGGCGAGGTGATGGAGGTATATCCTTTTGAAAATATGATCTGGACGCTGTATTATACAGGATATCCTGACCGTCAGGAAGTGATAGACTTCATGTCACAAACGGAAATACCGGTGTTGGTCATGCCTTCTTCGTGGTGGTATGGCACGATACAGGATGATCTGGAAAACAGTGGCGTGAAAGTTTATGTCCACACGGTAAATGATGATGAGGAGGCACGCCAGAGGATGGAACACGGCATCAGCGGCATCTATTCGGATGATATTCTTCCGAAAACCGTCCGACAATGGCAGAAAGTCTGGGATGATTCAGATTCAGGATAGGGCATTTCGTAAAATATGCCGCGTTATTAAAAAAAACTGTTGACGTTATGGGAATTTATGCTATAATATTTAATGTGTATGTGACAGAGCATGTCATAGTACATAATATTAACCCAATCAGTCATGTTGCTTGAGGGACTGAAGGGAGGTCGGGTAGAGATGTCAAACGTGATCGTAAAAGAAAACGAAACTCTGGACAGTGCGCTTCGCCGTTTTAAGAGAAGCTGTGCAAAGGCTGGTATCCAGCAGGAGATTCGTAAGAGAGAGCATTACGAGAAGCCCAGCGTTAGACGCAAGAAGAAGTCTGAAGCTGCCAGAAAGCGTAAATATAACTAATTTTAAGCACAAGTCCCCGGTCTGTAACAGAGCGGGGATTCCTGTTTTATCTGTTTTCCTGTGAGGGTGAAGCTATGTGGACAAAAGAAGTGTTCGGCACGGATGTGTACCATCTGATCGCCGCGTTTGTGATATACAGCATGATCGGCTGGCTCCTGGAATCCATTTATATGTCTTTCTGTAACAGAAAGCTGACCAACCGCGGTTTTGCGAAAGGGCCTTTCTGTCCGATATACGGATTCGGCGCGGTGGCCTGTTATCTGATCATGGGACCCATGAAAGGACAATACATAAAGATATACATTTTGGGCGCTGTGCTTGCCACCATCTTTGAATTCCTGGTGGGAAAGGCAATGATCCGTTTCTTCGGCGAACTCTGGTGGGATTACAACGACAAGCCTTTTAATTACCAGGGAATCATCTGTCTGGAAAGTACCATAGCGTGGGGTTTTTACGCGTTGGGAGTGGTGCATTTCGTCCATGGCTGGATATACCGGATCATTGACAGTTTTGACTATGATATCGGATTGAAGATCATCTGGGTGATCCTGGCGCTGGTGGCGGTGGATTATATCCTGCAGCTTTTGAAGGTTTTCCATGTCGATGTCAGGGAGAAAGTCCATCAGATTCGGCGGCTTGTTCTGAAATAAGGCGGAAATATGCCAGTCATAAATCCTGCCGCACTTCCATATCTTTTAGTAAGAAAACAGATTTTCTTTAGAAAAGAATGTGGGGTGTGGCACTTTTATGTTAAGGATAAAAAGACGGATCGCCCTGATCCTGGCGGCGGTGTTTCTGTGTTTCCCGTCTGTAACGGCAAGGGCGGAGGTGGCGGTCTCATCGCCCTCCGTGATCCTCGTGGAGAGTTCTACCGGGCAGGTGATCTATGAAATGAATTCCACGGAGAGAAGAAGTCCGGCAAGCATCACGAAGATCATGACGCTGCTGCTCACTTTCGAGGCGCTGGATGCCGGAAAGGTGAACCTGACGGACCAGGTGATGGTCAGCGAACACGCAAGTTCCATGGGCGGATCCCAGGTCTATCTGGCGGCTGGGGAGATCCAGACGCTGGAGACCATGATCAAATGTATCGCGGTGGCTTCGGGAAATGACGCCTGCGTGGCGGTGGCGGAACATATCGCGGGCAGTGAGCAGGCCTTTGTGGATATGATGAACGCGAAGGCCATGGAACTGGGAATGGTGGATACACATTTTGAGGACTGCTGCGGGCTTTCCGAGTCCGATGAGCATTATTCCTGCGCCAGGGATGTGGCGGTCATGTCAAGGGAACTGACCACGAAATATCCTGCTGTTTTTGACTATACGATGATCTGGATGGAAGATATTACCCATGAGACCAGACAGGGAAGCACCACTTTTACCCTGAGCAGCACCAATAAGCTGTTGAAACAGTACCAGTGGGCCACGGGTCTGAAAACAGGCTATACCAGCAAGGCAAGATTCTGTGTGTCGGCCACGGCGACCAGGGACGGTATCGATTTGATAGCGGTTGTTATGGGAGCCCCGGACAAAGAGATCAGGTCCCAGGATGCCCAGGCGCTCCTGACTTACGGCTTTGCCGTCTGCAATCTGTACATAGATGAGAATACGGATCCTTTACAGCCTGTGGTGATAGAGGGCGGCGTGGAGGAGAAGGTTCCCGTAAGATATCAGGGGGAGTTCCGCTATCTTGATATCGCGGGCAGCGACTTAGGAAGCGTGGAAAAGGTGATCGATCTTCCGGAGACGATCCAGGCGCCGGTGGAGGAGGGCGCGGAGGCGGGAACGGCCAGGTATCTGCTGAACGGAACGGAGATCGGCAGCGTGCCGGTGCTTTTTGCCGAGAGCGTGGAGAAAGCCGGGTTCGGGGATTATTTCAGGAAGGTCGTGGAGGATTTTCTGCTTTAAGATAACATACGGTTGGACAGGAGCGGCAATGGCAGATGTGATCATTTCGATAATATGCGTTATTATAATAGTATGTGTCTGGATCATGCTGTACGACAGCAATCGGTTTGTGGTCAGGACCTATGAAATAACGGATGAACGGATCCGCAGGCCCCTGCGTGCAGTGGTGCTTGCGGATCTGCACAACAAGTGTTATGGAAAAGGGAACGAACGGCTTCTGGCAGAAATCAGGGCATGTAAGCCGGACTGCATCCTGATAGCGGGCGACATGATCACCGCCAGACCGGGGAAAAGCTTTGAGACAGCGCTGCATGTGCTGAAAGAACTGGCAAAGGATCATCCCATATATTACGGGAACGGCAACCATGAGCACCGGATCAAGCTGTACTCCGGCAATTACGGCGATATGGCGGAGCGGTACGAGGCCGCCCTGCGGGAAGCGGGGATCCGGCGCATGGTGAACGTCCATACGCTGCTGCAGTCCCATGGCATCGCGATTTATGGCTCAGAGATAGACAAGCTTTATTATAAGCGTTTCGGGGTGCAGCCCATGGAGCCGGATTATCTGGAACGGCTTCTGGGAGCGCCCGATCCGAGTGTGTATAATGTACTGATAGCCCATAATCCCGACTATTTTCCGCAGTATGCGGAGTGGGGGGCCGACCTGACCGTGTCAGGGCATGTTCACGGCGGCATCGTCAGAGTCCCTTTCTGGGGCAGGGGAGTGATATCGCCGAACATCAGGCTGTTCCCAAAATATGACGGCGGCCTGTTTTACGAAAAGGGGAAGACCATGCTGCTGAGCAGAGGTCTGGGGGAGCATACGATCCCTTTCAGGCTGTTTGATCCGGGAGAACTCTGGGTGGTGGACTTTGGGCCGGGGGTGCGTGGTGAGTGATAATTCAGTCAGGATAGTGTCTGGCGGTTTGCAGATAAGGGGTTAAGGGGCTAAGAGGGCGGAACCGGGACAGCAGGGGCATCTTTCTGTGACGGCTCGATAGGCGTTCCGATGAGCCTCATGCACGGCGAAGCCCGCCATTGGACGGGCATCGCCGGAGTCTCCTCTCCACATCTCACTCACGCCACAGAAAGATGCCCCTGCTGTCCCGGCTCCTGTATATTGCAAGTTATCAAGATATGATATAGATAGTTCTTGGAGATAGGGATTGCCGATTACGGACGGGCAATCCTTTTGTTATACCATGATCACAGACCGATCATGGTACTGATGGCCATTCGACCGCTGACTGCCTTGAATATGGACTTATTATACCATGATAGAACAATACGGTATGGAAAAAATTTAAAAATCAGTGTCAGATTTTTGTATAGAAGTTGTGTATATGGGTGAAAGGAGGAGTCGTATGGATGACAATGGGATTATACAGCTGTATTGGGACAGGAACGAACAAGCCATTAAACAAACGTCTGAAAAGTACGGTCACTACTGTAAATATATAGCAAAAAACATTTTAAATAATGATGAGGATGCCGAGGAATGTGTAAATGATACCTATTTGAATGCATGGAACTCAATGCCGACACATTGGCCCGAACAATTATCAACATTTCTTGGTAAAATCACCCGGAATTTATCCTTTAACAGGTATAAGCGCAACCATGCTGAAAAGCGGGGCGGTAGTGAGATAACACTTGTTTTGGATGAATTGACTGATTGTGTATCAGACACGGACGATATGGAACAAATAATTGACCGTAAGGAACTGGAGAAGGTGATCAATACATTTGTAAGAAGCCTTTCAGCGAAAAAACGGAACCTGTTTATCCGGCGGTACTGGTATGCGGATTCAGTCCTGAAAATTGCAACTGACTATGGGATGTTACAGGGAACGGTATCAAAGACCCTGGAACGGACAAGAAAACAGTTAAAAACATATTTGATAGAAAGGGGTTTTGATTTATGAGGAAAGAAGAGTTCTTTGAAGTTCTGGGAGGACTTGATGATGACATTGTGAAAGGAGTCAAAGCCCCTGTGAAGAAACAGTTTAATTGGAAAGTCTGGGGAACGATGGCGGCATGCTTTTGTGTGGCGATAATAGGAACCTTTTCAGCTCTCCGTATGAATACTGGTATCCCCGACGGGATAGATGTTCCGGGCAGTGGCGATACAGGGGGCTTTGAAGGGGGAACAGGGATGTACAGTGTGGCAGTTTTCCCTCATACTGAAAGTGAACAGGACGTGATGACTGCGAATGTCACCAGCCTTACAGAAAGTGAATTGATGCAACACCCACTGGCAGCACATCTTCCGAAAGAACTTCCAAATGGTTTCCACTATGGTCGAGGCAGTCATTATGAAACTTCCATGAAAGATGGAACAAAGTATAATATGCTGCGGATCGAGTATATCACCGGTACGATTCCGGAACAACAGTTTACTGAGGATGGCGGTGCAATAGTTCCCGATCTGGAGTCGATCGGCAGTCAATTTCTTTTGACGGTTTGGGATTTTGAGCCGAAACCGAAAGAGGAAATATATGCGCCGGAAGATGTAACCCTGTCGCTTCTTAAGGATGGAAATTTCATCTGCATACAGTATGATGATATTTATGTGGGAGTATCCGCTGAAACAGCGGAAGCGGAAGCAGTGTTGGAAACCTTAAAGAGTATTGAGCATTGGTAACAGTTCAGTGCCTGTCTGAACTGTTACGAGCATTGACAGAAACATACGTTCTTTCTTGCAATCCGTGGAAAAAATCGGTACAATGGACAGCGGAGTTGTGAATCGTAACGCGGTGACAGGAAAGGTATTTATATCAATATGGCAATCCCCGTAAAGCTGGAAGTGTTTGAAGGCCCGCTGGACCTTCTGCTTCATCTGATAGACAAGAATAAAGTAGATATATATGATATCCCCATCGTGGAGATTACGGAGCAGTACCTGGAATATATCAGGCAGATGGAACAGAGCGATATGAACGTGATGAGCGAGTTCCTGGTCATGGCGGCCACCCTGATCGATATCAAATGCCGTATGCTGCTTCCCAAGGAGGTCAACGAGGAGGGCGAGGAGGAAGATCCCAGGGCGGAACTGGTACAGAAATTGTTGGAATATAAGATGTACAAGTTCATGTCCTTTGAACTTCGCGACCGCCAGGTGGACGCGGCCCGGAACATGTACCGGGAGCAGAATCTCCCGGAGGAGGTGGCGGCTTACCGGCAGCCCATCGATTATGAGGAACTGGTGGGAGATATGACCCTGAACAGACTGCATGAGATCTTCAAGTCCGTGGTGCGGAAGCAGGAGGACAAGATCGATCCCATCCGCAGCCAGTACGGCAATATCGAAAAGGACGAGATCGATATGGATCTGAAGATGCTGTACGTGGAGGCATACGCCAGGGAACATAAGACGTTCAGCTTTCGGAAACTGTTGGAGAAGCAGGCCAGCAGGATGGAGATCATAGTCACGTTCCTGATCGTCCTGGAACTGATGAAGACCGGAAAGATCGTGATCAGCCAGGAGCATATCTTTGACGATATCATGATCACCGCCGCAAACGGCTGAAAGGAAAGAGGTACGGATCAAGATGGACAAGATCAAAGCCCGGGCAGTCATAGAAGCGGTGCTGTTCACCATGGGGGAATCCGTGGAGATCAGCAGGCTTGCCGATGTGATAGAGGAAGACGTAAAGACTACAAAGAGCATTTTGCAGGACATGGAGAGGTCTTACGCGGAGGAGGACAGGGGCATCTACCTGACGTATTTTGACAATGCCGTCCAACTCTGCACCAAGGCGGAGATGTACGAATACCTGATCAAGATTGCCAAAGCGCCCCGGAAGGTGACGCTGACGGACACGGTGCTGGAGACGCTCTCCATCATCGCGTACAAGCAGCCCATCACCCGGGTGGAGATCGAGCGCGTCAGGGGCGTCAGCTGCGACCACGCCATCAACAAGCTTCTGGAGTATGACCTGATCATGGAGCTGGGGCGGCTGGACGCGCCGGGAAGACCGCTGCTGTTCGGGACCACGGAACAGTTCCTGCGCTGCTTTGGCGTCGCGAGCCTGGAGGAACTGCCGGAACTGAATCCCGTGCAGATGGAAGAATTCAAACAGCAGGCGGAAGCGGAAGTACAATTCCAGTTAGGAAACGCTGATTACCGCGGGCAATGAGCCAAGGTCCTGTGGACTTTGGCGAATGCCGCGATAATCAGCGTTTCCCTGGATGTATAGGACAAGGAAACAGCCTCATATATTATAAAAAATCCCGAAAAAGAGAACGCGGATGAAAAAGAAGATAGGGGGCTTTTTTTGCGCTTTGCTCCTGGCGCTGTCCGGTATGACCGCTCATGGGGCGGAACAGGGCGGGGAAGATCCTGCGGGGGATATTTCCCTGTATGCCACGGCGGCGGTCCTCATGGACGCGGATTCCGGCAGGGTGTTGTACGGGAAAAATGCGGATACGCCCATGGCCATGGCCAGCACCACCAAGATCATGACCTGTATCCAGATCCTGGAACATGCGGATCCGGAGGAGACGCTGACGGTTTCCGCCTATGCGGCGGGCATGCCCAAAGTGAAGCTGTACATAAAACAGGGGGAAGAGTACCGGGTGGGGGATCTGCTCTATTCCCTGATGCTGGAATCCCACAATGACGCGGCGGTTGCGCTTGCGGAACATGTGGGGCGCAAATACCTGCCAGAGGAACTGCGGGAGAAGCCGGTCTCCGAATACACCGCGGAGGAGAGCAGGATGGCGGTGGCCGCTTTTGCGGCGCTGATGAACGCCAAAGCGGCGGAACTTGGCTGTGAGAACACCTGGTTCATCACGCCCAACGGCCTGGATGCCACGGAGACCATCACCCTTAAGGACGGCAGTACCGTGCAGAAAGAGCACTGCACCACGGCGGCGGAACTTGCCAGGATCATGGCATACTGTATCGGAGAGTCCCCCCAGAAAGACTTATTCCTGCGTATCACCCGGACGCAGACCTATGGGTTCTCCGCCAATGGGAGAGGCTTTTCCTGCTATAACCACAATGCCTTCCTGTCCATGATGGACGGGGCGCTGAGCGGCAAGACGGGCTTTACCAACAAGGCGGGCTACTGTTATGTGGGGGCCCTGGAGCGGGAGGGCAGGACTTTTGTGGTGGCGCTTCTGGCCTGCGGCTGGCCCAACAACAAGACCTATAAGTGGAGCGATGCCAGGGAATTGATGGAATACGGGCTGGAGCATTATTTTTACAAAAGCTTCCTGGACGAGGGGACGCGGTTTGACGAGAAACTGCTGCAGCCGATCCCTGTCCTGAACGGCAGGACGGATATCCTGGGGACTGCAGCGTATACGGGCATCGCGGTGGCGGATCGGAGACCGCTGACGGACAACGGAGCCGCCGGGAGCGATGGCACAGGAATCAGGACAGACATTGGGAACGAAGAAGATGGTCCCCCAGGAGCAGCGGGAGAATGCCTGGGGCTGCTGCTGCGGGAAGATGAGCAGATCCGGGTGGAATACAGCTGGAGCAAAAGCCTGGAAGCCCCGGTAAGGCGGGGGACGAGGGTGGGCAACATCCGTTATATCGTGGACGACAGGGTCTATCTGACAGAGGATATCGTGACCACGCAGAGTGTGGAGCGGATCGGATTTGACTGGTGCCTGGAACAGATTCTGCGCAGATTCCTGATCGGCGGATAGAACGCTGTCAAAAATACTGTTAAAAAAATGCAATTCGTTCTTTGCGAGTTGCTTTTTTTGTGTTATACTCTATTGGACAATATTTTGTATTTATATAATATAAATGGAGGACTGAAAGCATGAGTACTACTTCAAAAGCGAGTCAAAGAATCGCAGCTTTACTCGATGACAACAGTTTCGTTGAGATCGGCGGGCTTGTGACGGCAAGAGCCACTGATTTCAATATGAAACCGGACGAAACTCCTTCAGACGGCTGTATCACCGGCTATGGAGTGATCAATGGCAATCTTGTGTATGTGTACAGTCAGGATGCTTCCGTTATGAACGGCAGCGTGGGCGAGATGCACGCGAAGAAGATCGCGAATCTCTACGATCTGGCGATGAAGACGGGCGCACCTGTGATCGGTCTGGTCGATTCCGCGGGCCTGAGGCTGCAGGAGGCGGCCGATGCGCTGAACGCTTTCGGCACGATCTATATGAAGCAGACGCTGGCTTCCGGCGTGATCCCCCAGATCACGGCAATCCTTGGGGCCTGCGGCGGCGGACTTGCCCTGTTCCCCACGCTGACAGATTTTACGTTCATGGAGGAGAAGAACGCGAAGCTGTTCGTGAACGCGCCCAACGCTTTGGACGGCAATGTTATCACCAAGTGTGATTCCTCTTCTGCGGCGTTCCAGTCCGAGGAGAGCGGCATTGTGGATATGGTGGGCGATGAGGCGGCTATCTTTACCAGGATCAGGGAACTGCTCGATTTCCTGCCCTCCAATAATGCCGAGGGCAGCGATATGGTGGAGTGCACGGATGACCTGAACCGTGTCGATCCTGAGATAGCGGGCTGCGTGGGGGATACCTCCATCGCACTGTCCATCCTGGCTGACAATCATGATTTTTATGAGGTAAAAGGCGGATATGCCAAAGATATGGTAACAGGCTTTTTGAAGCTGGACGGCGTGACCGTGGGCGCTGTGGCGAACCGCAGCGAGATCTGTGACGAGGAAGGCAAGGTAGTGGAGAAGCTGGATGCCGTCCTCTCTCCGAAAGGCTGTGAGAAAGCGGCTGATTTCGTATCTTTCTGTGATGCGTTCGATATCCCGCTGCTGACCCTGACCAACGTAAAGGGGTATGAGGCTACCCTGTGCTCCGAGAAGCGCATTGCGAAAGCAGCGGCAAAACTGACCTACGCCTTTGCCAACGCTACCGTTCCCAAGGTGAACGTAGTCATCGGCAAGGCTCTGGGAACCGCGGCTATCGTGATGAATTCCAAGGCAGTGGGCGCTGACATCACCATGGCATGGCCCGATGCGGAGATCGGGACCATGGACGGAAAGCTGGCGGCGAAGATCATGTATGACGGCCAGGGAGCTGATGTGATCAATGAGAAAGCGGCTGAATATGATGCGCAGAAACTCAGCGTCGGCAGCGCTGCCCGGAGAGGATATGTGGATCAGATCGTGGAGGCGGCTGATACCAGAAAATATGTGATCGGCGCTTTCGAGATGCTTTTTACCAAGAGCGAGGACCGTCCTGCTAAAAAGCACGGAACAGTATAGAAAGGGTGATTGTAAAAATGAAGAAATTTTTGACTTTACTGTGTATGATCGCCTGTATCTTCGGATTGACCGCCTGCGGGGGAGAAGAAGAACTCTCAGAGCGTGAGCAGGCAAAACTGGAAGTGGCGCAGGACAGAGTGGTCAATCAGGTCATTCCCATGTTCGTCTCCCTCATGGACGACGAAATGGCAGGATATTTCGACGGATATACTCTGGATGAGATCACATATATCATGGGCGCTGAATATCAGCTGAACATGACCGGATATGCAGTGACCAATGCCATTGAGTCCTTTCACTCCGCGAAAGACCAGACAGGAACGATACCCATTTCCAGCCTGCAGCAGCCCAGCGATGTGCAGGCGAGGATAGACGGCGACACGATCATCGTGGAAGTGACGCTGCAGGGTGAGAAGAAAGATGCGGTGGCGGAAGTCATTGTAACAAATGATATGTTCTATTCCGTTGAATCGGCATCCCTGAACCCTGTTTCCACCATGGGCGATCTGATGACAAAGGCGGCTTTCAATACGCTGATCGGCATGGGTACTGTGTTTACGGTATTGATCCTGATCAGTCTGATCATTTCCTGCTTTGGAGTGATCCCCAGATTACAGGCTAAGATGGCGAAAAAGCCCGCTGTGGAAGCAGTGGAGAGCGCACCGGCACAGAGCGTGGTACAGGAAGAAGTCCTGGACGAGACGGACGACCTGGAACTGGTGGCAGTTATCGCAGCGGCGATTGCAGCCTGCCAGGGAGCGGCTTCCACAGACGGATTTGTGGTGCGTTCCATCCGTAGAAAAGTGTGAGAAGAATTTCTAATGCTCATGCCAGAGGGCATTTCGCAAAGAAATTCTAAATCTCACACGGAAGAATCGCAAGAGCAGCGATTCTTCCGGACTTGCACCGATTCATGGAGTGTTTGTGCCGCTATGGGCGGCATGATTGGAAGGGTGAGAAGGATTGCAAAGGAAGTGATTCTTCCCGCATTTAAGACTATAAGGAAAGAAAATGGAGGATTTTAGGAATGAAGAATTATACGATCACCGTAAACGGAAATGTATATGATGTAACTGTGGAAGAGGGCGCGTCCACAGGCGCACCCGCAGCGGCAAAGGCTCCCGCGGCTCCCAAGGCAGCGCCTAAGGCAGCACCCGCAGCGGCTCCCAAGGCGGCAGGAGGCGCAGGCAGCGTGAAGATCGAGGCAGGCGCTGCAGGCAAGGTGTTCAAGATCGAGAAGAAGGTCGGCGATGCCGTAAAGAAAGGTGACGCGGTTGTGATCGTGGAAGCCATGAAGATGGAGATCCCCGTTGTGGCTCCTCAGGATGGTACTGTGGCAAGTATTGACGTAGCTGTTGGCGATGCAGTCGAGGCAGGCGCGGTTCTGGCAACATTGAACTAATGTGGTTTCATCTAACTGCAGAAAACAACAGGAGGTCAACAAATGGAATATATAGGTTCTACGCTCAACAACCTGCTCCATCAGACGGCGTTCTTTAACCTCACGGTTGGGAATTACGTTATGATAGCAGTTGCGTGCTTTTTCCTTTATCTGGCTATCCGGCACGAGTTTGAGCCTTTGCTCTTAACCCCGATAGCTTTCGGTATGCTGTTGGTCAATATCTATCCCGACATCATGCTCCATGCAGAAGACGCCGCCAACGGTGTGGGCGGTCTGCTGTATTACTTTTATAAATTAGACGAACTGGCGATTCTTCCCTGCCTGATCTTCATGGGCGTGGGCGCCATGACCGACTTCGGTCCCCTGATCGCTAACCCGAAAAGCTTCCTGCTGGGTGCGGCGGCGCAGTTCGGTATCTTTGCCGCTTACTTCGGCGCTATTGCCCTTGGCTTCAATGACAAGGCGGCTGCAGCCATCTCCATCATCGGCGGCGCGGATGGTCCTACCTCCATTTTCCTGGCGAGCAAGCTTGGGCAGACGGGGATCATGGGGCCCATTGCGGTGGCAGCGTATTCATATATGTCGCTGGTGCCCATTATCCAGCCCCCTATCATGAAACTGTTCACCACGGAGAAAGAGCGGAAGATCAAGATGGGTCAGCTTCGTCCCGTTTCCAAGCTGGAGAGGATCCTGTTCCCTGTTATCATTACCATCGTGGTATGTCTGATCCTGCCTACCACGGCTCCCCTGGTCGGCATGCTGATGCTGGGCAATCTGTTCAGGGAGTCCGGCGTGGTAAGACAGCTGACGGACACCGCTTCCAACGCGATGATGTATATCGTGGTCATCCTGCTGGGCACTTCCGTAGGCGCTACCACCAGCGCGGAGGCATTTCTGAACGCAGATACTCTGAAAATCGTGGGCCTGGGTCTGGTGGCCTTTATGTTCGGTACGACGGCCGGCGTGCTGTTCGGCAAGCTGATGTGCAAGCTGACCGGAGGCAAGGTCAATCCTCTGATCGGTTCCGCAGGCGTATCCGCCGTTCCCATGGCAGCCCGTGTGTCCCAGAAAGTAGGCGCGGAGGCGGATCCCACCAACTTCCTGCTGATGCATGCCATGGGACCTAACGTAGCAGGTGTTATCGGAACCGCCGTAGCCGCCGGAACATTTATGGCCATATTCGGGGTATTTTAAGCAATGCACAGACATGACTGTGCGAGCGGATGCCGTGCTTGCACGAGCAGCCGGGCGTACGGTCATGGATGTATATCGCGCATAGCGCGATGAAATAAGCCCGTCAGGGCTTATGAATGCATTGCGTGACAAATGCACAGCGTGACCAGATGCCGTGCCTGCACGAGCAGCATCTAATATTTTTCTTTTTGACAATAAAAACATGGAGGAAATTCGTAATGTCAGATATTGCAAAGAAACCGATTAAGATTACGGAAACCATACTGCGTGACGCTCACCAGTCCCTGATCGCGACCAGAATGCCTACCGAGTTCATGCTTCCCATTGTAGATAAGATGGATAAGGTTGGATATCATTCCGTGGAGTGCTGGGGCGGCGCTACCTTTGATGCGTCCCTGCGTTTCCTGAAAGAAGATCCCTGGGACAGACTCCGCAGACTGCGTGACGGCTTCAAGAACACCAAGCTGCAGATGCTGTTCCGCGGACAGAACATCCTTGGCTACAGGCCTTATGCGGACGACGTTGTGGACGCATTCGTGCAGAAATCCATCGCAAACGGTATCGATATCATCCGTATCTTTGACTGCCTGAACTATCTGCCCAACCTGCAGGAGGCGGTAAACGCCACCAACA
>JAMPFQ010000020.1 GCA_023664345.1 Lachnospiraceae bacterium | reverse complement strand
TGGACACAGAGATAAAGAACGCAGTGAGTGCGGCGGACGAGGATGCCCAATATGACGATAAGGCGAAACGGCTGTTAGGGAATAAGATCATCCTGGCGCACATACTGGTAAAGACCGTTGATGAGTTTAAGGGAATGAAACCGGAAGATGTGGTCTCCTACATTGAGGGTGAGCCTTTCATCAGCGTGGTTCCGGTAGAGCCGGGGCTGACCAATGTAGCAAAGGAAGAAAACGGGCAGCGGATTGTCGGGCTGAATACGGAAAATGCGGAGATCAATGAAGGGCTGATCCGGTTTGACATTATTTTTTATGTACGCATGAAAGACGGCGTCTCACAGGTGATTATAAATGTCGAGGCTCAAAAAGATGAACCGACAGGCTGCCATATCCTGAATCGGGCAGTATTCTATGTGAGCCGCCTTGTTTCCTCGCAGAAGGAACGGGATTTTGTCAAGACAAACTATAACGACATCAGGCGTGTTTTCAGTATTTGGGTGTGTATGAACATGGACGGGAACAGCATGGCTTATGTGCATCTGGCAAAGGATGACCTGCTTGGCTCTTATCCGTGGAAAGGCAGGCTTGACCTGTTAAATATCGTCCTGATCGGTATAGCGAATGAACTTCCGGAGCATGATGATAAATATGAGCTGCACCGCCTGCTGAGTACGCTGCTGTCAATGAAGCTTTCTGCTGATGAAAAATTAGGGATCATGGAAAAAGAGTATAGTATTGCGATAGACGATAGAATAAGAGAGGATGTGAGTGTTATGTGCAACTTGTCACAGGGAATTAAGGATAATACTTTAGCAGAAGTGATTATGACCATGCACGAGAAAGGATATACATCTGCTCAGATAGCAGAGATTGTGAAAAAGACGATTGCGGAAGTAGAGGCGGTTATTAAAAAAGAGAGCCTGTACTGGCGTAACAAAGCAATTTGATAACAGAAAGAAAACGGCGATTGCTTGCTGGCTTGTATAACGGATAAAGCAGATCCTGAGGGAGGCAATGTACATGATCGATATCGATAATATGTCAAATAAAACGATTGTGGCGGAGCAATACAAAAACACAAATAATCTGAAGTTCAGACAGGGTCTGCATGAAAAGTATAGTGTAAACAAAACCGGCTTGGGCAGATGGATGTTTGAGCAATATCCTTTTCGCGCGAAAATGAAAATCTTAGAATTGGGAAGCGGCAGAGGGGATTTATGGAAATATTATTTTGAAAACGAGGATCTTTTGCGTTATGAGATGGATATTACGTTATCCGATTTCTCCGACGGAATGGTAGATCATATACGGCAAAGCTATTCGGGGAAAAATATATCCGTCAAAAAAATCAATATACAGGATATCCCATTTGAAAATAATACGTTTGACCTTGTGATCGCAAATTCCATGTTGTATCATGTAAAAAATATCGACTTGGCGATTTCAGAAGTAAGCCGTGTGCTGAAAAAAGACGGTGTGTTTTATTGTTCTACATTAGGTGTGAACGGAATGATAGGGTTTCTTTATCAGGCGCTGGATAAGTTGAATATTCCATACGATCGTGAAGCGGACATATCTTTTAATCTGCAGAATGGAATGGAACTGCTCAAAAAGAAGTTTGCAAAAGTAGAGCGGCGGGATTATGAAGATGCTTTAGAAATAGATGTGGTTGAGGATTATGTGGAGTACATTTATTCTATGGCATCCATGCAGGGGCTTGAACGGAAATATTATGATTCCCTGTTAAGCTATTTTGATTCTCAAAAAGTAGATGGTTTCCTGCATATACCAAAAGAATACGGCATGTTTGTAGCCAGTAAAAAATCTGCCGCTTGCGGCCCGACCGCATAAAACATCCACCCAGTCGAAAATGCGGTGGAGGAGGCGAAACTCTGCGGCGGGGCCGTGTAATTTCATAATATACTGCTTTTTTTCAATACTTCCTGAATGTCCAGATACAGTTCACGGATCTGGTCATGGAAAGAGAAGCGGTAAATGCCCGCCAGATCGGAGAAGACGTTGCCTTTATTGTTCTTTTCTTCAATGATCATCACTTTTTCCCTGCCAAGCCTGGCATAGAACCAGCCCAGTTCAAAGATAACATTGGGCCTGACCTGCAGATACTCTTCGCCGTTTGCGGATACAATGTCATCATATGTGAAGAGCGCGAATGCAAAATCACACTGGCTGGCAACCTGTTCAAACTTTTCGATGATCGTCACGCCGTTTATCGTCTGTTCGGCTAATTCCACAGGCTCAACGCCCATATTGCTCAAGACGGACTGTAATTCCCGCCACTTTGCTTCATTATGCCCGTGTATGAGGAATACTTTCTTGCGGCTGTCTGTTTTGGAGGGCATGGGACGATCCGTGGCAGAGATCGTCCGAGGGGATGACGTTGATACAAATATATTGTTTTCTTTGGATATTGTGTGTCCGGTACCAAATTGAAATGATGCGCTCATACGTATTCTCCCTTTCGGTTTATGATTGTCTGGCGGAGATCACGACGGTATTTTTTTCGGATATGCTATTATCCCTGCCTAACTGTATATGATAACTGCCGCGCATAAGGCTGCCTATGGCGCAGGGAATGACGGTTGGACCGGTCTGATACAATATGTTCAGGGCGAGTGATTTGAACTGGGGCAAAAATCTGGCGGAGAGTTTGGCGTATTGCGCCTGCAGCTGTGCATATTCTTCTGTCAGCTGACGGATCATCGCCCTGTTTACCTGTGATTGAAATCTTGCCAGTGTGATGAGGAAATCTGCGTCAACCTCCAATGATGTATCCGCCTGCAGCAGATCCAATATGCGGTCGATCAGTTCTGCACTCTGCCCATAGTTTTTTGCCTCCATATAAAGCTGTGCAAGCGTTGACAGGGCGCTGACGGCCAGACAGCTTTCATCCGTCTGCGCAATTGCCCGGTAGGCCAATTCAAAATACCGGATCGCTTCCTCCAGGTTGTTCGATCGTCTGTATATGATCCCCATCCAGGAAGCGGCATGGTATTTTAGACAAGGATCGTAGAAAGAGGGGGAAAACGCCAGCACGTAGGCTCTCTGGCCGGATAACAGGGCGGAGTCATACTGTTGGTTCAGGAACTGGATACCGCATATATTGATCATGGAGTTTATCATGATGGTGCGGGTGTCATTCCGAAAAGAAGAACAATAGTAGGATCGGGCAAAATCATAGATGGCTTTTTGGTAATTTTTGGCCTGAAGATAATTTACCCCTGACTCAAAATTTTCCAGAAGCCCATTGTAGGAATTGTCTTCCAGCTGATAATCGCATGCCTGACCGGCAAGGATCTGCGGGATGCTGTCAGTCTGGCGGCGGCCATTGATGCAGAGCGCTCCAAAATATATGGTGAACATATCAGGCGGAAGGGTCTCCGAATCGCGCAATGTTATCGTAGGCAGGTGGATCCCCCTTTCTGCCAGCTGCGCACGCAACTCTCCAATCTGGCTTAAAAGAATATCACAGCTTCTCTTTTTGGACGAAGAGTAGGCGGCGATCACTTTATTGCCCATCTCAATCTGAATGATCTTGCTGTCAAGCGCCATGTCCCACATAATGCCCTCCTTGTGAATATCGGACAGGCATATGAGCAGAGTTGATATGCCTGATATCTTTCTTTTATGATATATACATTTCGTATTATAGCACTTTTTGACGTTTGCAACAACTGCAAATTACAATATTTTACAATAATATAAATGGCGCATATATTTTCCGATACATAAAATACAGGAGATATAGATGATATGATAAAGTGATAACGTCCAAATGAAAGTGGGATGAAAACGTGAGAGTCTGAGGTGGAGAGGCAGACGCAGAATGAAATGCAAAATGGTATCAGAGGATCGAAAGCGCGGAGGCATTTTGTTTGCAGCGGGGTTATTGACTGTTTGACTGTTCTTTGGCTGTGGGATCTACAGATAAGGTCAATTCGATACTGGGCGGCCCGCCATTGATGCTGAATCTCATTGCACGGAGCGTTGTACGCAGGGAATCCGAGCGCTCCCAGAGACAGGTCTCGCTCCAGAAGCTGAGCGGATCGGCTGGATCCACACTGTTGATAACGGGATCCACACTGCCGTACTGCGACGAAAGCGCATCGGTCAGGACATCCCAGCAGGCCTGCACATCTTTCTCGGCAGGAGTGATGCGGAAAGAGATGCGGCACAGCCCGGAGGCGTCAAATTCGCAGTAGACTGTGGCGGGCAGTTTCATCAGGGTATATGCGTCTGTGGCCAGATATATCTGACGGGAAGCCGCATTGGCCACACCCTGATCGAAAGGAATGCCCAAGGCGGCTTCTGTGGAAGCCCTGTCCGTTCCCCAGGGGATCGTGGTGTACTGAAAGTCCCCGGCCTCATTCTGAAGCTGTGCCGTATTTACTTCCGGAGCGGAAGTGCGGCCGCAGCCGGCCAGGATAAAGGATAAGGTGATGAACAGGATAGCTATGGTAAAATTTTTTTTCATGAGACCCTCCGTGATCGAGATCAAAGATATTCTATCATGAGATGTCAGAAGAGACAAGGGAAATATTCCGTGGGAAACATTGACAGCGGAAAGAAAAAAAAGTATCATAGATTGAGAAAAAACGGAAAGGTAAGGCAAGGAGAGAAAATGGCACTGGTCAAGAAGCCTGTGACGGGCATGAAAGATATCCTGCCGGAGGAGATGGAGATCCGGAATCATGTGATCGGCGTGATCAGGGATACCTACGGTAAATTCGGATTTACTTCCATCGAAACTCCCTGTATGGAGAACATTGCAAATCTGAGCAATAAGCAGGGCGGTGAGAATGAGAAGCTGATCTTCAAGATCTTAAAGAGGGGCGAGAAGCTGAATGTGGCGGAGGCCGCGAAAGAGGAGGATGTGGTGGACGCGGGGATGCGCTATGACCTGACGGTTCCCCTGGTGCGGTATTACGCCAATAACGCGGCAAGTCTCCCCGTGCCCTTTAAGGCATTGCAGATGGGCAATGTGTGGCGCGCGGATCGTCCCCAGAGAGGACGTTTCCGCCAGTTCATGCAGTGCGATATCGATATCCTGGGGGAGCCCTCCAACCTGGCGGAGATCGAACTGATCCTTGCCACTACGACCACTCTGGGAAAGCTGGGCTTCAAGGGCTTTGAGATCCGCATCAACGACAGGCAGATCTTAAAGGCCATGGCGGCATACAGCGGCTTTGAAGAAGAGTCTTACGACAGTGTGTTCATCACTCTGGATAAGATGGACAAGATAGGTCTGGACGGCGTGAAAGCGGAACTTCTGGAAAACGGTTTCCCCAAAGAAGCGGTTGAAAGATATCTGGAACTGTACCGGGGACTGGAACAGGCGGATAACGGCGTGGCATATCTGGCGGAACAGTTGAAAGACGTACTGGATCTTTCTGTGACGGAAGGCTTACAGGAGATCATCGACAGTGTCAGCGCCACGAAAGCTGCCGACTTTAAAATGGTATTTGACGCTACCCTGGTGAGGGGAATGTCCTATTATACCGGCACTATCTTTGAGATCGCCATTCCGGAATTCGGCGGAAGCTGCGGGGGCGGCGGACGTTATGATAAAATGGTGGGGAAGTTTACCGGGAAAGATGTTCCGGCCTGCGGTTTCTCCATTGGATTTGAGCGGATCATCATGCTGCTTCTGGAGAATGGGTTCAAAGTGCCCGAGAAGCCTGAAAAAGTAGCATTTCTCATTGAAAAGGGCGTGGGCGGAGAGCGGCTCTGCCAGATCATTGCCAAAGCCCAGGAGAGGCGCGGGGACGGCGCCCAGGTTCTGGTGGCACGCATGAACAAGAACAAGAAGTTCCAGAAGGAACAGCTGACAGCCCAGGGCTATGAAGCGTTCGAGGAGTTCTATAAGGAAGAAATGAAAAAATAGAAGGAGACATAAGCATGGCAGAGTCAATGAGTGGTTTGAAAAGGACCCACCGCTGCGGTGAACTGTCCACCGCAAATGTGGGAGAGACCGTCACTGTGATGGGATGGGTGCAGAAACAGAGAAATAAGGGCGGCATTATTTTTGTGGATCTCAGGGACCGCTCCGGCATCTTACAGGTGATATTTGAGGAAAGCGACTGCGGCGCTGAGGATTTCGGGAAAGCCGAAAAGCTGAGAAGCGAGTTTGTGGCGGCGGTGGTGGGCAGGGTGACCAGGCGCGAGGGTGCGGTAAATGAGAACCTTGCCACCGGCGAGATCGAGGTGCGGGCGGAGTCCCTGCGCATCCTTGCGGAGGCGGAGACCCCTCCTTTTCCCATTGAGGCGGATTCCAAAACAAAGGAGGAACTGCGCCTGAAATATCGTTACCTGGACTTGAGGCGGCCTGACATCCAGCGTAATCTCATGCTTCGGAGCAGGATTGCCGCCACGGCGCGTAATTTCTTAAGTGAAGAGGGGTTTCTGGAGATTGAGACTCCCATATTGAATAAATCCACGCCGGAGGGGGCGCGGGATTATCTGGTGCCCAGCCGTGTGCATCCCGGCAGCTTTTACGCACTGCCCCAGTCTCCCCAGATTTTCAAGCAGCTTCTGATGTGTTCCGGCTATGACAGGTATTTCCAGATCGCGAAATGTTTCCGCGACGAGGATCTGCGGGCGGACAGGCAGCCGGAATTTACCCAGATTGACCTGGAGATGTCCTTTGTGGATGTGGATGATGTGATCGATGCCACCGAGAGGATGGTGGCAAGAGTCTGCAAGGAAGCCATCGGCCTGGATGTGCAGCTGCCCCTGAGGCGCATGACCTGGGATGAGGCCATGAACCGCTTTGGCTCCGACAAGCCGGACACCCGTTTCGGCATGGAACTTGTGGACGTGTCCGAAGTGGTGAAAGGCTGCGGATTCGGCGTGTTCACCGGCGCTCTGGAGGCGGGCGGCAGCGTAAGGGGCATCAATGTGAAAGGGCAGGCGGAAATGCCCAGAAAGAAGATCGATGCACTGGTGGAATTTGCCAAAGGTTACGGCGTCAAAGGACTGGCTTATCTGTCCGTGCTGCCTGACGGTACTTATAAATCCTCTTTTGCCAAATTCATGACGGAAGAGGAACTGAAAGCCCTGGTGACGGCCATGGGCGGTGAGGCAGGGGATCTGCTCTTATTTGCCGCCGACAGGCTGAAGATTGTGTGGTCCGTGCTGGGTGCGCTCCGTGTCGAGCTGGCGAAGCAGCTGGATCTGATCGATAATGACAGATTTGATTTCCTGTGGGTGACGGAGTTCCCGCAGTTTGAGTGGAACGACGAGGAGGAGCGGTACGTGGCCATGCATCATCCGTTTACCATGCCCATGGAGGAGGATCTGCCCCTTTTGGAGAGCAATCCCGGAAAGGTTCGGGCGAAAGCCTATGACATCGTGTTAAACGGCGTGGAACTGGGAGGCGGCAGCGTGAGGATCTTCCAGGCGGATATCCAGGAGAGGATGTTCCGCGCCCTTGGCTTCACCAATGAAAAGGCCCACGAGCAGTTCGGATTCCTGCTGGATGCCTTTAAGTACGGCGTGCCCCCTCACGCGGGACTTGCCATCGGGTTCGACCGGTTTGTGATGCTGCTGGTGAAAGCGGACAATATCCGCGAAGTGATCGCGTTCCCCAAAGTGAAGGATGCGTCCTGCCTGATGTCGGATGCGCCTAATCGGGTGGATGAGAAACAGTTGAAAGAGTTGTGCCTGAAAGTCGTGAAGACAGAGGCGGACGGAATCCCTGTGTAGATTTAATTTTATAAAAGCCGACATCCCGCGTGAATGCTGGAGTTGTCGGCTTTTGTGAATCTGTTCGGGCGCCCGTGGCAGCATGATTGCGGCGGTTTGGAAGAACCAAATCCGGGCAGACTGCGGAAAGGCATGGTTATCAAGATGGCAAAGCGCAGAAGAAGAACTTACAGTTATCAGAAATTCAGTTATCAAAGCAGCCGCGAAAGGGAGAGAAAGCGGAAAAGGCGGAGAATCGCCGTTTTGTCCGTCATGGCGGTGCTTCTGCTGTTGGGCGCGGGTTTTGCGGTGGGAAGGAAGCTGCTGCGGACGGATACCCCGGAGGAGATCGGCGCCGTATTGACCGGAGGGCCTGTGCTGGCGGAGGATGTTTCCGGGGTTCCGGAGGCGGACGGGCAGGGCGCGGAACAGGACGGTGAGGGCGGACAGTGGGAGACGGCGCAGGAGATCTGGGCGGACACTCATCTTAAGGTAAAGGGGATCTATGTCACCGGCCCCATGGCGGGAAGCGGGGGATTCCAGGATCTGCTGACCCTGGTGGACGAAACGGAACTGAACGCCATGGTCATCGACGTGAAAAACGACGAAGGGCAGATCACCTATTCCATGGAACTGGAAAGCGCCGGGAATATGGGAGCCTGCGTGGCCTATATCAGGGATATGGAGGGTCTGATGGCGCAGCTGAAAGAGCATGGGGTCTATACCATAGCCAGGATCGTCTGCTTCAAGGATCCCTGCCTGGCAAAGAACCGTCCCGAACTGGCGCTGACGAAGCCGGACAAGACGCCGATCGTGGACGCCAACGGCCTTGCCTGGGTCAATCCCTATGAGCAGGGGGTGTGGGAATATCTGACGGATGTTGCCCTGCAGGCGGCGGAGGACGGGTTTGACGAGATCCAGTTTGATTATGTACGGTTCCCTATCGGGGAGGATGCGGATCAGGCAGATTACGGTGTGGATATGGAGGCTTATCCGAAGCAGCAGGCGATCACGGAGTTTCTTGTTTATGCCACGGAACGGCTGGGGGAAAAAGGCATACCGGTGACGGCGGATGTGTTCGGTACGATCATCGGAAGCGAGACGGATGTGGAACGGGTAGGACAGGATTATGTCCGGCTGGGACAGACGGTCAGGGCGCTCTGCCCCATGGTCTATCCCTCCCACTATGGCAACGGTGTGTTTGGCCTGGCAGTGCCGGACGCCCATCCCTATGAGACAGTGCTGGAGGCGCTGACGGATTCCCGGGAGGAACTGGAGGCGGTGTCTGAGGAGCAGAGAGCCGTGGTACGTCCCTGGCTCCAGGCATTTACCGCCACCTGGGTGCAGGGACATATTTCTTACAACGGAGAGGAAATCCGCAGCCAGATACAGGCGGTGTATGACGCGGGATATGAGGAATGGTTTTTATGGAATGCCACAAACCGCTATACGGCGGACGGGCTGTTGTCGGCGGAGGAAAGCGGCGGGTGATGAGCGAAAGGCGGGAGTGTTTTCTGCGGGAATCGAGATATCCGGTGTGGAATGAGGATGCTGATCTGTGAGATGGCGGTGCGGACGGAGAGATGGGATGCAGGAGAAGCGATATTTGCTGAATATAGGGCAGATGCTGGAGGGCGGAGGAGAGGTTTTTCTTCAGGAGGCCTTTGGCCGCATGGACAGGGAGCGCAGGCAGAAAGTCCTTTCCCTGAAAAATGCCAGGGCGCGGGCTGCGTGCATGGGCGCGGGACTGCTGATCCAGAAAGCGTTGGCGGATCATAGGACATATTGTCGGACAGAATGTCAGTCGGCATTGGGAACCGGATGTCTGGCGGGAACGCGGACAGAGCCATGGGCAGAACCGGATACCGGGCAGGCAGGACAGCCGGAATTGGAACGCTTTTCCATGAAAGAACTGCTCTCAGTTTTGGGCCGGGATGTGACGGAAGTTTGTTACCGATACGGTAAAAACGGCAAACCGTATCTGGCGGATGAGCCTTTTCAGTTTAATATTTCCCATTCAGGGGACTATGTTTTCTGCGGAGTGTCCGACCGGGAGATCGGGGTGGACATTCAGAAGATTCAGGGAGATCACGTGCTGCGTCTGGCGAAACGGTTTTTTGCCGATCCGGAGCGCCGGATGCTGGAAGCCTGCGGGGATGAGGAACTGCGCCGCCGGATGTTTTTTTCCATGTGGGTCAGGAAAGAGGCCTATGGCAAGCTGACCGGAGAGGGGATCGCGGGAGCAGTGGGAAAATGCCTTTGGGAAGATGTTCCCGCAGGCGGGGACGCTGCCTGTGCCGCGGAAAAAGGACTGTGGCATGAGGACGGCCTGATCTGGGAAGAATATGATGAGCCGGAGGGTTATCGGATGGCGGTCTGCAGATCCCGGCAGGAAACTTGTGGAAAAACAGGATAGTGAAACCGGTAAAATTATGATATACTTTAAAGAAAGATGTTCGGTATTGGAGGATTGGCATGAAGAGACTGATGCGATACTTAAGGGATTATAAAAAGGAATCCGTTCTGGCGCCGCTTTTTAAGCTGCTGGAGGCGTTTTTTGAACTGCTGGTCCCTCTGGTCATGGCGAATATCATAGATATCGGTATCGCTGACAGGGATATGGGTTATGTGACTAAAATGGGATTCTGTCTGCTGGCTCTTGCCGTCGTGGGGCTGGTTTCTTCCATAACGGCGCAGTTTTTCGCGGCCAGGGCGGCGGTGGGCTTCTCTGCCCGGCTCAGGCAGGCGCTGTTCGATCATATCCAGGGACTGGATTTCACCAATATCGACAGGGCCGGGACTTCCACCATGATCACCCGCATGACCAGCGACATCAATCAGGTGCAGTCCGGCGTCAATATGGTGCTGCGGCTGTTTTTGCGTTCCCCTGTTATCGTATTCGGCGCCATGATCATGGCCTTTACCATCGATGTGAAGAGCGCCCTGATCTTCGTGGTGGCGATTCCGCTGCTTGCCGTCGTGGTGTTCGGCATCATGATGTGGACCATGCCCCTCTATAAGAAAGTGCAGAGCGGCCTGGACAAGGTGCTGGGGGTGACCCGGGAGAACCTGACCGGCGTCCGCGTGATCCGCGCATTCCATAAGGAGGAAGAGGAAGAGGAAAAGTTCAGGGAATATACCACAGCCCTTGCCAACAGCCAGACTTTCGCGGGCAAGATCAGCGCTGTGATGAATCCGGTAACATATGTTATTGTAAATGGGGCCATCATCGCCCTGATCTACGCGGGGGCGGTGCAGGTCAATGTGGGCAACCTGACCCAGGGCGAGGTGATCGCCATCATCAACTATATGTCCCAGATTCTGGTGGAACTGGTGAAGCTTGCCAACCTGATCATCACTATCACGAAAGCCCTTGCCAGCGCTGACCGTGTGGCAGGCGTGTTTGAGATTCAGAATGAAGAAAAGGCGTTGCCAAAGGGCGTTTCCGGAGATGGTTCTGTCAGGGATTCCGGGGAACGCTCCGGTGCGTCAGGCGATATTTCCGGTCATGCAGGCGCTCCCGCAGCCCCTTTCATGGAGTTCGACCATGTGTCCCTGACTTACGCGGGAGCGGGAGCGGAGACGCTGCAGGATATGAGTTTTACGGTAAACAGGGGCGAGACCATAGGCGTGATCGGAGGCACCGGCTCCGGCAAATCCTCTCTGGTGAACCTGATCCCCGGCTTCTATCCGGTGACAGAGGGCGCGATTCGGCTGGAGGGACGGGATATCCGCTCCATACCGGAGGACACGCTGCGCAACCGTATCGGCGTGGTGCCCCAGAAGGCCGTTCTTTTCAAGGGAACCATCCGCAGCAACCTGCAGTGGGGCAAGCCTGATGCCACGGAGGAGGAGATGTGGCAGGCGATCGATATCGCCCAGGCCAGGGAAGTGGTGGAGGGAAAAGAGGGCGGACTGGACGCGGAGATCGCCCAGAACGGCAAGAACCTCTCCGGCGGGCAGAGACAGAGGCTGACCATAGCCAGAGCGCTGGTGAGGAAGCCGGAGATTCTGATACTGGACGACAGCGCGTCAGCGCTGGATTATGCCACTGACGCGAAACTGCGGGAGGCGCTCCGTGCGCTGGAGGGGGAGACCACAACCTTTATCGTCTCTCAGCGGGCTTCCACCATCCGTCACGCGGACAAGATCATCGTGCTGGACGACGGCGAGATGGCCGGGATCGGCACCCATGAGGAACTGCTGGCAGGCTGTGAGGTCTATCAGGAGATTTATTATTCCCAGTACCCTGATGAGAGGACGACAGGCGGAACTGCTGGATAATCATGGATTGAAACCGCATGACAGAGATGTCTGCGCGGTAGAATGAGAGGAAATATGGCTAAAATGGACAAAAAATCCAGATCGGGGCAGATGGAAACCCTGAAGCAGGTACTGAACTATATCCGCCGGTATTGGCTGTTGGTAGGCCTGTCCCTGATCCTGGCGGCGGTGACTGTGATCTTGACATTATATATTCCCATTCTCACCGGCGACGCGGTGGATCTGCTGCTTGGAAAAGGGGCAGTGGACTTTGGCGGCGTGTTCTTCATTATGAAGAAGATCGGCATTGCCATTGCTGTGACCGCTGTTTCCCAGTGGGTGATGAATACCTGCAACAATCATATCACTTACCATGTGGTAAAGGATATCCGGGAGGATGCGTTCCACAGGCTGGAGCAGCTTCCCCTGAAATATCTGGACGCCCATGCCTACGGCGATATCGTCAGCCGGGTGATCGCGGATGTGGATACTTTCGCGGACGGCCTGCTGATGGGATTTACCCAGCTTTTCACGGGCGTGCTGACCATCTTAGGCACGCTGGGGTTTATGCTCTACACCAATATCCCGATCACCTTGGTGGTAGTATGCATAACACCTGTTTCTTTTCTGGTGGCGAGGTTTATCGCCACAAAGACTTACACCATGTTCAAGGAGCAGTCCGAGACCAGGGGAGAGCAGACTTCTCTGATCGAGGAGATGATAGGCAGCCAGAAGATTGTCAAGACCTTTTCCCGGGAGGAGGCGGTAAAGGAGCAGTTCGGCGAGATCAATGGCAGGCTGGAAAAATGTTCCCTGAAAGCAATCTTTTTCTCCTCCATCACCAATCCTGCCACCCGGTTCGTCAACAGTCTGGTGTATGCGGGAGTGGGCATCTTCGGTGCGCTGGTGGCCATCAAAGGGGGCATCAGCGTGGGACGGCTCTCCTGCTTTTTAAGCTATGCCAACCAATACACGAAGCCTTTCAATGAGATATCGGGTGTTATCACAGAACTGCAGAACGCTCTTGCCTGTGCGGCCCGCATCTTTGAACTGATCGACGAGGAACCCCAGGTTCCTGACGGCCCGGATGCAAGGATCCTGACCAACGCCCGGGGGAATGTAAAGCTGGAAAATGTCTATTTCAGCTATGTGCCGGATAAGAAGCTGATCGAGAACTTTAACCTGGATGTAAAGTCCGGACAGAGAGTGGCCATCGTGGGTCCTACCGGCTGCGGCAAGACCACGGTGATCAATCTGCTGATGCGCTTCTATGATGTGGACAGCGGCCGCATCAGGGTGGACGGTTTTAATATCAGGGATATCACCAGGGGGAGCTTGCGCACCAGCTACGGTATGGTGCTCCAGGAGACCTGGCTGAGGGCGGGCACCATCCGGGACAATATTAAGATGGGGAAACCGGAGGCGTCGGACGAGGAGGTCATCCAGGCGGCAAAGGCGTCCCATGCCCACAGCTTTATCAAGCGACTGCCCCAGGGATACGACACCGTGATCTCCGAGGACGGCGGGAGCCTGTCCCAGGGACAGAAACAGCTGCTCTGCATCGCCAGGGTCATGCTCTGCCTGCCTCCCATGCTGATTCTGGACGAGGCTACCTCCTCCATTGATACCAGAACGGAGATCCGCATCCAGAAAGCCTTTGCCAGCATGATGGAGGGCCGCACCAGCTTTATCGTGGCCCACAGGCTTTCCACCATCCGGGAAGCGGACATCATCCTGGTCATGAAAGACGGCAATATCATAGAACAGGGCAGCCACGAGACCCTGCTGACGCAGAAGGGATTCTATGCGGAGTTGTATCATTCACAATTCGCACGCTAGCAATGAGCTCTGCATTCCGGGAAGTGCACGCTCCCAGAGGGAAGCTTGCTTACCGCTGGGAGCGTGCACTTTCTGGAATATAGTGCGAAGCACGTGGAGGGGCAAGGCGCACAGAGCCTTGCCCCTCGCAGAGCGGCGGGAGGCGAAGAGCGCAACCTGTCACCAATCCCCCCAAAAATGTAGCAAACCTCAATAATATTTTCCTTTCCGCAGACCGATATATCCATTAAGACACCGGACACGGTTACAAGGAGGTAAGTCAATGAAAGTAGGTAACAATATCACCCTGTTTGCAGGCGGACAGCCCGAGAGCAGCCTGGCCACGGAGGGCGCAGGAAAGAAACAGGAAAACAGAAAGACCATATTTGCGGGAGACCTGAACCCGCAGGGCGGTTCCCTCCAGGACCGGATCGAACAGAAGAAACAGGAAGCCCGGAAACAGGCCATGAAAGTGGTCGGGGACGCTTTTTCAGGCGACAAGGCTCTTGACGAGGACATAGAGAACAGGTATCAGAATATCAAAAATCTGCAGGAAGACCGTAAGAGGCTGCTGGACGAGCGGGAAAACGTGGAGATCCGCAAGGCGGATCTGGAGAAAGGCTATGAAGCCGGAGAGATCAGCGAGGAGGATTATCTGAACGAAAAGGCTGACCTGGAAGAGGAAGAAATGATCCGGGATGCGGATTTGGACGACAATGAAAATCAGGTGATGCAGGAAAGCAGTACGATCCGTGCGATCCGCCGTGAAAGGCTGAAACATCATGCCATGACGGATGCCCAGGAACAGGCTGAGGATATCCTGGATGCTGCCCGGGATGAGATTATGGGCATGGTGGTTGAAGAGGGCAGGGATCATATCGACGAGGAAACCGAGAAGAGAGAAGAGCAGGCGGAAGAGATCAGGGAAGAGAAAGAGGAGCAGGAGGAATTTATCGAGAGCCAGAAAGAGCGCCGTGAGGAAGAAGAGGAACTTCTGGAAGATATCCCCATGGAAGAGATGCTCTCCCTTGACAAGATCCAGTCTGACGTACAGCAGGAAGTGCAGGGTATCCTGGATAAAATGAAGCTGATAGCGGAGGATATCAAGGGTGCTGTCGTGGACAAAAATCTTTGACCGCATATCGGATCGAAAAATCATGTAACAATACGGACGCTTTTCGCATAGTATATAAAAAACTGTGTGAAAGGCGTTTTTTTGCGAAAGGAATTTACATATCTGGTCAGGCTGTTCGGAAGCATCTGTGTGGCTGTGCTGATCGGCGCCTGCGTCGAGGGATGCGTAAGAGGGGACGGGGTGGAACGGAATCTTGTCCGGATGTCCGGTTCCACATCCATGGAGAGACTGTCCGACGCGTGGGCGGAAGATTTTATGGGAAAAGATCCTGATATCCGGGTAACGACCGAATTTGTGGGATCCAGCGCGGGAATCGGGGAGGTGCTCTCCGGTGGCGCCGACATTGGCATGTCTTCCAGATGGCCTGGCGAGGAGGAAAAAGCAGAGGGCGCAGTGGAGAATCTGGTGGCCCTGGACGGGATTGCTGTGTGCGTGGATCTCTCCAATACGGTCGGAGGATTGACCTGCGGGCAGCTGACAGACATTTATACCGGAGCAGTGCAAAACTGGGCGGAACTGGGCGGCGCGGACATTCCGGTGGTAGTGATCGGACGCGAGGCGGGAAGCGGCACAAGGAGCGCTTTCGAGGAAACGCTGGGCATATCGGATCGGTGCAGCCATGCCAATGAACTGGACAGTGCGGGCGCGGTGATGGCAAGGGTCGCTTCCACGCCGGGAGCGATCGGCTATGTGTCGCTGGGAGTGGTGGATGATTCCGTGAAAAAGCTGTCCCTGGAAGGGGTGGAACCTGCGGCGGAAAATATCAGGAATGGCAGCTATCTTCTGACCAGCCCTTTTGTCATGGTTACCAGAGGGGAGATCGGGGAACAGAAAGAATCCGTGCGAAAGTGGTTCGACTATATTTACAGTGAAGAAGGGCAGGCGGTGGTGGAACGGCTGGGATTTATCATAGTAAAACAAGCCCATATGTAAGGCAATCAGCGGCGGAGGGCATAGCGCGGACGATCTTTGCCCTGTGCAGCCTAATCGCGGTGGCTGCGGCGGCCATGGTCACATTCTACATGATCATCCGGGGTGTGCCCGCCATTTGCAAGGTGGGCTTAAAGGAGATCCTTTTCAGCGGCGCGTGGAAACCCACAGCAAAGGAGCCGGAATACGGTATCCTGTATTTCATGCTCACTTCTGTCTTTGGAACGGGGTTGGCGGTGCTGATCGGCGTGCCCATGGGGATCCTGACAGCGGTCTTTCTGGCGGAGTTCTCCGATGGAAAGATGGCAGCGGCGGTGAGGGCGGCTGTGGAACTGCTGGCAGGCATCCCGTCCGTAGTGTATGGCCTGTTGGGGATCTATCTGCTGAACCCGCTGATGTACAGGCTGGAGTGGAAGCTTTTTGAGGGTTCCCGCACCCATCAGTTCACAGGCGGCGCCAACCTGTTGTCCGCATCCCTGGTGCTGGCGGTGATGATACTGCCTACGGTGATCAGCATCAGCGAGACCGCCATCCGGACGGTGCGTCCCGATATCCGGGAGGCGTCCATGGCGCTGGGGGCGTCCCGTGTGCAGACGGTTTTTCAATCCGTCCTGCCTGCGGCAAGATCCGGCGTGGCCACGGCGGTCGTTCTGGGAGTGGGAAGAGCCATGGGAGAGACCATGGCTATCACGTTGGTGTCGGGGAACAGTGTCAACCTGCCGCTGCCCTTTCGCTCAGTGCGTTTCCTGACCACCGCCATCGCCAGTGAGATGGGATATGCGCAGGGAACCCACAGAGAAGTGCTCTTTACCATAGGGTTGGTATTGTTCGTGTTCATCATGTTGCTCAACCTGGCGCTGAACCATATATTGAAAAAGGGGGCGGTGGAAGATTGAAAGAGACTTTGTGTCGAGAGCACAGGCATCCGGCGGAATCGTTCCTTCTGGCGGCGGTCTACGGTGTGGCATCCGCCTCGGTGGCGCTGCTTCTGGGAATCATTGGCTATGTCTTTGTCAAGGGCGCTCCTGCGGTAGACCGTGAATTTTTGACTTCTGTCACGAGCGCACTGAAACAGACTACGGGGATCGCCGGTAATCTGGCAAATACGCTGTATATGGTGGTCATGACACTCCTGGCAGCCGCCCCGGTGGGGGTGGGGGCAGCCATCTACATGAGCGAATACGCCAGACCGGGCAGGCTGACGGATCTGATCGAATTTACCGTGGCGGCGCTGTCCGGTATTCCCTCCATCCTCTATGGATTGTTTGGAATGGCATTTTTCGGGGATGTGTTCCATCTGGGCCATTCCCTGCTGAGAGGGGCGTTGACACTGACGCTGATGGTGCTTCCGCTAATCATCCAAAATACCCGGGAAGCCTTGCGGGCAGTGCCCGAAAGCTACCGGAAAGCAGCACTGGGCATGGGTGCCTCCAGATGGCATATGATTCGCACCGTGCTTCTTCCCACCGCTGTGCCGGGGATCATGACCGGTATGATCCTGGCTGTGGGCAGGATCGTGGGAGAGTCCGCCGCGCTGTTATTGACAGCCGGGAGCGGCCGGTTCCTGCCCGGGCAGGGAGGCAGCCTGGCGGAGTGCCTGGAGGCCGTTGGCGCCAGGGCATTGGAATCCGGGGGAACGCTGGCTGCGGAATTATATCTGCAGATGCAGAACGGGAGATATGACGCGGCTTTTGGCATAGGATGTGTACTGATCCTGATCATACTGTGCCTTAATATGCTGCTGAGGATCGGAAAGGCACGGCCATCGCTATGAAAACGGAACACGGTAAGGTCTCGGTAAGGCGACTGAACCTGTATTATGGGAAAAACCATGTTTTGAGAAATGTGGACATGGAGATACGGGATCGGGCAGTGACGGCCCTGATCGGTCCCAGCGGATGCGGGAAATCCACCTTTTTAAAATGCATCAACCGTATGAATGATCTGGTGAAAGATGTGCGGATCGAGGGACAGGTTCTTTTGGATGGAGAAGATATTTACGACAGGAGAGTGGATATCACGCTGCTGCGGAAAAGGGTGGGGATGGTATTTCAGCAGCCTGCGCCTTTTCCCATGAGCGTGTATGACAATATCGCCTATGGCCCCAGGATCCATGGCATCAGGGCGAAACGGGAACTTGACAGGATCGTGGAGGAAGCGTTATGGGATGCGGCGATTCTGGATGAAGTAAAGGATCGGCTGGACAAACCGGCGCTGGGTCTGTCCGGCGGGCAGCAGCAGAGATTATGCATCGCAAGGGCTTTGGCGGTGGAACCGGAGGTATTGCTGATGGATGAGCCTACGTCGGCGCTGGATCCCGTTTCCACCCTGAAGATCGAGGAACTGATGAAGAATCTGAAAGAGAGGTATGCTGTGGTGGTGGTGACCCATAATATGCAGCAGGCGGCAAGAGTTTCGGATGATACCGCTTTTTTCCTGACGGGAGAGGTGGTGGAATCTGGGGATACACGCACCATGTTTTCCAGACCCGCAAACCGGCTGACGAAGGATTATATTCTGGGGAGGTTCGGATGAGAAAGCCCCTGTCGGCAGAGATATGCCAACAGGGGCTTTCGGATGGAAATTTCTCGCGTCAGGAGGCGTTTTCCTCAGACCTTTCCCCGGAACTTTCCTTTTCATCCTCCTCCGCAGGCGGTTCGGGCAGAGTCATCAGCACTTTTACGATACGGTTCTGCTCGATTCCCTGTACTTTCAGATGGATCCTGTTCTCCAGGGTCACTTCCTCGTTGTCCTCCGGGAGGCGGTCCAGACATTCGATGATCAGGCCGCCGATGGAATCATAGTCCTCGCTGTCCAGTTCCGTGCCCAGTTCATCGTTGATATCGTCAAGCTTCATGCTGCCCTCTACTAGGTAAATCCGCTCATCCACTTCCTGGATCAGTTCTTCTTCGTCCTCATCGTACTCATCCCGAATCTCGCCCACGATCTCTTCCAGCAGATCCTCCAATGTGATCATACCTACGGTGGCGCCGTATTCGTTCAGGACGAAAGTGACGTTGGTGGTGGTCTCCCGCAGTTCGTACAGCAGGTCGTCCACTTTTTTATACTCATATGTATAGTGGGCATCCCGCAGGATATCTTTTACATGGAAATCGTTCTCATCCTCGCAGAGAATGAAATCCTTGATATTGATCAGCCCGATGATATTGTCGTTATCGTCCTGATAGACGGGAAGACGGGTATACATGGACTTCCTGAAAACGGACATGATCTCGCTGTAACTGTCGTCGATGTCCACGGTCACCATATTGATCCTGGGGATCATGATGTCCTTTGCCTGGGCATCGGAGAAATCGAACACGTTGTAGATCATCTCGCGTTCCTCCGACTCGATAACGCCGTCCTCATGGCTTACCTCCACATAAGTGCGCAGCTCCGCCTCGGTCATGGTGGTGATCTTCTTACTGGGATCGATGCGCAGCAGGCGCAGGATTCCGTTGGCCAGTTTATCCACAATATAAATAACAGGCGTCATTGCCTGCATCATTCCATAAATGACTCCACTGTAAGCAAGGGAAATTTTCTCCGAGGAAAGCATGGCCCACGTCTTGGGAACAATCTCGCCGCAGAGCAGGACAACCATGGTCAGGATACCGGTCGCGATACCTGTGGCCAGGTTCACCCTCATGGCCAGCGTGGTGGCAAGGGAGGAGGCGGTCAGGTTCACGATGTTGTTGCCGATCAGGATGCTGCTGAGCATCTTGCTGTAGTTCTCCAGAATCTTATTGACCCTGGCGGCGCGTTTATTGCCTTCTTCTTCGAGCGCGCGCATCCGCACGCGGTTGACGGTCGAAAAGGCCGTTTCGGCTGAAGAGAAAAAGCCGGAAAGAATAACAAGAACAATTACAATGATCAATTGTATGACACCTGGGGCATCCAAAAAAGTTCACTCCTTTTTATGTGTTTTCTGATAAATATACCGTATCATATACTTCTTGTCAAGTTTACAGACGTCGCCGCATATTATTTTATAGAAAATTTATAGATGCAAAGGGAGGTTATGGATGGAACAGACAACGAACCGAGGGGACATACCTGTTCTGTTTTTGCTGAAGACACTGCTTTTTTCGTACATATTGACGGGCGTATTCCTGGCGCTGCTGGCTTTTCTGCTGTACAAGGTGGGGCTGACGGAGGCCGTCGTCTCCATTGCCATCATTGTGATCTATGTGGCGGCTACTTTTTTCGCAGGTTTTATGGCCGGGAAAAAGCTGCAGAGCCGGAAATTCCTGTGGGGACTTTTGATGGGGAGCGCTTATTTCCTTGTGCTGGCAGGCATTTCGCTGGTGGCCGGAGAACCAGCCGGACATCTGGGAGATTCCACGGTAACCACACTGGTGCTCTGCGCCGCAGGCGGCATGCTGGGCGGTATGCTGAGCTGAATTTGAAATTGCGCAGAAAGAAAAGATATGATATGATAAAACGTAAGACTATCAGGAAAAGGAGAACACCTTATGAGAAAAAGTATAGCACTAAAGATGATGTTGCCGTTATTGGTTCTGTTTATATTGACTGTCATAGTTAATACCACTACCACCAGCGACATGCAGGCCATGAGGGCAGTATGCGATCAGATTGCGGGGATGGAGGGCGCGGCGCCGGATGTCGTTGCCATGGCACAGGACACATCAGCACAGATATCTTCAGGGCTGGCGACCAACGGCCTGTTATCCAGCATACAGCTTCTGACAGTGGCCATAACCATCGTGATAGCGTTTCTCTGTGTGGTAAAGCCCCTGCGGGATGTAAAGAGGCAGCTGGATGTACTGATCGGGCAGATCGAAAATAACGAGGGTGACTTAAGTCAGCGTATCCATACAAAGAAGAAAGACGAAGTGGGAAGCCTTGTACAGGGAATCAATCTTTTCATCGAGGCGCTGCAGGGCATCATGACACAGATTAAGGAACATTCCGGCTCCCTGGATCAGTCTTCTAAGAATATCATTTCCAGGGTGTCGGATTCCACCAGAAACACGGAGGCCGCTTCCTCCGAGGCCAGGGATATGTGTGCGGGGATCCAGACGCTGGCGGACAGCGTATCCGGCATTGCGGATGAGATGCAGGGGATCACGGAAAAGGGTAACCATATGTCAGAAGTGGCTGTCATGGGCAGGAATTATTCCATGGAGATGCGGGAGCGCGCCAACAGGATCCAGAGCATGGCAAGCAGCAGTAAGAAGGACTCGGAAAATATTACCAATTCCTTACGGACGGATTTAAAGACTTCCGTGGAGAACAGCAAAAGCGTGAACGCCATCCAGGGGCTTACGGACGAGATTCTTTCCATTGCCAGCCAGACCAACCTGCTTGCCTTGAACGCGTCCATTGAGGCAGCGCGGGCGGGCGAAGCGGGCAAGGGTTTCGCCGTTGTGGCGGACGAGATCAGGATGCTTGCGGATAACAGCCGCCAGACGGCAAATAATATCCAGGAAATCAGCGGAGAGGTGACATCGGCGGTGGAAAGCCTGGCGGCAACCTCCGACAAGCTGATGCAGTTTGTCACCACCAGAGTGCTGGATAATTTTGCGCAGTTCGTGGAGGCTTCGGGAGAATACCTGAAAGACGCGGATAATGTGGAAGATACCATGGTGGCGTTTGACAGGATTGCTACGGAACTTGCTTCCTCCATACAGGCCATGAACAGCATGGTAGGAGATGTGGCAGGGCGCATCGGGGACGAGAGGAGCCGTGTGGAGGCGTTTACCGGGACGATCGATGGCGTGGCTTCCAACATGACGGAGATCCAGGGTTATACATCTGCCAATGATGAGGTCTCCAGTAAATTAAAACAGGAGATCATGAAATTTAAGACAATCTGAAAAAAGTCTTTTACAAACGTGCGGTTTTGTGATATAATGTTGATATAGAGGGACATTGTGTCAACTTCTGATTCCATGTGCGTCAAAGCGCACGGAAACATGGTATATTGTCTTTACTTTTGAATATGGAGGTTACATTTGATGAAGCATATTAAGACTTTGACTACCAGAGATTTCAAAGAATCTATGAAGAAAGGCGGATGCGGCGAGTGCCAGACTTCCTGCCAGTCAGCGTGCAAGACTTCCTGTACCGTAGGAAACCAGAGTTGCGAGAAGATCAAATAATAAGCACGTCCATGTGCTGACGTTATGGTACACCAGAGTGGCAGCGATTCCGGTCGCTGCTTCTTTTCTATGTTTTGCATTTTACAACAGTTTCGTAACGGAAGCCCCGGTACTGGAATAAGACAGTCTCGTAACGGAAGCCCCCGGAAGGGATTTACAGCTGCGCATTTTGCAGATGGAAATTCCTTCCCCGCCAAGGGGGCTGAAGTGAAGAGACGGTACTGGAATAAGACTGGAATAAGAAAGGAAATAAGATCTGTGATACACCAATACAAAAGCAACGGCTACAATATTGTCATGGATGTGAACAGCGGTTCCGTTCATGTGGTGGATGATATCGTGTACGACATGATTCCGCTGTTGGAGCCCCTTGTAAACGAAGGCATCAAGGATGCAGCCACCATCAAGGCGGCCGTGCTGAACCTTGCCAATATCCCCTATCCGGAGGAGGAGATTACGGAGGCTGTGGATGAAGTGCTGGAACTGGAGGCACAGGGGCAGCTGTTCGCGCCGGATTTCTATGAAAATTACGTCTTTGACTTTAAGAACAGGCAGACCGTGGTGAAAGCTCTCTGCCTCCATATCGCCCATGACTGCAACCTTGCGTGCAGATACTGTTTCGCAGAGGAAGGCGAGTATCATGGCAGGCGTGCTTTGATGAGTTTTGAGGTGGGAAAGAAAGCCCTGGATTTCCTGGTGGCCAATTCGGGAAACCGCGTGAACCTGGAGGTGGACTTCTTCGGCGGAGAGCCGCTGATGAACTGGCAGGTGGTAAAAGACCTGGTGGAGTACGGAAGAAGCCTGGAAGAGCCCCATCATAAGAAATTCCGCTTCACCCTGACCACCAATGGTGTGCTTTTGGATGATGAGGTTCTGGAGTTTGCAAACCGTGAAATGGCCAATATCGTGCTCAGCATTGACGGGCGGAGGGAGGTTCACGATCGGATGCGTCCTTTCCGGGGCGGACAGGGCAGTTACGACCTGATCGTGCCGAAATTCCTGAAAGTGGCGGAGAGCAGAGGGCAGGAGCGCTACTATGTGCGGGGCACCTACACCCGCAATAACCTGGATTTTTCCGAGGATGTGCTGCATCTGGCGGATCTGGGATTCCGGCAGATCTCCGTGGAGCCCGTGGTGGCTCAGCCATCAGATCCTTACGCAATCTGTGAGGCGGACATCCCGAAGCTGAAAGCGGAGTATGACAGACTGGCGGCGGAGATGATCCGGCGGCACAGGGAGGGAAAAGGCTTCAATTTCTTCCATTTCATGATCGATCTGGAGGGAGGCCCCTGTGTGGCAAAGAGACTGTCGGGCTGCGGTTCGGGCACGGAGTACCTGGCTGTGACGCCATGGGGTGATCTGTATCCCTGCCATCAGTTTGTGGGAAACGAGAAGTTTCTGATGGGAAATGTGGATGAGGGCATTGTCCGCGAGGATATCAGGGATGAGTTCAAATGCTGTAACGTCTACGCCAAGGACAAGTGCAGGAAATGTTTTGCCAGATTTTATTGCAGCGGCGGCTGTGCAGCCAACTCTTATCATTTTCATGGCAATATCAACGATGCCTATGATGTGGGCTGCGAATTGCAGAGAAAGCGTGTGGAATGTGCCATCATGTTGAAGGTGGCGGAGCAGGACTACTAAATATAGAAAGGACGAAAGAGCAATGAAAAAGAACAAAGCGATCGTTATTCTGCTTTGTGTCCTTCTGATTCTGGCGGGAGTCACTTATGTGGACTTCTTCGGCGTGAATCCGGAGGGAGACGGAAGTGCATCGGACATCAAGCTGGGTCTGGATCTGGCTGGTGGTGTCAGCATCACCTATCAGGTGGTGGGAGACGAGGATCCCAGCGCCACAGATATGAGTGATACCATAGCAAAGCTTCAGAAGCGTGTGGAGAATTACAGCACGGAGGCCATCGTTTATCAGGAGGGGAACGACAGGATCAACATCGAGATCCCCGGAGAGAATGATGCCACCAGAATCCTGCAGGAGTTGGGGCGTCCCGGCGCTCTGTATTTTATCTCGGAGACGGACTCGGAGGGTAACGTCAATTATACTGGCCAGTATGTGCAGAACCCGGACGGTTCCGTGGGGTATGCGTATGTGCTGAACAAGACCATCGATGAACTGTTGGAGGACGGTTCCATTATGGTGCAGGGAACGGATGTAAAGGACGCCACGGCGGGCTCCAGGCAGACGGACTTAGGCTATGAGTACGCGGTCAGCCTTGTGATGACGGAGGAGGGGCAGGAGAAATTTGCCCAGGCTACCCAGAGGGCCTATGACAACGGGGAGTCTCTTGCCATTTATTATGACGGGACGATCATCAGCGCTCCTAATGTAAATGCAGTCATTACGGACGGAAATGCCCAGATTTCCCCCATGGAATCCTTTGAGAGGGCGGAAAACCTTGCCTCCACCATCCGGATCGGCGGACTGAAACTGGAACTGGAAGAACTCCATTCCAAGGTAGTGGGAGCCCAGCTGGGCATGGATGCCATTGAGACAAGCTTAAAGGCCGCTGTGATCGGTATCATCCTCGTGATCGTCTTTATGATCGCGGTGTACTATATCGCAGGTCTGGCTTCTGCCATAGGATTGCTGTCCTATGCGGCGCTGGTGGTCCTGCTGATCAACGGTTTCGATATGACGCTGACGCTGTCCGGCATCGCGGGTATTATCCTGTCCATCGGTATGGCGGTGGACGCCAATGTGATCATCTTTGCCCGTATCCGGGAGGAACTTGCCTCCGGAAAGACGGTGCAGAACGCGATCAAGATCGGTTTTGACAAGGCGCTGTCCGCCATCATCGACGGCAATATCACCACCCTGATCGCCGCGCTGGTGCTCTTGCTGCTGGGACCCGGTTCTGTGAAAGGATTTGCCCAGACCCTGGCGCTTGGTATCGTGTTGTCCATGTTCACCGCCCTGGTGGTGACCAGATATGTGATGTACGCTTTTTACGCGCTGGGCTTAAAGAGCGAGAAACTCTACGGCGTGGGAAAAGAGCGTAAGACGCTGAATATTTTATCTAAGAAAGGACTTTTCTTTGGCGTATCCGCCGCGCTGGTTGTGGCAGGATTCGTGGCCATGGGCGTTCATAAGGCTTCTTCCGGGGACGCGCTGAATTACAGCCTGGAGTTCAAGGGCGGCACCCAGACCAGCGTAACCTTTAACGAGGCCATGACGCTGGAGAAGACCAATGCCGAGGTAGTGCCCCTGATGGAGGAGATTACCGGGGCTGTCCAGATTCAGACCGTGCAGGACTCCAACGAGGTGATTTTTAAGACTGCTTCCCTGACGGTGGAGCAGAGGGATGCCGTAAACGAGATGCTGGTAAGCAACTTTGGTGTGGACGAGAAGCTGATCACCACCGAGACCATCAGTTCCACCATCAGTGATGAAATGAAATCCGACACCATCATCGCGGTAGTGGTGGCCATCGTCTGTATGCTGGTGTATATCAGGATCCGTTTCAAGGATATCCGCTTCGGCGTCAGCAGTATCATCGCCTTGCTCCATGATGTACTGGTGGTGCTGGCGTTCTACGCGGTGGCCAGGGTATCCGTGAGCAACACCTTTGTGGCCTGTATGCTGACCATTGTGGGTTATTCGATTAACGCAACAATCGTTATCTTTGACAGGATCCGCGAGAATATGGCGACCATGACCCATAAGGATGACCTGAAGGATGTGGTGAACAAGAGCATCACCCAGACCATGTCCAGAAGCATTTTCACCTCCCTGACCACCTTTATCATGGTGGCGGTGCTGTATGTGCTGGGCGTTACCAGCATCCGTGATTTTGCGCTGCCCCTGATGGTGGGAATCGTGTGCGGTACCTATTCATCCATCTGCCTGGCGGGCAGTCTGTGGTATCTGTTCCGTGTGAAGTTTGTGCCGAAGAAAGAGAAATGATGAGGGAAAGATATTGAAAAATATTTCCGCTCCGGGGGCTTGTTCTGCAGGCTGCCGGGGCGCGTTTCGTTTGTGGTGAAAGCGGCGGAGGAGTATCATGAGCGGGTGGCAGGTATGTTTCTGGGTGGTAAATTTTTGCGTGCAGATCCTTTTGGGCATGAAAGTCTGGCAGTTTGTCACAAAGCGTCAGGTGTTTGATGGGCGATGTGTCCTGTGGCTGTTTACGGCTGCGCTGGCGCTTATGGTCTTGATAGGTATGTGGGACGTGTTCGGGTCTGCCGATGTCTCCGGGGAGGAGGAGCGGGTTTCTGCAAATGGGGATCCGGCTGACAGCCTGTCACCGGAAGCAGACTCCGGCGGTGCGGGAGAGAGCGGGCAGGAAACGGAAGACGCGCCTGAGGGATCGATGTTCGGCTATCATGACTATACCGGCTATCTGGACGAGTGCGTCCGGTGGGTGGGATATTCCGCCTTTACGTCATGCGATTATGATGGGGACGGCATCACGGACAGGGTGTGGCGTGAGAATATTCGAGACTGGGATGTGGCGGATTACCGTATCGAGTTCGGCAACGGGGATGTGATCGAATTGCCGGAAACCGCGGGAGGGATTCCGGAGGTGCGGTCCCTGGATCTGGACGGTGACGGCATCAGGGAGATCCTTTTTACGGAGACATTCGGTTACAGCACGAATCCCAAGGCTTTCGGTCAGATGGCGCTCCTGCGGAAAGAGGGCGAGGATTATAGGATGATGGACATTCCTGGCGGAATGTGCCGGGCGGACAGTGAGGAAAAGACTTATGATGGGACCATGGCCGGATACCAGCCCTTACTGCCTCTTTTGTATGAGCCCATGGAGGGATACCGGATGCATGTGACCTGTCCGGCCCTGGAGAAAGAGAAAGGGCTGGATTCGCTGGATGTGGAGGTGGATCTTACGCAGGAAGCGTGGGAGATGGGAGGTTACGACCAACTTTCCCCTGATGATCGTTCCGGTTCCGGCGTGCCCTATCAGGTGGACATCCTTTCCATGGAAGACGGGCGTGACGCGCTCCGGCTGCATTTCGGCGTGCTGGATCAATGGTGTGATGATGACGTGGAGATGATTCTGGAATGGGAAGATGAGGCTCTGTGCATCCGTGATATCCGGTATCGGCATGATTATATCGAGACTGCCTGGGCCAGGATCGGCGGGGAGCAGTATGAGCTGATCCTGAGAGGAAGCAGTTATATGGGGGAAGATCAGTATACTATCGACTCAATCCTGGTGGAACATACTTATTATGATCCGCGTTTTAACGGAATGGTGGAGGAAACTGTGCAGCTGATCGATCCGGGGGAGGCCGCGAAGCAGTATTGGGGTACGGGATATGCTTCCGATAGCGGCGCCATGGCGCAAGCGGTTTCCTCAAGCAGGAACGGAAATATCCTGGTGGCGGATCTTAACCTTGACGGGAACGAGGATTTCTGCATCCAGGGCTGGATCTCAGGGGAAAAGGATATTCCTTATTACTGTTATTTCTGGAATGAAAGCACGGGGCAGTTTGAGTATGGGGGATGCCTTGCCAACATGGAAGCGGAGTAAGCAGGAGGATGTGTGCATGCGGGGAAAGGGTATGGATCAGAATATCAAAGGGAAGTTAAAAACAGTATTGTGTCTGTTGGCAACGGTATCGGCGCTTGCCGGATGCAGCAGCCGGGAACCGGCGGAGGATCTGCAGGCCGTACAGTTATCCGGGGAGAACATTGCTTCGGAAGATCATCAGGCAGCAGGCGCCCCGGCGGGCATGCAGGAAAATGCGGACGCAGCGTCCTCAGACGGCGTATCTATGGATATCCCGGAGGGACAGATCGCGGAGCAGTCCTTTCCAGTCGATCTGGAGGAATGGGGAGAAGTGACTTTTGCTTCTTTTTGGCCGGAGCAGGACATGTTCCAGAAAGACGGCATATGGATGTACGGCGATGCCAGATTCATGCTGTTAAAGGACGGGGAAGCAGCGTATATTTCCCCGGAACAGTTTGAGGATAACGGTATGCGGGGACAGCAGTTCGGGCAGGTGGTCTCTGTGGCGTTTTGTGATTATAATGAGGACGGCAGGACGGATGTGCTGCTGATCCTGGAATATGCAGGTGTGCAGGGAATCGATATAGGTACATCCTGGATGGAAGTGAGAGCCTATGCCCGGAAAGAGGGGGAGAAAGCGTTTGCCCTTGACAGTGCAGCGGCGGAATATGTGAACCGGAATATTTCGTGGGGAGATTCCATGACCATGGAGGACGTGATGCGATCCCTTGAGGGATATGCCGGCCATTGGCAGCAGGATCAGGCACTGGATCAGCGGATGGAATATTACAGGGAGAGCGCGTATTATCAGGAGATCGTCGATTACTGGGAAAATGTGCGGGAAGTCAGGGACATTTCCAACCGGACGGATTTCCTCTTTGCCACGGACACACGCTATTACACTGCGGCGGATTTTCAGGATGAGCCGTCCCTTGTGATACATCTTGCAAAGAATGAGATTTACGCCCGGCATGGCTATATTTTTGATGACCCTGACCTGTACAATTATTTTATGGGATGCATCTGGTATACGCCCACTACGGCGCCAAAGGATTTTGACGCATCGGTGCTGAATGAGTACGAGAAAAAGAACGTGAAAGTCCTGGCGGGGCTGGATGATTTTTAGTATTTTACTGCCCTATAAGCGCTGTGATTATCTGGTATACGGCTTCTTTTCTGTTCCGGATCTGTTTTATCATGTTATAGGTTACGAATATTTGAAAAGTCAATATACAGGTCATCGTAGATATTAACTTTGATCCTGTCCTGGAAAGTGTAAGCTGCAGTCCTGAATTTGTTCTCCTCCAGAAAATACACATATATCGACTGGACCATAGGGTTCACGATCCAGTATTCCCTTACCCCGGCTTCCGCATACAAATTCAATTTGCGGATATAGTCGTGGCTGGAAGTACTGGGAGAAACAATTTCAATGATCCAGTCGGGAGCGCCGGTACACCCTTTGTCTGTAAGTTTGCCTGGATCACATATAATGCTGATATCGGGCTCCACGATCGTCCTGTTATCATCCTGAAATAACCTGACGGCAAAAGGGGCAGGGTAAACCTCACACATGCCGTCTTTTGAGCGGATATACTGTCCAATGGAGATATGAAGTTCTGATAAGATTTTCTGGTGTATTCTGCTGGGAGCAGCCATATAATAGAACTGCCCGTCGATCAGTTCCGCCCTGGTATCGTCAGGCAGGTCATAGTAGTCATCCTCGGTATAGGTTTGCGGTTGTGGTAACGGCATAAGAGTGGTTCCTTTCCGGAAATGTAATTGGGGAGCGTTTCGCTGCCATTATTTTATCACAAGTATCAATACAATTCAAATCCATTTGCCATCCTGTTTAAGAATTGCATATTTACCGGAAACAGATTATCATGATGCCAGTCGGCATAACAATCCTCCTGTTTTTTATTCGGTCTACATAGGCAAGATGCTCCTGCAAAAAAAGCAGGGGATTCAGACCGATCAGATGGCAAGGGGGAAAACAGTGTTTACCATGAAGGACAGCTGGCGTGCTTTTGTTTTCCGCTTTTGCCATGATCATGCTGCACCTGCAGATCTTACAGGAGGAACGCTATCTGCAGGCGGTGTTCGGGGATGATTATATTGCCTACAAAAATAAAGTCTGCAGGTATCTGGGGAGGAAAGGCTGAGAGACAGAGTTTTCGAATCTGAAAACAGGATGTATCTAAATCCGCCCATCCGGAGGGAATTGTTTTCCTGATGGGCGGATTATTCTGTTTAAGGCAGAAAGAGGCGCGTTACGATATATTATGCCAGATCCGAAAAAGCATTGACAAAATAATACTGGGGGGGGGTATACTGAGTGCGGTGACAAAAGAATACCTCTGAAATATTTTATGATGAAAAACCTGAAAGGTGAAAAGACAATGGGTGATATCAACAATACAAACGATGCAGAACGGAATCAGGATCCGATACCGGGCAATGGGCAGCCGGAGATTTCCCAGCCGGAACAGAAAAGCCCGGAGCAGGAACTTCAGGAGATCTACCGGGAACAGCAACAGTTTGAACAGCAGGAAAAACAAAGCCAGGCATTGCTGACTGACCTGAAGAAGAAACAGAAGCAGCTGAATAAGAAACACAGGAAACTGAGGAGAAGCAGGCATTGGGCGCGTTTCGTATGCCTGATCGTGCTGGCGGTTCTTGCGGCGGAAAGCATCCGGATATATCTCATGCAGGAGGCGCGGCATGCTGCCAGCCAGCAGGAAACAGAACAGGAATATACAACTGAGTATTGGCAGTGGAAAACGAATGCATTCAAAAGTTATTATGACAGTCAGATCAACGAGAGGCAGCAGGCGGCTGGCAGGCTCAATGCCAGCGATCATGCCGGGATGAATGCGTATATCGCCTCCCTTGACCGGGTGGTAAAAGGGCTGCGGACAGAGACGGCAGGACTGATCACATGTTTTACCGATACGCAGACATATGATCTGAACGGCTATACGATCGCGGGCGGCAGCAATGCGGTGATATTCCCCGGGGCCGTTTTGAAAGGGGATTCTCTTTTTCAGGGGACGGCGGATTATACGCTTCTGCCCCTGGAGAGAACGGCGATACATCTGACAAGCAGCCAGGCAGGGGGAACTTCTGCGAAGATAGAAGATGCGAGTTATCGGGGAGTGATGGATTTCCTGGACAGCTGCGCCGGGAAGAATGAGGGGCAGGCGGCAAGGGAATGGAATTATTATATGCAGACATACAGAAATTCCACGGAACTGAAGGCCAGTCTGGGTGTGGAACTGCCAGGCACGGGAGGTTTTGAGTTGGGGAGTACGAATCATACGGAAGTTTCCAGTGTGGCGGTCATTTACAGACAGGTCTACTATACAGTCAACGCGGAACCCCAAAAGAGCGCGGCGGAATACTTTCGGGATGGCGCGGATCCGGCGGCGTTTGGCGACTATGAACCGGCATATGTATCCTCTGTGGATTATGGACGGATGGTGGTAGTGCTGGTTCAGGGGAATATGAGTGCGGAAGAACTCGGGGCGAAAGTAAGCGGGTGCATTAAGGGAGTGGATATATCGGCAGGATTGAACAGTATCCTGGAGGAATCCGATATTGAATACCGGCTTTTTCAATATGGCGGGGAACAAAAGGATGCGGGGATGATTACGGATTCTTCCCAGAAAACGCTGGGGATCGTAGGCCAATGGGAGGAGTTTTTGCACGGCTCCGAAGATAAAGCCGACCTGCAGACGCGGGTCAATGATTTTATCCGTACGGATGCGCCGACGACCAATCCGGTGCCCATAGGATATACTTTGAAATATCTGACGGACAATTCTTTTGTACCGGCCATGATGGTTACCGGACGGAAGACCATGCTGGCGGAGGAAGATGCCGTCAGGAGGGTAAAGATTACCACGGATCTATGGGTGGATTGGGATGAAGCGGCGATGGCGAATACTTCCATCTATGTGACAGAAAAGGATGATGCATATGAATATGAGTTTTTGTGGGACAGTGACGGATTGGGAATGCTGCAGGGGCAGGTGTCGATAACGTATGATTCATGGCTGGGCAGCAGTACTTTTACGGGAGAGGCAAGGCTGAACCTGAAAGGTCTGTCATATGGAACGAATAACATTACAATGGATATCGATGTTGGAGATGGTATTGTTCCCGTCAAGGTGAATGTTGTTATCTCTGATTATTGATGGAGGCAAAGAGATGGGACTTGTGAAAAAGAAAAATAAAGAAGAAAAAAAGGGCAGAACCAAAAACGTACATGATCTATCTGCCCAGCTTGCTAATGCCCGCAGCGACATTGACCTGAGAAAGCAGGGCGCGATGGAACGAAACAATCTGTGTGCCGATATACAGCGGGAGATTGACCAGATTTCAGATGAGTGTGAAATACTGCAGGAGAAAAACAAAAAACGCTGGAAAAGGGTATGGGTGCTGTGCGTTCTGTTTCTCCTGTTGGGGATAGGCGGCAATATCGCGGCATTCTGCTTTTATCACAGTGCGGAGGAAAGCTATGCGGAGAGCCTGGAGCAGGAATATGCGGCAAAGCGTGAGGAGATCGAGCAAAAGCTGGGTGAAGGGCAGTCACAGTAGGATATTGCCATAAGTTAAAAATTTATGAGGAAAATGTGGTTCTGTTGAAACCACATTTTCTTTTTGATATAATCTTTTAAACATGACATACAGGTGGCATGTTTTAAATGGTAGAATCTTTTTGATGAAAGCGAATGAATGGAAATGAAGATTGACAGACTGATCGGTATTTTATCTTTATTGCTGCAAAAAGATACGGTCACTGCCCCCTATCTTGCTGAACATTTTGAAGTATCCAGGAGGACGATCAACCGGGATATCGAGGATCTATGCAGAGCAGGCATTCCTGTGGTGACCAGGCAGGGAATTGGCGGCGGCATATCTATCATGGACAACTATAAGATCAGTAAAACACTGCTTACAAACGCTGAAATGCAGGATATCCTTGCAGGCCTCAGAAGCCTGGACAGCGTGAACGGAACCGATCAATACAAACAGCTGATGGAGAAATTATCAGCCGGTTCGTCGGATCTCCTGGTGGGGAACCAAGCGGTGCTGATCGACCTTTCCTCATGGTACAAAGATTCTCTTGCTCCCAAGATACAGATCATACGAAATGCCATTGAAAACTGTCGGAAAATCTCATTCTATTACTACTCGCCGGGTGGAGAATCGGTACGGAGCATAGAACCTTATTATCTGATCTTCCATTGGTCCAGTTGGTATGTATGGGGCTGGTGCGATAAAAGGCAGGATTATCGCCTGTTCAAACTGAACAGACTGGAGCAGCTGACAATAACGGGCGACCTATTTGTCAAACGAAAGGTCATATTGCCGGATCTTTCGGATGAAAGGATTTTTCCGGGAGGAATCCATGTAAGAGCGCTCTTTTGGCCGGAATGCAAATGGCGGCTTGTGGAAGAGTTCGGCACAGGATGTTATGAGGAGCAGGCGGACGGAAAACTGTTGTTCCATGCGGATTATACGGATCAGGAGAATCTGATCAGCTGGATCCTGACTTTTGGTGACAGAGTGGAGTTGCTTGAACCGAAAGATATCCGGGAGATCATTTGCGGCATTGCTGAAAATATGGTAAAGAATTACAAAAGACCGGAGGGTAATGCATGACGGATTTATCAGGGTGACAAGGGAAGATCCGGAAACGGAGCATATCTGCGGCGCCATATCCGGAGATGAGGTGCAGGGCAGGAAATGGATGGAATCTTATCAACGAAGAAGGTTGAAAAGAGAAGAACTGCCAAGGAAGGAGAAAAGATTCGATGAAATACCAGTGGATTGACGAATACCTGATGAAAAAGACGGGTGTTACGAAAGATTTAAAAAAAGAATGGAACTGGATCCGCTATATGATCGGCGGTAAGATGTTTGCCGCCGTTTTGCTGGATAAGGAGAATAAGCCTTATTACATTAACCTGAAACTGGATCCGAGCGAAGGGGATTTTCTCAGGCAGCAGTATGAAGATATTATTCCCGGCTATTATTCCAACAAGCAGCACTGGAATTCCATCAATCCGGATGGGGAAGTTCCGGACTGGCTTATGAAGGAGATGCTGGATAAATCCTATGCGCTGGTGCTCCATGGATTCAGTAAAAAGAAGCAACAGGAACTTTTATTGACAACCTACTGCGGCCTGGACTGTATAAATTGCAAATGGAAAGAACCCTGCCATTGCGGCGGCTGCGTTTCCACAAAGGGAATGCCTTTTCATGCGGAGAAAGAGCCTTGCCCGGTTGCGTCATGTGCCATAAAAAAGGGAATTTCGTTTTGCGGCGCCTGTGAGGAATTTCCCTGCCGGCTTCTGAACGATTATTCCCATGATGCAGAACATGGGGACACGCCTCCCGGCGCCAGGATAGAGGCCTGCAGGCTGATCGGGTCCTTGCTGTCAAAGAGATAAGGAGACGCAGAATGGCGTTTGACTTCAAGAAAGAGTATAAAGAATTTTACATGCCGAAAGCATAACCGTTCCAAAAGCAGATTATATCGCGGTCAGAGGAAAGGGCAATCCCAACGAGGAACCCGGAAGCATTGCTCTCATGGATGAATTCCTTGAAAAGAATGGATATGTGAATGATATGAGTGATGCAGAATATAATCCTTTTTTCTTTCATAGTAACAGAAAAAAGGATCGTTCACAATTTATTTACTCATGCGTTTGTCGTGATGTACATTTGCTGAAGTAAAAAGATAAATGGAGATATTGTCATTTGACAACACAATCTCTATGATAAAAGTCCTACCGGAGACAGATTTGGAAGAAATCCATACTGATAGTAGAAAAATAATTTTACCGTTTTTACTGCCGGTATGTTCACTCGGACGCGCTTTCACGGTATAATGTCCGCAAAGGGCAGAGTCAAGTGCCCGAAAAAGCAGATGCCGTGCTTGCACGAGCAGATGCTTTCTCGGGGATTTGACGAGCGAAGCGAACCCTGAAAACCAACGGTTTTCAGGGTCTCTGCCCTGTGACTTGCAGAAACACGGTATAATGTTGACACAGAAAGCATCAAAACGAAAGTGAGGTAGAACTATTTTGAGGGTGAAACTTTCAGAGAATATCAGGAAATTCCGCAAGGAAAGGAAAATGACGCAGGAGCAGCTTGCAGAGGTGATGGGCGTAAGCGTAAGCGCCGTTTATAAGTGGGAGTCAGATCAGTCCACACCGGAGATCCATTTGATCTTAGAAATGGCTGATTTGTTCCGCACCTCTACCGATGTCCTTCTCGGATATGAGTGGAGAAATGGAAGCGCCGCGTCCGCTCTTGACAGGATCGCGACGTTGACAGGAGCAAAGGAGTATGACGAGGCGGTCACAGAGGCGGAAAAAGCATTAAAAAGCTATCCCAACAACTTTGACATCGTATACCGGAGCGCTCTTGTTTATCTGGAACTGGGCAGGAACGCGGAGCATCCTGAAGCGAACCGCCGGGCCATCGAACTGCTGGATTATGCCTGTGCACTGATCGCGCAGAATCAGGATGAGGCCGTCAGTGAGGTCTCCATCCGCACGCAGATGGCAAAAGCACACCTGTTGCTGCATGATGTGGACAGGGCGCTGCGGATTTTGAAGAAGTACAATGTCTGCGGCATCAACAATGTCCTGATCGGCATGGTGCTGAGCGACTGTCTCCACGATGCGGACGGTGCGGAAAAATATCTGGCCAGGGCGTTCGCCACATTTGCGGAGGATATCAACCATATCATGATCGGCTATGCTGACGTGTTTCTCCAGCGTAAGGATTATGATGCCGCGATCGACTGCATCCGGTGGCTTCGGATCGTTCTGCGCGGCATCCAGCCGGAAGGAACCCTGACGTGGTTTGATAAATATGACTGTGTTCTTCTTGAACTGATCGCCGAGATCCATTGCTTCAAGGGAGAATTTGAAACGGCCCGACAATTTCTTTCTGATGCGGCAAGCCATGCTGTCAGCTATGATCATGCCGCACCGGGAGAAATAGCCGGAATGGAGTTTTTTACCATGCTGGGCATGGAACGCCAGCCCACATATGAGGAGTATGGGAAAACCGCCGTGGAGTGCTTGCGTCGGAGGATCCGGAAAGAGAGCGATGGAGTTTTGCAGCTTCGGCAGCTTTGGCGCGAGACAATAAGGGAAGTATTGCCAAATGAGGCATAAATCTCCTTGCTGTGCGATTGGGTTTGAGTAACGGATATAATCCCGGAAATGCTGATAAATTGGGCGTTTCCGGGATTGCCTTATGTCTGTTGGCTCTAATTATTTAATGAATGAGGTGGCGCCGATGACAGCTTTTGAAATCATTCCGATTTTCAAATTAAGAAATTCAAACTTCCCACACCCTTTGTTGTGATGCACATTGAAAATTCAATGCTTTGGTGTCGTTCAGGTTTTTTGCACCCTCAAAAGGACAGGGGCTTCTTCTCCTTTTTTCCATTGCATTATCCGGGTGGAAATGCGCTATGCAAGATGCATTCCGCTCCGGTGCATCGGTTGCATATTTTTCCCCAAAATGATATAGTTTGAACAGGCGCGGACAGAATGCGGGAAAGGCGGCGAGTAACTTGCGGTACACGAAAGAAGATTTAAAGAGGCAGCTTCAGAAAGCCGGTTTATGGCATACGGACACTATCCTGATCCATTCCTCCATGAAAGCCATCGGTCAGGTGGAGGGCGGTGCGGACACGGTGCTGGACGCCTGGATGGAATATTTTGAGCGGGGACTTTTGTTGCTGCCTGCCCATACCTGGGCGCAGATGAGTGAAGAACACGCTGTTTACGACCCCGCCAGCGAGAAGTCCTGCGTGGGGCTGCTGACAGAACTGTTCCGCAGGCGTCCCGGGGTGGTGCGTTCCCTGCATCCCACCCACAGCGTGGCAGCTTACGGAAAAGATGCCGCGGTCTATGTGGCGGGGGAGGAGAACTGTAATACGCCCTGTACGCCGGGAGGCTGTTATGACAGGCTGAGAGGGGTAAAGGGTAAGATCCTGTTAGTGGGCGTGGGGCATGAGCGCAATACATTCATTCACAGTGTGGAGGAAGCGCTGAACGTGCCAAACCGCCTGACGGATCATCCCGTGCTGCTTCAGGTAGTGATGCCGGACGGCAGCAGAAAGCCCGTTTATATGAGGAAGCATTATAATGCCATGCAGCCCCATATTTCCGAGGACTTTGTGAAGCTGGAGCAGGCCTTTTATGACACGGGAGCGGCGAGAAAAGTGAGATTCGGGGATGCGGACTGTATTTTGTGCGATGCGGAAAGCGTGTTTGAGGTGACAAGACTGTGCCTTGCGCCGGATCCGGAATGCCTGGTGACTAAGGCGGCGGTTCCGCCGGAGCGATGGAGTTCCCTGGCATTGCCGGGGCCAAACTGTTACCATTCCTGATCAGAAAAACCTGTTTTTCTATTGTAAAAATTTACAAAATCATGTATAATGAAAATCATGTATTTATACAAAAATACTAAAAGAAAGGATGGCTTATTTTATGTTAGTTGAAACAAAAGCTAAGATAGGAGTTTTTTCTATCGCATTGGGTGCGTATCTGCCTCAGTTCCCGTCACTGGTGCCCGAATTTGAAGCGCAGTATGACGCTTTCAAGAAGTCCCTTCCCGATACCGTGGAGATCATTGACGGAGGAATGGTAACAACAAAAGAACAGTCCCAGGCTGCAGGCGATAAGTTCCGTGCCGCGGATGTGGATCTGGTATTCCTCCAGCTGCTTACTTACGCCACCTCATATAATATGCTTCCTGCGGTCAAGGACCTGGATGTCCCCGTAGTCCTTGTCAATGTGCAGAAGCTTAAGGCTCTTGATTATGACCATACCGATATCGCTTCCTGGCTGGGCGAAGGCTATGCCTGCGGCGCCGTTGGCGAGATGGTTGCCGACCTGGAGAGATATGGCAAGAGACATGCCGTGATCACAGGCGTGGTGGAGGGCGGAGACCCCGCCGTCCAGGAACAGATCGAGGACTGGTGCAGGGCGGCGCAGGTGAGGAGAAGGTTCCGCGACACCAATATCGCGCAGATCGGCAGGCCCTATCCCGGCATGATGGATCTTTACATAGACGAATCCAACCTGTACAGGAGGATGCATCTTTACACCAAGCAGTTTGACTGGGAGAAGATGTGGGCTATCGCGGACGATATCACGGACGAAGAAGCGATTCGCGCGAAGGCACAGGATATCCTGGACACCTTTGACATTGAAGGCGGCGGAAGCATTGAAGAAGTCTGGGAGATGGCAAAATACGTTGTGGCTTTCGAGCAGTGGGTGAAAGACGAGAAGCTGGGCCTGATCGCTTCCCATTATGACGGATATGCACAGGGCAAGGCGGGCGTGCTGGACAGTATGCTGATCCCCGCGTTCTCCATGCTGATCAAGCAGGGAACTGCCTGCGCCGTTGAGGGCGATATGAAAGTGGCTATGGCAATGAGCATCCTGAAGACCATTTCCGGCACGGGACAGCTTGCGGAAATGTATTCCATAGATTTCAACGACGACATTGCGATCATCGGCCACAGCGGATCCGGCGACGCGGACATCTCCGACAAGAAGCCTACCATGAAGATCGTCAAGGTGTTCCATGGAAAGACCGGCGGCGGCTACCTGACGCAGTTCTATCCCTACACCGGCCCCATCACCTATCTGGCGATCACCCAGGACGGTGACGGACACTTTAAGTTCATCGTGGCTGAGGGTGTGAACGAGGAGGGCAAGATCCTTTCCTTTGGCGATACCAATATGAGGACACGCTTCACCTGCGGCGCAAGAGAGTTCGTGAACCGTTGGAGTGAGTGCGGCCCTACCCACCATTTCGCGGCGGCAACAGGCAGGCATATCGATACGCTGCTGAAAGTTGCGAAGATCTTCAATGTGCCGGTTGACGTAGTGACACGGTAAGCTTATCGCGATAAGTTTTGGCTAAAGGTACAGATATATGGATACGATTCGTGCATGATGGAATACCATTCATGCACGAATTTTTTAGCGGTTGCATCGGATCGTGATGGTTCCGGATCTGATGCGGGGAAACCGTCAGAAATGGCTTGTGCTTTCAGCGGGAATCCTTTATAATTGGTAACATGAAAACTTTAGGGAAGAATGTTTCGCAGAAGACGCGCCCGCTTGACGGACGCATCATGAAGAAGCGCATATTTGAGATCATACAGATTGGGAACAGGAGTGATATTCCCAGTCTGTGTTTTGATATCCTGATTGTCTTTGTCATTCTGCTGAACATTTCCATCACATTTCTCCAGACTTTTGATGAGATGGCGGATCATACAGGCGTGATGGGGGTCATTGAACTTGTTACAATGATCGTTTTTCTGGCGGAATATCTTCTCCGAATCTGGACGGCGGACTTTCTGTACCCGGAGAAATCCTGCCCTGCGGCGATATTGAAATTTCTGGTATCCTTTTACGGAGTGGTGGATCTGATGACGATCTTGCCTTATTTTCTGCCCTTTTTCATCCCCAGCGGGGCAATCGCTTTCCGGATGCTGCGGGTGGTCAGGATCCTGCGGCTGTTCAAGATCAATTCCCGGTACGATGCGTTCAACGTGATCACGGAGGTGATCAGGGACAAGAAGAATGCCCTGGTGTTCTCCATCTTCATGGTGCTGGTGCTGATGCTGGCATCCTCGCTCTGCATGTACGGACTGGAACACGAGGCCCAGCCGGAGAATTTTTCCAATGCATTTTCCGGTATCTGGTGGTCCGTGTCCACGCTGCTGACGGTGGGGTACGGTGATATTTACCCTGTCACCATTGGAGGGCGGATGATGGCCATTTTCATCGCCTTTCTGGGTGTGGGCATGGTGGCCATTCCGACGGGTATCATCTCCGCCGGTTTTGTAGAGTATTATACGCGGATCAAGGTGGGGAGTTATTCCCAGCATGACGCGGATTTCATTACCTTAAAGATCCCGGAGGATCATCCCTTTGCGGGACGGCAGATCAAAGAACTGGAACTTCCCCAGGGGCTGTATCCGGCGGTGGTGTTAAGGGACGAGGATGTGTATACACCCTATGGGAGCCTGCGGCTTGCGGGCGGGGATAACCTGCTGCTTGGCACCACGGGAACCAGCCCCTTTCCGTGCCGGATCGAGGAGGTGTGCCTGGAGACAGGGCATCGCTGGATCGGCAGCAGGATCAAGGATCTGGATATTTCCCGCAGGACGTTTATCGTGATGGTGAAGCGGGGGGATAAGAATATTAATCCCCAGGGTTCCATCGTGCTGAAAGAGCAGGATGTGGTGTTGATGCTGGAGAAAGGTGCATGAGTATGAAATTGATATCCTGGAATGTAAACGGACTGCGGGCGTGCCTGCAGAAAGGTTTTCTGGATCATTTTAAGGAGTTGGACGCGGATATCTTCTGCTTACAGGAGACGAAGCTGCAGGAGGGGCAGCATGACCTGGAACTGCCCGGCTATTTCCAGTACTGGAATTACGCGGAGAAAAAGGGATATTCGGGAACGGCGCTTTTCACCAGAAAGGAGCCGCTGGCGGTGACCTACGGGATCGGCGTGGAGGAGCACGACCACGAGGGCAGGGTGATCACGGCGGAGTATGAGGAATATCATGTGGTGACGGTTTATGTGCCCAATTCCCAGAGGGAACTGACCAGGCTGGAATATCGGATGCGGTGGGAAGAGGCGTTCCTGCGCTATCTGAAAAAGTTGGAAGAGAGAAAGCCAGTGATCTTCTGTGGAGACCTCAATGTGGCCCACCAGGAGATCGACCTGAAAAATCCCGGGACCAACCATAAGAACGCGGGCTTCACGGATGAGGAGAGAAACTGTTTCAGCCGCATGCTGGAGAGCGGATTCGTGGATTCTTTCCGGTACTTTTACCCGGATGTGACAGGGGCATATTCCTGGTGGTCCTACATGTTCCAGGCAAGGGCAAAGAACGCAGGGTGGCGCATCGACTACTTTGTGGTGTCCGAGGCGCTGAAAGGCAGGCTCACGGATGCGAAGATACATGCACAGGTGATGGGATCCGACCATTGCCCGGTGGAACTGGACATGTTATCTTCAACAGAAAGGTAACTCACTCAGAGAGAAAGGGCATCTATATGCTATACAAAAGAAGCTATCTTTCCCCTTTGGGGGAAATGACCATGGTCAGCAGCGGAATGGGATTGGCTGCGCTTACCTTTCGGGGACAAAAATATGGCAGGGTGGATGAAGCCGGGATCAGTGAAGAGAACAATGCATCCGCTGTCTTTGACCGGACGGCGGAATGGCTGGATATCTATTTTTCAGGGCGCGATCCCGGTTTTACCCCGCCTCTTTCCGTCAGGGGAACGCCCTTTCAGGAAGAGGTGTGGGCAATCCTGAAAACCATTCCCTATGGTCAGGTTACTTCTTACGGAGAGATTGCCCGGCAGATCGCGGAGAAGCGGGGTATCAAACATATGTCCGCCCAGGCGGTGGGGGGAGCCGTGGGGCGGAATCCCGTTGCGGTCATTGTGCCCTGCCACCGTGTAGTGGGGGCGGACGGAAGCCTGACCGGATATGACGGAGGCCTGGATAAGAAAGAGGCGCTGTTGAAATTGGAAAAATGGCTGTGAGGCTGAAAGGTGGTGAAATAGACCGCCGGGAGGAATAATTTATGATAACATTGAAAAAACCGCCCATGGGCTGGAACAGCTGGGATTGTTACGGCGCGGCCGTGAATGAGGCGCAGGTAAGGGCAAATGCCGAATATATGGCAAAAAATTTAAAGGCATTTGGCTGGGAATATATCGTGGTTGACATCCAATGGTATGAGCCAAACGCCGTAAGCCACGAATATAATAAGGGCGCGGAACTTGTGATGGATGACTTCGGGCGGCTGATGCCTGCTGTGAACCGTTTTCCGTCGGCTGAGGGAGGAAAAGGTTTTAAGCCTCTTGCGGATTATGTGCATTCCCTGGGGCTTAAGTTTGGCATCCATATTTTAAGAGGAATCCCCAGGCAGGCCATACGGCTGAATACTCCGGTCATGGGGACGGATATCCGGGCGGCGCAGGTCGCCGACTTTGGGAATGTCTGTTCCTGGAACGGCGACATGTGCGGCGTGGACATGAGCCGGAAAGGGGCGCAGGAGTACTATGATTCACTCTTTGAACTGTATGCCGGGTGGGGAGTAGATTACGTAAAGGTGGATGATATTGCCCATCCTTATCGCAGGGAGGAAGTGGAGGCGATCGCCGGGGCCATTGAACACAGCGGCAGAGCCATGGTTCTGTCCCTGTCGCCGGGAGCGGCGCCCATAGCACAGGCGGAGCACCTCTCAAAATGGGCGAACATGTGGCGCATGACGGATGATTTCTGGGACAGCTGGGAGCCTCTGAAAAAGATGTTCGACTATTGCCGGGAATGGTTTCCCTATGTGGGCGAGGATCATTTTCCGGACTGCGATATGCTTCCCCTGGGACGCATCCGGCTGTGTGATACAAAAAAGGGTGAAAATACGAAATTTACGGAGGAGGAGCAGAAGCTTCTGATGTCCCTATGGGCCATATTCCGTTCCCCGCTGATGTTTGGCGGCGATATGACCATGAACGATCCGTTTACGCTGTCCCTGATGCAGAAGAGTGAGGTCATTGACATCAACCAGAATTCCCGGGGCGGGCGCGAGGTTTACCGCAAAGGAAATGAGATCGTCTGGGCGGCTAATGGCGCGGATCATGGCGTCTATCTGGCGCATTTTAATGTGGGGGATGAGGAAATCGCCGCTGTGTTTGACACGGAATTTCTCGGGATCAGGGAAGAGATCGATGCCCGTGAGATCTGGAGCGGGGAGGAGCAGAAAGGGGTTCGGAAAGTAAAGTCCGTGATCCCGCCGCACGGGGTCAGGTTGTATCTGTTGAGCAGATAAAGGAATATCAATCCGTTATTTCCGCGTGCAATGAGGAAAACAGCCGCGCTTGCGGGGATATCTGACGAATGCCGCGGGAGTCGGCGCTGCTGCGTCCTGTGGACAGATTGTGCCCGGGAGCAGGCAGGAAAGGAAACAAAGATGTACATTTACAGAAGAAAAGCGCAATATCATGAGACGGATCAGATGGGCATTATCCATCATTCCAACTATGTCAGGTGGATGGAGGAAGCCAGGGTGGCATTCCTGGACTATGTGGGGCTGGGATACGGCAAAGTGGAAAAGCTGGGCATCGTATCGCCGGTAGCAGGGCTTTCCGTGGAATATAAGAAGCAGGTGCAGTTTGGCGACGAGGTGGAGATCCGTGTGAAAGTGCAGAAATACAACGGCGTGGTCATGGAATTTTACTACGAGTTTTATGATCTGACCAACGGCGAGGTCTGCACCATTGCCACTTCCCGCCACGGCTTTTTAAAAGATAATAAGATTGTTTCGTTAAAAAGGGAACTTCCGGAGCTGGACAGGCTGATGACGGAGTATATGCGGGGAGAGGGATAAAGGCATATGTCAATACGTGGCACAATGAATAGGATTTTCGGGAGAACAAAAATGTCTGATATATGCAGTGAGATAAGAGCAAAGCTTTTCGAGATACGGGATGAGGGATATAAGGCGTTTCACGCCAAACTGATCCCTACGGTGCCGGAAGAGACCATCATCGGGGTGCGCACGCCCGTGCTGCGCAAATACGCCAGGGAAATGGCAAAGGATTCCCGAATCGGGGAATTCCTTGGGGCGGTTCCCCACCAATATTATGATGAAAATAACCTGCACGGTTTTCTCATCGAGCAATATAGGGATTATGGCAGGTGCCTGGCGGCTGTGGAAAGCTTCCTGCCCTACATAGATAACTGGGCTACCTGTGATATGCTGGCGCCCAAGGTGTTTGGCAGGCATACGGATGAACTGCTGGAGCCGGTCCGCAGGTGGATCGCTTCGGAGGAGACCTATACCATACGCTTTGCCGTGAACATGCTGATGCGCTTTTACCTGGACGAGCGGTTCAGGCCGGAGTATCCGGAAATGGTATCCGCCGTGAAAAGCGAAGAGTATTATGTGAACATGATGATCGCGTGGTATTTTGCCACGGCTCTGGCAAAACAGTATGATGCGGCGCTGCCTTATCTGGAGCAGAGGAAACTGTCGCCCTGGACCCACAATAAGACGATTCAGAAAGCCTGCGAGAGTTACCGGATCACGGCGGAGCAGAAAGCGTATCTGCGCAGCCTGAAAGAAAAAGTACGTTGAACCATGCTGGCTTTCGCCTGCTCGTTTCTGGCATGGCTGGAAGTGCGGAGGCCTGCTGGGCATATGGGAGTATTTATATGGAATATCAGAAAAAGGAGAAACTGCAATGAACCATGATTTCCCCAAGCGGATAGATAGAAAAACGATCTATGAAAGCGACTGGATCTGCCTGTATGCCGATAAGGTGGAAATGCCGGACGGGCGCATCATCAATACCTATCACGACCTCCACTATCCCCATGAATCATCCTGTGCGGTCATTGTAAACGACAAGGACGAGATATTGATGATCCAGTCCAAACGATATACGACATCCAGGCTGGAATGGGAGATTCCGGCGGGACGGATCGAGGACGGCGAGACGCCGGAAGAAGCGGCAAGGCGGGAGTGCCTGGAAGAAACGGGATGTACCCTGAAAGACCTGACGTATTTATGCTGCCAGAATCCGGCCAACGGAATGTCTGACCTGAAGATGCATGTGTTTGGCGCCAGGGTGGAAGATGAGACTTCCCTGTTTGATGAAAACGAAGTCCGGATGAAAAAGTGGATCCCGAAAAGCGAAGTCATGGAGATGCTGCGGACGAACGAGATCCGATGCGGGGTTTCCATGCTGGCGTTATTATACGCCGCGAATTTCTATATGAAATAGCAAAGAAGACTTCAATCTTGGAAAGTACGGGAGGTAAGAAATGTCAATAGAAAGGGTAAAAGCATATTTCAGGCAATTCGATATGGAGGAGAGGATCCGGGAGCTTGACGTGTCCAGCGCAACGGTGGAACTGGCGGCAGCAGCGCTGCACTGTGAGCCTCAGCGGATCGCAAAGACGCTCTCTTTTCTGGTGGATGGTCGTGCGGTTCTGGTGGTGGCAGCCGGGGACGCGAAGATTGACAATCACAAGTACAAGGAACGGTTCAGCGCCAAGGCGAAGATGCTTGCGCCGGACGAGGTGGAGGCTCTTGTGGGCCATGCCGTGGGCGGCGTGTGTCCCTTTGCGGTAAATGAGGGCGTGACAGTCTTCCTGGATGAATCGCTGAAACGGTTCGAGACCGTGTTCCCCGCCTGTGGCAGCGCCAACAGCGCCATTGAACTTACCATTCCGGAACTGGAACGGTATTCGGGATATCGGGAGTGGGTGGATGTGTGCAAGCTTCCCGAATGAACTGTGGCGATCTTTAAAATCGTGCTCCTGTCTTGACATAGCGGTTATACGGAGGTATAATATATTGTACTGGCGTCTAATGGCAAAACAGAAATGTACACTGTCGATCCTGCAAAGAGTCATGAAAGCAGATGCGGAATGGAGGCACGATTATGTTAAACAGTCAGAAAAAACTGGGCGAGGCGGAACTGGAGATTATGCAGGTGATCTGGAACAGCGAAGAACCGGTGACATCGAATTATATTTTGAAAGCACTGCAGGGGCGGAGAAAGTGGCAGCTTTCCACCCTGATGACATCCCTTGCCAGGCTGGCGGACAAAGGATTTGTCTCCTGTGACCGTTCCACGGGAAGTAATCTTTACACGTCTATTGTGACCGAGAATGACTATAAGGCGAAAGAGAGCAAGAATTTCCTGGAACGGCTGTACAATAACTCCGTGCAGAACCTGGTGGCCACCCTGTATGGCAATCAGGTGATCAAAGACGCGGATATTGCCAAGCTGCGCAGTTTCCTCGATCGGATAGAGGAAGAACAGTCCGGGCGGTGAACAGAGGCGATGGGGCAGTAGTGCAGGAATCGGACGGGGAAATGACCAAAATGTATGTGCATAAACAGGAAGGGATGGCATGATGTATAAACTGCTGATCTGTTTTATCGCGGGGATCGGAGCCGGGCTTGGCACGGGATTTGCGGGCATGAGTGCGGCGGCGGTGATCAGCCCCATGCTGATCACGTTTCTTGGGCTTCCGGCCTATGAGGCCGTGGGGATCGCCCTGGCAAGCGATGTGCTGGCCAGCGCCGTAAGCGCCTATACCTATGGGAAAAACAAGAATCTGGATATCAAAAACGGGCTGGTGATGATGGTCACGGTGCTGCTGTTCACCCTGGTGGGAAGCTGGACGGCCAGCATGGTGCCAAATACTACAATGGGCAGCTTCTCCGTGTTCATGACGCTGCTTCTGGGGATCAAATTCATTGTCAAGCCCGTCATGACGACGAAGGAGACAATGGATCAGGTAGATGGCAGGAAGCGCATCATCCAGTCCGTGATCAGCGGCATGGTGGTTGGCTTCATCTGCGGCTTTGTCGGCGCGGGCGGCGGGATGATGATGCTTCTGATCCTCACCAGCGTTCTGGGATACGAATTGAAGACGGCGGTGGGAACCAGTGTGTTTATCATGTCTTTTACGGCATTTACAGGGGCGGCGGGGCATTTTGCCATCGGCGGGATGCCGGATCTGTGGTGCCTGCTTTTCTGCGTGGCCTCCACGCTGCTGTGGGCAAGGATCGCGGCCCGGTTTGCCAACAAGGCCAGCGCCATTACCCTGAACCGTGCCACAGGCGTGGTCCTGGCGGTCCTGGGAGCAGCAATCCTGATAGTAAATTATGTAAAGTAAGGCGGTTGCAAAAGATAAAGTGGATAAAGTAAAACGATTCAGGGGCAGCCTGATGCTGTTGCTGGCGGCGTTCTTCTGGGGGACGACTTTTGCGGCGCAGTCGTCAGCTGCGGACAGCATTCCCACGTTTACGTTCAGCGCAGCCAGGTCTTTTGTGGGAGCGGCGTTTCTGGGATTATTGATCCTGATCCGACAGGGAAGACGGGGAAAGGCAGGCGGGAATGCTGTGGCAGGACAGAAAAAAGGCGTTATGCTCGGCGGGACTGTCTGCGGCGTGATCCTGTTTGCTGCCATGAACTTCCAACAGGGCGGCATCGCTGTCTATCCGGAGGGAGCGGCGGCCTCCGGGCGTTCCGGGTTCCTCACCGCGACCTATGTGGTGATGGTGGCGGTCTGCGCCCGTTTCCAGGGGAAAAAATTGTATAAAAGCGTTTACGCGGCGGTAGCGGTGTGTATTTTGGGCATGTATCTGCTGTGCATGGCGGGCGGAGTGGGCGAGATCTATTTTGGGGATGTGTTGGGGCTTGCCTGCGCCGTGTTTTTTACCGCCCATATCATGGCGGTGGATCATTTTTCCTACTGTGAGAGCATCCGGCTGTGCTGTATGCAGTTTCTGGTCGGTGGTATTCTCTCCACGGTGGCGGCGATTTTGTTTGAACAGCCGGATATCCACATGCTGGCGGCGGCAGCGGGTCCCATCCTTTACGCGGGCATTTTATCCAGCGGGATTGCCTATACGCTGCAGATGGAGGGGCAGAAATATGCGGAGCCGTCCGTGGCGGCTGTGATCATGAGCCTGGAGTCGGTCTTTGCCGTCCTGGGGGGCTGGATCGTGCTGGATGAAAGGCTGTCCGCCAGGGAACTGGCGGGATGCGCGCTGGTGTTCGCCGCCGTGATCCTGGCGCAGCTGCCACAGAAAGAGCACGATCAATGACATACCCCGGAAAACTGCCACCGAAAGACAGTCGGAAACGGATGCAGGATTTCCGTGAAAGTGTTTTATCAAAAAGAAACATTGGCGGTACGACAAACATGTAAAAACAAAATCCAATCACGAAAGGACAAGACACATGAACAAAGCAAAAGTAATTATCGACAAAGATTTTATCGTAAGCCCCATCGACCGCAGGGTATACGGGTCTTTTATCGAGCATCTGGGGCGGGCCGTCTATGAGGGGATCTATCAGCCGGAAAGCTCTTTTGCGGATGAACAGGGATTTCGGAAAGACACCATGGAACTGGTGAAAGAATTGCAGGTGCCCATTGTGCGCTATCCCGGCGGCAATTTCGTCTCCGGCTTCTGCTGGGAGGACAGCGTGGGGCCTAAGGAGAAGCGTCCCGCCAGAGTGGATCTGGCATGGCAGGTGGTGGAGAGCAATCAGTTCGGGCTCAACGAGTTCTGCGAATGGTCAAAGAAAGCGGGAAGCCAGGTGATGATGGCGGTGAACCTGGGAACGAGAGGAGTCGCGGAAGCGTTGAACCTGCTGGAATACTGCAATTTCAAGGGAGGCACGAAATTCAGTGACCTGAGAAGGGAGCACGGTTACAAGGAGCCCCACAATATCCGTACCTGGTGTCTGGGAAATGAGATGGACGGTCCCTGGCAGACGGGGCATAAGTCGGCGGCGGAGTATGCCCGCATCGCCACGGAGACAGCCCGGGCCATGAGATGCATGGATCCTGACCTGGAACTGGTGGCCTGCGGAAGTTCCAATTCCCATATGCCTACTTTCGGCACATGGGAGACCACGGTTTTGGAGGAGGGCTACGATGCCATCGACTATATTTCCATGCATCAGTATTATGGCAATCAGGAGGACGATTCCGCCAGCTTCCTTGCCAACAGCGTGGATCTGGACGAATTTATCACCAACGTGACCGCACAGTGCGACTATGTGAAGGGTAAGCTGCACCGTAAGAAAAATATCAATATTTCCCTGGATGAGTGGAACGTATGGTATCATTCCGGCGAGCAGGATAAGAAACTGGAGAAATGGGTGCAGAAGCCGCATCAGCTGGAGGATGTCTATAACTTTGAGGACGCGCTGCTGGTGGGCAGTATGCTGATCACCATCCTGCGCCATGCGGACAGGGTAAAGATGGCATGCCTGGCCCAGCTGGTCAATGTGATCGCGCCCATCATGACCTCGGATACGGGCGCATGGAGGCAGACTATATTTTATCCTTACCTGCACGCTTCCACGCTGGGGAGGGGCACGGCGCTGAACACGCTGGTGCAGTCCCCTCTGTATGAGACAAAAAAGTACGGCGCGGTTCCCAGCCTGGACTGCGTGGCGGTGGATAATGCGGAGGATGAGGAACTTGTGATCTTTGCGGTGAACAAGGATCTGCAGGAGGACACGGAGATCTCCATGGATTTAAGGCAGTATGCGGGATATGGCGTCAAGGAGCATATCACCCTGCACCACGAGGACTTAAAAGCAGTGAACACGGAGGAAAATCCCGGGGAAGTGGCGCCTAAGGCGGACGGTGTGTCCAAAGTGGAGGATGGCCGCCTGACGGCAGTGCTTCGGAGCAAAAGCTGGAATGTGATCCGGCTGGGGAAAAGGTAAGGGGCGGACTGCGCCCTGATCTGGAATGGGAGGAAGCACATGCAGGGATATAACGTGATCGTGGTGTACAGCCAGGAAGAAGATAAGCTTCTGCTCTGCAGAAGACGGCATGACCCCTATCAGGGGCTGTCCAATTTCGTGGGCGGCAAGATCGAGGCCGGGGAGGACGGGATGGCGGCGGCCTACAGGGAACTGAAGGAGGAGACCGGCATTACCCCGGAGGACATCCGCCTGACACATTTTATGGATTTTACCTATTATGTGGAGGGCTGTTATGTGGAGATGTATGTGGGGAAGCTGAATAAGTCCGTGGAAGTGTGGGGAGAGGAAAACGAGTTGTATTGGTCGGGGCTCGACTGCGATTTCTTTGATATGAAAAAGTATGCCGGAGAGGGAAATATGGGGCATATGATCGAACTGGTGCGCCAGTACAGGGAGCAGGTTCTGGTGTGATCTGTCGGAGGACACGGAGTATCCTGTTGATCGAATTAAATTTATTGAATTGGTATAGGAGAGTCAAGATGGATCTACCTGACAGTATAAAAGATCTGGTGACAGATGAAGTATATAAAACAGATGATATCGGTAGGTCCGGCTCGTCCATTCAGATTTATGCGGACAAGATTCTGAAAGTCCAGGAACACAATGAGGAATCCGGGAACGAATATCGTATGATGCAGTATCTGCAAGGGAAGCTTCCTGTCCCGGAGGTGTACGCCTATGAGACAGCGGGTAGACTTTCTTATCTGCTGATGAGCAAATGTCCGGGACAGATGGCCTGCGCCCGGGAGTATATGACTGACCCGCTGACGCAGTGCAGGATGCTTGCGGACGGACTGAAAAGGCTGTGGAGTGTGGACATTTCAGACTGTCCCTCCGATCAGAGGCTGGCCCATAAGCTGGAACAGGCCGGATATAATGTGGAAAACAATCTGGTGGATCTGGACAATGTGGAGCCGGACACATTCGGGGAAAGGGGCTTTCAAGATCCGGCTGCCCTGCTGCAATGGCTTTATGATAACCGGCCTGACGAGGAGCCTGTGCTGTCCCATGGGGATTACTGCCTGCCAAATATTTTCGGCATGGGGGAGAGGGTGAGCGGCTATATTGACCTGGGCAAAACGGGTATTGCCGATAAGTGGTGCGATATCGCCATCTGTTACCGGAGCCTGTCCCACAATTACAATGGAAAATATCATGTGGAAACAGTTCCCAATGGGGATATGTTTCCACATTGGGAAGAGTATCCCGGCTATGATGGCACGCTTTTGTTCCGTGAACTTGGAATGGAGCCGGACTGGGAGAAGATCCGTTACTATCTTTTACTGGATGAACTGTTCTGAACCAACTTTCCGGCGGGTGATCCGGTTAATATGCAATATGCTCTCTGTGGTATTGGATGAAGTCATCCTTTGTAAAATCCGGCAAAGTTCCATATTCCTCCAGGATCAGCCTGATCATGGCAGCGGTCCTCGCCTGGGTGTTGACGCTTTTGTCCGGATTAAATTCAATGTCCGTAAAATAGTCATATTTTGAGAGTTCGGTGATTTCCTCCGCCGCAAGCGATTCTTTCACGGCGGCATAATAGAGATAGTCGTAAAACGCCGTCAGGGGGAACAAAGGGAAAGTTTCTCCCTGAAAGCAGAACGATTTTAGCTGTCCGGAGTTTTTTAACCGTTCGTCATGCTTTGCTTCCCTGGGCGGCACCTCAAGCAGATCAAGATAGGGACCGCCCTTTTCAAACACTTTGGAACTCTGGAAAATGTTTTCAAGGGTGTGCTGGCCCAGCGTCAGATGGAACGCGCTCAGTTTCTGCCCCAGGGGCTCCCTGCCCTTGGTGCTGATCTCCAGCGGCATGGCCTCTGTGTCCGCTTTCCTGATGGCGTCATGCAGGCTCTCTATGGATTTTTGCTTCTGGGATACCGCAAAGCCGGGAAACCATTCAAACGAGTATAGTCTGCCGGTTACTTTCCCCTGATGGACATAAAACGCGGGTCGCCTGGCCATGATATTCCTCCTGGTTGTGTCTCTTAAATTGCCGGATTCATTATACACTATTGTCTGCCCTGTTACAATATTTTTGTAACAGGGCAGACCCGATGGTGGCTGGCGGCTTAGTGGTTTATGGCTGATGGATGGGACGGCGGCGTCATGCAGCCCTGTTCTGTGCGCACAGGTGGAAAAAAACACGATTTTGTGCTATGGTTAAGGAGCGGATTCTAAGGAGGGCATAAATCAATGGAAAAATGGTATGTGGCGGCTAAGAAGGCCGATTTTGATAAATGGGCGGTGGAATTTGGGATCAGCCCGGTGGTGGCCAGGATCCTGCGCAACCGCGACCTGACGGAGAGCGGCGATATCAGGAAATTTCTGTACGGCACGCTGGAGGACTGCTATTCCCCCTGGCTGCTGAAGGATATGGACAGGGCGGTGGAGCTGCTGATCAGGGCAGTGTCGGAACAGACTGCCATCCGCGTTATCGGAGACTATGATGTGGACGGCATCTGTTCTTCTTACATATTGACAAAGGGACTGCAGATCCTGGGGGCAAAGGTGGATACTGCCATTCCCCACCGCATTCATGACGGCTATGGCCTGAACGATCATCTGATCGAGGAGGCAAGGGAGGATGCCATCGGCATGATCCTGACCTGTGACAACGGCATTGCGGCGGCACCCCAGATCGAACTGGCTGATTCCTACGGCATACAGGTCATTGTTACCGATCATCATGAGGTTCCTTTTTCCAAAAGCGTGGACGGGGAGGGCAGGGAGAGCCGAAAGGAACTGCTTCCCCCGGCGTTGGCGGTCGTCGATCCCAAGCGGGAGGACTGTACCTATCCCTTTTCCAATATCTGCGGCGGCGTGGTGGCATATAAACTGATGCAGGCCATGGCGGAGAAAACAGGCTCCCGAAACCTGCGGGAAGCCCTGGATGAACTGCTGGAGTTCGCGGCCTTTGCCACGGTGTGCGACGTGATGGAGTTAAGGGACGAGAACCGGATCCTGGTAAAGGAGGGGCTGAAGCGTCTGAAAAATACCCGGAACCAGGGAATCAGGGCGCTGATGGAGGTAAACGGCATCGAGCCGGAGAAGCTGTCGGCCTATCACCTGGGCTTTGTGCTGGGGCCCTGCCTCAATGCCACGGGACGGCTGGACACCGCCAGGCGCGCCCTGGAACTGCTGCAGAGCGGGACGAAAGTGGAGGCCATGAGCGCGGCGCGGGAATTAAAGGAACTGAACGACAGCCGGAAGAACCTGACCCTGCGGGGAGTGGAGCAGGCGGAAAGCTATATCCGGGAACATCATCTGGAGCGGGATAAGGTCATGGTGGTCTTTCTGCCGGACGTCCACGAGAGCCTTGCGGGTATCATCGCGGGACGCGTCAGGGAAAAATATAACCACCCGGTCTTTATCCTGACCAGAGGGGAGGACGGGGTAAAAGGATCCGGGCGCTCCATCGAGAGTTATCATATGTACGAGGCCATGACGGCGGTAAAGCAGTACTTTACCAAATACGGGGGACACAAGCTGGCGGCGGGGCTTTCCATGAGAGAGGAGGATATAGAGCCTCTCAGGAAAGACTTAAACGAACAGGCAGCGCTTGTGGAGGAGGATTTTATTCCCAGGGTGCATATCGATGTGCCCATGCCCCTGGTCTATGCCAATGAGAAACTGGCGGGGGAACTGGAACTTCTGGAACCTTTCGGGGTGGGGAATCCTAGGCCCCTTTTTGCCCAGAAAGGACTGATATTCCAATCGGGTCATAAGATGGGTGCAAATAAGACCTGCGCCCGATTCCGGGTCGGTACGCCGGAGGGGGAGGGCAGGCAGCTGGTGTTTTTCGGGGATCTGGAGAGGTTCGGAGCGTTCCTGGATGAGAAATTCGGCGCAGGCAGCGAGGAAGCGCTCTACGCGGGACGAGGCAGTTTCCCGGTTTCCGTGGTCTACCAGCTGGGGCTGAACACCTATAAGGGGAAGACGGAACTGCAGTACAATATGCAGTATTATTCCCATGGGTAATAAGATATGTTTTATTTCCCTTTCAGATTTATTTTATTTTTTTCTTAGAAAATGAACACACTTTGGACACATTTAACGGTTATTATGTATTTCAGATAGTTGATGAACTCACTATCTCCCCCCTCATAAGAAAATAGCGAAAGGTCTCGGCGCAAGCCGGGGCCTTTTCGCATGAGCGGAACGCCCTCAAATGAAGCCCAAATGGGTTCTCGCGGCATTCGCCAATTGTCCGTGCAAGCACGACCGCTTGGCTCATTGCTCGCGGAAATAAAAGATGAGCCGCAAAGCGGCGACGGATGCGAAGCAGGCGCTGAGGAGGGGGCCTGCCCACCTCGTTAGGGATGCGAGGGCTGAACTGTTACCATGTGGAGGCGTACCTAAACTATAAATTGCATGATTCAATCAACAATGTTACAATGGATAATGGATTTACAGTTACATGCTGACCAATGAAAACCAGCACAGGAGGGATATTTTGAACAGGGAAACATATTGTCTGCTTGAAAAATATATGATCGGCTGTATGGAAGATACGGCCCACGATAAGGAGCATGTATATCGTGTGCTGTACAATGCACTGGATATTGCGAAAACAGAAAACAATGTAAATTATGATGTCCTGATCGCCGCATGCCTGTTACATGATATCGGGAGAAAAGAGCAGTTTGAGAACCCTGTCCTGTGCCATGCCGTTGTAGGGAGTGAAAAAGCGTATCAGTTTCTGTTGGCGCATGGCTTTGAAGTGTCCTGTGCGGAACAGGTAGGGCAGTGTATCAGGACACATAGGTACAGGAAAGATGCTCCGCCTCAGAGTTTGGAGGCAAAAATCTTATTTGACGCGGATAAATTAGATGCAGCAGGAGCAATGGGAATCGCAAGAACATTACTTTATAAGGGCATTGTGGCGGAACCGTTGTATTCCCTGATGCCGGACGGTTCTGTTTCCACCGGGGAAAAGGATGCCACGCCATCCTTTTTCCAGGAATATAAGTACAAATTGGAAAATCTGTATTCCCATTTTTATACGGAAAGAGCGGCGGCGATCGCCAGAGAGAGGCAGCATATCGCGGTGGCGTTTTATAACAGTCTGTATCAGGAGGTAAATGCAGCATACCGGAACGGAACGAAGGAGTTAAATGATTTGTTAGAGGAAAAAAGGGTGGTAGAAATCCGCAGATTAGAGTAAAATAGATTAGGTATGTTTTCAAAGCGGCGGATACAGGCTGCGGAAAGGCATGGTGACCGGGATGGAACTATCGAGATTGCTGGAAGATCTGGAGTATGAATGTGTACAGGGGAGCGTGGACAGGGAGATCGCGGAAGTGGTGAACGATTCCCGCAGGGCATGTCCGGGCTGCCTGTTTTTGTGTATAGAGGGAGCGAAGGCGGACGGCCACAGCAGGGCGGCGGAGGCGGTCAGGCAGGGAGCCGTGGCGCTGGTCACGTCCAAGCCCGTGGAGGGCGTGGCGGACTGCGACGTAACGGTGATCCGGGTGAAAAACACCCGTTATGCAATGGCCTTTATCGCCGCCGCATGGTACGGACATCCCGCGGAAAAGCTGAAAGTCATAGGCATTACCGGCACCAAGGGCAAGACCACCACCACCTATCTGGTGAAATCCATTCTGGAGCATGCGGGCTTCAAGGTGGGGCTGGTGGGAACCATTGAGACGATCATCGGCGAAGAACATATCGCGGCGGAAAATACCACGCCGGAATCCCTCCTGTTGCAGCAGGATTTTGCGAGGATGGTGGAGGAGGGGCTGGATACTGTCGTCATGGAGGTGTCCTCCCAGGCGCTGAAACTGTACCGCACCCAAGGATTTGTTTTCGATTACGGCATTTTCACCAATCTGGAGCCGGATCATATCGGCCCCAACGAACACGCAAGCTTTGAGGAATACCTGGAATGTAAGGGATCATTGTTCCGGCAGTGCAAGGTGGGCATTGTGAACGGCGACGATCCCCATACGGAGCAGGTGGTCAGGGGACACACCTGTAAGCTGGAGACCTACGGCATGAGCGAAAACTGTATGCTCCGCGCACAGCAGCTGGAGTGGATTCATGTACCTGGCAGGCTGGGAGTGGATTTCCATGTGGCGGGACTGATGGATTTCGATGCGGAAGTGCCCATGCCGGGGCAGTTCAGCGTCTATAACGCGTTGTGCGCCATTGCCATCTGTCGTCATTTCGGGGTGGAGATCCCCGCGATCCGACAGGCTTTGCTGGAGGCCCATGTAAAAGGACGGATTGAAAAGGTCAGGGTCTCCGACAGATTTACCCTACTGATTGATTACGCCCACAACGCGATGGCTTTGGAGAGCCTTCTGACCACCTTGAGGGAATATCGCCCCAACCGCCTGGTATGCATGTTTGGCTGCGGGGGAAACCGCTCGAAGCTTCGCCGCTATGAGATGGGAGAGGTCAGCGGCAGGCTGGCGGATTTTACCATTATTACTTCGGATAACCCCAGGGATGAGGAACCCCAGGCCATCATAGACGATATCAGAGTGGGCATGGATAAGACGAAAGGGCGCTATGTGGAGATCTGCGACCGCAGGGAAGCCATTGCCTACGCCATTTCCCACGGGCAGGAGGGCGACATTATCGTCCTGGCGGGCAAGGGACACGAGGATTATCAGGAGATCAAAGGGAAAAAATATCCCATGGATGAGCGCGTGATCATAAAGGAACTTCTGGACGGAGGGCTGGAGCATATCTGATCGTAAAAGTTACGGAGGAAAAAGGTGGCGGAGTTGTACGCGGATGTCATTGTGGACATCTCACATGAAAAACTGGATAAAAGCTTTCAGTACCGCGTGCCGGAGAAACTCCGGGCGGCTCTGGAGACAGGCATGTGTGTCACCGTTCCTTTCGGGAACGGCAACAGGCTGATCAGGGGGTATGTGGTGGGCATGAGCGAACTCTGTAAATTTGACCCTGCCAGAACGAAAGCAATCCGCGACATTGCCCCGGACGGTGCGGAGGTGGAGGATAAGCTGATCGCCCTTGCGGCCTGGATCAGGCGCAACTACGGCTGCACCATGATACAGGCGCTGAAAACGGTGCTTCCGGCCAGACAGTCGGTGAAAAAGCTGGAGCATAAGACCATCGAGCGGCTCATGACCAGGGAGGAGATCATCTCCCTGCTGGGGGAGAGCGAGAGGAAAAAGCAGACCGCCAAGGCAAGGCTGTTGCAGGAACTGACGGAGCAGGCATCCATTCCCAGAGAATGGGTCACGGGCAAGCTGGGTGTTTCCGCCCAGACCATAAGCAGCCTGGAAAAAGAGGGTGCGATCCGGGTGGTCACAGCCCGGTCGTTCCGTAACCCGGTGAAGCTGGAGAAAGCGCAGGAGCACAGAAACACCTTGAGCGAGAGCCAGCTAAGAATCGTCCGGGAAGTCATGGCGGACTTTGACGGCGGGAAGCCGGGCACCTATCTGATCCATGGGATCACCGGCAGCGGTAAGACGGAAGTCTATATGCAGCTGATTGAGGAAACCTTGTCCCGGGGCAGGCAGGCGATCGTGCTGATCCCGGAGATCGCCCTGACCTATCAGACCCTGCTGCGCTTTTACAGGCGTTTCGGGGATCGGGTCAGCGTTATGAACTCCACCCTTTCGCCGGGGGAGAAATATGACCAGTGCGAGCGGGCGAAGCGGGGCGAGATCGATATCATCATCGGCCCCCGGTCGGCGCTTTTTACTCCTTTTCCCCATATTGGAATGATCGTCATGGACGAGGAGCATGAGGGAAGCTATAAGAGCGAATCCACGCCCAAATACCACACCAGGGAGACCGCCCTGGAGGTGGCGAGGATGCACGGCGCCAGCGTGGTGCTGGGGTCGGCCACGCCCTCCCTGGAGGCCTATTACCGGGCGGAGGCGGGAGAATATAAACTGTTCACGCTGCAGGAGCGGCTTACCGGGGGACAGCTTCCCAGGGTGCATACCGTGGACCTGCGGCAGGAGTTAAAAGAGGGAAACCGTTCCATTTTCAGTATAAAATTACAGGAGTTATTAGCTGACCGCCTGCAAAAAGGGGAACAGAGCATCCTGTTCCTGAACCGGCGGGGATACGCGGGATTTATTTCCTGCAGAGCCTGCGGCCATGTGATGAAATGTCCCCACTGCGACGTGTCGCTGTCGGAACATAAAAACGGTCTGCTGATCTGCCATTACTGCGGCTACAGCGAGCCGAAACCGACGCGCTGTCCCAAATGCGGCTCTAAATATATCAGTGGTTTCCGGGCGGGAACGCAGCAGATCGAAGAGAAGCTGCGGGAAATGTTTCCAAACGTCCGCACTCTGCGGATGGACGCCGACACCACGAAGACGAAAGACAGTTACGAGAAGATCTTGTCGGCCTTTTCCAACCAGGAGGCGGATGTGCTGATCGGCACTCAGATGATCGTGAAAGGGCATGATTTCCCCAAGGTGACGCTGGTGGGCGTGCTGGCGGCAGATCTGTCCTTAAGTGTGGGAGATTACCGGGCGGGGGAGAAGACGTTCCAGCTGCTGACCCAGGCGGTGGGCCGCGCCGGGCGGGGAACGCTGTCCGGGGAGGCGGTGATCCAGACTTATCAGCCGGATCATTACGCGGTCACTTACGCGGCAAAACAGGATTACGGGGGTTTTTACAGCGAGGAGATTCTTTACCGGGAGATGCTGGGATATCCGCCCGCGTCCCATATGCTGGCGGTACAGATATTTGCCAGGGAGGAGGAACGTGGCAGGCTTCTGGCCGGGCAGCTGGCCGGGTTTGTGTCCGGCGGGAACAAAAGCAGTCCGGAAAGCGGAGAGCGCGTGTCCCTGATTGGTCCCGCCCCTGCCTCCATTGGCAGAATTAATGATATTTTTAGATTTGTATTCTATGTGAAATGCGCAAAGTATGATACACTGATACACATAAAAGATAGATTGGAACAAAAAATACAGATGATGCAGTTGGTAAACGAACTGGTACAGTTTGATTTTGACCCGGTGAATACCATGTGATGAGGGGGCGCGGCGACGGAATGTTTCTGCGGAAGATTGAGATATCATCAACTAAATGACTGCACGGAAAGGACAGGTTGAAATGGCGATTCGTAATATTCGCGAGATGGGTGAGGAGGTACTTTACAAAAAGTGCAAAGAGGTGACGGAGATGACTCCCCGCATCCGGGAACTGATAGAGGATATGCTGGAAACCATGTATGAGTCCAACGGCGTGGGGCTTGCGGCTCCCCAGGTGGGAATCTTAAAACGTATCGTGGTGATCGATGTTACAGGCGATGACCCGCATATCCTGATCAATCCCAGGATCGTGGAGAGCAGCGGGGAGCAGACCGGAAATGAGGGATGCTTGAGCGTGCCGGGGAAATGCGGTGTGGTGAAGCGTCCCAATTACGTCAAGGCCGTGGCGCTGGATGTGAACATGAAAGCGTTTGAACTGGAGGCCACGGAGCTTTTGGCCCGAGCCATCTGTCATGAAGTGGATCACCTGGAGGGGCATCTTTATGTGGAGAGAGTGATCGGGCCTCTGAAAGATGTGGAACCCGAGGACGAATAGGAGGCAGTCATATGAAGATTGTTTTTATGGGAACGCCGGACTTTGCGGTGGGTGCGCTGGAGGCGCTGATCGGCGCAGGGCATGAGATTCTGGCGGTGGTGACACAGCCGGATAAGCCCAAAGGAAGGAGCAAAGAACTGCTTCCCCCGCCGGTAAAGCAGTGCGCCCTGAAATATCAGATCCCTGTGATGCAGCCCAGGCGGATCAAGACGCCGGAGGCGGTGGCGGAATTAAAGCGGTATCCGGCGGATATTTATGTGGTGGTGGCGTTTGGCCAGATCCTGTCCCAGGAGATTCTGGAGATTCCTACCTATGGCAGCCTGAACATTCATGCGTCCCTCCTGCCAGAATACAGAGGGGCTTCTCCCATCCAGCATGTACTGATCGCGGGAGAAAAGAAAACAGGTGTTACCATTCAGCAGATGGATGCGGGGATAGATACGGGGGACATACTGTACCAGAGGGAGATCCCCATTGCGGATACGGATGACTACGAGACGCTGCATGACAAGCTGATGGCCTTGGGCGGGGAATCCATCGTGGAAACCCTGGCGCTTTTGGAACAGGGGAAGCTGACCCCCGAAAAGCAGGATGATTCCCGCAGCAGCTACGCGCCCCTGATCGATAAGGGCATGGGGAAACTGGATCTTAACAAAAGCGCGGCGGAACTTCACAGGCTGATTCGGGGACTGACGCCCTGGCCCGGCACATTTACGGTATTCCGGGGCAGACAGCTGAAAATCTGGAAAGCGGAGGCGGTGACGCTGGAGGACGTAGCTGCCGATGCCGGAGACGGTGCGGCGGCATTTGGAGAAAGTATGGTTCCCGGTCAGATCTTGAAAGTGGACAAGGACTCCATCACCGTGGCGGCGGGGGATGGAGCGTTGAGGATATATGAACTGCAGCTGGAAGGAAAGAAGCGCATGACGACCCACGATTTCCTGCTGGGCGTGAAACTGCAGGCAGGCGAGAAACTGGGGGAGTGATCCAAACAGTCTCGGAACGGAAATTACTTCCCCGCAAAGGGCATTGAAGTGTAGAGACGGGAACAAATTGCCGCAAGCAGGAACTGAACAAAAACAGTCTCGGAACGGAAATGCCCGGAAGGAATTTGCGGCTGCGGTTTATGCGGACGGAAATTACTTCCCCGCAAAGGGCATTGAAGTGTAGAGACCGGAACAAATTGCCGCAAGCGGCAATTAAATAGGAGGTTTATGTATGTTATATATGGGTTATTACAGTTACTATTGGGATCCCACTTATATGCTTGTAGTCATCGGCATGATACTCTGCCTGGGAGCCAGCGCCCTGGTAAACAGCACCATGAACAAGTACAGCAGGGTCCGCAATATGAGCGGAATGACGGGAGCAGAGGCGGCGCGGCGCATTTTGAACAACGAGGGCCTATATAATGTACAGATAGAGTGTTTACAGTCCGACAAGGGAGATCACTATGATCCCCGCACAAATACCGTGCGGTTGTCGCAGCAGAATTTCAACGGCGCCTCTGTCACGGCAGTGGGCGTGGCAGCTCACGAATGCGGGCATGCCATACAGCACGCCAAAGGATACGCGCCCCTGAACATCAGGAGCGCCATGGTGCCGGTGGTGAATATCGCGGGAAATCTGGGGATGCCTCTTATCCTGATCGGAGTATTCTTAAGCTGGAACCAGGTGCTGATCCAGATTGGCATCTGGGCGTTCGCGCTGGCTGTGCTGTTTCAGCTGGTGACGCTTCCGGTGGAGTTCAACGCCTCCACCCGTGCGGTGGGCAAGATCGAGCAGTACGGGCTTCTGACCGCCCAGGAGAATACCGGCTGTAAGAAAGTCCTGACTGCAGCGGCGCTGACCTATGTGGCATCTGCGGCATCCTCCATCCTGCAGCTGCTTAGGCTGGTCATGCTGTTTGGCGGCGGCCGCAGGAGAGACGACTGATGGCAGACAATATCAGGGAGATCGTTCTGGATACGCTGCTGGAACTGGAAAAGGGCGGGGAATATTCCCATCGGCTGATCCGCGCGGTATTGGATAAGTATGACTACCTTGACAGCAGGGATAAATCCTTTATCAAGCGGTTGGCGGAGGGAACCATTGAAAGGCAGATCGAACTGGACTATGACCTGGATCATATTTCCAGCCTGCCGGTGCAGAAGATGAAGTCCCTGATCCGCTGCCTCCTCCGCATGAGCGCCTATCAGCTGCTGTATATGGACACAGTGCCGGACAGCGCAGTGTGCAACGAGGCGGTGAAGCTGGCAGGCAAAAGAGGGTTCCGCAATCTACAGGGATTTGTCAACGCCGTGCTCAGAAATCTTTCTAAACAAAAGGGAACGATCCCTCTGCCTGATGCGCAGAAAGAACCCGAGAGATATCTTTCCGTGAAATATTCCATGCCGGTATGGCTGGTGGGACTCTGGCTTTCCGAATACGGTCGGGAAGTGACGGAAAGGATTCTGTCGGGGCTTATGCGGGTTCATCCGGTATCCGTTCGTTTTTCTTCCGGGCTGTCGGAGCAGGAACGGGAAGACAGGGTGGCACAGCTGGCGCGGGCGGGAGTGAAAGTAACGCAGAGTCCCTGCCTGCCCTACGTCTATTCCATGGAGCATGGAGATAACATCAGTGTGCTCCCCGGTTTTGCAGAAGGGGTCTTCACGGTGCAGGATGCCAGTTCCGCGCTGGCGGTGGAGGCGGCTGAGATCCGGGATACGGATCTGGTCATGGATATCTGCGCGGCTCCGGGGGGAAAGAGTATCCTGGCTGCGGAAAAAGCATATAAAGTGCTTGCCAGGGACGTGTCCATTGAAAAAACGGATGTTATTGAAGAAAATATCCGACGCATGGGCGCGGAAAACATAGAGGTTCAGGTCTTTGACGCCACGGAGTTTGACAGCAGATATGAGGAGAAAGCGGATGTGGTCCTCATGGATGTGCCCTGTTCCGGCCTGGGTGTCATGGGCAGGAAGCGGGATATCAAGTACCGTGTGACGCCGGAGGGATTGAAAGACCTGGCGCAGCTGCAGAGGCGGATCGTTGACAGCAGCTGGCGATATGTGAAGCCGGGCGGGACGCTGATTTACAGCACCTGCACCATTCATTCCGAAGAAAATGAGGCCATGGTAAGATATATTTCCGAAAATCTTCCTTTTGAGCCGGTTTCCCTGGAAAATGTGCTTCCATCAATGCTCTGGGAACGGAAGCGGGAAATGGGAGCCGGGAAAGGGCAGGCATTACTGACAGAAAAACAACAGGCGGCATGCATCCAGCTGCTGCCGGGATACATGGAGTGTGACGGTTTCTTTTTCGCCAGATTCCGTCGAAAAAAGTGTGAGAAGAATTTCTAATGCTCATGCCAGAGGGGCATAATGCGGATAAATCCGCATGCAAAGAAATTCTAAATCTCACACTGAAGAATGCCAAAGGCAGGCATTCTTCTCATGGATCGTATGTGCAGCCACAGGCGGCATGACTGAAAGTGTGAGAAAAATGACAGCAAAAAAAGACATCAAATCAATGACCCTGGCGGAATTACAGGAAGATCTGACAGCCAGGGGAGAGAAAGCTTTTCGGGCAAAACAGATGTATGATTGGATGCATGTGAAGCTGGCGGAAAGTTTTGATGAGATGACGAATCTCTCAAAGGTATTGCGGGAAAACTGTAAGTTGTGGTATACTTATACGTCGCTTGAGGCCGTGCGGATCCAGGAATCCCGGATCGACGGTACGAAGAAGTTTCTCTTCGGGCTCTCCGACGGGAATGTGGTGGAGAGCGTCTGGATGAAATACAGGCATGGGAACAGCGTGTGTATCTCCTCACAGGTGGGATGCCGTATGGGATGCCGGTTCTGTGCCTCCGCCCTGGACGGATGGGAGCGGGATCTCCTGCCCTCCGAGATGCTGGAGCAGGTCTACGCCATCACAAGGCTGACGGGAGAGCGGGTGTCCAATGTGGTGATCATGGGAACGGGGGAACCCCTGGACAATTACGATAATGTTCTGCGCTTTATCCGCCTGTTGACGGACGGGAACGGCCTGAACATCAGCCAGCGGAACGTGACCGTATCCACCTGCGGCATCGTGCCGGGGATGAGGCAGCTGGCGGAGGAACATCTGCAGATCACCCTGGCGCTGTCTCTCCATGCCGCCACGGACGAGAAGCGCAGGCAGCTGATGCCGATAGCGGAGCGGTATTCTATAGCGGAACTGATGGAGGTATGCAGGTATTATTTCGAACAGACCGGCAGGCGCATTACTTTGGAGTACAGTCTGGTGAGTGGCGTCAACGACACACAAGAGGATGCGGAACGGCTTGCGGCGCTGGCAAAACCGCTGAACTGCCATGTCAATCTGATCCCTGTAAATCCTGTAAAAGAGTGGGATCAGATGCAGCCGGAGGCCGCCAGGGTGCGCGCTTTTCAAAATAAACTTGAAAAAAACAAAATTAATGGTACTATTAGAAGGGAAATGGGCAGGGATATCGATGGCGCGTGTGGGCAGCTGCGGCGCAGGCATATCGGTTCTCTGACGGATCTGGAGGGAGATGGGCGTGGTTAAGACGTTTTCCGTAACCAATATTGGTAAGAAGAGAAAATTGAACCAGGACTTTATTTATACTTCCGAGCAGCCCGTGGGCAAGCTGCCTAATATCTTTATCGTGGCTGACGGCATGGGAGGGCATAAGGCGGGAGATTATGCTTCCAAGGTCACGGTGGAGACCATTGTGGCGGAGATCCTGAAGTCAGAGGAATCGGAGACAACGGCGATCTTGGAACATGCCATCAAAACGGCTAATGCACTGATACGCAGATGTGCAGAGGAATCTCCCGATCTGGAAGGTATGGGGACCACTGTGGTGGCAGCGACCTGTGACGGCGATGTCCTGCAGGTGGCCAATGTGGGAGACAGCAGGCTTTACATCGCGAACCATAAGGAGATCAGACAGATCACCAGGGATCATTCGCTGGTGGAGGAGATGGTGCGCATGGGCGGGATCGCCAGAGAAGAAGCGCGGAACCATCCGGATAAGAATATCATCACCAGGGCAGTAGGAGCGGATGATGTCGTAAAACCAGACTTTTTTACGGTCAAACTGAATCATGACGATATTGTATTGATGTGTACCGATGGACTGACCAATATGCTGGAGGACGAGGAGATTCGGATGATCTTGGAGGAGTCCAGGGATATGGTCGAGAAAGCGGAGGAACTGGTAAAGGCGGCCAATGACAAGGGCGGCAGGGACAATATCAGCGTAATATTGATAGATCCGTTGTCTGCATAGCGCAGGCTGTGTCAGCATACGTTTCATATAGAATGGAGAACATGTATGATCAAGATTGGAATGATGATAGGCGACCGGTACGAGATACTGGAAAAAATCGGGACCGGCGGCATGTCAGATGTATATAAAGCAAAAGACCACAAGCTGAACCGCTTTGTGGCTGTGAAAGTCCTCAAGCAGGAGTTCAGCGAGAATGCCAACTTTGTTTCCAAATTCCGTATTGAGGCGCAGGCGGCTGCAGGGTTGATGCACCCCAATATCGTCAATGTCTATGATGTGGGCGAAGAGAACAGTATTTATTATATCGTCATGGAACTGGTGGAAGGGATCACCCTGAAGAAATATATCGAAAAAAAGGCAAGGCTCTCCTATAAGGAAGCGGTGAGCATTGCCATTCAGGTGAGCATGGGCATTGAAGCGGCTCATAATAACCACATCATCCACAGGGACATCAAACCTCAGAATATCATCATATCCAGGGACGGAAAGGTGAAAGTAACGGACTTCGGCATTGCCAAGGCGGCTACCAGCAATACCATCACATCCAATGTCATGGGCTCGGTACATTATACCTCGCCGGAACAGGCACGAGGCGGTTACAGTGATGAAAAGAGCGATATTTACTCGCTGGGCATCACCATGTTTGAGATGCTCACAGGGCGGGTGCCCTTTAACGGGGAGACTACGGTGGCAATAGCCATCAAACATATACAGGAGGAAATGCCCTCCCCGGCGGAATATGTGCCGGAGATCCCCGGCAGTGTGGAGAGCATTGTCCTGAAATGCTGTCAGAAATCGCCGGACCGCCGTTATCAGAATGTGCAGGAACTGCTTGCAGACCTGAAGCAGTCCCTGATCAATCCCGATGAAGATTTCGTGACACAGAACGATCCGGATATGGATGGCGGAACGCGCATGATCACCGACAATGATATGGCGCAGATCAAGCGGAGGACCATATATCAGGAACCGCAGGAGGATAGTATGCGGCTGCTGTCGGATACGGAAGCCATGTATGAGGGAGACGAACTGGCGGAAGAGGATGAAGACGAGTATGATTACAATCCCCGGGTGGAAAGAGTGACCACAGTGCTTGCTATCCTGGCGGGTATCGTGATTTGTATCATTATCATCATCCTGGCGTTAAGAGTCTTTGGCGGCGAGGGGGATGACAAAGATCCCAGCAGCCCCATCATCACTGACGAGCCGTCCTCTTCCGGAAGTTCTTCCGTGGAGTATGTCCCGATGCCTGATGTCAGGGGCACGAATGTGGAAGATGCCAGAAATACCCTGATCAACCTGGGGATCCATCCGGAAGTACAGTATGAGGAGTCGGATACCATCGATGTGGGAGTGGTGATCGGCGCCAATGTGGAAAAAGGAGAAGATGTGGCGCTGGGCAGCACTGTGATATTGACCGCCAGCGCGGGACCTGCTGGAGTGGAAGTCCCCGGTGTGGTGGATGATACCTTTGAGGAAGGAGAGAATCGTCTCACTGCGCTGGGATTTGCGGTGACGAAGATGGAAGCTTATTCTGATACGATCGCGAAAGGCGTGATCGTATCCCAGTCTCCCATGGCAGGGACGAAAGCGCCCCAGGGGAGCAACATCACTGTCACGGTCAGCCTTGGCAAGGAGGAAGTCAAGCTATATGTGCCGGATCTGATCGGAAAGACAGAACAGGACGGGACGATCATGGCGATCGAGGCCGGACTGGAGATCGGCGATGTTTCCTATGTGTTCAGTTCGGAGTATCCGGAAGGGCAGATCTGCTATCAGAGTTATTCCCACGGTTCCTATGTGGATCCGGGAACCACTCTGGAGATCAGGGTGAGCAAGGGGCCGGAGACCCACACCTATAAATATGAGACAAGCATCGCGGCGCCTACTAAGGATGAAGCGCCTGATTATAAGTTGGGGGATCCCGTATATGTAACGCTGATCGGGGATGATGATCAGGTGTTGCTGGAAAGGGAAGTAGAAGCGTTTCCTGTGGCTACCAATATTTATGGCATCAAATGTTCAGGAGGAACGATAACGCTGGTTTATACCGTGTCCGCTAAAGATCCGGAAACAGGACAGGAGATTTCTGGGGCAAAGCAGGAGAAAGTAGTGCACAGGAGAGTGGAATTTACGGTAGAATAGTGTGAAGAGAAGTTCTAATGCTCGCAGCATAGGCCGCTTCGCAAAGAACTTCTAAGTCTGTTTTGCAGACTTTCTTCACACCGAAGAATGCCCAAAACCGGGCATTCTTCATCTGGATTGTGTGATTCGGCAGAGCGGAATCATGGGGTGAGCAGATGCGTGGAAAGATCATCCGTGGGATAGCAGGTTTTTACTATGTCCATGTTTTTGAAGAAAATTCCCAGAGCGCGGAAGTCTATGAATGTAAGGCGAAGGGCATCTTCCGCAAAGATAACCGGAAACCTCTGGTGGGCGATGATGTGGAGATGGATATATTGGATGGGGAGCAGCATCTTGGAAATATCAGGGAACTGCTTCCCAGGCACAGCGAACTGATACGCCCTGCGGTGGCAAACATCGATCAGGCGCTTGTGATCTTTGCCATTGTCAGTCCAAAGCCCAATTTTAACCTGTTGGATCGTTTTCTGATCATGATGCAGCAGCAGGGGGTTCCCTGTATCATCTGTTTTAACAAACAGGATCTGGATCGGGAAGGAGACGGACAGCGGTATCGGGATATTTACGAGGCTTGCGGCTGCAGGACTATTTCCGTCAGCGCAAGCAAGCAGCAGGGCATCGAGGAACTGAAAGAACTGCTGAGGGGGAAGACCACCACTGTGGCAGGTCCCAGCGGCGTGGGGAAATCCTCCATCGTCAACTGCCTGCAGTCCGGTGTCACCATGGAGACGGGACAGATCAGCAGGAAGATCGAGCGGGGAAAACATACCACCAGACATACTGAACTGATCGCCGCTGATGCGGATACTTATATACTGGATACCCCCGGATTCAGTTCCCTGGGGCTGTTTGACCTGGAGAAAGAGCAGTTGGGGGGCTATTACCCGGAATTTGCAGAGCATGGGCAATACTGCCGTTTCGGGGGATGCGCCCATATCAATGAGCCGGAGTGCGGCGTCAAGGACGCGGTGGCGGAGGGCAGGATCAGCAGGATGCGGTATGACAATTACTGTCTGTTATACGAGGAGTTAAAAAACAGGAAGAAATTTTAAACCGGAAACCAATGCGGGATAAAATATAAAATATAGCGGGAAGAAGGAAAGAGGTATTATGAAAGCGTACAAGGACATGAGCCGGGAGGAACTTCTGGCGCTGAAAGCAAGCCTGGAGGAGGAATTTAAGACGGAGGAGGCAAAGGGGCTTTCCCTTAATATGGCAAGAGGAAAGCCGGGGGCTTCCCAGCTGGCATTATCCATGCCCATGCTGGATGTGGTCAACAGCCAGTCGGATATGCATACCCTGTTGGGAAATGACACCAGGAATTACGGCGACTGGGACGGAATCGGCGAGTGCAGGCGCCTGATGGCTGATATGATAGGGGTTCCCAAGGACAATGTGATCGTGTGCGGCAATTCCAGCCTGAACATCATGTACGATACGGTGGCACGTTCCATGATCAAGGGAGTGAACGGTTCCACGCCCTGGTGCAAACTGGATAAAGTCAAATTCTTGTGCCCTGTTCCGGGATATGACAGACATTTCAAGATCACGGAACTGTTCGGGATCGAGATGATCAACATCCCGCTGGGCGAGGACGGGCCGGATATGAATCTGGTGGAGGAGTATGTGAATACGGACGCGGCGGTCAAAGGAATCTGGTGCGTGCCCAAGTATTCCAATCCCACAGGCATCTCCTATTCGGATGAAGTGGTGAGACGGTTCGCGAACCTGAAGCCGAAAGCGGAGGATTTTAGAATCTATTGGGACAATGCGTACTGCATCCATCATATTTACGAGGATATCCAGGATGAGATCCTGGATATCCTGGAAGAGTGCGAGAAAGCGGGAAATCCCGATATGGTGTATATCTTTGCATCCACTTCGAAGGTCAGCTTCCCCGGTTCCGGTGTGTCATGCATCGCCACTTCCAAAGCAAACATGGAGTATATCCATAAGTTCATGAACGTGCAGATCATCGGCCACGATAAGATCAACCAGCTGCGCCATGCGCGTTTTTTCAGGGATATCAACGGACTGAACGCCCATATGAAGAAACATGCAGATCTCCTGCGCCCCAAATTCGAGGCGGTGCTTGACACCCTGGATGCGGAACTGACAGGCACGGGAATCGGAAGCTGGATCAAGCCCAGAGGCGGATACTTCATATCTTTCAACTCCATGCCGGGCTGTGCGAAGGCCATTGTGGCAAAGTGCAAGTCCCTGGGCGTAGTGCTGACGGGAGCAGGCGCTACCTATCCCTATGGGCTTGATCCGGAGGATTCCAATATCCGTATCGCGCCTACTTTCCCCACAACGGAGGAAATGGCGGACGCAACCAGGATATTTGTGCTCTGCGTGAAGCTTGTTTCCGTGGAAAAGCTGCTGGCGGAGCGGGAGGAGATCCTTGCGATCAGGTGACGCAGAGGCTTTTGGGCAGCGGAAAGTGAGGTCGGGCGTTATACGCCGTCCTCACTTTCCGCTGTTCTTTTTGTATCACAGATAGGAAAAGATCGAATACGGCGCTTTCAGGGCGCTTTTTTGCGCCTATCGTGGAAAAATATTTTAACACTTGCCGCCGTGCAGGCGGCTTGGTACAATAAGTATAAAATGAGATCATTCCCATGAAACGGAGAACGCGATGAATACATATGAGGAGTTGGACTTCCTGTTCGGGAAGAGTCAGCAGGCTTATCTTGTCACGGGCCTGCCTTTTTCCGAAGAAGCTGTTGTCCTGTATATGAACGAAGCCGCGGCACGGCTGCTCGGCATGGAAAAAAATGCGCTGCCCGGACGGACGGCAGGGCAGCTGGAACTTGCGGGAAGCGCGGAAAACGTGAGACCGGTGGCTGATCCGGCTGGCGCCGCAGAGGGCGTCTGCAGCGGGAAATATCAGATATATCGCTCGGATTTTGGCGGCGATATGTGCCTCTGTATGCTTTTATGCCGCGGGGAAGAAGAGGAGCATACGCCGGAGGAATATGAGGAATACCGCCATAAAATGGAGGACGCCCTGAAAGCGGCGAATGAGGCCAGCACGGCAAAGACGAAATTCCTGTCGGAGATGTCCCACGATATCCGCACGCCAATGAACGCCATTGTGGGCATGACGGATATCGCCCTGAACCATACGGATGACAGAGTCAGGGTGGAAGATTGCCTGAAAAAGATTCAGACGGCATCGGGGCATCTTCTCTCCCTGATCAACGAGGTACTGGACATGTCCCGCATTGAGAGCGGCAAGGTGACGATCATGACAGAGGAACTGCAGCTGGCGGATCTGATCCATTCCATCCTGATCGTCATCAAGCCTCAGGCGGAAAAAAAGGGACTGCATTTTCACCTGGAACTGGAAAATATACAGTATGAGGATCTGGTGGGGGATACCTTGCATCTGCAGCAGGTTTACATCAACATACTTTCCAACGCCGTGAAGTTTACCCCGGAGGGCGGGGATGTGTGGATGCATGTGGCGCAGGAAGCGCGGGAGGATGGAAAGGCGCTGCTGTCCGTCCGGATACAGGACAACGGCATGGGGATGTCGTCGGAGTTTGTGGAGCGGATCTTTGAACCTTTCGAGCGGGAGCAGGACACCACCACCAGCAAGATCGAGGGAACAGGGCTGGGCATGAGCATCGTTAAGAAAATCGTGGAGATGATGCAGGGTGAGATCCGGGTGGAAAGCGAGAAAGGCGTGGGCAGTGTCTTTACGGTCAGGGTTCCGCTGGAAATCTCCGGGAAAGAGGAGAGTTTTCAGAGGGAGGCCTTTGAGGGAAAGCGGGCGCTGGTACTGCAGGGCGCGGAGGAGAAGCTGGAGCGGCTTCCGTCTATGCTGGGCAGGCTGGGCATTGCCGTGGACGTGGCGGCCAACGGCATGGAGGCGATCGGACTGATCAATGAGGCCGACATCTCAGGATCGGACTATTTTGCGCTGCTGACGGGTGATAAGCTGGATGATGTGGAGATATCGCTTTTTCTTTCGGAGATCCGTGAAAGGATGGGCAGCCGGTTTCCCATCCTGCTTTTTTCGGAGAGCGACTGGTCGGCGATGGAATATCTGTTAAAACAGGCGGGGGTTGATTCCTTTGTCCCCCTTCCGCTGTTTGAGAGCCGCCTGGCACAGGCGTTGTTCCCCTATACCGAGGCAGGCAGGAAAGCAGCGGATGAGAGCGCTGAAACCGTGGCAAACTACGAGGACTGTCATATCCTCCTGGCGGAAGACAATGAACTGAACAGGGAGATCGCCACAGAGATCTTGCGCGATACGGGGGCCCTGATCGATACGGCTGAGGATGGAAGAGAGGCAGTGGATGCCTTTGCCGCCAAGCCGGAATTTTATTATGACCTGATACTGATGGATGTCCAGATGCCTCTGATGGATGGTCTGGAGGCCACCAGGCAGATCCGGAAGATGAAACGTCGGGATGCTTCTAAGATCCATATCGTAGCGATGACAGCGAATGCATTTGTGGAAGACAGGAAGCGTTCTCTGGAGGCGGGCATGAACGAACATATCACAAAGCCCCTGGACGTACATCAGGTATTGGACTGCCTTGACAGGTGGGCCGGGAGGTAAGCTATGCGGCAGTATCAGGAGAAATATTGTGAAAATACGAGAAAAGTGGGCAGGCTGCTGGGCAGCCGTGCGACGATGGAGAATCGGTCGGAGGATATTTACTGGCAGAAGCTGGCAGACCATGTGGAGATCGTGCGGCTGCGAGAGGAGAACATGGGCATCCTCAGGGAGCAGCTGATACCACTGATGGATAACATTCTGAACGCGCCGCCGGAGGACATAGAGGCGCTGGAGGAGTTTGCGGATGTGCTGATGAAAGAGCAGCTTGATAACGGGATGCAATATCAGGTGTGCAGTGCGCTGGCGGCATTTGCCAGACGCAAAAAGGACAGGGATCTGCTGATCAAAGAGTTGTATATGGCGGCCATGGCCGCATACAGTTTTCAGAGGATGGAGGGAAAAGACACAGCTGACAGATTCCGATGGAAGATGTCCCTGCTGTTTGGAGAAGCGGCAGGATATTTCCGGCATTATGATGAGATAGAAAACGCGGAGACCAGGGGATACATCCACCGCGCCATGGGGAACCTGGCGCTTGGCTATACAGGAAACGAACCGGGGATCGTCAGGAAGAAGATGGATGTGATCCGACATTCCCTGCAGGTGCTCAACGATTCGGTGTACCATGAAAAGACACCGAACCTGCCCTGGGATCTGTATATCTACAAGTCCCATCAGGAGAGGACGACCCTGCTCAGTTTCCTGCGCAGCGGGGAGGCTACCATACAGGACATCAAGGAGGTCATGGAATCGGCACAGGTTGTCTATGACAGACAGGTAAGGAATGCCAGGGAAAAGGGAGTTCCCCTGCAGCCACAGTGGGAATATGCCTACTATGCCGCTTCTTACCACGGCGGCATACACACCCTGGAAGAATTCCTGCAGAATATGGAAAAGGTATATGCGGCCATCTCCGCCACCGATCACAGCCAACAGGGAATGTACGGTAATGTATTTATTCCGGCGCTGTATTCGGTGTATGTGAAAAAGGACGAGGGGATGGCTGAGAAGAAAAAGCCTGTGGTACTCATGATGTACCGGAGAATGGTGCAGTATGTGAAACAGGTTCCCCACAGCATGTTCAACGATGCGCTTTTCTATTACATCCGAGGCAGCCTGGAGGCTTATATCGAGTATCCGGGCGAGTACAGTTTCCGGGATTTCATTGAAGAGATGGTGGCGTGCAGGCAGCCGGAGACCTATGTGCATTCCCAGATGGTGGCAAGGATCTCACAGGCGATACTGCACAGGGTGCTGGAGCAAGATCCAAAGCTGCTCCTGGGCGTGAGGGGTTATGATTCCGAGGAGGCGCTCCTGGCGCACCGGGAGGAACTGGACAGTTTCCTCTATGAATGTGGGATGCTGCATGATATAGGAAAGATGAAGCTTCTGGATCTGTATGATATCCAGAACCGCAGCTGGACGGAAGAAGAGGAGAAAATGCACCGCCTGCATACGGTGTTGGGATATGAGATCCTGCAGAGGTGGCCCTCTACCAGGGATTATGCCATTGCGGCGTTGGGACACCACACAAGCTATGGCGGACAGGGCGGCTACCCGGAGGAGTATCACAGGGAGGACACGGCGGACGCGGCGCTGATCGATATTTTATGTGTTGCGGACTATATTGACAGAAACAGCGATATCATAGGAAATTATCAGGGGACAGTGTGTTCCCCGGCGGAGGCCCTTGAGAAGATGAAAGGGGAGAGCGGCATCAGGCTGGCGCCCTGCTTTGTGGACGCGGCGCTGGATATAGGGCAGGAGTTATGCCGCATTCTGGAGCAGGACAGGGAGGAAGCGTACAGGGAAGCGTATCTTCTTCAATATTAGAATCATCAAATACATGAAAGTCTTCCATCCAAGATCAGGAGAAGTATGACATCATGCAGGATAAGTTAAGCGTGAAGGAATACGAGGATCCTTTTAAGGGTTAAAAGGTGAAGTAGTACAAATGCCGCTTTAGCGGCGGCGACGAGTCAGGAACAAAGTGGCTGGAACGGAACTGTGGGGATAGAGCGCAGAGCCTCATTCCCATAGTCCAGAGAGACATCCAGTGTCTTGAGGCGCGGTTAGCAGTGCGGGCTCATAGCCCGCGTCCCGAGCCACCCGTTTTACGGGTGGGGGCGACTATAATTGCCGTATTGGTAGCTATTATATTTGATAATAACCAGATTGCCGTTGCTACATCGGCAGGTGGAATTATAACAGAAGTACTTGCAAATAACTCAAACTTCCCACACCATATGATGTGATGAACCTTGAAAAAACAATACTTTAACCCATAAAAAAGGCATAAACCTCTTGCATGTGGTATGATTGAGTTGTCGAAAAACAATTACACAGAAAGGAGATTTATGCCATGTCCAGTATACCACAGAAAACAGCTGATGGAAACAATGTTTCTGGTTCTGAAATTAAATAAACTATAGATTAATCTATGCTAAGATACTATCAACAGCAATCAAACCAATATCAGCCAAAACGAAGGGCAGGTAGCAAACATGACACACACAATCACAATGAAAGAGATTCAGGACAAGATCGGCAACGGCGTTTCAACATTCATGAGAAAAGACAATTCCCCCAGGGGCTGTGAATGTGTAAGTGCATCACAGATTAGACTGACGACAAGGTTGTGATTGATAACTACTTTATAACCGTAATCGAATAAATCCCCTGATGAGTCTTTGAAAATTAAGACGAAACTACCCGTACAAGGGTAGTCGGGATGGGAATAGACTTCCCAAAGTATCCTGATGATTGAATAAAGGCTTTACACTTTGGGCATCGATTGTTATAATAAGGGTAACAATCAACTAATCATGCACAGAAAGCAGGTGATCATATGACCGGCAAGGAAGTTGTTAATCTTATCCGCAAATTAAAAGAAAAGGGTATGAATAGTGATGAAATACTTATGATCATAGAGTATGTAGAAACTCATGACCCAAAAGAACAAGAGTAGCATTCCCTACAACTGAATAGCAGCCAACAACCCAAGGTGTAAGGATTAAGGCTTTACACTTTTTTAATATAGAAATAATCTGGTATAATGAAATATATAGTATCAGATCATAAGGAGGGTGAACACATGATTGTATATAATAAATTGTGGGCTATGTTAGCATTGCGTGGCATGAACAAGGGTGATTTAAGAAAAGCAATACAATGTGGCATCGCGATGTGCCTTTGACAGAAGAAACAGTTGCAATTTTGAAAAGACAGAAAGAGAAGATCAAAGAGATTAAAGTGATCAATATGCAGTTCAAAGAATTTGTGTTCCTTTGCAGAAAAGGCGAACCGACAAAAAATTCAGCTTATGATACTTCTCTATTAAAACTTTGTGACAAAGCCGGTATTGAGCGTTTCTCAATGCACGTTCTTAGACACACGACGGCAACCAGATGTATTGAACGTGGTGTGCGTCCTAAGACTTTGCAGGTGATTTTAGGTCATGCAAATGCGGACATTACGATGAACCGATACGTCCATGTGACGGAGGATGGGAAGTTCAAAGAGGTAGAAAGAATCGAAAGTGCCTTAAAAATTGTGTAGCAGATTGTGTAGTAAAAATATAGAGAAAGGCGGGAATCCTTGAAATATAAGGATTTTCGGACAGGGATGATAAGTTATGAAATTAGGCATCATCGGTCTGCCCAATGTGGGCAAGAGCACATTATTTAATTCCCTCACGAAAGCGGGAGCGGAATCAGCCAACTATCCTTTCTGCACCATCGACCCCAATATCGGCGTGGTGGCAGTGCCTGATATGAGGCTGAAAGCGTTGGGAGATATGTATCAGTCGAAAAAAGTCACTCCTGCAGTGATCGAGTTTGTGGATATCGCCGGTCTGGTGAAGGGCGCTTCCAAGGGAGAGGGTCTGGGGAACCAGTTTTTGAGCAACATCAGGGAAGTGGACGCCATCGTCCATGTGGTGAGGTGCTTTGAGGATGCCAATGTGATCCATGTGGACGGCAGCGTGAACCCTTTGCGGGATATAGAGACCATTGATCTGGAACTGATCTTTGCCGATCTGGAGGTGTTGGAGAGACGATATTCGAAAGTGTCAAAAGCTGCCCGGATGGACAAGGCTTACGCAAAGGAACTGGCGCTTTTGGAACGTATCAAGGCTCACCTGGAGAGCGGAAAGCCGGCTAAGACTCTGGAAGTGGAGGATGAGGACGAACTGGCGCTGTTAAAGGAATATAACTTATTAACATACAAACCCGTGATCTACGCGGCAAATGTGGCGGAGGACGAACTGGCTGACGACGGCGCCTCCAATGCTTTTGTCTCTGAGGTGAAACAGTTCGCGGAGAGAGAGAAGAGCGAGGTATTTGTCATCTGCGCCCAGATCGAGCAGGAGATATCAGAACTGGACGAGGATGAGAAAGCCATGTTCCTGGAGGATCTGGGGCTGGCTGAGTCCGGTCTGGAAAAACTGATTCGGGCAAGTTATTCCCTGCTGGGGCTGATGAGTTTCCTGACGGCGGGAGAGGATGAGACCAGGGCGTGGACCATCAAGATCGGCACCAAAGCGCCCCAGGCCGCGGGCAAGATACACTCCGATTTTGAGAGAGGCTTTATCAAGGCGGAAGTCGTCAATTACAAAGACCTGCTGGAACAGGGTTCCCTTGCCGCCGCCCGTGAAAAGGGCCTGGTGGGCATGGAGGGCAAAGACTACGTAGTGCAGGACGGAGACGTGATATTGTTTAGGTTTAACGTGTGAAAACAGTGAGGAAAGCTGACAGTCAAAACTTCCATGCTTGCATGAGAAGTTTTGACTGTCAGCTTGACGAACGTCCATCATGAGCGAAAGCGAAGCAGTAGCGAATGAGGGCCGCACGGAGTGCGGTTTTTCACAGGGCAGGGGGCTGTCCATTTGAAGAAAAGGAGCATACATGAACGCAGGAGACATTGCTTTTCCGAATCTGGGGATTTATCTGGAGGATGTGCCCAGACATTTTACTGTTTTTGGTTTTGAGATAGCCTTTTACGGCCTGATCATAGGGATCGGCATCATCGCGGGGATCCTGACGGCGGCTGGTCTGGCGAAACGGACGGGGCTTGACCCGGAGGTGATCTGGGATTTTGCAATCTATGCGGTCATCTTCTCCATCATCGGCGCCAGGATTTACTATGTGGTCTTTGCGTGGGATTTTTACAAAGATAACATTCTGGGCGTCTTCAATATCCGCAAGGGCGGACTGGCTATATATGGCGGCGTCATTGCCGCGTTCATCACTCTTTTCATCTATTCGAAGCTGAAGAAACAGAATCCTTTCCATATAGGTGACGTATGCGTCCCAGGTTTGATCCTGGGACAGGCGATTGGCCGCTGGGGCAATTTTATGAACCGGGAAGTATTTGGCGAATATCATGACGGCCTGTTTTCCATGCAGCTTCCCATGGAAGCGGTGCGGGCAAGAGACATTTCCGAGAACATTGCCGCCCACATACCGGAGGGCGCTGATTATATCCAGGTACACCCCACTTTCCTCTACGAAAGCGTCTGGTGTCTCGTCGTATTTGCACTGATGCTGCTGTACATGAAACACAAAAGGTTCAATGGCGAGATATGCCTGCTCTACTTTGCGGGCTACGGTCTGGGCCGATTCATCATTGAGGGAATCAGGACCGATACCCTGTTCATCCCCGGAACTTCTATCGCAGTATCACAGGTGTTATCTATGCTGATGGTGCTGTTTGCTGTGATAACGGATGTTATAGTACGCATACGGATCAGGCAAAAGGAAAGTGAAGCAAAAAAGCAGTGATAGAACAATCTGTAGAGGAAAATACCAACATGATGACATCCGGCGAAGAACACAGCAGCGCATGGCTCGAACTTATGACTGCCTACCAGGAGTTCAGACATGCGATATTCAACTGGGCACATGAAAGCGATGCCGTAAAATATCAGGATCTGTTCATGGAACTCGGAGCGCCTGTCAACAGCAGAGAGCGTGACCTGCACAGGCGTTTGATGGTGACAAACCTGTTAAAGAACACCGATATGTGGGACGAAAAAGTGATCATGCTTGTCAGCCGCGAACTGACGGAAATCGCTTTATGCGAACATCTGGAAGTGTCCTGCAACGCAAGAACAGCGCTGAAAAAGATCAAGTCGCAGTCAGAACGCCGGGCCATTGCAGACCAGGTGCTGACAGTGGCTGAAACAGAATGGAAGCAGGAAAATCCGGATGCTGACATATTCTATAACGCCTGTATGCTATTATATGATCTGGAATGCAATGACCACTTTTCTGAACTTATCCAACGATACAGTGACCAGATATACGCATCATGCGGCCTTGACCAAAACGATCTGGAAGATATGAGAAATGTTATGGAAGCAAAAGCAGCCCTTTCCCCTTAATGAAAATTTAAAAATTGTGCAAAATTTTTTTAAAATAGATATGGAAACAAACACTTCCTCTCTCTACTATATCTTGTAGTTTTACCATCAAAAAGCGTTCCGCAGAAACTCTGCGGGGCGCTTTTTGCATACCCTGCTCCAAAAATAAAGCTTGTAAAAACCCTGATAATATATTAAAATCAATCATGAAGTGGGATGAGGGTGGCGAAAAAACCCATAAAGTGGGATGAAAGGCCAAATGCTGACACACCCTCTTGCGGAAGCCCCGCTTGTGACTGGTGGTGATTGCGATGTTCATGGGCAGATACAATCATACGATCGATCCAAAAGGCAGGTTGAGCATTCCTTCCAAGTACCGTGAGATATTGGGAGACGAGTTCGTGGTCTCCAGAGGGATGGACGGCTGCTTGTTTGTGTACGCGAATGATGATTGGAAAGCCTTTGAGGAGAAGCTGGTATCACTGCCGCTGATCAACCAGGAGGCAAGACAGTTTGCCAGATTTTTCCTGTCAGGCGCTCAGTATGTCACCGTGGACAAGCAGGGGCGTATCCTGATGCCTCAGGATCTGAGGGATTTCGCAGGGCTGGAAAAGGATGTGGTCCTGGCCGGAATGGGCGGGCGCATTGAGATCTGGAGCCTTGAGAAATGGAACGAGAACAGCGAACAGGTGGATATCAATAAGATATCTGAGGGAATGATCAATCTGGGATTGACAATCTGAGAGGAACCCCGATATGGAATTTAGTCATTATTCCGTGCTCCTGGCGGAAACCATAGAACAACTGCATGTAAAGCCGGAAGGCATCTATGTGGATGGCACGCTGGGAGGGGGAGGACATGCCTGCGAGGTGTGCAGACAGCTTACCACCGGACACTTATACGGAATCGATCAGGATGATGCCGCTGTGGAGGCGGCGGGGAAAAAGCTGGCTCCCTTTGGTGACAAAGTCACCATCCTGAGAAATAACTATTGTAATCTAAAAGCCGCCCTTGCAGAGCGGGGAGTGACAAAAGTGGACGGGATCGTTCTTGACCTCGGCGTATCCTCCTACCAGCTGGACGAATCGGAGAGGGGATTCTCCTACCGCTTTGATGCGCCGCTGGACATGCGGATGGACCGCAGGCAGAAAATGACAGCGAAAGATATTGTCAACGGCTATTCCGAGAGCGACCTGTTCCGGATCATCCGGGATTATGGTGAAGACCGGTTCGCCAGGAACATTGCGAAGCATATCGTGGCGGCCAGGGCGGACAAGCCTGTTGAGACTACCTTTGAACTGAATGAGATCATCAAGGCGGCAATCCCTGCCAAAATGAGAAAGGACGGCCATCCTTCCAAACAGACCTTTCAGGCCATCCGGATCGAGTGCAACAGGGAACTGGAGGTTTTGAAGGACTCGCTGGATGATCTGATCGGGATGCTGGATTCGGGAGGAAGGCTCTGCATCATCACCTTTCATTCCCTGGAAGACAGGATCGTTAAGACTACTTTTAAGAAAAACGAAGATCCCTGTACCTGTCCGCCGGAGTTTCCGGTGTGCGTATGCGGGAAAGTATCGAAGGGAAGAGTGGTAACAAAAAAACCAATTTTGCCGGGAGAGAAGGAACTGGCGGAAAACAACCGCTCAAAAAGTGCAAAGCTTCGAGTGTTTGAGGCGACATAAGTGTGAGAAGAGTTTCTAGCCGCTCGCAGCAAGGGCTGCTTCGCGGAGAAACTCTAAATCTCACACGGAAGAATCGCAAGAGCAGCGATTCTTTCGGACTTGCACCGATTCATTGATTGTTCTTGACAATAGAATCAGCCTTTTGATTCTATTGTATGTGCCG